>NZ_JCAQOT010000024.1:0-1115531 GCF_059567845.1 Massilia sp. BGA-UO-ETr-WB1 | reverse complement strand
AATAATTTGAGCTAAGAGGCTTGCGCCTCCGGCATCATCATCAAACGCCCACACTTATCGACTGTTAATTTTTAAAGAATTCTGCGTTACTTGCTGAAGCGTTTTGTTCAGCAGCAGAGAGATGAGATTATGCAGTGTTTCATGCAGCCCGTCAACTCATTCATTTCATCACTTCGCTGCACCTGCATGCCGCGCCGTGAGGGACGGAACTATAGCAAGCCCGCCCCAGGTTGGCAAGCGCAGCGCAAAAGCAGGGAAATGTAGGTAAACTACATCATGCTAACGAACAAATGTTGACATAAATTTCACTCAAGCGTAGATTCCACCCTGCTATCTCAGCCGATGTCCTCGCGGACGGGTGCACCGTGGTAGTAATCATACAAGCCACACATAAGCAGTCCCGCAAAGGGCAGCCAGCACTGAGACATCCTTACGACGAAAAAAATCGCATCTGACCGCGAGGCACTGTTACGCCCCTTCGTCGCAGTCCGCCGCCCCGCGCTCCTTAGACGCAGTCCAACCTGTTGAGGAGATGTGCATGCAATTCCGTAAAAAACCGCTCGCCTTGTGCCTGTCGGCCCTGTTTGCCGCTGGCCTGTCCCAGGCGGGCACCATACCGGCGGCCCACGTGTACCACAACCATATGCCCAACTTCTGGCCGTTCTACGCGGTCGACGTCCAGGCCAAGTACAACGCCACCGCCGTTGGCGCCCCCATCCGCTATACCTATGACGGCGAGGTCATCAACCTCAAGCAGAATCCCCCGGCCGGCTACAGCTACTATCTGCCGGCTTCGCTGGGCGGCGGCATCATGCCGCACGACGATCTGGTGACCTATTACGCGCACGATGCCAAGACCGGCGCCTACCAGTACTGGCCCATGCAGGTCGCCAACGAAATGCAGAACTGGTCCGGCGCCAAGGGCCAGGTCCACGTCACCATGTCCGGCGCGGTCATCAACAACGTGCAAAGCCTGGCCACCCTGCAGAACGCACCGGGCTACACCAACACCAATTGGGGCGCCGGCTGGGCCAACACCTTCAACACGCTCAAGACCAGCAATAACTACCGCACGCTGGACACGGTCCACTTCACCGGCCACCACACCATGGGACCGCTGGTCGGCCCCGAATACTTCCTGAAAGACCTGATCTACCAGAACGCCACGCTGGCCCAGCCCTACTTCCTCGGCAATAGCTTCGTCTCGTCCAAGGGTTTCTTCCCCACCGAACTGGGCTTCTCTGAACGGCTGATCCCCACGCTGGCCAAGCTGGGCGTGCAATGGTCGGTGCTCGGCAACAACCATTTCTCCCGCACGCTGAAGGACTACCCCTACGCCGCCTACGACGCCACCGGCGACACCCTCACTTCGCCGCCCAACCGCGCCGACCTGCGCAACACGTCCAATGTGGGCAGCTGGGTGGCGGCGGGCATGGCGCACGAGCAGCAGGTCGTGGTCAACAAATTCCCCTTCGCCTCCACTCCGCATTGGGTGCGCCATGTGGATCCGGCCACCGGAGCGGTGAGCAAGGTGGCCGGCATCCCGGTCAGCCAGAACGGCTCGTGGCTGGAAGGCTGGGAGGGCGCGGTCACCGTCGACGAACTCGCACCGTATACCGCGCTGGAACCGCGCCAGTTCTATGTGATCGCCCACGACGGCGACAACTCCAGCGGCCGCGCCGGTTCGCTGAGCACCTGGCAGGCCGGCCACTCCACCACCTGCAGCGGCAATGGCTACTGCCTGGGCATCGATGAATACCTGCGCGCCAAGCCGATTCCGGCCGGCGACGTGCAGCACGTGCAGGACGGCTCGTGGATAGACACGCGCGACTCCTCGTCCGACCCCACCTGGTATCACTGGCGCCTGCCCTTCCTTATATGGAAAGGCCAGTTCACCGAATTCAACCGCGTGAACGGCACCAACTTCTCGCCCAAGGTCAACTTGAAAGGCCAGCAGGAAGGCGCCACCGTGTCGCTCGAATACGGCTGGCATTACCTGGAGCGCAATTTCGCGCTGCTGCAGGCGGCGCTCAACTACGCCAGGACGGCCGAGCAGATCTGGCTGGACGGCCACCCCAACCACTGGTCGCCCACCACCGCGCTGGACAACCAGATCACCCATCCCGGCAACCAGCTCAATCCGTGGATGCTGTCCTACCCGGTCAAAGGCAACCTGGCGGCCGACTACGCAGGCGGCGCCAACCCGGCCGAACTGGCCTGGTACTTCCTGCTGCCCGCCATGGACTCCGGCTTCGGCTACTACGACGAGAACAAGGACGACTCGGTCAAGCCCACGCTGGCCTTCAACAACTCACTGAACTTCTCCAAGCCCTATGTGCAGACGCGCCTGGCCAGCGACCGCACCGGCCCGTCCGTGTGGTGGCCGCAGCGCTACCCCTACAATCCGGGTTCGGTCAACGCATCCAAGGCGGAAGGCTGGACGGTCCAGCACTACAGCAATGACTTCGCCATCTACACCTATGCCTACGACGTCTCGGGCATCGCCAGCGCCAAGGTGAAGGTGCGGGTCCACGCCAGCAACAGCATCGACGGCAACGACGACACTTACAAGGTCTATGACCCCGCAGTGCTGGCCGGCACGCCGGGGCTGTCGATCACGCCGGCCAAGGTGGGCGCCTGGCAGGAGTATCCGATGCAGCTGCGCGACCTGCAGCAGGACATGAACGGCGTGCCCTGGGTTGCCACCACGCGCGACACCATCGCCGCCTTGCCGGCGCAGGAATCCGGCGACCTGTATTACACCTACCTGTCCAGCTACCGCAACCAGTTGCTCGACTACTACGTTGAAATGACGGACTCGCTGGGCAATGTCACGCGCTCGGAGATCCAGCAGGTATTCGTCGGCGCGGGCAAGTACAAGGCCGTGTCCGGAGGCTCCGGCTACGCGGAAGATATCAACGGCGCAGTGAACGGCGTCTACCCCTTCCTGGCCATCGACAGCACCGCACCCGGCGCACCCGGCACGCCGGTGGCTGGCATGGTCAGCGACCGTTCGGCCGCGCTGACGTGGGCCGCGTCCACCGACAACGTGGCCGTCACCGGTTACAAGGTGTTCCGCAACGGCGTGCTGGTCGCCTCCCCGTCCACCAACAGCCACGTCGACCAGGGATTGACACCGTCCACCGCCTACAGCTACACGGTGGCGGCTTTCGACGCGGCGGGCAACCAGTCGGCCAGCAGCGCCGCTGCCGCCGTAACCACCAGGGCGGCGGACACGCAGGCGCCGACCGCGCCGGGACAACCCGCCGCATCGGCCATCACGCCGGTGGCGCTCACCCTGAGCTGGACGGCGGCCACGGACAACTACGGCGTGGCGCAATACCTGGTGCTGCGCAACGGCAGCCAGGTAGGCGTCAGCACGGGCACCGGCTACAGCGACAGCGGCCTGCAGCCGTCGACCGCCTACAGCTACACGATCAAGGCGCAGGACGCGGCGGGCAACACCGGCCCGGCATCCGCGCCGCGCGCGGTCACCACTGCGGCGGGCAATGTCGCCACGGTCTACTACCGCCTGCCCTCCGGCTGGAGCGGCGCCAACATGCATTACGCGCCCACCGGCGGCACCTGGACCACGGTGCCGGGCGTGCCGATGGCGTCCGCATGCAGCGGCTGGGTCTCCTACACCGCCAGCCTGGCCAGCGCCGCAGGCCTGCAGGCCGCCTTCAACAACGGCGCCGGCGCCTGGGACAACAACGGCGGCAAGAACTACGCGCTGGGCACCGGCATCTCGGATGTACAGAACGGCGCGGTCAGCACCGGCGTCAATCCCTGCAACGTCGACACCACCGCCCCGGGCGCGCCCGCCGGCCTGGCCGGCTCCGCCATCGATGCCAACACGGTCAGCCTGGCGTGGAACGCGGCCAGCGACAATGTCGGCGTGGCGGGCTATTACATCCACCGCAACGGCGCCCTGATCGGCACCGTGGCCAGCGGCACAAGCTATGTGGACAACACGGCAGCCGGCGGCACCACCTACAGCTACACCGTGAAGGCGTTCGACGCGGCGTCCAACGTATCTGCCGCCAGCAACGCGGCCAGCGTGACCACGCCCGCCCAGCCGGACAACCAGGCGCCGGCGGTCCCGGCCGGCCTCGCCGCTTCCAGCGTCGACGCCAACAGCCTCACGGTCAGCTGGAACGCATCGACCGACAACGTCGGCGTGAGCGGCTACCAGGTGCTGCGCAACGGCGCGGTCATCGCCGCCACGGCGGCAACCAGCTACAACGACAGCGGCCTGTCGCCGGCAACCGCCTACAGCTACACGGTGAAGGCGCTGGATGCGGCCGGCAACGTGTCCGCCGCCAGCGCAGCGCTGGCGGTGAGCACCGCGCCGGTGGGAGGCAACGTGGCAACGGTCTACTACCGCAACACCGCCAACTGGAGCACCGTGAACATCCACTACGCGCCCGCCGGCGGCACGTGGACGGCCGTCCCCGGCGTGCCGATGGACGCCGCTTGCAGCGGCTGGAAGTCGAAGGCGCTGCCGCTGGGCTCAGCCAGCGGCGCGCAGGTGGTGTTCAACAACGGCGCCGGCACCTGGGACAACCACGGCGGCGCGAACTACGCGCTGGGCAGTGGCGTCTCGGCTGTCAACGCGGGCGCCGTCACGGCGGCCAATCCCTGCGCCGGCGCGGACACCACCGCGCCCAGCATTCCGACCGCGCTGGCCAGCAGCAACGTGACGGCCACCTCCGCCTCCCTGTCCTGGAACGCATCCACCGACAACGTGGGCGTGGCCGGCTACAGCATCCTGCGCGACAATGTGCAGGTCGGCACCACCGCCACGGCCGGTTTCAGCGACACCGGCCTGGTTCCCGGCGCCAGCTACAGCTACGCGGTGCGCGCCTACGATGCGGCGGGCAACAGCTCCGCGCCGAGCAGCGCGCTGGCGGTATCGACCCCGGCGGATTCAACCTGCCAGGTCAGCTTCACCATCGCCGGCGCCAACACGGTGGTCGGGCAAAGCCTGTACGTGGTGGGCAACCTCGCCAACCTCGGCAACTGGACCCCGGCCAGCGGCTTTGCGCTGGCGATCCAGGGTAGCGGCGCGAACGTGCCCTGGAGCGGCACGCTCGCACTGCCTGCCAACACGTCGATGCAGTATAAGTATGTGAAGTGGAACGGCAGCACGGCGGCCTGGGAAGGCAACCAGGCCACCGCCTCGGGCAACCGCGAGTTCGCCACGCCGGGATCGTGCAGCGGCACGATCCCGCGCAGCGACGGCAACTTCAAGTTCTGAGGCCGTACCCGGCACGCGGGCGGGCATGGCATGCGTGCCATGCCCGCCCTGCGGCGCCGCTTCAGAGCCCGTCGAACTTGGGCGCCCGCTTTTCCAGGAAAGCGTGCATGCCTTCGCGCTGGGCCGGGGTGCCGAACGCGGCCTGGAACAGGCGGCGCTCGTAGTTCACGCCTTCGGTCAGCGTGGTTTCGAAGGCGCGGTTGACGGCGTCCTTGATCTGCATGGCCACCGAGGTGGACATGGAAGCGATGGTGGTGGCCGCCGCCAGGGTTTCTTCGATCAGCTTATCCGCCGGCACCACGCGCGACACCAGGCCGATGCGCTCGGCTTCGGCCGCGTCGATCATGCGCGCGGTCAGCAGCAGGTCCATGGCCTTGGCTTTGCCGATGGCGCGCGGCAGGCGCTGGGTGCCGCCGGCGCCCGGGGTGACGCCGACCTTGATTTCCGGCTGGCCGAACTTGGCGCTGTCGGCCGCGATCAGGAAGTCGCACATCATGGCCAGTTCGCAGCCGCCGCCCAGCGCGAAGCCGGCCACCGCGCCCACCACCGGCTTGCGCACCTTCAGGATATGCTCCCAGTTGCGGGTGATGTAGTTGTCGCGGTAGGTGTCCTGGTAGGTGTAGTCGGCCATGGCGGCGATGTCGGCGCCGGCCGCGAAGGCCTTTTCGCTGCCGGTCAGGATGATGCAGCCGATGTCCGGGTCGGCGTCGAATTTGCGGAAGGCGTCGCCCAGCTCATTCATCATGCGGTCGTTCAGCGCGTTCAGCGCTTTCGGGCGGTTCAGGCGGATCAGGGCAACCTTGCCATGCGTTTCTACGATCAGGTCTTCATATTGCATCGAGGTCTCCTTATTAAAGCGGGGATATCGGGCGATTGTAGCGGTTCTTGCAAGAGCGCTGGTATTATTTGCGCCGATGCGATTCTTCCCCGCCAACGATCCCCTGCTGCGCAACGCCGACCCTCCATCTCGCGCCGGGTGGCGCCGGGCCTGGCCGGCCTGCTGGTGCAATGGCTCACGGCGCCGTTCGCCGTGCTGTTCGACGCGCTCAGCTTCCTGGTTTCAGCCTGGAACCTGCGCAAGACGCAACTGGTGGAGCCGGCCCCGGCGCCGTCGGACCAGCATCCGCTGCGCGACATCGCCTCCGGCTTCGCCGTCATCTGGCGCGAGCCGCTGCTGCGCACGCTGGCCTGGGGCGCGGCGCTGTGGCACTTCTTCCTGTTCGGTTACAGCGCGCTGCTGGTCCTGCTCGCCACGCGCGAACTGGGCATGACGCCCGGCATGCTGGGCGCGGCGCATACGCTGGGCGGGCTGGGAGTGCTGCGCAGCGTGGCGCCGGATCAGCCGTAAGGCGTGTACTCGAAGCCGTTGCCGATCACTTTCAGGATTTCGGCGCGGTTTTCCGCGCTCTCGCTGAAGCCCATCAGCACGTCGGCGCGCGCCGTGCCATGCTCCAGCTTGTCCACCCAGTGCGCCACGCCGGCTGCTTCGCCCGCGCGGTGCAGCACGTTGAGATACAGGTTGTTGACGAAGGCTTCGTTGCCCAGGGCGCCATAGCTGGACTGGAATTCGGCGCTGTCCAGGAAGGCCTTGGCCACCGCTTGCAGCGACATGCCATTATCCAGGTGCGACATCCAGAAGCCCAGGCCGGCCTTGTCCGGGGTGCGGTTGAACGCGGCCTGGTACATGCGGTAGGCCTGGCCGCCGTGGCCATCGGCATCGAGCGCGATGTTGCGGTCGCTGAATTGCAGGCGCTCCACGCCGGTCAGGCTGTCGCCCGTGCCGACCGTGCCGCCGTAGCGGTACAGCACTTTCGATTCGGCCGCGCCGACGCTAACGGTGTAGTCGCCCCAGTTGCTGCCATAGACCACGGTATCGACGCCGTCGCCGCCGGACAGGCGCACGTTGGTCCCTATGCCGCTCAGCAAGTCATTGCCGCTGCCGCCTTGCGCCACGGTGTGGAGCGTGGTGAAGCTGTACACCGAATCGGCCAGGAATTTGTTGCCCGCATAGTCGAGCAGGGAGCCGGCCGGGATTTCCAGCGTGTACTTGGTGCCTGGCTGCAGATTGGCAGACGGGTCGATGGTGACGGTGTTGCCGGCGATCTGGATGCGGTTGTTCGCGCCGGTCATATAGAAGGTCTCGACCAGATTGCCCACCGAGTCGATCAAGCGGATCGAACCCTCGCCGCCCCGCATCAAATCGTTGAACCCCAGCGTGATATTGCCGGTGAGGCTGGCGCCGGCGCTGCCGCTGGCGGGCGCGAAGGACACCATGGCCGGCATGGCGGTATCGCCGCTGATGTTGTACGCGCTGACCGCATACGTGCCGGCGGCCCCGCCGGCGTAGTAGCCGCTACTGCCCACGCTCAGGTAGTAGTCGCCGCTGAGCTCGCAGCTGAAGCTGTAGCCCGGGGTGTTCAGGCCGCCCAGGCTGGTCATGCCATAGTACCCGCCGTTCGGCCCGCTAACCAGGGCCAGGCCGGCCTGGCCGCTGCCGGTATCGAGCGTGCCGTCGCCGCTGTTCTTGCCTCCCAGAACAAAAGCGTACTTGTTGCCGGCCACCATGCTGATCTTGATCCAGTCGGCGTCGCCGATGTAGTCCAGTGAACCGGCCAGCCTGGCGCCGCTGGTCAGCGCCGCCGTGGTGGCGCTGCTGGCGGCAAAATCGTCGCCGGCCGGCGTGCTGACCTGCAGCGTGTAGCCGGCGGTGCCGGTGCTGCCGGTGTTGTCCACGGTCAGGAAATAGTCGCCCGTGTAATTGGCGGTGTAGATGCGGTAATCGGTCACGCCGGGCTTGGAATAGCTGGCCAGGCCGGACGAGGAGCCTTCGGCGTCCTGGCCAGCCAGCTGCAGGTAGGGGTTGCCCACGCCGGTCTGCGTCTTCAGCTCGAACAAATAGGTGGAGCCGGCCTTGACCGAGAACTTGAACATGTCGATGTCGCTGGCCAGTTCCAGCTTGCCGCTGGTCGTGCTGCCGACGGCGACCTGCCTGGCGCCGGCCTTGTCGTTGCCATGGTCGTCTTGCACGCCGACGGCGGCATGGGCCAGGTAGCTGCCGGTCATGCCGGAGTTGGGGCTGGCGCCCACCTCGAAGTAATAGGTGCCGGTCTTGGCCGGCACGTACTGCAGCACGGCATCGCTGCTGGCGCCGGTTTCAGCCGCCAGCAGCTTGCCGGTGCTGTCGAACAGCTGCATCTGCGCGTAGCCGTAGCTGTAGTTGCCGCCGGGCACGCTGTGGTCCGGCTTGGCGCTCAGCCAGTACACCTGGCTGGCGCTCAGCGTAACGGCGTACCAGTCCTTGTCGCCGGCCACTTCCAGCTGGCCCTTGGTGCTGGCGCCCACCCGCATCGTGCCCGCGCCTGCGGCGCTGGCGCCGCGGTCGTCCACCGCCGCCTCGACGGTCAGCGTGTAGGGCGCCGCCGTACCGGAGTAATTGCCGCCGCTGGCCAGGAAATAATAATCGCCGCTGGCCGAGGCGGTGAAGGAGTAGCTGTTGCCCGACAAATAGGCCGCCACGGCCTGTCCGCCGCTGTCGGCCACCGACACGGACATGGAATAGGCCGAGCCGGCGTCATAGCCCTGCTTGGCGGTATAGGTGACGCCCTTTTCCAGGGTGACCTTGTACGCATCCACATCGCCCGGGCCTTCGAAGATTCCGCTCACCGCCTGGCGCAGCGCGATGCGGCCGGCGGTTTGCGCGGTGTCCCCCGCGTCGTCGGCGACGGCGGCACCGGCGCTGAGCGTGTAGCTGTACGGCACGGTGGCCGAGTACGTGTAGTTGGACGCGCTGACGAAATAATCGCCGGCCACGGCGCTCTTGAACATGCCCGTCATGCCCTTGGCGGACATGGTGGACCAGACCGGGCTCAGCATGCCGCCGCCCGGCTGCGCCAGGTAGAGGCTGAAGCTGCCCGAGCTGTCCGACAGCGCAGGCGCCGCCAGCTGGAAGGTGTAGTAGCTGTTGGCTGCCAGCGTGATGCGGAACCAGTCGCTATCGCCGCCCCGCTCGAATTTGGCGGAAATCTGTCCGCCTGCTTGCAGCCAGCCGGTGGTGGTGCTGTCCTGGGTGTAGTCGTCGCTGGTAGCCATGGTTGCCTTGAATGAAATTGTGACGAATTCTAAAGGCAATCGTGCCACAGGAATATCACAAATTGTCACCCAGAAATTGACGTTTGCTGCCGTGCGCCGTGCGGGCGGCCATCGCGCCTACACTGAGCCATCGCAGCTACGCTCTGGAGAATGCCATGTTCACCCACATCCTGTTTCCTACCGACGGTTCCGAACTATCGGACAAAGTCACAGCCCGCGTGCTGGAGCTGGCACGCGTGCACGGCGGCCGCGTGACCGCCATCAGCGTGATCCAGCCCTTCCCTTTCATGACCCTGAGCGGCGACAGCGGCATCGTGGCGCCGGACGCGGAGGTGTACGAGGGCCAGATGGAGCGCGCCGCGCGCGACAATGTGAACAAGGTGGCGGCGGCGGCCAGCGCGGCCGGGGTGCCGTTCGAGGGCCTGGTGGCGCTCTCGCCCAGCCCTTACCAGGAGATCGTGGCGGCGGCCGAGAAGCATGGCTGCGACGCCATCGTGATGGCGTCGCACGGCAGGAAGGGCTTGAACAAGCTGTTCCTGGGCAGCGAGACCCAGAAGGTGCTGGCGCATACCGAGCTGCCGGTGCTGGTGCTGCGCTAGCGGCGCTGGCGGCCCTGCTTCAGGATTTGCGGGGCGGCTTGGCCGAGGCGGCGGGCGGCACCTGCTTGGGCATCAGCACCCAGACGCTGCCGCGCTGCTTCATGCGGCCGGCGTTTTCGGCCGCTTCGGTGCCGAAACCGAAGAAATAATCGACCCGGATCGCGCCACGGATGGCGCCGCCCGTGTCCTGCGCCATCACCAGGCGCTGCAGCGGTATGTCGCTGTTGGCCTGGGTGGTGGACAGGAACACCGGCGCGCCCAGCGGCAGCTGCGAGGCGTCGATGGCCACCGAACGCTGCGGCGTGAGCGGCACGCCCAACGCGCCTTTCGGGCCCACTTTCGGGTCCGGCAGCTTTTCTTCCTTGAAGAACACATAGGAAGGGTTGGCGTTGAACAGCTCGGCCTGGCGCGTCGGATGGCCGGCGATCCAGGCTTTGATGCCTTGCGCGGAGGCCTGGTCCGCCGTCAGCTCGCCCTTGTCCACCAGGTAGCGGCCGATCGACTTGTAAGGGTGGCCATTCTGGTCGGCATAGGCCACGCGCACGGTTTCCAGCGTGTCGGTCAGTTGCACGCGGCCGGAGCCCTGCACCTGCAGGAAGAAGGCTTCCACCGAATCGTCCACCCACATCAGTTCCTTGCCGGTGAAGCTGGCGCTCTCGATATCGGCGCGGGTGGAGTACGGCACCACCTTCTTGCCCTGCAGGCGGCCGCGCAGGCGCATGCCCTTCAGCTCGGGATAGACGCTGGCCATGTCCACGGTGAGCAGGTCGTCCGGCACTTTATATAGAGGGGTCTGGTAGGGACCGCCCTTTTTGCGCGCGCCGCGCAGCAGCGGCTCGTAGTAGCCGGTAACCAGGCCGGTGTCCGCGCCGTCCGGCGCGATCACCTGGCGCGGCTCGAAGAAGCTCTCGAAGTACAGGCGGATGGCCTTCTCGTCGCCCGCGTTGACCTGGCGCGCCACGCCGCACGGCTCCTTCCATTCGGCGCGCTTGCCCAGCACCGAGCAGGACGCCATGAAGGCCGGCCAGGCCGCGCGCACGTCATCGCGCTCCCAGCCGGGCAGCGCCGCGAAGGTGGCCGGCACGAAGCGGATGGCGGCGGGCGGGGCCGGCGTTGGCGGCACGGCGGGCGCCAGCGGCTGGGATGGCTGGGCAGGCGGGATTGGCTGGGCCGGCGGGGCCGGCTGCTCGGGCGGGCGCGGTTGGGCCGGCGCGCCCGGCTTGGGCATCGGGGAAGTACAGCCCGCGAGCGCCAGCGCCACGGCGCCCAGGGAAAGGATTAAACTACTGCGTGCAAATAACATGGGGGGCTGGATATGTGGGTGTTGATGTTGGAAGCGTTCGTGGCGCTGTTCCTGCTGGTGTTCATCGTCTGGTGGACGTTGCCATCCAAGAAGAAGCCGGCCGCCAAGCCGCTGCCCGGTCCCGATGCAGGCGGCA
The DNA here is from genome assembly GCF_059567845.1 of Massilia sp. BGA-UO-ETr-WB1. Classification (NCBI taxonomy): domain Bacteria; kingdom Pseudomonadati; phylum Pseudomonadota; class Betaproteobacteria; order Burkholderiales; family Oxalobacteraceae; genus Massilia; species Massilia sp. BGA-UO-ETr-WB1. The sequence continues at coordinate 1,104,144 of NZ_JCAQOT010000024.1, read as the reverse complement.
AGGACGACGGCCCGGCTAGCTGACAACTTGGTTGCCGGCTTGGTTGCCGGCTCAGTGCAACGTACGCGGCAGCGACAGCACGAATTCGGGAATCTTGGCTTCGAACTGGTGGCCATCCTCGGCCACGCAGAAATACTCGCCGACCATGGAGCCTTGCGGCGTGGCCAGCGCGGTGCCGCTGGTGTACTCGAACTGCTCGCCCGGTTGCAGCAGCGGCTGGTGGCCCACCACGCCCAGGCCGCGCACCTCTTCGGTATGGTTGTTGGCGTCGGTGATGACCCAGTGGCGCGAGATCAGCTGCGCCGCCACCGTGCCGGTGTTCTTGATCGTGATCGAGTACGTGAACACGAAGTTGGTGCGTTCAGGATCGGACTGCTCGGGCAGATACTGGGTTCTGACCGAAACAGTGAATTCATAAGTGGCCATCTGCAATCCTTAGTAAATCTTCAGTAGTTCTTCGTGCAAGCGTAACGAATTGTTACCGTCTATCTGACATTGCACCGCAAATCCGGCGCGGGCGCAAGGGTCAGCGTAAAATAGCGCATCTTTTTATCGCAGGCCCATCCATGACTACCTTCCGTATCGCCCCGTCCATCCTGTCCGCCGACTTCGCCCGCCTGGGTGAGGAAGTGCGCAATGTCGTCACCGCCGGCGCCGACATCATCCACTTCGACGTAATGGACAACCACTACGTGCCCAACCTGACCATCGGCCCGCTGGTGTGCCAGGCCATCCGCCCGCACGTGGACGTGCCGATCGACGTGCACCTGATGGTCAAGCCGGTGGACCGCATCATCCCCGACTTCGCCAAGGCCGGCGCCAACATCATCACCTTCCACCCGGAAGCGTCCGACCATATCGACCGTTCGCTGCAGCTGATCCGCGACCACGGCTGCAAGGCCGGCCTGGTGTTCAACCCGGCCACCCCGCTGAGCTACCTGGAGCACGTGATGGACAAGATCGACATGATCCTGATCATGTCGGTCAATCCGGGCTTCGGCGGCCAGTCCTTCATCCCGCAGGCGCTGAAGAAGATCGCCGAAGCGCGCCGCATGATCGACGAATCCGGCCGCGACATCCTGCTGGAAGTGGACGGCGGCATCAAGATCGACAACATCGCCGCCGCCGCCAAGGCCGGCGCCGACACCTTCGTCGCCGGTTCGGCCATCTTCGGCCAGCCAGACTATAAAGCAGTGATCGACGCCATGCGCGCACAGCTGGCGGGCGTGTAATGACAATGGCGGCCGCTACCCCAGGCTTGAACCCGCTGCGCGGCGTGCAGGCCGCCATCATCGACCTGGACGGCACCATGCTGCACACCATGCCGGACTTCCACGTCGCCATCAACCGCATGCTGGCCGAGCTGCGGCCGCAGTTTCCAGGGCGGGGTCAGGTCCGGCATCGCGCCNATGCCGGACCTGACCCCGGAAGTTATTGCGCTGATGGTAGGCAAGGGGTCGGAGCATCTGATCCGCTCGGTACTGGCGGTTTATCTGGAGGCGGACGGCGTGGAGCAGCACTTCGGCGCCGCCATGGACGCCTACCAGCGCCATTACCTGGACATCAATGGCGACCACAGCACGCTGTATCCGGACGTGGCGGCAGGGCTGGCCGCGCTCAAGGCGCACGGCCTGCGCCTGGCCTGCGTGACCAACAAGCCGATCGCTTTTGCGAAACCCTTGCTGGAGCAAAAAGGCCTGGCCGGCTATTTCGAGGTGGTCTACGGCGGCGATTCGCTGGCGCAGAAAAAGCCCCATCCCCTGCCGCTGTTGCAGGTGTGCCGCGATTTCGCGCTGGAGCCGGCCCAGGTGGTGGCCATCGGCGATTCCTCGAACGACGCGCAGGCGGCGCGCGCGGCCGGCTGCCCGGTGCTGACGGTGCCGTACGGCTACAATCACGGCGAGTCTATACACGACACAGATTCCGATGGTATAGTTGACACGCTGCTACACGCGGCAGACTTGATACGCTTGCACAACCAGATAGCAAACTGATCCTAAACACAGCATGTTTCTCAACAAAAGACACAATGTCACGCACCAGGGCTCGATTGAGGCCTGGCTATGGCGACGCTGGCAATCCTGGGCTAACTGACCCGCGCTGATTGCTGTCGCCCGCATTTTCGTGCGCCGACAGGTTTTTTGAACTACCCCCGCCCGAACTCCACCTATCGCTTTGGGCGGCACGGAGAGAACATGACCGAACTCGAATTCAAATCGCTGGCCACGCAAGGCTACAACCGTATCCCACTGATCGCGGAGGCTTTCGCCGATCTGGAAACCCCGCTGACGCTGTACCTGAAGCTGGCGCAAACCCAGCACCACGGCAAGAACACCTTCCTGCTCGAATCGGTGGTGGGCGGCGAACGCTTCGGCCGCTATTCCTTCATCGGCCTGCCCGCGACCACGCTGCTGCGCACGCACGGCAACCTGACCGAGATCGTGAAGAACGGCGCCGTCATCGAAACCCACGAAGGCAATCCGCTCGACTTCATCGAACAGTTCCAGTCGCGCTTCAAGGTGGCGCTGCGTCCCGGCATGCCGCGATTCTGCGGCGGCCTGGCCGGCTACTTCGGCTACGACACGGTGCGCCATATCGAGAAAAAGCTGGCCGGCGGCGCGCCGAAAGACGACCTGAACCTGCCGGACATCCAGCTGATGGTGACCGAAGAGCTGGCGGTGATCGACAACATCTCCGGCAAGCTGTACCTGATCGTCTACGCCGACACCAGCCAGCCGGAAGCCTATTCGAAAGCGCGCCAGCGCCTGAAAGACCTGCGCGCCCTGCTGCGCCGCGGCGTCGATGCGCCGGTGACGTCGGCCTCGGTGCGCACCGAAACCATCCGCGACTTCGACAAGGAAGACTACCTGAAGGCGGTGGCCCGGGCCCACGAATACGTGATGGCGGGCGACCTGATGCAGGTGCAGATCGGCCAGCGCCTGCGCAAGCCCTACGTGGATTCGCCGCTGACGCTGTACCGCGCGCTGCGTTCGCTGAACCCGTCGCCGTATATGTACTTCTACAATTTCGGCGACATGCAGATCGTCGGCGCCTCGCCCGAGATCCTGGTGCGCAACGAGACGGCGGCCGACGGCCAGAAGAAAGTCACGCTGCGCCCCATCGCCGGCACCCGCCCGCGCGGCGGCACGCCGGAACGCGACGCCGAGTTGGCGAAAGAACTGCTGGCCGATCCGAAAGAGATCGCCGAACACGTGATGCTGATCGACCTGGCGCGCAATGACCTGGGCCGCATCTCCGACATCGGCACCGTGAAGGTGACCGACCGCATGGTGATCGAGAAGTACTCGCATGTGCAGCACATCGTCTCCAACGTGGAGGGCACGCTGAAGGAAGGCATGTCCAACCTGGACGTGCTGCGCGCCACCTTCCCGGCCGGCACCCTGACCGGCGCGCCGAAAGTGCGCGCCATGGAAGTGATCGACGAGCTGGAAATCAGCAAGCGCGGCATTTACGGCGGGGCCTGCGGCTACCTGTCCTTCGGCGGCGAAATGGACGTGGCGATCGCCATCCGCACCGGCGTCATCAAGGACGGCATGCTGTACGTGCAGGCCGCGGCCGGCATCGTGGCCGACTCGATACCGGAAATGGAATGGCAGGAAACTGAAAACAAGGCGCGCGCCGTGCTGCGCGCCGCCGAACAAGTGCAAGATGGCCTGGATGGGGAGTTCTGAGATGCTGCTGATGATCGACAATTACGACTCCTTCACCTACAACATCGTGCAGTACTTCGGCGAGCTGGGCGAGGACGTGCGCACCTTCCGCAACGACGAAATCACGATCGCTGAAATCGAAGCGATGAACCCGGACCGCATCTGCATTTCGCCGGGGCCGAAAGCCCCTGCGCAGGCAGGCATTTCGGTCGAGGTGCTGAAGCACTTCGCGGGCAAGAAGCCGATACTCGGCGTGTGCCTGGGGCACCAGGCCATCGGCGAAGCGTTCGGCGGCAAGGTAATCCGCGCCAAGCAGGTCATGCATGGCAAAACTTCCGCAATCGCGCATACCGGCGTGGGCGTCTTCCAAGACCTGCCCAGCCCCTTCACCGTGATCCGCTACCACTCGCTGGCGATCGAACGCGCCTCGCTGCCTTCCTGCCTGGAAGTGACGGCGTGGACCGACGACGGCGAGATCATGGGCGTGCGCCACAAGGAATACGACATCGAGGGCGTGCAGTTCCACCCCGAGTCCATCCTGTCGGAACACGGCCACGCGCTGCTGAAGAACTTCCTGGAACGCTGACCGGGCCGGCGCGCGCGCGCCGACGCATCCCTGGCCCGAAATCCGTCCCGAGCTCAATCCGAATTGAAGAGGAATTGCCATGCCTACGCCTAAAACCACGCACCAGATCACGCATCAGGAAGCGCTGCTGCGCTGCATCGAGCACCGCGAGATCTTCCACGACGAAATGCTGCACCTGTTCCGCCAGATCATGTCCGGCGAAATGTCGCCCGTGATGGTCGCGGCCCTGACCATGGGCCTGCGCGTGAAGAAAGAAACCATCGGCGAAATCGCCGCCGCCGCGCAGGTGATGCGCGAGTTCTCCACCAAGGTGCCGATGGCCGACACCACCAACCTGCTCGACATCGTCGGCACCGGCGGCGACGGCGCGCACACCTTCAACATCTCCTCCACCGCCATGTTCGTGGCGGCGGCGGCCGGCGCGCGCGTGGCCAAGCACGGCGGACGCAGCGTGTCGTCCTCGTCCGGCTCGGCCGACGTGATCGAGTCGCTCGGCGCCAACATCAACCTGAAGCCGGAGCAGATCGCGCAGTCCATCGCGCAGACCGGCATCGGCTTCATGTTCGCGCCCAACCACCACGCCGCCATGAAGCACGTGGCGCCGGTGCGCCGCGAGCTGGGCGTGCGCTCCATCTTCAACATCCTGGGGCCGCTGACCAATCCGGCCGGCGCGCCGAATATCCTGATGGGCGTGTTCCACCAGGATCTGGTGGGTATCCAGGTGCGCGTGCTGCAGCGCCTGGGCGCGCAGCACGCCATCGTGGTCTATGGCCGCGACAATATGGATGAAGTGTCGCTGGGCGCCGCCACCATGGTGGGCGAGCTGGTGAACGGCGAAATCCGCGAATACGAAATCCACCCGGAAGACTTCGGCATGCAGATGATCGCCAGCCGCAACCTGAAGGTGGCCGACGCCGCCGAATCGAAAACCAAGATGATGGAAGCGCTGCGCGGCGAACCCGGCGCGGCCTACGACATCGTGGCGCTGAACGCCGGCACGGCGCTGTACGCGGCCGGCGTGGCCGCCTCCATCGAGGACGGCCTGGCCAAGGCGCGCGCGGCCATCACCTCCGGCGCGGCGCTGGCCAAGGTGGAGCAGTTCGTCTCCGTGACGCAACAGCTCGGCGCGGCCAACTGAGGAGACCATCATGTTCGGCATCCATGACCTGACCCTGTTTATCGTTTCCGGCCTGCTGCTCAACATCATGCCGGGGCCGGATACGCTGCTCATCATGGCGCGCAGCGCCACCCAGGGCTGGCGCGCCGGGTGCGCCGCCGCGCTGGGCATCGGCGCCGGCACCATGGTGCACGTCACCGCCGCCGCCGTCGGCCTATCCGCGCTGCTGTCCACCTCCGCCATGGCCTTCAGCGTGGTGAAATGGGTGGGCGCGGCCTACATCGTGTACGTCGGCATCGGCATGCTGCGCGCCAGGCTCAAGGGCGGCGAGGCGGACGCCGGGACCATGCCGGCGCCGGCGCCGCTGGCCTACCGCAAGATCTTCGCGCAGGGCTTCCTGACCAACGTGCTGAATCCGAAAGTGGCGCTGTTCTTCCTGGCCTTCGTGCCGCAGTTTATCTCGGCCGACGCGCCCAACAAGGCGTTGGCCTTCCTGATCCTCGGCTGCATCTTCAACTTCAACAGCATGCTGTGGTGTAACGGGCTGGCAGTGTTCACCGCCTTCGCCAGCGCGCGCCTGAAAGTCAAACCGCTGGTGGCGCTGTGGCTGAACCGCATTACGGGCGGCCTGTTCCTGGCACTCGGGGCGCGCCTGGCGCTGTCCGAACAACATTGAAAGCACGACCATGTCCGACATCCTGAACAAGATCCTGGCCACCAAGGCCGATGAAGTGGCGGCGGCCAAGAAGCACCGCAGCCTGGCCAGCCTGCGCGCCGAAGTGGAAGGCGACGCCGAGCTGCGCGCCAATCTGCGCGGCTTCGAGGCCAGCCTGCGCAAGAACATCGCCGCCGGCCACGCGGGCGTGATCGCCGAAGTGAAAAAGGCATCGCCGTCGAAAGGCGTGCTGCGCGCCGACTTCCGCCCGGCCGAGATCGCCCACAGCTACGCCTCGCACGGCGCCTCCTGCCTGTCCGTGCTGACCGACGTGCACTACTTCCAGGGCGCCGACGACTACCTAAAACAGGCCCGCGCCGCCTGCGACATCCCGGTGCTGCGCAAGGACTTCATGATCGATATGTACCAGATCTACGAAGCGCGCGCGATGGGCGCCGACTGCATCCTGCTGATCGTGTCCGCGCTGGACCACGGCCTGATGGCGGAGATGGAAGCCTGCGCCCATGAACTGGGCATGGGCGTGCTGATCGAGTCGCACGACGGCGAGGAACTGACCGCCGCGCTCAAGCTGAAAAGCAACCTGATCGGTATCAACAACCGCAATCTGCGCACCTTCGAAACCTCGCTGGACACCACGCTGAACCTGCTCGGCCGCATCCCAGCAGAGCGCCTCGTTATCACGGAATCGGGTATCCTGAACAGTGACGACGTGCAGCGCATGCGCGACGCGAACGTCCACAGTTTCCTGGTGGGCGAAGCCTTCATGCGCGCGCCGGATCCAGGCGCGGAGCTGCGCCGCCTGTTCAGCTGATTTGTTGAGCTAAATCTTTACCGGGAGGCCCGCCATGGGCAAGTTACAGCATACCGCCGCAGTGGCCCTCGCGGCGCTGCTGTGCGCTTCCCTTCTGGCCTCCTGCGGCAAGGAACCGCCGCGACGCGACGCGCCGTCCGCCAGGCCCGCCGACATTCCGCGCACGCCGCTGCCGGCCGAACAGGTGCCGGTGCCGCCGCTGCCGGCGCCGATCCACAACCTGGACGACTACAAGCGCGCGCTGGCCGCGAAAATCCTGGCCACCACGCCGGATGCCGCATTCAGCGGCGCGCTGCCGCCACTGCTGACTTCCATCGTGGTGGTGGAGGCGAAGATCGGGCGCGACGGCGACATCGTGACCCTGCGCGTGGCGCGCTCGCGCGACCAGAAAGCCAGCGGCCTGGCGCTGGCCGCCATGCGCGCGGCGGCGCCCTTCCCCAAGCCGGGCAAGCTGATGACCGGGCACCACCAGACCTTCGATTTTTCCGAAACCTTTTTGTTCAACAAGGAATACCGCTTCCAGATCCGCACGCTGGCGCCGGTGCAGTGACGCCGTCAGCCCGTGTCAGCGCAGCTCGGCCGTCCCGGCCAGCTCCACCCGGTCGCGGCCGTTTTGCTTGGCGCGGTACAGTGCCGCGTCGGTGCGGCCCAGCAGGCTGTCCAGCGTCTCCTCGCGCGACAGGTGCGTGCCGATGCCGATGCTGACCGTGCAAGGCGGCAGCTGGTCGTCCCAGCCGGTGCGCAGCGCGGTGCGGATACGGTCCGCCACCATCATGGCGCGCGGCACTTCCGCGTCCGGCAGCAGCACCACGAACTCCTCGCCGCCGAAGCGCGCCACATAATCGCTCTCGCGCAAGGCCTGGCTGATGACGTTGGCAATCTGCACCAGCACCCGGTCGCCCACCACGTGGCCGTAGCGGTCATTGACGGCCTTGAAATGGTCCAGGTCTATGCTCATCAGCGACAGCGGCCGCCGCTCGCGGCGCAGCTGCACGCGCTGCTTGGCGTAGAAGATATCGAAGCCGCGCCGGTTCAGCACCCCGGTCAGCGGATCGTGCGTGGAGCGCTCCTCCAGGATGCCCTGCAAGCGCCGCATGGCCATCATCAGGAAGGCAATCGCCAGCATCAGCGACATGAAACTGGCCAGCGCCATGAACACATTGACCAGCGCGCCGTTGCGCAGCACGTCCTCGGTGACCACGTCGGTCGACAAGGCGATCAGCATGCGCGCCAGCACGGTCAGCGCCTGCAGCGTCACCAGCACGCCGAAGAAACAGTAGGAGAAGTGGCGCGTGCCGTGGCGCCACACCAGCCAGCACTGGACCGCGTAGAAAATGAAGGCGGCCAGCGAAAACGCGGCGATGCGCGCCCCCAAGTGCGGCTGCACCAGCAGCCACCACGCAGTGAGCAGCCCGCCCACCAGCCAGACGCCGTGGAACAAGCCCCAGCCCGGCCGCCGCGCAAAGAACTCCTGGGTGCCGATCATGGACAGGCCCACGCCCCAGAACAACAGCATATTCGCCGCCAGCAGGCCGGCTTTTCCCACCCAGCCGTTCACCGCGAACGACACGCCCGCGCCGACGATGCACAGCAGCCCCAGCGACCAGCGGTCCAGCCCGCGCACCTCGCCCCGGAAACTGCGGTGCACCGAGTACATCACCATGCTCATGACGGCGCTCATCACGATCGTCATCAGCAGCAGGGTCCGCAGATCCAGTTGCAAGAACTGCGCGGGCCCGGGGTTCATCAGCGGACCGCGCTCGGCCGGGCTGGTCCGGCGGATTTCTTGCCGGGGACTTCAGGCGCCAGCGCCAGCGTCACGGCGGGCACGCGGTCGGCCTGCAGCCGCACGCTGAAGGTGTGCAGCTCGTCGCGCCGGAAGGCGTGCACTTCGACGGTGGCGCCGACCTTGTAGCGCGACAGCAGCCCGTCCAGGTTGCCCGGCGTGACGCGCAGGCCGTCGATGGCCACCAGCAGGTCGCCCGCCGACAGCCCGGCCGCATGCGCCGCGCCGCCCTCATGCACGGCGGACAGCTTGGCGTCCGCGCCGTCGCGTCCCAGGTTGGCGTCCAGGCTGGGCTTGGCCGTCTTGCGCTCGTCGCTGTACTTCACGCCGAACGGCGCCAGCATTTTCGCCAGCGGCAGGTCTTCCGTGCCGCGCACGTATTTATCGAAGAACGATTTCAGTTTGGCGCCCGCCACTTCATCGCACAGCGCTTCCACTTCGGCCGGCGTCACGCCCACGCCGCGCGCCTTGTTCTCGTAAAAGTCGCGGCCGTAGCGCTGCCACAGCGCCAGCATCACGTCGTCCAGCGACTTCCTGCCGGCGGTTTTGGCGCGAATGGTGAGGTCGAGCGCCATGCACACCAGCGAGCCCTTGGTGTAATAGCTGACGATGGCGTTGGCCGCGTTCTCGTCCTGGCGGTAGTACTTGCCCCAGGCGTCGAAACTGGAATCGGCCACGCTCTGCTTCAGGCGCCCCGCGCCGCGCAGCACGCCGCCCACGGTTTTGCCCAGCAGCTTGTAGTAGGCCGGTTCGCCGATGATGCCGGCGCGCACCAGCATCAGGTCGTCGTAATAGCTGGTGCCGCCTTCGAACAGCCACAGCAGCGGCGTGTAGCCTTCCGCGTTCAGGTCGTACGGCGCGAAGGCGGCCGGCTTGATGCGCTTGACGTTCCAGGTGTGGAAGTACTCGTGGCTGCACAGGCCGAGGAATTTCAGATAGCCCTCGCCGATGTCCGCGCCTTTCGGGGTGGCGGCGGTGGGCAGGTCGGCGCGCGCGCAGATCAGCGCGGTGGAGGCGCGGTGTTCCAGGCCGCCGTAGCCGTCGCCCACGGCCATGGTCATGAACACGTAGCGGTCCATCGGCGCGCGCCTGGTTTTAGGCTCGAAGAAGGCGATCTGGGTTTCGCAGATGGCTTTCAGGTCGGCGCACAGGCGCGCCATGTCCAGGCCGGGCACGCGGCCGGTAATCACCACGTCGTGCGGGATGCCGTGCGCCTTGAACGTGGCCAGCGCGAAGTCGCCCAGTTCCACCGGGTGGTCGATCAGTTCATCGTAGTTGGCGGCGGCGTAGGTGCCGAAGCCGTAGCGCCTGGCCTTCAGCTCGGGCAGCGAGGTGGCCACGCGCCAGGTTTTCGCCGCCGGGTCGGCCGGGCGCTGGATGTCCACCACGTGCTGCGCGTCCTCCTGGCCCGCCACGCGCAGGAATACGCTGGTGCCGTTGAAGAAGGCGTGGGTCCGGTCCATGTGCGCGGCCCGCACCGACAGGTCCCAGGCGTAGACTTCGTAGACCACGGTCAGCCTGCCCGCCACCGGCGCGGCTTGCCAGGTGTGCTTGTCCACCTTGGCCAGCTTGATCTCGGCGCCGTCCGATTCCGCGCGAATCCGGACGATATTGCGCGAAAATTCGCGGATCATGTAGCTGCCCGGGATCCAGGCCGGCAGCGCCAGCAGCTGGCCTTCCGGCGCCGGCTGTTCCACGGTCAGCGTTACTTCGAACATATGGCCGGCCAGGTCCTTGCCGACGATGGCGTAGCTGATGCCCGGCTTCTTCGATGGTGCGTTTTTCTTCATATCCGTTCCTTGGGGTGCAGGTCGGCCGGGGTGTCGATGTCTTGCAGGATGCCGCTGTCGTCCACCTCCAGCTCCGTCACTGCCGAATGTCTCAAAATGCCGCGCGCGCCCTGGTCGCCTTCCAGCGCCAGCAGCTGCGGCAGGTAATGGCGGCTGAACCCGACCGGGTTGCCGCGCCGGCCCCGGTAGATGGGCGCGGCAATGCCTGCGCCGTGTTCCAGGGCGGTTTTCAGTGATTGTATTGTAGATGGCTGCACATGGGGCATATCGCCGAGCGCGACGATCCATGCCGATTCGGTACTTGCGTATTGAACGGCGTGCGCCAGCGAAGCGGCCATGCCGGTGTCGGCTAGCGGGCAGACAGTGACTTCGCAGCCCAGCGCCAGCAGCTGCCCAGCCACAAGCCCGGGGCCGGGGCGCACCACTGCCACCACGCGCGGCAGCACAGCCAGCATGTGGCGCGCGCTGCGCACTACCACGGCGTCATCGCCGAGTCTCTGCAGCAGCTTGTTGCGCTGGCCGGAAGGGTCGAAACGCTTGCCCCTTCCGGCCGCCAGCAGGATGCCGCAGATGTCCACCTAGGCCTTGGCCGTCTTGGCCAGGTCGAACGGCAGTTTGCGCAAGCGCTTGCCGGTGAGCTTGAAGATGGCGTTGGCGTAGGCCGGCGCCAGCGGCGGGAAGCCCGGCTCGCCCATGCCGGTCGGCGCTTCCGTCGACGGTACGATGTGCACGTCCACCGCCGGCATGTCCGGCATGCGCGCCACCACGTAGTCGCCGAAGTTCTGCTGCTCCACCACGCCGTCCTTCAGCGTGATGGCGGCGCCCGGCAGCGTGGTGCCGACCGCCATCAGCACGGCGCCCTGCACCTGCGCTTCGATGGTCATGGGGTTGACCGCCGTGTTGCAATGCACGCCGGCGGTCACCGTGTGCAGATGCGGCACGCCGCCCTTGACCGATGCCGTCACCACGTAAGCGACCACGGTGCCGAACGATTCATGCACCGCCACGCCCCAGGCCTGGCCTTTCGGCAGCGCCTTCTTGCCGTAGCCGGACTTGGCCACCGCCAGGTCCAGCGCGGCGTGATGGCGCGCGTGCTTGGCGTCGATTACCTGCTTGCGGTAGGCCACCGGGTCCATCTTCGCGGCGTGCGCCGCTTCGTCGATCAGGGTTTCCATCACGAAGGCGGTGTGGGTGGAACCCACGGAACGCCACCACAGCACCGGCACATTGGCCTTGGCGTTGTGCACGGACAGGTTGAGCGGCAGGTCGTACGGCTCGCCCATGCCTTCGATCATGGTGGCGTCCACGCCGTCCTTCACCATCATCGGCTCGAACGGCGAGCCGGTGATGATGGACTGGCCGACGATGCTGTGGTTCCACGCCAGCAGCTTGCCCTTGGCGTCGAAGCCCAGTTCCGCCCGGTGCACGTGCGACGGCCGGTAGTAGCCGCCACGGATATCGTCTTCGCGGCTCCAGATGATCTTCAGCGGGCCGGACTTGCCTGCCGCCTTGTAGGCCAGCGCCACGTTGGCCGCCTCCACCAGGTAGTCCGAGCTTGGCACCGCGCGGCGGCCGAAACCGCCGCCCGCCATCAAGGTGTGCAGCGTTACCTGTTCGGGTTTCAGCCCGGCCGTGCGGGCGATGGCCGCCTGGTCCAGGGTCTGGAACTGCGAACCGGCCCAGACCTCGCAGCGGTCCGCCTTCAGGTCGATGACGCAGTTCAGCGGTTCCATAGGCGCGTGCGCCAGGTAAGGGAACTCGTAGACGGCGGTCAGTTTCTTCGGCGCCTTGGCCAGCCTGGAGATGTCGGCCTTCTTCACCGGCAGGCCGGGCTTCTGCGCCAGCGCCTTGAACTCGGCCATCTGCTTGGCGGTGCTCACTTTCTCAACCGCGCTGGTGTCCCATTCCAGCACCAGGGCTTCGCGGCCCTGCTTGGCCGGCCAGTAGCCGTTGGCGATCACGGCGACGCCGCGTCCGCCACGGTCGGTGGCCACTTCCAGCACGTCTATCACGCCGGGAATGGCCTTGGCCTTGCTGGCGTCCAGCTTGGCCACCTTGGCGCCGAATACCGGCGGGCGCGCCACCACGGCCACCTTGGTGCCTTCCGGCTTGAAGTCGATGCCGAACTGCTGCTTGCCAGTGGATTTGTCCTGTGCGTCCAGCCGCTTCACCGGCTGGCCGATGATGACGAAGTCTTTCGGATCTTTCAGCTTGACGGCGGCGGGCACCGGCTGCTTCATGGCTGCGTCGGCGAAAGCGCCGTACTTGGCCTGCTGGCCGGCAGGGCCGATCAGCATGCCTTTCGAGGTGCGCACCTGGTCCGGGCTCACCTTCCACTCGGCCGCAGCAGCCGCCACCAGCATGGCGCGCGCCTTGGCGCCGATTTCGCGGTACTGGATATAGGAGTGGGCGATGGAGCCGGAGCCGCCGGTGATCTGGATGCCGAAGGCCGGGTCTTTATACTGCTCGCCCGCGTCGGCCAGCTCGCCGCGCATCTGCGCCCAGTCCGCGTCCAGTTCCTCGGCGATCAGCATCGGCAGCGAAGTCTGCACGCCCTGGCCGAACTCCAGGCGGTTCACCTGCACCGTGACGGTGTTGTCCGGCGCAATGCGCAGGAAGGCGTTCGGTTCGTAGACCTTGGCCGGCGCCGCCGCTTCGGCCGCGCGCGCCATCTTGTTGCCGCCGCTGACGAAGAAGCCCAATACCAGGCCGCTGCCCGCCACCGCGCCTGCCTTCATGAAGGAGCGCCGCGACACGCCGCCGGCGCCGCCTTGCGAGGCGGCAGGTGCCGCGGCCGCGCCGATATCCGCCATCGCGGTCCCTTGATTCAACCATTCTTTGCGCATGGCGTTCTCCTCAGGCGATGGTTTTGGCAGCGTCTTTGATGGCGGCGCGGATGCGCTGATAGGTGCCGCATCGGCAGATGTTGCCCGCCATGGCGCTATCGATGTCCGCATCGCTCGGCGCCTTGTTGGTGCGCAGCAGCGCCGTGGCGCTCATCACCTGGCCGCTTTGACAGTAGCCGCATTGCGGCACGTCGTGCTTGACCCAGGCGGCTTGCACCGCCTTGCCCACCGCATCGCCTTCCATCGCCTCGATGGTGGTGATCTTCTGCCCCGCCACCGCCGAAATCGGCGTGATGCAGGCGCGGGTCGGATTGCCGTCGATATGGATGGTGCAGGCGCCGCACAGCGCCATGCCGCAGCCGAACTTGGTGCCGGTCATATTCAGGTTGTCGCGCAGGGCCCACAACACCGGGGTGGATGGGTCCGCGTCTACCTGCACGTCCTTGCCATTGACATTCAATGTGATCATCTGCCGCGCTCCTTACTGTTTAATAGAGGACAACTTGGATTCCAGCGTCTTGATGTCGATGGCGCCCGGCACCCGGCTGCCATCGGCGAAGAAGATGTTCGGCGTGCCGTTGATGCGCAGCTTCTGGCCCAGCGCCAGCACCTTCTCGTTCGGCGTGGTGCAGCCGGCCGGCGCGGCCGCCGCGGCTTTACCGGACAGCATCCAGTCGTCCCAGGCCTTGTTGCGGTCGGCCGAGCACCAGATGTTCTTGGACTTGGTGAAGGAGTCCTCGGACAGGATGTTGTACATGAAGGTGTAGATGGTGACGTTGTCCACGTCCTTCAGCGCCTGCTGGCGGAAACGCTTGCAGTAGCCGCAGTTCGGATCTTCGAACACGGCCATCACGCGCTTGCCGTTGCCCTTCACGGTCTTCAGCGCCATTTCCAGCGGCAGCTCGGAGAACTTGATCTTGTTGATGTCGTCGATGCGGGCCTGGGTCAGGTCTTCGGACGTCTTCAGGTTGAACACGTGGCCGACGATCAGGTAGCTGGCGGTCTTGTCGGTGTAGCGGATTTCGTCGCCGATGCGCACCTCGTACAGGCCGGCGTACGGCGTCTCCTTGACGGAATCGACCTTGACGTTGGTGCCCAGACGGGGCTCGATGGCTTTCTTGATGCTTGCTTCGGTCGGGTTTTCCGCGCCGACGCAGGATGCCATGAAGGCGGAGGCGAACAGTAGTGCAGTCTTGCTGAATTTCATAAAGGCTCCGGTGATCACTTACCAAGTGCGTGGGAAATCAGCCGGCGCTTCAAGCCCGGCAATTTGTCCAGCAAGTTTAATCCCAAATTGCGCACCAAGCGCAAAGGCTCAAGATCGGTCCCGAATAAACGGTCCAGGCCATCGGTGGCCAGCTGCATCAGCAGCACGTCTTCCTTGCGCGCGCGGGCGTAACGGCCCAGCACCCGCTCGTCGCCCAGGCCGCGGTGCGGCTCGCGCTCGTTCACGATGCGCACCAGCTGCTCCACGTCCGCAAAGCCCAGGTTCATGCCGTGGCCGGCCAGAGGGTGCACCACGTGCGCCGCGTCGCCCACCAGCGCCACGCGCTGCGCCACCATGGCGTGCGGGCGCATCAGGCGCAGCGGGAAGCCGCGCACCATTTCCGGCTGCACCGGCGTCAGCTTGCCCAGTTTTTCCTGCGCGTAGACCGCCAGGCGGTCGGCCAGCTGCTGCGCGCCCTCCCCGCGCAGCCGGTCGGCCAGCGCTTCCGGCGCCGACCACACCAGCGACACCAGGTTGCCCGGCAGCGGCAGCAGCGCCACGATGCCGTCCGCGCCGGTAAACCACTGCTGCGCCGCGCCGTGGTGCGGATGCTCGCAATGAAAATTGGCCACGATGGCGTGCTGGCCGTAGGCGCGGTAATCCAGGCCGATGTCGCACTGGCCGCGCACCCATGAATCGGCGCCGTCCGCGCCCACCACCAGCTCGGCGCGCACGGCCGAGCCGTCCTCCAGCCGCACGGTGACGTCGTCCGCGCCGCGCACAAGGCCGATGGCGCGGCCGCTGACGGTGGTGACATTGCTGGCGAAGCGCAGCGCAGCGTCCAGCGCCTGGTTCAGGTTGCGGTCTTCGACAATCCACGCCAGCGTGCCGGTATGGGCGCCGTAGGCGTCGAAGGACAGGCCGCCGGGCTGGCCGCCGTCGCCGTTGACCAGCATGGCGTCCACCGGCGCCACGCGCGCGGCGTCGAGCGCGCCCCACACCTTCAGGGACGACAGCAGATTGTGCGCGGTGTGGTTCAGCGCGTAAACGCGCACGTCCCAGCTGGCCTGGACGGCGGGCTGGGACGGGGACGGTTGCGACGCTGGAGGGGACGGCGGACAAAGCAAGGTGACGCTCTGCCCGGCCTGGGCAAATCCGAGCGCCGCCGTCTTGGCGATGGCGCCGTTGCCAACGATGCAAATATCGCTTTGAACGACGCGCTGCGAAGCGGGGGAAGATGGATTGTTCATCCAGCCATTATAGCGGCGGCGGCTGGTGCGCGGGCGCCGTGAAACTGCGGCAGCACGAACTCGGCGATCTCCTGCATCGCCTCGGCCACCGGGCGCTGGTTCTGGCGCAGATGCAGGCCGAGATGCCGCACGCCGGCCGCCTGCAGCGCCGCCAGCTCCAGCGCCAGCCCCTTGCGGCCCACCCGGCCGCCGAAGCGGTGGTAACGCATCGGCGCGTCCGGGTCTTCCGCCAGGTCCAGGTGGAAGAAGCTGATGTAGGGCTTATCCGGCCCCGCCACCGCGCGCCAGGCCGCCGCGCGGCGCTGGTGGTCGTGCGCCATGCCGGGATAGGCCAGGCAGCCGTCCATATGCCCGCCCACCCATTCGGGCGTCTGCTGCGCCAGGCCCGCCACCAGCAGCGGCAGGCCGGGCTGCGCGGGACGCGGCAGCAGCGCCACGCCGGGCGGCAGCGCCGCCGCGCCCCCGTCGCGCACCATGGCCACCTGCTCCCGGAACGCCGCGCCGCGCGTATCGAAATCGCGCCCGAACACCGGATACTCCACCGGCCGGTCGCCGCTGGCCACGCCCAGCAGCAGGCGCCCGCCGCTCAGCTGGTCCACGCTGGCGGCCGACTTCAAGGTCAGCACCGGCTCGCGCAGCGGCAGCACCACGGCCGCCGTGCCGAGCAGGATATTCCGCGTCGCGCCCGCCAGGTAGCCGAGGTAAGTGAAAGCCTCGAACACCTGCGCCGCGTCGCCGAAGGACGGATCGTACAGCGGCACGTCGCGCACCCACAGGGCGCGGTAGCCCAGGCGGTCCGCCAGCTGCGCCAGTTCCGCGTGGCGCACCATGTCCGGCTCGCCCGGCACGCGGCCGGAGGCGCGGTTCGCCGCGCGGCCCGCCATCGACCAGTCGTTATCGAGCGGCAGCTCCAGGCCGACGCTGAAACCGCCGTGCCGCAGTTTATCGAGTGCGGACGCCATGCTCAGTCCCACTGCGGCGCCAGACCGTCCGGATTGGCGATGCGCTCGTTGCGCTCCAGCGTGGCGATGGCCGCCATGTCTGCGGCGCTCAGCACCAGGCCGCGCGCCGCCAGGTTGCCTTCCAGGTTGGCGCGGCTGGTGGAGGACGGGATCACCGCAAAGCCCTGCTGCAGCGACCAGGCCAGCGCCACTTGCGCCGGCGTGGCGTTGTGGCGGCGCGCGATCTCCACGATCACCGGCTCCTGCATCACCTTGCCGTAGGCCAGCGGCATGTAGGCCGTCAGGTGGATGCCCTGGCTGCGGGCGTACTCCACCACCTTGCGGTTCTGCAGGAAGGGATGGATTTCGATCTGCTGCGTGGCGATCTGCTGCGCGCCGACCGCAGCCACCGCCTGCCGCAGGTGCGCGACGGTGAAGTTGGACACGCCGATCCGCTTCGTCAGCCCCTGCTCCCTGGCCTCCGCCAGCGCCGCCATGTACTCGGCCACCGGCACCGCATCGCCGGGCGACGGCCAGTGGATCAGCGCCAGGTCCAGCTGCTCCAGGCGCAGCTTGCGCAGGCTTTCCTTCAGGCTGGGAATCAGCTTGCCGCCGGCCAGGCTCTCGGTCCAGACCTTGGTGGTGACGAACAGCGCCTCGCGCGGCACGCCGCTGTCCGCCATGGCCTGGCCGACTTCGGCCTCATTGCCGTAGATCTGTGCCGTATCGATATGGCGGTAGCCAAGCTCCAGGCCATTGCGCACCGAGTCGATGACGACCTGGCCTTGCAGGCGGAAGGTGCCGAGGCCGATTGACGGGATGGTGGTGTGGGTCATGGGGTTTTCCTTGTTCAGATGATGGCTACACTATGCCTTCACCGTTTGTTGAGAAAAACCCCGCAAACCTCAAATTATATTTGCCTCCGGCGCAAAGAACTCAGTCCAGCGTGATGCGCAGCACCTGCCCACCGTCCGGGAAGCTGCCCGCCACCGGCCCCGGCACGATGCCGAAATTGGTGACATACGCCGCGCCGTCCGGCCCTATCGCCAGGCCGCCCGGATAGTACAGGTCCTGGTAGATGACGGTCTGGGTGCCGTCCGCATTCACCCGGATCAGGCGCCCCGGCGGCAGCAGCGGCGGCCCGCCTGCGCCGGCCAGTCCACTGCCCACCTGCAGAACGTAGAGGCGATGGCTGGCGTCGAACGCCAGGCCGATGATGTTGGTGAAGCCGCTGGCGAACACCTCCGGCGCTCCGCCGTGCGGCGACACGCGGTACACATTGGCGGCGCCGGCCGGGAACGGGAAGCCGGTCAACTGGCCGGCGTACAGCCAGCCGTCGCGGCCGTCGATCACGGTGGTGGGCACGGCCTGCATGGGAATGGTGGCGCCCGCCGGCAAGCCGAGGAAAGGCGGCGCCGGCACCGGCCGCGCCTCGAATTTGGCCAGCGTGGTGATCTTGCCGTTGGCTGCCACCGAGAACAGCGCATTGGCGCCGGCGTCGGCCACGATGTGCTGCTGGCCCAGCGCCGCCACCGCGTAAGGATTGCTGTCGCTGCCGCCGCTGACAGGATTGTTGGCCGCCTCGAACGCGGCAATGTCGGCCGACAGCTTCCAGTTGCCGGCGCCGCCGACCTGCAGCACCTGCCCCAGCAAGTTGGCCTTGGCGCCCAAGCCCGCGCGGGCGGACGCGTCGGCGGCCAGGCCCATCGCCAGGCGCCCGTTGCCCACGCCCGTGAACACAATGCCCTGCGGCCCCAGCGCGCCGAAGCCGCCCGGCGCCGCCATCGACGGCAAGCCGCTGATCACCTGCACCGGCGCCGCCTTGCCGGTCGGGTCCACCCGCGTCAGCGCGCCGGTTTCGCCGTAGCAGGCGCTGCGCGAATCGGCCAGGACGATGCATTTACCGTCGCCGCCCCGCCCGGCCTCGGTCACGAACAACTGGCCATTCGGCGCAAACGCGAGGCCACGCGGGTTGCTCAATCCTTTGGCGATCACTTCAACTTGGGGCGCCGCCAGTGCCGGCGGTGCGGCGGCAGCGAAGACGGCGGAAACGACGGCACTGGCGAAAGCGAGGCGTATTCCTTCCATGACGAGCTCCTCTTGGCGGGATGGACTTCAGGATTGGCAGTATCAAAATTGCAAATCCAGTTTAACCCGGCAGTAAGCTAAGTCAAGAACGGCCGCCAGCCACGGCGCAACGCCAACGCTTAAACACCCCACATCCCGCCATTTTCCCAAAAAAGCCCCTTGCATCCGCAAAATGATCTGCTATAATTCTGCTCCTTGGCCTGGTAGCTCAGTTGGTAGAGCAGAGGATTGAAAATCCTTGTGTCGGTGGTTCGATTCCGCCCCGGGCCACCAAGAACAGCGTCAAACGAGAAAAGCCAACCCATGCAGGTTGGCTTTTTCGTTTCCGAAGTTAGCAGCGGACAATCAGTCAAGCTCACTCCTTCTTCTCCCTGAATTCACCATCAATCACCTTGTCGTCAGTGCTGTTGCGAGGGTTTTGGCCGGTGAATTTGAAGACCGACGATAAGATCCGATCGAAAATAGCCCGCCTCAACCAGGGGTAGGCGAGAAGAAAAGCCGCAACGAAGCCTGTGAACAATGCGGGCACGTATTCGCCTCGCGACAGGAAGTTCACCAGGCACACTGCGAGCATGCCCACCACGAGCGGCCGACGGACAGGTTTAGGCAACAGGCCAACGATGCGCGGCTTACCTTTGCTTATCCAGGGAAATCTTGCGAACAGAACGCCAAGAAGCAAGCCTGCGATCACCCGCCCTGTGCCGAGATAATCGGCCAACACGCCGACGACCAGGAAACCGGTGTAGGTGATCGTGCCCGCCAGGGCCGCGAGCACCAATAAAGCAACAGCGATCGTTAGCTTTGGCGTACGTATCGCCGCTGCGACTAAAAAACGTAGGATTTACGTACTCCTGTAAATGGCACCACAAGGCTACTGGAAATTCTAACAGCACTCACCCGTGTCAGGGCTTTCATCAGAAAACTGATATCACCCGTCGCCTGCAGTCTAGTCGGCTTGCTCCAGCGCCTGCAGCGCCAGCTTTGCCATGGCGCGGGCGCCCTCGTACGACTTGACCGCCGCGATGAATCTGCCGTTGTGGCAAAAGCCCGCGTCCGGCACGCCGGTTACCGCAGCAAGCTCGGCGTCGCGCAGTCCCGCCCATGGCTCAGGCAGATCGGCGCGCGCCTTGAAACTCTCCGGGCTGACCGGCACGGTGTGCAGCATGTAGCGCTGCTCGGCGGGACTATGGCTGATGACGAACAGCACCTTGGGCATTTCCTTGCGCACCACCTGGGTCCATGGCAGCGCGCTGTTCTGCAGCAGCAGGACTTTGCCGTCCTCCAGCATTTCCCCTTGCCGCACTTGCTCCACCGCGAGCAAGGCGCCGACGCGGTATTTCACCGCGTTGACCATGACGTCGGTCAGCAGGGCCATCGCCTGCCGGAACTGCGCCAGGCGGTAGGCGTCGGCCACCTCGCCGTAGCCCAGCCTTTGCTCGTCGAGCCAGTTCGGATTGAAGCCCGACACCACCGCCGACAGCCCGTATCCTCCGGGCGCATTCTTCGCGGCCCCCACATCCGACAGATCCAGGTATTGCACGATGTCGGCATCGATGGCGTACGCCATTTCGCGCGCCTTGTCTTCAGGCAGCTGCTGCCCTGTATACGCGGCGGCCAGGGCAATGACGCAGCGCGTGCCGTACTCCCGCCAGACCAGTCCCGCGCTGGCGTAAGGAACACCGGTCGGCCGTGCCGCGTCGAAGCCTTTCTGGTGGTGATCGAAACGGCCGGTGGCAGGGTCCCAGATGCCGCCGACGTCGACCGCAAAGTCGGCCGCCTCGACAGCCGCCGCATCGCGCGTCCGGATGATTTCGTTATCGGGAAATAAGATGTTCAGTACCGCGACCGCCCATGCGTCGTCCGCATGAAATTTGCCGCTGTGAGTCACGATGACCATAGGAATGTCCCAGTGCAGATGAAGTTGGCACGATCATACCCGCATTGGGGTGCGGGCCCTGCCCCAATTCCTATGCGCCGGCGCTGGCGACCAGCCCGCGCAGGAATACCAGGATCATGCGCCCCGACGGATCGGGCCGGTTGCCCATGCCCTGCAGCGCCAGGCCATGCGCCAACGCCATGAAGGCTGCCGCCAGTTCTTCCGGGGCGGCCGGCGGCGTGCGGCCCAGCGTGGTGAACAGCTTGCCGATGACGCGGCCGAGCCTGGCCCGATGCGCGTCCCACACGGCCTGGTACTTGACGGCGAACGTCGGGCTGCGGTTGGCGTGCAGCTGCAGCTCGATCGACAGCATGGACCAGCTGGCATCGTGATTGAGGGTCGCAGCCCAGCTTTCCAATTCCGAGAATATCTGCTCAGGCGTGCGCCCGTCGCTGTCCATGACGCTGGAAAGCTGGGCGCCCTCCGCCTCCATATGTCCTCGCAGCAGCTCCAGCAGCACCTCCTCCTTGCTGGCGAAGTTCGAGTAGAACGCGCCCTGCGAGTAGCCGGCCCGCTCCGCGATATCGCGGATGGACGTGCCGCCATAGCCGTTTGCGACGAACAGTTGCTGCGCGGTGTCGATCAGGCGGGCGCGGGTCTGGGCCTGGCTTTCTTCGCGGCTTAGCCGCTTTCTGGGTGGAGATTCGCTCATGGGCCGTAAAGATATCACACGAACTCCGGATAGCGCCAATTCAGATTTCATTTGACATTTCAATACAACATCGCCAAACTGGATTTCATATGAACTTTGAATTTCAATCATCATGCAAAACACAATCCCATTGAAGTCCGCCTTTGTCACCGGCGCCACCGGCCTGCTCGGCAACAACCTGGTGCGCGAACTGGTCCTGCGCGGCGTTGCCGTCCGCGCGCTGGTACGCTCGCTGGACAAGGGCCGCCAGCAATTCGACGGCTTGGCAGGCGTGGAACTGGTGCCGGGCGACATGGGGGATGTGGGCGGCTTCGCCGCCACGCTGCAAGGCTGCGACGTGGTGTTCCATACGGCGGCCTTCTTCCGCGACAACTACAAGGGCGGCAGCCACTGGGAGGAGCTCGAACGCATCAATGTGAACGGCACCGCGACGCTGATCGAACAGGCCTACAGCGCCGGCGTCCGGCGTTTTGTCCAGACCTCGTCGATAGGCGTGCTCAACGGCGAACCAGGCGTGCCCATCGACGAAACCTGCTTGCGCGAGCTGGGCGACGCCGACGACTATTACCGCAGCAAGATACTGGCCGACCAGGCCGTGCTGCGCTTCCTGGCGCACCACCCGGACATGCATGCGAGCCTGGTGCTGCCCGGCTGGATGTGGGGACCGGCCGATATCGGTCCCACGTCGTCCGGACAGTTCGTCAACGACGTAGTGCTGGGCAAGCTGCCGGGACTGGTGCCTGGCAGCTTTTCCGTGGTCGATGCGCGCGACGTGGCGCAGGCGCACATCGCGGCGGCGCTGCAAGGGAAACGCGGCGAGCGCTATCTGGCGGCGGGGCGCCACATGACCATGCGCCAGCTGGTGCCCTTGCTGGGCAAGGTCGCGAACGTCAAAACACCCACGCGCGGCTTGCCCGTGCCGCTGCTGTACCTGCTGGCGGCAGTGCAGGAAGCCTATGCGCGCCTCACTGGCCGGCCCATCCTGCTCAGCCTGGCCACAGTGCGGCTGATGGTGAAGGAAGCCGGGCGCACCCACTTCAATCACGCCAAGAGCGAACGCGAACTGGCACTGAAATTCCGGCCGCTGGAACAGACCGTCGCCGATACGGTCGGCTGGTACCGCAGCCGTAACTGGTTTTGAAAAGCGGCTCCCGCCTGCTGGGATAGGCGTACAATCGACTGCACCCTTACCCCTTGCCGGAGCCCATGATGCGCGCACCTGTCCCTCGCGGTCTGTTGTCTGCCCTGTACTTCTCGCTCGCGGCGCTGCTCATGCCCTGCCACGCGGCGGCGGGCAAACCCTATGATTATGCGGTGGTTGGCGACCCGGCCAACGTGACGCGGCCGGCGCCGGCCCAGCCGGCCCTGGTGCTGATGGGCGGCGGGCCGGACGTGGACGAGGCCTTCAAGTGGATGATCCAGAAGTCCGGCGGCGGCAATTTCGTCATCCTGCGCTCGCGCGGCACGGATGCCTACAACCCCTATGTCTACGCCATGGGCGGCGTGACTTCGGTGGAAACCATCACCATCGCCAGCCGCGACGCCGCCAGCGATCCTTTCGTGATCGCGCGCATCCAGGGCGCCGAAGCGCTGTTCATCGCCGGCGGCGACCAGAGCGACTACGTCAAGTTCTGGAAAGGCACGCCGGTGCAGACTGCCATCGAGGCGCTGGCCGCCAAAAACATCCCCATCGGCGGCACCAGTGCCGGCATGTCGATCATGAGCAAGTTCGCGTTCACCGCGCTGAACGGCTCCATCACCTCGCCGTCCGCGCTGGCCAACCCGTACGACAAGACCATCACGCTGGGACGCGATTTCCTTTCCCTGCCCGACATGGGCGGCCTGATCGCCGATCCGCACCTGGTCGCGCGCGACCGCATGGGGCGCTTGATCACCTTCATGGCGCGCATCGTGAACGACGGCTGGAGCGGCAGCGTGCATGGCGTGGGCGTGGACGTCGAGACCGCGCTGCTGATCGAGGGCGGCCAGGCCACGCGCGTGGGGGCCGGCTCGGCCTACTTCCTGCGCACCGTGGGCCTGCCCGAGGTCTGCAAGCCCAAGACACCGCTCACCTACCGCAACGTCGCCACCCAGCGCCTGTCCGGCGGCGGCACCTTCGACATGCGCAACTGGGCGAATTACGACGGCAGCACCGTCAATTACAGCATTTCCGCCGTCAACGGCGTGCTGAGCTCCACCCAGCCCGGCGGCTCGGTCTACTAGCCGGGAGTGTCCGCAGCGGACGTGGAAGAGACCATCATCTTCCCGCTGCTCGCCTACCCCGCCTCCGAGCAGCCCAGCGACACCTGCTTCGGCCGGCCCGGCGGCTTCACCATCCGGGTAGACGGCGAGCAGGAAGTCCCAGCCAGTAAAGTGGTGCGCGTGCACCACGAGTACCGCCCCTTCGTCGCGGCCGGGCCGGGCGAGTCCGGCATGGACGACGACACCGCACGCCGCTATTGCGCCGACGCGGCCTTCCTCAAATCATGGAAGAAGCTGGCCGCGCGCAACGGCGACGCCGGCGGCAACTATCTGAACGCCGCCAAGGTCTCCTGCATTCTCAAGACGGGCAACACCTGGAAGTCTATTCGGCAATATCGAGGGCGGCGCCGGCAGCGACGGCGAAATGCCGGCGCCGGCGAAGTAGGCTTGGCCGTTCAGGCCGGCTGCGCCCTGGCCTGGCGCGCCATACGCCAGATGGTGACGATGTTGACGGCGGCCACCACCACCTCCAGCGCGGTGCCGCCCACCGATCCGGCGATCACATTGTTGGCGATCCACAGCCCGGTCCCGCACAGCATCACCAGGCGCATGGCCACGCCCTGCAGCTGGAACAGCGCGTACGTGCCGAGGCAGGACGCCGCCAGCGGCAGCCAGTCGCTGGCCTGTTTGGCCAACGCCAGCCCCAACGCCAGGTTGGCCGCGATCACCGCCGCCGCCACCCATTTGGAGCGGGTGCGCAGCGCCAGCAGGGAGCGCAGCAGCGACATGGTGGAACTGGCGACCGCCGTGGGGTTGCCGAGCAGGGCGAAGTGCAGCACATACGCCAGGCATTCGCCCGCCATAAACAGCTTGAAGCGCCGGTCGTCGGTCTGCAGGAAGGAGCCGACGCCCAGCACAAAGGCCAGGTAGCCGACGCATTGCGCCGGGGAAAACCAGTCTATTACCGTCACGGCGCCGCCTTTTCGGCAATCCATTGGTCGACGATGCCGGCCAGCACGTCCATCGGCACCGAACCGGCGCGCAGCACCACATCATGAAAGGCCGGCAGCGTGAAGCGCGGGCCCAGCGCGCCGCGCGCCTTTTCGCGCAGTTCCAGTATTCGCATCATGCCGAGCAGGTAGGCACAGGCCTGGCCGGGGTTGGCGACATAGCGGTCCACTTCGGAAGCCGGCATGCCGTAGTCGATGGCTTGCTGGCGCGTCCAGCCCTTGGTGTGCAGGCCGGTGTCAACCACCAGCCTGCGCGCGCGGAACAGCTGTTCGGCGAGGCCGCCCAGCATGCCCACGGTGTCGCCGTCATACCAGCCCTGCTCCATGGCCAGCTGTTCCACGTACAAGGCCCAGCCTTCGCTGTTGGCGCTGCCGCCGCTGAAGATGCGCCGCGCGCGGTATTTCGGCAAGTCCGTCATTTCCTGCTGCAGCGCGATCTGGAAGTGATGGCCCGGCACGCCTTCGTGGTAGGACAGCGTGCGCATGACCGCCATCTCGTATTCCGGGCCGGGCAGCGGCATCCAGAACACGCCCGGGCGGCTGCCGTCCGGCGCCGGCGGGCTGTAGCGCGCCGAGCCGGTGGCTTCGGTCAGCGCCGGTTCGCGCCGCACTTCGATCGGCGCGCGCGGCTTCAGGTTGAACAGGCTTGCGCTGCGCTGCTCGGCGTCGCGCACCAGTTCCGCGTAGCGCGCCAGGATGGCGGGACGCGGGTCGGGCTCGGCAGGCGGCTGCAGCGATTTGTCGAGCTTGACCATGCGCTGCTGGATACTGCCCTCGGCGAAACCGAGCTGGCGCAGGTACTTGTCCATCTCCGCTTCGATGCGCGCCACTTCGCGCAGGCCGATGGCGTGCACCGCGTCCGCCTTCAGGCTGGTGCCGGCGTTGCGCGCCAGCAGGTAGTCATAAGCGGCGGCGCCGTTGGGCAGGCGCGAGATGCCCGCTTCGCTGCCGGTGCGCGGGTGCAGTTCCGCCAGCATGGCCTGCACGCGCGCGTAGGCCGGGCGTATGCGTTCGCCGACGATGCCGGTGGCGCGCGCCAGGGCGGCGCTGCGCGCTTGCGGCGCCAGGTCCGCCAGCCCGGCGCTGCGCTCGGCCAGCGAGGTGACCAGCACGTTCTGCTCCGGCGCGGGCCTGAGGAAGGCGTCCACCTGCTGCTGCGCCTTCTCCAGGATGAAGCGCGGCGGCAGCAGCGAGCGCGCGGCGGCGGCGCGCGCCATGGCCACCGCTTCATCCATGCGGGCAGGAATCTGCTCCAGGCGCGCCAGGTAGCTGTCCAGGTCGGCCGCGCGGCGCAGCGGGTGAACCTGGGTCATCAGGCGCGGCAGGCCCACTTGCGGGCCGCCCAGCTGCGAGAAAATGAACAGGTGGTCCTGGAAGGGACGGCCGGCCAGTTCGTTGGACAGCGTCCAGCGCATGGTTTCGGCCGAGGCGCGCTGGGTGGCGCCCAGCGGGCCGGCCAGGAAGGCATCCAGCCTGGCGACGCCCTTACGCGCCAGCGCGGCCTGCTTGTCGCGCGCGGCCTGGGTGATGGGCGACAGGCGCCGGTCCAGTTGGTCTTGTTCCGCGCCGGAAAAATACTGGCTCGCGGTGGCCGACTCGGGGTTCAGGCGCATGTAGTCCGCTGCAAACGCCTCCGACCATTTGTCGAACGCGGCGCTGGCGGGGGCGCTGCGCGCTGACGCCGCTTCGGGGGTGGCCGCTGGAACGGCCGCAGCCGGGGCGCCGGCGGTCAGGACGGCGAGCGGTAGCAACGCAATGGCAAAACGGGGGAACATGACGGCCTTTCAAATGAGCTCAGCCCTCTATTTTGCCTTGCGTTTGCCCTGCGCGCACCTAAACTCTATGCGTCCAATGACGAAAGAGGAGGCACCATGCCCTGCACCCGCACCCTCACGGCCGCCGCACTGCTGTCCTTGTGCCCGGTGGCGCTGACGCAGGCGGAACGCTCCAGCACAGGATTCGATCCGCTGTTCGACCAGGCGCTTTGCGCGCCGGACAAGGCCGGCCGCCCGCCCCTGCTGCTGGCCATGCTGGCCGCGCAAACCGAAACGGCGCCCTTCCGTCCCACGCAGCAGGAACGCAAGCCGGCTCCCGCGAGCGATCCGCCCCTGTACACCAACCTGGGCAACCTGCACCTGCAGGTGAGCACCGCCAGCCCCAAGGCCCAGGCGTATTTCGACCAGGGCCTGCGCCTGATCTTCGCCTTCAACCACGCCGAAGCGGCGCGCGCCTTCCGCGCCGCGCAGCGCCACGATCCCGCCTGCGCCATGTGCTACTGGGGCGAGGCCCTGGTGCTGGGGCCCAACATCAACGCGCCCATGTTTCCGGAAGCGATGGCGCCCGCCGCTGCGGCCGCAGCCAAGGCCGCCAGCCTTGCCGCGCGCGCCACGCCGGCGGAGCAAGCGCTGATCCGGGCGGTGGGCATGCGCTACCAGTCACCGGCGCCGGCCGACCGCGCCCCGCTCGACGCCGCCTACGCGGCCGGCATGACGGACGCGGCGCGCGCCTTCCCCAACCACGACACCATCCAGGTGCTGTTCGCCGAAGCGCTGATGGACTTGTCGCCTTGGGACTACTGGGAAGCAGGCGGCGCGCGCGGCAAGGGCCGCACGCCGGAGCTGGTGGACGCGCTGGAGCGCGTGCTGGAACGCAATCCCACCCATCCCGGCGCGGTGCACTACTACATCCACGCGGTGGAAGCGTCCAGCCATCCGGACAAGGCGCTGCCCTATGCGCGCGGCCTGGCGCGCCAGATCCCGGGCGCCGGCCACATCGTGCACATGCCGTCGCATATCTACTACCGCGTCGGCCTGTACAAGGAGGCGCTGCAGTCCAACCTGGACGCCATCGCCATCGACGAGAAGTACTTCGCCAGGGCCGACAGCGACGCGGTCTACAAGGGCGCCTACTATCCGCACAACATCCACTTCGCCATGGTGTCCGCGCTGATGGGCGGCGACGGCCCGAGCGCGCTGGCGGCCGCCGCCAAGCTGGACAAGTCGATCCCGGCCGAAGCGCTGCCCAGCTTCGGCATGCTGCAGCCGGTGAAGGCGGCGCCCTATTTCTCGCATGTGCAGTTCAGCAGCCCGGACCAGCTGATCGCCCTGCCCGCGCCCGACCCGCAGCACGTGCTGGTGCGCGCCATGTGGCACTACGCGCGCGCCGTCGGCTATGCCCGCAAGGGGGCGCACGCCGAGAGCCAGAAGGAGATCGACACGCTGGCGGCCATCGGGCGCACGGCCGACTTCTCCTCCATCACCAGCTGGGGCGTGCCGGCGCCGGACATCGTGCGCACGGCGCACGCCGTTGCCACCGGCCGCCTGGCCGAGGCGCGCGGCGACCTGCCCGCCGCCATCAAGGCCTACGAGCAAGGCGTTGCGGTGCAGGATGCCATGCCCTACACGGAACCGCCCTACTGGTACTACCCGGTGCGCCAGTCGCTCGGTGCGGCGCTGCTGCGCGCCGGCCGCCTGGACGACGCGGAGGCCGCTTTCCGCACGTCCTTCGCGCGCACGCCCAGCAACGGCTGGGCGCTGCGCGGGCTGATGGAGGTGTACCGCCAGCGCGGCGACCAGGCCGCCCTGGCTGCCGCGCAGAAGCGCTTCGACGCCACCTGGCTGGGGCGGCGCAGCGGGCCTGAACTGTCGCGCTTATGATTTTATGATGACCAGGCCGCTGAAAATTATTATTGACTGATCGATCCAAAACAAACTACACTCGAGCCAGTTCTTGACAATTCAGTCCAGAATAAACCCGGAGGTAGTCATGCACCAGGCAAAAGCAGAGGCGGTAAAAGCGGCGGCGTTAAAGGCGGCGTTGGTAACGGGCGGTTCGCGCGGCATAGGCGCGGCCATTGTGGAACGGCTGGCGCGCGACGGCGCCGCGGTGGCATTCACCTACGCCTCGTCCGAGGCGGCGGCGCAGGAACTGGCGGCCAAGGTGGAAGCCGGCGGCGGCCGCGCACTGGCCATCAAGGCGGACAGCGCCGACGAGGCGCAGCTGCGCGCCGCGGTGAACCGCACGGTGGAGGCGTTCGGCGCGCTCGACATCCTGGTCAACAGCGCCGGCGTGCTGGAGATGGCGCCGGTGGAAAGCTTTCCCATGGCGCAGCTGGACCGCAGCTACGCCATCAACGTGCGCGGCGCCTTCATCGCCATCCAGGAAGCGCTGCGCCACATGCAGCCCGGCGGCCGCATCGTCACCATCGGCAGCATGGCGGCCGTGCGCGCCGGCTTCGCCAACAGCAGCGTGTACGCGATGACCAAGGGCGCGCTCGCCTCCATGGTGCGCGGCATCGCCATCGATATCGGGCGGCGAGGCATCACCATCAACAACGTGCAGCCCGGCCCCACCCAGACCGATATCGTGCCCGTCGAATATATCGACACCCTGGTCAACATGCTGCCGGTGGGCCGCATGGGCAAGCCGGAGGAGATCGCCGGCATGGTGGCCTACCTGGCCTCGGCCGAAGCGGGCTACGTGACGGGAGCGAGCTTCACCATCGACGGCGGCCTGATCGCCTGAGCGCGTGGCCCGATGCGTGGCCTGATGGGTAGCTTTATAATGGCCGCCTTCCCAGCACCGATTGCATCCCATGGCCCGACCCAAGGCATTTGACCGAGACACCGCGCTGCAGCGCGCCATCGCCCTGTTCCGTGACAAAGGCTATGCAGGCGCGTCGACGGACGACCTGCTCGGCGCCATGGGCATCGGCCGCCAGAGCATGTACGACACCTTTGGCGACAAGCGCGGCCTGTACCTGGCCGCGCTGGAGCGCTACAACACGGACAGCGTGGCGGAGTTCGTGCGCGACCTGGACGCGGGCGGTCCGCCGCTGCGCGCGCTGGAAGCGGCGCTGCAAGGCTTCGCGCGCCGCGCCGGGTCCGGCTGCACAGGCTGCATGGGGGTGGGCGCGGTGCTGGAGTTCGGCCAGTCCGACCCGGACGTGGCCGCGCTCACCGGCGCCAGTTCCCGCAGCCAGCTGGCGGCATTGGAGCGCCAGTTGCGCAACGCCGCCGCCGCCGGCGAGGTGGCGAAGGACCTGGACGTGCAAGCCGCCGCCGGCTTCATCGCGTCCAGCATGGCAGGCATGCGCGTGTCCGCGCGCGCCGGCGCAGGAGTGCCGGCGCTGGAGCAGATTGCGCGGTTCACAACGCTGGCGCTGCGGCCTGCAGCCGGCGCTTAAGGATGAAGCTTCGCGATTGCAAGCTTAACGCTTGGCCGCCGGCCTGAGCACCGCGTCCACGCGCACCTTGTCCTGCGCCGTCAGCTGCGGCGCCACGGCTTTCAGAGCCGCATCGGCGTCGGCGTAACCGGCGGACTTGGCGAGGCTGAACCAGACGTAGGCCAGCGCCAGGTCCTTGTTGCCGCCCTGCCCTTCCATGGTCATCACGGCCAGGTTGAACATGGCGTCGGCCTGCCCCTGCCTGGCCGCTTCGTTGAACAGCTTGCGCGCGGTCGGGTAGTCCTGCGGCACCAGCTTGCCTTCGTAGAAGTAAGTGCCCAGCGCGCCCTCGGCCGCCGGATGGCCTTTGACCGCTGCCTGCTTGTACAGCGCAATGGCGCGCTGCTGGTCCGGCGCCACGCCGTAGCCCAGGTCATACATGCGCGCGGCGGCGTAGATCGATTCCACGTGGCCGGCCTTGGCGGCGGCGCTGAAATAGGCGCCCGCCATCTTGTAGTCCTGCGCCAGGCCGTCGTCGCCGTTGTAGTACAGGCGGCCCAGCTCGTACAGTGCCGGCACGTAGCCCTCCTCGGCCGCCTCCTGCAGGCGCGCGCGCGCCTGCGCCATGTCCTTGCGGCCGCCGAAGCCGGTCAGGTAAGCCATGCCCAGCATGCTGGCGGCGGGCGTGTAGCCGACGTCGGCCGCCTTGGCGTACCACTTGCGCACTTCTTCCGCGTTTTTCGGCACGCCGATGCCGAGCAGGTTGATCTTCGCCAGCAGCATGATGGCTTCCACCCGCTCGTTGATCATATCCGGCGCGGCGGGGTCGAATTTCATGCGGTCGAAGGTCGGATGGTAGCGCGTGTCCACCACCTGCTGCAGCCAGTAGATGGCCTGCCTGGCGTCGCGCGGCGTGCCCATGCCGTACAGGTGCATTTTCCCCAGCATCAGCGCGGCGGCGTCGTAGCCGATCTTGTCGTAGGCGGCCTTGAACTGGACCATGGCGGTGGCGTAATCCTGCTTGTCCATCGCGGCAAAGGCATTGGCCAGGGTTTTGTCCTTGCGCAGGATGCGGTTGCGCGCGGCGGCGAAGCGCCGGTCGGCCTGGCCGCAGGCCAGGCTGTCCCTGTCCGGGGTCAGCGGCTCCGCTGCGAAACCGGCGGATGGACGGCCGTCGGCGCCCGTGGAAGCGTCGCCGTCCGGACTGTTCTCATGGAAGTAGTCGGCCGGATCGGCCAGCGTGGCGGTGTGGCCGAAGTCTTCCATGTAGCGCAGCATGGTCTCGTCGTCGCTGCTGCTGTAGCCGCTCATGAAGGCGCACGAGGATGCCCGGTCGCGCGCCAATACCTTGCTCTTCGCCGCGACCACCTCGCGCGGGTCGCCCGCCGCGCCGCGCTGGCCCTTGACGACGACGCTGGATTTCGCAGCTTGCTGGGCAGCGGCGCACAATGGCAGCGCCAGCACCAACGCCAGCGCCAAAGCCGGATGCGGCTTGCGGAATGAGATCATCGTCACCTTTCAGGTCCGGAATACGAATACGGGCCTTCGATGCTATCCTGATATCACCATGCCGGGTAATCAATCCGCTGAGCAATCCCGCATGGACACCGCGTTTGCGAATAGAATGGTTGCTATGAATCCGCTAGTCAGCGCCCCCGTCGCCAGCTTCACCGACCTCCTGCTCGACGCCATCTGCATGGTGGACGCCGGCGGGCGCTTCGTCTTCGTCAGCGCGGCGTGCGAGCGCATCTTCGGCTACCGGCAGGACGAGATGATCGGCATGGCGATGATAGACCTGGTCGATCCGGCCGACCGCGAACGCACGCTGGCTGCGGCGCGCAGCATCATGGACGGCCAGCCCAATTCCCGCTTCGAAAACCGCTACGTGCGCAAGGACGGCAGCATCGTCCATATCATGTGGACGGCGCGCTGGTCCGAGGCCGACCAGTTGCGCGTGGCGGTGGCGCGCGATATCACCGCCAGCAAGCAGGCGGAGGCGATGCAGGCCGCGCTGTACGCCATCTCGGAATCGGCGCACGCGGCGGAGGACCTGCCGGCGCTCTACCAGCGCATGCACCAGATCATAGGCGGCCTGCTGCCGGTGCAGTCCTTTGCCGTGGTGCTGCGGGACGCGCCGCACGAATCGCTGTATTTCGCCTACCACGCCAATGCCAGCGGCCCGGAATCGGACGCCCGGATGGCCGTGCTGCTGTGCGAGGAAGCGCTGCGCCGCAACCTGCCGCTGCGCGTGGCGCCGGATACCACGTCCGCACTGCCGCCGATGCTGGCAACGGCAGCGCACGCGCAGCAGGGCTGCTGGCTGGGCGTGCCGCTGAACACCCCGCAGGGCACCATAGGCGCGCTGGTGCTGCGGGACGCGCCGGATTTGGACACAGGCACCGGCAACGCCGCCCGCTGCGCAGGCTACACGGACCAGCACCAGGAGCTGCTGCTGTTCGTATCGACCCAGGTCGCCACCGCCATCCAGCGCAAGCAGATGGAAGCGCGCCTGCACTTCATGGCCCAGCACGACGAGCTCACGCAACTGCCGAACCGGCGCCTGTTCCATGACCGGTTGGGCACCGCCATCGCGCGCGCGCAGCGCCAGCAGGGGCGCCTGGCGCTGCTGTTTGTCGATCTGGACAAGTTCAAGCAGGTCAACGACCTGCACGGCCACGCCGCCGGCGACCGGTTGCTGGAGACGGTGGCGCACCGCCTCAAGGACTGCGTGCGCGAGGCCGACACCGTGGCGCGCATCGGCGGCGACGAGTTCGTGGTGCTGCTGGAGCACGTGGCGCGGCCCGAAGCGGCCATGCTGGTCAAGGAGAAAATCCACCAGGCGCTGGCTGTACCGGCCGATATGGGCGACGGCCGTACGCTGCAGGTCAGCGCCAGCATCGGCATTGCCCACTTCCCGGACGACGGCGCCGACATGCCGCAACTGCTGCGCCACGCCGACCAGGCCATGTACGCCGCCAAGCAGGCGGCGGGACAAACGCCGGGACAAGAAGCAGCGTAGTACGCGCAACACACTGATTTTTTGAAGCAGCCGACAAATAGTGTTTGCGAAATCATGCATATTCGCGCATGCTTGGGCAACTTCGGTCCGGCCAATACGCATCCGGTCCGGCCAAAATCCCGACCCATGATGAAACCACTACTGACCTGCGCGCTGCTGGCAGCGCTGAACCTGGCCCACGCCGCCGAGCCCTGGGTGGCGGACCTGGGCAACGGCAGCTACCGGAACCCGGTGCTGAACGCCGACTACTCGGACCCCGACGCGGTGCGCGTGGGCGACACCTATTACATGACCTCGTCCAGCTTCAACAGTGCCCCCGGCCTGCCGCTGCTGCAATCGAAGGACCTGGTGAACTGGGAGCTGGTGGGCCACGCGCTGCCGAAGCAGGTGCCGGCCGCGCACTTTGACGTGCCCCGCTTTGGGGCCGGCGTGTGGGCGCCCTGCCTGCGCTACCACGACGGCAAGTTCTGGATCTTCTACCCGGACCCGGACTTCGGCATCTACGTCATCACCGCGCAGAACTTCAGCGGGCCATGGAGCGAACCGCACCTGCTGCTGCCGGGGCGCGGCCTGATCGACCCTACCCCGCTGTGGGACGACGACGGCAAGGCCTTCCTGCTGCACGGCTGGGCCAAGAGCCGCGCCGGCTTTAACAATGTGCTCACGCTGCACCCGATGACGCCGGACGGCAAGCGTGTGCTGGACCCGGCCGGCAAGGTGGTCATCGACGGCAACAAGCTGCCGGGCTACCGCACGCTGGAAGGGCCCAAGTTCTACAAGCAGGACGGCTGGTACTACGTGTTCGCGCCGGCCGGCGGCGTGGAGGAAGGCTGGCAGACCGTGTTCCGCTCGCGCAGCATCGACGGTCCGTATGAGGACCGCATCGTGCTCGAACAGGGCGCCACGGCGGTGAACGGCCCGCACCAGGGCGCGTGGGTGCGCGCGCAGGACGGCAAGGACTGGTTCCTGCATTTCCAGGACCGCAAAGCCTACGGCCGCGTGGTGCACCTGCAGCCGATGACGTGGACTGACGGCTGGCCGCTGATCGGCCAGCCGGGCCCCAAGCCTGGCGTCGGCAACCCGGTGGCAAGCTACCGCAAACCGGTGGCCGGCCAAGCCGTGAAGGTGCCCGCCACCAGCGATGAATTCAGCGGCAAGACGCTCGGCCTGCAGTGGCAATGGAACGCCAATCCGCAGCAGGGCTGGTACTCGCTTGGCGCGCGGCCGGGCCACCTGCGCCTGCCGGTGCTGGCGGCGCCGCAAGCGGACGGCTATGTGCGCGCCGCGCCCAACATCCTCGGCCAGAAGCTGCCGGCCGGCGCGTTCACGGTGGACACGCGCATCGAGCTGCACGGCGCGGCCGAGGGCGACCGCGCGGGCCTGATCCTGAACGGCATGAGCTATGCGTGGCTGGGGCTGCGCAAGCAAGGCGGCGACACGCAGCTGGTGTACGCCGCCTGCACGCCCTTCGCGCCGCGCTGCAAGGAGCAGAGCACGGTGCTGCTGCCGCAGGCGCCTGCCGCGCTGGCGCTGCGCATGGTGATGGCGGACGGCGCGCAGGCGCAGTTCCACTACAGCCTGGATGGCAAGGAGTACATCGCCGCCGGGGCGCCGTTCGCGGCCACCAAGGGGCACTGGGTAGGCGCGCAAGTGGGCCTGTTCAGCGTCGGCAGCGCTGCCGGCAGCGGCTACCTGGACGCCGACTACTTCCGCCTCGGCCGCTGAAGCCGGCTCCACGCCGGCCGCGCCGCCGTTGACCTCCGCAATGTTTAGGCCGATACTTGCAGCGTTTTTGCCTATCCATTACCCAAGGAGGTTCACAGTGAAAAACGCCATGCTAGCCACCCTGCTGCTATCCGCAGCTGCGGCGCAGGCCAACGATACGCCCAAGTTCGATCCGCAGCGCCTGTCGCAGGACGTCAAAGTATTGTCATCGGACGAATTCGAAGGCCGTGGGCCGAACACCGCCGGCGAAACCAAAACTGTGGACTACCTGATCGAGCAATTCAAGGCGGCCGGCATGAAGCCGGGCGGCGACCTGGTCAACGGCAAGCGCAGCTGGACCCAGGAAGTGCCGCTGGGCCGCTTCGAAATCCAGGGCCCGGTCACGCTGTCGCTGAACGACGCCAAGGGCAGCCAGCCCTTCCTGCAGGGCGACCAGATGGCCGTGCGCGCCGCCATGAACGGCGCCAAGCGGGTGGACTTCGACAAGGCGCCGCTGGTGTTCGTCGGCTACGGCGTGAACGCGCCGGAGCGCAAGTGGGACGACTTCAAGGGCGTGGACCTGAAGGGCAAGCTGGCCGTGGTGCTGATCAACGACCCGGACTTCGAGACCGGCGACGGCGACTTCGGCGGCAAGGCCATGACCTACTACGGCCGCTGGACCTACAAGTATGAAGAGATGGCGCGCCGCGGCGCGCTGGGCACCATCATCGTGCACGAAACCGCGCCCGCCTCCTACGGCTGGCCGACGGTGAAGAACTCCAACACCAACACCATGTACGACATCGTGCGCAAGCAACCGGGCAAGGCGCACGCGCCGATGGAAGCCTGGATCCAGCGCGACGTGATCGTGGACCTGTTCAAGCGCGCCGGCCTGGACTTCGAGGCGGCCAAGAAGCAGGCGCAAACGCGCGCCTTCAAGCCGGTGCCGCTGACCGGCCTGACCCTGTCCGCGCACTACGCGGTGGACACGCAGGTGATCAAGTCGAAGAACGTGGCGGCCCTGATGGAAGGCAGCGAGCGTCCCAAGCAGACCGTGATCTACAGCGGCCACTGGGACCACCTGGGCGTAGGCCTGCCGGACGCCAAGGGCGACAAGATCTACAACGGCGCGGTGGACAACGCCACCGGCATCGCCGCGCTGCTGGAGCTGGCGCGCGTGTACGGCAAGCAGCCCGCGCCCAAGCGCAGCGTGGTGTTCCTGGCCGTGACGGCCGAGGAAAAAGGCCTGCTGGGTTCCGAATACTACGGCGCCAACCCGCTGTACCCGCTGGACCAGACCGCAGGCGTGATCAATATGGACGCCCTGAGCCCGATGGGCCCGTCGCGCAACTTCACCATTTCCGGCAGCGCCAAGCTGGAACTGATCGACCAGACCATCGAGAAAGCCAAGCGCTGGAACATGGTCTATTCGCCGGATCCGAAACCGGAAGCGGGCCACTTCTTCCGCTCCGACCACTTCTCGATGGCCAAGCGCGGCGTGCCGGCGTTCTCCATCGGCTCGGGTGAGGACTGGATCGACGGCGGCCTGGCGGCAGGCAAGGCGGCCGAGGTGGCGTACAACACCAACAACTACCACCAGCCGTCCGACGAGTGGAGCGCGCAGTGGCCGTTCACCGGCCTGGCGCGCGACCTGGAGCTGCTGTACACCGTGGGCCGCGACCTGGCCGACTCCAAGGACTGGCCGAACTGGGGCAAGGACTCCGAGTTCCGCGCCATCCGCGACCAGAGCGCAAACAAGCGTAAATAAGCGCAAATAAGCCGCGCCATCGAAAGCAAGAAAGCCTGCGCGAGCAGGCTTTCTTTTTTTGTTGGTGCCGGTATATTTCCCGACCGCCGGCGCCGGTAGTAGCGTCTCTGTGTACGCTATGCCCGGTTGTCTCCTCCAACCTCCAACCAGACATTCATCGTAGCAATCCCGGCGCGCCGCGCCTTGATATTCGTCAAACAGCCTGCTTGCGCAGGTAGGCTTCCAGCTGGTCGAAAGTGCCGCCGTAACCCTGCTGCAACGACGGGCGCAGCTCGTCGAAGAACTGGTATTCGGGGGCGGTCTCGCCAAAAGGGATGGCGCTCAGCGCCACCGTGGTGACGCCGTCCTGCTCGCTGAACACCACGGTGTTTTCGATCTCCAGCGGACACACCGGGCTGAACGGCGCGCGCTCGATGCCGCAGTGCTCGTTGGCGAAGGAGTTCAGCCACACGATGCGCTGCTGCGGCGCGATCTCGCGGTAGTTGAAGCGGCCCCACATGGCCGGCGCGCCGGCGAAAAGCATGGCGTAGTGGAAAAAGCCGCCGGGGCGGAACTCCAGCCGCTTCACTTCCACCGTGCAGCCCTGCGGTCCCCACCACTGCTGCAGTCGCTCGGCCTCGGTCCAGGCTTGCCACACGGTGGCCAGCGGCTGCGGGTACTGGCGGGTAATGGTGAATGCTTGCTTCATGTCTGCTTCCCTTCCTTGTTGAGATAGTCGCCCAGCCGGTCGAAACGGTCTTCCCACATGCCGCGGTAGGTGTCCAGCCAGTCCGCCACTTCCTTCAGCCGCGCCGCCTCCAGCTTGCACGGCCGCGTCTGCGCCAGGCGGCTGCGCGAGACCAGGCCGGCCTGCTCCAGCACCTTGATGTGCTTGGAGATGGCCGGCTGCGTCATGGCGAACGGCTCGGCCAGTTCGTTAACGGTGGCCTCGCCCGACGCCAGGCGCGCCAGGATGGCGCGCCGCGTGGGATCGGCCAGCGCCGAAAAGGCGCGGTTGAGGGTATCGGGGTGCATGGCGTCGCTTTTGTATATAACCATGTTGGAATATAAGCCTGCGGCCGCGCCCTGTCAAACAAAAAAAACCGCCCGGCTTGCACCGGGCGGCTTGGGGGCGTACCCCGTGGGACTGCGTTGCGTTTAGAAGCGATAGTTCAGCGACGCGGCGAAGGTGCGGCCCAGCTGGCTGAACTGCGAACCGTCGTAGGTCACCATCGAGTAGCGGCCGTTGAAGGTGATCAGGTTGCGCTGCACTTCAGCCGGCGTCATGCCGTAGGCGTCGACGGCCTTGTTGTCCAGCAGCGCCTGGCCGGTGGAGTTCAGCGCGCGGATGCTCCACTTCGGCGTCACGTTGAACATATTGTTCACGTTGAACGACAAGGTGACCGACTTGTTCAGGTTGTAGTTCAGCGCGAAGTCGGTCAGGGTCTTGGTCTTGAACGCGGTTTCCAGGTTGGCGTCCAGGCCGGCCTGGCGGAAGTAGGTCGGGCCGAACACGGTGTTGTTCAGCGAGAAGTTGACGTCCTTGTAGTCCAGGTCCGCACCGATGATGGTCTTGAACTTGGGACGCGAGGTGAACATCAGCGCTTCCTGGGTGGCGTCCAGCACGGACTGGTTGGCGGTGGCCACCGGACCCGGATTGTTCACCGCGCCGTCGCGCTCGTTTTTCAGCGAGTAGTTGCCCGACAGATTAAGCGTCAGCTTGCCGCCGGCCAGCGGGATGTTCTTGCGCGACACCACGTAGTCGATGCCCGAGGTTACGCTGTCGAGCGCGTTGACGAAGAAGCTGACCGAGACGATGCCGTTGGCCTTCAGGATCTGGTCCAGCGCCTGCGACGGATCGCCGCTCGGCTTGATCTCCTTGCCCAGGATGATGCGGTCTTTTACCCGGATATGGTAGAAGTCCAGCGTCAGGCTGGTGTCGGCGTCCGGCTTCAGGCCCAGGCCGACGGTGATGTTGTTCGACTTCTCCGCCTTCAGCTTGGGCACGCCCAGCGCCACCGCCTGCGCCGACACGTTGTTCACCAGGCCGGACACCTGGATGCCGGAGCCCGGCACGAAGGAGTACTGCGCCTTCTGCGTGAAGGTTTGCGCCAGCGACGGCGCGCGGAAACCGGTCGAGGCCGAGCCGCGCAGCGTGACCTGCTCGTTCACCTTGTAGCGGGTGGACGCTTTCCACACGAAGGCGCTGCCGAAGTCGGTGTACTTCTCGAAGCGGCCGGTGCCGTCCACCAGGAAGGCGTCGCTGATGTCCCAGGTGGCGCCGCCATACACGCCGTAGTTCGAACGCGACGATGGGAAGGAGTTTTCCGGCGAGTTGCCCGCATACGAGTCGGCGCCGCCCAGGATATAGGACGCTTCTTCGCCCGCGATGACGCGGTATTTCTCGTGGCGCAGTTCGGTGCCGGCGTAGGCGTTGACGGTGGGGCTGAGCTGCTTGGAGACGTCGCCGTTGAACACGAAGTGCTCGAACTTGACGCCGCCCGCGTTAAAGCTGGTCGGCGAGCGCACCTTGCTGGTGCCGGCCAGGAAGGCGTCTTCCATGCCGCGGTTGACCGAGTTGGCCACGCCGTATTCCTGCTCGTTGCCGCCATAGGTCAGGCTGGCGTCGGCGTTCCAGCCGGCCAGCGGGAACTTGACGCCGGCGGTGGCGTTGTAGTCGTCCAGCTTGCCGATGAAGCTCGGCACATAGCCCAGGTAGGGCGTGCCGGCCGGATGCAGCAGGCCGTAGTCGGTCGGACGCCAGTACGGCGTGCGGTAGTTGGCGAAGCTGTCGATTTTCTTGTGGATGTAGGCGGCGTTGCCGTAGACCGACACGCCGTCGCTCAGTTCATAGCGGCTGTTGACCAGGCCCTTGAAAGCTTCGGTGGCGGGCGAGCCGTTGATGTTGCCGGCGTCCGGCTTGATGGCCAGGAAGTCCTGCACCTGCTTCACGGTGGCGCCGAAATCGCTCGCCTCGCCCCTGGCGTCCACCAGGCCGGGACGGTTGGACAGCTTGGTCTTGGACACGTCCAAGGTGAAGTTGACGAAACCGCTGTCGCCCAGCGCCACGCCCTTGTTCAGGCTCAGGCCGCCCATCTCGCCGTCGCTCTCGTGGGTGATGCCAGCGCGCGCCGTCAGCGAGCCGCCTTCGGCCGCGTCC
Source organism: Massilia sp. BGA-UO-ETr-WB1 (assembly GCF_059567845.1). Classification (NCBI taxonomy): domain Bacteria; kingdom Pseudomonadati; phylum Pseudomonadota; class Betaproteobacteria; order Burkholderiales; family Oxalobacteraceae; genus Massilia; species Massilia sp. BGA-UO-ETr-WB1. The sequence goes on along the minus strand of NZ_JCAQOT010000024.1, from coordinate 1,064,781 downwards.
TTCAGGATGATGTTGACCACGCCGGCGATGGCGTCCGAGCCGTACTGGGCGGACGCGCCGTCGCGCAGCACTTCGATGCGCTTGATGGCGTCGGTCGGGATGGCGGAAATGTCGGCGCCGCTTTCGCCGCGGCCGGGAGAAGTCTGGGTGTAGATCAGCGAGCTGGCGTTCTTGCGCTTGCCGTTGATCAGGATCAGCACGCGGCTCGGGCCCATGTTGCGGATTTCGTACGGGTCCAGCAGGGAAGTCGCGTCGTTGACCGGCGTTTGCACGGTGTTAAAGGAAGGCACGCGGAACTGCATCGATTTGTCGAGCGAGTTCTGGCCGGTCTTGGTCAGCTCGCGCGCGCTCAGGATATCGATCGGCACCGGGGTGTCGACCAGGGTGCGCTGCGCGCCACGGCTACCGGTCGAAACGATGACCACCTTCTGGATGTCTTCCGCCGCGGCTTCGGCTGCGGCCGGCGCGGTAGTGGCGGGCTTGACTTCCTGCGCCAGGATGTAGGGGCTGGCGGACAACATCAACACTGCAAACGGAAAACTTTTCTTCATGGATCTTCTCTCTTGTAACGGTGTTTTCTAGGTATGGGTGCGCTTGTGGCGGTGTTACTAAGGTTGAATGTATATGTAACATTGCTATGCGTCCATTCAATACGGTTATGGGAGCAGGAATACAACGTTCCGTGAAGTTTCCCGATAAGACTTGTGATACTTGGTACTTTTTCTGTGTAAGATGAGCACGCGGCCCGTCCGCGCGGCGGACGATACCACTTTATTTTTACAGCTTGACGGCAGGGGAAAATCGGGCCGCGCGAACGGCGGCCCGGGGGATCAGCGGCGCGGCTTGCCCGGCGCGTTTTTTGGTGCTTTTTGAGCTGCGGAGGCCGCAGAATAAAGGGTTTTCGCGTCCTTGTGGGCCTGGTCCAGGGTACGCAATGCCTTGTCTTCGTCATGTTTGACGAAGAACTCCGCATCCTGCGCGGCTACTACCAGTTTGATGGCGGCCGCATCGGCCAGGCTGTACTTCTCGACGATCAAGGTGGTCACCTCGTCGAGATACTCTTCGTATGTCATTTCACTTGCCATTTCATTTCCTAAATGTGTCGCCGAAGAAGTCGCCCTTGTTCCAGCTTGGCCTGTCGGCGGCGTTGGCGATCTCCAGCGCGATGTTGTAATTGAGCTGGGCAAAGCGCGCAGCGGCGTCGAAATTGAACGGCAGCTTCAGGTCGTCCGTCGGCTGATGGTAGTTCGTGCCGAGGAAGTGTTCCCACTGCTTGGCGCCGTCTTCGCCCTTCTGGAAGGACGCCATGCCGGTGGCCAGGAAAATCGACGGGATGCCCTGGCGCACGAACATGTAGTGGTCGGAACGGGTAAACAGGCCCTGCTCCGGCCACGGGTCCGGAATCAGCTCCAGGTTCATCGGCTTGAGCGCGCGCGTCAGGTTGCCCTTCAGGCTGGAATGCTCGGCGCCGAAGGCCATCACGTTCTTGAAGTCGAAGGTCAGCAGCGGCATGTCGAGGTTGACGTTGGCCACGATGGAGCCGGCCGGCACGGTCGGATTGGTGGCGAAGTAGTCCGCGCCCAGCAAGCCCTTTTCCTCGCCGGTGACGGCCACGAACAGGATGGAGCGCTTGGGCTTGACCTTGCCCTGGGTGAACAAGCGCGCCGTTTCGATCAGCGTGGCCACGCCGGAAGCGTTGTCCATGGCGCCGTTGAAGATGTTGTCACCGCTCTTTTCCTTCACCTGGCCCAGGTGGTCCAGGTGGGCGCTGAACACCACGTACTCGTTCTTCAGCTTTGGGTCGCTGCCTTCTATCATGCCGACCACGTTGCTGCTCTTCAGGTCGTTGCGCGTGCTTTGCGAAGCCATGCGGGCAGAAACGCCCAGGTCGCCGCGCTGCACCGGCTTGTCGGCTGCCACCTGTTCATAGATGCTGTCCAGTTTCATGCCGGACTGCGCGAACAGCTTGCGCGCGGCGGGGATGCTGAGGTTGTAGCGGTTCTGCAAGGTGGGCTGCTGGTGCGCCGCCACGCCGTTCTTGTCCACCCAGCTCATGCTGGGGATGTAGCGGTAGTCCTTCAGCTTGGCGAACGGTACGGCTTTCTCCGAGCCCGGCGTGGGGATGGTGATCATGCCGACGGCGCCGTGGCGGGCGGCCGCCTCGCGCTTCTGCTCGCCGCTGGCGAAGTGCGCGCCTTCCTCGGTGGGGAAGCTGCGCGGCTTGCCTGAGAGCACCACCACGATCTTGCCCTTCACGTCCACGCCCGCGTAGTCGTGGTGCTTGAAGCGGTCCGCCTCGATGCCGTAGCCGACGAACACCAGCGGCGCGCCGACGGCGGACTGGTCTTCCAGCAGGCTGCCGGAGGTCACATATTCGTCCAGGTAGGCCAGCTTTTCGGTGCCGGCCTTGCTGCTCAGTTCCAGCAGCGGCGACTCCTGCACCAGGCGCGTGGCGCGCAGCGGCACCTGCTGCAGAAAGCTGCCCTGGTCGCCCTTGGGCGCCAGGCCGTATTGCAGGAACTGCGTGGTGACATAGTGCGCGGCGATGTCGTAGCCCCGGCTGCCGGTTTCGCGGCCTTCCAGCAGGTCGTCCGCAAGGAAGGTCAGGTGGGCCCTGATCATGTTTTTGTCGGCGCGGATGTCTTGCGTGTTCTGCACAGCCTGCGCAGGTTGCGCGTGCGCGCCGGCCGCCAGGGCCAGCAGGCCCGCCGCCAGTATGGAACGATGTTTCAGCACTATGTCTTCCTTAGTCTTGTCAAGTTGGGCGCTTCGGGATTTCCAGGCCGCGCTGCACGGCGGGTCGCGCCAGGCAGCGTTCCAGCCAGGCCGGCACGCGCGACAGGCTGGCGTAGTCCACCAGCTCGCCCGCGCCGTAGAAGCCGATCAGGTTGCGCACCCAGCCTATCATGGAGATGTCCGCGATGGAATAGCCATGGTCCATGATGTAGTCGCGGCCTTCCAGGCGCGTCTCCAGCACCGCCAGCAGGCGCTTGCTCTCGTTCACGTAGCGTTGCAGCGGGCGCTTGTCCTCGTATTCGCGGCCGGCGAACTTGTGGAAGAAGCCCACCTGGCCGAATATCGGGCCGATGGCGGCCATCTGGAAGAACACCCACTGGATGGTTTCGTAGCGTGCGGCCGGATCGGCGGGCAGGAACCGGCCGCTCTTCTCGGCCAGGTAGAGCAGGATGGCGCCCGATTCGAACAGCGCCAGCGGCTTGCCGCCCGGGCCGTTGGGGTCGACGATGGCGGGGATTTTGCCGTTGGGGTTGAGCGACTTGAATTCCGGCGTATTGCTCTCGTCCTTCATGATGTCGACCAGGTGCGGCTCGTAGGCCAGGCCGGTTTCTTCCAGCATGATGGATACTTTCACGCCGTTCGGCGTGGGCAGCGAATACAGCTGGATGCGTTCCGGGTGTTGGGCGGGCCAGCGCTGGGCGATGCTAAGGTCGGACATGGGGGATCTCCATCTTCAGTGAGAGATGGGAGTGTAACGCGATGCCACCGGCTTTGCCGGCGGCGCCGCGAACGTGCATCTACCCCTGCCACGCCTGCGCCAGCACCGCGCCGCAATCGACGCGCGCGTCGAGCGAACCGAACACCCGCCCCCATTCGCTGTCGTAGCGGCTGGCGATGAACGCCTCCGCGCTGGCCTGCGAAGCCGATTCGCGCATCAGCACCGCCTGCGCCGCCAGCATCAGCTTCTGCGTGTAGCGCCGCGCGCCCGCTTCCAGCTGTTCCGGCGGCTGGCGCAGCGCGTCGCGCAGGCCGGCGATCTCGGCATGCAGGCGCACCTCGTCGCCGGCGCGGCGCTGCAAATCGTCCAGCAGCACCTGCATGCTGTCCGGATGGCGCGCGATGGCGCGCAGCACGTCCAGGCACATCACATTGCCCGAGCCTTCCCAGATCGAATTGACGGGCGCTTCGCGGAACAGGCGCGCCATCGGCCCGTCCTCCACGTAGCCGTTGCCGCCAAAGACCTCCATCGCCTCGCCCGCCATCTCCACCGCGCGCTTGCAGATCCAGAACTTGGCGGCCGGCGTGACGATGCGCTTCCACGCCTGCGCCGCCTCGCCCTGCTGGCCGAACGCCTCCGCCAGCCGCATGGACACGCGCAGCGCCGCCTCGCTTTCCAGCGCCATGTCGGCCAGCACGGAGCGCATCAGCGGCTGCTCGATCAAGGTGCGGCCGAAGGCCTTGCGCTGGCGCGTGTGGTTCAGCGCCTGCACCAGCGCCTGGCGCATGAAGGCCGCGCTGGAGATGCTGTTGTGCAGCCGCGTGTTGGTGGCCATCTCGATGATGGTGGGGATGCCGCGCCCCTCCTCGCCCACCATCACGCCCCAGGCGCCGTGGAACTCCACCTCGCTGCTGGAATTGGAGCGGTTGCCCAGCTTGTCCTTCAGGCGCTGGATGTGGATGGGATTCTTGCTGCCGTCCGGGCGCCAGCGCGGCACGTAAAAGCAGGACAGGCCGGCATCGGTGCGCGCCAGCACCAGGTGCGCGTCGCACATGGGCGCCGAGAAGAACCACTTGTGGCCGACGATGCTGTACTCGCCGCCCCGTCCCCCCGCGCCGCCGGTATGCGTGGCGCGCGTGGTGTTGGAACGCACGTCGGTGCCGCCCTGCTTTTCCGTCATGCCCATGCCCACCATGATGGACTTCTTGGCGGCGGCGGGAATGTCGCGCGCGTCGTGCTCGTTGGAGAACAGCAGCGGCTGCAGCTGCGCGAACAGCGCCGGTTCCTGCTGCAGCACCGGGATGCAGGCGAAGGTCATGCTGGCCGGGCAGAAGGAACCGGCTTCGATCTGGTTGTGCATGTACTGGCTGGCGGCGTAGGCGGTCCACGCACCGGCGCGCCGCTCGGTGAAAGGCTGCGAGACCAGGCCGTGACGACGCGTGATGGCCAGGAACTCGTGCCAGCTGGGGTGGAACTCCACCACGTCGATGCGCTCGCCGGTGCGGCTGTGCGTGTGCAGCTCGGGCGGGTGGCGGTTGGCCAGCTCGCCCATGCGGATCACCGCCTCGCTGCCCAGCAGCGCACCCTGCCCGGCCAGCGCATCGGCGTGCCAGCCCGCGCCGCCGCGCCGCACCGCGTCCTGCAGCAGCGGGTCGGTCAGGTAGAGGTTGTAGTCTTTCAGTTCAGCAGCCTGGTTGCTGATCTCGTGGGTTTCCCATTGCATGTCAGTCTCCGTGGTCCGGTCGAATGATTCCGATCGAACTAGTATAGGATTAAAGTTTGTTCAGCATGTTCGGATTCCCCCCATGACAGATTCCAGCCGCGCGGTCCGCCAGAAGCCCCGCCGCAGGCCGCTCCAGGCGCGCTCCTGGGCCACTTCGCTGGCCGTGCAGGAAGCCTTTGTTCGGGTTTTGCTGGAACGCGGCTACGAGGGCGTGACCATCCGCGAGGTGGCGGCCGTGGCCGGCGTGGGCGTCGGCACCTTCTACGAGTACTTCCCCAACAAGGAGGCGCTGGCCGCCGTCTGCCTGCGCACGCGCATGAAGGCGGTGGTCACCGAGCTGGCCGAAACTGCGGAGCTTGCCAAGCCGGCCGGGCTGGTGGACGCCATGCTGGACCGCATGGTGCAGCGCTTTGCGGGCAGCGCGGCGGAATGGCAGGCGCTGCTGCACCTGGAGCGGCGCATCTCCACGCCGGAAGCCTACGCGCGCCTGTACCGGCTGGCCACCGATATGTGGGCCGCCGCGCTGGCCCGCGCCGTGCGGCCGGGGCCGGAGCAGGAGCAGGAGCCGGCTGCTGCGCTGGGGCAGGCCGCCTGGGTGGTCCATACCGCGTCCTACAGCCTGCTCACCCAGCGCATCATGGAAGACGGCCCGCGCACCGACGCGGCCGCGCTGCGGCGCCAGCTCGGCGTGCTGGTGCATGCCTACCTGGCGGCCGAGGGCTACGGCTAGCCGCTGCTGGTGGACGCCATGAAGAAAATGACGCTGACCGACGCCAGGAACATCCTCAGCGGCGGCGACGCAAGGATCCGCCCGGCACCGGCGGCAAGCTGATCGGCAAAGTGTTCGGCGCCTTGATATAACAGACTGCCACACCGGACTGTCGAGAAACTTTACAGTCCTGGTAACACTGCCCCCGCAAACCCTTGATTTCAGCGCGTTTGCGGAACAGGCATGAAACATGCTTAATATTTCTCATTTACAAATATTTCCTGGGATTAAGCATGAAACGCCTGTTCCTCGCGGCTCTGCTCGCTGCCTGCACCTCGCTGGCCCACGCCGACGTCATCTACGATAACGGCCTGGGGCAGGACTTCTCGCCGGCCAGCGGCTACTTTTCCACCGCGCTGCAGCAGCAGCGCCTGTACGACGATTTCAGCCTGGCCGGCACGCGCAACATCGACAGCGTGTTCTTCCAGATGGGCCTGACGGAAGATCCCTTCTTCGGCGCTTACACCTTTACCGTTTACAACGACGCCGGAAACGGCAGCATCGGCAGCGCCGTCTACACCCGCACGCTCAATATCGGCGACTACACGGCCATACCGAACACCATCGTCAGCTACCCCTTCACCACGTTCTACGACGTGAGCTTCAACACCAGCGGGCTGATGCTGGACGCCGGCAATTACCTGCTGAGCTTCTATGGGCTGGATCTGGAATTCCGTACCGCCAATACCGACGACCCGAACGGCAGCTTCCTGCACCAGCATGAAGACACCGGCACGGTGCTGGTGCGCGCCGGCGGCATCCCCTTCCGCCTGGACGGCAGCACGCCGGCCTCGACCATCCCTGAACCTTCCAGCCTGCTGCTGTCGGCCGCCGCGCTGGGCGCGCTGGCCCTCCACCGGCGCCGCCGCAAAGGCTAAGCCGCGGCCAGTAGCGGGCTCGCGCGTTCGAGCAGGAAATCGATGAACACGCGCACCCGCAACGGCATATGGCGCTGATTGCTGAAGATAGCAGTGATCTCTTCCGTATCGCCCGGGTTGTAGTCGGTCAGCAGCTCCACCAGCCGTCCGGCTTGCACGTCGGCCGCCACGTGGAACATGGCCAGGCGGCTGATGCCCAGGCCGTCCAACGTGAGCTGGCGCATGGTTTCGCCGTTGTTGGTGAGGATGCCGCCCTGTACCGGCAGGTGCACCGTCTGCCCGCCGATGCGAAATGGCCACTCGTCCAGCGAGCGCCTGAAATTGAAATTGAAGCAGCGGTGCCTGGCCAGCGCGCCGGGCTCCTGCGGCACGCCCCACTGCTCCAGGTAGCGCGGCGCGGCCACCACTGCGCGCCGGCTGCGGCCCAGCACGCGGGCGCGGAAGCTGGCGTCGGCCAGCGGCCCCATGCGGATGGCCACGTCCACCGCCTCGCGCTGCAGATCCGCCAGCGCGTCCGTCAGAGACAAGTCCAGTACCACGTCCGGGTAGCGCTGCGTGAACTCCGGCAGCAGCGGCAGGATCAGGTGCGTGCCGAAAGGCAGCGACACGTTCACCCGCAGCACGCCGCCCGGCGCCACCGCATCGCCCGCCACCCCCTGCTCCGCTTCTTCGATGTCGGCCAGGATGCGCACGCAGCTGTCGTAATAGCGCCGCCCTTCCGGCGTGACGGCCAAGTGCCGCGTGGAACGCTGGAACAGCAGCGCCCCAAGCCGCCCCTCGAGCCGCGTAATGAGCTTGCTGACCGCCGACGCGCTCAGCTGCAGCAGTTTGCCCGCCGCTGAAAAACTGCCCGTCTCGACCACCTTGGTGAATACCAGCATTTCGCCGCTACGGCTGTCCAAGCGCTGCCCCATATGTGAATTCAATTCCCAAATCATATTCCATTACAAGCAATTATCAAAGCAATCGCGCGCAACCATACTGGCTCCACCAATCAACCGAGGAGTGCTGTCATGGATTTGAATCTGCAAGGTAAAACCGCGCTGGTAAGCGCATCGACTTCCGGCATCGGCTACGCCATTGCCGCCCAACTGCTGGAGGACGGGGCCAGCGTTATCGTCAATGGCCGCAGCGCGGCCACGGTGGAGCGCGCGGTGGCCGCGCTTGGCGCGCGCTTCGGCGCCGGCCGCGTGCTGCCGCTGGTGGCCGACATGAGCGTGGCCGGCAGCGAACTGGCCGCCGCCGCCGCGTACCCGCAGGTGGACGTCCTGGTCAACAACATGGGCAGCTATGCGCTGAGCGATTTTTTCAGCACCACTGATGAAGCCTGGCAGGCCATGTTCGAAACCAATGTGTGGAGCGGCGTTCGGCTGGCGCGTACCTATATGAAGGGCATGCTGGAGCGCGGCCACGGGCGCGTGATCTTCATCTCCAGCGAAGTGGCGCTCACGCCGATGGCCGCCATGGCGCACTACAGCGCCAGCAAGGCCACCCAGCTGTCGGTCTCGCGCAGCCTGGCCGAGCTGACCAGGGGCACCGCCGTCACCGTCAACGCGGTGTTACCGGGGCCGACCGAGACGGAGAGCCTGAAGGGCTTTATCGAATCGGTCAATCCGGGGCTGGCGTATGCGGATGCCGAGCGCAAGTTCATGCAGGAGAATCGGCCGTCGTCGCTGATCTACCGCTTGGCCAAGCCGGCCGAGGTGGCCAACGTGGTGGCGTTCCTGGCCAGCGAACGCGCCGCCGTCATCAACGGCGCAGCCATCCGCGCCGAGGGCGGCACGGTGCAGACCATTGCCTGACACGCGCCGGAGCGGCTTGGCCGCTGCTTGGCCGCTGCTTACCCCGTGCTGCGGGCCTGCTGCAGCGCGTCCCACAGTTCGCGGTATTCGAGCCGTTCCGCCATCGCTTCGATGCCGCGCGCCAGCACCGGGTGCTGCGGCGCCACGCGCAGCAGCAGCTCATTGAGCTGGTTGCGGTCCAGGTGCTGGACGGCGTTGCACAGCGCGTTGTAGATGGCGCCGTCCAGCGCCTGCACGTCGGCCGGCAGCACGGCGGCGGGCGCCGAGCCGGGCGCCGGCTCATCCCCGGCGCCGGCCGAAGCCTGCGACTGCAGCTGCTGCGGCGGCGGCAGCGTGGGCAGCGTGCCGAGCTGGCCGACGTCGCTCAGCGCGCCCGCCGCCTGCTCCGCATCCGTGCGCGACAGCGCCAGCACCTGGTCGATCAGCGTCAGCAAATGCTTGCCCGAGTAATGGATGAAGCGCAAGTTCTCCAGCTCGTCCTCGCCCAGCGACTGCGAACGCGTCATCAGCTCCGAGAACCCGATGACCGCATTGAGCGGCGTGCGCAGCTCGTGGCTCATGTTCGACAGGAACACGCTCTTGGCGCGATTGGCCGCTTCGGCCCGGTCCAGCGCCCTGGCCAGCGCGCGCGTGCGTTCGTCCACCAGCTGCTCCAGCCGGCTGCGGTAGCTGGCCAGCTCCTTCTCAGCCAGCGTGCGCTCGGCGTCGGTCTGCGCCAGGCGCTGCTGGGTTTCCCCTATCCAGCCCAGCACACTGTCGCGCGGCGCGTCCGGCAGCGGGGCGGAAAAGTCGCCGCTGCCCAGGCGGGCGATGTGGCTGTACAGCTGCGGCACGGTGCCGCCCAGCACCGCCAGCACTTCGCCGCGCGCCATCCACACCAGCACCAGCAGCATGGCCACCAGGCCCAGGAACACCACCCGCAGCTGCAGCGCGCGCTGCTCGCTGAGCCGCACCGCGGTCAGCGTGCGCTGGTCTGTCATGATGGCGAACTGGCGGATCGGCTCCATGATGCCGGCCTTGGCGCGATGGTAGGCGGCGTCGTGCAGCATGGCGCTGGCCTGCGCGCGCGCCGCCGCGCTGCCCGGCGTCCCCGGCACGGCCTGCTCCACCAGGCGCATGGCGGCAAATTCCGTGGCCGTCAGCGCATCCGTGCGCTGCCTGGCCTGCTCCAGCACGCCGATCTCCTGCGGGTTGAAGCCGGCGCGCCGTATCAGTTCGTGCAGCGGCACGGCGTTGCCCGGCGGGCCGGTGAAGGTGGCGTCCGCCGGCAGGTCCCAGTAGATGTCCGGGTGCTTGGCGGCGCGCGGCAGGCGCCCGTCCCGTACCGCCAGGATCTGCTCGAAGTGGCGCTTGTAGACCGGGTCGCCGGTGGCGGCGAAGCTGCGCGCCATGCGGGTCAGCTCGTCCGAGGACTGGCGCAGCTCGCCGGCCAGGAAGGTGGAGCGCTGGCGCACGTCGTTGGCGACGTCTATCCTTTTTTCCGCCCGCACGTAGAACACGAAGCTGGCGGCCAGCAGCAGCGACACGCCCAGCGTCAGCCAGAGGTGCACTGAAAGGCGGGACAGGCGTCGGTTAGGGGCGGCCGTGCTGCGCATAGTCGATCGGGTCTGTGAAGGCGCGCCCATGGTATGCCTATCACCCCGCAGGGGCAAGCGATGTTGCAATTGACTCCCGCGAATTTGCAGTTCGTCGCAAAAACCACCAAGGCGGCGCGCGCGAAATTACAATGGCCTCACTGACAACTCATATAAATCCAGGGAAAAACCATGCGCCGTCTCCTGATCCAAACCGCCATCGCCACGCTCGCCTTCTCCGCCTCCGCCGCCGTCCACGCCGATGAACAGGTACGCACGCTGCAGCCGTTCACCGCCATCGACAGCAAAGGCGCTTACAGCATCGTGGTGGAAGCCGGTAAAACGCAATCCGTGAAACTGTCCGGCACCGATAAATTCATCAGCAACCTGGCCACCGAGGTGGTGAACGGCGAACTGAAAATCTACCACCGCGACGGCGGCACCAAGAATTCCAACGGCGATCCGCGCATCATCATCACGGTGCCGTCGCTGGTCAAATTCATCGGCGAAGGCGCGGGCGAGACGGTGTTGAAGAACATGTCGGGCGAACGCCTAGACGTGAGCTACCAGGGCGCGGGCCGCTTCGCCGCGCAGGGTAAAGTCAAGCTGCTGCGCCTGAAGGCGCAGGGCGTGGGCGAAGTGGACACCAAGGAGCTCGACACCGAGCGCGCCGACGTGAACTTCAACGGCATCGGCAATGTGAAGGTCACCGCGCGCGACACGCTGAACGCGGTGGTGAACGGCATGGGCAGCCTGACCTACTACGGCAAACCGCGCCACATGCACAAGACCGTCAACGGCATCGGCAACGTCAACGCCGGCGACTGACGGTCAGCGCAGGCTGCCGGCCAGGCGCGGCGACGACAGCAGCTGGCGGAACGCCGCCCAGCGCTGGGCGCGCGCCGTTTCGGGATCGGCCGAGGTGGCGTGACGCTTCACGTAGTCGCCAACCAGGTCGGCGCCCACGGTGTAGTTGATGACGTAGCCCCGATTGGCGTCGTAGAAGCGGATGCGCTGCTCGGCCTTCTCGGGCGGATACAGCAGCACGTTCACCAGCCACTCCACGGTTTGCGCGCGGGTGGCCTTGCCGTCCAGGTAGGCGCGCGCGGCGTCGTTGTCGGCGTAGGCCAGCTTGCTGAACAGCTGCGTCAGCGCCGCGTATTTTTCGGCCAGCGCCGGATCCAGCCCGGCCAGCGGATAGAGCACGTCGCGCTCGAAGGCCAGCCGCTCCTCCGGCGTGAACGCCATCAGGATGCCGTAGTTGGCGCTGCCCTCGGCCACCAGCGACATGGGCGAATACAGCGGATAGACGCTGAACTCCTGCCAGTTCCGGCCCTTGACCAGGGTCTGCTCCAGCAGCGCGTTGTAGACGTGGTGGCCGGGATAACCTTCATGGCAGCCCAGGTCCACCGCGCGGTCGATATAGATCGGGAATTCGGTATTAATCTGGATCAGGCTGTGCGCGTCGCCCTTGTACCAGTTGTAGCCGGACCAGGGCTGGTTCTGCACGAACTCCAGCACGAAGCTTTCATTGGCCGGCATGGAGATATACTTCGCGCTGCGCTCGCGGCAGGCGCGGATGGCAGCCTCCATCACGGGACGCAGCTTGTCCTTGGGGATTTCAACGCGGGCGCGGAACGCTTTCACGCGGTCGGCCAGCGGGCCTTCTCCGCCCAACAGCTTGCCGATGCGCTCCTGCAGCTCCAGGTAGTAGGCGCGGTCGTTGCGGGGCGCCACCGCGTTGTACATGGTGGCGGTTTCCTCGTCGAAGCTGAACTTCTTCCCGCCCAGCATATCGACCCGCATCACCATGGACTGCAGCTGCTTGTCGAGGAAGGCGATGCGCAACGCTTCATCCGCGTCGCCGCCGCCGGCCGGGGGCAGCGCCTTGCGCGCCGCCTCCGCCTCAGTGCGGATGGCGGCCAGGCTCAGTTTCTCCCTGGCCGCCTGCTCCTGCAGCTGCGCCGGTCCGTAATAGGCGTCCACATAGGAAGCGTCATGCTGGCCCACGGCCAGCACCAGCTTCATGTAGCGCTCCCCCACCTCCTGAACCGGAGCCGCCCAGGCACTGCCTGCGATCAGCATGGCCACTCCTCCCGCAAGCAGTTTACGCATGCACTATCCTTTACTTTTTCTTGGTGTCCTTCTTGGCAGGAGTCTTGGTGGCTGGCGCCGCCGGCTGCGAGGCCGGCGTGCTGCCGCCCTGCACGCCCAGCGCGCCGCCGGTACCCAGGCCGCCCGCGACTTCCTGCGCCTTGTAGTTGCGCACCGCTTTCACCAGCTGGTTGTACGAATCCATGAAGGCGGCGATCAGGATTTTACCCTCAGGCGTATTGGAATAGCCACCCGCGCCTGCAAAGCCGCCCGCGAACACGCCGCCGAACATGTTGAAGTCGAAGTTCTTGGCGCTGCCTTCGGCTGCGGCCAGCTGCACGCCGGAGCGGTTGTCGATCATGATCAGCGTGGTGGCCGCTTCATTCGATTTCATGCCGCCCGCGACCATGCCGGCCACGCTGCCGATCAGGCCGAAGCCGCCCAGCGCGCCGCCCACGCCGGAAGTGCCCTTCTGGCTGAAGGCGATGGTGGGGCTCATGGTGTAGTCGGCGGCCACCATCTGGCCCTTGCCGAAGCTGCTGCCGGCGCGCATTTCGCCGCTCTGCTGGATGTCGCGCTCCATGTTCATGTTCTTCAGCGCCGCGCCGCGCTCGACCACCACGAAGCAGTTGGACTGCTGGATCATCATGCGCAGCACCGGCACGGTGGAGCCCAGCTTGTACTGGGACAGCGCGTGGTACCACGGCGCGGACTGGTCTTCCACCACGCCCAGCGTGCCGAGCGGCTTGTCGCATTTTTCCAGCTGAGAGCTGGCGTTGGCCGCAGTGGCGCCGCCGGCCGCGCCGGTGGCGACGGTGCCGCCGCCGCCCAGTTGCGGCTGGGTGCCGGCGCAGCCGGACAGGGCCAGTGCGGCGATGGCTGCTGCGAGATATTTCCCCTGGATCTGGATCGTTTTATTGGTCTTCATGGTTGTACTCCCCTGGTCGTTTGCGTGGGCAAAGCTGAGCTTCATTTTAGTCGTGGGGGAGTATATTTCAATCAACTAGTTGGATTCTATACAATTGTCACAGTAGTAATTATATTTAACAATCGATGGTATCGAGTTAATAGTGTTCTACGCGCATGGTCAACCTGAGCGCCAGGCTTTCCGGCGACATGACAAAGCCCATGATTTCCTGCGCCTCCGCGCCGGAGGCGGTGTGCACGGCGGCCACGTCGTAACGCGCCAGCACCATGGCCATGGCGATCTTAATCTCCAGCAACGCCAGGTAGCGCCCGGGACAAGTGCGCGGCCCGGCGCCGAACGGCACGCCCACCTTCTTGTCGGCCGCCACCGCGCCCTGCGCATCCGGCAGCCAGCGCTGCGGATCGAATTCGGCGGCGCGCGGGAAATGGCTGTCGGCCACACTGTCGTGGCGCAGCACGCACCACACCAGATCGCCCGCCTTCACTTCAATGCCCGCCACCGCCGTGTCGCGCAGCGCTTCCAGCGGCATGAAAGGCGCCACCGGTTTCAGCCGCATGGCTTCCTGGATGCAGGCGTCCAGGTAGTCCAGCGCGTCCATCTGCTCGATGCTGAAGGCGGCGGCGTCCGGCGCGTGGCGCAGCACTTCCTCGCGCGCCCTTTGCATGGCCTGAGGATGGCGCTGCAGCAGGTACAGCAGCCAGGCGATGGTGTTGGCGGTGGTGTCCTCGCCGGCCAGCAGCATGGTCGAAACGTTGCCGGCCACGGCGCGGTCGTCCACGCCGCTGTCCGGCTGGTCGGCGGCGGCGATCATGGCTTCCAGCAGGTTGCCGGGACGGGCGGCGCGTGACGGGTCGGCCGCCATGCGCGCGCGGGCCTGGGCGATCAGCTCATCGACGGCGCTCGCCAGGGCCGCCACGGAGCGGTCCAGGCGGCGGTCCTGCGGCAACTTGAAGTAGCGCCAGTACGGGAACAGCGCGATGCTGCGGCGCGCGACCGCGGGCAGGATCACGTCCAGATGGCGCTGTATGGTGTCCTCGCCGCCGTCGATGGTGTTGACTTCGGTTCCGAAGGCCAGGCCGGCAATGATGTCCACCGTGTAGCGCTTCAGGTCCGCCGCCAGGTCGATGTCCTGCCCGGCCTGCGCGGCGCCGTCCCAACGGCGCCGCAGCCGCAGCGCCACCTTCACCAGCGATGGGAAATAAGCCTTGATGGCGTGCGGCGCGAAGCCCTGCATCACCATGCGGCGCTGGTTGCGCCACTCGCTGCCCTCGGTCATGAACAGGCCTGGCATGCCGCCCATCTCGTCGGATACCCGGGCCGTCACGGTGGGGCGGCGAAAACCGTCCGGCCGGTCGCGCAGGATGGCGGCCACCGCTTCGTGGCCGGCCACCACCAGCACCTGGGTGCGGCCGAAATACACGGGAAAGAAGGCGCCGTAGCGCCGGCACCAGCGCTCGATGTCGCGGTGCACGCTGAGCGGCTTCACTTGCAGCAGGTTGCCCACCAGCGGCCAGGGGCGCGGTCCGGGCAGCGACGAGATGGGCCGCAACGGCGGCCGGCCTTCATCAGGCAGGGTGATGGCAGTAGACATATTGGCATCATAGCCGATATATCCACGCCTGCGGTGCGATGCGAAAAGCCGCGCCGGCGTACCATCATGGCATGGATCCGCACCGCATTCCGGCACGGCTGGCCGCAGCCGCGCTCTCGCTGGCAAGCTGCTGCGCCGCCGTGGCGCAGCAGGCGGGCGGCTCCGCACCTTCGCCTTCCGCCGCGCCTGCCGTGCCCACCGTGACCATCCCCTACACGCGCGACCCGGTCGACAAGTCCTACCGCAAGATGGTGCGCGGCATGGAACGCTACCAGCGCGCACGCGCGCTGGCGCCGCGTTCCGTGCTGCGCTTCCAGGTGCTGCCGCGCCTGCCCGGCGTGAAACTGGACGGCGTGTCCCTGAAGGTGGTGGGCGACAGCATCGCGCTGCCGGTGGCCATGGCGCCGGACCACAGCTTCACGCTGGAGCGCAATGAACAGGCCCTGCGCGAAGATGCGGCGCTGGTGGCCAACCGCAAGACCAGCAGCATGACCTGGCGCGCCATGGTGCGCAGCGAGGGCGTGCCGGCGGGGATGCGGCGCCTCGGCGACCTGCGGCTGGAATGCCTGGTGGGGATGGAGGCGGGACTGGTGTCGAACAACTCCGCCCTGTTCGCGTGGCTGACCGATATGCTGGCCGACGCCGACAGGGTGTGCGGTTCGCCCGAGGGAAATTACCTGCAGTTTGCGGACCGGCCGCTGTTCGGGGTGACGCTGCATACGGGCGGGCGCAGCATGGCGCTGCCGTTCCGGGCCTTGTACGCGGGCGGCACGCAAACCGAAGCCACCCTGCCCTATTGCGATTGCCAGGTGCTGCTGGACCGCAGCTACTACGCGCCGGTGTGGGACCGCAGCTGGCCGGACGATACGCTGCTCAGTTTCGAATACATGGATGACGCGGGGCCGCCGGTGCCGCCCGGCGTGGCCAGCAAAGAAGCGGCGCGCGCGGCGCTGGGGGAGCCAGCGGCCGCGCTGCGCTTCGACAGCGGCTATGAGGTATGGCAGTACCAGTACCCGCCCGCCGCAAGCCTGCCGAAGGGGGAGGACGGCAGGCCGCAAATGGCGGAACTGGTGCTGCTGTTCGACAGCGCCGGCGTAACACTCCAATACCGCCGCCGCGAACCATAGCCGCCGTGTGACATCGCCTCAGTCGTTGGCCTGGGGCGAATACTTGTCGGCCTGCGCCTTCGCGCCGACGCCGTGGGTGCGCACATCGGCGGCAATCGGCAGCATGGACGAATCCCACGTCTCCCACTGCTGCTTCAGATCCGCCAGCCGCTCAGGATGCTTGCGCGCCAGGTTGGCCCGCTCGCGCTGGTCCTGCTCCACATTGAACAGATACTCGTTGCCATTGATCTTCAAATACTTCCAGTCGCCCGCCCGCACCGCGCGCTGCGCGTTGGCCTTGTAGCGCCAGAACAGCGTGCGCTCCACCGGCGCCTGCTCGCCCAGCAGCACCGGCAGCAGGTTGCGGCCGTCGGAGGGATAGGCCGCATCCGGCTGCGTGCCCGCCGCCGCCAGCAGGGTGGGCAGCCAGTCCATGCTGATGGCCACCTGCTTGCTGACCTGCCCCGCTTTCACGCGCCCCGGCCAGCGCACGATGCCGGGCACGCGGATGCCGCCTTCCAGCAGCTCGGTCTTCTGCCCGCTGAACGGCCAGGTTTTCGAGAACCGTTCGCCGCCGTTGTCGCTGGTGAAGACCACGATGGTGTTCTCGGCAAGTCCCTGCTTTTCCAGCGCCTGCAGCACGCGGCCGATGGACGCGTCCAGCGCCACCACCATCTTGGCGTAGGTCGCCAGGTCGCCGCCGTCGTAGTGAAAGATGTTGTCGATCTGTTTGGACACTTCCTCGTCCTTCGGCCCTTCCCACGGCCAATGCGGGGCGGTGTAGTGCAGCGACAGGAAGAAGGGCTTGGACTTGTCCTGCTTCTTCACGTAGGCGGCGGCGCGGTCGCCCAGCAGGTCGGTGTAGTAGCCCACTTCGCTCACCGCCACTTCGCCTTCGTACAGGTCTTCCTTCACGTTCGGGCCCACGCCCGGCTTGTGGGTGAAGTAGTCGATGGCGCCGCCGTAGTTGCCGTAGAAGGAATCGTAGCCGCTCTTCAGCGGGCCGAAATTGGGCAGGGAACCCAGGTGCCACTTGCCGATCAGCGCGGTGTTGTAGCCGGCCTTTTTCAGCAGCGACGGCAAGGTGGGATGCTCGGGCGGCAGGCCGATGGTGTCGGAGGCGCCGTGGATCGGCTCCTCCAGGCCGCCGCGCAGGCGGTACTGGTAACGGCCCGTGATCAGCCCGAAGCGGGTGGCCGAGCACACCGCCGAGTTGGAATAGGCCTGCGTCAGGCGCACGCCCTGCGCCGCCAGCTTGTCCAGGTGAGGGGTGCGGAAGTCGGTCTGTCCATACACACTCAGGTCGCCCCAGCCAAGGTCGTCGGCCAGGATGAAGATGACGTTGGGCTGGCCGTGGACGCGGTCGGCGTTCTTGCCGGCCTTGCCGGCGGCCAGCGCCAGCGCTGGCGACAGCGCCAGTGTGGACAGCCCACCCAGGCCACCGATTACTGTACGGCGTTTCTTGTTGATGCTCATGTCTGCTCCTTGTTCAGAATTCGTGGCGGGCTGTCACGCCCACGGTGCGCGGGGTGGCGATCACCGCGTTGTAGGAACCGAAACCGCTGTTCCACATGCTGGTGTAGTAGTGCTTGTCGAAGGCGTTCTTCAGCCACAGCGACACGTCCCACGCCGCGCCGCGCGTGGTGCGCAGGCCGGCCGAGAAATTGCTCACGCTGTAGCCGGGAATCTTCGAGTATTCGGACGCGTCCAGCGTGCCGTAGGTGGCGGCGCGGTAGGCGTAGTTGGCGTTGTAGTAGGCCTGCAGGCCTTCCGCCGCCGCGTGCGCATATTGCGCGCCCAGGTTGCCTATCCAGCGCGGCGCGTTCACCAGCGCGTTGCGGCCGGACAGGTCGCAGAAGGTGGCGCTGCGCTCCGGCGGGCACGGCGCGTTGCGGTAGTCCAGGTAGCTGGCGTCATTGAAGGAGCCGTTGGCGCGCAGGGTCAGCCCTTTGAACGGCGTGGCGATAGCTTCAAGCTCCAGGCCGCGCGTGCGCACGTCGCCGGCGTTGGTCAGGTAGGAGCTGCGGCTGATCGGGTCATACGCGTTGCTCTGGTAGCCGTGCACCACGGTGGCGAACAGGTTGCCGTTCAGTTGCAGCCGGTTGTTCAGCAAGGTGCTTTTCACGCCCAGCTCCAGCGCGTTGGCGCGCTCGGTGCCCACCAGCATCGAGGCCACGCCGCCCGCGCCCGGCACCGACAGGTTGATGCCGCCGGATTTTTCGCCGTGCGACAGGCTGGAATACAGCAGCACTTCCGGCGTGGCCTTGTAGCCTACGCTGAGCAGCGCGGTGGGGCTGAACTGGGTCAGGCCCAGGCTGCCGGAATCGTAGACGCCGTAGCGGGCGTTGCGCGCGGCCAGCGCGGCAGCGGAGATTGCGGTGACGGCGGCGCCGCCGGTGGGCGCGAAACGCACCACGCGCGCCGTCTTGTCCTCGTAGCTGGCGCGCACGCCGGCGGTGAAGTCCAGCTTGTCCGTGGCGTGCCAGGTGGACTGGGCGAACAGCGCGTAGCTGTTCACGCGCAGCTGGCCGGGCGCGTTGCTGCTCACGTTGGACCAGGCGCCGGCCGGGTTGCCGTTGTAGACGTCGGCCAGCGGGCCGTTGACGGTGAAGGAGTTGTTGTCCAGCTCCTGGTAGTAGTAATAGGCGCCGAACACCGACTCCAGCGGCTGGCCGGACGGGGTGGCCCAGCGCAGCTCCTGCGTGAACTGCTTGTGGCGCGCCGAGGCGCCCACGTTCAGCGTGACCGGCACGGCCAGGCCGTCGTCGTTGCGCGGCGTGAAGTTCCAGTAGCGGTAGGCGGTGACGGAAGTGAGCTTGTGGTCGCCCGCCAGCGTCCAGTTGGCCTCGGCCGAGGCGCCGCCCTGGTGTACGGTCACGTGCGAACCGGAGTCCAGGTTGACGGCGCGCTGGGTGGGATCGAGCACCGGCGTGGCGCCCACCAGCCTGGCCTGCGCAATCGCCCTGCCGCTCGGACCGGCGTTGTAGAAGACCAGCGTGCCGTTGTTCGAATCTTCCTCGTTGTAGTCGGCGATCACGCGCAGGCTGAAGTCGCGGTTCGGCTCATACAGTGCCTGGGCGCGGAAGCCCTGGCGGTCGCCGCCCTGCACCTTGCCGCCGTCGTACAGATTGGTGATGTAGCCGTCGTCCCGCGTTTTGTAGGCCGACAAGCGGCCGGCCAGCGTGTCGGTCAGGCCGCCGGACAGCACCAGCTTGGCCTGGCCGTAGCCGAACTGGCCGCCCGACAGTTCCACGCTGCGCTCGGGGTTGAAGGTGGGTTTTCTGGTGGCGATATTGAGCACGCCGGCAGTGGTGTTCTTGCCGAACAGCGTGCCTTGCGGGCCGCGCAGCAGTTCCAGCTGCTGCACGTCGAGCGCGTCGAAAGCGGCCATGCCGGGGCGGGCCAGGTAGACGTTGTCCAGGTAGATACCGACGCTGCCTTCCAGGCCGTCGCTGGCCGGGTTGTTGCCCAGGCCGCGCACCGCGAAGCTCATCTGGCGGGCGTGCACGTAGTTGATGGTGGTGCTGGGCAGCAGCTGCTGCAAGTCCTGCACGCGGTAGGTGCGGCTGCCGTCCAGCGCGTCCTCGCCCAGCACGGTCATCGGCGTGGGCACGTTCTGCGAACTTTCGACGCGGCGGCGCGTCGTCACCAGCACGCTCTGCACGGCGCCGACGATGACCGGCTCGGCGCCGCTGGCGGCGGCAGTGCCCACGCTGGCGGCAGTGGCGGCGAAGGCCTCGGCCTGCGCTTCATCCGCAGCCGCAGCCGCAGCAGCGGCATGGACCGGCGCGGCCAGCACCGTGGTGGCCATCACGGCCAGCGCGATAGTACTCAGTTGCGTATTCAGTTGCGTATTCAGTTGCGGAAGCGGCCGCGATGAACTGCGCCGGACGTTACGGTCTACTGCAAAAAGCTGTACCACATTACTCCCCTTGTTTGAAATTTTTGGGCGAGCGCCTCCCTGCCGTGCGGCATGCCGCAAGCGGGGGCGCTGCTGTTTTGCTTGTTATTTGTCGGCGAGCGCTTTTTCCGAGCGCGGAGTGCCCTGTGGTACCCATTCGTAAGGGACCGGCTGCGCGCGATAGACCCAGTTGGTCCTCACCTGCTTGCCTCCACCGCCGACGGCGGAATTGCCGAAATAGGGACTGACGTATTCCCACACGATGTCGCCCTGCGGCGTCACCTGAAAGAAGCGTCCGTTCATGCCTTCGTCCACCAGCGTGTTCCCGTTCGGCAGCCGGCGCGCGCTGCTGATAAAGGCGCTATAGAAGCTCCACTGGGTCTGGCTGGAATCGGCGGCCGTGTACTGCCACACGATCTGCTTGCTGATGGGATCGATCTCCAGCACCCGCGAGTGCGGGAAGATGCCGGGGCTCACGCGCGGATAGCCCGCCTCGCCCTGGTTATCGAACACCAGGATATTGCCCGCGCCGGGCAGGCCCTTGGCGATCAAGTGCGCGTCGTGAAGGCCGATGATCTGGTCCACCGGCCGCGGTACCTTGCTGCCCGCGATGGCCGGATAGTCCGGCCCCAGGTTCCACACCACCTTGCCGCTCTTCTTGTCGATGATGGCGATGAAGTTAGCCTCGCGCGAATCGATGATGATGTTATCGGGGTGGAAGCGCTGGTCGCCCTGGTCGAACCACTTGTTCGCGCCCAGCACCGCCATATTGTTCACGTGCAGATAGTCGACCGGACCGGCGCCGTAGCGCGGCTGCGCGGCGCGCACCAGCTTCAGCGCTTCGGGCGTGAAGCCAAATTCCTCCAGGTGCTCGGAGGCCACCCATTTCCACGCGATGGAACCGGACGGCGTGACCTCGTAGATCACATCGTCCAGCACCTGCGCGGCCTGGAAGCCGGCCACGCCGTGCACCAGGTTGGCCAGCACCAGCGTGTTGCCGTTGGCGAGGCGGCGCCAGTCGTGGTGCTGCTTGGCCGCGCCGCCCGGCGCGCCGCCGCTGGCCACCGAGGCCGAACCGTAGGCCTCCTGCGCGCCGGCGCCCCACTGCCACACCACCTTGCCGTTCCAATCGAGTTCGCCGATGCTGGTGTTGCCCAGGCCATTGCCGGTGGTTTGCGCGCCCGGCACGCTACCCAGCTGCAGCAGGACGTTGCCGCGCTTGCCGCCGGCCAGCGCGGGGTCCAGCAGCACCGGCGGGAAGCCCTCGTGCGGCCACTGGCGCACCTCGTTCCCGTTCATGTCGATCAGGTGGGTCTTCTTGTCCTGGCCGCTGAACAGCACGTAGCTGTTATGGGCGCGGGCCGGATCGTAGCGCGTCACGCCGGTGGGGAAGACGCTGGGCGCCGCCATCACGGCAGTTGCAGACATCGCCAGGCAAGCGCCCACTGCCACCACCTGAGCCGTCCATGCCGCCGCACGCACTGCCGTCCCCGCCTTCGCTACCGCCATCACAGCCTCCTTGTTCGTCTCGCAATGTTGAAATCCGAGACTGCATCATAGGGAGGCCGCCGGCGCGGCACCACGAATCATTTCGCATACTGTTATTTGGCGTCCGGGCATTAGCTCATAGCCAAACACGCAGGTTCAGCGCGGCGCCGCCGTGACGGGGCACAGCTGGTAGGGATAAGGATCGGCGCCGATGAATGCCGGGTAGATCTTGCAGGCCGCGCCGTCCAGCGCCAGGCGGTAGCCTTGCAGCGTCTTCTGCGCTTCGGCCACTACCGCGCGGTCCAGCGCCGGCAAATCCATGCGGTACTTGGGCTGCAGCTCCAGCGCGCAGTGCTGGCCGCCCGGCGCGCCTTCCAGCGGCAGCATCTGCACCTGGAAGCGCACGCGCTTCAGGATGCGGTCCAGCTTAGCGCAGCTTGCCGCGCTATCGGTCAGGCCCAGCATCTGCGCCAGCTTGAGCTTTCGCGGCACGCTGTCCTGCTTGTAATTCTTACTGGCGAACAGCATCGCGTAATGCGGCCCCGGGCGGCTGGCGATGACGGCGTTGATGCGGTCCGTATACGCCTGCGTGCCGGGGAAGCCGACCAGCGACACCACGCTCACCTCTTTCGGCATCAGCGTGGCCATCCAGCCCATGGCCGGATGCACGTGCGCGGTGAACACGATGGTGGACGCCGGCTGCGTGAACGGCGGCACCTCGGCGCTGAAGCTCTTGCTGGCCCAGGGCGCGTGGCCCCAGGTGACGAAGGGGAACACCGCCAGCGTGGTGAAGGCCAGCACCCAGCCACCCACGCGGCGCGCGGCGCCTTGCGGCAGCACGCGCTGCAGCAGCACCCACACCACCAGCGGCGCCAGCAGCTCGATCGGGATCAGGTAGCGGTGGATGCTGAACAGCTTCAGCCAAGCCAGGTAGCCGAGCGCGAAGAACAGCAGCAGGAAGCAGGCGCGCGGCGCCAGCGCCGGCTTGCCGTTGCTCTTGCCGGCCACGCGCAGGTACAGCAGGTAGCCGCACACGCCGATGAACAGCAGGTACACGATAGGCCAGATGGTCTGGCGCAGTTCGACTTCCGACACGCGCAGGAAGTCGAAGGTGAACACCACCGGCCAGAACAGCGTTTCGAGCATGTTCTTGGGGAAGTGGAAGGTGTCCATCACGGCCACCTGCTGCGCCAGCGGGCTGCGGAAGATGCTGTTAAATTGCGGGAACAGGGGATTGCCGAAGGCCTGCCACATTTTCAGCCACCACCAGCCGGCCGTCACGGCGATGCCGGCCAGGGTGGCCACGCCGAACAGGAAGGCCAGGCGGAAGCGCAGCCACAGGGTGCCGGGCGCCACGAAGAAGGCGGCGCACAGCGCCACCGCATAGGTGGCGTTGGTCAGTTTCAGGCCGGTGCCCAGGCCCATGACGAAGCCGGCGCCCAGCGCGGCCAGCACGGCGGCGCGGCTCCATTGCTGCAGCTGGTCCCAGCGCTTGAGCAGGATCAGCAGCGCGGCCAGCACCATCAGCGCCGTCATATTGTCGCCCATGGAGTTGCCCAGTTCGGACAGGAAGCCGGCGCTGCAGGAGCCGGCAATGGCCAGCAGCAGCGGCACGCGGTAGCCGCCGCCCTGATCCGCGCCCAGCACGTTGCGCGCAATGGCGAACACCAGCACGAAGTTCAGGCCGTGCAGCACGCCGAACACGAAGCCGACCACCGGCCCCGGGAACCAGGTCGTCATCAAATAATAGGGAACGTCCAGCGTGGGGTTGAAGTAGCTGTGCCACTGGGCCGGCGCGACGTCGATGTCCATGCGGCCGTTCAGCAGCGCGTACGGATTGTAGATGTGATAGTTCTTCATATCCCAGCCGTCGTCCTGGCCCAGCAGCAGCGACATCAGGCCGAACAGCAGCGGCACCAGCAGCGCAGCGATAAAGGGCGCGCGCGGGCCGGACAGCGCGCGGGTGCGGCGCGCGAACCAGGCTTCCAGCGGAGCGAAGGGCCGGAGCGGCAAGGGGGTGGATGGCGTCATATTCAAAGAACAAGAATTCGGAAAGCACGCATTATAGTGCGTCCCTCATGCCGCCAACAAAGAGGGGCTTGGCAAAACGAAATTTGGTTTGTATAATTGCGGGCTCTTGGCCTGGTAGCTCAGTTGGTAGAGCAGAGGATTGAAAATCCTTGTGTCGGTGGTTCGATTCCGCCCCGGGCCACCAAGAATTTAGAAAACGCCACCTTCGGGTGGCGTTTTTGTTTTTGCGGTTCAGCGGGTCAGCTCTGCAATGGTGGCGACAGCTTCGATAACCAGCTCGCCGCTGGCCGCCGCCGAGGCGATCACGATGCTGCCCGGCTCGACATACTGCGCAACCAGCGCGCGGATGTTGACGTCGTGGGTGACAAGCACCGTGTTGCCCGGTGCGCGCCTGGCTGACAGATAGGTGCGCAACTGCGCCAGCTTGCGCTCGCGCGCTGCCCCGTCGTCATTGAACATGGAGTCCAGCATGGCGGCGGGCTGCACGCGGCCGAATGCCAGCTGCGCAGTGTCGATGCAGCGGCACCATCGGCTCGACAGCACCTCGCCGAGGGGCACCGCGTGCCGCCGGAAGGCCGCGCCGACATTGCCCGCGTCTATCCGTCCCGCGTCCGACAGATTGCGCTGGGTGGCGCAATCACCCAGCTTGAATCCGGGCGGGTCGCCAATGCCGGGGACAGTAGCGGCGTGGCGCATCAGGATGATATGGCGGCCGGCCCGAAGCAGATCCCAGGGCCCGTTTGCCGCGCGGCCGGCGCCGCGCGCCGCCGGCAAGGCCAGCGCGGGAAGCAGGGCAAAAAAGCGGCGTCTCAGCATGGCGGCTCGCAAGGAGGACGATAACGCGGAAAGTATGCCCCGTTCCGCAACGGCGCGGCGCGGCGTACGCTGCCGGCGAAGCGCGATTTGACGGCCGTTCGCCCGGCACACGGGCAAACAAGGTGCTCATTTACGCTGCGCACCCCGCGCAATGGCGTCCGCCACCAGGCGCACGGACGGCAATTGCCCGCGCCGATGCGGCATCAGCAGCGTGGTGGTCACCGTGCCGGCCCGCCACCCGGGCAGCACGCGCTGCACGCGGCCCGCTGCCAGTGACTCGTCGACCATGCGCTGCGGCAGGCAGGCAATGCCCAGCCCCGCCTCGGCGGCGCGCAGCAGCACGCTCGATTCATCCGCATGCATGCGCGCCGCGAGCGATACCTCCGCCTGTTCGCCGGAGTCGCTCTCCAGCCGCCATGCGCCGCCGGTCATGGTGCTCATCAGGCCATCGTGCCGCGCCAGGTCTTGCGGCGCCTGCGGCTCGGCGCGCGCGGCAAGATAGGCGGGAGAAGCCACCAGATACACGCCCTCGGTGGCCACGCGCCGTTGCACCAGCCCGGAATCGGGCAATGGCGCGAAGTGGTCGCGTACGGCCATGTCGAAGCCCTCCTGCACCAGGTCCACCATGCGGTCGGTCACGTGCACGGATACCTGGATCTTGGGGTAAGCCACCGCCAGGTCGACCAGCACTTCGGCCAGCACCGTCTGCACGGTGGGCACGGACGCCGTGATCCGCACTGCGCCGCTTGGCTCGGCCAGCCGTCCTTTCACCACGTTTTCGGCCGCATCGGCCTCGATCAGCATGGCCGATGCGTGGCGATAGAACTCCTGCCCCAGCTCCGTCACGGTGAAGCGCCGCGAGGTACGCTGGATCAGGCGTACCCCCAGTTCCGCTTCCAGCGCAGCCAGCCGCGTCGAGAGGGTCGATTTTGGCAGGCCGCTGTGCCGTGCCGCCTGCGCAAAGCCACCCTGCTCAACCACCAGCACAAAGTAAAAGTAATCGTTCAGGTTTCGCATTTATCGTTCAAATTTACGGACTTTGAATCCATATTTTGCCATCTTTTCGACCATCGTTCGCATGCGTATATTCTGCCTGTCAATCACACATGGAGAAAATCAAAATGGAACCTGTCATTTTTTACGGCGTACCCAGCGGCTGCTCGCTGGCCTCGGTCATCGCATCGGAGTGGCTTGGCGAGCCTTACCGCCTGGTCCGCATCGAGATGATGGAGCAATGGCCCGAGCGCTTCGCGCAAGTGAACCCGCGCATGAAGACCCCTGCCATGCTGACCGCACATGGCCACAGCCTGACCGAAAGCCTGGCGATCCTGCAGCACATCGGCCAGCGCGGCGCAGCGAAAGGCCTGGGCTTCGCACCGGGCACGCACGACGCCGACCGCCTGGCGGCAATGCTGTCCTACCTGGTGACGGACCTGTTCGCAGCGTTCGCGCCGCTGTGGGCCTTGTACGACAAGGGCGTTGACGACCCGCTGGTGAAGGACGTGCTGCGCAAGCATGGCGAAGGCAATGTGCGCGAGGAGTATGCCTATCTCGACGCCCTGCTCGCCGACCGCGAATGGCTGCTGGGCGGCGACAAGCCGACCGTTGCCGACGCCTACCTGTTCGCGATCGGCCGCTGGGCCGAGTACCACAAGGTGTGCGTGCTGGAAGACAGCTATCCGAACGTGGCGCGCTACCTGCGCAAGCTGGCGGCCGATCCGGCCGTCCGCTTCGCGCTGGAAGTCGAAATGAACGGCGACAAGGGCGGCACCGGCAGCGCCAGTTGCCTGGGCCATGTGAGCCTGGCGCAGCTGGACCTGCTGGCGGCGTAGACCGGACTCCCGCATATCGCCGGGAGCCCGGACTGCCGTCCCGGCTATTACAGTTTGCCGACGCCCGCAGTGGCCGGCACGGTGGTGGCCAGGTTGGCCGTGGCTTCCACCGAATAGCTGTAGTAGCTGGCCGGCGTGGCCGACGGGGTGGCGGCAGGGTTGGCAGCGGACGACCAGGGCGTGCTGCTGATGGTTACCAGCGAGTTGGCGCTCTTGGCGGTGGCGCTGAGGTTCACTGCCGCGCCGTTGAGCAGGTTGCCGCTGTCGTAGATGTACGGCGAGCAGCGCGCCGTGCTCATGCCGGACAGGGCGGCGCAATTGGTGAGCGCGCTGCCGGAGCTGACCGAGGCGCCTATCGTGTCGCTGGCCGCCGCGCCGCCGCTGATGGCAAACACATTGTTCTCGATATACAGTTTCGAGCCCTGGCCCGACGTGATGCCCACCATCCAGTCATAGTGCGCGGCCGTGTTGCTGCCGGCGAAGTAGTTGTTGTAGAGGTGGACCATGCCGTAGCGCACGCGCGGCTTGCGCTGCACCAGGTTCTGGAAGTAGTTGTGGTGGAAGGTCACTTTCAGCACGCCCGGATTTTCCGCCGTCAGGCTGGCCGAATCGGTGCCGCCCATCAGCATGGACTTGTCGTGGTCATGTAGGTGGTTGTGCGACACAGTGATCAGGTTGGCCGATTTGGTGATGTCGAGCAGGCCGTCGTGATGCTGGACGTGATAGAGCTCGCCGTCATACGGGGCCGCCCACACGGAAGGGAACTGGTCATCGGTACGCGCACCGTCGGAGAAGGTGCAGTGATCGATCCAGACGTGGGTCGCGTGCTGGATCGACACGGTGTCGTAGTTCGAATTCCAGCGGCCGCCGGAATCGGTCGGGTCCCACGCGGGGAAGAAGTCGAACGCGTCTTCGAAGGCGACGTTGCGGATCACCACATTGTCCACCGGCGCGGCCGAGCTGGCGCCGCTGATCATCAGGGTGCCGTGGATGATCCTGGCGGTGGCGCCGTTGCCGATGATGGACGTGTTCGACGGCACGGTCAGCACGATGTTTTTCTTCAGCTGGTTGCTGGCGCAGGCGCGCGCCGCTTCCACCGCGTCGCTGGACGGCGGAACGTTCGCGTAAGGCGGCTTGTAGGCGGCCAGGTAGGCGTTCCAGAGCTGGGTGAAGCTGGTGTAGCCGTAGCCGGCGCAAGTGGTGCTGGCGGCGTTGGCGTAGGTGAGATAGTCATTGGCGGTCAGTTCGGTGCCGGCCGCGTTCTGGTTCAGGCTGATGGTGCCCGAGATGTAGATGATCTTCTTGCTGTTGTCTAGCGTGCCGCTGAAGGAGCCGTTGGCCTTGATGGTGGCGGTGTTGCCGTACAGGGCCTGGATCAGGCCGGCACGCGTGGTGACGGTATAGATCTTGGCCGCTGCCGCGCCATGGCCGCCGGTGGTGCCGGTTCCGCCCAGGTTGTTGGTGCCGGTAGCGGCCCAGCCGGTTGCGCCGAGCGAGGAAATTTGCGCGCTGGCGCTGGCGCCGGCCATCAGGACGGCGCCAGCGCACAGTGCCCGGTAGAGCTGTTTCTTTGAAATTGTCATGCTTGTCTCCAAGAGGTGGGGTGCGATTTTTTATGTGCACTGTTTTTGGGCACCATCCACACCCTGGTGCCTGCTGCTGCACCAAGCCACTTGGATTCCACACCTGTAGCCGCCATAATTGGTCCGTCCAATTAATGACAATTTGGCGTGGATAGCGCCTGCTTATCGATTTTGGTCAGGCCAATTCGATAAAGCAGTATGGGCGCAATTTCGTTAACTAACAACCGAAACGTGTTGCAATGTTGTGAAAGGTAAACGGGGAGCGCGCGTAGCACGGAGGGCGGCTGGCTATCGATGCAAGCTTCCGCCCATGCGCGCGAACGCCTGCCGCACAAGGTGCCCCTTCCACATCCACAGTCCCAGCAGCACAATGGCCGGGAAAAAGCCGTAGCGTATTGAGGCGGCGTAGTTATGCAGCTGGTCAATCGGTCCGTATATGTAGCCGGCGACCGGGATCGCCAGCAAGGCGTGCGTCCAGCGGAGCAGCGCGCGTTTGGTGGATTCGCCCATCATGCCGCCTCCGCCGCCACCACCTGCTCCAGCTGCTGGAAGAAGTTCTGCCAGCCGTACTGCGCGCCCTGGTAGGCCTGTTCCTGGTCCAGGCGGAAGCCGGCCTGCTCCATCCTCAGGTGCGTGCCTTTGCTTGTCGCGGCCAGGGTCCAGGTGACGACGGTCTCCACGCCATAGGCGGACCAGGTGTAGGACAGCGTCTTCTGCGGTTCCACTTCTTCCACCTGGCACTCGACCGAACCCCAGTCCGCGTTGAAATGGAACTTGTGGCCGGCAACCGGCTGGAAATCGCTCTTCATCAGCCAGGCTTCGATCAGGTGCGGCTGGGTGAGCGCGCGCCAGAGCTTTTCCGGCGGATGCGGGAACTCGCGTTCGACTACGACAGTGCGGAGTTGTTGGGCAGCTTGGTTCATTGGTCCATCCTTTTTAAAAGGTCATCAAGATCGTCGAACCGGCCTTCCCAGAATCGGGTCATCTGGTTGGTCCAGTCCTGCAACGGAGCCAGCGCGTTGAGCTGTGCGCTGTAGTGGGTCTGGCGGCCCTGGTGCCGGTCCAGCACGAGGCCGGCCTGCTTGAGTACCGCCAGATGTTTGGAGACGGCCGGCTGTGAAATCCGCGCGTGCGCGGTGAGCCCGCCAACGGTCTGTTCGCCGCCGCTGCACAGCTGTTCAAAAATTGCCCGCCGCGTGGGGTCGGCAAGCGCCCGGAAGAGCGCGTCGCGAGTGTTTGTCATCGGAAATCCATAGCCATCGAGTTATTGATTAACTATAGCCATCCGGTTATGGGTTGTCAAGCGTGCGGGATGCCGAATTCGATATAGCGTGCGGCAAATTTGTTATTGGACCGCCACGCCGCAGCGGCCTACCATCGAGCCACCGCCCTTTCCAAGAGAACAATAATGAAGAGACTTCTTGCCGCCCTGAGCCTGCTGGCCAGCGCGCCGCTGTGCCTGGCTGCCTCCCCTATCCCGGCAGCGGCGCCGGTCCTGCTGACCGTCGATGCGGCCCAGGCCAAGGGGCCGATGAGCCCGATCTGGGCCTGGTTCGGCTACGACGAGCCCAATTACACCACCGCGCCCAACGGCAAGAAGCTGCTCAGCGATATTGCCGCCCTGAGCCCGGTGCCGGTGTACGTGCGCGCGCACAACCTGATGACCTCGGGCGACGGCAGCTACGCGCTCAAATGGGGCTCGACCGGCATGTACAGCGAGGACAAGGACGGCAAGCCCGTCTACAACTGGACCATCGTCGACCAGATCTTCGACACCTATATCGAACGCGGGATGAAGCCGCTGGCGCAGATCGGCTTCATGCCCGAAGCGCTGTCGCAGCGCCCGCAGCCTTACCAGCACCGCTGGAAGCCGGGCACGCCCTACAAGGAGATCATGACCGGCTGGGCCACGCCGCCGAAGGATTACGACAAGTGGGCCGAGCTGATCTACCAGTGGGTGCGGCATTGCGTGGAGCGCTACGGGCAACGGGAAGTGGAAAGCTGGTACTGGGAAGTGTGGAACGAGCCGGACGGCGACTACCTGATCGCGCAGGACACCAAGCTGGAGTACTTCAAGATGTACGACTACGCGGCCGACGCCGTCAAGCGCGCGCTGCCGACGGCGCGCATGGGCGGCCCGCACACGGCGGGCACCGGGCGCTTCATGGACGATTTCCTGCAGCACGTGCTGCACGGCAAAAACTTCAAGACCGGCAAAACCGGTTCGCCGCTGGACTTCGTGGCCTTCCACGCCAAGGGCTCGCCCAAGGTGGTCAACGGCGTGGTGCAGATGGGCATGGGCATCCACTTCAAGCGCCTGGACTCGGGCTTCGCGCTGGTGGAGAAGTATCCGGAACTGAAGGGCCTGCCGGTCATCATCGGCGAGTCCGATCCGGAAGGCTGCGCCGCCTGCGGCATGCAGACCAACCCGGAAAACGCCTACCGCAACGGCACCCTGTATTCGAGCTATACGGCGGCGTCGGTTGCGCGCGAATTCGACCTGGCCGCGCGGCGCGGCGTCAACCTGATCGGCGCGGTCAACTGGTCGTTCGAGTTTGAAGACCAGCCCTGGTTCGCCGGCTTCCGCGACCTGGCCACCAACGGCGTGAACAAGCCGGTGCTGAACGTGTTCCGCATGTTCGGCATGATGCGCGGCGAGCGGGTGGCGGTGGGCGGCGACCAGGCTTACGACGCGGCCGCCATCATGGCCGGCGGCGTGCGCGGCGCGCGCACCGACATCAACGCGCTGGCCAGCAGGGACCAGCGCAGCATCGCCGTCTTGGTCTGGAACTACCATGACGACGACGTGATCGACGCCGGCTCGCCGGTGGAACTGCGTATCGCCGGCATACCCGCCGGCCAGGTGCAGCTGCGCCACTACCGCATCGACAACGACAACAGCAATTCCTACAGCGCGTGGAAGCGCATGGGCTCGCCGGCCAATCCGACTGCGGCGCAAGTGGCCGAACTGCAGAAGGCCAGCGAACTGGCGCAGCTGGGCCCGGCGGAAACGCTGAGAACACCGCAGGGCAAGGCCACCGTCAAGATGCAGCTGCCGCGCCAGGCGGTGTCGCTGGTCACGCTGAGCTACTAGCGCTGGATCACCTGCGGCGCATGGCTATACTGAAACGAGCGGACACCGCGTCCGCCCTTTCAGTGAAGGAGTTGATCATGACGCGCAAATTCATCGACTGCCGTGAGTTCCCGAGCGATACGCATTGCTCGGTTGCGATATCGGCCGACAGCGAGGAAGAGCTATTGCAAGTTGCTGCGGAGCATGCGGTCTCGGTGCACGGCCATACCGATACGCCGGAACTGCGCGCGCAGCTGCGCCAGCTGTTCAAGGACGGCATGCCGCCGGAACACCTGCCCATGCCTGCGCAGCCCGCCACGCCCGGCGCCACGGCACCGCGCGCGCATTGAGCGCGGCTACATGGCCAGGCGCTGCGCTTGGCAATCACCGCTTGACGGTCACCGCTTGACGATCACCACCTCCAGGTACTCGGCCGGCACGATCAGCGAGCCGGCGCCGGCCGTGTTGGAGCGCTCGAGCAAAGCGGTCAGGTCGCGTTCGAGCGCCTGCGCGCCGGCCTCGTCGAGCGCGCCGAAGGCCTTGTGCACGGGGCCGTAGAAATCGCGGAACACTTGCAGCCAGTGCGCCGCGGAGGCGTAGCGGAAGTTGAACACTTTGCGCTGCGCCTCGATGCTGCCCGCCTGCGCGCCAAACAGTTCGTTCAGATAGCCTTCGGTACCCCACATGGCGGGCGATTTCAGGCCGGCCGGCGGCGGCACGTGCTGTCCTATGGTCTTGAACAGCTGGCCGATGAATCCGTCCGGCGTCCAGTTCGCCATGCCGATGCGGCCGCCGGGCCGCAGCACGCGCATCATCTCGCTGGACGACTGCGCGTGGTTGGGCGTGAACATGATGCCGAAGGTCGACAGCGCCGCGTCGAAGCTGGCGTCGTCGAACGGCAAGGCCTCGGCGTCCGCTTCCCGGAAGTCCACCGCCAGCCCTTCGGCGGCGGCGCGGGCGCGGCCTTTTTCAAGCAGCGCCGGCACGTAGTCGGTGGAGGTGACTTTGGCAAAACGGTGCGCGGCGGCCAGCGTGGCGTT
Source organism: Massilia sp. BGA-UO-ETr-WB1 (assembly GCF_059567845.1). NCBI lineage: Bacteria > Pseudomonadati > Pseudomonadota > Betaproteobacteria > Burkholderiales > Oxalobacteraceae > Massilia > Massilia sp. BGA-UO-ETr-WB1. Next base: position 1,033,098 of record NZ_JCAQOT010000024.1, on the reverse strand, counting down.
GCCGTTGCCCGCCGCGATGTCGATCACCTGTTGACCGGCGCGGATGTCGGCGGCCTCCGCCAACGACTCGCCCACTATCTGCAGCGTCACGCCGATGACGGCGAAATCGCCGCTGGCCCACGTTCCCTGCTGGCGTACTTTTATTGCAGCAAAATCCGGCTGGCTCATGACGTTCTCCTGGTTAAAGAGAAAGCATAGTTGGCGAACCGGGATTTACAAGCTTGAGCAAGCGCCTGAATCAGGCCCGGCCGGCGCGGCGGCGGCGGCGCTGCAAGCCCAGCACGGCCAGACCGGTCAGCAGCAGCGCCAGGCTGGCCGGTTCCGGCACTTGCGCCTGCAGCTGCATGACCCTGGTGTAGGTGCCGTCGAACGCGAACACCGCCGCCAGGTTGTCGATGGTGGTCATGCGCATCAACTCCAGGAAACTGCTGTTGCCGGACAGGTCACCCAGGAAGCGCAAGGCGTAGCCCGGCGCGCCTGCCCCGCCCGATGCGCGCTGGAAACGCAGGAATTCGCCGGCGGCGAAGTTGCCCAGGTCGTTGAAGGTCAGCGAGGACGAGCCCAGGTCGATGATGGAGCTGTCCTCCAGGAACAGGCTGGCGAAAGTCTGCCCTTCCGCGCCGGCGTCCTGCAGTATCAGTTGGCCGCCGCGCAACACCAGCGCGCTTTGCGCGGAGAGGCGGTTGGCGCCGGCCAGCGTCAGGCTGCCGCCGCCAAGCACGGTGCTGCCGGTGTAGCTGCTCTGGCCCGACAACGTCACGTCGCCGCTCTGGATTTCCACGCTGCTGAAATTGGAGATCGCTCCGTCGTAGGCGAAGCGGTTGCCGGCGCCGGCGTCCATCGTCATCTTGTTGTTGGCGCCGCTGCCGCCGTTGATGCTGCCGATCACGGAGGCGCTGCCGCCACTGATGATCAGCGTGTTGCTGGCGCTGCCCATTTCGATGGCCTTGCCGCTGGTGCCGCCGTTGATGGCGCCGGCATTGACGATGACGGTCTTGTCCGCGCCGGTGCGGATGGCGGCGTTCAGCAGGCCGCCGCCGGCGATGGTGGCGCCGGCGTGGTTGTTGATGGTGACGGTGTAGCCGCTGGCCGCGCTTTGCGCCACGATGGCGGAGTCGCTTCCGCCGCGGATCAGGCCGCCCGCCTGGTTGGTGATGACGGCATTGCCATACAGGCCCTCGCGGGTGCCGGCCAGCGGGCCGCTGGCAATGTCGTTGCCGGCCAGCGTGATACCGCGCCCCACCGCATTGGCGTTGCCGGGCGCAACCAGGCCTTCGATGGTGCCGGCATTGACGATGCTGCCGCCGCCGGCCGAAATGCCCTCGCTGTACGCGGTGCCGGCGGCGGGCAGGTTGAAGGCGTTGGCCGAACGGATGATGCCGGTGTTGGTGATGTTGACCATGCCGTCCACGTCCACGCCGTCGCCGTCGCCGGTCACGCCGGTGCCGACAATGGTGCCGTGGTTGAGCACCGTGACCAGCTGGCCGGCGCCGAAGCCGTCCAGATTCAGGCCGGCGCCGTTGCTGCCCTGGATCAGGCCACCGAGGCTGTTGGTGACGTTCATGGTGAAGGCCGAGGCGCTGCTGGCCTGGCCTGCGGTGATGCCGTGGCGGGCGCCGTCGATCACGCCGGTGGCGCCGTTGTTCACCTGGATGCCGCTGTTGCTTTGGCCATCGACGCCGTCGCTGCTGCTGCCGCTGGCGGTGGCGGAGCGGATCTGCCCCGCGTTGTTCACCACGCCGTTCGCGCCGGGCCGCACCGCGTCGGCCTCGCTGGCGCGCAGCACGCCGCCCGCATGGTTGTTCACGACGTTCACACCGGTCACCACGGAAAAGTCCACCGCCTGCGCGCCGCCGGCCGAAGCGTTCTGCGAGATCATGGAGCCGTAGTTGTTCAGCGTGACGCTGGCCGACGGCACGTTCATCTGGATCACGTCTGCGTCCGCCGTGCGCATCACCGCGCCCGAGTTGCCGGCGCTGCCGTTGTTGATGGTCAACCCGCTCACGCCGGTGTTGTCGCGCACCGCGCGGCCGGTGCCGGTCTGCGCGATGGTGCCTTCATTGTTGAGGGTGGCGTTGCTGCCCGTGATGGCCACCGCCACCGTTGAACCGCCCACCGTCAGCGACTTGCCGGCCATGACCGTGCCGCTCTGGCCGCTGCCCGAACCCAGCGTTTGCGCGGTGGTGCTGTTGGTGGTGATGGTGAACGTGGTGGCCAGGGCGGGCTGCACTGCGAATGGCAGTGCGGCGGCGAGCAGGCAGGCGCGCAAGGGGAAGGCGCGGGGCATAGGCTTCAACATGGGGGATCTCCGGTGGCGTTTTTGCCCACCACCATAGACTATCTTTATGACAACTAAGTGACATGGAGACAACACTGTTGTGCGGAAGTCAATCCGCGCCGGGCCCCGGGCGGCGCTGCTACACTGTCGCGTTTTCCCGTCCCCGGAGCTGACTTCATGCAGAAAATTACCGAACGCGTCACGGCGCTGGCCATGCTGGTTATTGCGGCGGCGCTATGCTGCATCGCCTGGCAATCGGTGCGCCGGGACCAGCCTCCCGAAACCGGCACGGCCTACCAGGCGGTGGCCTTGATGAATGGCCAGCTGTTTTACGGCCGCCTGGACCAGGGCGGGCAGGAGTATGTCGCGCTGCGCGACGTGTTCTATATCCAGACCCGGCAGAATCCCGACACAAGGGCGGTGGCCAATGTGCTGATCAAGCGCGGCGGCGAAGCGCACGCGCCGGACCGCATGCTGATCAACCGCCAGCAGGTGCTGCTGATCGAGCCGGTCAAAGCGGATTCGCCAATCGCCAAACTGATCGCCCAGCAGGACGGGAAGGCGGGGCCTTAAAGCCTGCTTAAACGCTCGGATTTCATTTGGGAATTTAGCCGAACGGGTCTAATGTCTACTCAACAGGCAGCACAAATACCAGCTGCTGCCTGGGCCAAGGTAGTGCATTGAAAACGTCATCCTGTATGACATGACCCAGGAAGAGTTCGTATGTTAATTTCATTCAAATCCAAATCCTCCCCGGAAGTATTGATGTACCAGGAACACGCCGAGCGCATTCTGCGGCTGCTGCACAAGAGCCCCCAGCGCGGCGTGATCACGGCGGCCGAAGCAGCCGAAGCGCTGGCGCTGCTGGAGCAGGAAGTGGCCTACACCAAGCAGCACCCGGACGAGGACGTCGAGCATGACGTGCATACGCCCGAGCAGGAGCAAGGCGAAAGCACGGAGCACGCGCTGCTGCAAAGAGTGAGCTTTTCAGCCCGCTCCTATCCGCTGCTGGAAATGCTGCGCTCGGCCAGCAAGGAGAACGAGTACATCATGTGGGGCGTGTGACGAGCGGCAAAGCGTGATGCGGGGCTAGCCGGCGATGGCGGCGGTAGTGCGGATGGCCGCGCTTGTGCCATAATCTGCGCGTGCCTTCCGACTCCACTTTCGATTCCAATCACCTGCTGCTATTGAGCGACGCCGTTGACCGCACGCTGGCCAATCCGGCCGGCAGCCACTGCTGGCTGAACCTCAACAAGCTAACGTACGACATCCAGGACGACGGCGTGCTGGCGCAGGTCATAGCGGCCATCGCTGCCGGCGTTCCGGACCAAGGCCTGCCCGGTTATTACCGCGCGCTGTACCTGGATACCGCCACGGGCAACTTGCGCCACGCGGGGCGCGCCGCCGCCATTGCCGGCACACTGGCGCCGCGCGACCAGGACCGCCTGGCGGCACTGTTCGACAGCAACTGGAAGCGCGCCCTGCTGTACGCGGACGACCGTCCCACTTTCATCAGCAACCTGCACACCATGGGCGTACCCGCCCTGGCCATGCTGCTGAACGCGGACGACAGTGCCGCGCCGCCCTCTACGCACACCCCGCACACTCCGCCCACAATCGGGACGTTGCGGCGCGCAGTCTTGATCGCGCCCGTCCTGACCACGCCGCGCCATCCACCTACGCGCATGCTGCTGGATCAAGCGGAAGTACTGCTGCGCAACGGCATCGAGGTGACGCTGGTCTCCTGCCAGGAATGTAGCGGCCCGGAATTCAAGCACTTGCTGGGCCGCCAAGCGGCCACGCAGGACGAGGCGGCCGACCTGAGCGAATGGCAAGCGGGCGCAGGCGCCAAGCTGTACTTCAGCGCGCCGCACGCCAGCATCCGGCGCCGCTGGCGCGACATGCTGCCCCTCATCGAGGCGGCCGCGCCCGACCTTGTCATGCTGGTCGGCCTGCATTCAGGACTGGTGAATGCGCTGTACCGGCGCTACCCCGTGCTGGGCCTGGCGACCAACTCGGTGCCGCCGATGGCGCCCACCGACGTGTGGCTGACGGCGCTGGCGGAGATGCACGGGCGGCAGGACTCGCCATGGCAAGCGGGCTTGCCTGTGAGCCAGGCCTGGCACCACCCTTTCCGCGCGCGCCGAAAACCCTGCGCCGGGCCGCTGGCGCGCAGCGCCATGGGCGTACCGGACGACGCGGTGCTGGCCATCAGCCTTGGCAGCCATCTGGATATCAAGATCGGCGGCGAGTGGGCGCAACGCATGTGCCGGGCGATGGAGGAACATCCGCGCCTGCATTGGCTGCTGCTGGGCGGCATTGCCAAAATTCCGCCCGCGCTGGCCGCATTGGCCGCGCAAGTGCCGGCAAGGCTGACCTGCCTGCCCTACGCCACCCAGGCCACCGGGATGCTGGCCGCCAGCGATCTGTATCTCAACCCGCCCATGATGGGCGGCGGCATCTCGGTGGCCGAAGCCATGTCGCAGGGGGTTCCTGTTCTCAGCCTGGCAGGCAGCGACGGCGGCGACAAGCTGGGCGAATACGCGCTGGACAGCATGGACGCCTATTTCGCGCAATTGCAGGCCTGGATGGCAGACCCCGGCTTGCGGCGCGCCGCCGGCGCCCGCCAGCGAGCCCGCTTCGACAGCGCGCTAGACCTGGAGCAGTCGGACGCCAGCCTGCTGGGCGCCTGCGAACTGGCGCGCCAGCGCTACCGGCTGCGCAGCGCTATTGCGGAGCCGCCAGCGACTTCTTGAATTTGGCCGGAATGCCGACCATGAGCACGCGCGGCTCGACATCGCCGGTGACCACGGCACCGGCGCCGATGAAGGCGCCGTCACCGATCACCAGGCGCTCGATCACGGTGGCGCCGATGCCCACGGTTACGCCCTCGCCGATACGCGTCAGCCCGCCCACGTTGGCGCCCGGCTGCACCCGGCTGTACGCGCCCACGCTGGTGTCATGGCCGATGGTGACGCCGCGGTTGATGAAGACATGGGGCGCCAGGCGCGCGCCAGGCCCGATCACGCTGTTGGCGCCGACAAACACCCCCGGCGAGAGCCTGCTGAGCGGCGACACGTATGAGGTGGGATGGACCAGCGTGCAGAACTCCAGGCCGTGGCGCTGCTGCACCAGCCGCGCCAGCTCGGCGCGCGCCGGCGTGGTCGGTCCCAGCAGGTATTGCTGGCCGGGCTGCGGCACGAAATCGTCCAGCGCCACCAGCCCGGGCCGCATGCCGAGCGCCGCCAGTTGCTCCAGCCGCTGCGCCAGCGGCAGGCTGCGGTCGTCGTCCGGCTCGGGCAGATGCGTCACCACTTGGTCTATCTGCATCCCCTGCGCCAGCGCGCAATCGAACAGGTCCGATACGATATTGCTGCCGCCAAAAATCACCAGTCCCATCACTACCCCTTTTTCATTATTTTTTATTGTTTGTTTGGCGACAGGCCCAGGCGCGCCCTCACCTCGGCCGGCGTGGCCAGCGGCCGGCCCTGCGCGCGCGCCAGCGCCGCAACCCGCTCCACCAGCTGCAGATTGGTGGCCTTGACCGTGCGTGACTGATCCAGCCACAGATTGTCCTCCAGCCCAGTGCGCACGCCGTCGCCCATCACGCTGCCCAGCGCCGTGGCCTGATCCTGGAAGCGGCCGATGCCGGCCACCGCCCATACCGAGCCTGCAGGCAGATCGTTCACCAGCATGCCCAAGTGCAGCAAGGAGACCTGCGCCGTGGCCGGATTTCCCAGCAGGATGTTGAAGTAGTACGGCGCCTTCAGCAGCCCCTTGTCGATCAGCATGCGCGCCACATTGACCATGCCCAGGTCGAACACCTCCAGCTCCGGCTTGATGCCGCGCTCGAGCATGATCTCGGCCAGCCGCATCACGGTGGCCGGGGAATTCATGCTGGGATCGCGCACAAAGTTCATTGAACCCAAGGTCAGGCTGGCCATGTCGGGCTTGGCATCGCCTTCCAGGTACAAGGCGGCGGCGCGGCGCTCCACCTCCGGCTCATTGCGGCCGCTGGTGGTGGCGGTGATGACGATATCCGGCGCATTGGCGCGCACCGCGCGTATCAACGCCGCGACCGTATCCGGGTCCGCGCTCGGCACGCCGGCGGCGTCGCGCGCGTGCAAATGCACCATGGCCACGCCCAGCGCAGCGCAGCGCGCCACGTCGCTGGCGATCTCGGCCACGGAAAGGGGAACATGGGGAGAGTCGGAACGGGTGGGCACCATACCGGTCGGTGCCAAATTGATAATGAGAGGGTGCATCATGGCGGCCATGATAAGCGAAAAAATCCGGCATCTGATCCAAAGGCCGAAAAATCATTTCACATGATGGGATAACGCACAAAATCCGGCAGCGCAATCCATTCCATTTTTTGAAAATTTATTCCACATTGCAAAATCTAAAATCTATATCATTGAAATATAAGGAATAAATTTTACTTATATGTCTTATATAAGACCCTGTTGCGCCGCAATAAAAAGGCCTACTATTAATGCATGCGGTTTCACTTTCTTGCATCACTTTCTTGCATTACTACCTAGGAGATTCACATGTCCCAGTACCAAGACGACATCAACGCCATCGGCGCCCTGAAAGAACAGCAAGGCAGCGCCTGGAACGCGATCAATCCGGAATCGGCCGCCCGCATGCGCGCCCAGAACAAGTTCAAAACCGGCCTGGACATCGCCAAGTACACCGCCAAGATCATGCGCGCCGACATGGCCGCCTATGACGCCGATCCGTCCAAGTACACGCAATCGCTGGGCTGCTGGCACGGTTTCATCGGCCAGCAAAAAATGATCTCCATTAAGAAGCACTTCAACAGCACCGACCGCCGCTACCTCTACCTGTCGGGCTGGATGGTGGCCGCGCTGCGCTCCGAGTTCGGCCCGCTGCCGGACCAGTCGATGCATGAAAAAACCGCCGTCTCGGCGCTGATCAAAGAGCTGTACACCTTCCTGCGCCAGGCCGATGCGCGCGAGCTGGGCGGCCTGTTCCGCCAGCTGGACGCGGCCGAAGGCGCGGCCAAGGCCGCCATCCAGGCCCAGATCGACAACCACGTGACCCACGTGGTGCCTATCATCGCCGACATCGACGCCGGTTTCGGCAATGCCGAAGCGACCTACCTGCTGGCCAAGCAATTCATCGAAGCGGGCGCCTGCTGCATCCAGATCGAGAACCAGGTGTCGGACGAGAAGCAGTGCGGCCACCAGGACGGCAAGGTCACCGTGCCGCACGAGGACTTCCTGGCCAAGATCCGCGCCATCCGCTACGCCTTCCTGGAACTGGGCGTGGACGACGGCATCATCGTGGCCCGCACCGACTCGCTGGGCGCCGGCCTGACCAAGCAGATCGCCGTGACCGCCAAGCCGGGCGACCTGGGCGACCAGTACAATTCCTTCCTCGATTGCGACGAAGTGTCGGCCGACGCGCTGGGCAACGGCGACGTGATCATCAAGCGCGACGGCAAGCTGCTGCGTCCGAAGCGCCTGCCGAGCAACCTGTTCCAGTTCCGTCCCGGTACCGGCGAAGCGCGCTGCGTGCTGGACTGCATCACCTCGCTGCAGAACGGCGCCGACCTGCTGTGGATTGAAACCGAAAAACCGCATATCGCCCAGATCGGCGGCATGGTCAGCGAAATCCGCAAGGTCATCCCGAACGCCAAGCTGGTGTACAACAACAGCCCGTCGTTCAACTGGACGCTGAACTTCCGCCAGCAGGTGTACGACGCGATGCAGGAAGCAGGCAAGGACGTGTCGGCCTACGAGCGCAGCAAGCTGATGAGCGTGGAGTACGACAGCACCGAGCTGGCCATCGCCGCCGACGAGAAGATCCGCACCTTCCAGGCCGACGCGGCCCGCGAAGCGGGCATCTTCCACCACCTGATCACGCTGCCGACCTACCATACCGCCGCGCTGTCGACCGACAACCTGGCCAAGGAATACTTCGGCGAGCAAGGCATGCTGGGCTACGTGGCCGGCGTGCAGCGCAAGGAAATCCGCCAGGGCATCGCCTGCGTCAAGCACCAGAACATGTCCGGCTCGGACATCGGCGACGACCACAAGGATTACTTCAGCGGCGAAGCGGCCCTGAAAGCCGCCGGTAAAGACAACACCATGAACCAGTTCTAAGTACTACCTAGTTTTACCCTCGCCCACAAGGCAACCGGTCGCAAGCCCCCGCGCTGTATCCAGCGCGGGGGCTTGTTCATTTTGGCCTGAACTGTTTGCGGTAGGCCGCCGGCGACAACGAGAACGCGGCCGTGAATTGCTGGCGCAGCGAGACGGTGGAACCGAAGCCGGCGATTTCGGCGATGCGGTCGATGGCCTGGTCGCCGGTTTCCAGCAGGCGCTGGGCAGCCGCCAGGCGGTGGTTCAGCAGCCACTGGGTGACGGTGGCGCCGGTCTTGGCCCTGAAGCGGCGCGTGAAGTTGCGCCGGCTCATGGCAGCGCGCTCGGCCAGCAGGTCCAGGCACAGCGGCTGGTCCAGGTGGGCCAGCGCCCAGGCCAGCACGGCGCCCAGCTGGTCGCCGCTGTCGGCCTTGGGCAGCGGCTGTTCGATGTACTGCGCCTGGCCGCCGTCGCGGTGCGGCGCCACCACCATGCGGCGCGCCACGCGGTTGGCCACGTCGGCGCCGTGGTCGCAGCGCAGCAGGTGCAGGCAGCAGTCGATGGCGGCGGCCGTGCCGGCCGAGGTGAGGATGTCGCCATCGTCCACGTACAGCACTTTCTGGTCCAGCTTGACCTTGGGGTATTTGCGCGCGAAGTCCGCGCTCCAGACCCAGTGGGTGGACGCTTCGCGCCCATCCAGCAGGCCGGCTTCAGCCAGCACGAAAGCCCCCAGGCACAGGCCCACCACGCGCGCGCCTCGTCCGTGCGCATCACGCAAGGCCTGCAGCAGGGCTTCGGAGGGGCGTTCGTCGGGGTCGCGCCAGGCGGGCACGATGACGGTGTCGGCCCGCTCCAGCGCGGACAGGCCGTGCGGCACGTCGATGCTGAAGCCGGACATGGTGGGGATCAGGCCGGCCTGCTCGCCGCAGACCAGCAGCTCGTAGCGCGGCCCGCCCAGCCGGGCCAGGTCGTCGCCGAACACCATGCAGGGCACGGACAGGTGAAAGGGGCTGATGCCTTCGAAGGCAACGATGGCGACGGTGTGGCCAATGATGGAATTCGGCATGGCCCGATCCTATCACATGTTGTCCTGCGGGACACTTTCGCGGCAGCCGCGGCGGCGCGATACTGGCCTCACTTGCTGCACAGTGAACAACCCACCAGGAGATCAAATGAACCATCCCACCATCCGCACCCTGGCCGGCGCCAGCGCCCCGCAAACCATCGAAGCTGGCAGCACCGCGCTGCTGGTGATCGATTTTCAGAACGAGTATTTCAGCGGCAGGATGCCGATCCCGGACGGCCTGGCGGCCCTGCGCAACACGCAGCGCCTGGTGGCGCACGCGGACCGCGCGGGCATGCCGGTATTTCACATCCAGCACGTCACGCCGGCCGGCAGCCCTATCTTCGCGGAGGATGGCGACACGGTGCAGTTCCACAGCGAGCTGCAGCCCGCGCCGCACCATGCGGTGGTGAAAAAGTCGCAAGTGAGCGCCTTCCAGGGCACGGACCTGGACCAGCGCCTGAAGGCGGCCGGCGTCAAGACGCTGATCGTGTCCGGCCTGATGACCCATATGTGCGTGACCGGCGCCGCGCGCGACGCGGTGCCGCTGGGCTACGCCGTGATCGTGCCGGACGACGCCTGCGCCACGCGCGACCTGGACGGGCCCGGCGGCGTGCTGCCGCATGCCACGCTGCACCGCGCCGCGCTGGCCGCCATCTCGGACGCTTTCGGCCCCGTCATGAGCACCGGGCAGGTGCTGGAACTGCCGCTCGCCTGAGGGCTTACCACATCAGGTCGTCGGGGATCTTGAAGGCTGCGTACGGATCGTCCTCGTCGACCTCGGTGCTGCTCTGCTTCACGCGCACCACCAGGGACTCGTCGCGCTCGGCGATCTTGTCGGCGATCACGCGCGGCACCAGTTCCACGGCGCCGTTCAGGCACACGATCACCAGGCGGCCGGCGATCAGGTGGGCCTGCACTTCCGGCGACACGTAGATGCGCTCGATCTTGGTGCCGTGCGTGAAGTTGTAGGCCACGTCGCCCTTGCCCTTGTTCTGGCGATTCTGCTGCACCATCTGCGCGATCTGCGCCTGGATCGCCTTCTGGGCGGCGGCCGCGTCGCGCTGGGCGTTCAGCTCGCGTGCGCGCTCGGCCTGCTTGCGCTGCATTTCCTGCGCAGCCAGGCGCGCCTCGTCCACGCTCTCGGTGCCGGTGCGGCGCTCTTCCTTCTTCTGCTTGCTCTTGTCCTGCTGGACTACCTTGACCTTCTTCTTATCGACCAGGCCAGCCTTGAGCAGTTGATCTGCCAACGAAACCATATTCATTACTCCGTACGAAAGACGCTAGCATAGCAAACCTTGGCGCCGTCCTTGACTTCCAGTTTGCTAGCACTAGGCTGAACTGACCGGCTGTCTGCGGCACGACCATCCGCGACTGCTGTTGGACTGCCGGCTTATCAGGAGGCATGTCATGGGAATACAGGAAAACAAAAAGCTGGTGATGGACGGCTATCGCCTGTTCCAAACCGGGGATATCCGCAACCTGCTGGACCGTTACCACGACGACGCGGAGTGGGTCGGGCCCGATTCAGAGTTTGTTCCGTTCGCCGGCCGCTACCACGGCAAGGCGGAGATTGCGCAGTTCTTCCAGAAGCTGGACCAGGCGGTGAAACCGGTCCGCTTTGAACCGAAACAGTTCATCGCCGAGGGCGACATGGTGGTGGTGACCGGTGAGGCTTCCTGGCAAGCCAGGCAGACCGGGCTCACCTACGACAGCCCTTGGGTCCACGTCTTTACCCTGCGCGACGGCAAGGTAGAGCGCTTCCAATCCTATTACGACACTGCCGCCAGCGAACGCGCGCTGCACGTCGAACAACCCGGCCAGGCCGCGAGCGCGGCCCAGCTGCATCACTAAGCTATTGCTTCCGCCGAATATTGGTATTACATTGGTATTTTTCATGTATTCGGAGGAAGCATGCAACGCACAGTCCTGGCCGCCCTGGCCCTGGCGGCGCTTTTGCCGCCGGCTCAAGCGCAGACGCAGGCGCAAGCCAGCCAGCCCTGGCCTGTCGCCAGCACCAGTCCGCAGCACGAAGACTACAGCGACCTGAAGCCCTTCGCCGACGCCATCGGCAATGCGCGCGTCGTGGCGCTGGGGGAACAGACCCACGGCGGGCGCGAAGAATATCTGCTGAAAACGCGCCTGCTCACATTCCTGCACGAGAAAATGGGCTTCGACGTGTTGCTGCTGGAGAGCGGCTTCTACGACATGGCGCGCCTGGCCGAACGCGTGGAGCGCGGCGAGAAGCTGGACGACATCGCGCCCGGCAGCGTGTTCTTCATGTACGCCAACACCGAGGAAGGGCGCGGCATGCTGCAGTACTTCGACCGCCAGCGCGCGCAGGGCAAGCCGATGGCGCTGGGCGGCATCGACAGCCAGCACACCGGCGAGACCAGCAAGAAGGAGCTGCTGCCGCGCCTGCAGGCCTATCTGAAGACAGCCGCGCCGGCGCTGGCCGAAGGCGATGGATGGCGGCGATACGCGCAAGCGGCCCAGCCGCTGCTGGAGATGCAGCGCACGCCGCCGCCCGCCGAGGCGCAGGCAGCTTTCCGCCAGCACGCCGCCGCGCTGCGCACCGCCCTGTGCCGGGCAGCGCCTCCGGCCGCCGGCTCCGGCACGGGCACGGCCGCCGGCGTGTTTGCCGGCCCGGCCTTCTGGTGCCAGGCAGTGAAGAGCGTGGACGCGCAAGCGGCCAGCTACTGGAGCGCGGACCACGACTACCAGCGCGACAACCAGATGGGCGACAACGCCATCTGGCTGGCGGACCAGCTCTACCCCGGCCGCAAGGTGGTGATCTGGGCGCACACGGTGCACACCGCGCGCGGCTTTCAGCGCACGCCGGTGAACCTGCAGGCGGGGGAAGTAATGCACCGCCACTGGGGCGCCAGCTACAAGATCGTGCAGTTCAGCGGCGCCGGCGGCCGGATCCTGGATTTCGTGACCAACCGCCCCCTGGCCCTGCCCGCCATACCGCCGGACAGCCTGGAAGCCAGCCTGGCCAAACAGCCGCACGCCCTGCTCGGCCTGACCGCCGCCGCACTGCCGCAGCTGCAGCGAGAGCAGCCGCAACCGCAGCCCCAGTTCAGCTACGAATACGAACTGCAGCGCGGCGGCCAGCTGGGCGTGAACTGGGACGTGCTGTTCTTCATCCGCCAGATCACCCCCGTCAGCATGGCGCGCTAGACCCGCTCGACACTTCTCAATACTTGTACGTCAGCCCCAGCACGAACGTGCGGCCGGAGTGGACGTACAGCAGCGTGTCGTTGCGCTGCAGGTCGCGGCCGTAGCGCAGCGGGGTGTCGGTCAAGTTCTGGCCTTCCAGGCTCACGCGCAGCTTCGGCGTGAGGTTGTAGGACAGGCTGAAGTCGACACTGGTGGAGCCGTCCACCACCGTGAAGTCGTGCCCCGCCACGTCGCCCAGCACGTTCAGCAGGTAGGACGAACGGTGCGCCGCCGACACCCGCGCGCTGAACTTCGGATCTTCGTAGAACAGCGTGATGTTGTGCGCGTTCGGCGACAGGCCGGTGAAGTTGGCGGTCTTGCTGAGCAGCTCGTTGGCCGGCGTGTTCGGATTGTCCACCCGCGTCACGTAGGTGATCTTGGAGTCGACGTGGGTATAGTTGGCCAGCAGGCCGAAGTTGCTCCAGACGCCGGGCAGGAAGCTGAACGGCGCCTGCAGGTTCAATTCGAAGCCGTTCAGCGGGCCGCCCGGCGTGTTGACCTTGCGGCCCACCGTCACCACCGTGTCCGGCAGCGTCGGGCAGGCCGGCGTGCCGCCGGTGATGCTGCAGCCGCCGCCGATCAGCACCGAATCGGGCAGCCCCAGCGAGGAGAACACGGCGCGCTCGGACACGCCCTGGATGAAGGTGTTGATCTCCTTGCGGAAGTAGCCCACCGACACCAGCGCGTTCTTGGCGTAGTACCACTCGGCCTGCAGGTCATAGGTGCGGGCGCGGATGGGATCGAGTTTCGGGTTGCCGATGGTGACCGACTGGCTTTGCGTGGTTAGCGTAGCCGACGGCGCCAGGTCGGTGTACTCGGGGCGCGACAGCGTCTTGCCGGCCGAGAAGCGCACCAGCACGTCCTTCGGCAGCGAGGCGGTGACGTTCAGCGCCGGCAGCACGTCGCGGTACTTGTGCTCGACGGTGGCAGGGGTCAAGGCGCCGTTGGCGTTGATCAGCGCGAACGAGGTGGCCTTGGTTTCCGCGCCGCGCACGCCCACGTTGCCGCGCAGGCCGACCGGGCCCACGTCGTACTTGAAGTCGACCATGCCGTACAGCGCGTTGATGCCCTCTTCCACGCCGCGGTTGGCCTGCCCCAGGATGTTGTATTCCGAACCCGGCACTTTCGAGCAGTGGCATTCGATGTCGTACACGGCGCGGAACTTGTCCAGGTCCACCGCCGTCCACGAAGTGGGCACGCCGCTGCCGCCCAGGCCGCGCCCGAAGCCGTCGATCTGGCGCGTGATGCTGGCCATGGTGGTGCCGGCCGGCAGCGCCAGGCCGTTGCCGCCCGAGCCGATTTCCACGTTGGTCCAGGTGTTCTTGCGGTTGGAGACGCCGCCGCGCAGCGTGATGTTGTCGTTGACCTCGAAGCTGGCGTTGATGGCGTTGGTGCGCAGCTTGTTCTTGGTGTGCAGGTAGCGGCCCACGAACTGGCCGTGGAAGGTGCCGTCCGCCTCCTGCGGCGCGAAGGTGAACAGGTTGGGATTGGCCACGTCCATGCCGAAGTTCAGCGTCGGCACGTTGCGGTTGTTGCGGAAGTCGAACGAGAAGCCGTTCACGTTCGGCGTGTCGAACTGCACGGTGGCGCGCATCGGCTCGTCCAGGTCGGAGTTCGATACGCCGGTCAGGAAGTCCACCTTGAGGCGGTCGGTGATCTCGCGGCTGCCGGACAGCACCTGCTGGCGGAACAAGGTGGTGTACTTGTCCAGCAGGCCTTCGGTGCGGATGTCGACCGCGTTGAACTTGCCGTAGTCCCAGCTGCCGTTGCTGTCGAAGTGCGCGTCCACGATGGACGATTGCGGCTTGCCGTTGGACTGGCCCAGCGTGCGCCCGAAGGAGATGGCGGAGATGTAGTTGTCGTAGCGGTCGTTCTCGAACTTGCCGCCCATGAAGTCCAGGTTCAGCTCGGTCTTGGTGTCCGGGCGCCATTGCGCGGAGGCGGTGATGCCGGTGCGCTCGTAGTTGGTGAGCGAGCGGCGGTAGCGCGGGATGCGCGGCGCGAACGCGCCCGAGCCGGCGGCCGGGCTGGCGACGGTGCCGCCATAGTTGTCGGTGCGGCCCATCACGTCGTTGTAGGCGGCCAGGCTGGAGGTGCGCGGCACGCCGGTGCCGCAATGGGTGGCGGTGATGCCCTTGGACGGCGTGTTGACCGGGTTTTGCGGCGCGTAGCCGAGCGGCGAGCAGAAGCCGCCTTCCTGGCTGGCGCTCAGCAGTTCCACCGCCTCGTAGCCTTCTTCCTGGATGGTGCGCTTGGAGTAGGCCACCGAGGCCAGCGCGCCGATCTTGCCGATCGGCGTGTCCCAGCGGTCCGAATAGAGCGCGGTCACGCGCGGCTCGGCCTTGCGCGACAGCTCGTTCCACGTGCCCTGCCCGCCCAGGCTGAAGGTCCGGCCCTTGAAGTCGAACGGACGCGCGGTGCGCAGGTCCACGGTGGCGCCCAGCGAGCCTTCTTCCACACCCGCTTCGGAGGTCTTGCGCACTTCCAGGCTGTTGAACAGTTCGGAGGCGAACACGCTGAAGTCGAAACCGCGCCCGCGGTTGGTGCTGCCATTGATGTCGGAAGCGCCGGTGGCGGTCACGCCTTCGATGCCGTTGATGCGCACCCGCGTAAAGCCCGCGTTCAGGCCGCGCACGGTGATCTGCTTGCCCTCGCCGCCATCGCCGCGCGTGAGCGAAACGCCCGGGACGCGCTGCAGCGATTCAGCCAGGTTGGCGTCGGGGAACTTGGCGATGTCCTCGGCCTTGATGACGTCGACGATGCCGTCGCTGTTTTTCTTGGTGTTCAGCGCGCTGTTCAGGCTGGCGCGGAAGCCGGTCACCACCACCACGTTGTCGTCTGCCTTGGCCTCCTGCGCTTGCGCTTGCAGCGAGGCGGCCAGCGCAAACACGGCCAGGGCAATCAGGGTGGGCTTGAATGAAGATGAGGCAGGAGAGGTACTGGTGCTACGGTGCCGGCTAGTCATTGTGTTTCCTTGTGATCTATTTATTCGGAAATGAAGCGCGCGTCCCAACGCGATTGGGATCATATGCGGATTCATTTCGCCCGGAGCGCGGCGAGGTCAAATAGTCAACTTGTTGATTGAGGAAAAACTTGGGCGGGCACCCGCGCAGGAAGCCAAGCGGAGAATCAGGCCACTGAGGCCGCGCCCTGGAACGGGCGCGCGTCGCGCGGAATGTCGATGACGAAGGTGGTGCCGTCCTGTGGGTTGCTGGCAACAATGATGCTGCCGCCGTGGGCCTCGGCCACCTTGCGCGCGAACGGCAGCCCCACGCCCCAGCCGCGCGTGGCGTAGCTGCCGTGCGCGGCGCGGCGGTACAGCTGGAATATGCTCTCGCAGTCCTCGGGCGCAATCGGGTCGCCGTGATTGTGCACTGCGATCTTGACGCGCTCGAAATTCATGCTCACCGTCAGCCGCACCGGGGCGCCGGGACGGCCATACTTGAAGGCGTTGCCGAGCAGGTTTTCCATCGCGCGCCGCAGCGTTTCCCGGCACCAGTGGCCGATCAGCGGCTGCGGCGGCAAATCCAGTTCCACGCGCTGGGCGGCGTCGATGGCGCCGGCCACTTCGCGCGCCAGTTCGGCCAGGTCGAATTCGTCGATGCGCAGGGCCAGCTTGCCGCTGCCGCCGAATACGATCCTGTCGAGCAGCTCGCAGGTCATGGCGTCTATCCTTTGCGCGCTGCGCAGGATGGTCCGGGCCAGCTGGCGCACATCGTCGTCGGCCGCCATCCGCTCGATCAGCTCGGCTGCCATGCGCGCGTTCGACAGCGGCGTGCGCAGGTCGTGCGTGAGCGATGCCACGAACTGCTCGCGCAGCGCGGCCTGCACGGCGGCGAAGGCGTTGGCGCTGTCGCGCATCATGTTGTCGAGACTGTTGGCGATCAGCGTGCGCTGCCCCGGCTCCAGCGGCACGCCGGCCCGTTCCATCTGGGCAAACAGCACTTGCTTGAACAGCTGCAACTCGTGGATCAGCGTGGTAATGTCGTAGGGCGTCAGGCGCGCGCGTTCACCGCCGTGCTCGGTTGCCAGCGCGGCCAGGTCGCTCGCGGCGTGGCTCTGTTCCGAGTCCGTCAACAGCAGCGCCACCGTGTCGACGATGGCGGGCAAGGTGTTGCCCAGGATGGCGACGTGCAAAGGAACGGCTTTGGGCACGGTGTTGCGCACCGTGTCCATCCAGGCTGTTACCACCTGCTCGCGGCAAGCCATCAGGGCGCGCGTGGCCGGCGCCAGGCCAGGCTGCGCAGGATCGGCTGTACCTGTCAGATTGGAGCTCATGACTATCAATATAGCGCGCTGCCGGCCCCGGCGACGCCCGCTTGGATGCAGGCTTCCAGGCGTGCTGCAGCGCACCAGGCGGGGCGCCGCGCAGCGATGAATTTGCAACGCCGCGCCGTGTCCGATTGACCGTTGCGCGGCGCAGGGGGATACTTGCTTGTCGGATAACGCTGATGGCTTAGAGACATGACCGAACTGCATGCTTCACTCAAGTGCGCGCACAAATTCTCGCTGAACTGGGGTTATCTGAACGCCATTGCCAGCGGCGTGTCCGCCATCGACCTGGGCGCACTGGCGCTGCGCAATCTGCACGACGCGCGCCAGTTCGTGCTGGAGTATGGTTTCGACCTGGCCCAGCCGGCCGCGCCCGCCATCATCGCCCGCGCGCACCGGGAAGCGGTGGCCTTCATCGCCGGCACCTTCCTGGAGCCGGGCCAGGAAGCGCTGATCCCGGCCGAGGTGCGCGCGCCGCATGACCCGCTGGAGCTGCTGGTGTATGCCTCACGGCGCGGCTTGCAGGCGGACGCGCTGCGCATGTGGTCGTGCGCGGTGCTGAAAGTGATGCACGGCATTTTCTACATCGACAACAATCTCAAGCTGCGCCATTTCCACACCATCCGCGAGCAGGTGTTCGCCTCGCTGGACGAAGTGATCCGCTGCGACGGCGGCCAGTATTTCCTGACGCACGGCGACACCTGTTTGCCGCTGCTGCATTTCGACCGCAAGAACAACAAGGGCCGCAACAGCATCCTGCTCAAGCTGCTGCAGAAGGCGGCCTACCTGGCGGCGGACGTGTACGACCACCTGGGCGTGCGCATGATCTTCAACACCCGCTTCGAGTGCCTGCTGGCCTTGCAGACCCTGCAGCGCGCGCACCTGCTGTCGGTCACCAACGTGGATTCTCAACGCACCCGCAACACGCTGCTGGACATGGAGGCAGCCAAGGAGGTGTTCTGCAAGTACCGGCCCATGCTGGAGCGCAGCGCGCACTATCCGGCCGAGCTGCTGCAGCGCATGGACCAGGAGCTGCTGGCGCATTCGGAGCAGCAGACCCGCAGCGACAATCCGCACAGCGGCGAAGGCTTCAGCAGCATCCAGGTGACGGTGCGCAAAATGATCCACCTGCACGCCAGCGACGCGGGCGGCAGCAGCCTGCCCATCTTCGCCGCGCAGGACGCCGCCGCGCAGGATTCGGCCGAGCCGGATTACGACGTGGGCTTTTTCTTCGAGTACGAAATCCAGCTGATGGACAAGGCCAGCCATGACCTCAGCCTGAGCGGGCCGGCCAGCCACGAAGCCTACAAGCGGCGCCAGGTGGAAACGGCGCGCCTGCGCGTGCTGGGCCGCGAGCTGCTGCGCTGGATGGACGAGCACAGCGGCGCCGCCGTCGCCTGAGCGGACCCGCCATGCCGCCAATGCCGACCACCATGCCGACGATGGCTCCATGCATGCCGCCGCTGCGGGCGATGGGAGCGCTGTGGGCGCCGGGGATGCTTGCCGCGGCGCTGGCCTGCAGCCTGCTGTCGACGGCTGCTGCGGCGGCCGGTCCGTTGCTGCTGCGCACGGCCGCGCAGGACAACAACACCCTGAAGTACGAGCTGAACGCCAAGCGCAAAGGCATCTGCGTGGAAGTGCTCAAGGCTGTCGAGCAGGTGGCGCCGGGGCTGCGCTTTAGCGGCTGGACCCAGCCCATGTCGCTGCCGCGCATCGAATCGGCGCTGGCCGAGGGCCAGCTGGACGCGTTCTGCGCGCTGATACCGACCCGGGCGCGGCAAGCGAAGTTCGCCTTCATCGAGATCCCGGTCTATACCGTGCGCCACAAGATCGCCGTGCGCGCCGACGACAAAATCGCCATCAGCACGCTGGACGAGATCCGCAAGCTGGGGCCGGACAACGTGATCATCGTATCCAGGGGCTCGGCGTATGAGAGCATGCTGCTCAGCGAACCGGGACTGCGCCTGGACGCCAGCAGCAGCGACACCGAAGTCAATCTGCGCAAGCTGCTGAACAAGCGCGGGCGCTTCTTCTACCACACCGAAGGCGCGCTGCGGCGCAGCATCGCCGACGAACATCTGACCGGCATGATCAAACTGCTGCCCATGGTGCTCCGGGAAGAGCCGCTGTACTTCGCGGTCTCGCGCAAGCTGGCGCCGGCCGCCACCGACCAGCTCAGGCAGGCGCTGCAAACGCTGGCCGACCGGGGCGAGCTGCAGAAGATCTACGCCAGCTACAAGGACAACTGACCCATGCCGCGCCTGCCCCCGCTTCTGTGCCTGCTCCTGCCTCTGCTGGCCGCGCCGGCGCGCGCCGGCGGCGGCGAGCAGGCCGGCCAGCCCGCGCCGCTGGTCATGTGCTATGAGGACGTGGAGCAGCGCCCCTGGAGTTCGCCGGACGGCACCGGCTTGAACTTCGAGCTGCTGCGGCGGGTGGAAAAGCAGCTGGGCGAGCGTTTCGTGTACGCCGCCAAGCCCTGGCGGCGCTGCATCGAAGAGCTGCGCCTGGGCACGGTGGACGCCGTCATCGCCGCCGCCGACGCCAAGGCCCGGCGCAGCTTCGCCGCCTATCCGCTGCTGCCGGACGGCAGGGCCGATCCGGCGCGCGCGCTGTACGCGGACAACGTCAACGTGTTCCTGCGAGCGGGCGGGCAAGGCAGCTGGGACGGCCACACGCTGCGCGCGCCCAACCAGGAAGTGGCGGTGCAGTCGGGCTACCTGATCAGCTCGGTGCTGCGCGAGCGCGGCTACCGCCCGCGCGAGCTGGTGAAGTCGGCCGACGACGCCTTGCGCCTGCTGTCGACCGGCATGTTCGACGTCGCCATCCTGCAGGGCCTCGAAGCGAGCAAGCTGGCGCGCAGCGACCCGCGCTTCCAGGGCCAGGTGGTGCAGGCCGCGCAGCCGTACTGGGTGGTGGAACTGCACCTGGCCTTCAACCGCGCCGCCTACCGCCGCAGCCCGCAGCGCGCGGACGCCATCTGGCACGCCATCGCCGCCGTGCGCAACTCGGCCGACTACCGCCGCCTGGCCAGCGAAGCCGGGGTGCCGGAACCGTAGCCGGCACCATGGCTGGAGCCACGGCCATCCACGCAGGGCGGTTAGCAAGCTGCCCTGTTTACGTTTTTTGCAACCCTTATGCCGTTCTTGGATACAATATGACTCCATGAACACCCCACCGCCACGGCCTTGATCGACGGCCGCCTCTCGCTCACCACGCCGGAAGGCACGCGCTTGCTGCTCACCCCGGCCGGGCCGGCTCCGCGCGCCTGGGCCTGGGCGCTGGACGTCACGCTGTGGCTGACCTTCATGTTGCTGGCCAACTGGCTGCTGAGCGGACCGCGCATGGCGCAGGGCGTGCTGGCGGTGCTGGCCTTCGTCAGCTATTGGGGCTACCCCGTCATCTGCGAAGTGTATTTCCAGGGCCAGACCGTGGGCAAGCGCGCGCTCGGCCTGCAGGTACGGCGCGACAACGGCCTGCCCGTGGGCTGGCGCGAATCGGCGCTGCGCAACCTGCTGCTGGCGGCCGACTTTTTGCCGCTGGCCTACGCAACCGGCCTCGCCTGCATGCTGTACGACCGCCAGTTCCGCCGCCTGGGCGACATCGTGGCCGGCACGCTGGTGGTGTACCGCGACCGGGCGCCGCCGCGTCCCGCGGTGCGCGAAGCGACGCCGCTGCCGCTGCCATTCCCCCTCACATCCGCGCAGCAGCGCGCGCTGGCCGACCTGTTCGAGCGCGAACAGGGCCTGCCGCCGGCGCGGCTGGAAGAGCTGGGCAGCATCGCCGAGCCGCTCACCGGCGCCACCGGCGCGGCCTCGCTGGAGCGGCTGCGCTCCTACGCGGCGGGGCTGAAGCAATGAGGCAGAACCGATGAAGCAGACCCAGTTCGAACAGCAGCACGCGCCGCTGTGGGAAGCCATCGACGCCATCCTGCAGAACCGCTCGGACGACGCGGCCGCGCTGCCGGCGCTGTACCGCCGCCTGTGCCAGTGCCTGGCGCTGGCCGGCCAGCGCGGTTACTCGCCTGCGCTCACGGACTACCTGCACGCGCAGGCGGCGGCCTGCCACCTGCGCCTGTACGGCAGCGTGGCCGAACGTCCGCGCGCGCTGCTGCAATGGATGCTGGTGGATTTTCCGCGCCGCGTGCGCGCCGAATGGCGCCTGCTGCTGCTGGCGGTGCTGGCGGTGTTCGGCGTGGCGCTGGGACTGGGCCTGCTGGTGTGGCAGCAGCCGCATTGGGCGCACAGCTTCATCGATCCGGCGCAGCTGGAAAAATACCGCCAGATGTACCGCCCCGGCCGCATCGACCTCGGGCGCGGACAGGAAGGCGACCTGCAGATGTTCGGCCACTACATCTGGAACAACGTGTCGATCTGCTTCCGCACTTTCGCCGGCGGCATTTTCGGCGGCCTGCCGTCGCTGCTCAGCCTGGCCTTCAACGGCATGCACATGGGCGTGATCGCCAGCTGGCTGAACATGGACCCGCTGACGCGCACCAATTTCTGGTCCTTCGTGGTGACCCACTCCAGCTTCGAGATTACCGGCCTGGTGCTGGCCGGCGTGTCCGGCATGCGGCTCGGCCTGGCGCTGATCGCGCCCGGACGCCTGAGCCGGCGCCACGCGCTGCACGCAGCCAGCCGCGCCATGTTCCCGGTGCTGGTGGGCGCCGCGCTGCTGACCCTGCTGGCGGCCTTCGTGGAGGCCTTCTGGTCGGCCAGCGCGGCGGTGCCGCCGCAGGTGAAGTACGCGGTGGGCGGCGTGTGCTGGGCGGCGGTCATCGCCTTCTTCCTGCTGGCGGGCCGCAGCCGGGGAGCGCAACATGCGGATTGACAATCTGCAGATCGCGCTGCGGCCGCGCCCCGCTCCGCAGGCGCTGGACCTGGGCTTCGCGCTGCTGCGCGCGCACGCCGGCCCGGTGTACAAGACCTGGCTGGCGCTGTGGCTGCCCTTGTGCGCGCTGTCCCTGCTGCTGATCTGGGCGGCGCCCGGCTACGCGGCCTTATGGATGTTCCTGCCCTGGTGGCTGCGGCCATTGCTGGAGCGCGGCCCGCTGTACGTGCTGTCGCGCCAGGTGTTCGGCGAAGACGTGACGTGGCGCCAGGCGCTGCGCGCGTGGCCGCGCCAGCTGGGCGGCGGCTGGTTCCGGATGCTCACGTGGTGGCGGCTGTTCATGCCGGGGCGCGGCCTGTACCAGCCGGTCTGGCAGCTGGAGCAGGCGCGCGGGGCCACCGCCAGCGAGCGGCGGCACGCCATCGGCCGCAACGGCACCGGCGCCGCCGCCTACCGCTTCGGCCTGGCCTGCGCGCATTTCGAGGCGGTGCTGAACTTCGGCCTGGTGGCCCTGGTCGGGCTGTTCCTCAGCGACGGGGCTTCCATCAATCCGCTGGCCATTTTCTTCAAAGGCTCCAACGGCCCGCTGCTCGACTTGCTGGCCATGGCCGCCTATGTGGTGGCGGGCGGCATCGTGGGACCGGTCTACACGGCGTGCTGCTTCACGCTGTACCTGAACCGGCGCGCCACGCTGGAAGCATGGGATATCGAGATCACGCTGCGCCAGATCCAGGCCCCAGCCGCTCGGCACCAGGCGCCTGCCCCGCTGCAGGCCGGCCATGCGAGTCCGCTGCTGCTGGCCTGGCTGGCCGCGCTGGGGCTGGCGGCTGCGCTGCTGTTCCCGCCGGCCAGCGCCGAGCCGCTGCAGGCGGCCGCGCCGCCCCCGGCTGCGGCGCCGGGCGACGCGCAGTGCGCGCGGCCCCGCCACTTGCAGGACCCGGTCGGCAGGCACGCGCCCGCGCGCAGCGCCGAACAGGCCGCGCTGCGCAAGGAACTCAAGCAGCTGTACAACAGCGACGACCTGCGCGGCTACAAATGCGAGGACAGCTGGCACCTCAAGGATTTCGACGACCCGCAGCCCGAGCAGCCGCTCAAGATGCCGGACCTGAGCGCCCTGGCGCTGGCCATCAAGGTGGTACTGATCGCCAGCGGCGTTGCGCTGGTGGCCTGGCTGATGTACCGCTATCGCGGCAAGTTCGCCTGGCTGCTGCCGGCGCCCGCCGTGCAGGCGGCCACCGAAATCGCGGGGCTGGACATCCGCGCCGAAAGCCTGCCGGCCGACGTGGCGGGCGCGGTGCGCAGCCTGTGGGAACAGGGCGAACGGCGCGGCGCGCTGGCCTTGCTGTACCGCGCCACCTTGTCGCGCCTGGTGCACCAGGATGGATTGCAACTGGCCCAGGGCGCCACGGAGGGCGACTGCCTGCGCCTGGCGCAGCAGGCCGGCCTGCCTCCCGCGCGCTACCAGGTCGCCGCCACCGCCACCACGCTGTGGCTGAACGGCGCCTATGGCGCGCGCTGGCCGGATAGCGCCGCGCTCTACGCCGCCTGCGGCGCGTGGCGGGCGCAGTTCGATGCGGCCGCAGCAACACCCGCCCCGCAGGGGGAGCACGCGTGAGCGCCGCCAAGCCAGCCATACAGCGCCGCCCGGGCCGAAGCGGCGCGCGCGCGCTGATCGCCCTGGCCTGCGTGGCCGCGCTGGCGGGCTGCGTGTGGCTCTGGTACGCGGTCATGGAGCGCTCGCCGACCGCGGTGACCTATATTTCCCCGCTGGCCATCGACAACCCCATGCTGGCCGCCGGCACCTTGCTCAAGCAGCACGGCTACAGCGTCCATGTCGAGAAACGCCTGAGCGGCGCAGGCCTGGCAGCGCTGCCGGGCGGCACGCTGATCCTGGCCGACAACAACGGCCAGGTCAATCCGGTGCAGGCGGCGCAGCTGATGGAATGGGTCCGGCGCGGCAACACCGTGGTGCTGCAGCCCAAGTGGGTGCCGGTGCAGTACCGCGACGCGGACAATGCGCGCCGCCCCGACACGCAAAAGCGGCTGACGCCGCTGACCGAACCGGACCCGCTGGGCGCGCGCTTCGGCGTCGGCCTGAGCTACCGCACCAAGCTGCGCGCCAACTGCGACACGCTGAATGGCGCCGCAGCGGCCCTGCCGCCCGAGGACGACGAGGAAGACGAGGAATTCGAAGAAGAGGCAAGCGCGGCCACGAACAAGCCGAAAGAGCTGCGCCAGCTCACCTGCGTCACCCTGCCCGGCGGCAGCTATCCGCTCGCGCTGGACACCGGCACCGAGGTGCTGCACACGCTGCGCGCCGGCCGCCAGCCCCTGTGGAGCGATTTCGACGGCATGTCGGTGCGCGTGTACGCCGAAGGGCGCGGCCATGTCGCCATGGTGTCGGACAATTACTTCAACAACCAGCGCCTGCCGCGCTTCGACCACGCCGAACTGCTGCTTGGCCTGGCGCGCCTGAACCAGCAGGGCCGCAACGTGACGCTGGTGCTGCACGCCGACGCGGCGCCGTGGTACGCCATAGTATGGCGCGCCGCGTGGATGCCGCTGACCGCGCTGGCGGTGCTGCTTGCGCTGCTGCTGTGGCGCGCGGCGCGCCGGTTCGGCCCCATGCTGCCGGAACCGGACGCCGAGCGCCGCTCGCTGCTCGAACACATCGAGGCCAGCGGCAACTGGCTGTGGCGCGCCAAGGGCGGCCGCGACGTGCTGCTGGCCGCCGCGCGCCAGGAAACCCAGGCGCTGCTGCGGCGGCGCGCGCCGGAGCTACAGCAGCTCGGCGACGAAGAACAAGCGGCGCGCCTGGCGCGCCTGTGCAATGTGCCGCTTATCGACATGCACAGCGCGCTGCACGGCCCGGCGGCGCCCCACCCGGCCGCCTTCACGCGCCAGATCCAGCTACTCCAACAAGCGAGAATCCACCATGAGCGACAGTAACCAAGCGATCCCCAACGAAGACAGCGCAAGCGGCGGCGAAATCAGCCCCGAGCGCCTGCAGCAGGCGCTCGACATTGTGCGCCGCATGGCCGGGGAAATCCGCCGCGCCGTGGTGGGCCAGCAGGAAGTGATCGACCAGGTGCTGGCCTGCATGCTGGCCGGCGGCCACGTGCTGGTGGAAGGCGTGCCGGGGCTGGGCAAGACGCTGCTGGTGCGCGCGCTGGCCAAGACCTTCGCCGGCGAATTCTCGCGCATCCAGTTCACGCCCGACCTGATGCCGGCCGACGTGATGGGCCACGCCGTGTTCGACCTGAAGAACCAGACCTTCAGCGTGCGCAAAGGCCCCGTGTTCGCCAACCTGCTGCTGGCCGACGAGATCAACCGTGCGCCGGCCAAGACCCAGTCCGCGCTGCTGGAGGCGATGCAGGAAAGCCAGGTCACCATCGAAGGCGAGGCGCACGCGCTGGCGCCGCCGTTCATGGTGCTGGCCACCCAGAATCCGCTGGAGAACGAAGGCACCTACCCGCTGCCCGAGGCGCAGCTGGACCGTTTCCTGATCAAGGTGCGCATCGCCTACCCGAGCGAGGGCGAGGAGCAGGCCATGCTGCAGACGGTCACGCGCAACCGCGTGGGCGACGGGCTGGACGTGGCCGCCGTGGCCACGCTGGTCAAACCGGAAACGGTGCTGGCGCTGCAGCAGCTGGTGGCGCGCATCCGGGTGGACGACAGCGTGGCCAACTACGCGGTGCGCCTGGTGCGCGCCACGCGCGACTGGCCAGGCATCGCCATCGGCGCCGGCCCGCGCGGCAGCATCGCGCTGGTGCGCATGGCGCGCGCCATGGCCCTGCTGGCCGGGCGCGACTACGTGACGCCGGACGACATCAAGCAGGCCAGCCTGCCGGTGCTGCGCCACCGCATCGCCATCTCGCCGGAAAGCGAACTCGACGGCCTGAACAGCGACCAGCTGCTGGCGGCGCTGGTGCAGCAGATCGCCGCGCCGCGCGCATGACGCCTTCGCGCCGCCTGCTGTTGCTGGTGCTGGCCTGGGCCGGCGCCGGCGCCGCCGCCAGCGCCGGCCTGGCGTGGGCGTCCCCGCCTGCCGCCCTGGCCACGGCGGTGACGGCCGCGTGGTGGCTGGCCGGCGCCGCGCTGCTGGCCGCCGCGCTGGCCGACGCCTGGCAGGCGCTGCGCGCGCCGCCGCTGCGGCTGGAGCGCCAGCTGTCCGGCGTGCTGCCGGTGGAGCTGTGGCACGGCGTAACGCTGACGGTGCACAACCTCGGCGCGCGCCCGCTGCGGCTGGACCTGTTCGACGCCTATCCCACCGCCTGGGCCATGGAGGGCATGCCGCACGCCTGCACGGTGGACGGCGGCGCCTTCGTGTCGGTGGCCTACCGCGTCAGGCCGGACCGGCGCGGCAACGCGCAGTTCGGCCAGCCGCACGTGCGCATCGCCACGCCGTGGGGCTTGTGGCAGCGCACGCGCCGCATCGGGCCGCAGCAACAGGTGAAGGTATTCCCCGACTATTCCCGCCTGCTGGGCCAGACCCTGCAGGCAACCGACCGCCGCGCGCCGGCGGCCGGCGCCATCCGCAAGCGGCGGCGCGGCGAAGGCACCGACTTCCGCCAGCTGCGCGAATACCGCCAGGGCGACAGCCTGCGCTCGATCGACTGGAAAGCCACGGCGCGCCAGCGCAAGCCGATCGCCCGCGAATACCAGGAGGAGCGCGACCAGCAGGTGGTGTTCCTGCTCGACTGCGGCCGCCGCATGCTGGCCCGGGAACAGGACGGCAGCGAACATGGCAGCCATTTCGACCACGCGCTGCAGGCGGTGCTGACTTTGGGCTTCGTGGCGCAGAAACAGGGCGATGCGGTGGGGCTGATGAGTTTTGGCGGGGCTGCCGGCAACGGGGACAACCGCTGGCTGGCGCCAAGCAAGGGCCGCGCCGGTTTCGACCGCCTGCTGGCGGGCGTGTATGATGTGCAGCCGGATGAAACCGCGCCCGACTACACGCAGGCGGCGGGCGCGCTGATGAAGAAGCTGTCCAAGCGCGCCTTCGTGGTGTTGATCACCAACCTGCGCGACGAGGACGACCAGGCCATGCGCAGCGCCTGCGAGCTGCTCGGCACGCGCCACATGGTGCTGTGCGCCAGCCTGCGCGAGCAGGCGCTGGACCGCGCCGCCGCCGCGCCGGTGGCCGGCTTCCAGGACGCGCTGCGCCAGCCGGCCGCCATGCTGTATCTGCAGCAGCGGCGCGAAGCGATACGGCGCCTGGGCCTGCGCGCCAGCGCGCTGGTGGACGTGGCGCCCGGCCAGCTCAGCGCCGCGCTGATCGAGCGCTACCTGGACATCAAGGAAAGCGGGCAGCTGTAGCGCTTACAGGCCCTGGCTTGCCGACGCGGCTTTCGCCTTCTGCACATAGTCCTGGTAGGCGGGAATGGCGACGGCGGCCATCACGCCGATCACGAACACGGTGAACAGGATGGGGAACACCAGGCCGAAGAGCTTGATCATCGTGGTGTTGGGCGAAGGCGCGGGGCCGAAATCGTTGCCGCCCTCGTCGCCGCGCGCGAAGACCAGGTACAGCGAGACGATGAAGTTCACCAGCGGCACCCACAGCAGCAGCGAGAACCAGCCGGAGCGGTTCACGTCGTTGAAGCGGCGCTTGGCCAGCACGAAGCTGAACACCAGCAGCGGCAGGTAGAGCACGGTGCTGATGGCGACGATGGCGTCCGGGTTGTCCGACAGGGCGCCGCTCGCGCCCAGCACGCCCATCAGGACGGTGACCGGCAGCATGTTGATGAGGGAGACGATGAACAGGTAGGCCAGGTAGCGCAGGCGGCCGATGCGGCCGCGCCAGGCCCACAGCCGGGGTTCGTAGGTGTCCTTGCCCGACGCCAGGCCGGACAAGGCGGCGCCGGGCGCCGAGTAAGGATTGGTAGTGTTCACGGTGATGCTCCCTGATATGCGTAAGTTTAAGTAAGTTCAATAAAAGGAAAATCTGTCATGGATCCACAACAACTGGTCTACTTCATCAGCGCCCTGCTTTCCCTGGGCGCTGCGGTGCTGATGGCGCTGGTCCTGTTCGACCGCCTGGCGCCGATAGCCGCCGCCCGCGTCGGCATTGCGCTGGAGCGGCTGCGCGCCGGCCTGCGCCTGCGCCAGGCCAGCGTGCCCGGCTTCAGCATGCCCTACCTGGAAGGCGGCAAAGGCGACACCCTGGTGCTGGTGCACGGCTTCGCCGGCGACAAGGACAACTTCACCCGCATGGCGCGCTTCCTCACGCCGCATTACCGCGTGATCTGCCCCGACCTGCCCGGCTTCGGCGACGCCGGCCGCGACCCGCAGGCCGCCTACGGCATCGCCGAGCAGACCGAGCGCCTGCGCGCGCTGCTGGACCAGGTCGCGCCGGGCAAAATCCACCTGGGCGGCAATTCCATGGGCGGCTTCATCGCCGCGCAGTTTGCCGCCGCCCATCCGGAGCGCGTGGCCAGCCTGTGGCTGCTGGACGCGGCCGGCACCGAAGCGTCGTACAGCTCCGACGTGCTGAAGCACTACGACGCCAGCGGCGACATGCCGCTGCTGGTGCGCGAAGAACAGGAGTACGGCGCCCTGGTCGACGCCTGCACCCGGGAACGCCCTTTCCTGCCGCATTCGGTGCTCACCGCGCTGGGCCGGCGCGCCGCGGCCGACTTCCCGCTGCATACGGCCATCATGCGCCAGGTGTCGGCCTCGCCGCTGCTGCAGCCGCAGCCGCAGTACGCGGCCCTGCCGGCGCTGGTGGTGTGGGGCGAGCAGGACAAGATACTGCACCCGTCCGGCGCCGCCGCCTTCGCCCGGCTGTTCCCGCGCAGCCGCACGGTGATGATGCCGGGCGTGGGCCACCTGCCGATGGTGGAAGAACCCAGGCGCACCGCGCAGGATTACCTGGACTTCCGCCGCACGCTGGCCTGAGCGGCGGCTGCGCGCCCTAGCGGTCGGTGACGGTGAACTCGCCGAACTCCTTCAGCTGTTCCTCGATGGCCTTCCTGTCGCCCACCACCACGATGGACTGGCTCTCCGGCGCGAAGTACTTCCTGCCCATCTCGCGCACCTGCTCGGCGCTCACCTTCTGAATCTTCGGCACGAAGCTGCCGAGGAATTCAGGCGGCAGGCCCACCAGCCAGTTGCCCGCCAGCGTGGCCGCCACCGCGCGCTGCAGCTGGTTGGTGATCAGGTAGGAGCCGGCCACGTAGCGCTTGTTCATGCTCATTTCCTCGTCGTCCACCAGCTCCGTGCCCAGCTTGCGGTACTCCTTGAAGTACTCGCCCAGCGAGGCGCCGGTGACTTCGTTGCGCACGTCCGCGCCGCCGACGATGGCGCCGCCGTTGCGGCTCATGCGCGCGCCGGCCGAGGCGCCGTAGGTGTAGCCCTTCTCTTCGCGCAGGTTGAGGTTGACGCGGCTGCTGAAGCCGCCGCCCAGGATGGTGCTGGCCAGGCGCAGCGGCACGTGGTCATCCACGCTGGCGGCGGCGCCGGGGCGGCCCAGGCGCAAGGTGGACTGCACGCTGCCGGCCCGCTCGAGCAGCAGGCGCTGCGGCGCCATGGCGGCCGGCGCGGGCGGCGTTTCCGGCAGCGCCGGGCCGCTGGCCTTCCAGCTGCCGAAGGCCGCTTCGGCCAGTTTCATGGCGTCCGCTTCCTTGATGCGGCCGGTGACCACCAGCAGGCTGCGCTCGGGGCGGAAGCGCTTGGCGTGTTCGGCGCGCAGCAGCGCGGCGTCGGTCGAATCGATCGATTCGGCGGTGGCGGTGGTGCGGCCGTAAGGATGGTCGCCGTAGACGGTGCGCGAGATGGCGCGTTCGGCGCGGAACGCCGGGCGCGCCTCGGCCGCCTTCAGCGCCTGCAGGGCGTTGGTCTTGGCCAGCTTGACTTCCTCGTCCGGGAAGGACGGCTCGCGCGCCACTTCGGCCAGCAGCGCCGCCATTGGCGCGGCGTTGGAGGCCAGCGCGTTGCCGAACACGGTGATGCCGTCGTTGGCGGTGGAGGCGCCCACGCTGCCGCCCATGCCCTGCGCCGCTTCGGCGATGGCGCGCGAGCTGCGCTTGGCGGTGCCTTCATTGAGCAGGTTGGCCAGCAGGCTGGCGAAGGCCGGATGCTTGGCGTCGTCGGCCGCGTAGCCGGCGCCGCGCACGGCCAGCACGAAGTCCACGCGCGGCAGGCCCTGGCGCGGCACCACCCACACTTCCAGGCCGTTGGCCAGCGTCTTCTTGGCGATCTTGGGCACCGGCAGCGGCTTGTCGGCGCCGTAGGGCGGCACCGGGGACACCGCGGCAGCGGCTGCGGGCGGCGCCGCCGGCGTCCCGGCCTTGGCGGCGGCGGTCTGGGCGTGCAGCATGGGAGCGCACAGCGTGGAGATGGCCACGGCCAGTATCAGTTTCTTCATGGTGCGGTCCTTATTTCGTGGCTGGGGCAGGCGCGGCGGCAGGCGCTGCAGGGGCGGCGGCCGGGGCGTCCTTGAGCGCCGGCTTGCGGTCGATCACGGTGCGGTTGGCCTTGGTCAGATAGGTGGCCGCCACGCGCTGGATGTCTTCCGATTTCACGCCGTCGATCCAGCCCGGAATCTTGTTGACCACCTTGGCGTCGCCCCACAGCGTTTGCAGCTTGGCCAGCGTGTCGGCCCGGTCCATATAGCTTTCCAGCTTGTTGTACCAGTCGGCCAGCATGGCGGTCTTCACGCGCTGCAGCGTGGCCGCGTCCACGCCCTCCCTGGCCACCTTGGCGATCTCCTCGTCCATGGCCGCCAGCACCGCGTCGGCGCTGCTGGTGGGCTTGTACATGCTGAACACCGTGAACAGGGTCGGGCCGTCGTATTCCCACGGGCCGGTCAGGCCGTACAGCGGCGACAGGTTGAGCGCCAGCTCGCGGCCCTTGACCAGGCCCTGGTACAGGCGCGAGGCGTCGCCGCCGGCCAGCAGTTCGCCCAGCACCGCCATCGGCGCCTGGTCCTTGCTGCCCCGGTCCGGCATTTTCCAGGCCGCCGCCAGCGCCGGCACCTGCGCCAGCGCGTCGCTCTGCTGCACCCGCTTTTCGGCCGTGTTCAGGCCTTCGCTGAAGTCGCCGAAGGCCGGCGTGGCGCGCTTGGGTATCGCGCCGAAGTATTTTTTGGCCAGCGCGTAGCCCTGCTGCGGCGTGACGTCGCCGGCGATGGCCAGCACCGCGTTGTTGGGGCCGTAGTAGTCGCGGTGGAAGGCGCGCACGTCGTCCAGGCTGGCCCCTTCCAGGTCCTGGAAGCTGCCGTAGCCGTCGTGGTTGTTTTCCCACTTCTGGAACGCGTGCTGGCCGATGTCGATCCACATGAAGCCGCCGTACGGCTGGTTCTTGACGTTGACGCGGATTTCCTCCTTCACCACGTCCTGCTGGTTCTTCAGCGTTTTCTCGTTGAAGTCCAGCGTCTTCATGCGGTCCGCCTCCAGCCACAGGATGGCGTCCAGCGCGGACGCGGGCGCGGTCTCGATGTAGTTGGTGAAGTCGGCGCGGGTGGAGCCGTTGTTGCGGCCGCCGCCCGCGGTGATGGTCTTGTCGAACACGCCCTTGGGCGCGTTCGGCGTGCCCTGGAACATCAGGTGCTCGAACAGGTGGGCGAAGCCGGTGCGGTTCTTCGGCTCCAGGCGCATGCCGACCTTGTACACCACGCTCACGCCCACGGTGGGCGAGCTGTGGTCTTCGGTGACGATGACGGTCAGGCCGTTGTCGAGCTTCTTGACGTGGACCGGCACGTCCCAGCGGTCGGCGCTGGCCGCTTGCGCCGACAGCGTGAACAGGGCCGCGGCCAGCAGGACGGGAATTTGGCGCATGCGCATAAGGTCAACCTTTCAGATAGGGATAGAGCTTTCCGGCCTTTTTGCCGAATCAGCAATTTTGCCTGTTACGTTTCGAAAGATACTCACCAATTATTGCGAATGCCATCTTTTTTTTTCAGCTAAGATGTACCCACATCCACAACGTTCGGAGGTGCGCCCATGAAACGACGGCTGATGCTACTAACTCTTGGTACTTCCCTGCTGCTGGCGCGCCTGCCGGCCCACGCCGCCGAACGCGGCACCGCCGACGAGGCGGTGGCCATGGCGAAGAAAGCCATCGCCTACCTGAAGGCCAACGGCCGTGAGAAGGCCTTCGCCGAGATCAACGATCCGCGCGGCCAGTTCACCGACCGCGACCTGTACGTGGTGGTGTACGACCTGAACGGCAAGAACCTGGCGCACGGCCAGAACGCGCGCATGATAGGCAAGGACCTGATCGACATCCGCGACGGCGACGGCAAGTACTACATGCGCGAGCGCATCGAGATCATCAAGACCAAGGGCAAGGGCTGGCAGGACTACAAATTCCTCGATCCGCTGACCAAGAAGATCGAGCCGAAATCGATGTACATCGAAAAATACGAAGACCTGATCGTCGGCTGCGGCATCTACAAACCGGATTAACCGGCACGCGGCTCGCCTTCCAAACCGTGACAGCATGCGGGTTTGCAGGTAACATGTCTGGTAAGCAACAACACCAACAACACACATGTTACTCGCCACGAAGGAGGGCTGCGATTGGCAGCGCTAAACGACGTCGCGCACTGGCGCGGCCAGATCTTTAAGCGCATCCTGCAGTTCGTCCTGGGATTGGGCGTGGTGACGGCCGTGCCCAGCATCCTGCTCAGCATTGCCGAAAACCTGTGGTCGGTGGTGGTGCTGGACGTGGCGGCGCTGGTGTGGATCTTCGGCATCCTGCGCCTGCCCGGCATCTCCTACGGCGCGCGGGTGCTCAACTTCCTGGCCGTGACCTTCATCTTCGGCGTCGGCCTGCTGGTCAAGGTGGGGCCGGTCAGCCAGATCTACCTGATGGCCGTGCCGGTGCTGGCCGCGCTGCTGCTCGGCCTGCGCGCCGGCCTGTGGGCGCTGGCCATCGACACCGTCGCGCTGCTGGTGATCGGCTTCTACACCAACACCATCCCCGACCTGCAGGGCCTGGAACTGACCGCCTTCCTCAAGTGGAGCGTGATCACGTCCAACTACCTGTTCATCACGGCGGTGCTGACCCTGTCCTGCGGCGTGCTGCTGCAGCGGCTGGAAAAATCCATCGGCGACCTGCGCGCCACCGCCGCCTCGCTGGAACAGGGGCAGCAGGAGCTGACCGCGCTGAACGCCGAACTGCGCCTGACGGCGGCGGCCGTGGCGCGCCTGAACGACATGGTCAGCATCGCCGAAGTGGCGGGCACCGAGCAGCGCATCATCTTCGTCAACCGCGCCTTCGAGCGGCGCAGCGGCTACAACCGCGACGCCATGCTGGGCGGCAGCCTGCGCCTGCTGCAGGGGCCGGAAACCGCCACCGGCACGCTGGACCGCATCAACCAGGCCATGGCGCGCAGCGAGGCGGTGCGCGCCGAGCTGCTGAACTACACGCGCTACGGCGAGCCGTACTGGGTGGAGCGCGAGCTGGTGCCGATCTCCGACGAGGGCGGCACCAACACGCACTGGGTGGCCGTGGAGCGCGACATCACCGAGCGCAAGAAGTCCGAGGACGACATCCACCGCCTGGCCTACTTCGACGTGCTGACCGGCCTGCCGAACCGGCGCCTGCTGATGGACCGCATCGACAAGCTGCTGGCCAGCTCGGAGCGCAACAGCCAGTACAGCGCGGTGATGTTCATCGACCTGGACAACTTCAAGTACATCAACGACGCGCGCGGCCACGCCACCGGCGACGCGCTGCTGAAGAACGCGGCCGCGCGGCTGGCGCAGCTGATGCGCAAGGCCGACACGGTGGCCCGCATCGGCGGCGACGAATTCGTGGTGCTGCTGGCGCACCTGAGCGGCGTGCACGCCACGGCGGCGCACGCGGCGCTGGTGGTGGCGGAGAAGATCCGCGCCACCATCGCGGAAGACTTCGTGATCGACGGCCAGAGCTACAGCAGCTCGGCCAGCATCGGCGTGACCCTGCTGCCCAAGGGCGCATTGGGCCCATCGGGCGCGGCCGGGGCCGCCGGCGCGGCGGGCGAGCAAAGCGCGCAGGACCTGCTGCGCGAGGCCGACATCGCCATGTACCGCGCCAAGGCGGACGGCCGCAACGGCATCGCCTTCTTCGAGGCGGCCATGCAGGCCGAGGTGGAGCAGCGCCTGAACCTGGAGCGCGACCTGGCGCAGGCGATCGAGCAGCGCGAACTGGCCATGCACTACCAGGCGCAGGTCGACTGCGACGGCAGGATCATCGGCGCCGAGCTGCTGATGCGCTGGCAGCGCGCCGACGGCAGCTGGGTGTCGCCGGCGCTGTTCATCCCGCTGGCCGAGGAATCGGGCCAGATCCTGGCGCTGGGCGCCTGGGCCATGCGCCAGGCCTGCGACGCCGTGCTGCAGCTGAAGGCGGCCGGGCACGCGCTGCCGCTGTCGGTCAATGTGAGCCCCAGCCAGTTCCGCCAGCCGCAGTTCGTCGAACAGGTGCGCGCGCTGCTGGCCGAGACCGGCGCGCCGGCCGAGCTGCTGATCTTCGAAGTGACCGAAGGCCTGCTGGTGGAAAAACTGGAAGACACGGTGCTGCGCATGCGCCAGCTGGCCGCGCTCGGCATCCGCTTCTCGATCGACGATTTCGGCACCGGCTATTCCAGCCTGGCCTACCTGAAGAAGATGCCGCTGTACGAGCTGAAGATCGACCGCAGCTTCATCCAGGACACGCCGGCCGACGCGTCGGTGACGGCCATCGTGCAAACCATCCTGGCGATGGCGCACCACCTGGGCCTGAAGGTGGTGGCCGAAGGCGTGGAGACGCAGGCGCAGGCGGACTTCCTCATCAACAGCGACTGCCACGGCATGCAGGGCTACCTGTACGCCCGCCCCGCCCCGCTGGACGCGCTGCTGGCGCGGCTGGACGGCTAAGGTGGATGGGGGGCGGTCCCCTGGCGCGGCCCCCTCTGTATGACTTGTCTCGTTCCGCTATCTCATTCTGTCTCTTTTGAACTTGTTTCGTCTCGCGCTGCCTAACAGACAGAACGCGACAAAACGAGACAGGATCAGAAAGGGGAATGAGCATGGTTATACAGACGCAGACGGCCGGGGTACCACCAGCTGCCCATCTCGAACTGGTGAATTATCTGCGCACCTCGGGCAGCACCCTGAGCGTTTCCGAAGCGCAGAGCCACGCGATCAAGCATTGGATCGACGCCCAGCGCGCAGCGGCGGCGCCCATGCGGGGCTTCCAATGGAAGTGCCTATTTCTGCCATCCGGCTCCCTCTTTGCGGATGACGCACGATGGCGAATGCCACTATGCCAGGGTGGTCGGCGAAGCACTCCTATACCACGGCGCCAGCGTTTCACCGCGCCAGTTCACACTGACGGTACAGGCCCCTGCCGCTTGACGACTGATCACGCGGGCTTTCTGCTAAAAACGGCGCGGAGTTCGCGCGGTCCGCTATCATTAGCGTTCTTCGCACCTTCCCGAACACTATGGAACTGATTGTCGTTGCGGTGTGCCTGCTGGCGGCCGCCCTTGCCTACTCGTTTCGCGCCGCCGGCACCAAGCCGGTCAAGGGCAGCGATTTCTACGTGGTCTCGCGCGACGGCCGCGTGCTGCGCACGCGCGGGCCGCAGGTGAAGTGCCTGCGCGCGCTGGCCATGCCCGATGGCCTGCGGGTCACGCTCAGCAACGGCAGCCGCACTGGCCAGTTCTTCGTGCACGACCTGGTGGCCGAAGCCCACCTGCCCAACCCAGCCCGCCTTGCCCGCGTGCGCCACAAGGACGGCAACAAGCGCAACAACGCCGTTGCCAACCTGGAATGGTACTGAGGTGCGCGCACCACGCCCACCTGGCCAGTTGCCGGCACACTAACTACCCTGCCTGCTACATTTCACTGGCAAGCTGGGTTGCCAGCAACAGCGCCTCGCCGGTCATCAGCTCTCCCAGAACACTGACCACATCGCTAAACTCCTCTTCGGTCCTGATCAGGCCTCGCAGCTTGGCATAGCACGCGGTTCGATATAGCGCCAACGCATAGAACTGGCGATTGGGCGCGGTGGTGTTCAGCACGTCGATGAAGTCCAGCTTCATCGCCAGATAAAAGTTCCCGTCCCGCATGTGCTTGTTGAGCGTATCGTTCGTCCAGCCCGGCTGAACCCCGGATCCGCCCGTTGACGAAGCGCCGCCGACCGAGCCGCTGGGGCTGCGATGATGGTAGTAGTACATGGAATGCGCCGGCCGCTCTCCGCTGGAAAGCGACTCCCATTGCGAACCCCGATACGAAGCCTCCGGCGGCGAATGGTTACTCTCCAAATAGATCATCGAGCGTGCTTCACTGTTGTACTCGCGGGTCTTGGTATGGGGGCCGCCGTACGGATAGGCGAACACTTGTCCCACCTTGCGCCCTTCCCGGGCAGCCGCGATGCGCAACTCGCGCTGCAAGGCCTTGCTGACAACTGCGCTTTTCTTGAAGGTCCTTGAAAGGCGTATCCTGCTCAGCCGGGCTTGCTGCGTCTGTTTTGCGTTGAATTTCTCAATCAGCTTCTTATCCTTCGCACTCAGCTTTCCCATAGCTCTCCTTAAATTGCAGCACACGCGGCACGAGTGACTTGGATTGCAATATTGACACAAAAATACATAGCTGTGAATCCGGCTGCTCTTCCCCAAAAAGAAAAAGGTTCTTCACGAATTTCCGGGCATCGAACTGCGATACGTCCACTTGCCGGCGTCCCTACCGTGTGCCCGCACCGCTCGACGGCCAGTGACGCTGGGCCGTGTCTCGTGTTTTCGGCTTTTTACTAAAACATGCTACCCCTTGCTACATCGCTATATACCGCGATATTCAGCACGATTCTTCTCTAATCCGGAACTAAACGTCACTAGACGCATCTAACCAACATGGGCGAGACAATCTGGCATTGTCTATCGTTCGGCATCGCAACTTTAGTAACGGGTAGCGCGTTGTAGCACTGCTTAGCATTGGTTAGCAGTACATAGTAAAAACCACTTTTCGAGAGGCGCACCATGTCCATCCATACAATGCCGGTCCATCTCCCTTTCGAGACACTGCAAGCGCTGGGCGAATTCACCGGAAAATGGTGGTCGGATACCTATAACCTGGAACCGTTCGTTTGCCAGGCCATCGACAACTTCGTAAAGCAGGCGCCGGCAGCCGAACAGGCGCCGCAGGTGCCATCCGAGGCTGGATACCAATGGAAGCAGGTATTTCTTCCGGAGGGCACCAGGCTGCGCGCCAGTTTTGGCAAGCAGCCCTACTACGCCACGGTGGAAGGGGCGGAAATCAGGTATGGCGAGCGCGCAGTGTCGCCGTCGTGCTTTGCGAATCTGCAAGGCAGCGGCAACCGCAACGCCTGGAAGGCCATCTGGTTACGCCTGCCAGGCAGTGATGAATGGCTGCTCGCCGATGTCTGCCGGTCCGCGCGCAAAGCGGCAATAGCACGCTTGCTTGGCAGCGCGGTTCAGGCCGGCCACCCGCAGCAAGAGAACGAGCGGCAGCCACACACACGCCCAACAGGTGGCCGTTCGGTTGACGACGTGCGTGTTGAAAGCCCGCGACCCGCTACCGTGCAGGCCAACAGTCCACCGGCTCGCCCTGTGTTCGACACTCCGGCACCGGCGAGCGGTAATGCCCAACGCCGCCCAGGACGACGCAGCCGCCGTAAGCGCCGTGCTGCGAAACACCTTCCCGGAAATCCGTGAAGAACCAAGAAAAAGCCCGCTGGGGCGAACCGCAGCGGGCTTTCGGTTGCGGCGTGGCCGGCCTCACTTCCTGGTGTAGGTGTTCAGCCAGTCCAGCACCGTGTGGTGCCACTGCACCGAGTTGGCCGGCTTCAGCACCCAATGGTTCTCGTCAGGGAACACCAACAGCTTGCTGTCGATGCCCTGGCGCTGCAGCGCGGTGAAGGTGCCCAGCGCTTGCGCGGTCGGGATGCGGAAGTCCAGGTCGCCCTGGATCACCAGCATCGGGGTCTTCCACTTGGCCACGTGGTGCACCGGGTTGAACTTCTCGTGCGACTCCACCGCCTTGTAGTACGGGCCGCCGTATTCCCACTCGGTAAACCAGATTTCTTCGGTCGAATAAGCCATGCCGCGGATGTCGAATACGCCGTCGTGGTTGACGATGCACTTGAAGCCGTCGGCCCAGTTGCCTTCGATCCAGTTCATCATGTAGCCGCCGTACGAGGCGCCCAGCGCGCAGCTGCGCTCGCGGTCCAGCCACGGGAACTTGGCCGCTGCCGCTTCCATGCCCTTCTTCAGGTCTTCCAAAGGCTTGCCGCCCCAGTCGCCGCTGATCGAATCGGTGAAGGCCTGGCCGTAGCCGGTGGAGCCGTGGAAGTCGATGAACACGGTGGCGTAGCCGGCGCCGGCGTACACCTGCGGGTTCCAGCGGTAGCTCCAGGAGTTGCCGAAGCTGCCCTGCGGGCCGCCGTGCACCAGGAAGGCGATCGGGTACTTCTGGCCCGGCTGCGCGTTCCACGGCTTCATCACGTGGCCGTACACGGTGTCGCCGTTGGCGCCCTTGAAGGAGAACTGCTCGTACTCGCCGAAGCGCACGTCGGCCAGCGCGGCCTCGTTCACATTGGTCAGCTTGTCGGCTTTAGACGGCGCGCCCAGCTTGAACTTGTACAGCTGCGCGCCGGACGCCAGCGAGGCTTGCGCCATCACCACCGTGTCGCGCGCCACGCTGAAGGCCGACACGTAGCCGGGGCCGGACACGGCGCTGGCCTTGCCGCTGGCGGCGTCGATGCTGAACAGGCGGTGCTGGCCGACGTCGTCGGCGGTGGCCAGCAGCGTCTTGCCGTCCGGCGCCCAGCGGTAGTCGGACACGGAACGGTCCCAGGCGTCGGTCAGCGCGCGCTTCTTGCCGGTGGCGACGTCCATCAGCACCAGGTGGAAGCGGTCGGCCTCGAAGGTGGGGCGCTTCATGGCCGTGTAGGCCAGCGTTTTGCCGTCCGGCGAGAAGCTGGCCTTGGTGTCCCAGGCCGGGTTCTCGGCGGTCAGGTTGCGCGGCTCGCCGCCGGCGGCGGGCACGCTGTAGATGTCGAAGTTGGTGGACCAGGCTTCGGTCTTGCCGGCCACGCGCGCCGAGAACACCACCGTCTTGCCGTCCGGGCTGAACTGGTATTCCTCGTGGTCGCCGAACGGCTTGGACGGCACGTCGCCGTCGATGCCGCCGCTCAGGCTGACCGGCGCGGCGCTGACCTTGCCGCTGGCGTCGATCGGCGCGGTGTACAGCACGTTGTTGCGGCCGTCCTTCCAGGTGTCCCAGTGGCGCACGAACAGGCGGTCGTAGACCTTGCCGGTGGCCTTGTTCTTGGCTTGCGCTTCCAGGCGCGCCTTGCTGCAGGCCAGGTCGGCGCAATCGCGGAACACGGCCAGGCTCATGGCCAGGCGGTCGCCCTGCGGCGACAGGCGGAAGTTTTCCACGTCCACCGGCAGGTCGGTCACGCGCGCCGCTTCGCCGCCGGACAGCGGCAAACGCCACACCTGGTTGCTGCCGCTGCGGGCCGACAGGAAGTAGAGCGCGTCGCCGGAAGGCGACCATTCAGGGTCGGTGCTGCTGGCGTCGGCCTGGGTCAGGCGCACCGGCGCCGGCTTGGCCGCGCGCAGGTCCAGCATCCACAGCTGGGTGTTGCCGCGGTTCTTGTCCATATTCGTGGCGCGCACCGTGTACACCACTTTCGACGCGTCCGGCGACAGCAGCGGGCTGCCGACGCGTTCCATTTTCACCAGGTCTTCCACGGTAAAGCCGCGCGGGGCGGCTTGTGCGTGCTGAGCACCGGACGCGGCAAGCGCGGCCGCCAATACCAGCAGACGTAATTTCATGCGGTTATCTCCGACATCGTTATAAAAAAGGCCAGCTTGTGGCTGGCGCAGTCGGACATGATACCAAGATTTGCGGACGAAAGAGGACCGCCGGCGCCCCGCGGGAGCCGGCGGAAAAGGGAGACACCCCGGGCGGCGGACACGCCCGGAGTTTGCTACAAAATCGCTAGCGCAGCGACACCAGCAGGTACTGCACCGGCTGGCCGGCGATGGCGGGCTGCTTGGCGATCAGCAGTTCGCCGCCCATCTCGCCGCCGTACTTCGGTTCAAAGCGCATCTGCACGCTGCGGTCCAGCGCCACGAAGCTGTGCTTGCCGGTGCCGACGATTTCGGTGCGTTCACCATCGTCGAGCTGCGCGTACATGCGCCGGCCCTGGGAACTCAGCTGCAGCAGGCCGCCGTTGCTCAAGTCGTAGGCGCCCTTGTAGGCGCCGAAATCGAT
The DNA here is from genome assembly GCF_059567845.1 of Massilia sp. BGA-UO-ETr-WB1. NCBI lineage: Bacteria > Pseudomonadati > Pseudomonadota > Betaproteobacteria > Burkholderiales > Oxalobacteraceae > Massilia > Massilia sp. BGA-UO-ETr-WB1. The sequence goes on along the minus strand of NZ_JCAQOT010000024.1, from coordinate 993,114 downwards.
CGCATACCGGGGCAGCCGGCGCGCCGGCACCTCAATGCTCAGCGGTGCGGTGGCGGGGATTGTCACCGCATCGAGCACCTGGGGATTCCGTTCGTTTTGCGGGTTCTGCACGGTCTGCGCCACGGCGGCGGCCCCGCAGGCCAGGCCCAGCAACGCGAACAACAGCAGGTTTTTCATGATGATCTCCTTGCGGCTCGCGAGGTGCGCTTTCGCGCCCCGCTAAGATTCAATATAGCGAGCTTTCGCCGCGGCGAGATAGTATTTTTCTCGTCCCCGCGCGGGGTGCATAGCGCCCCTGCATAGGCCTTGCGGAGCGCCGCGCAGGCTTGCGCTACAATGACAATCACACCCGTTCCCCACTTCCATCACGCCCATGAATATCGCATTCGAAACGCCGGACCAGCCCGAGATCATCGCCCTCATCGCCGACCTGGACGCCTACCAGTTGACCCTGTATCCGCCGGAAAGCGTGTACGCGCTGGACATGGCCTCGCTGAAGCAGCCCAATGTGCTGTTCGCGGTGGCGCGCAACGCGGACGGCGCGGCGGTGGGCTGCGGCGCGATGGTGGTGACGCCGGAATTCGCCGAAGTCAAACGCATGTATGTGCGCCCGGAAGCGCGCGGCCAGGGCCTGGCCAGGCGCGTGCTGTCGCTGCTGGAGCAGGAAGCGGCGCAGCGCGGCAGCACCCTGTACACGCTGGAGACCGGTCCGTCGCAGCCGGAGGCGATCGCGCTGTACGAACGGCTGGGCTACCAGCGCTGCGGCCCGTACGGCGACTACCGCGACGATCCGCTCAGCGTCTTCATGCGCAAGACGGTGCAGTGATGGCGCAAGACAGTCTGATTGAACTGCGCGACCTGGCGCGCGCCTTCGCCGCCGAACGCGACTGGGGCCAGTTCCACACGCCGAAGAACCTGGCCATGGCGCTGACGGTGGAGGCGGCCGAGCTGGCCGAGCATTTCCAGTGGCTGCCCACCGGCGCCGACCACGAACTGGACCAGCGCAAGCGCGAAGGCATCCGGCACGAGCTGGCGGACGTGATGCTGTACCTGATCCAGCTGGCCGACAAGACCGGCGTGGACCTGCGCAGCGCGGTATTGGAGAAGATGGAGCTGAACCGCGCCAAGTACCCGGCCGAGCAGGTGCGCGGCGACGCGCGCAAATACACCGAGTACTGAGGCCGATACTAAGGCAGCGCCAGCGCCTTGCGGATTTCGGCGTAGACCAGCTTCCACGCCGGCGAGCTGGCGGCCACTTCGTCGTAATGGCTGGCGTTGGGCAGCACCACCACCTCGGCCGCGTCGCCGGCGGCCCGGGCGCGGCGCGCATAGTCCTGCGCCACGCGCACCGGCGAGACCGTGTCCAGTTCCCCCGTCACCAGCACCGTGCGCACGCCGGCCGGCAGCAGCTCGGCGGGCGACGTGTCGGCGAACACGTCCGGCCGCGCGGCGCTCGCCAGGCCGGCCAGCTGCACCATGTCGCGCTCGCAGCTGGTCTTGATCAGCTGCTCCTCGTTGCGCAAGTCGGCCAGCCCGCCCAGGCTGATCACCTGCGGGATGGCCAGCGGCGCGGCGCGCCACGCGGGGCTGGACTGCGGCAGCTTGTGGCGCGACGCGGCCCATTGCGCCAGGTGGCCGCCGGCCGAATGGCCCATGGCCACCACGCGCGTCAGGTCCAGCTGGTGCGCGGCCGCTTCCTGCCGCAGCCGGTCCACCGCCGTGGCCACGTCCTGGTACATGCCGGGGTAGCCGCCGCCCTCCTCGTCCACCCGGCGGTATTCCACGTTCCACACGGCGATGCCGTTCCTGATCAGCTCGCCCGCCATGTTGTGCATCTGCGAGATGCCGCCGAAGTGCACGGTCCAGCAGCCGCCGTGGATCAGGATCACCACCGGGAACGGCCCCGGCCCGGCAGGCTTGAACAGCTCGACGAACTGCGACGGCGCGCCGCCGTAGGCGATGTGCAGGTCCGGCCTGGGGCCGGACAGGGCCAGGTAGTCCTGCAGCGTCATGGGGGCGGCGGCGTGGGCGGCGCCTCCGGCTGCGCCGGCGATGGCGGCGGCGCACAGGGTCTTGCGGAGTGTGGTCAGCATGGGCGGTCCATAAAAAACGGGGCAAGGCGCAGCATACCGCGCCTTGCCCCGCCTGTCATGCGGCCTTAGAACTTATAGCTGGCGCGCGCGTAGTAGTAACCGCCGTTGATGCCGAACGGCGAGAACGACGGATAGATCGTCACGGCCGAGTTGTCCAGGTTGGCGCGGTACACCGCCAGCAGCTGGGGGTTCACCTGGTCCGGATACTTGTTGAACAGGTTGTTGCCGCCGGCCGACAAGGTCCAGCCGTTGCTCATGCGGTAGCTCACCTCCAGGTCGGTGATGGCGGTGACGCCGATCTCCGTCTTGTAGTAGTCCGCGCCGTCCGGCGTGCTCCACTCGGACGACTTGCCGTAGATCGCTTCGCGCAGGTTGACGGTCCAGGCGCCCTTCTTCCACAACGCGCCCAGGTTGATGCGCGCCTTCGGCGAGGCGGTCTCGATGTGCGAGATGGCGGTCCGGTCGAGCAGGGTTTGCGGCCGCAGCTGCGCCGGCGCCTGGTTCACCTTGATGACGGTGACCTTGTTGTAGTTGGCGGCGGCCGACCAGTCCACCCGGCCGTAGTCGCCGTAGTTGCTGTTTACCGTGGCCACGAACTCCAGCCCGCGCGAGCGGGTGTTGACGGCGTTGGAGAAGATGTTGATGCCGGTCTGCACCACCGTCGGGTCGAGCACGTTGCCGTTGGCGAGGATGGCCGCCGTCACCGCCGGCGAGTTGTCGGCGCCGCCGGAGCCGTACAGCGAGCCGCTGCCGACGATGCGGTCGCGGATCGTGATCTGGTAGGCGTCCAGCGTGAGCGCGACGTTGCTGGCCGGGTTGAGCACCAGGCCGGCGCTGAAGTTGGTGGACTTCTCCGGCTTCAGGCCGTTCACGCCCACCAGCGCGGCGCCCGGCGAATTGGGCGCCAGCTGCACGAAGGCGCTGCGCGGCGACACGTTGGTGGCCGAGTAGTACTGCTCGGCCAGCGTGGGCGCGCGGAAGCCGTTGCTGACCGTGCCGCGCAGGGCGAAGGCGGGCGAGAAGTCGTAGCGGCTGGTGACCTTGCCCACCTTGGCGTTGCCGAAGTCGCTGAAGTGCTCGTAGCGCGCGGCCAGGTCCACCGTCAGCGCGTCCACCGGGAACACGATCAGGTTGGCGTACACCGCCTTGTTGTTGCGGTCATGCTTGCCGGCGTCGGTCAGCGAGAAGCCGGGATAGGACTGCGAGCCTTCCTTGTAGCGCGAGAATTCGTCGCCCGCCTGGATCTCGTACTTGTCCACGCGGTGCTCGAGGCCGAGCGCGAAGGTGGCCGGTTTGGAACCGACCAGGCTCAGTTCGCGGCTGAAGTCCAGGTTGTTGGTCCACTGGCTGGCGACGAAGGCGCCGGCCGCGAACACGGTCGGCGTGAAGCCCTTGTCCTGGTACAGCGACACGTTGGCCGAATCCTCGACGCCGATCTCGGCCTTGTCGCGGCCGTAAGTGGTGCTCAGCTCCCAGTTCCAGGCGCCGCCCAGCTTGCCCTTCATGCCGGCGGTGAGCGCGTAGTCCTGGTCCTTGATGGTTTCCTTGGGGCTGAAGCCGAGCGGGTAGACCTGCGGCAGCCGGTCCGGCATGCGGTAGTTCTCGTAGGCGCGCGCTTCCTTGCGGCCCACCGTGCCGAAGGCGTACAGCGAGGTGTTGTCGTCGATGTCGTAGCCGGCGTTCACGCCGAACACGGTCAGGTGGTACTGCGCGTCGCCGCTGATCTTGTTCAGGTTGGGGTAGCCGGGCGCCTGCAGCAGCGGCAAGCGCTTGATGTTGGCCGGGTCCACCACGCGCGGGTCGAGGCCGCCGCGGTTGGTGAAGTCGTGGTATTTCGATTCGGCGCTCAGGCTGACGAAAGCTTTGTCGAACGGCTCGAAGCCGACGTTGCCCATGGCGTCGGCGGTCTTGCCGCCGCCGTCCGAGAAGCCGCCGCCGTTGACGTTGAAGGTGCCGCCCTTGCTGTTGGACTTGAGGATGATGTTGATGACGCCGGCGATGGCGTCGGTGCCGTACTGGGCGGCCGCGCCGTCCTGCAGCACCTCGATGTGGTCGATCATGGCGACCGGGATGTAGCTCAGGTCGGCCGCCGCGCCGCCCTGGAACGGCCCGCCCAGCACCGCCAGGTTGGAGGTGCCGTGGCGGCGTTTGCCGTTCACCAGCACCAGGGTGTTGTTCGGGCTCAGGCCGCGCAGGCGGGCCGACAGGGTCAGGTTGGCGGTATCGCTGCCGAAGGCCTGGGCGGTGAAGGACGGCAGGTTCTGCGCCAGCGCCTGCATCAGGTCGGGCTGGCCGGTGCGGGCCAGCGAGGCGTTGTCCAGCACCTGGATGGGCGAGGCGCTGTTTTCCACTTTCAGGCCGCTGGCGCGGGTGCCGGTGACGATCACCGCGCCGGCCGACGAAGGCGTAACGGCGGCGCCGGCCGCCGCTGCGGCTTGCGCCTCGCCGGCGTCATCGGCCGAATACGAAACTCCCGAGTACAGCACCATGACGGCTGCCGCGCATGCTTTCAATTTGCCCTTCTGCATAACGTTACCCCTTGAATGTTGTATTTGCTTTGTTTTATTTTTTTGCCGCGACCACTTCGATTTCCACCAGCCAGCCCGGCACGTTCAGCGCGGCCACCTGCATCACGGCGCGCGCGGGCAGGTTGGGCTGGGCGCCGCCGAAGTACTGCGTGTACGCCTCCATGAAGCCCTTGACGTCGGCGCGGCCTCCCTTGGCCGGGTCGCCCACCAGGAACACCTGCATCTTCACCACGTCGCCCATGGCCAGGTTCATGCTCTTGAGGATTTCGTCGATCTTCTTCAGCACGCCCATGGTCTGGGTCTTGGTGTCGCCGTAGGCGGCCAGCGAGTCGGGCGCGGCGGCCTTGTCGATCACCGGCGGCACCTGGCCGCTGATGAAGTGGATGGTGGCGTTCGGCGGCAGCGTCACCGCCTGGGCGATGGGGAAGTCGGAGCCGGGGATCTTGTGGCGGATGATGTCCTGCGCCTGCGCGGCGGCGGAGCAGGACAGCAGCGCCAGCATGGCGATGGCATTCGATACGGTAGCTTTGTTCATAGTCTCTTTCAGTGTTTGTTGGACATCTGGCCGTTCGCGAATTGCGGCACGCCGAGCTGGGCGCGCAGCGTCGTCACTTCCTCTCCTTTCAATGGCGGCGCCTTGTTGCCCCAGGCGCTGCGGGCGAAACTGAGCACGGCGGCGATGTCGTCGTCGCTCATGCTGGCGCTGAAGTCGGGCATGCCGCCGCGCCCCCGCAGCAGCACCATGGCCACGTCCGGCGCCGGGCCCTGCACCAGCGGATTGCCGGCCAGCGCAGGGAAGGCGCCGGGAATGCCCTTGCCGCTGGCCTGGTGGCAGGCGGCGCAGTTCTTCTGGAACAGCGCCTTGCCGTCGGCGCGCGCTTGCGGCGCCGCTGCCAGGCTGGCCAGGGCGGATGCGGCCAGCATCATGGTTGCCATGGAACGCTTCATGCGCTGGCCCTTTCATGGATCTTGGCCAGCTGCTGCCAGGCCGATTCGATGGCGCCGGCCTGCCAGCCGGTCAGATAGCTCAGGTGCTCGCCCGCCAGCAGCACCCGGCCCTCGCCTTCCAGCAGCACCGGGTAGGCGTGCTTGCGGCTCTCCTCGTTCCAGTCGGCCCAGCCGCCCAGGCTGTACTGCACCCGGTGCCAGGCCACGGAGAAGGCGCTCTCGAAGGACGCGCGGTAGGCGGGGAAGATCTTTTCGCCCGCCGCCACGGCGAATTCGGCGCGCTCATCGGGTGTCATGGCGCTCACTTCGATGGCCGAGGTCTGGTAGTTGTAGTAGCCGAGCAGCACGCCCTTCTGCTTCTGCCAGCTCGACGAGGGCAGCGAGATGGTGTTGATGCCCTTGATGTCGGTCAGCACGTGGCCGCCGTAGATCTGGTCGTCCTCCTCCCAGAAGCGGCGCTTCATCTGCAGGCCGATTTTGCCGACCGGCGCGTAGGCCACCTGCTTGATGGCGGCCTTGAATCCGGGCGAGAAGTCGGTGTCTATCATGCGCAGCACGGACAGCGGGATGGTGCACAGGCAGTAGTCGGCGTTCACGGTGGTGAACTTGCCGCTGGCGGTGTCCTTGTAGGTCACCGCCACATGCTTTTCGCCGTGGCGTATGGTCTGCACCTCGGCGCGGTAGCGGATGGATTTTCCGATGCGCTTTTCGAACGCTTTCGCAATCTGGTCCATGCCGCCCACCGGCTGGAACATGGTGTTCTGCATGGGGAAGTCCTGCACGGCGCTGTAGACATTGCCGACCTTCGATTCCAGCAGCTCCTTGAAGCCCAGCGGGTCGGACTCCTTGCCGGCGCCGGGCATCATGCCGGCGCCGGGGTTGACCGCGTAGCCGCGGCCGCTGCGCCCCTTGTAGCGCAAGTCGCCCGGGTCCAGCTGGCCCTCGTGCGCCAGGTAGTCCAGCAGCAGGCGCTGGTCCTGCTCGGTCAGCGCCTGGTCGATCTGCTTGGACTTGACCGACTTGGCCAGCAGCTCGGCCACGTGGCCGCGCATGTCGGCCTTGATCTGCGCCGGCCGCAGGCGCTGCCGGGCCAGCGGACCGCCGTTCTCCAGGTAGACGATGGAATGGTCGTTATCGTTGACCATCACTTCCAGCGGCACTTCGAACAGCCGCGTGTAGTGCAGCGTGGACTGGTGGTGCAGCGGAATGCGCCACGGGCCGTGGTTGATGTAGTGACCCTGGTCGAACCGGCAGCGCTGCTCTTCGCCGCCCAGCTCCGTCAGCGCGAAGCCCTTGCGCGCGGTCTGGCAGCGGCCGCCGGCGAAAGCGCGCGCTTCCAGCACCTGGCACTGGTAGCCCAGCTTGCCCAGCTCGAAGGCGGCGGTCATGCCGGCCAGGCCCGCCCCCAGGATCACCACTTTCTTGCCCTTGCCGCTGCCGCTAAGGGCGGGCGGCGCGGACATCGTCGACTCGATGCCCATGCCCCAGGCACTCATCGTGTTCAGCATCAGACCCGTGCCGCCGACTGCGGCGGCGCGGTACAAGAAATCTCTCCTGCTTATCATCGGCAACCTCCTGGTAGTTGGAACTACCCTGATTGCTTAGCAATCGCCGTGCCAATAAACCATAAATGTAATATACATATGCGAAATAAAATAAAGATGGGGGCGGCGGGAAAAACAATGTGGCTGCGCGGCGGCGCGGCGCCAGAGCGGTGATGCAGCGGCGCTTCGGCGGCGGCGCGGCGGCCGCGAACGGACTCTTTTCAGGCGCGCGCAACTCTATTTTGCAACGCAACATATTTTGCGCAGGACAATGAAAAAAGCCGTGACGGGGTGAGCGTCACGGCCTGTTGCTATCGATGTGCTATTTTGATGCGACGCACCATCCCGATGCGCCGGGAGGGTGAAGGTTAGCCCGCCAGCGCGGCCACGATGCGTTCGAAGCTGGCGTACTGGCCCGGCGGCGCGACGTGCTGGCGCGCCAGGAAGTCGCCGGCGCGCATCCGCGCCACTTCGGCCGACGACAGGCGGCGGTGCGCCACGCTGCGTTCGGCGATATGGCAGGCGTGGAAGTGCATCGGCGCCTGCGGGTCGAGCAGGTAGATGGTGTCCAGGCTGGCGCTGTCGCATGCCACCTTCACGTGCCACTGGCCGCGCTGGGCGGCGCGCTCGAACCAGCGTCCTTCCACGGCGCGCGCGCAGCTGTAGTAGGTGCCGTGCAGGCAGATGCCTTCGGCCGTGACCACCGCGTCGTGCACCGGCAGCAGGCTGCAATGCACCAGCTCCTCGGCGTACTGGCGCAGCGCCGTGCCGCGCTGCGCCACGCCCCAGTCCCACAGCTGCTGCGGCGTGTAGCCGTCCGCCTGGCGCGCGTGGTTGTAGGCCAGCACGCTGCTGATGACGACACGGGTGAACTGTTCCAGGTCCAGCACCGCGTCCAGGCGGCCGCACGGCAGCGCGCCGGCTTCGCCCCCGGCGGCCGGGTGGGCCGATGCGGCGCCGCCGGTGGCGGCGGCGGCATTCTGCGGCAGCAGCGCGAAACGCTTGCCCAGCTCCGCGCTCCAGGGCGACGGCGCCGCCGCCGGCGCGACCAGGCAGCGCACGTTGAAGTTGTTCAGCAGCGTGCTGTCGTCGCAGTCGTCGGCATTGCCCAGCAGCGCGGCGTCGGCGAACAGCAGCTCGGGCAGATGGCGCGACTGCCAGGCGCCGGAAGGAATATCGAGGCCATGGCGCAGGCAGTAGCGGCGCTTGTCGGCTGCGCTGTTGGCCAGCGCCATCTGCGCGTGCCGCCAGCTGGGCTGTTCCATGCTGACGTAGATGCCGGCCACTGCGCCGCTGAAGATGTCCGTCACCACATACAGGTAAGGCTTGCCGGTAACCTGGCTGCGGTCGGCGCGCGACACCAGCAGCACGTCGGCCTGCATGGCCTCCACCCGGAAGGCGGCGCCGGGACGGCCGGCGCGCGCGATGGCGCTGTCGGCCTCCAGCGCAGGCGCCATGCGCTGCGCTTCCAGCAGATGGTCCTGCTCCAGCCAGTAGCTGAACTGGCCGAAGGTCGGCAGCGCCGCCGGCGGCTCGCCGCGCTGCACCCGCAAGGTGGCGGGAACAATGCTGCGCTGGCAGAAGAAGTCGCGCAGCATCTGGTCGAAGATGGCGCGGCGCGACAACGCGGGATGCGTGGCGGGGTGGCGCGCCACGGCGACGCGGAACACCGCCCGCATCTGCTCGTCCACGTTCACGCCCGGCGCGGCGCCTTCCTTGCGCGGGCGGCCGCGCTTGACGCCTTCGGAGGCCGCGCGCGTCTTGCCGCGTCCGCCGGAATTGGCGTAATCGGGCAGCAGCGCGTTCGGGGTCTGGCCGCGCTGCCAGTAGCGGCGCAGGTAGCGGTAGATGGTGGGATGCGAGACGCCGTGGCGCATGGTGTACTCGGACACCAGCTGGCCGCGCCGGCGCGGCTCGTAGATGGCCGGCTCCATGGCGGTGAGCTCGCGCACGATCTCCCAGGCGCGGGCGCGCAGCTGCAGGTGCTTCTCAGGCAGCAGGTCCTGGTTCACCACCACCATATAGGGGTCGTCGGGCAGCAGCCGCGCGCGGCCGGAGGCCAGGTCCGCCTGCAGCACCGCCATGCGCGCCAGTTCCGCCTCGGCGCTGTGGGCCTGCACGTCGTACACATAGGCGGTGGTTTGCGCCGCGTCTATCCACAGCACGCGGATCGTTTTGCGATCCGGCCCTGCATATTCAAGAAGGTCATTTCGGGATATCACGTCACCCTCGCTGGACAGGAAATAGTGCTGTAGAAGCAAATTCCAGGCCAGATGGCAAAAAACAGTGCTTGCGGGGCGTGGCGGGGATAGCGCTAGCAGCGGGAGGCCTGCGGACCGGCTTTTTTTGGTGCGCAGCGGCAGCCGGCGCACCGCCAGCGTGCGCGCGCCAAAGAAAAAGGGGCCTTGCGGCCCCTTGGTGCTGACTGTATCCCGGCGGATTACTTGAACTTGTTGAACTTGCCCGGCTTGCGCAGCGGCTTGTCCGTGCCGGGCAGCTTCTTGCCCGGTGCGGCCTTCGGCGGCGTGTGCTTGGCCGATTCCGGCGGCATGGCGTCGGCGTGGCTGATGCGCAGCTGCTGGCCGCCCACCCACACTTTGCCCAGGTGCTGGAACACGTCGTCCGGCATGCCGTCCGGCAGTTCGAGCACGCTGTGGTCGTCGAAGATCTCGATGCGGCCGATGTACTTGGCTTCGATGCCCGCTTCGTTGGCGATGGCGCCGACGATGTTGGACGGCGTGGCCGCGTGCTTGCTGCCCACTTCGATGCGGAAGGCGCTCATCGGCATGGTGACCTTGTGCTTGTCCTTCTTTTTCTTCTTCGGCGCTTCATCTCCGAAGGCCGGTTCGCTGTCGTCGGCTTTCGGGGCCAGCTCCGGTTCCGGCCTTGCGGCCTTCTTCGGCGCAGGTGCGCGATCGGCGGGCGCTGCGCGCGGCGCCGCCGGGGCGCGCGCCGCTGCAGGGGCGGCAGCGGCAGGCGCCTGCTCGCCGTCGCGGCTCAGGCGGATGATCTGGCCGGCGATCTTCACGCCCTGCAGGTGGCTGATGGTGTCCTGCGCCAGGTCGCTCGGCATATCGAGCACGCTGTAGTCGTCGTAGATCTCGATGCGGCCGATGAACTTGGAGTCGATGCCGCCTTCGTTGGCGATGGCGCCGACGATGTTGCCCGGCTTGACGCCGTGCTGGTAGCCCACCTCAATGCGGTAGGTCTGCATGCCCGGCTCCGGTTCGCGGATCACGCGTTCCTTTTTCGGGAAGGCGCGCTCGCCGCGGTCCGGACGGTCCATGCGGTCGGCACGTTCGAAACGGTCGCCGCGGTCGCCGCGGTCGAAGCGCTCGCGCTCCGGACGGTCGCCGCGCGCGGCTTGCGCCGCCGCAGCCGCCTGCGGCGAGTCGTGCCAGCCGGTTTCCTTCTTCTTGTCCAGCAGCAGGGACTTGCCGCCGCGCGCCATGCTGGCCAGCGCCGCCGCGATTTCCACCGCCGGCACGTTGTGTTCGCGCTCGTAGTCCTCGATCAGGCCCTGGAAGTGCTCCAGGCCGCCCTTGGCCAGCACTTCGGTGATCTCGTCCTTGAACTTGGCCACGCGCACGTCGTTCACCGCCTGCAGCGACGGCAGTTCCATCACGCTCACCGGCTGGCGCGTGGCGCGCTCGATGGCTTTCAGCAGCGGGCGCTCGCGCGGGGTGATGAACAGGATGGCTTCGCCGCTGCGGCCGGCGCGGCCGGTGCGGCCGATGCGGTGGGTGTAGCTTTCCGGATCGTGCGGCACGTCGTAGTTCACCACGTGGCTGATGCGCTCCACGTCCAGGCCGCGCGCGGCCACGTCGGTGGCGACAAGAATGTCGATTTTGCCATCCTTGAGCTGGGCGATGGTGCGTTCGCGCGCGGCCTGCTGCATGTCGCCGTTGATGGCCGCGGCCGAGAAACCTCTGGCGTTCAGGCGCTCGGCCAGTTCCTCGGTGCCCATCTTGGTACGCGAGAAGATGATCATGCCGTCGAACGGCTCGGCTTCCAGGATGCGGGTCAGCGCGTCCAGCTTGTGCATGCCGCTCACCAGCCAGTAGCGCTGGCGGATGTTTTCGGCGGTGCCGGTCTTGGCGGCCATGGTCACTTCGGCCGGCTTGTTCAGGTAGGTGGTGGCGATGCGCTTGATCACCGACGGCATGGTGGCCGAGAACAGCGCGGTCTGGCGCGTGGCCGGGGTCTCTTTCAGGATGCGCTCGACGTCGTCGATGAAGCCCATGCGCAGCATTTCGTCGGCCTCGTCCAGCACCAGGGTCTTCAGCTTGGAGATGTCCAGCGAGCCCTTGTCCAGGTGGTCGATCACGCGGCCGGGGGTACCCACCACCACGTGCACGCCGCGGCGCAGCGCCGACAATTGCGGGCCGTAGCTCTGGCCGCCGTAGATCGGCAGCACGTGGAAACCGGGGATGTAGGCGGCGTAGCGCTGGAAGGCCTCGGCCACCTGGATCGCCAGTTCGCGGGTCGGCGCCAGCACCAGCGCCTGCGGCGCGGTCAGCCTGGTGTCGATCTGGGACAGGATGGGCAGCGCGAAGGCGGCGGTTTTGCCGGTGCCGGTCTGCGCCTGGCCCAGCACGTCGCGGCCGTCCAGCAGATAAGGGATGGTCGCGGCCTGGATAGGCGACGGCGACTCGTAGCCGACTTCTTTCAGCGATTTGATCAGCGCGGGGCTGAGATTAAGGTCGGAAAATAGCGTAACTTCGGTATTCGGTGTTCCAGACATGGCGTCACTCACAAGTATGTTCGAATCGCCCAATGCGAAACAAAAGCGCTAGTTTACTCCCTCCGGCCGCCTAATGCCCAATTGTTCGGAATCCCGGGCGGGCTTCGGGCTGGCTCCGGGCTGGCCCTGGGCTGGCTTGTTCGCGCCTGGCGGCTGCGCGGGGAGCGGAAAACTGCTCGCCATTTCGGCCGGCGTGAACAGTTTGCGGGTGCGGGCCAGCAGCTCGCCGTCCCGGCTCAGCTGCTCCAGCATGGCCGCCAGCTGCGCCGCGTCGTCCGGCGCGGTCTTGCGCGAGATGTAGACGCCGCTGGTGGAGGCCGGGATGCCGGCCAGCCGCGTGTAGTGCACCCGCTGGCCGAGCGAATCGCGCAGGCCGAGCTCCTCCAGCGTGCCGGCAAAGGTATTGGACGGCATGTAGGCGTAGTCGGCGCGGCCGATTTCCATCTTGCGCGCGATGGTCTGCGGGTCTTTCACGTATTCCAGCTTGCCCTGCTTGTCCAGCCGCGCCAGCAGCGCCAGGTAGGCCGGGCCGTAGTTAAAGCTGCGCACCACGTTCAGGCGGATGCCGGGGCGCGCCAGCAGCGCATCGGTGCTGCGCGGCGGATCGGGGTCGGTGGAGATCAGCATCCATTCGGTGCCTATCATGGGGATGTAGCGGCCCCACTGGTCGCGCTCGGGCACCTGCACCGCGCCCACCAGCAGGTCCGCGTCGCCCTGGCGCAGCATGACTTCGGCGCGGGCGCGCGGCACCACCGGGAACACGAACTCGCAGCCGGCGCGGCGGCCCCGCTCGCGCAGCAGCTCCGGGTAGACTCCGCCCACGTCGCCGCTGGCCTGGTTCACCGTCATCATCTTGCCCAGCGAGGAAGCCGGCACCACGATGGGGCGCGAACAGGCGGCGCCGGCGCGGCCGGGCAGCAGCGCGGCGGCCAGCGCGGCGGCGGCGAGAAGGGCATTGCGGATCATTGGCGGAATGCTATCACGGCTTGTCCATGCGTGCAGACGAATACCCGGTATGGCCACGGCCGGCGGTTCAACGCGGCGCCTGGCCGGCATGATGGGCCTCCACAAAGGAGCCTCCCATGAACATGAACAACATCTTCCGCCCCCCGTTCAGCGAAGAACAAGCCGCCGTGCTGGACCCGATCAACCAGTATTTCGCCGGCCACGCCAACGACAACGCGGCCCGCATGCGCGCGGCCTTCCTGCCGACCGCCCATATCGAGTCGATGCGCGAAGGCGTGTTCACGTCCTGGCCGCTGGACGTGTACTGCGAACGGTTCAAGGGCGCGCCCGCCGCCGACGAGGCCGAGCGCGAGCGCATCGTGGACTGGATCGACGTGCAGGGCAGCGCGGCCTGCGCCCGCATCACGCTGGTGCACGGCGCCACCACCTTCACCGACTATTTCGTGCTGCTGAAAACGGAAGCCGGCTGGAAAATCGCCAACAAGGCGTTCCACGGCCAGCCGACCGAGGACTGAGCTCTCTCCCCAACTGCCCATGTTGTAAGATAGCCCACCTGACCTATCTCTCAACATGGAGCAGCAATGTCCTTCACCCCGTCCTTCCGCCCGTCCTTCATCTCCCTCGCCATCGCCGCCGGCCTGACCCTGGCCGCCCACGCCGCCCACGCCCAGCAAGCCATCGTGCGCGAAGCGCCGCTGCGCGCCCACTTGTCCTTCCTGGCCGACGACCTGCTCGAAGGGCGCGGCACCGGCCAGCGCGGCGGCGACCTGGCGGTGCGCTACCTGGAAACCCAGGCCGCGCTGATGGGCCTCAAGCCGCTGGCCGACGGCACCTACCGCCAGCCGGTGCGCTTCCAGGGCACCAAGCTGCTGCCCGGCAGCTCGGTGGCGTTCCACGCCGGCAGCGGCACGCGCCTGACGCCGATTCCCGGCCAGGGCATCGTGTACGGCACCGGCAGCGGCAAGGCCAGCGTGAGCTTCGAAGCGCCGCTGCTGTTCGTCGGCTACGGCGTGAAGGCCGAGGAAGAGAACTGGGACGACTACAAGGGCGTGGACGTGAAGGGCAAGATCCTGGTCATGATGGTGAACGACCCGCAGCCCACCGCCGAGGAACCGAACCGCTTTGCCGGCAAGGCCTACACCTACTACGGCCGCTGGCTGTACAAGTTCGAGGAGGCGGTGCGGCGCGGCGCCGCCGGCGCGCTGCTGATCCACACCACGCCTTCCGCGTCCTATCCGTGGACGGTGCCGGCCAATGGCTTCAGCCATGAGCGTTTCCACCTGAACGCCGGCGGCAACAACATCGAGGGCTGGCTGCACGAGGACACCGCGCGCGAGCTGGTGGGCGCCTCCGGCTTCGACCTGGACGAACTGCGCCGCCGCGCCGAACGGCGCGACTTCCAGCCGGTGGACCTGAAAGCGACCGCCCGCGTGGAACTGCGCAGCGTGATCCGCCAGGTGGAGCAGTTCAACGTGGCCGGCATCGTGCCGGGCACCGATCCCAAGCTGAAGGAACAGGCGGTGGTGTATTCGGCGCACTGGGACCACCTCGGCATCGACGAGGGCGTCAAGCGCGACGACAAGACCGACCACACTTACAACGGCGCCATCGACAACGCGTCCGGCGTGGCGGCGCTGCTGGCCATGGCGGCGGAGGCGGTCAAGCATCCGGCCAAGCGCACCCAGGTCTTCCTGTGGCCGGCCGCCGAGGAACAGGGCTTGCTGGGCAGCGCGGCCTACGTGGCCAATCCGGCCTGGCCGCTGAACAAGACCAGCGCCGACCTGAACCTGGACAGCATGAACTTCGCCGGCCGCACCAAGGATATCGGCGTGGCGGGCGCGGAGCGCAGCAGCCTGTACGAGACCGCCGGCCAGGTGGCCAGGAAGATGGGGCTGAAGCTGGCGCCGCTGATTCCGGACCTGTCGGGCGCCTACTTCCGCGCCGACCACTTCAACTTCGCCAAGGCCGGCATCCCGGCGTTCAACGTGGGCTCGGCGGTGTTTTCGGGCGACGGCCATTTCGAATTCGAGAAGAACCAGCAGGCGTCCAGCGAGCGGCTGGTGTCGTTCAAGAAGGACTACCACCAGGTGACGGACGAGTACCGCGCGGACTGGGACTTGTCGGGCATGGTGCAGCAGGCGCAGTTCACCTTGAACCTCGGCTACGCGGTGGCGAATGCGCCGGGCATGGCCAGCTTCAAGAAGGGCGACGCGTTCGCCAAGGTGAAACGCTAAGGCATAGCGTCGTACGCGGCGCACTCGGCGCGGGTGCGGGCTTCCCATTCGTCCGGGTCGGGTGCGTACAGGCAGGCCGGTTGCGGCGGCGGGCCGTCCGCCGCGCCCACCCGCTGGTACAGGAAGACGCCGGTCCAGGCCAGGGTGTTGGACGGGAAGTGCTGCAGCAGGCGGAACGCCGGATGCGACAGCGGGAAGGTGGTGCAGCTCACCAGGCAGCCTTGCGGCAGTTCGCGCGCCAGCTTGGCGGCCAGCGCGTCCATCAGCGGCGCGAAGCAGGTGCTGTAGATGAACACCAGGCTGGCGCGGCTGACGTCGGCCTCGAACATGTTTTGCTCGCGCAGTTCGATGCGGGCCTCCAGCTCGAGCAGATGGCGCAGCGATTCCCGCTGCTGCGGCGCCAGCGCGGCCAGCAGCCCGGCGGCGCGCGCCAGCAGCCGGGCGCGGCGCTCCATGGCCATGGCGTGGCGGTAGGGCAGCAGCTCGACGCCGGTGCAGCGCGCGAACGGCAGGGCCAGCGCGGCCGACATCACCACTTTGCCCAGCCCGCTGCCCAGGTCTATCATCTCCCCGCCCGGCGCCGTCGCCGCCACATAGGGCGCAATCGCGTCGAAGTAGTTTTCCAGCTCGTAGCGCTGGAATTCGCCGTAAATCAGGCTGCCGTCGTCCACCAGCCATTGGCGCAGCTCGGCGTCGCCCACCTGCTCCAGCTGCAGCACGTCCGGCGGCGGCATGGCCGGCTCCGGCGGCAGCATGCCGTGGCGCTGGATGCTGGCCGGCAGCAGCCCTATCACGTAGCGCAGATGCGGCTTCAGGCGCGCCAGAAAATAGTCGCGCCGGGAGGGATCGCGGAAGGCGCGCCGCAGCGCCAGGCCGATCTCGGTGAAGCGCGCGAAGCGGCCGCTGTCGAGCAGCGCGCGCAGCGGCCGCACATGCAACTCGCCGCCCTCCACGCTGTCCAGCAAGGCCGCCAGCACGGCCTCCGGCGTGTCGCAGGCGGCAGGCGCGGCCCCCGGTTCGGCCACGCGGTCGGCGCGGCGCCAGGCGGGAGTCGGCAGCTCAGCCATGCGCAATCCTCAAGAGGCCCGGCCTAACGCCTGCTCCGCCACGGAGCGCGCCTGCGCCGCCGCGTGGGCCTCGTTCTCGGCCAGCACCGCCTCGAAGGCGGCGGCGGGCACCGGGCGGCTGAAGTAATAGCCCTGCATCTGGCGGCAGCCGTGCTGGCGCAGGAAGGCCATCTGCTCCAGCGTTTCCACGCCTTCCGAGATCACGTCCAGCTTCAGGTTGGCCGCCAGCGCGATGATGGTGGTGACAATGGCCGCGTCGTCCGGGTCCACGGTCAGGTCGCGCACGAAAGTCTGGTCGATCTTCAGCACGTCGATCTCGAAACGCTTCAGGTGCGCCAGGCTGGAATAGCCGGTGCCGAAATCGTCGATGGCCAGCAGCACGCCCAGCTTCTTCACCTCGTGCATCACAGAGATGGCGTGCTCGACGTCGTTCATCACCTGGCTCTCGGTCAGTTCCAGCTCCAGGCAGGCCGGCGGCAAGCCGGTTTCGGCCAGCACCTCGGCCACCGACTGCACGAAGTCCGGCTCGGCCATCTGGCGCGCCGACACGTTGACGGCGATGCGCAGCGCGTCGCGCGCGCCGGCAGCGGCGCCATCGGCGCCGGCGGCGCGCCATGCCATCAGCTGCCGGCAGGCGGTGCGCAGCACCCAGGCGCCCACCGGCAGGATCAAGCCGGTTTCCTCGGCCAGCGGAATGAAGCGGTTCGGCGCCACCATGCCCAGGTCCGGGTGCTGCCAGCGGATCAGCGCTTCCATGCCGACGATGCGGCCGCTGGCCGTGTCCACCTGCGGCTGGTAATGCAGCACGAACTCGCGCCGCTCCAGCGCGGTGCGCAGCGCGCCTTCGATCAGCATGCGCTCGCCCAGCTGCTCGTTCATGGCCGGGGTGTAGAACTGGTAGTTGTTGCCGCCCATTTCCTTGGCCCGGTACATGGCGATGTCGGCCCGTTCCATCAGCACGCCGGGATCGGCGCTGTCGGCCGGGTAGACGGCGATGCCGGCGCTGCAGGTGAAGAACAGCTCCTGGCCGTCGATCAGCAGCGGCGCGGCCAGGCAGTCCAGCACGCGCTGCACCTGGTCGGCGCGCGGCGACAGTGCGCCCTGCTCGGGCAGCAGCATCAGCGCGAACTCGTCGCCGCCGATGCGCGCCACCGTGTCCACCGGGCGCAGCGCCAGCTGCAGGCGCTCGGCCACCGCTTGCAGCAGCCGGTCGCCGCCCTTGTGGCCCAGGCGGCTGTTGGTGAACTTGAAGCGGTCCAGGTCGATCGACACCACCCACAGCGCATGGCCCTTGCGTTCGGAGTGCGTGATGGTCTGGCGCAGCCGGTCCAGCAGCAGCACGCGGTTGGGCAGGCCGGTCAGCGCGTCGTGCGTGGACTGGTGGTGCAGTTCCGTCTCGTAGGCCTTGATGGCGGTGATGTCGTGCATGAAGGAGACGAAATGGGTCACTTCGCCATGCTCGTCGCGCACCGGGGACACATAGACGTCGTTCCAGAACATGGTGCCGTCCTTGCGGTAGTGGCGCAGCACGGCGTGCCCTTCGCGCTGCTCGCGCGCGGCGGCGATCAGCTCGTTCACGCCCGGCTGGTCCAGGTCGTCGCGCGGCAGCAGGCGCGTGCTGCGCCCGAGCACATCCGCGCTGGCGTAGCCGGTCAGGCGCTCGAAGGCCGGATTGACGTAGACGATGGCGTAGCCCGGGGCGCCGTCGGTGATGATGATGGCGTTCACGTTGGACTCGATGGCGCGGTCGCGCAGCCGCATGGTGCGGTTGACGTCCTTCAGTTCGGCGGTGCGCTGGTCCACGCGGCGCTGCACGTCGCGGTTGCGGCTGGCCAGCGTCTGCACGTACGCGGCGCCCAGCAGGCTCACCATGGCGCCCAGCGCCAGCGTGAAAATGGAGGCCAGATGGTCGCTGACGAACACCGCGTCCGGCTGGCTGGCCGTCATCAGCCAGGTCTTGCCGGCCACGTCGAAGGGCTGCTCCAGGCGCGCCGGTGCGGCAGGAAACAGCCAGCGCGGCAGCGTGGCCTGGGTCGGCGGCGGCAGCCGCGCCTCGAACACCAGCACTTCCGGGTCCTGTGCGGCGCCGGCGTACACCTTCAGGTCCAGGCCCATGCTGGCGCGCACTCCGGCAGCCTCGTAGATCCGCTCTATCATGGCGCCGGGGCGCATCACCATGGCGGTCTCGCCCTGCAGCGCGGCGCGGCGCGCGGCCGGGTCGGCCGGTTCC
Organism: Massilia sp. BGA-UO-ETr-WB1; assembly: GCF_059567845.1. Lineage (NCBI taxonomy): Bacteria > Pseudomonadati > Pseudomonadota > Betaproteobacteria > Burkholderiales > Oxalobacteraceae > Massilia > Massilia sp. BGA-UO-ETr-WB1. The sequence goes on along the minus strand of NZ_JCAQOT010000024.1, from coordinate 974,760 downwards.
GAGCCGAAGCGGTACACCGGCATCGACACGATCACGCCCACGCGCGGCTCCGGCCCCTGCGCCAGGCGCACCAGGTTGCCGGCGGTGGGCTGGCCGCTGTCGTAGGCCCGTTGGCGCGCGCCGCCGTCCAGCGCCGGCCAGGCCGTATCCAGGCCCAGCGCCGCCTCGTTGCCGGCCATCGGTTCGATGAAGTCGATCACGCGGTAACTGGCGCGCTCCCCGGCCGGCACCGGCCTGCCGTCGCGCATTTCGGTCAGCGTGGTGCCCGGGATCACGGCGGCCAGTTCGGCCTCCAGCGCGGCGCGCTCGGCGTGGCTGATCAGGCGCAGATGGCTGATGCCCTGCACGTACGGGGAGCGTTCCAGGATGGGGCGGGTGAACAGGCGGAACTCGGTGCGGGTGACCTGCTGGTGGCTGGCGAACAGCTGGTTGACCGAGTTGAGGCCGGCCAGCGCGTTGCCCACGCCCTGCTGCAGGACGAACAGGCGCGCGTGCGCGCGCTGTTGGAAAGCGAGCGACACCTTGTCCCGCTCCAGCCGGCTCACGCCGGCAAACAGCAGCGCCGTGCAGCCCAGGCCGCACAGCAACGCCAGCGCCATGGGGCGGTATTTCGTCAGGCGGCCCGGCAGCGGCTGCGAAGTAGCGGAAATCGGAGTGGGGGAAGCGCTAATCGGATTCACCCGTCGTGAAAGCTGGTAAAACCGAAAGATTAGCATGGATGGCGCTGGCGTGGCGGCATCGGATCGTGCCGCTGGGCATATAATGAGGGCATCGTGTACATTCGTGGACAATCCGGTATGGCTTCTTTCCTCACACGCTGGATCACCTGCCTGGGCGCCCCACTGGCGCTGACAATCGCCCTGCTGATGGCCGGCCCAGCCCGCGCCAACACCTCTGTGCTGTTCAACGGCGGCCTGGTGGTCGGCTGCGACTACGATGCGGCCAGCTCCACCTATACTTGTAATCCGTTCAGCGCCAGCCAGGACGTGACCATCGCCAGCGGCTACACGGTCAAGGTGAACGGCGCCATGACCTTCGACTACAACCAGAAGCTCACCATGAGCGGCACGGCACGGCTGGAAGTTTCCGGGAAACTCGATATCGGCGACATCCCCAGCTTCAACCTGAACATCACCGGCGGCTCGCTGGCGGCCAGCGGCCCGTTCAAGATGGGCGCCCAGGTGCAGACCATCGTGGCCGACATCAGCGCCGCCCACATGGATATCGGCACCGGCTCGGCCACCAAGGTGACCGGCACCCTGACCGCCAACGGCCCGATCAACATCGCTTCGCACGCCACCATCATCGGCGACATCAACGGCGGCAAGGTCACCACCAACTCGCCGGTGTCGCTGACGGGCGACGTGAATGCCAGCGTATCGTTCAACCTGGCGTCCGGCAGCACGCTGAACGGCAACCTGGTGTCGCCGAAAGTCGACCTGGACCCGTCGCCGTCGCGCGTGAACGGCAACGTCACTGCCAGCAACAAGCTCACCATCGGCTCGGCCAGCAGCATCAACGGCAACGTCGTCGCCGGCAAGGTGGAACTGCAATCGTCGGAAGCCTATATCACCGGCACTGCGCTGGTGGACCGCATCGAACTGCAATGGCACGGCCGGGTGTACCAGGCCATCACCTGCCGCGACGGCACCAGCGGCGACCCTTGCGGCTGCGTGACCGACAACAGCGGCTACCAGAACACCAGCTACGCGGCGGTGTGCACGCCGCCGGGCGGCAACTCGGTGCACCACTACCAGATCACCCACGACGGCCAGGGGCTGACCTGCCAGGCCGAAGCCGTCACCGTGAAAGCCTGCGCCAACGCCGATTGCACTTCGCTGTACGGCGGGGCCGCGCAGGTAACGCTGTCGCCCAACTCGGTGGAGTCGCCCGCGCCCGTCTTCAGCCTGACCAACGGCATCGGCAGCGCCCATGTGCGCCAGACTGTGGCTGGCAATGCCACGCTGGCTATCGCGTCCGCCACGCCTGCGGCCGCCACCGGCACCACTTGCGACGCCCCGTCCAGCGCCTCGTGCGCCATGCACTTCGCCGAAGCGGGCTTGCAGCTAACCGCCGGCGCGCGCCTGGCCGGCGTGAGCGGCAAGTTCACGGTGGAGGCGCTGAAGGAGGACAAGCGCACCCCCTCCAGCTGTATTCCGCTCATCGCCAACAGCTCCAGGACCCTGGTGATGCGCTGCGCCTACCTGGACCCCGACACCAACAGCAACGCGCTGAGCCGCAACGTCAACCTGGCAAATACCAGCGGCGCCACCGCTGCGATGGCGTGCGGCAGCGGCGGCTTCGGCGGCGCCCCCGGCGCCAGCCTGTCGCTGGCGTTCGATGGCAACGGCAAGGCCGAAGGCACGCTGGCGTACGACGACGTAGGCAAGCTGTCGCTGTCGGCCGAGTACACGGCCAGCGGCGCCAACTTCGTCACTGCGGACGGGAAAAGCGCCACCTTCGTGGTCGCGCCGCACCACTACAGCATCGACAATGCAAGCGTGTCCGGCTTCGCCAATCCAGGAGCCGCCGACGCCAGCGGCCCGGTCTTCACCAAGGCAAGCACGCTTTTTTCGGTGCGGGTAACTGCGCTGAGCAAGAACAATATTATTACCACCAATTTCGGCAAGGAAGATGTTCCCGGCCGGTTCAGGCTCACGCACCAGCAGGTCGATCCGGTGCCGCCGGCTGACGGCTACAAGGGCTCGCTGTCGGTTCCCAATCCGCCGGCCTTCGTATCCGCCATCAATGCAGGCGCCAGCGGCGCCTCGCCCGGCAGGTTCCTGCTTGGCGGGCTGGCGTGGAATGAAGTGGGCATCATCTCCCTGAAAGCGTTCACGGAGAAAACAGGGCTGTACGCCGGCATCGACATAGCCGATCTCGAATCCGGCAGCGTGTCCAGTCCCGCCAGCGGCAATATCGGCCGCTTCATTCCAGACCATTTCGACACCGCCCTCACCGCCCCGGACGCCGCGCCTGTCATGGCCTGCCCGGCCGGCGCGTTCCCCATCACTTGCGCCGCCAACCGCTTTATCTACGCGGTACAGCCCTTCGGCCTGACGGTCAACGCCATGAGCGGCACCAGCTTGCCCACGCTGACCAGGAACTACGCGGGCAGCTATGCGCGGCCCATCACCATCACCGCCTGGAACGCGGCGGGCGCCGTCAATCCGCCCTCGCCGGCCGCAGCCACCAACAGCAATCCTGAGCGTCGTCCGGTGGACGCCGCCGCGCGCAGCATGCCGTCAGGCACGGGCGGGCCGTCCGTCGCCACGCCCTTCGTCTTCACGGCCGGCGTGGGCCTGGGCGAGGTCCGATACGCATTCAGCCAGAATTTCGGCACCGCTACACAGCTGAACACCATCTCGCAGCCGGTCAATGTGTTTTTCCGCGCCACCGATGGCGACGGCGTCACCTCGCAGCGCACCGGCGCGGTGGAAGCGGGCATCGCGGTGGTGGCCGGCCGCCTGCAGGTGGCGCACAGCTACGGCTCGGAACTGCTCAGGCGCCAGGTGGGCGTGGAGTCGCAGTACTGGACCGGCAGCCAGTTCCTGCACAATAAAGCCGACGTCACCCAAGGCACCACCGCACTGGGGGGGCTCGATGTGCTTAAGTTTAGCGGGTGCACCAAGAACCTGGCCGCCGGCACGGCCTGTTTCGCCGGCTTGGCAGCGGCCGAGCCGTCGGCCAAGCTGGAATTCACTTCCGGCCGCTCCTCGCTGCGCGTGGCTGCACCCGGCGCCGGCCGCAACGGCACAGCGAACCTGCGCGTCGGCGCCTTTCCCTGGCTACCCAGCACCGCAGGCGTCCTCACCTACGGCGTGTACCGCTCGCCGGTGATTTACCTGCGCGAACTGCACTGAACCAGCGCTGCGGCCGCGCTGCCGGAACTGCGGTAGCATGGCCGTTTCCCCCACCAACGGTAAAGGAGCGGGCATGAACGGCACTTCCCAGTGGATAGAGATACAGGGCGACGGCGGCGTGTTCGGCGCCTACCTGGCGCTGCCGCGCAACACGGCCGCCGGCGGCGGCGCGCCGGGCATCGTGCTGCTGCAGGAGATTTTCGGCGTCAATGAGCACATCCGCGGCGTGGCCGAGCAGTACGCGGCCGACGGCTACATGGTGCTGGCGCCGGACCTGTTCTGGCGCCAGGGCGCGCGCATCGAACTGGGCTACGGCGAGGCCGACTGGCAGCGCGCCGTGCAGCTCAAGCAGGCCAGCGACATCCACCAGGCCCAGGCCGACATCCGCGCCGCCGCGCACGCCTTGCGCGCCCTGCCCGGCGTGGGCGCGAAGATCGCCTCGCTGGGCTACTGCTACGGCGGCCTGCTGTCCTACCACGCGGCCGCCAACGGCGACGTGGACGCGGCCGTGGCCTACTACGGCGGCGGCATCCAGAACGCGCTGGGGCGCGCCGACGAGATCCGCGTGCCGCTGATGATGCATTTCGGCGCCCGCGACAGCCACATCCCGCTGGACGCGGTGAAGAAGATCGCCGAGCGCTTCGACGACCGCGACAACGTGGAAGTGCACCTGTACACCGAGGCCGAACACGGCTTCAATTGCGGCCACCGCGCCAGCTACCGCCAGCAGCCGGCCGCGCTGGCGCACGGCCACACGCTGGTGTTCCTGAGCGAAACCATCTGAGCGGAACCCGACACGGCCGTCTCTCCCCAATGGCGCATAGTATGCCGCCGCGCGCGGCGGCATACTGCAGGCTACCGCTAAAGTCCGCAGGAGAACCGCATGAGTACCCAAGCCACACCCGAACCCGTCCTGATCCTCATCAACGGCTGTTTCCACACGGTCGATAAATCCCAGCCGCAAGCGAGCGCGGTCGCCATCCAGGGCGGCAGGTTTCTCGCCGTGGGCGACGCCGACGAGGTGATGCGCCACCGCACCCCCACCAGCCAGGTGATCGACCTGAACGGCCGCAGCGTGGTGCCCGGCCTGAACGACTCGCACCTGCACCTGATCCGGGGCGGCCTGAACTACAACCTGGAGCTGCGCTGGGAAGGCGTGCCGTCGCTGGCCGACGCGCTGCGCATGCTCAAGGAACAGGCGCTGCGCACGCCCAGCCCGCAGTGGGTGCGCGTGGTGGGCGGCTGGAACGAGTTCCAGTTCGCCGAAAAACGCATGCCGACCTTGGACGAGATCAACGCCGCCGCGCCGGACACGCCGGTGTTCGTGCTGCACCTGTACGACCGCGCGCTGCTGAACCGCGCCGCGCTGCGCGTGGTGGGCTACGACAAGGACACGCCGAATCCGCCCGGCGGCGAGATCCAGCGCGACGCGTCCGGCAACCCGACCGGCATGCTGATCGCCCGCCCCAACGCCATGATCCTGTACGCCACGCTGGCCAAGGGCCCCAAGCTGCCGCTGGACCTGCAGATCAACTCCACGCGCCAATTCATGCGCGAACTGAACCGCCTGGGCGTGACCAGCGCCATCGACGCCGGCGGCGGCTTCCAGAACTACCCGGAGGACTACTCGGTGGTGGACCAGCTGGCGCGCGAGGACCAGCTCACCATCCGCATCGCCTACAACCTGTTCACGCAGAACAAGGGCAAGGAGCTGGAGGATTTCGAGAAGTGGACCGACATGGTCACGCCCGGCCAGGGCACGGACTTCTACCGCCACAACGGCGCCGGCGAAATGCTGGTGTTCTCGGCGGCCGACTTCGAGGACTTCCTGGAGCCGCGCCCGGACCTGAACCCGGACATGGAAGCGGAGCTGGAAAAGGTTGTGCGCCACCTGGTGAGCAAGCGCTGGCCGTTCCGCCTGCACGCCACCTACGACGAATCGATCTCGCGCATGCTGGACGTGTTCGAGAAGGTCAACCGCGACATCCCCTTCGGCGACCTGCACTGGATGTTCGACCACGCCGAAACCATCAGCCCGCGCAATATCGAGCGCGTGAAGGCGCTCAACGGCGGCATCGCCATCCAGCACCGCATGGCTTTCCAGGGCGAGTACTTCGTCGAGCGCTACGGCACGGAAGCGGCCAAGGCCACCCCGCCCATCAAGCGCATGCTGGAGAACGGCGTGCCGGTGGGCGCCGGCACCGACGCCACCCGCGTGGCCAGCTACAACCCGTGGACGGCGCTGTACTGGCTGGTGTCCGGCCGCACCGTGGGCGGCATGCGCCTGTACGACGCAGGCGCCAAGCTGTCGCGCGACACCGCCATCGAGCTGTGGACCGCCGGCAGCGCGTGGTTCTCCAACGAGCAGGGCAAGAAGGGCCGCATCCAGGAAGGCATGCTGGCCGACCTGGCGGTGCTGTCGGCCGACTTCTTCACGGTGGACGAGGAAGCCATCAAGTCGATCGAATCGGTGCTCACCATCGTCGGCGGCAAGGTGGTCTACGGGCAGGCCGAGTTCACGCCGCTGGCGCCGCCGCCGATCCCGGTGCTGCCGGACTGGTCGCCGGTGGCCAGCACGCCGGGGCACTGGCGCCGGGCCGCGCCCGCGCCGCAGACTTCCGTGGCCTCCGCCGCGCTGCCGCACCAGTGCCAGGGCCCGTGCGGCGTGCACGCGCACTCGCACGACCGCGCGCGCCGTTCGTCGGTGCCGGTGTCGGACTTCAGCGGCTTCTGGGGCGCGCTGGGCTGCAGCTGCTTCGCGTTCTGACGGGGGCCGCCATGAACTACACGAAAATCGCGCTGGGCCTGGTGCTGTCCTTTGTGGTGGGCGCCGGCTGCAAGCTGTTCGGCATTCCGGCCGCGTCGCCGCCGGTGCTCAGCGGCGCCCTGCTGGTGTTCGCCATGAGCAGCGGCTACTGGCTGGTGGACCGCTATTTGGCCAAGGAAGCGGCGCAAAACAAGAAGCACTGCGGCGGCCACGCGCTGGGCAAGGAGGGTGTCGAATGAGCCCCCTGCTGATAGGCGCCCTGCTGGGACTGGCCGTGGGCGGCGTGTGCCGCTGGTTCGACATCCCCTCCCCTTCGCCGCCGACGCCGGTCGGCGCGCTGCTGGTGGTGGCCATGACGGCCGGCTACGTGGCCGCCGGGATGATGTAAAGCAGGGTCCGCAACTACATGTCTGACTTACATCTTGGAATCGGCCACGCCGGCCGGTTTTTTGTAGCGCGGCGCCGCCACGCTGAGCGACAAGTTGGGCTGCAGCGCCAGGCGGGCGGCCGTGTAGCGCTGCCAGTCCTGCAGGTCCGGCAGCGACGGGATGGTCACGGCTTCGCCCTGGTCCAGCCCGGACAGCGCGGCGTCCACCATGTCGTCCACGCTCATCACCATGCCGGGCGGGAACGCGTTCAGGTCGATGCCGGCGCGCTCCCAGATCTCGGTGCGGGTGGCGCCCGGCAGCACGGCCTGCACCCGCACCCCGCTCGCCGACAGTTCGGCCTGCATGGCGATGCTCAGGTTCAGCATATACGCCTTGCTGCCGCTATAGGTGCCTGAGAAGCTTTCCGGCAGCAGCGAGGTGACCGAGCCGAGGTTGATGATGGTGCCGGCGCCGGCCGCCGCCATGCGCCCGGCGGCGGCCCTGGCCAGCCGGGTGGGCGCGGTGATGTTCAACGCCAGCATGTTCTCCACCTTGTCCATGTCGGCGCCGACGAAGCTGCCCTCCACCGTGCTGCCGGCATTGTTGAGCAGCAGGGTGATGGCGGCATCCGTGGCCAGGCGCTGCTCGACGCGGGCCAGGTCGGCGCGCGCGGTCAGGTCGGCCTGCAGGGTCTCGACCGCGACGCCGTATTGCCGGCGCAGGCGGGCCGCCACGCCGTCCAGGCGCTGCTGGTCGCGCGCCACCAGCACCAGGCTGTAGCCGCGCCGGGCCAGGCGGTCGGCATAGGTGGCGCCGATGCCGCTGGAGGCGCCGGTGATGAGGGCGGTGCCGGGGAGTGCCGTGTTTGCCATGCTGTTCTCCTGGTAGGCTTAGCTGCAATCGTCATTTGCGCAGGCGCCGCACTTGCAGCGTGGCGCCGATGAGGAAGATCAGGAACAGGATGCCGGCGGCCAGCTTCAGCCATTCGGCTTCCGGGCTGTCGGCCAGCGGGCGGCCCACCGGCAGGCGCACCGCGGTTTCCGTCATGGCCGGGATCATGTGGAAGAAAAAGGTCAGCGAATAGCTGACCGTCATGACGGCGGCGGCCCTGGCGCCGAACAGGCTGCCGCGCGCGGCCAGCCAGGCCAGGCCCAGCACCAGCAGGGTCATCACCCCAAGCGCGTGCGGCTTGCCGAAGCCGCCGCGCTCGAAAATGCCGAAGCCGGTCAAACAGGTCAGCACGGTGGTCCAGATGTAGACCTGGCCCAGGGTGTTGGCGGGGTTGATGCCTTTGTCGCGCCAGAAGGCGATCAGGCCGGCGGCCACTGCGACCAGGCTGATGGCGGTGTGGACGGCGCCGAGCGGGGTAAGTCCAAGCATGATGTCGGTCCTTAGCGTGATGGTGGGGGCTTGCAGCAAAAACAATGCTAATACTGTTGCGCCGCGCCGTCTTATGGCAAAAGGCAGGGATGCGCCAGGGCTGCGTTGGAGAGGGCAACGTTGCCGCAGAAACCGGCATCCGCCCGCCGCATTGAGGCAGCGCAAAGGATGCGCCGATGCGGGCCGGCCCGGCGCCTGCTGCGCGCCGCCGGCCACGCCGGCCCGCTACAATAACCGGCACGGATATGGAGGCTGCCATGCGATCGAATGCGCTGAGAATGCTGGTGTTGTCCTTAGCCCTGGCTGGCCTGGCCGCATGCGGTGGCGGGGGCGGCGGCGCGAGCGCGCCGGTGGCGCCGCCGCCTGTCGTCAACCCGCCCGTGACGCCGCCGGCCACGCTGCAGCTGGCCTTGCAGAGCGTGGCCAGCGGGCTCGCGCAACCGCTCCACCTGACTGCGCCGGCCGGCGACAGCCGCCTGTTCATCGTCGAGCGCCCGGGCCGCATCCGCATCGTGGCCAACGGCGTGCTGCTGGCCACGCCCTTCCTCGACATCGGCAGCCAGACCACCACCACCGGCGAGCGCGGCCTGCTGTCGATGGCGTTCCACCCGCAGTATGCGCAGAACGGCAGCTTCTTCATCTACTACACCGACGTCAACGGCGACATCGCCGTCGACCGCATGAAGGTGTCCGTGAGCAACCCCAACCTGGCCGACCCGGCCGCCACGGGCCGCGTCCTCACCATTGCGCACCGCGAGTTCAGCAACCACAACGGCGGCCAGCTGGCCTTCGGCCCGGACGGCTACCTGTACATCGGCACCGGCGACGGCGGCGGCGGCGGCGATCCGCTGCGCAACGGCCAGAACCTCAACTCGCTGCTGGGCAAGATACTGCGGCTGGACGTGGACATCATCGTGCCCGGCCAAACCTATGGCATCCCGTCCGGCAACCCGTACGCCGGCCAGGCCGGGCGGCGCGGCGAGATCTGGGCATACGGCCTGCGCAACCCGTGGCGCTTCTCCTTCGACCGCAGCGACGGCCTGCTCTACATCGCCGACGTGGGCCAGGACCAGCGCGAGGAAGTGAACGCGGCGCCGGCCGCGCAGGGCGGCCAGAACTACGGCTGGAACATCATGGAGGGCACGGCCTGCTACAGCGCGGCCAGCTGCAACCAGGCCGGGCTGACCTTGCCGGTGTTCGAATACCTGCACGGCGCCAACGACGTGAACGGTTGCTCGATCACCGGCGGCTATGTGTACCGGGGCACGGCCATTCCCGAACTGGCGGGCACGTATTTCTATTCGGACTTTTGCAAGGGCTACCTGAAGAGCTTTGTCTACCGCAACGGCGTGGTCAGCGGGGCGCAGGAATGGGCGGTGGACAATCCCGGCAACGTGCCCTCCTTCGGGCAGGACGCGCAGGGCGAGCTGTACGTGCTGGCCGGCAGCGGCCAGGTGTACCGCATCGTGCGCCGCTGAAGCCGCGCAAGGTAGAATGGCAGGCATCGCAACCCGCCCTTACCGCTTACCGCCATGGCACGCCTGAACCTTGAATTCCCGGAAGACCAGTTTTACTTTTCCACCCAGTTGACCGTGCGCGTCACCGACATCAACGGCGCCAACCACCTGGGCAACGATTCGATGATCTCCATGATCTCGGAGGCGCGCGCGCGCTTCCTGTACGACTTCGGCGTGCGCGAAACGGAAGGCGACGGCAACGGCATCATCGTCACCGACCTGGCCACCACCTACAAGGCCGAGGCCCATGCGCGCGACCATTTGCTGTTCGAGGTGGGGGTGATGGACTTCAACAAATACGGCGGCGACATCACCTTCCGCATCACGCGCCCGCAAGACCAGGCGCTGGTGGCGATGGCCAAGTCGGGCTTCGTGTTTTTCAACTACAAGAGCAGCCAGGTGGTGCCGATGCCGGAGGACTTCCTGGCGAAGTTCCCCCGGGTGAACTGGCTGGATTAAGCGTTGCCGGATCAGCCGCGCGCGCCGCGCACCTTGACGCCGAAGGTCTTGCTGAACCAGTCGTCCAGCATCTGCTTTTCATAGCGCAGCGGCTCGTTGGCGGTGGCCAGGCGGGCGCGGTCCATATAGTTCATGTCGGACAGCTTGGCTTCGCCGCTGCGCAGCACCTTGCCGCCCTCTTCCAGGCGGTAGCGCAGTTCCATGCGCGGCCAGTCGGCCATGCCGCGCATGATGCGGATCTCGTTGGCGCCGCGGCGGCTGAAATCGATGCGGCCGGCCAGGTCCAGGTCGGTCACTTCCACTTTCAGTTCCTGCCCGGCAGGCAGCAGTTTGCCCAGCTCGGCGAAGTGCGAGCTCAGGTCTTGCAGCACGCGCTCGCGGTCGATCGGCGAGAACGGCATGTCGGGGAATTTGTCCGGTTCGACGTAGGTGACGGTGGCGCCGGCCAGGGCGCTGCCGCTGGCCAGCGCGGCCAGGGCCGCCAGCACGGCGGCGGCGGTACGGAATGCACGCATGATGATCCCTTTCAGATAGAGATAGCGGATCACTTCAATATACTCCGTTTGCACCGCCTTGCCCCGCCCTGAAATGATTTCTTACGATTAATACAAAAGGCCGGCGCCATCGCTGGCGCCGGCCTTTTCCGCCACGATTTAAAGCTTAGCTGCCGATGCGGCCGCCGTCATTTTTGGTGATGACGATGGTGGCCGAGCGCGGACGCTTGCCGGCGCCGTAGCCGGCGTTGGAAGGCCACTGGCTGGTGTACTTGCTCGGGTCGGCCAGGTTGGCCTGGGCCGTGCCTTCGCCCGGGTGCTGGATGTTGACGAACAGCGCCTTGCCGTCCGGCGTTTCGCAGATGCCGGTCAGTTCGCAGTCGACCGGGCCGACCAGGAAGCGCTTCAGCGTGTCGGCGGTGGCCGCCTTGCCGACGTAGGTGTCCACAGCCAGCGTGCCGCCGCCGGTGGTCGGGTAGGTCAGGGTGACTTTCTTGCCGTCGCCCACCTGGCCCGGCAGGCCGGCCAGCATCATGCAGTTGGTGACGTCGGTGTAGGCGCCGTCGTCGGTCTGGATCCAGCAGATGCCGGTGGACGGGCTGAAGGCCAGGCCGTCCGGGCTGGAGAAGTCCTGGTCCGAGGTCAGGCTGGACAGGTTGACCTTGCCGGCGTCCGCGCCGCTTTCCGCGCCGAACAGGTAGACGTCCCAGGTGAAGGCCAGCGCGGTGGAGCCGGCCAGCGCTTCCTTGAGGCGCAGGATGTGGCCGTTCGGATTGCCGTTCTGCGAGGTGGTGCCCTTCAGGTCGGTGTACGCGCGCGGGTTGGCGCTGTCCGGCGCCAGCGCGGACGAGCCGCTCGGGGTGGCGCTGCGGTTGCTGTTATTGGTCAGCGAGAAGTACACCTCGCCGTTGGCCGGGTTGACCGAGCACCATTCAGGACGGTCCATCTTGGTGGCGCCGACCGCGTCGCCAGCCAGGCGGGCGTTGATCAGCACGTCGGCCTGGTCGGCGAACTTGTAGCCGGCGTAGGCGGCGATGGCCGGGTTGGTGATGGACAGCTCGATCCAGGTGCCGGAACCGTCGGCGGCGAACTTGGCCGCGTACAGCTTGCCCGAATCCAGGTATTTGTCGCCGGTGGCCAGCATGTCGGCCGGGTTGGCGTCGGCTGCGTTCCATACCGCGGTGGAGACGAACTTGAAGATGTATTCGTTGCGCGAATCGTCGCCCATGTAGACCGCCAGCGGCTGGCCGGCCACCACTTTGCCGAAGGCGGCGCTTTCGTGCGCGTAGCGGCCCAGCGCGGTGCGCTTCTTGACGGCCTTGGTCTTGTTGTACGGATCGGCTTCGACGATGTAGCCCATGCCGTTCATTTCGTTGCGGTAGTCGTCGCTGCCGTCGGCGGACACGCCCAGCTTGCTGTTGTTCCAGCGCGCGTACTTGTCGTCGGCGCCGCCGGTTTCCCAGCCGTGGCGCGAAGCGGCGCCCTGGCTGCGGCCGTAGCGGTTCAGCGAAGCGACGCTCTTGTCGTTGCCGCGCGCGGCATTGTCGGTCGTGCTGCGCACGAAGTAGCCGGACCAGTTTTCTTCGCCGGACACGAAGCTGCCCCACGGGGTCTTGCCGGTGCCGCAATTGTTCAGGGTGCCGCGCGTCTTGGTGGCGTCCTTGGAGTACTTGGTCACCAGCAGCGCATTGCCGCGCGCCGGGCCGGAGATCTCGCATTCGGTCAGGCAGGTGACGCGGCGGTTGAAAGCCGAATCCTTGACGTATTCCCACTTGCCGCCGGCCTTGCGCACTTCGACCATGGACAGGCCGTGCAGCGCGGTTTCGCGGTCCACTTCGGCGGGCGGGCGCGGCAGCGTGTTGGTGCCGCCGTTGGCGTGGATGAAGAACGACGACAGCTGCTGGTTGGTGGTCGCTTCGTGGTTGACGGCCAGGATGCCGCGATCGACGGCGCTGGCGGACGGCTTGCCGTCGGCGGACAGGCCGAAGAATTCCATGCCGTCGTGGTGGTCGCCGGCGCGGTTTTCAAAGTCGGCGTCGGTGCCGTCGTTCTTGAAGGCGGTGGCGCTGGCGGTCAGCGGGTCGCCCAGCGCGTACAGCACGCTGGCGGTGTAGCCGGCCGGCACGGTGACCACGTCGGCCAGGCTCTTGGCCACGGCGGTGAAGCCGAGCAGCTTCTCGGCCGGCGGCGGCGGGATCACCGGATCGGGCACGGTCGGCGAGACGATGTTGTCGCTGCCGCAGGCGCTCAGGCCCATCGAACCGAGCACCACGGTGGCGGCGCTGGCGGCGCCGCCGCGCAGCAGGTTGCGGCGGCTGATGCGCTGTTCCAGCACGGTGCTGAAATGCTCGTTGGGGGTATCGTTGTAGCCAATGTCGTCTGGATCGATGGAAGCTGGGACGCGGTCTTTGCTGTTCATGGTTCTTGTCTTATAGAGTGGAGGGGCTGCGACGCCGGTCATTCTATGCAAGGAAAATGACAACATTGTGACTTGGGCTTTGTCGGCCCGAGCCTGCCGACGCGATGTCGAGAACGAGGTGCTGTTTCGCTGGCGTCTGTGCTGAAAAAGCAATGTCTGGTGCATACGCGAAAAATGTGTCCGCGCTGTAAGCCCCCTTTAACAAAGGACCCACCTGGTCCAGGCCCGGCGGCGTAGCTTTCACCGTGAAAGTTGTCAAAAAATGTATAAAAATCCGCCGCAATAGCTGGATTGTTGTTAAGCTTAGGCGTAATGTTTATTGCCAGTTGTTAATCCATTGGCTGTGGGACTACAATCAAAAGAGTGCGCCTAAAAATTGCGCATACAAGTGTCTTTTTGCGGAAATACGCCTTATGTCTTTTTTGTCCTCATCTACGCCCAAGCTCGCGCCATGGAAAGTCCTGCTGGTCGATGACGAACCCGATATCCACGACGTCACCAAGCTCACGCTGAGCCGCTTCCGCCTCGACGGCCGCGCGCTCAGCTTCGTGCACGCCTACAGCGGCGCCGAGGCCAAGGAAGTGCTGGCGCGCGAGCAGGACATCGCGCTGGTGTTCCTGGACGTGGTGATGGAACAGGAAGACAGCGGCCTGGAAGTGGCGCGCTGGATGCGCCAGGACCTGGACAACCAGTTCACCCGCATCGTGCTGCGCACCGGCCAGCCGGGCCAGGCGCCGGAAGAGCGCGTGATCGTCAATTACGACATCAACGACTACAAGGAAAAGACTGAGCTGGACCGCACCAAGCTGTTCACCACCACCTTCGCCGCCCTGCGCGCCTACCGCGACATCATGAAGGTGGAGGAAGCGCGCATCGCGCAGCTGAACTACCGCGAAGGCCTGGAGCGCGTGATCGCCGCCTCGGCCCACATTTTCCAGCAGCGCAACCTGAAGGATTTCGCCAACGGCCTGCTGCAGCAGGTGGTGGCGCTGCTGCGCCTGGAAAACAGCATGCTGCTGCGCCTGCGCGCGGCCACCGCCATCAGCGGCGAGAACGAATACGAAATCCTGGCCAAAATCGGCGACGAGGAAAACATCCTCACGCCCGAGCTGCTGGCCCAGCTGGACGACGCCAAGAGCAACCGCATTTCCAAGCTGCAGGGCGACACCTATGTCGGCTACTTCCCCAACAGCAGCGGCAAGGCCTCGCTGCTGGTGCTCAAGGGCGTGGAAGAGATTTCCGACATCGACACCAAGCTGCTGGAAGTGTTCTGCTCGGGCGTGGCGATCGCCTTCGACAACATCCTGCTGACCCAGGAAATCACCGACACCCAGGCCGAGCTGATCCTGCGCCTGGGCGACGTGGTGGAATCGCGCTCGAACGAGGCCGGCAACCACGTGCGCCGCATGTCCGAAGTGTGCCACCTGCTGGCCGTGGCCAGCGGCATGCAGGACGACGAGGTGGCCGTGCTGCGGCATGCCGCGCCGATGCACGACATCGGCAAGATCGCCACGCCGGACGCGGTGCTGCTCAAGCCGGGCAAGCTGGACGCGGCCGAGTGGGAAATCATGAAGCAGCACCCGGCGGTGGGCCTGTCCATCCTGGACGGCTCGCAGCGGCCGATCCTGAAGGCGGCCGCCGTGATCGCGCACCAGCACCACGAGAAATTCGACGGCAGCGGCTATCCGCAGGGGCTGAAGGGGGAAAACATCCACCTGTACGCGCGCATTGTGGCCGTGGCCGACGTGTTCGACGCGCTGATGCACAAGCGCTGCTACAAGGACGCGTGGCCGGTGGACCAGGTGGTGACGCATTTGCGCGAAGTGGCGGGCCACCACCTCGACCCGGTCTACGTCGAGCACCTGATCAACAACATCGACAAGGCGCTGGCCATCAACGAGCGCTTCCCGGACTGACGGTCAGGCATCGAACGCCGCCCGCACGGCGCCCGCAATGCGGCCGGCCAGTTCCGGGTCGGCCAGCATGGGGAACTCTTTCCTCAGTTTGTTCGACACGGACCAGCCGTTTTCGCGCACCGAACGCACGATGCGGTCGATCTCCGCGTCCGGCCCTTCCAGCCAGTTTTTGACTTCACGCCGCGCGCGGTAGACGCCGCGCAGGTAAGCCGCTTCGGCCGGCATCTCTTCCGCCAGCGTGTGCCGCAGCACGCCGCCCAGGTAAGCAGCGTGTTCGCTCAGGTCCGGATAGCGCCACGCCGCCATCGCATCCTCGTAAGCGCCGAACGCGAAGTTTGAACGCACGCCATCCGCGTACTCCGCCATGGCGCCGAAGCGGTACTGCTGAGCGTATTTGCGCATCAGCGGCCGGGAGAAGATTTCCAGGGTCCGGTCATACGCCGCCCTGGCGCCCGCCGAGCGCGTGATGGATGCTGACACCGGCAGCACGAATGGCGCCTGCACCGCGCCATCGCGCCGCAGGATGTCGTTGATCAGAAACCGCGAAATGCGGCCGTTCCCGTCCGACATCGGATGGATATAGACGAAACCGAACGAGGCCACCGCCGCGCGGATGGCGGACGGCTGGCCGGCCGTGCGCATCAGGCTGGCGCCCAGGCCGGCCAGCAGCGGCAAGGTCGCGTCCCAATGCGGCGCCACGTAATCGACCACGTCGTTATAAGTGTTGAGGTGGCCGACAAACACCGGCGAACGGCGTAGCCCGTAGCGCGTTGCGGCCGGTCCCAGTATGCTGGCCTGCAAGGCCGCCAGGCTGTCGAGCGCCAGCGGATTTTCCGCCCGGCCGCACATTGACTCCATCGCCGCGGCGAAGCGCTGGATGCGGGTTTGCTGACTCTCTTCATGTTCGATAAGGAAGCTGGCACGGCTTTCCCTGACCGTCAGCCAGACCGCGCTGCGCCGGATGATGTCCTGCCCATAGTCCGATTCCAGGTCCGCCAACGCCTGGGCAAAATCGATCGCCTCCGCCGCCCTCACTTCCGCGCTGCGCAACACCACGGGACAAAACGCGCGCGTGCCAGGCAGATTGTCGCGCACCCGCTAGCGCTGGCTGGGAATGAACTTGGCTGCGGTGAGGTAGGCATCGGCATCGACGGCATCGACGTAGTTGCCCGCAGCCGTATCGGGCACCGCCAGCGTCCGCCCGGTCAGCCACTCATAAAAGAATCCCGCCCTGCGGGCATACTGCCCCGTGGGCTCGCGCCGGATCCACTCTTCCAGCTCGGCCGGCTCAATCCCTGCGCACAAGCGCGCCAGCAACTCCAGATGCAAGCACTCATGCTTCAGCGCAAAAGTAAGCTGCCCGCGCAAGTCCGGCGGCGGCAGCGCCGGGACTGGGATGCGCTGGGTACGCAGCGGCTGTACCGCCGCAACGCCATAGCGCTCCGCCAGCCACCGCCACCCTGCCCAGCTTGAAGTATCCGCCATGGCAATCGTCCTGAGTGACCTCAAAACGATTATGCGCCGAAACAAAAAGATTACAAAACGTGATCTTGGCCAAAAAATGATTACAAGATCAAACCTGCGGCTTGCCGTGCTGCACGCGGGGGAAGCGCAGGTTGTAGTGCAGGCCCATGTTGGGCGCGCTGACCACTTTCACCGTGCCGCCCAGCGGCCCGGTCACCAGGTTGTACAGGATGTGCGCGCCCAGGCCGCTGCCGCCGGAGCCGCGCTTGGTGGTGAAGAAGGGGTCGAACAGCTGGCTCAGGGTGCCCGGGTCCATGCCGATGCCGTTGTCGCTGTAGTCGAAGTGCACGTGCTCGCCCTCCACCCGGCCCGTGATCTTGATCGATCCCGGCTGGCCCTCGCCAAAGCCGTGCACCAGCGAGTTGACCACCATATTGGTGACGATCTGCGACACCGCGCCCGGGAAGCTTTCCATCTGGATATCCGGCGGGCAGTCCACCTGCACCTCGACCGGCTTGCCCTTGAGCTTGGGCTGCAGCGACAGCAGCACCTCGTCCAGGTATTTGCGCAGGTTGAAGCTGCGCACACTGTCGGACGACTGGTCCACCGCCACCTGCTTGAAGCTGCGCACCAGCGCCGCCGCGCGCTGGGTGTTGGTGGTCATGATGCGCAGCGACTGGTCGACGATGTCGAAGAACTGGTTCAGCCCCTCCTCGTCCAGCGCGCCGTTGGCCAGGTCTTCCTTGGTCAGCTTCAGTTCCTGCACCAGGTGGCTGGTGGCCGTCACGCAGATGCCCAGCGGGGTGTTGATCTCGTGCGCCACGCCGGCCACCAGGCGGCCCAGCGAGGCCAGCTTTTCCTGCCGCACCAGCTCGCCCTGCGCCGCCTGCAGCTGCGTCAGCGCCGTGTTCAGCGCCGCGTTCTGCTCCTCCAGCGCGGTCTTGGCGCGGCGGATGGCGCGGTCGGCCTGCAGGCGCGAGATCACCACCGCCACGTGGCTGGCCATGAAGGCCAGCACGTCCAGGTCGGACTGCGAGTAGATCATGTCGTCGTCGTAGCTCTGCACCACCAGCACGCCGTAGGCATAGTCGTTCAGCAGGATGGGCGCGCCCATCCAGCTGACGATCTCTTCGTTGCCCAGCGGCCGCTCCACTTCGCCGGAGGCCACCAGCGCCAGGTAGCCGTCGCGGTCCAGCAACACCGGCTGGCGCTGCTTGAGGATGTACGAGGTCATGCCAACGCCGTAGGAGAAGCTGGTGCACGGCGCCGTCGGGTCCTTCTCGTCGACGAAGTACGGCACCGTGATCTCGTTGTTGCTGGGATGGTAGAGCGCGATCAGGAAATTGCGCACCGTCAGCACCTCGCTGATGGCCTGGTGCAGCCGCTGGTACATGGTGGCGCGGTCCCAGGCGCCGCCCGACAGGCTGGCGATCTCGTACAGCGCGCGCTGCAGGTTTTCAGCGCGGCGCCGCTCGGCCACCTCGTACTCCAGCGCGGCGGTGCGCTCGTGCACGGCGCGCTCCAGCCGGTCCATGCTCTGCAGGCCCTGCAGCGCACCCGACACGTGGTTGGCGATCAGCTGGAACAGCGCCTGGTCTTCCTCGTTGAAGGTGTGCTGCTTGTCGTAGCTCTGGATCACCATGGCGCCCAGCACCTGGTGGTTGTGGTCCACCAGCGGGCAGCCCATCCAGTGCTCGGCGGTGGTGCCCAGCCCCCAGCCGCTGCCGTCCACGCCGCGCGCGTTGTGCTCCTCGGCGGTCATGATCAGGCGCTGGCGGTTCAGGATCACCCAGGCGGTCGGCGACTGCTCGGGCGAGGCCAGCTCCACCGCTTCGCTGCGGTCCGGCGCGTCGTCCACCTCGTCGACGAAATAGACGAAGCGCACCGAATTGGGGCGGCCCTCGTCGCTCAGCGCCACATAGAAATTGGCCGCATACATGATGCGGCCCAGCGCCTCGTGCACGGCCTGCACGAATTCGGCGATGTCGGTGCAAGTGCTGGACTTCTGCCCGATTTCGAGCAAGATGCTTTGTACGGCTTCCAGGCGGCTGAGACGGCTTTCCATCGATTTTCCTATGTGCAAGTTAGCACAGGAATGGTAACAGTTCAGCCGGGCCGGCGGTAGCCGCTTTCTATCCACGCTGTGGCGCTTGCCACACTGAGCTTGAAGGTCGGCAGCGCGCGCACCTGGGCCAGTTCGTCGCCGTAGGGATCGAAGGCGGTCAGGGTGGCGAACGGCTCGTCCTCGTCCGGCGTGATGTCGAAGTTGACGGTGATGTAGGCCGCGCCCTCGGTGTTCACGCGCACGCTCTTGTGCAGCTGGGCGTGCAGCTGCTGCTCGTGGCGGCGCAGCACCTCGTTGGCGGTCTTGACCAGGGTGTTGAAGGCGTTGATGTCGAGCGGCTTGGGGTTCTTCTTGTCGCGCCCCATGGTCCACGGCCCCACCAGGGCCGGCTCCGGCTCGCCGTCCTTGATCATGGCCACGGCCCAGCCTTCGTCTTCGTCGTTCTTGATCACGCGCGCGGTCCAGCCGTTGGCTTGCCACAGGCGGTCTTCCTGCACCAGGGCGTCCTGCTCGTCGTCGGAAAGGAGAATATCGTCAGCCAGAAGATCGTCAGTCATATGCGCTCGCTTTACTGGATATATATACAGTTAAAAACCGTATCATATCGCAATTTATGCGTTGCGCGGAACTGTTGTCGAGTTGCGCACCACCAGTTCCGGTTTCAGGCGGATTTCCACCTGCCCCTCCGCGCCCTCTCGCAGGCGGCGCAGCACCAGCTGGGCCGCCTGCACGCCCATGGCGTGGTGGCCGATGCGTATCGTCGTCAGCGGCGGATTGACCATGTCGACGAAGGGCATGTCGTTGTGGCCCACCACCGATACGTCCTCCGGGCAGCGCAGGCCGCGCTCGCGCAGCGCGTCGTAGCAGCCCAGCGCCAGCAGGTCGTTGCCGGCCAGGATGGCGGTCGCTTGCGGATAGCGCTCCAGCGCCGCCAGGCAGCCGGCGCGGCCGGCCTCGCGCGTGTAGGCGCTGCAGTCGAGCAGCCACATGTCGCCGCGCGCCACGCCGTGCGCCGCCAGCGCCAGCTCGTAGCCCTCCCGGCGCAGGTGGCCGGTGGACAGCGTCTGCGGCCCCACCAGGTGCACGATGCGGCTGTGGCCCAGCGCCAGCAGGTGCTCCACCGCCAGCCGCATGCCGGCGTATTCGTCGTTCACCACGCTCGACACGCGGCCCCGGTCCTCGCTGCGGTTGACGGTCACCAGCGCCACGCCGGCTTCCAGGCAGTGCCCGATGACGGGATCGTCGCGGGTGGCGGTGGCCAGTATCAGCGCGTCCACCTGGCGCGCCAGCAGCTGGTCCACCACGAAGCGCTGCTGCTCCGGGTCTTCGCCGGCATTGGTCACCAGCGCCACGTAGCCGTGCTTGCGCAGCTCGTCCTCGATGCCCAGCACGATGGGCGGGAACACCGGGTTGGTGATATCGGGCAGCATCACGCCGACGATGTTGGAGCGCCGCGTGCGCAGCGCCGCCGCCATCTTGTTGGGCCGGTAGCCGTGTTTGGCCGCTTCCTTCAGCACCCGCTGCGCCACCTCCTCGCCCACCATGTGCCGCGTTTCCGGGTCCATGACGCGGCCCACCGTGGAGGTGTGCACGCCCAGAATCTCTGCCAGGCCCTTCAGCGTCATCTTTTTCTGCTGCATAGCGTCTTCCGTTAAGCGATGTCGTATTTTCGCACGCCGGTGCGGCCCAGCGTAAACAGAGAAATCTATGCGAACGTTCGCAAATATTTTCACTACACGCTTGAATTAGATTTTTGTTCTGCTACTATCAATTTTATGCGAACGTTCGCATTACCAAGATCAAGCACGGAGGAGACCGCAAGTGGACATGAACACCGCCAACATCATCGACGGCGAGGCATCCGTCACCGCCGTGGCGCACGCCGCCATGGCCCGCACGCCCGATCCGCGCCTGCGCCAGCTGGTGGCCGCCTTTGTCGACCACATGCACGCGCTGATACGCGAAGTGAACCTGACCGAGGCCGAATTCGACACCGTGCTCAAATTCGTCACCGACATCGGCCAGCAGACCAACGCCGCGCACAACGAGGTGGTGCTGGCGGCCGACGTGCTGGGCATCTCCACCCTGGTTGCGCTGCGCAACAACCCGCAGAACCAGGGCCAGAGCGCGGCCGCCCTGCTCGGGCCGTTCTGGCGCGCCGCCGCGCCGCTGTGCGCCAATGGCGATTCCATCGCGCGCGGCGACACGCCCGGCACGACTATGCAGGTGTTCGGCCAGGTGCGCGGCCTGGACGGCCAGCCCATCGCCGGAGCCAAGGTGGACGTGTGGCAGGCCTCGCCCGCAGGCCTGTATGAAAACCAGGATGCGCACCAGCCCGAGATGAACCTGCGCGGCTACTTCATCACCGATGTGCACGGCCGCTACAGCTTCCGCACCGTGCGCCCGGCCGGCTACCCGGTGCCCACGCACGGCGCGGTGGGCGTGCTGCTGCGCCTGCAGGAACGGCACTGCATGCGGCCGGCGCACGTGCACTTCATGGTGTCGCACCCGCGCTGCAAAACGCTGATCACCCAGGTCTTCGCCGACGACTGCGACCACCTCGGCAGCGACGTCTCCTTCGGCGTGACCAAGCCGCTGGTGGGCCAGTTCGTGCGCCACGCGCCGCCCGGAGAGGACCCGTACTACACACTCAATTACGACTTCGTGCTGGAACCGGGCGAGAGCTGCTTCCCAGACGCACCCATCAAGTAAGCACCTATCAAGTAAGCGCCCATCAAATAAGGAACCATTCATGCCATCCCCACTTCCACTCGCCGGCCAGGTGGCCGTCATCGCCGGCGGCGCGGGCGCCATCGGCTATGCCAGCGCGCAGCGGCTGGCCAGCCAGGGCGCGCGCATCGTGCTGCTCGGCCGTGCCGGCGGCGACGCGCACGCCAAGGCCGCCGCGCTGCCGCCACCGTCCGCCGGCGGCGATGCCGCGCACTGCGCCATCGAAGCCGACCTGGCCGACAGCGCGGCGCTGGCCCGCGCCGCAGCCGAAGTGCGCGAGCGCTACGGCCGCGCCGACATCCTGGTGAACTCGGCCGGCTTCACCCAGCCGGTGCCGCACGCCGACCTGGACGCGTTGAACGACGGGCTGATCGACGCCATCTTCACCGCCAACTGGCGCGCGCCGTTCGCCGCCATCCGCGCCTTCGCCCCGCTGCTGCGCGCGTCCGGCCATGGCCTGGTGGTCAACATCTCGTCCATCGCCGCCAGCACCGGCATCGGCAGCAACGTGGCCTACTGCGCCGCCAAGGCCGGCCTGGACACCATGGCCAACTCGCTCGGCCGCGCGCTGGCGCCGCACATCCGCGTCATCAACGTCTCGCCCGGCGTGGTGGACAGCCACTTCGTGCCCGGCCGCGACGCCGCCTTCAACGACAAGCAAGCCGCCACCACCCCGCTCAAGCGCATTGGCCAGCCGGACGACATCGCCGCCGCCGTGGAAGCCTGCGCCACCACGCTGCTGTTCGCCACCGGCAGCGTGATCCGCATCGACGGCGGCCGCCACCTCGGCGCGGCGTAAGGGGAGCACATGCACAAGACCATCATCACCTGCGCCGTCACCGGCAACATCGTCAAGCCGGAGCAGCACCCGGACCTGCCGGTCACGCCGCGCCAGATCGCGCAAGCCTGCCTGGACGCCGCCGATGCCGGCGCCGCCGTGGTCCACATCCACGTGCGCGACCCGCACACCGGCCAGCCGTCGATGGAGCTGGACCACTACGCCGAAGTGATGCAGCGCATCCGCGAGCAGAACCGCGAACTGGTGATCAACCTGACCACCGGCCCCGGCGGCCGCTTCATCCCCAGCGCGGACGACCCGCGAGTGGCCGCCCCCGGCAGCACGCTGATGGCGCCCGAAAAGCGCGTGGCCCACATCGCCGCGCTGCGCCCGGACATCGCCACGCTGGACCTGAACACCATGAACTCCGGCGCGGACGTGGTGATCAACACGCCCGCCAACGTGCGCCGCATGGCCAAGGTGATACGCGAAGCGGGCGTGCTGCCGGAGATCGAGATCTTCGATTCCGGCGACCTGCACCTGGCGCGCGACCTGATCGCCGACGGCACCTTGGCCGGGCCGGGCCTGTTCAGCTTTGTGCTGGGCGTGCACTACGGCTTCAACGCCAGCCCGGAAACCATGGCCTACGCGCGCGGCCTGCTGCCGCCGGGCGCCGCCTGGACCGGCTTCGGCATCGGCCGCCACGAGTTCCCCATGGTGGCGCAGGCCTGGCTGCTGGGCGGCCACGTGCGGGTCGGCTTCGAGGACAACCTGTACATCGCCAAGGGCAAGCTGGCGCGCGACAACGCCGAACTGGTGGCGCGCGCCCGGCTGATCGTCGAATCGCTGGGCGGCGCCGTCGCCAGCGCCGCCGAAGCGCGCGCCATGCTTGGACTGCATAACTGATCACAACGAGGAGAAACCATGAACACCGTACGCGTCACCGAAAAAGCCGCCAGCATCGACCTGCTGGCCCCCACCCTGTCCACCACCGAGCGCCCGGCGGCGCTGCCCGGCCAGTGCGTCATCGAAGTGCACAGCGCCGGCATCAACCCGAGCGACGTGAAAGCCGCGCTGGGCGCCATGCCGCACGCGGTGTGGCCGCGCACCCCGGGCCGCGACTACGCCGGCGTGGTGATCGACGGTCCGGCGGAATGGATCGGCAAGGAAGTGTGGGGCAGCGGCGGCGAACTGGGCATCCGCCGCGACGGCACCCACGCGCGCTACCTGGTGCTGGACACGGCCGCCGTGCGCGCCAAGCCGGCCGCCGTATCGATGCTGGAAGCGGGCGCGGTCGGCGTGCCCTTCATCACCGCCTACGAAGGCTTGCGCCGCGCCGGCCTGCCGCAGGCCGGCGAGGTGGTCCTGGTCATGGGCGGCAACGGCAAGGTCGGCCAGGCCACGATACAGCTGGCCACCCGCGCCGGCGCGCGCGTGTTCGCCGTCGAACGCAGCAAGGAGGCCTACATCGGCCACGCCAGCGGCGCGGTGGACATGATCGCCGCCGACACCCAGGACATCGCCGCCTACGTGCGCGACAAGACCGGCGGCCACGGCGCGGACATCGTCTACAACACCGTCGGCAGCCCCTACTTCGGGCAGGCGAACGCCGCGCTGGCCACCGGCGGGCGGCAGATCTTCATCTCCACCATCGAGCGCGCGGTGCCGTTCGATATTTTCGCCTTCTACCGCGGCCAGCACACCTATGTCGGCATCGACACCCTGGCGCTCGATTCGCTGGCCTGCGCCCGCATCCTGGACGCGCTGGCGCCCGGCTTCGCCGACGGCACGCTGCAGCCCTTCCCGGTGCTGGCCGACACCATCTACGCGCTGAAGGACGCCGCGCAGGGCTACCGCGCGGTGCTGGGCGGCGCGCGCGAGCGCGTGGTTCTTCAACCATGAACGTCACCCGCTACGGCGACGCCCCCGCCTACTTCCCGCCCAACCACGAAGGCATGCACTGCCTGCGGCTGCAGGGGCACGAGGCGGGGCCGTCGGATACCGTGTGGCTGGGCCTGTCGCACCTGCTGCCCGGCGGCGGCACCACGCTGGACGCGTCCGGCGTGGAGAAGCTGTACGTGGTGCTGGAGGGCGAAGTCACCATCGTCACCGAAGACGGCGCGCAACCAGGCGCACAAGTATGCGAACAAGTGCTGCGCCAATACGATTCCGCGCGCCTGGCGCCCGGAGAAAAGAGGGCCTTGAAGAACCAAACAAACCATCCGGCCAGCATCCTGCTCGCCATGCCATACCAGTCAAAATAAGCTGCAAAAAAAAACGCTAGACCTTGATCGAAGCACACGACGAAGTATTGGAGGAGACACATGATTACCACCAGCCCCACCGGTTCGGGCGCGGGCGCGCTGCCGCCCGCCGTCCGCACCCGCAAGCCCTTCTACGCCATCCTGTACGTGCAGGTGCTGTTCGCCATCGCGCTCGGCATCCTGCTCGGCCATTTCGACGCCCGGCTGGCCATCGACATGAAGCCGCTGGGCGACGGCTTCATCAAGCTGATCAAGATGCTGATCGGCCCCATCGTGTTCTGCACCGTGGTCAGCGGCATCGCCGGCATGCAGGACATCAAAAAGGTCGGCCGCATCGGCTGCAAGGCGCTGCTCTACTTCGAACTGGTGTCCACCTTCGCGCTGTTCATCGGCATGGCGGTCGGCAACTGGGTGCGGCCCGGCGACGGCTTCAACGTCAACCCCGCCACGCTGGACGCCAAGGCCGTCACCGACTTTGTCGGCAAGGCCAAGAGCATGACCCCCACCGATTTCTTCCTCAACATCATCCCCAACACCGTCGCGGACGCCTTCGGCAAGGGCGACGTGCTGCAGGTGCTGCTGATTTCCCTGCTGTTCGGCTTCGCGCTGTCGGCCATGGGCAGCCGCGCCAGGGCGGCGACGGAGCTGATCGACATGGGTTCGCAGGCGGTGTTCGGCGTGATCAACTTCATCATGCGCTTCGCCCCCATCGGCGCGTTCGGCGCCATGGCCTTCACGGTCGGCAAATACGGCGTGGTGTCGCTCGGTCCGCTGCTCAAGCTGATCGGCACCTTCTACCTGACCTCCGCGCTGTTCGTGCTGATCGTGCTGGGGTTGATCGCGCGGGTGGCCGGCTTCAGCATCATCAAGTTCATGGTCTACATCAAGGAAGAGATTTTCCTGGTGCTCGGCACCAGCTCGTCCGACACGGCGCTGCCCACGCTGATGGCCAAAATGGAGAGGCTGGGCTGCTCCAAACCGCTGGTAGGCCTGATCGTCCCCACCGGATACACTTTCAACACCGACGGCACCAGCATCTACATGACGATGGCGGCGCTGTTCGTGGCCCAGGCCACCAACACGGAGCTGAGCCTGCTGCAGCAGCTGGCCATCTTCGGCGTGGCCATGCTGACGTCGAAAGGCGCCAGCGGCGTGCAGGGCGCCTCCTTCATCGCGCTGGTCGGCACGCTGGCGGTGGTGCCCACCATCCCGGTGGCGGGCATGGCGCTGATCCTGGGCATAGACCGCTTCATGAGCGAAGCGCGGGCGCTGGTCAACATGATAGGCAACGGCGTCGCCACGGTGGTCATGGCGCGCTGGGAAGGTGAACTGGACCGCGACAAACTTTCCGCCATCCGCTAAGGACAACAATATGAGCAAGAAACTGAGCAAGAAGCGCACCGCAGCACTCTGCGCCTGCGCCGTGGCGCTGGCGCCGGGCCACGCCGCCGCGCAGAGCAGCGTCACCGTTTACGGCCGCCTGAACGTGGCCATGGAACATATGGAAACCTCGGCCACCGCCGCCGGCAAGGCGCTCAGCGTCACGCGCCTGGTCAACAACCGCTCCGTGTTCGGCTTCAAGGGCACCGAAGACCTGGGCGGCGGCAGCAAGGCCATCTTCCAGATCGAAGGCACGCTGTCGCCCGACACCGGCGAAGGCAGTCCCGCCCAGCGCGACACCCGCGTCGGCCTGGAAGGCGGCTACGGCCAGCTGTTCCTGGGGCACTGGACCACGCCCTACAACAACAGCACCTCAGGGCTGGACCCGTTCTACCCCACCACGGCCGGCTACATGAGCATCATCGGCAACGGCGCCGGCTCCACGGTGGACAACGTGGGCAACCTGTCCTCCTTCGACCGCCGCCAGCAGAACAGCATCAGCTGGTATTCGCCCAGCTGGAACGGCCTCACGCTGCGTACCGCGCACGGCATCGGCGAGGAACGCCCGGCCGGCGGCGCCAAGCCATCGCTGACCTCGCTGGCCGCCGTCTACGAGCAGGGGCCGTGGTATGCCGCGCTGGCGCACGAGCGCCACCACGATTACCAGGGCAAGGGCCGCGACGACGACGGCACCAAGCTGGCCGCCGCCTACCGCTTCGCCCACCGCCTGGGCGAGACGCGCCTGGCCGTCATTGCCGAAAAGCTCAAGTACCAGACCGCCACCGGCAAGCTGGAGCAGACCGCCTATTATGTTTCCGCTACGCATCAGGTCGGGCCGCACGGCCTGCGCCTGGGGCTGGCGCGCAGCGGCGATGGCAAGGGCGCTTCCACGCAGAAAATCGGCTACATCAAGCGCGGTCCGGACACCGGCGCCAGCCACGTCACGCTGGGCTACGACTACACGCTGTCCAAACGCAGCAGCGTGTACGCCTATTACACCCGGCTGGACAACGACGCCAACGCGCTGCATGACTTCGCCATCAACGCGCTGACGGTGAGCGCCGGGGCCACGCTGAAGGGGGCCGCCTTCGGCATGCGGCACGCGTTCTGACGGCCCTTGCAAGCTGCCCTTGTAAACGGCAAAGCCCGCATGATGCGGGCTCTTAATTTGGTGGGTTGTTTCCCTTAGGTAGTCAGCAGCGACATAGCAGGCCGGGGCGGCGGCGCGATCGGCGGTCCCAGCGGGGTGCGGCGCGGATCGATCGCCGGCTCCGGCATATGGTAGGTGTAGGGATTGATGATGATCGGCGGAATGGTAGGCGGCGCCGACGGCGGCCCCTTGGGTCCGCCCGAACACTCAGTCGCGCTACGCTGGCGCATTGCACTGCCGAATCCCGAGGATATCGATTGACCCTCGCTCAGTTCTAGCCAAGCCATATTGCCCTCCATGTGCAAGATAGGTATTCAGTATAGGCAACGATATCTTTATTTCAAGGACGGATCTGCCGTTTTTTTCGGCAAGCAAGGGAAAATCGCAGCTTATCGCCGCCGTCCGCCACTGATCCCGTGAATTCTGCGCTCCATCGCAATCCGGTGGCCCGGCGCCCCCGTGCGCCGTAAAGTTACACCATACCAACGACGTATCACACACGCAGCACTAACCAAGCCACGGGGAACCTGAAATGAAAAAACTGCTCGCCATCACCCTTATCGCCCTGCTCTTCATTGCAGCCTGGAACACACTGGACACCGGCGACATGGTGGTCCACCTGGGCGACGAGGAATTCGAAGGCCCGCTGGGGGTGTTGCTGGGAATCACTTTCGGCGGCCTGGGGCTGCTGATCGGCGCCGTGGTCATGGTGTGCGTGGCGGTGTTCCTCGGCTTCCTGTTCGCCGGCCTGGGCGTGCTGATGGTGGCCGGCCTGCTGATGCTGGCGGTGGTGCTGGTGGCCGTGATGTCGCCGCTGATGCTGCCGGTGCTGATACCCGCCGCCATCATCTGGTTCATCGTGTCGCGCAACCGCAAAGCGCGTGTCCGCGAGAGCAGCCTGAAGGACATGGACCCGCACGCGGCCATCTGAAGCCGGGCGCAGCGCCCGGGTCATCGCGGTCAAGCGGCCGGGGGCAAGTCCTCCGGCCGCTTTTTTTCTTCCTCCGGCCCGCACTGGCCGACCCGCTCCACCCGGTTGCGCCCGCCCCGCTTGGCGCAGTACAGGGCCTTGTCGGCCCGCACCAGGGCCGCGTCGCCGCTGGCGTCGGCCGGATCCAGCGCGGCAATGCCGATGCTCACCGTGACCGACAGCATGCGCCCCTCCGCCTCCAGCGGCGTGCCGGCGATGCGCTGGCGCAGCCGCTCGGCGAAGGCGGTGGCCGCCGCCATGTCGGCGCCCGGCAGCAGCACCGCGAACTCCTCGCCGCCCACCCGCCCCAGCGTGTCGATCTTGCGCTGGCTGTCGCGCATCAGCGCCGCCAGGTGGCGCAGCACGGCGTCGCCGGCAGCGTGGCCATATTCGTCGTTGACGCGCTTGAAATGGTCCAGGTCCAGCATCAGCACCGCGCCCTGCCCGCCGATGTCGCGCTGCAGGCGCGCCTGCTCGTCGTCCAGGCGCGCCATGAACTCGCGCCGGTTCGGCAGACCGGTCAGGAAATCGGTGGTGGCCAGCACCAGCAACTCGTCGTTCATGCGCTTGCGCTCGGTAATATCCAGCGTGGAGACGATGACGAAGTCCAGGCTGTGCGTGTGGCCCGGCATCACCAGCAGGGTCAGCTCGTTCTGGCGCTGCACCCCGTCCAGCCGCTTGAAACTGCTCTCGCAGGCGAACAGGTGCGCGCCCTGGGCCAGCGCGCCCAGCGCCTGGGCGAAGGCCGGCATGGCGGCGGCGTCGAAGTTCTGCGCCAAGGTCAGCGCGACGGCGTCCTTGCTGCCGGGCGGCGCGCCCACCTGGGCCAGCGCGGCCGCGTTGACGTCGATGATGCGCACCAGGCCGGCCAGCCGCGCCACCTGGCTGGGGTTGGCGCGCAGCCAGGCCGGCACGTCGTCCACGCCGGACTGCTCCAGCTCGGCCAGCGCGGCGCGCACCGCCGACCAGTCCTGCTCCCACAGCGCCACCGGCGCGTGGTCGTACAGGCTGCGGAAGCGGGCCTCGCCGGCGCGCAGCGCCACCGCCGCCTTGGCCTGCTCGATGGCGATGCCGGCCAGGCGCGAAGCCTGTTCCATCAGCGCCAGCTGGGCCACGCCGGGCGCCTGCGCGGCACGGTGGAAAATGACGAAGGTGCCCAGCACGGCGCCGTTGGCGGCGCGGATCGGCTCGGTCCAGCAGGCTTGCACGCCGGCCTGCCGCGCCAGGTCGCGGTATTGCGACCACGGCGCGTCCTGGGCAATGTCGGCCACGATCACGCGCCGTCCCAGCTGCACCGCCTGGCCGCAATAACCGCTCGGCTGGTCGACCGGCTGGCCGTCGATGGCCGCGCTCAGGAAGGGCGGCAGGCTGGGCGCGGCGCGCACGTGCAGGCGGCGCCCCTCCTCGTCCAGCAGCAGGATGGCGCAGCGCAGTTCCGGGTGGCCGTCCTCGACGCCGTGCACCACGCTGTCGAGGATGGTTTGCAGCGGCGCGCCGGTGGCCAGCAGCTCCAGTACCTGGCGCCGAGTCTGCTCGCGGCGCTCGCTCTGGGTGCGCTCGGTGATGTCGCGGAAGGACCACAGCCGCGCCGGCGTGCTGCCCAGCTTGAGCCCGCGCGTAAACTGCTCGATCACGCGGCCGTCGCGCAGGTGCAGCAGCTCGTGCTGCACCTCGTTCTCGCCCTGGCGGCGCGCCACCGCCGCCAGGAACACGGCCGGCTGCGCCAGCTGTTCGGCCACCTGCTGCAGCAGGATGGCGCCGTCCTGCTGCCAGTCCAGGTGCTCCGGCACGTTCCACAGTTCGCGGAAGCGGCGGTTGGAATTGAGCACGCCGCCGTCGAAATTGTCGACCAGGATGCCGTCCACGGTGGAGTCGAGGATGCTGCGCAGCACCGCCTGGCTGCGCTGGGCGCTGTCGGCCATGGCCAGCAGGCTGGCCTGCCCCTCCTTCAGCTCGTCGGCCAGCTGGCGCGTGCGGCTCAGCGCGCGGCGCGCTTTCAGGCTGCTGCGCGCCAGCATCCAGGCCAGCGCCGCCAGCACCCCGCTGAGCACCACGCCGGCGCCGCCGATCAGCTGCACCTTGCCGTCGCGCTCGGCGCCCACGCCGCTGCCCGGCACGCCACTGATGCGCACTGTCCAGCGGTGCCCGGCCAGGCTGATCTTCTGCATGGTGTGGCGCATGCCCGGCTGCGGCGGCCCGGGGCGGCTGTCGTACATGCGGCTGGCCGCGCCCAGCTGCTCGCCGTCGTAGATCTCCACGTCCAGCTTGGCGGCGCGCTCGCCGCCCAGGCCGGCCATCACGTCGCCCATGCGGAACGGCGCGTACACCCAGCCCGTCAGCGCGGCGCGGCGCTGCTCGATGGTGTGCTGCGGCTGCGCGTTGTGGTACACCGGCAGCACCAACAGGAAGCCGGCCTGCTCCTCGCCCTCGCGCTGGTCCTCCTGCACCAGGCGGACCTTGCCGCTCATGGCGGGCAGCCCGGAATCGCGCGCGCGCTCGAGCGCGGCGCGCCGCACCGGTTCGGACAGCGGGTCGAAACCGAAGGCCTTCAGATTGCTGCCGCTGAACGGCTCGATATAGATGACGGGCGCGTACTGCGGCCGGTCGCCGGCCGGACGCACCGTGTAGCCGGGGAAGCCGTCGCGCCGGATGGACTGCGTGTGCACCTCGCGCTGCCCGCCGCCCACCAGGCGCATATAGCCGACGCCCTGGATGCCGGGGAAATGCTGGTTCAGGTGCTGGCTGTTCAGGTAGCGGTGGAACTCGTCGCGGTCGACGTAGTCGGAACTGAGGTACAGGCCCTGCACGCCGTACAGCACCTGCTCGTAGGTTTGCATGCGCTGCGCGATGCTGTTGACCAGTTCGCGCACGCGGAAGTCGAAATCGGCCTGGATTTCCTGCGCCGCGTCGGCGCTGGCGTTGCGCCACAGCCACCAGGTCGAGCCCAGGCACACGCCCAGCACCAGTCCTGCCGCAACGGCCGGGCTCAGCAGGTCCTGCAGCGTCCGGCGGGGCTGGGGCCGGGAATCGGTCGAGTCCATGGTTTTCGCGCGGGAAAACAGCGGTGGGACAAAATACCAGTGGTTTGATAGTACGTTAACGGGACCGCCCCGCGCAACGCCCTTGTTGTGGATTAACGGCAATTAAACATGCCGCTTGAGGAAGCCCCCAGGCATGGCGTGCATGTCGAAAAACTTTACACTGCCGGCGGAAAACGGCAGGCGGCGCGCCCCAAGTCATTGATTAAAATCAATAAAAGTTTCCTGGCACAACACTTGCTCTATGAAAAGCATTATTTCCCATAATCACTAAAAGCCCCTATGTCCATGCTCAAGTCCGTCGTCGCCGCCGCCATCCTCGCCGCCACCGCCCACGCCGGCGCCACCGTCATCGATTTCAACGGCAAGAGCAACGGCTACTACAGCTACGCGAACGGCGCCATACTGGCCAGCACGCTCCAGTTCAGCTCATCGCAAACCTCCTATTTCATGGGCACCGGCTACACCGGCGGCGACGGCTCCAGCCTCGCGTACAACGGCACCGATTACCTGATGAGCTATAGCGGCATGACCTTTACCCGCACCGGCGCCGCCGCGTTTTCCGTGCAAAGCGTGGACATGAAAGACTGGGCTGGCGGCCTCACGTCCGCTACGCTGACAGGCAACTTCGCCAGCGGCGGCAGCATAGTCCGCACCTTCACCCTGGGTGCGACCGCCAACTCGGCCAAGCAAACCGGCAACGACTTCATCAAGTACGCGCTGACCGGTTTCACCGGCCTGAGCTCGTTCAGCATTTCCAGCACCTACGGTCCGTGGCTGGCGATCGACAATCTCACCATCAACGCCGCCACGGTGCCGGAACCGGGCACGCTGGCCGTGTTCGGCCTGGGCCTGGCCGGCCTGGCGGCCCTGCGCCGCCGCAAGCGCAAGTAAATGCCGGCGGGCGCTGCGGCCATGCCGCAGTGCTACAGCGTGGCGGCGCCGGCCGCGTACTGGCGGTAGCCGCGCGCGCGCAGCGCGCAGGCCGGGCAGGTGCCGCAGCCGTAGCCCCAGTCGTGCAGCGCGCCGCGCTGGCCCAGGTAGCAGGTGTGCGTGGCTTCGCGGATCAGGTCCACCAGCTGCGCCCCGCCCAGCTGCTCGGCCAGGGTCCAGGTCTGCGCCTTGTCCAGCCACATCAGCGGCGTTTCCAGTTTGACGCGGGTGTCCATGCCCAGGTTCAGCGCCACCTGCAGCGCCTTCATGGTGTCGTCGCGGCAGTCCGGGTAGCCGGAGAAATCGGTCTCGCACATGCCGCCCACCAGCACATTCAGGCCGCGCCGGTACGCCAGCGTGGCGGCCACCGTCATGAACATCAGGTTACGGCCCGGCACGAAGGTGTTCGGCAAGCCGTTTTCCTGCATCACGATCTCGATATCCTCCGTCATCGCAGTCTGCGACAGCGCCGAGATCAGCGACAGGTCCACCATGTGGTCCTCGCCCAGGCGCGCCGCCCACTCCGGCTTGTGCGCGCGCAGCGCCTGCAGCACCTGCGGCCGCACCGTGAGTTCGATGGCGTGGCGCTGGCCGTAGTCGAAGCCGATGGTTTCCACCCGGCTGTAGCGCTCCAGCGCCCACGCCAGGCAGGTTGTGGAGTCCTGGCCGCCGCTGAACAGCACCAGCGCCGCATCTGTCTTGATCATTTCGTTGCCTTCAATAAATCTTAGTAGTACGCCATCTTTCGGGACTATCCGGTAACATGCTGAATAGTTTTCCCTATCAAAAGAACCGGCGGGACCTCGAATTTTGGCACAACTCATCACAAAAGCAATGGGCAAGCGTGCCTGGGCCGCCCTACTACTGGTTTGTGCCCTGCCTTGCGCCGCGCTGGCGCAGGGCATGCAGTACAACGTGCGCGTGAATGTGGCGGACGGCGCGTCCGGCCAGCTGGAAGCGCTGCTGACCGATAACCTGGACCTGCTGCGCTTCCGCGGCAATCCGCGCATCGACCGCGAACAGCTGCAGCGCATGGCGCGCAGCGCGCCCGAACAGGCGAAAACCCTGCTGGCCACGGCCGGCTACTACTCGCCGGTGGTCAGCACCCGCATCGACGGCCTGCGCGAAGGCGAAGGCGGCACGCCGACCGTGGTGATGGACGTGCAGCCGGGCGAGCCGGTGCGCGTGGGCAGCGTGGAGATCGTGCTGCAGGGCTTTGCCACCAGCAGCGACGAGCCGTTCGACAAGGCCGCGCTGCAAGCGGCGTGGCCGCTGCCCAAGGGCGACATCTTCCGCCAGGACGCCTGGGAGCAGGCCAAACGCGCGCTGCTGCGCCAGGTGGTGCAGACGCGCTACCCGCGCGCCCAGCTCAGCGACAGCCTGGCCACGGTCGATCCGGACCTGCGCACCGCCGCGCTGCGGGTGGTGCTCGACAGCGGCCCGGAGCTGCGCTTCGGCGAACTGCGCATCGAAGGCCTGAAGCGCTATCCGGCCTCCATCGTGGCCAACCTGAACCAGATCAAGCCGGGCGACTATTACAGCGAGGCCGCGCTGCAAGCCTACCAGTCGCGCCTGCAGGACACCGGCTACTTCGCCAGCGTGGAAGTGAGCGCGGACCTGAGCGCCATCCTGGGCGAGCAGCTGGAAGTGGCCGAGCAGAAGCAGGAGGAACAGAAGCAGGCGGAGCAGGCCGGGCAGCCGGCCGCCGCTGCGCCGCAGGCGGCGCCGGCCACGATGGCGCCAATGGCCCCCCTCCCGCTGCTGGTGCGCGTGGTCGAGAACAAGCGCCGCAACGTCAGCGCCGGCCTGGGTTTCAGCACCAACACCGGCAACCGCATCCAGCTCAACTACGACGACCTGGCCATCTTCGGCCTGAAAATGAAAAGCGCGCTCACGCTGGAAACCAAGAAGCAGACCGCGCGCGGCGACTTCTACTTCCCCGTCACGCCGGACGGCTACAGCGACAGCTTCGGCGGCGCCTACGAACGCAGCGACATCGAGGGCGAGGAAACCACCGTGTTCACCGTGTCGGCCAAGCGCGCCTGGGGCACGCCGCTGCTCGAGCGCAGCCTGGGCGTGGAACTGCTGACCGAACAAAAGACCGTGACCGGCCAGCCCAACGTGCGCAGCACCAGCCTGCCGCTGACCTACTCCGTCACGCGCAGGAAACTGGACAATCTGCTGTTCCCCACCAAGGGCCATGTGCTGAACTGGCAGGTCGGCGGCGCCCTGCTGCCGCTGCTGACCGACGAGCCCTTCATCCGCGCCAGCACCAAGGCCATGTGGTACATCCCCTTCGGGACGAAGAGCACCGTGATACTGCGCGGCGAACTGGGCGCGCTGGCGTCCAAGCAGAAGGGCGGCGTGCCCGCCATCTACCAGTTCCGCGCCGGCGGCGACCAGTCCGTGCGCGGCTACGCCTACCAGGAACTGGGCGTGCGCCAGGGCGACGCCACCGTGGGCGGGCGCTACCTCGCCACCGGCAGCGCCGAGTACCAGTACTGGTTCAAGCCGTCCTGGGGCGCCGCCGTGTTCTACGACGCCGGCAACGCTTCCGATTCCTTCTCCGGCCTGCATCCGAAATCCGGCTACGGCGTGGGCGCGCGCTGGAAAAGCCCGGTCGGCCCGATCAACGTCGATGCCGCCTACGGCCACGCCATCAAAAAGGCGCGGCTGCACTTCTCACTGGGATTCACGTTCTGATGGCTGAAACTACCGCTCCCAACCAGGACGGCGCAAGCACGCCGCCCGGCGGCGCCAAGCCGCCCCGCCGCTGGCTGCGCCGCGCGCTGATCGCGCTGGCTGCGCTGTTCGTGCTGCTGGCAGGCCTGGTCTGGCTGCTGGGCCGCGAGTCCACGCTGCAGCAGATCGTGCAGCGCGTGGCCAGCGCCAGCGGCGGCCAGATCGTGGCCACCGGCGTCAGCGGCTCGCTGTACGGCCGCATGCACATCGACCGCATCGTCCACCGCACGCCGGAAAGCGTGCTGACGGCGAACGACATCACCATCGACTGGTCGCCGCTGCAGTACTTCAGCGAAGGCATCGCCATCAGCGAACTGCACATCGCCAGCGCCGTGTCGCAGACGCTGAAGCCCGAGCCGGCCAAGCTGCCGGACACGCTGGCGCCGCCGTTCCGCCTCAGCGTGGCCGACGCCCGCCTCGACCAGCTGACCTTGCTGGCCGCCACCGACACCGCCGCCGGCGCGGGCACCGTCATCAGCGCCATCCGCCTCAAG
This sequence comes from Massilia sp. BGA-UO-ETr-WB1, assembly GCF_059567845.1. Classification (NCBI taxonomy): domain Bacteria; kingdom Pseudomonadati; phylum Pseudomonadota; class Betaproteobacteria; order Burkholderiales; family Oxalobacteraceae; genus Massilia; species Massilia sp. BGA-UO-ETr-WB1. Next base: position 939,569 of record NZ_JCAQOT010000024.1, on the reverse strand, counting down.
CTCGACGGCGACAGCCGGACCTGGCGCGTGCGCCAAGCCGGCGCCATGACGCCCATCGGCCGCGTGGCCCTGGACGGCGCCATCGGCGCCCAGCGCCCCTTCAAGCTCGACGCCAAGGCCAGCCTGACGCAAACCACCGGCATCCCCGCCGGCGCCAAGCCGGCCCAGCTCGCGATAACCGCCGGCGGCAACCTGGCGCTGATCGAACTGGCAGCGCAAGGCGCTTCCAGCAATGCCGTGGGCGACGCGAAACTGACTTTGGCGCCGTTCGATCCCATCATCCTGCGCGCGGCCGACATCAACGGGCGCGGCATCAATCCGGCGCTGTTCAACCCCGCCTGGCCGCAGGCCGACCTGAGCGTGAACCTGCAAGCCAGGATCGCGCCCAACCAGGCCGTCAGCGGCAAGCTGTCGGTGCAGAACCAGGGGCCATCCGGCCCGCTCGACCAGCACCGCATTCCGCTGCGCGCCGTCAGCGGCCAATTGGGCGGCACGCTCACCGCCACCACCATCGAGCAGGTGCTGATCGACCTTGGCGCGGCCGGCAAGTTCGCCGGCGGCGGCCGCGTGCAGCGCGTGGCGGTGGACGGCGGCGTGGACGCGGCCACCTTCCAGCTGCACACCGACCGCCTCGACCTGCGCGCCATCCACGGCGCCGTCAACGCCACCAAGATCGCGGGCGACATCGCATTGGGCAGCACCGGCAAGACCCAGACGCTGACGGTCAACCTGGCCCAGACCGGGCTGCGCCTGGAAGCGCAAGCCACGCTGGCCGACGCCCTGCTGCGCCTCAAGCAGGCCCGCCTGACCGCCGGCAAAGGCAGCATCAACGTCAGCGGCGAAGCCAGCCTGAAAGACCAGCAACCCTTCAAGGCCAACGCCAGCCTGGCGCGCTTCGACCCGTCCGCGCTGGGCGCGCTGCCGGCGGCGGACCTGAACGGCGAAATCAACGCCAGCGGCAAGCTGCTGCCCGCGTGGCAAGTGGCGGCCGACTTCAAGCTGGCCGCCAGCCGCCTGCTGGGCCAGCCGCTGTCCGGCGCCGGCAAGCTGCAGGCGGACGCCGCGCGCCTGAGCGGCGTGGACGCCAAGCTGGCGCTGGGCCAGAACACGCTGGACCTGCGCGGCGGCTTCGGCGCGCCGGGCGAGCGCCTGCTGTGGCGCGTGGATGCGCGCCAGCTGTCCGCCGTCGGCAGCGGCCTGCAGGGCGCATTGGCCGCCAACGGCGTGGCCAGCGGCACTTACGCCGCGCCGCGCAGCACCTTCGAAGCGGACGCCAAAGGCCTGGGCATGGTCCAGGGCCTGGGCGCCGCCAAGCGCCCGGCGCCCGACAGCGTATTGCGCGCGGCGGGTGAAGTGTGGCTGGCCGGCACGCCAGGAAAGCCGGGCAAGCACGGCGAACTGAAAGTGTCCGGCAGCGCGCAGCGCTTCAACCCGGCCTCATTCGGCCCTTATACGGCGGGCAGCATCAACGCGGACTTCAGCGGCAGCGGCAGGCTGGCCGCCGACTGGCGCGCCGCGCTCGACCTGAAGCTGCAGCCGTCCACCCTCTCCGGTGCAGCGCTGTCCGGCTACGCCAAGGTGAGCGCCGACCACACCCGCGTCGACAGCGCCGACGTCGACCTGCGCCTGGGCGCCAACAGCCTGCAAGCCAAGGGCGGCTTCGGCAGCGCGCGCGACCGGCTGGACTGGAAGGTCGACGCGCCGCAACTGAACACCCTGGGCGCAGGCTTTGGCGGCGTGCTGCGCGGCACGGGCTCGCTCACCGGCACCATGGCGCAGCCCGCGCTCGCGTTCAGCATGGACGGCGCCAACCTGCGCCTGTTCACCACGCACCAGCTCAAGAGCATCAAGGCCAGCGCCAGCATCGGCACCGGCTTCGGCGGCGCCGACCCGCTCACCAGCGAAGTGGAACTGGCCGGCTACGTTTCGCCCGGCCTGAGCATCGACAAGGCGCGCTTCCAGTCCACCGGCACCCGCGCCGCGCACGTGCTGCAGCTCAGCGCCAGCAATCCGCAGTTCGACGCCCTGGTCAAAGTGCGCGGCGGCAGCAGCGGAGGCGGCGCCATGGGGGGCCGCAACAGCGCGGGCGGCAGCATCGCCGGCGACAGCGTCTGGACCGGCACCATCGACACGCTGCAGAACAAGGGCCGCTACGCCTTCACCCTGCAAGCCCCCGCCGCGCTGCGCATCGCCGGCGCGGCCGGCGGCGGCGCGGCCGGCCTGGCCAGACCGGAGCAGCTGTCGCTGTCCAGCGCCGTCATCAAGCTCCCGGACGGCAGCATCCGCATCGACACGCTGGACAAGAACGGCCCGCGCTGGCGCAGCAAAGGCTCGGCCGCCGGCGTGCCGGTCAGCTACCTGGCGCAACTGTCCGAACTGTGGCGCGACAACGTGGTGAGCGACCTCACGCTGGGCGCCGCCTGGGCGCTGGACCTGCAGGCCGCTCCCAGCGCACCCGCAGCCGCCCCGGCACGCGGCGCGGCGCCCGCCATCGCCAACATCGAAGGCATGCTGCGCATCTACCGCGAAGCCGGCGACATCACCGTCACCAGCGGCGACAAGCCGATCGCCCTCGGCCTGCGCCAGCTCGAGCTGCGCGCCGACGTCACCGGCGGCGCCCTGCGCACGCAGCTCAACCTGGACGGCGCCCGCGCCGGCCAGGCCCGCATCGACGCCACTGCGCAACTGCAGAACGGCCACATCGCCAACAGCAGCCCGCTGGCCATGACGGGCAGCGTCAACATGCCGTCCATTGCCTGGCTCGCGCCCCTGTCCGGCGTGTTCGGCCTGGAACTGGACGGCGCCCTGAAAGTATCGGCCGCCGGCAGCGGCACCATCGCCGACCCGGTGCTGAACGGGGACATCACGGGCGACAAGCTGCTGGTCAACTGGGCCGAGCAAGGCATCAAGCTGCGCAACGGCCAGCTGCAGGCCAGGCTGGCCGGCGACCAGCTCAACCTGCAAAAGCTCTCCTTCGACGGCGAACAGGGCCGCGCCCAGGCCGACGGCTGGGTCAAGCTGGCCAACGCCGAAGCCACCATGCAGCTCAAGCTGGTGGCCGACAAGCTGCTGGTCCTGGCCCGTCCCGACCGCACCCTGGCCGTCACCGGCCAGGCCACGCTGGTGCGCGACCAGAAGCGCTTCCAGCTCGACGGCAAAGTGCGGGCCGACCGCGCCCGCATCGAACTCGGTTCCGAGAACAGTCCCACCATCAGCGACGACGTGGTGGTGCTGGGACGCGGCAAGCCGCCCGGCAAGGCGGCCGCCGTGCAGTCCATGCCGCTCAACGTGGACCTGGAGGCGGACCTCGGCAAGGACTTCCACCTGAAAGGCAAAGGCCTGGACGCCGACCTTACCGGCGTTGTGCACCTGCGCATTGCCGACCGCCGGCCGCCGCGCGTCACCGGCAGCATCCGCGTCGACAACGGCACCTACAAGGCCTACGGCCAGAATCTCAGCATCGAGCGCGGCGTGCTCAATTTCACCGGCGCCTACGACAACCCCGGCCTCAACATCCTGGCCGTGCGCAAGCGCCCCGAGGGCGAGCAGCTGAGCGAGACCAACGTGGAGGCGGGCGTGGAGGTGCGCGGCACCGCGCTGGCGCCGCAAGCCAAGCTGGTGTCCACGCCGTCCGTGCCGGACAGCGACAAGCTATCCTGGCTGGTGCTCGGACACGGCATCGCGGACGCCGGCGGCAACGAAATGGCGCTGCTCGGCACTGCGGCCGGCGCGCTGTTCGGCGGCACCGGCGGCGGCATCGCCGGCAAGCTGGGACTGGACGAACTGGGCGTAACGCAAGCGGCGGGCAGCTCGCAGGCCAAGGGCCTGGAGAACACCGTGGTCACGGTGGGCAAGCGGCTCTCGTCGCGCGCCTACCTCAGCTTCGAGCAGGGCGCGGGAACCGCCACCAGCCTGGTGAAGCTGCGCTACAAGCTCAATTCGCGCATCACGCTGCAGTTCCAGACCGGCACCAACAACGCGCTCGACGTGCTGTACACCTGGGCCTTCGATTGAAGGCCGGCGGCTAACTGGGATTATGGTCCGGCACCGGATCGTCCTGCGGCACGGGGGGATTCGGGTGATGGGGATGGGCCGGAATGGGTTCCGGCATCGGCTCATCCACCGGCGCAGGGTCCGGCGCGCGGTGGGCTTGGATGAAATCTGGGGCCATGGTTCACTCCGAAGTGAGAACAATGGCCCCATTCTACGCCGCCTGGCGGCGGCGCCTCATACCTTACGGCTTGGCAGCTTTCACGTACTTATCCAGCCAGCTGTTGGTTTCATACAGCATGTGCATGATGGACTCGCGCGCGCGGTAGCCGTGCGACTCGTTCGGCAGCATCACCAGGCGCGCGGTGCCGCCCAGGCCCTTCACCGCCTGGAACATGCGCTCGCTCTGGATCGGGAAGGTGCCCGAATTATTGTCGTCGGCGCCATGGATCAGCAACAGCGCGTCCTTGATCTTGTCGGCGTTGTTAAACGGCGACATGGCCTGGTACACGTCCTGCGCCTTCCAGAACGGACGGTCTTCGGACTGGAAGCCGAACGGCGTCAGCGTGCGGTTGTAGGCGCCGCTGCGCGCAATGCCGGCCTTGAACAGGCGCGTATGCGCCAGCAGGTTGCCGGTCATGAAGGCGCCGTAGGAATGGCCGCCGATGGCGATGCGGTGGCGCTCGGCCACGCCGCGCCGCACCACTTCATCCACCGCCGCTTCCGCGTCCGCCACCAGTTGCGGCAGATAGGTGTCGTTCGGCTCCTGCTCGCCCTGGCCGACGATGGGGAAGGATGGATTGTCCAGCACCGCGTAGCCCATGGCCAGGAAGGCCGCCGGGCCCCAGTAGCTCACCGCGTTGAACTTGTACGGCGAACCGGTGGTCTGGCTGGCCGCTTCGGCCGACTTGAACTCCTGCGGGTAAGCCCACATCAGCATCGGCAGCGGGCCGTCGCGCTTGGCGTCGTACTTCGGCGGCAGCAGCAGGGTCGCGGTCAGGTCCACGCCGTCCTTGCGCTTGTATCGGATCTGCTCCTTCTGCACCTCCTTCAGCTGCGGCAGCGGGTGCGGGAAATGGGTCAGCGCGGTCAGCTGCGCGTCGCCCTTCTGCGCCAGGTTGCGCACGTAGTAGTTGGGGCGCTCGGTGGGCGATTCGCGCGTCGACAGCAGCTTGCTGCCGTCTTCGTTCAGCACCGCCACCACGTTCTCGTAGTACGGCGCGGCGCTCTGGAACAGGCGCTCCTTCTTCTTGGTCGACAGGTTCAGGCGGTCGATGAACGGACGCTCGCCTTCCGGCGTGGCGCCCGGGCCGTCCAGCAGGATGGAATTGTCGGCGCTGATCAGCAGGCGCGGCAAGCCCGCCGCGTCGCTGCGCATCACCGGCGAACCGGGCGCGTTGTAGCGGTCTTCGGCGGAACCGGCGTAGATCAGCTCGGGTGCGGCGTCCGGCTGGTCCGGCGCGATCTTCCACTGCTTCACCGCGCGCGTCTTGTACCAGCGCTCGTTCAGCAGCGCCACGTCGCCACGGCCCCAGGCGATGCCCGCATAGCGCGACGCCAGCTTGGCCAGCACCGTGGGCTGGGCCGTGAACGGGGCGGCCTGCGTGTAGACGATGTCGCGGATCCCGGCCGCCGTGGCCGGGTCGCCGCCGTCCTGCGCTTCGGCCCACACCAGCGTGGCCGGCGCGTCCACGCGCCAGCTGATATTGCGCTGGCCGGTCGGCACCGCGTCGTTCCCCGGCGGCAGGCCTTCGCGCAGCGGCAGCCTGGCCACGGTGTGCTGCAGCTTGCCGTCCAGTTCACGCACCTCATAGTGCTCGCCGAAGCTCGACACCGGCACAATGTAGGAGTACGGACGGGCGATGCTGGCGGTGAACAGGTGCTTGCCGCCCGGCGCCAGCAAGGCGCGCGAGTACTGGCCCGGCTTGCCGATCAGGCGCGTCTTGCCCGCCAGGTCCACCAGCGCCAGCTGCGAGGTGATGTAGTGCTCGAACAGCTTGGCGTCTTCCTCGTTCTTCAGCAGGTCCGGGTAGGTGCGGATCAGGCGCGTGCCGGCGCCCGGCTGGCTGTCCTGCGCAGCGGGGCCGGACGGAATGCCGGTCAGCTGCGGCGCGGCGCCCTGGCCGGCGGGGCGCAGTTGCACCAGCAGGCCCTTGCCGTCCGGCTGCCACTGGAAGCCACGGCTGAACACCGCCGACAGCGGCTGCGAAACCAGCTTCTTCGCGCTGCGCGCCGCCACGTCCACCAGCCACAGCTCCACGCCGGCGCCCTTGCCTGCGTGTTTGCCCGACGCTTCCCCATAGTTGGTGTGGGTGAACGCCAGGTAGCGCTGGTCCGGCGACCACGCCAGTTCCGTCACGCGCACGTCTTTCGGCAGGCCGGTGACCGGGGTTTCCTTCCGGGTCTCGATGTCGAGCAGCGTCAGGCCGGTGCCGAACGAGAAACGGCTGGCCGCGTAGGTGAGCGGATTGACGCGCAAGCCGGCCAGCTTCAGTTCCGGCTGCGCCACTTCGGCGATGCCCGGCAGCGCAGGCTGCGCCACCATCACGGCCAGGTCGCGTTTCGGGCCCAGGTTCAGCAGCGGCGCGCGCGGCGCGTCGACGATGGCTTGCAGCGGCGCAGGCGGCAGCTGGTAGCCGCCGTTCTGGGCGCCGGCCAACGGCGCAGCCGCCATCAGGCCCAGGGCCAGCGGCAGCAGGGAATTCCGTACAGTCATTATTATCTCGTGGACAAGTCAGAGGACCGAACATATTGCTTATTGATAACTTGAAAGTCAATCAGCGGCGTGTATCGATTTGTCGCACGGTAGGTAGCAACTCCCCCTTGCTTTACAATCGAGGTTTTGCGCGCCGAGAAGACCCGATATGGAAATGACCACGATAGCCCTGCTTGTCCTCATACCGCTGCTGGTATGGCGCATCTATTCGCGCATCAAGAGCATGCTGAAACGGCAGGAATCGCTGATCTGGCGCCACTGGCTGTCGGCCGTGGCCTTCCCGGTGCTGCTGGCGTGGCTGGCGCTGTCCATGCTGGACAATGTGCTGGGCCTGTCCTGCCTGGCGGCCGGCGCGCTGGCCGGCGCGTGGCTGGGCGTGTTCGGCCTGAAAGGCACGCGCTTCGAGACCATCGGCAAGCGCTACTTCTTCACGCCCAATCTGCGCATCGGCATCACCGTGTTCATGCTGCTGGCGGCGCGCATGCTGTATCGCGGCCTGGAGCTTTACATGATCAGCCGCGTCGAGACGCCCAACCTGATGTCGCAGACCGAATTCGTGCAAAGCCCGGCCACCGCCGCGGTACTGGGCCTGGTGGCCGGCTACTGCGCCGCCTTCTCGATCGGCATGATACGCTGGCGCCGCACGCAGCAGCCGCTGCCCGAGCCGAAAGAAGCGGACTGATTCACTTGTCCAGCAGCGCGGCCAGGGCGCCGCGCAGCGTCGGATAGCGGAACTGGAAGCCCTGCTCCAGCAAACGCACCGGCGCCGCCGTTTGCCCCTCCAGCAGCAAGTCCGCCTGCTCTCCCAGCAGCAGCCGCACCGGCCAGCCCGGCGTCGGCATGAAGCACGGCCGCCCCAGCAGCGACGCCGCCGTGCAGCTGAACTCCGATTGCGACACCTGCTCGGGCGCGGTGAAGTTGTACGCCTCGCTCAGCGTCCGTCCCGGGCCGCCTTCAACGCTGAGGCGCCACAGATGCGCCATCGCGCGCAGCAAATCGTCCACGTGTATCCACGACATGCGCTGTTTGCCGCCGCCCATCGGCCCGCCCATGCCCAGCTTGATGGGCAGCAGCATCGGCGGCAGCGCGCCCTGTTCGCCCAGCACCATCCCGAAGCGCATGCACGCCACCTGCACGCCATGCGCCTGCGCTGCGCGCGCGGCCGCCTCCCACTCCTGGCACAGCTGCGACATGAACACCGGCTGCGGCGGCGCGTCTTCCGCCAGCGGCGTCCGGTCGCCCATGGCCTGCACGCCGTAGTAGCCGATGGCCGACGCCGACAGCATCAGGCGCGGCTTGTGCTCCGCCCTGGCGATCCACGCCACCACGCGCTCCGTCAGCGCCACCCGGCTGCGCCGCAGCGCCTCCTTGCGCGCCGCCGTCCAGCGCCAGCCCAGGATGCGCGCGCCGGCCAGGTTGACCACCACATCGATCCGCTCCGACGGCGCCAGCGCCTCCAGGCTATCCACGCAGCGCACCGGCCGGCCAAGCAGCCGCAGAGCTTTTTGCGGCGAGCGCGTCAACACGGTAACTGCATGGCCGTCCTTCAGCAAGGCGGCCACCAGCAAGCGGCCGATAAAACCGGTGGCGCCGGTCAGCAGCACGCGCTGCTGGAGACCCACGAATCCAAGCGGGCCGGCCTCCGTGCAACCCAGATCTGTAGCCATGAGCGTCTCCTTAGTCTTTATCGTCCGAGCCGAGGAAGCGCGCCACGGTGCCGCCCATTTTCAGAAAGCGCAGCATGGTGGCGGGCGGCAGGTTCTTGTAGTCGTTGTAGGTCGCGCCCAGCATCTCCATGAACTCCAGCACGTTGTTCATGCGGTCCTTGGTGGCGGCTTCCAGGGCCGCGTCCTGCTCGGCCTCGATGGCGCACTCGCGCAGCACCGACAGCGTGGGATCGATCTCGCGCCGCTTGCGCTCCTCGATGATGACGCGGAAGATCTCCCACACGTCCTGCAGCGCGAGGAAATGGTCGCGCCGGTCGCCCATCACGTGGCTCACACGGATCAGGCCCCAGCTTTGCAGCTCCTTCAGGCTGTTGCTCACGTTCGAACGCGCCACGTTCAGCGTTTCGGCGATGTCCTCGGCGGTCTGCGGCGTATTCACCAGGAACAGCAGCGCATGGATCTGCGCCACGGTCCGGTTCACGCCCCAGCGCGTGCCCATCTCGCCCCAGTGGAGGATGTACTTCTGCATGGTCGGCGTCAGTTGCATGGCTTTTCCTTATTTCTGTTATTACAGAAATTAAAGACCATGCGAATGCGGATGTCAATTGAAATTACGCCTTAGTGATCGAATGGAAGCCGCTGCTCATCTGCAATGCGCAGCATGAGGAGGCTAATCGCGTCGGAAATGGATAAACCCATGGCACCGAGTGCGTCGGCAGCACGCTTTTTTGTCTCTGCATCAATACGCACGCAAGTGTCAGCATTAGCCACTTGCAGCATTCCTACGCTGCGCCCGCACCGCTCGACGGCCCGGCGACGCTGGGCTGTGTCTCGTGTTTTCGGCTTTTTACTAAAACATGCTACCCCTTACTACCTCGCTATATACCGCGATATTCCGCACGATTCTTCGCCAAGCCGGAACTAAACGTCACTAGACGTATCTAACCAGCATGGGCAAGACAATCTGGCATTGCCTGTCGTTCGGCATCGCAACTTTAGTAACGGGGAGCGCCTTGTAGCACTGCTTAGCGTTGGTTAGCAGCGCATAGTAAAAACCACTTTTCGAGAGGCACACCATGTCCATCCATACACTCCCGGTCCATCTCCCTTTCGAGACACTGCAAGCGCTGGGCGAATTCACCGGAAAATGGTGGTCGGATACCTATAACCTGGAACCGTTCGTTTGCCAGGCCATCGACAACTTCGTAAAGCAGGCGTCGGCAGCCGAACAGGCGCCGCAGGCGCCATCCGAGGCGGGATACCAGTGGAAGCAGGTATTTCTTCCGGAGGGCACCAGGCTGCGCGCCAGTTTCGGCAAGCAACCCTACTACGCCACGGTGGAAGGGGCGGAAATCAAGTATGGCGAGCGCGCAGTGTCGCCGTCGCGCTTTGCGAATCTGCAAGGCAGCGGCAACCGAAACGCCTGGAAGGCCATCTGGTTACGCCTGCCAGGCAGTGATGAATGGCTGCTCGCCGATGTCTGCCGGTCCGCGCGCATAGCGGTAATAACACGCTTGCTTGGCAGCGCGGTTCAGGCAGGCCACCCGCCGCAAGAGAACGAGCGGCAGCCACACGGGCGCCCAACAGTTGGCCGTTCGGTTGACAACGTGCGTGTTGAAAGCCCGCGACGACCCGCTGCCATGCAGGCCAACAGTGCACCGGCCAGCCCCGTGTCCGACACTCCGGCAGCGGCGAGCGATAATGCCCAACGCCGCGCAGGGCGACGCAGCCGCCGTAAGCGCCGTGCAGCGAAACACCTTCCCGGAAATCCGTGAGGCACCAAAAAAAAAGCGGACCGAAATGGGTCCGCTGGGAGGGAGTTACGCTGCCGCCTTGTCGGGCGTGCGGCGCTGGAGCACGAAGATGGGTTGGGCCCACTGCGTGTCCTTTTTCTTCTTGCTGGTGATCAGCGTCAGCTCGGATGGGTCGTAGACGTCGGTGTTGTGGGTCAGCGGCGTCGTCATCAGGTACTGGGCTTCGGTGTTCTTCAGGAACTCGCCGACCAGCTGGATGTTGCGAATGTCCAGGTGGGCGAACGGTTCGTCGATGAACACGAAGCCGCCGGAGCCGTCTTCGGACTTCAACAGGCCGATCAGCAGCACCAGCGACTTCATCACCTGCTGGCCGCCCGAGGCTTCGCCGTCGTTCATGCCGATCGGGCCTTTACCGTCGAATTTGAAGCGCACGTGCAGGCCGGCCTGCGCCAGCGCCAGGTCGTCGTTCTCCAGCTTGACCGGGTCGGTGTGCACCTCGATGTTGGCCAGCTCGCCCAGCTCCTTGATGTTCTTGCTGTACGTCTTGATCGTGTAGCGCAGCCGCTCCATGTAGGCACCGCGTGCATTGGTGGTCGCTTCAATGGCGCGGTTGTTCTGGTAGCGGCGCTCTTCGGTCTCGACGGCGCGGTTTTTCAGCTGGTCGTTCAGGCGCGCGTACTGGTCGATCACCGTCGCGTCCAGTTCCCAGTCGCTGCGCGCCAGGCTGGCTTCCAGGCTGTGGATGCGCAAAATGGTCTGGTGCGCGTTGACGTATTCGGACACCAGGCGCTGGCGGCGCGCCGGGCGGCGCCAGTTGTACGGCATGTGGCGCCACTGGCGGCGCAGCGCCAGCAAGGTCTTGGCATGCTCCGCGCGCTGCTCGATCACGCGCTTGTGGTTCAGGCGCAGGCCGGCTTCGGACTCCGACAAATTGAAGCGCGCGTTCTGCCACGTGGTGTCGGCGCGGGTGCGTGCAATCGTCGCGTTCTTGATCAGGCCCTGCAGCTCGCCCAGGCGCGAACCGACTTCGGTACGCTCGGCTTTGAGCGGCACGGCGGCGCGCGCCGCCTCGTCGAACTCTTCCTGGCGCGCGCTCAGTTCCTTGGCCGCGTCCACGCCGGCCAGGCGGGCTTTCAGCGCGCTCACTTCGGAGGCCAGCTTGCTGATGGTGAGCGTGAAGGAGTCTTCCTGCGCTTCCAGCGACGGCAGGTTCTTCAGGATCGCTTCCATGCGCTGCGACTTGCCGGCCGCGCCGAAGCGGTAGCGCGAGGCTTCCACGAACAGCGAACGGCCGCCGCGGCGTTCCTTATGGTAGGCCTCGGGCGTGATCCATTCTTCGATATGGCTCTGGCGCGCGCCTTCTTCCACCGAGTCCACGCGGGTGATGCGCATCAGCTGTTCGATCAGCCAGCCCGGCGCCTTGTCGGAGAACTTCACCACCGACATCAGGCTGTCGCCCTTGGTGCTCGGCGCGGTGATCAGGTCCGGCACGATGAAGTGGCGGTAGCGTTCTTTCTCGGCCAGGCGGTAGGCGGCGGCAGCGTCGCTGGCTTTGTCCAGCAGCACCACGGAGGCGTAGCCGCCCAGCACGCCCTCGACCGCGCCCTGCCATTTCGGGTCCGTCACTTCGACGATGTCCGACAGCATGGCGTGGCCGATCTTGGCGTCGTTCAGCGCGCGGCGCATGGCGCGCACGTTGTCCGGCTCCGGCATGGCGGTCTTGCCCTGCAGCGCTGAGATGGTCGCCTTGTCCTGCGCTATGCGCGACATGACGATATCGCGGCCCTGCTTCTGGCGCGCCAGTTCGGCTTCCTTCTGCTCCAGCTGCGCGCTCACCTCGGCGATGTCGGCGCCCGAGTCGGCGGCCAGCTTCTGCAGGCGGGCCTTCTGTTCCAGCAGGCTGTCCAGCGGTTTCAGCTTGGCGTTGATGGAATTGAGGCGGCTTTGCAGCGCGGTCGATTCCTGTTCCAGCACGGTCTCGTGCTGCTGCGCTTCGGTGAACGCCTGCGCCTGCGCGGCCACGTGGGCGCGCTTGTCGGACAGCTGCTGGTCGGCCAGCATCAGCGGCTTGCGCGCTTCGCGCAGCTGGCGCGTGATGTTAGACTGCTTCTCGCGCGCTTCATGGTATTCCAGCGTCGGCAGCACTTCTTCCTGCAACTCGCGGCGTTCCTTGGTCAGGCCTTCCCACTGGTGGTAATTGGCCACGCGCAGGCGCAGGCCTTCCAGGTTGGTCTTGGAACCTTCCAGTTCGGCCTCGAAGCGTTTCAGCTCGATCTCCGTGTCGCGCTGGTGGCGCTTGGCTTCGTCGTAGGCGTCCAGCACTTCCTTGTCGCCGAACACCTGGAACACCAGGTCCAGCAACTGGCGCGGCGCGTATTCGCACAGCTTGTCGGTCTCGCCCTGCTCCAGCGCCAGCACTTTCGCCATGGCCGGCGACAGGCCGGCGTTGGCCAGGCGCTTGCGGTAGTTTTCCACGCCGAGGAAGTCGTTGGCCTCGGTCACTTCTTCGATCTGCACATTCCCCGGACGCATCAGGTACTGGCGCTTCCAGTCGCCGCCGTTCTTCTGGATCTGGCAGAACAGCGTCACTTCGTCTTCGGCGAAGAAGCCCGAGCTGCGGAACGGACGGTTCGACAGCTGCTTGCCCATGGCCTTGTTGTCCACCACGGCGCGCAGCCAGGAGGTTTGCTGGCCGGCGTGACGCGCGTAGTGCTTGTAGGTGCGGCCCATCGAGCAATCGAGGCCGAACAGGGTGCGCAGCGCGTCCAGCAAGGTGGTCTTGCCGGAGCCGTTCTGGCCGGCAATGGTGATGATCTTCGCGTCCAGCGGAATGTTCTTGATGCGCTGCCAGTAATCCCAGTGGACCAGCTCCAGCGATTTGATATGAAACATGGCTTACTCTCGGTTCGGGGTGTCGAAAGGTGCGTCGTCCGCAGTGGCCGCGGCGTCTGCGGCTGCGGCGGCGATGGCGGCGTTTTCAGCGGCGGCCGAGGCGGCCGCTTCGGCCAGCGCGGCGCGCGGAATATGCACCACTTGCGCCGGCGCGCGCTTGAACACTTCCGACAGCGCGCCGTTGATGATGCGCTCCTTCAGCAGGTCGGTATCCATCAGCAGGTCCAGCAGCGGGCCTTCGACGATGATGTCGCCGCGGCGCTCGATGAAGCCCAGCTTGCCCAGGATGCCCAGGTTCATGTCCATGCGGGTTTTCTTGCCCAGCTTGTCGCCGAAGTCGGCCAGCAGGGCCTTGTACGGGATGCCGATGGAGGAGTCTTCCGCGCGCGGCAGCGGCTTGTCGATGCCGAACATGTCGTCCTGGTCGTCTTCCGCGTGGGTGTGGGTTTCCTGGCGCTCGCGCTTGGGCAGGATGATCTGCGCCCACAGCACCACCAGCAAGGCCACGCCGTCGCGCGCCAGGCCGAAATTATTGTTTTGCCATACGTCGCGCGCGCCGAAAATCTTCGGCTCGATGGTGCGCGACAGGGCCAGCGTCACGTGGTCCGCGTAGACGTTGTCGAGCAGCTTCATGCCGCAGTTGGCCAGGCGCAGGTCCACTTCGGCGCGGAACAGTTCGTCCGACAGCACGCGTTTGACCAGGCGGTCGTCGCGGCGCAGCGTCTGGTGCGTCAGCAGGCGCGCGATCAGGATCTGGGAATCGTCATTCATCTTGGGTTCCCTTGTCCACAGGTTCTAAATTCAAATCTAAGTTAAGCGACAGCGAGGCGATGCTCATGGCGGCCACTTCCGGGTCGGCCAGCTGCACCATGTCGTCGGTCGGGTCGAAGGAGATCGGCAGGCGCGCCAGGTTGCCGGTGGCGCCTTGCAGGCTCGCTTCGGACTGGTCGCCCAGCAGCGGCAGCAGCGAGGCGCGGTAGGACGCCACCGCGAAGCTGGCCGGCAGCAGCGATTCGTGCGCCTGCTTCGCCTTCGGCGCGCCGTCGGCGCCGTTCGGGAAATTGGCCGGGGCGGCGAAGTCGGACAGGCGCGCCAGCCAGTCATCCAGCTCGCGCTGCATGGCGGGGGCGTCGTTGACGGTGGTGGGCGCGTCCTGCCCGCTCGGCAGGCCGCCCGGCGCCGTGTTGCCGGCGCGGTCGGACAGTAATTCGGTTTCAGCCACGTCGATCATCTCGGCAGGGGTAATAAACAGCGGCACCACGGGCTGGTCGATCGCATCTTCGGCCAGCTGGGCCAGGTCTTCATGGGCCAGCAGCCAGCGCTTGATGTCGGTGGTGGACAGGCCGGACTGGCCCAGGTGCACCCGCTGGCGTTCAATCTGGTTCAGCGCGCGCGAGAACATGCCCTGCATGTTCAGCAGCGCGCTCTGGGCGCGGCCGATGGCTTGCGCCGCGCGGTGCGTGGCGGCGTCGGCCCGCTCGTCGGAGGTGATGGCGCGCAGGATCTCGGAGCCCTTCTCCACCCAGTCGCAGGCCATGTGCCATTTTTCCTGCGAGGCGCGCAGGCGGAATTCGGAACCGGAGGCGATGGCGTCGCGGAATTCCTCGGTCAGGTCCACCAGGCGGCCCAGCAGGTGCTGCAGCTGCTCCACGGTGACGCCGCCCACGGCTTGCGCGCCGGCCACCTGCGACAGCAGGAAGCCCATTTCGGCTTCGTCTTCGTTCTGGTTCAGGTTCAGCAGGCTGTCGATGGCCGACAGCACGTTGCGCGCCATCGGCGTGACGCGGTACACCGCCTGCTGCGCGTCCCAGGCCAGCAGCTGGTTGGTGCGCAAGCGCATCAGCACCGTTTCCAGGCTTTCCGGCAGCAGGTAGGCCAGGCGCGTGTTGATGTCCGCCCGCGAGAAGGTCGAGGAGGCGGTGTCGGACGCCAGCTCGCGCAATACCAGCAGGCGCACGGCCACGCCCTCGAAGCCGCCGTGGAACAGGGCCGTGAAGACTTGCAGCAGGGGCTGGGCGCGCTTCAGGTGGTACACCTGCTCGATCTCGTCGACCGCCACGTGCGGCTGGAAGTGCGCCTGCAGGGCGTCCTGCGTCGCTTGGTCGTTTGGGTTTGCGTCTGCGGCCAGCGCCGCATTTGCCATTATGTCTATCATTCTGCTCCGAGTTGCCATTTTGTACACGCCGCGCAGGCAATGCGCGCGGGGGGCGTCAGTATAGCAGTTCGCCGGATGCGTCCGGCACCCGGTGTGGCGTGGGGCTTACACCCCGGCTACTTGCGGGTGACCTTGTCCAGCAGCTGGTCCACGGTGTCGCCGTCGTCGTCGAACAGGATGCGCACCGGATACCAGTCGAGCGACGGCGCCAGCCACAGGTCCACCTGCTGGCCCTGGTCGCCCTTGGGCGGGGATTTGGTGAAGTGCACCGCTTCCAGCTCGCCCATGCCGGTCTGCACCGGCTCGCGGCGCACCACTTTGAACACCCACGGCTCGGCGTCGCGCCGGCCGGCCACGAAGAAGGCCCACTCGGAGCCGGGCGTGAACTTGTCCGGCGTGCTGCGGGCCACCGCGGCCAACTGCCACGGCGCGCTGGTGCGGTCCTGCTCGCCCCCCTTGATCGGGTAGCTCTCGTCGCCCTTGCTGAAGGTGATGGTTTTGACATCGCGCTTGAAGGTGGCCGTGGTGGCCTCCTTGCGGAAGCGCTTTTCATGGAAGGTGGCCGGCGCCAGGCCGTAGCTGTCCACCGTGCCTTCGCTGCGGCTTTCCAGGATCTTGCCGAAAATGCCGGCGTGGCTTTCGGTGGCGATGCTGTATTTGCCGTCGCCCTGGCGCCATTGCACCAGCGCGTCGCCGCTGATCGACATGCCCTTCTGGCGCGCCTTGATGGTGTAGCCCAGGTCCGCCGAGGGCGGCAGGCTGAAGGCGCGCTTGGCGCTCGGGTGCTCGGCGGCGGCGGCGCTAGGGGACGCGGCGGCGGCCTGCGGCGGCACCGCGGCGGCGGCCGTGGCCAGGAGGATACTGAATACTGTGTTGCGCATATTTACTTTCCAGCGTTGCCGCTCAGGGTGATCTTGGTGATGGTCTGCGTCGTCAGCGCGCCATTCGCCTCGGTATTACGGATCTGCACCGGGAACCAGTTCATGCCCGGCGCCAGCCAGATATCCAGCCGCGCCGAGTAGGAACCCGGCTTGGGTGGGCGCGCCAGGTGCCACGTGACGATGCGGCCCAGCTGCGTGTCCAGCTCCTCCTCCCCCACCAGCAGGAAGCGGTAGATGCTGGCATCCTTCTCGTCGCCCACCAGGATGTCGATGTCGCTGCCGAACTGGTTCACGTCGGCCCGGCCGATCGCGCCCAGCTGGAACGGCACCGTGGCCTTGTCCTGCGCGCCGGCCAGCAGCGGGTAGCTGCGCTCGCTGGCCGAGAAGGTGATGTGGCCGTCGTTGCGCACGAAATGCGTGGCCGTCTGCGAACGGCCGCGCCGCTTCTCGGTGAACTTCAGCGGGGCGATGCCGGCGTCGTCGATCTCGCCTTCGCTGCCCAGCACCAGCAGGTTCACGCGCGTCACCAGCATGCTGATGCCCGCTTCCATGCCAACCTTGTACTTGCTGCCGTCGGTCTGCCAGGACATGTGCGCTACACCGTTCCACTTGGTGCCGTTGGCGTCGGTGCGTTTCAGTTCCATCTCGAACTCGGCCGACGGCGGCAGGTCCACCTTGTAGCGGCGCGTGGCCAGCGGCACCGGCGGCGGCTCGGCGGCCTGCTTGTCGCTGGCCCCCGGCGCGGCCACGGGCACGGCGTCCGGCGGCGATTGTACGGCAGCTTGCGCGGGAGCGTCGCCCGGCTGCGCCAGCTCGGGCGGCGCGGCCAGCGCCTGTTCGATGCCGGCCAGCGGATCGCTCAAGGCGCCGGACTCCGCCGCCGCGGGCTCGGCCACGGCGGACTGCTGCGGCTGCGGCGCCGGGCGCAGCGTGCGGCGCGCGGACGGGCGGGCGGCAGGCTTGGGGGACGGCTTAACTGCAGCAGGGTCCACCGGCTTGAGTTCGGGCGGCGGTTCGCTGGACGCGGTGCGGCGCGGCAGCGCCAGCCGCAATTGCGCCTGCATGACGGACGGCGCCGGCTTGACGGCGGTGCTCTGCTGCGGGCCGAGACGGCCCCCCAGCCAGTCTATCGTCACGAAGTGCAGCGCCGCGGTGGCCGCGCACAGGGCGAGTACGCGGCGGCGCCGGGCAAGGAAGGAAACAATCGTCATGGCGCTAGTTTAACGCGTGTCAAGCCCGGTCCGCTGACAGGCATAGTCAAATCTGCTACGCTAACCTACCACCCACTAGGAGACTCGCCATGCCCATGCCTCAAATGCCCAACATTCCGGGCGCCGCTGTGATGACGGATACGCTCGATTTCGTGAAGAACCTGTGGGGCAGCATGGGCGTGGTGCCCGGCATCACTGCGCCGACGCTGTCGGTCGATGAACTGGACAAGAAGATCAACGACCTGCGCGCCGTGGAGGCGTGGCTGAACCTGAACTCGAGCATGGTGCGCGGCAGTATCCAGGCGCTGGAAGTGCAGCGCAACACGATCGCCACGCTGAAGTCCATGGGCAAGACGCTGGCCGACGCGGTGCAGCAGCCGGGCGCGGCCAAGGAGAAGTCGCTGTTCGAGTCGATTCCCTATGCGTCGGCATTCTTCCAGCATGCGGCGGACGCGCTGTCGCCAAGCGCGGCGGGACCGGCGCCGGCCAGCGATCCGTTCAAGCCTGCGGCGCAAGCCGCACCGGCCACCGCGGCGCCGACCGAGGCGCCCGCAGCCAAGCCCGCACCGGCCGCACCGGCCGCATCTGCTACATCTGCCGCCGCCGCGCCGATCTCGGACGCGGAGGCGGCAGCGGCCGCAGCGGCGCCCATGGTGAACGCGGCGGCGTGGTGGAATTTGCTGCAGGAACAGTTCAAGCAGGCGGTGACCACGGCCATGACCACGGACGTGGTCAGCGGCGCGGCGGCGCGCGCGACGGAAGCGGCCAGCAAGTTCGCGGCGGCGGCCAGCAAGCCGCTGGCCAAGGCGGACAAGGATAACTTGCCGGCCGGGCAGGACAAGCCGGCGGCGGCCAGGAAGGCCAATGGGAATGGCGGTGGCGATGGCGGCAAGAACGGCGCCGCCACCGCAGCCCGCAAGGCGCCTGCCAAGCGCGCCAGCAGCGCCAAGCCGCCCAAGGCGTAAGCCCGGGCGGCGCGCGGCGGGTCACGGCCAGGGCTGCGCCCCGGCCTGACCCGCCAGCGCCGCCAACAACTACGGCTTGGCCTGCGCCGCGCCCACCTTGCCGGCAGTTGCGGCCACGCCCGGCTTCAGGTGCTTGTCGAGGAACTCCAGCATCTTGGCATTGGCCACGATCTGGTTTTTCTTCTTGCTGAAGCCGTGCCCTTCATCGTCGAACACCACGTATTCCACCGGCACATTGTTCTTCTTCACCGCCTCCACGATCTCGTCGCTTTCCGGCTTGATCACGCGCGGATCGTTCTTGCCCTGGATAACCATCAGCGGGCTGCGGATTTCCTTGGCGTGGAACAGCGGCGAGGTCGCCACCAGGAATTCCTTGTCCTTCACCGGATCGCCCACCTCCTGGTACAGCGCCTTGCGCTGCGATTCCCAATACGGCGGAATCGATTCCAGCGTGCGCACCCAGTTGCTCACGCCGAAGATATCGATGCCCACCTTGAACGCTTCCGGACGGAAGGCCAGCGCCGCCAGCGTCATGTAGCCGCCGTAGCTGCCGCCCATGATGCCGATGCGGTCCGGGTCGATATGGCCCAGGCTGGCCAGGTAGGTCTTGGCCTCGATGCAATCCCACAGCGGCTCGCGGCCATGCTTGCCGTCGTCGGCCGTGTTGAAGGTTTTGCCGTAGCCCGAGCTGCCCCGGTTGTTAATGCCCAGCACCGCGTAGCCGTGGTTGGCCAGGTACTGCATCAGCGCACTGTAGCCGCGCCGCGTCTGGCCGCCGGGGCCGCCGTGCACGAAGATCACCGCCGGGGCTTTCGCGCCGGGCGCCAGGCCCTTCGGCTTGTAGTAGATGGAAGGAATCACCATGCCGTCGAAGGACTTGAAGCGCACCACTTCCGCTTCCACCAGGTCGTCCGGATCGATTTCCTTGTTCAGGCTTTGCGTCAGCTGCGCGGTCTTCTTCGTCTTCAAGTCGTAGACGAACAGATTGTTCGGCGCACGGTCGCCGTTCAGGTAGAAGGCCATCAGCTTGCCGCTCGGCGAGAACGTCACGCCGCGCATCTCGCCGCCCGGCAGCTTGGGCAGCGCCACCGGCTTTTCTTCCGGGCCTTCCACCACGCGCACCACCTGGCTGCCGTCGTGGTCCACCACGGTGGTGCGGAAACGGCCGTCCAGCGAATAGCCGGAGCCGAACACGTCCCAGTCCGCTTTCTCGTGCACGGCAATGGCGCCGGTGGCCAGGTCGTAGGTGCGCAGCGTGTTGAACTCGCCGCCTTCATTGGAGGTGAAGAACAGGCGCTTGGAGGCCGGGTCGAAGGTGGAGGCGTTGTAGCTGGCCGTGCCCTGGTGCGGCGTGATGTGCTTCAGCTCCTTCTTCTGCAGATCGTACAGGTAGATGTCGCTGTCGGACGTGGTGTTCGGCTTGGACAGCGCAATCCAGCGCTCGTCGCGGCTCAGTTCGCTCGGCGTCATGCCGTTCTCGTTCTGGTACAGCATGGTGCGCGCGTAGCTCTTCGCGTCGTAGCGGTACAGGTCGAAAAACTTGGGATCGCGCTCGTTGGTGAGGGCGTAGAAGGCCTTGCCGTCCACCGACCAGCCGCCGAAGATGGCTTTCAGCTTCTCGCCCGGGGTCAGGTCCTTCTCGCTGCCGTCCAGTTCGCGCACATACAGGTGGTTCTGCTCGTTGCCGCCCTTGTCGCGCGTGAACAGGATGCGGTCGTCGCTGCGGAAATAGCCCACCGCGTAGGTGCTGTCGGTGGTCGACTTGGTCAGCGCCACCGGCTTGCCGCCGCCCACCGGCTGGGTGTAGGCGTTGGGTATGCCGCTCTCGTTGCTGGTGAACAGGATGTTCTTCTCGTCGCCGCTGAACGACGCGCCCGAAATGGACGTGGTCGCCATGAACTGCTCGATGGTGTACTGCTTGGGAGGCTTGGCGGGCTTGGCGCTAGCGGCCATGGCGCCGGGAAGGGTTTGCAGCAGCAAGGCCAGCACGGTGAGTCGCGCGGCAGTTTTGATACGACGCATGTTCGCTCCTGTTCAGGTGGGCCGCCGTCCCGATGACGGCAGCGCAGCCAGTGTTGCAAGAACGAACTACGTTGTCAAATCATAAAATTATTCTGCCAACTATGCCAGCCGCTGGATGCGGATCGCGTCGATCAGGCCGCCATCGTCGCGTTGTATTTTTACAATCTTGATCAAGCCTTCCTCGGCCAGCGCCTTGGCGCCGTCATGCGCGGACTGGAAGGTTTCCAGCGTGTCGCCCTTGACCGCCACCGGACGTATCCAGGCGGCGGCGCCGATTTTCATTTTTTCGTAGACCTCTTTGGCGATGTCGCGCATAGGTTCTCTCCTCGTTGTGTTTTTAGTGTAATCATTGAACTGCCAGGAAACAAGTTGCCGCTGCTTGTAATCGGTTGCTTACAAGCCACAGCTACCTGTCCTGCCCATCTAAGTCCTGCTCTTCCTTGTCGCTGTCTTCTTCCTCGCTTTCCGCTTCCGGTTCGGGCCCCTGCGCCGCCTGGCGGCTCGGCATCAGCAAGGCCAGCTGCTCGATCAGCTGGGCGAAGCGCTGCTGCCCCGGCGCCACGCGGTCCACGTGCATCAGCACGCCATTGGCCTCGTCCATCAGCTGCTGGCTGAAGCCGTTCTGCTGCATGTGCGAGATCAGTATCTGCGCCGAGTTGAACAGGATACGCATATTGTTCGGCAGCGCCTGGCGCGCCGAGCGCATCCACGCCACCGCATCGCCCAGCTTGCCGGTTTTCCACAGCAGCACGCCCTTGTTCATGGTGTCGGCCGCTTCCTTGCGGGCAGCCTGGATCAGCGCCGCGCCCTCCTCGCTCATGCGCGCCTTGTCGAATATCTTCTGCACTTCCTCCAGCAGCAGCGTGTTGTCATGGTTGTTGCGGATCACGTAGCACAGCAGCTCGGCCGGCGCGTCCTTGACGCCGACGGCGAACAGCAGCGTCGCCATCTCGATGCAGGTGTCGGTGTCCGGCCGCTCCGGGTCCTCGTCCAGCATGGCCTCCAGCTCGTCGCCGGACTTGCGCGCGCGGCGGTAGTCGCCGCTCTCGTGGTACACCAGGCCCTCGGTGATCTTGGCGCGCAGCTGCACCTGGTCGCCGGTGAACTCGCGCTGCGCGGTGGCCAGCACCTGCAGCGCCTCCTTGGGGTCGTTCTTCTGGCCGCACACGCGCGCCAGGCCGAAGTAGGCGTCCACCGTCTTCAGCACCGAATACTCGCCGATCGCGATGCACTTGCGGAAGGCGCGTTCGGCCAGCGCGATATTGCCCAGCTTGAGCGCCGCGTTGCCCAGGTTGCGCTGGCGCGGCACCGAGTTGGGCGACAGCTTGGCCGCCTTCTCCAGCACGTCGCACGATTCCTCCAGCTTGCCCATCAGCTGGAACGCCGTGGCCAGCTGGTCGTAGGCGTCGATATAGAAACGGTTGTCGGCGATCACGCCCTGGAACATCTGGCGCGCCGCTTCGTGGTCGCCGTTGCCCATGCGGATCTTGGCCAGGCCGGTGCGGGCCCAGTTGTAGTCGCGGTCTTCCAGCACCAGCTCGTAGACCGCGCGCGCCTTCTCCGGCTCGCCCGCTTTCAGCAGCAGCGTGGCCTTCATGCGCAGCAGGTCGATCTCGTGCAGCTTGTTGTGCGCAATCTGCTCGTCGCACAGGCGCGCGGCGCGCAGGTAATCCTTTTCCACGAAGGCCTGGTCGATCTCGCGGAAGATCTGCTTCTTCTGCCACACGCGGTTCAGGCGCGTCAGCAGCACGCCCTCGGTAATGGGCTTGATGATGTAGGCGTCCGGCTGGTGCTCGGCGGCGCCCATGACCGACTCCACGCTCTTCTCGGCCGACACCATCAGCCACACGCTGGACGGCGTCATCAGGTTGCGGATGCGCACCTCCTCCAGCACCTGCTGGCCGTTCTTGCCCTCGCCCAGGTTGAAGTCGCACAGCACCACGTCGTAATGGGTCTTGGCCAGCATGATCATGGCCTCGCCGCCGCTGGCGGCCTGGTCGATATGCTTGGCGCCCAGGTTGCGCAGCGATTCGCGCAGCAGCTGGCGGATGCCGACGAAATCGTCGACGATCAGGTATTGCTTGGCGGTCCAGTCGATGGCGGCGATGGCGGCCGTGACGTTGTCCGGCATGATGGGGGCGACGGTGGGGAATGACATCTGGCCTCCGCTCACGGCAAACGCAGCACGAAGCAGCCGCCGCCCAGAGCGCCGCCATTTTCCAGCAGCACGCTGCCGCCGCGCTGGCGGTGCTTGTGCATCTTGGCCACTTCGCAGGCGAAGTACAGGCCCAGGCCGCTGCTGTTGGTGAGGAAGTTCACGCCGATGGTGTTGCCGCTCATGGCGGACGCGCCGGCGTCGATCAGCGCCTGCGGGAAGCCGGCGCCATTGTCCTCCACGCGCAGTTCCAGGTAGCCGTCGCGCTCGGCGACGGCGATGCGGATGGTGTCGCCGGTGTAGCGCACCGCGTTGTTGACGGCGTGCACCAGCATGCCGATCACCAGGTCCTCGTCGAGGGTCCAGATCAGGTCGGCAGGAAATTCCGTCTGCAGCGTGATGTGGCGGGACGCCAGCAGCACCTTGGCCTGCGAGCTCACCTGCTGCACCAGCTCGGCCACCTGCTGCGGGCGCGGATCGAACGGGTAGGACGGCTTGCCCACTTCCTTGTACAGCGCCAGCAGCTGCATCAGGTTGTCGTTCAGGCGCTTGGTCTGGTACAGCATCTGGGCCAGGCTGGGATAAGCGGGATGGTTCACCTCGTTCTCGTCGGCGTTGCCCAGCAGATTCTCCAGCGTGCCGCTGAGGACGCTGATCGAATTTTTCATGTCATGGGCGGTTGAAGCCAGGAACAGGAACAGCTCGGGCGAGCCCGCTTGATCTTCCATAGATGAGGCCTCCACGGGCAATTATTTCTGAATTGCGATTATACCTGCCCGCCACGGCGGGATTTCAGCAGAAAACGGGCAGGATCAAGGGCGGCGGCCAGGGCGGCCTCCAGGGGCAGCGGTTCGTGCTCGAGTTGCGCGGCCAGCAACTCGGCCGCCAGCGGCGCCCAGATCAGGCCGCGCGAGGCATAACCGAGCAAGCCATACAGCCCGGCGTGGCGGGGCACGTCGCGCAGGCGTTCCATGCGCAGGCCGGCGCCATAGTCCGGCAGCGGGCCCACCAGCGGCAGGCGGTCCGGCGCCATGCAGCGGAAGCCGACCCGGCCCGCCAGCGGCAGATCGTGCAGCAGGTCCTGCGGCAGCACGCCGGGCAGGATGTCGCGTGCGCGAGACAGATTCTCCTGCTGGCTAGCGTCGCGCAAGGCGCGCTCCGTATCGCTGTCGTAGGTGGCGCCGATGCTGACGATGCCGTGCACCGGCGGCGTCAGGTAGGCTTCGCGGCACACCACCAGGGGCAGATGGGGGAAATGCTGTTCCTGCAAATGGGTGACCTGGCCGCGCATGGTGTACAGCGGCAGCTCCGCCGTCTGCGCGATGGCCAGGGCGCCGGCGCCATTGGCCAGGATGACGTGCGGCGCTTCGGCCAGCAGGGCGCCGTCCCGGTCGCGCACCTGCCATTGTTCGCCGCTGCGTTCCAGTTGCAGGGCTTCGGCATGGAACACGCGGGTCAGGCGGGCGCCGCAAGCGTCCAGCATGGCGCGGCAGATGGACGCGGGATTGGCCCAGCCGCCCTGGCTGAACAGCCAGCCGCCGTCCGGCGTGGGCGCGCCCAGCAAGGCGCCGGCCTGCGCCGCGTCCACCCAGCGCAGGTATTCGGGCGGGTAGTTCCACTGCGCCGCCACTTCCTTCTGCAGCAGCGCATGCTCCGCGTCGCGCGCCAGTTGCAGCACGCCGCATTGCGCGCCGGTGATGGGCCGGGGCACGCCGTCGGCGACGCCAGCGTCGGCAGGCAGCGCCTCGGCGGCGTCCAGCCCGCCGAGGCGCTGCCAGTGGCGCATGGCGTACAGGTAGGCGGCGCGGCTCAGGCGCGTGGGGATATTGTCGTCCTTGGACAGCAGCGGCACGAAGATGCCGGAGCGGTTGCCGGACGCCTCCTGCGCCGGCTGCCCGTGCCGTTCGACCAGCGTCACGTCCCAGCCGCGCGCAGCCAGGCGCTCGCACGCCGCCGCGCCCGCCATGCCGGCGCCGATCACCACCGCCCGCCGCAGCGGTTCCGGCGCGCGCGGCGGCTGCGGCTTCCGGCTGGTGAAGACTGCCTGCACGGGAACCTGGCCACCGGCAGGCTGCCACTCGAAGCCGGCCGAGCGCAGCGCCTTCAAGGCCGCTTCATCGGCGCCGTGCAGCTCGAGGGTGGCGCCGGGCAGCGCGAGCTTGGCGAGGGCGCGCATGGGCTCGATGGGGGCCGGCAAATGGAAGGCGTCGACGCGGGCCTCGATCTGCGGCAGCGTGGCTTCGACGGGGCCGGCCAGCAGATCCAGCGTCACGCGGCCGTCATCCAGCTCCAGGCGGTGGAAGCCGGGAACGTTGACCGGCCACCCGTTCCGCAGCCCGGGCGCGACGTCCTGCGCGCCGGGCAGCGCCGGCAGCAGCGCGATGTAGTGCAGCGCGGGGATGCGGCCGGCGGCGGCAGCGGCGGCAGCGGCGCTGCGCCATGCCTGCAGCGTGGCGAGGAAATGTTCGCCCTTGCCGAAGCCGGTGGCGAGCACGACGCGGCGCTGGCGGGACGGCGCTGTCACGGCTTGCTGCACGCTGCGTGGCGGAAGCAGGCGTGGTCGTGGTCATTGACCATGCCGATTCCCTGCATGTAGGCGTAGACAATCGTCGAGCCGACGAACTTGAAGCCGCGCTTGGCGAGATCCTTCGAAATGCGGTCGGACAGCTCGGTCCTGGCCGGCCGGTCGCCCTGCTGCTTCACGTTGTTGACGATAGGCTTGCCGCCGACATAAGCCCACAGGAAGCGGTCCAGGCTGCCGCCTTCGTCCACCAGCCGCAGGTAAGCCTGCGCGTTGGTGATGGCCGCCGCCACCTTGAGCTTGTTGCGCACGATGCCGGGATTGGCCAGCAGCTCGGCCACTTTTTCCGGGCCGTACGCGGCGATCTTGCGCGCGTCCCAGTTGTCGAAGGCGGCGCGGTAGCTTTCGCGCTTGTTCAGGATGGTTTCCCAGCTCAGCCCGGCCTGCGCGCCTTCGAGATTGAGCATCTCGAACAGGCGCAGCTCGTCGTGGCAAGGCAGGCCCCACTCTTCGTCGTGGTAGGCGATGTATGTGGGATTGGCGGGATTGGCCCAGCTGCAGCGGTGTAGGTTCATGGGCGCAGTTTACATTAAGATAGGGGCTTGGCGAACCACAGGGAGCAGGCATGCAATTCGAAGCGAAACTGGAGTGGCAGCGCAATGGGCAGAATTTCCTCGACCAGCGCTACAGCCGCGCCCATGAATGGATCTTCGACGGCGGCTTGCGGGTGCCCGCGTCGTCGTCGCCGCTGTCGGTGCCGCTGCCGATGTCGAACGCGGACAATGTGGACCCCGAGGAAGCGCTGATCGCCGCCGCGTCCAGCTGCCATATGCTGTTCTTCCTGTCCGTCGCCGCCCGGCGCGGGCACGTGGTGGAGAGTTACACCGACCATGCGGTGGGTTTGCTGGAGAAGGACGAGCGCGGCCGCATGGCCATGACCAGCATCACGCTGCGCCCCGCCATCGTGTTCGCCGGCACCGACTGGCCGGACCAGGACCAGCTGGACGCCATCCACCACGAGGCGCACGACAAGTGCTACATCGCCAATTCGCTGCGCGCCGAGATCACCATCGAAGACCCGGTGTAAGGGCGGCTTACGCCAGGTCGCTGGACAGCCCGACGCGGCGCCGTTCGCCGCCCAGGTTGGGCGGGTTCACCAGGTTGGTGACCACCTTCACCTGGCCGCTGGCCACGGTCTGCTCCAGCTGCTTCATCATGCGCGCGAACAGATCCTCCGGCTGCGTGGCCGGGGTGCTGTACAGCGCGGCCCAGGCGTCGCGCCCGGAGTGCTTGGCGATGTACAGCCCCATGTCCGCCAGCTCCACCACTTGCGACCAGGTGAGCAAACGCGGCTGCGACGGCAGGAAAGGGAAGCAGGCGTAGCCTATCGAGCAGGTCTTGTGCAGCGGGCTGCCGTCCGGCAGGCGGAACTCGCGCAGCGCCACCGCGCTGCGGATACGCTCGGCCACCACCTTGGCTTCCTCCCTGTCCGTGGCGCGCGCCAGCACCAGGAATTCTTCGCCGCCCCAGCGTATCAGATAGTCCGATTCGCGGAACACTTCGCGCAGGCGCTCCTGCATCTGCACCAGCACCGCGTCGCCGGCCGCGTGGCCGTAGCGGTCGTTCACTTCCTTGAAATGGTCCAGGTCCACCATGAAGAACACCAGGTCCTTGTCCATGCAGACCGGGCGTTCACTCTCCTGGCCATCCGGGCAGTCGTACTGGCGCAGCGTCATGGCCACGTCGGCATCCACGTGCTGCAGGAAGAAGCGGCGGTTGCGCAGGCCGGTCAGTTGGTCGGTCAGGCTCACTTCCTCCAGCGCCTTGTAGGCCCGCTCCAGTTCCACGTTCTTTTCCAGCAGCTGCGCCTGGGTGGCGGCCACCTGCCGATAGGCGCTGGCGTTGTCGAGCGCGATGGCGCCGTAAGCGCACAAGGTGCGGAAGATCAGCCGTTCGCGTTCGCCGTAGGCCTGCGCGCGCAGCGACTGCACCGTCATCACGCCCAGCACGCGCTCGCCCACCGCCAGCGGCGCGAACAGCAGGCTCAGTGTCGGCAAGGTGCCGGGGATCAGGTTCGGCGTGGCGCCGTCTTCGTCGATCTCGATCAGGATCTCGCGCCGCTCGCGCACGCTGCGCACCGAATTGGCGTTCGGGTCGGACAGCGCGAAGCGCGAGGCCGGCAGCTCCCGCCCCGCCTCGATGCCGAAGGCGCAGCTCAGGTGTTCGCCGTCCGGCTCCAGCATGAAGATGGAGAAGTGGGTGGCGTCCAGCAGGCCGTGCACGTGGCGGTCCAGCGCGCGGAACACGGCGGCCGCGTCCAGGTGCGCAGTGATCTCCTGGCCGATGGCGCTCAGGTGGGCCAGCGTGGCGTTGGTCCGCTGCAGCACCTCGGCGCGCTGCGCCTCGGCCGCCGCCAGCTGGCGGTGGTGCTCGCCCTCGGTCTGCGCACGCTCGGTCTGGTGCTGCACCTGCATGGCGATGGCGCGGTTGGTGGCTTCCTGGCTGTGCGTGCGGTCGCGCGCGGCGTTGGCCTGCACCGCGATCTCGTAGGCGCGCGCGTGGTCGCCGGTGGCGGCGTATTCGCGCGCGGCGGCGTCCAGCAGCGCAGCCGGCACCGCGTAGCCGGCGATGGTGGCGGCCAGATTCATGGCCAGCTGCAGGTAGTGCAGCACGGCGTTCGGCGCCGCCATGCCCAGCGGCTGCGGCAGCGGGTGGCGGGCGTGGATCTGCGCCAGCACGCGCAGCGCGGCGATCTGGTTGTACACGTCGCGGTGCTCGCTGGCCAGCGACAGCGCCGACAGGGCCACCGACAGCGCGTCCTGCGGCTGGTCCAGCTGCGACAGCGCGTGCGCCTGGCCGCGCCGGGCGCCGCTCTTGAAGTCGCTCTGGCCCAGCGAATCGCCGCGCTGTTCCAGCAAGGTGAAGCTGCGCAGCGCGCCCGGCGCGTCGCCCAGGTCCAGCGCCAGGTCGCCCTGGTATTCGAGCGACACGGCGTAAGCGCGCGAGCCGGACAGGGGTTCGAGCAGCTGGATGGCTTCCCGCAGCAGTTCCTGCGCCGCTTCGCGCTGGCCCAGCTGGCGCAGGGTTTCCGCGGTCTGCATCAGGCACGAGCCGATGCTCATCGGCCAGCCGGTGGGGCGCGCCAGCGCCAGGCCGCGCTGCATCCATTCCAGCGCGGCGTCGTGCGCATTCAGGCTGGTGAAGCCGTTGCCGATATTGGTGGCGATGATGGTGGCGCGGCGCACCTGGCCGGTGGCGATGGCCGCTTCGAAGGCCACCATCAGGCGGCTGACGGCGCGCCCGAAGTCGGCCGCCTGGAAGGCGGAAATGCCGTCGTAGTCGCTGATCCAGCCGGACGCCGCCGGGTGCACGCCGGGGTCGAGCGCGGCGTCGGCCGGGAAGCGCTGGCCCCAGCGCTGGTTGGCTTCCTGCAGGCTGTGGAATACGCTGAAGATGGCGGCGGCGGCGTCGATGATGTCGGCCCGCACCAGGTCGCCGCCGGCGCGCGCCTCGGCCGACGCGATGGCCAGTTCGGCGTCGCTGGCGGCGGAGTCGCCGCGGTCGGTGGCGATCCAGGCCAGCAGCCAGTGCGCGTCGGCGCAGCCCAGCATGTCGCCCAGCCGCTCGAAGGCGTGCAGCGCTTGCCCGGCCAGGGCCTGGCCTGCGTCCAGCTCGCCGTGCAGCCAGCGGGCTTCGGCTTCGATCAGCTGGAACCGTGGCAAAAGCGGCGCCAAAAGCGGCGCCGCCGGCGCGGCGTCCCGGCCGGCGTCCAGCGGCGGCAGCAGCGCAGTGGCCTCGGCCACCAGTTGCCGGGCCCGCGCGACGTCGCGCTGGCGCAAGTGCCAAGCCAGTTCGGCCAGGCACAGCAGGCGCAGATCCCCTTGCAAGGAAGGCAATTCCGCGTCCCAGCGCGCCAGCTCTTCATCGAGCGCAAACATGTCCACTACATCGTGTCCTTCTCTACCATATTGCCGCAACGCACTATGCGCGATGCCGCATTATTCCACAGTTCAGTGCAGCACAGCGACGGCCGCCGAAAATGTGAAAAAAGACAAGCTGGTCGAAACCAGGATAATGCGCGCGATGCGCCCCGTGTTGGCGCCGAAGCGCTCGGACAGCAGCGCCACGTTGCTGGCACTGGGCAGGCAGGCCACCAGCACGATGACGGTCAGCGCGGCCGGGTCGAGCGGCACGCCGAGCGCGATGGCGGCATGGCCGGCGCCGGCCACCAGCAGCGGATGGAGCAGCAGCTTCATCAGCGCCAGCGCGATGTAGTCGCGCGAACCGGCCGCTTCCGGGCCCGCGCCGGCATTCATCTGCGAGCGCGCCAGCACCGCGCCGATGGTAAACAGCGCCACCGGCGAGGCCGCGTCCGCCAGCAGGCCCACGGTCTGCATGGCCGGCCTGGGCAAGTCCAGCCCGGCCGCCGAACTGAGCCCGCCCAGCGCGATGGCCCAGGGCATGGGATTGCCCAGCATGCCGCGCAGCGCCCGCCCCAGCGCCTCCCGCCCGGCGCCGCTGCCCATGCGCGACAGCGCAATGCACAGCGAGCTGGTGACGATCATGTCCACCACGATGGCGACGATGGCCGGCCCCGACGAACGCGGCCCCACCAGCGCGAGCAGCAGCGGCACCCCCATGAAGCCGGTGTTCGGAAACGCCGTCACCAGCGCGCCGAAGGCGGCGTCGTTCCAGCCGCTGCGGCGCAGCGTGGCCGCCATGGCGAGGCCCACCATGGCCAGCGCGCACAGCAGGTAGACGCTGAACACGCCCGCATCCAGCAGCTGGGAAATCGGCGTGGCCGAGCCGAAGCGGTACAGCATGCACGGCAGCGCGAAATACAGCACGAAGCTGTTCAGGCCGGGAATGGCCAGCTGCGGCAGCATGCCGCGCCGCACGGCCACGTAGCCGCACAGCACCAGTGCAAAGAAAGGAAAAGTGACGGAAAGAATGGCGAGCATGGGCACCCATTGTACCCATGCCTGCCGCGTGGCAGCCCGCCTTGTTCAACCCGCCTTGTGCAACCCGCCTTGTTTAGCCTGCGCTATTTGATCGGCGCGGGCGGCTGGGTGGTCGGATTCTGCTTGTTCTCCGGATTGTCGGTGTTGCCGCTGGCCTTGTCCGGCACGGCGCGCGGCCGCTTGGCGCCACTGTCCGGCTTGGCTTCGGTGCCGCTGCCGGTGGCGCCCTCGCTGCCGCTGGCGCCGCTGGCGGTGCCGCCCTTGAGGCTGGCGTTCAGCTGCGTCACGTGGGTCAGGTGCTGCGCCACGGTCGGTTCCAGCTTGGCGGCCAGCGCCTTGACGTCGGGATCCTTGGCGTTGGACTGCACTTTCTGCACCAGGGCATGGGTTTTCTTATGGTCGGCCACGCCGGCCTGGGCCAGGTAGCTGCGGTCGAACGCGTCGCCGGACAGGTTGTTGAGCTTGTTGGCCATGGCCTTGTGCTTGGCGTCCGGTTCGGCCGGCAGGGTCACGCCCTTGCTCTGGGCCACGCTCTGCACTTCCTGCAGCCCCTTGGTGTGGTCGTCGATCATCTTCTGCGCGAAGGCCTTCACCTCGCTGTTCTGCGACTTCTGCAAGGCGATCTTGCCCGCTTCGATTTCCGCCATATTGCCTTGCGCCAGCTGCTCCAGCATTTGCTGGTCCGACTTGGCCAGATTCTGCGCCTGCGCCGACAGCGCGCCCAGCAGTGCAGCCGTTATCAATGCCAGTTTTGCCTTGTTCATGGGGATCTCCTATCCTTGAGGGTGTGGAGAAAAATTCTACGCGTGATGGAATAAAGGGGCCGCAGCTTACGTATACGCAATTGTTGCACCCATTCACCCCAACAGGAGACATCCATGAAGACCATGATCGCCATCGCCGCCCTGCTGCTCGCAGGCGCGGCCGCCCACGCGCAGGACCTGAAAAAAGACGGCGGCGTGCTTGTCACCGCCACCGGCATGACCGTCTACACCTTCGACAAGGACGTGGCCGGCAGCGGCAAGAGCGCCTGCAGCGGGCCGTGCATCCAGAACTGGCCGGCGGTGCCCGCGCCGGAGAAAGTGGCGGCGCCGTACTCGGTGGTGACGCGCGACGACGGCAGCAAGCAGCTGGCCTACAAGGGCAAACCGCTGTACACCTTCGTCAAGGACGCCAAGGCCGGCGACCGCAGCGGCGACAACTTCAAGGACGTGTGGCACGTGGTGAAAGACTAAGCCGCCACGCCGCCCCGCACGCAGCCATCATGCAAGACGACAGCGCCAGCCTCACGGCCTGCATCCCGCGCCTGCGCCGCTACGCGCGGGCGCTGCTGGGCGACCGCGCCGGCGCCGACGACCTGGTGCAGGACACCATGGAGCGCGGCTGGCGCAAGCTGCCGTCGTGGCGGCGCGGCGGCGACATGCGGGCCTGGCTGTTCGGCATCATGCACAACCTGCACGTGGACCGGCAGCGCCAGCCCAGCCTGCCCACGGTGGCGCTGAGCGAGGAACTGCAAGGCTCGCTCAGCGCGCCGGCCGCCGGCGACCGCCTGGAAATCCGCGACATGCAGGCCGCGCTGCAGCTGCTGCCGGCCGAACAGCGCGAAGTGCTGCTGCTGGTGGCGCTGGAAGACCTAAGCTACGAGGAAGTGGCCGCTGTCCTGAACATTCCGCCCGGCACCGTAATGTCGCGCCTGTCGCGCGCGCGCGAACGGCTGCGCCTGCTGATGCTGGGCCAGGCGCCGGTCTCCACGCTGAAGGTCGTGAAATGAAGGACGCGCCATGAATCCCGTCACCGAAGCCGAGCTGCAGGCCTGGGTCGACGGCCGCCTGGCCCAGGAGCGCCGCGCCGACATCGACCGCTACCTGGAACACCACCCGCAGGAAGCGGCGCGGCTGCGCGCCTACCGCCAGCAGAACGTGGCGCTGCGTTCGCTGTATAGCCCGGTGATGGACGAAGCCATTCCGCGCGGCATGCTGCGTCCGCGCGGCTGGCAGCGCTACGGCTGGCCGCTGCGGCGCTACGCCGCCGGCGTGGCGCTGATGCTGTCGAGCGCGGCACTCGGCTGGGTGGCGCACGGCAACTTCGGCAGCCAGGCCGGCGACGGCGCTGCCGGCAACCTGGCGGCGGACGGCGCGCGGCAGCGCGGCCCCGGGACCGGCGCGCCCTCGGGCGGCACGCCGGCCAGCCTGGCGCACCGCGCCGCGCTGGCGCACCGCGTGTACGCGCCCGAAGTGCGGCATCCGGTGGAAGTGGGCGCGGACCAGCAGGAACACCTGGTGGCCTGGCTGTCGAAACGCCTGGGCACGCCGCTGCACCCGCCGCGGCTGGCGCCGCTGGGCTACGAACTGGTGGGCGGCAGATTACTGCCGGGCGACAATGGCCCGGTGGCGCAATTCATGTACACCGACGCCAGCGGCCAGCGGCTGACGCTGTACGTCTCCTCCGGCCAGGCGGGCAACCGCGATACCGGCTTCCGCTACGCCAGGGATGGCGGGCTCAGCGTGTTTTACTGGATAGATGGCAGCTACGGATACGCGCTCTCGGGCGCGCTGGGGAAAGCCGAGCTGTCGCAGATCGCCAACGCGGTCTACGAACAGCTGCAGCCTTGAACTACGGTGATACAGGAGGGTTACTGCACGCCGCGCCGGCCCATGTCGTCGAGGCGCATGCGCATCAACTCGTTGGCGGCAGGGCCCGGCGCGAACATGTAGTCCTCGTCGTTGATGGCCAGGCCGGTGCGCGCATCGACCAGCACCTGGTCGGCGGGCTTGCCGGTTTCGCGGCTCACCACCAGCAGGCTGGCGCCTTCCGGTGCCAGGTGGTCATTGCCCCAGGCCACGAAGGCCAGCAGCACAGGTTTGAAATCGCGGCCGGCCTTGGTCAGCACGTATTCGTAGCGCGGCGGACGCGCGCTGTACTGGCGGCGCTCCATCAGGCCGCCTTCAACCAGGCCTGCCAGGCGGCGGGTCAGCATGTTGGGGGCGATTTTCAGGCTTTTTTCAAACTCGTCGAAACGGGTCAGGCCATAGAATGCATCGCGCAGGATGAGGATGCTCCACCATTCGCCCACTTTGCCCAGGCTGCGCGCGATAGGGCATGGCATACGTCCAAAGTCAGTGTGTTTCATTTGCAACTCCTTCGATCAAGATTAAAAAGTCGTATCCCACAGCCAACTGGCCAGCAGGAACCTTCGCTAACTTGCATCTTGGGTGCTGCATGCACCTTCTTTTTCCATATACAACAGTGAACTTATAACAACTAAGTTTATGAACCGAAATTTGATTGCATCGGCTCAACACCCGATTCAATTATTGTCGATCCTGAGAAACTACGCTTTTGCTAGACGCGACAGATGTTTTGCGAGCGGAGAAATCTATTAAAAAAATTTAAAAGATAGGCATAATACGCAACAGCGGTAGCACCAACTTCATCAAGCCGACCATGTATTTAACCAGCGACGCCAACGTACGAAGCATCCTGATCGTGGACGATTCCGCGTTCGAGCAGCGCATGCTGGTCGACCTGCTGAGCGAACTACCCTACCGCGTCTCGGTGGCGTTCAACGGCCTGCAGGGCTATCAACTGGCGCTGGCCAACCAGCCGGACCTGATCCTGCTGGACGTGCGCATGCCCAATATGGACGGCTACACCTGCTGCCGCCTGCTCAAGGCCAATCCGGCCACCTACGACATCCCCGTGATTTTCCTCAGCGGCGCCGACGCGGCCGAAGACCGCATCATGGGCCTGTCGATCGGCGGCGTCGATTACGTGTCCAAGCCCTTCACGCCGGGCGAACTGGCGGCGCGCATCCACGTGCACCTGAACCTGATGCGGCGCACGCGCGGCGACGGCGCGCCCGAACCGGAAGCCGCCGCCCAGCTGCCGCCGCCGCCGCCCAACCCGGACGCGGTGATCGTCAACGCCGCCAAGCGTCTCATTTCGGACAACCTGGCGGCCTTGCCCAGCCTTACGGAGATCGCGCGCAGCGTGGGCACCTACCGGGAAAAGCTGTCCCAGCTGTTCCGCGAGCAGACCGGCATGACGGTGTTCGCCTTCATCCGCGAAGAACGCATCGCGCGCGGCGTGCAGCTGCTGCGCGAAACGGAAATCGATGTCCAGGACATCGCGCTGCTGATCGGATTCAACAACGCCGGCAACTTCGCCACCGCCTTCCGCGAGCGCATGGGCGTTACGCCCAGCGCTTTCCGGCAGGGCCAGGGCCAGGGCCAGGATCACAACCAGGATCAGAACTTGTAGTTCACCTTCACTGCTGCGGTGCGGCCGCGCGGGTCGGCCTGGGTGAAGTCGAAGAACGCGGTCGACGAATCCCACGACGGGCGCTTGTCGCCCAGGTTCTGCACGATGAAGCTCACCGTTGCCGCCGGCGTCGCCTTCCAGGCCACATTCGCGTCCAGCGTGCCGACCGGCTTCACGCGCTCGTTTTCACGCGTGGTCTGGTCGTAGCCGTCCACGTAGTTCCAGGTCAGCGTGCTGGCCCAGGTGCCGATGTCCCAGGTGGCGCTGGTGACGCCGCGCCATTTCGGAATGGAGCCGAAGTGGTTGTTGCCGGCGCCGTTGGTGAGCGGCTCGCCCAGCGCCAGCGGCGCTTCAAACTTGAACACATGGCTCAGCTGCGCGTTCAGCGCCAGCTTGCCCCACTGCCGCAGGCCGATGCGGTGGCGCAGGTCGATGTCGATGCCCGACACCAGGCGGTCGCCCTGGTTGGCGTACTGGCGGTACAGGGTCTGGATGCGGCCCTGCGCGTCGCGCACCACCTTTTCCGGCGCGGTCTTTTCGTTGGCGATGATGTTGTCCGCGCTCTCGGTGTCGATCACGCCCTTGGTGCGGATGCGGTAGTAATCCACGCCCACGCTGCTGTCCGCGTTCGGCGCGACCACGAAGCCCAGGTTCAGGTTGCCCGAGCGTTCCGGACGCAGGTCGGCATTGGCGATGGTGAGGTTGGTCACGCCGCGCGCCTGGGTCGGCGTGATGGGATCGCGCGGGTCGATCACGCTGCCGTAGCTGACCGAGGTGGAGTTGGTGATCTCCGGCAGCGACGGCGCGCGGAAGCCGCGCGACACGGTGCCGCGCAACAGCAGCCACTGGGCCGCCTGGTAACGCACGCTGGCCTTCGGCGAGAAGGCCGAGCCGAAGTCGCTGTAACGGTCGGCGCGGCCGGCCAGGTTCAGGTTCAGGTCTTTGATGACCGGCACGTTGAACTCGGCGAACAGCGCAGCCACGTCGCGCTTGCCTTGGATGATGTTGATGGCCGGGCGCAGCTCGGTGCCGCTCAACACGGCGGTGGAGGTCTGCGAATCCATCTCTTCGCGGCGCCACTGCGCGCCGAAGGCGAAGCCCAGCGGGCCGGCCGGCAGACCGGCCAGTTCCTTCGAGGCGTTGAAGTCCACCGTGGTCAGGGTCGATTCGGCCGGGCGCAAGGTGGACAGGCGCAGGCGGTCGCGCACCGCCTCGCTGTTCTTCGACTGGTCGGCGAAATTGTAGCTGCCCTCGGCCAGCACCTTTTCGAATTCGTAGCGGTTGACGAAGTTGTTCACGGTTTCTTCCAGCTCGCTGCCGGAGCGGCCCACGGAGGCGTCGTAGTCCCAGCCCGCCAGCGTGCCTTTCACGCCGGCCAGCGCGCGGAAGAAGTCCACGCTGTCGCGCTTGGTGCGCGCGCCCAGGTCGAACAGGGTGGCGGTGAACGGCAGCGGCGTGGCGCCCGGATTGTTCGGATGCCCCACCGGCAGCGCCACGTTGATGTTGTCCAGCTGCTGCCTGGCGTTGTTCCAGGCGCGCAGGCCGCTGCCCACCGTCAGCGGGGCGCCGAAGGTCTGGTCGGCGCGCGAGTGGCCGTACAGCAGGTCGGCGTAGGCTTCGGTGTCGTCGTTCAGCTTGAGCGTACCGCGCAGCGAAGAGTGGATGCGGCTGATGCCGGGGATGAGCGTCTTGAACTGCGCGTTGTTATACGCCTGCACCGATCCGCTCTTGCCCGGCGTGATGGCGCCGTACGGCTGCAGCTGCAGCGGGCCTTGCAGGCCGCCCAGCAGGCGGGTTGGATCGTTGTTCAGGTAGTTGGCCGGCACCCAGGCCAGCGAACCGTTGGCGTTGCCGCGAAAGTCGCTGCCGGCCATCCACGCCACCTGGTCCTGCTGCAGCTTGTCGCGCTGCTGCGCGTCCAGCGAGAACACCACGCTGTAGCCGTCCTTCGCCAGGCTGCCGAAGCCGGCCTGCAGCGCCGCGCTCTTTTCCGACTGGCCGGTGCCCTCGGTGGAGCTGCCGTACTGCGCGCTCAGCTCCGTGCCCTTGAATTCCTTGTACAGGATGATGTTGACCACGCCGGCCACCGCGTCCGAGCCGTACACGGACGAGGCACCGTCCTTCAGCACCTCGATGCGCTGCACCGCCGCCATCGGCAGGCTGTTCAGGTCCACGAACACTTCCTGCAGATCCTGCGCGGTGGCGTAAGGGCTGACGCGCTTGCCGTTCACCAGGATCAGCGTGTTCTTCTGGCCGATGCCGCGCAGCGACAGGCCCGCCGTGCCGGCCGAGAAGCTGCCGGTGTACTGCTCGTTGTAGCTGTTGCCGCTGTTGGCGGAGATGGAACGGATCACGTCGGCGATGCTGGCCTTGCCGCTGGCGGCGATCTCTTTGGCGCTGATGACCTGGACCGCGCTGGCGCCCTCCTTCTGCGTGGTGCGGATATTGGAACCGGTGACGATGACCCGTTCCAGTTCCTGCGCGGCGGCGAGGGATGGGAAAGCAGTGGCGACGGCGAGCGAGATGGCTAAAGGTTTAAACATGGGTTTCCTCTTGGGTGGGAATGGAACGGCGGCCCCGGTCCGCGTTGAACCGGGGTGAGCGCAGCCATCCCGGCCTGGTGGGGCCGGAGCGGGATGCAGCAAGGGCTTGGGGTTTTGTTTAGAGCGTTTAGTGCGAGGCAGCGCGGCACATGCACTGGGCCATGCAGAGCATGTACAGCACGTGGCGGCTAGGGACGACGGACAGCGGAGCGGAACGGAACATAAACAAATTCGATCGAGCGATGCGGGAGTAAGCACTATACCGGCGCAGTTTCCAAGATGGAACGAATTAAAACTGCATAGCTTATTCAGCCTGGCTATAAGCCGTTCGACGGCAAACTGAACCGAGCCTCAGCTTGCCACTTGCCGGAAGGCCTACCTGCAATGAACTCTGACGATATCGAACGGGACCCCATCAAAGCTGCCAGGGACGCGGTTTTGCCTCGGGGCGTGACGTTTGAACGGGACCCATACGTTGTTACGAGCGAGGACCGTAGCGCGTGCGGCGAGCAGCGCATCATCTCGGCATGGAGGCAAATTCAACACAGAGGAAACACTATGAACGCCAATTTAAATGACAGCGACGACGAAGAGTATGAGCGCTTCAAGAACTACGATTTCACGAATGCAAAACGAGTCAAGGATGTTCCCCATCTGCGCGCGCTGCAGGAAAAGTATGCCAAGGTGAAGGTGCCTGTTGCGCTGGAACTCAATCAGGATGCGCTTGGCATCTTTCGGGGACATGCATTCGTAGCCAAGATCAGTCTTGAGAATTTGATGGCAAACATCCTGGAGCAGCACGCTTACCGGCTGCACGAGGAGATGGAAGCCCGCTTGTCGCGCCGGGAAGCTGGCGAGGCTGCGGCGGCCACGCATGAAAAACGCTAGCGCACCTTGATCACGACCTTGCCTTTCACGCGCCCCGTGGCGACGTAGTCCAGCGCCTGCCGGGTTTCGCTGAACGGGAAAACGCGCTCGACCACGGGCCGGATGCGGCCCGCGTCGATCAGCCCGGCGATCTCTTCCAGCTGCCGGCCATTGGCCGTCATGAAGTGGAAGGCGTAGCCGGCCCCGCTGCGGCGGGCGGCCTTGCGGATGCCGTAGCTGAGCAGCCGCACCGCCAGGCTGATGAAGGCATTCGTCCCGCGCTGCCGCGCGAACGCCGGGTCCGGCGGGCCGGCGATGCCGATCAGTTTTCCGCCCGGCTTGAGCACGCGCAGCGATTTCTTCAGCGTGTCCCCGCCTTGCGTGTCGAGCACCAGGTCGTAGTCCCTCAGCATGGCCGAGAAGTCTTCCTTCCGGTAATCGATGACGATGTCCGCCCCCAGCTCCTTCAGCATGGCGGCGTTGGCCGCGCCGGCGGTGGTGGCGACCGTGGCGCCGATGTGTTTCGCCAACTGGATCGCCATGGTGCCGACGCCGCCGGAACCGGCGTGTATCAGCACTTTCTGGCCCGCCTTCAGCTGGCCCTTCTCCACCAGGACCTGCCACGCGGTCAGCGCCGCCAGCGGTATCGACGCGGCCTCCTCCATCGTCAGGGTGGCGGGCTTGTGCGCCAGCGAGCCTTCCCTCACCGCGATGAACTCGGCGAACGTGCCAATGCGGTCGTCGTCCGGCCGCGCGTAGACTTCATCGCCAGGCTTGAAACGGCGCACGCGCGCGCCGGTGCGCACCACCACGCCGGCCAGGTCATTGCCCAGCACCAGCGGCATGGAGTACGGCAGCAGCAGCTTGAATTCGCCGCTGCGGATCTTGTTGTCCAGCGGGTTGACGCCGGCCGCGTGGATTTGCACCAGCACGTCCTCGTCGCCCAGCGCCGGTTCGGGCAGCTCGCCGGACATCAGCACATCCGCCTTGCCGTAGCGCTTGATGAAATAAGCTTTCATGCTGCGCGCCTCCCCACCGCCGGCTGCGAGTCCAGCCGCAAGTCCTTGCGCACCCCGGCCTCCACCAGCGCGGCGGGCGCGAAGCGGCGCAGGAAGCGCAGGCGGCCGGCCAGCGCGCCCGAGGTGTAGCGCACTTTCGGCGCCGCCGCCAGCGCCACCTGCAGCACCGTGTCCGCCACCACGCCGGGGCCGTCCGCGCCCGCCAGCGCTTCCTTCACGCGCCGGTCCAGCCCTGCGCGCAGGTCACGGTATTCGTCCAGCGCTTCGTCCGGCCGCAGCTGGTTGGCGTCGAACGCGGACTTGATGTAGGCCGGCTGCACCAGCGACACGCGGATGCCCTGCGTGCGCAGTTCCTGGTCCAGCGATTCCGAATAGCCTTCCATGGCGTGCTTGCTGGCCGAGTACAGCGCCATGTACGGCATGGGCACAAAGCCCAGCACGGAACTGATATTGATGATGCGCCCGCTGCCGCGCTGCCGCATGTGCGGCACCACGGCGCGCACCATGCGCACCATGCCGAAGAAGTTGGTGTCGAAGATGGACTGCGCCAGCTGCATCGAACTCTCCTCCGCCGCGGCCGGCGCCACGCCGAAGCCGGCGTTGTTGACCAGCAGGTCGATGCGCCCTTCCCGCTGCAATACCTGGTTGACGGCGGCCGCCACCGATGCGTCGCTGGTCACGTCCAGCGCCAGCATCTCGAAACCGTGCCCGCCCTGCCCGCCTTGCGCGCCGCGGCGGCTGGTGCCGTACACCTTGTAACCGGCCCTGGCCAGCTGTTCGGCGGTGACCTCGCCTATACCCGACGATGCGCCGGTCACGATTGCGATTTTGCGGTTCATTTCACTCTCCATATGATTATCATCATATTGTTGATTCAAAAAAAGCCCGGCGCGCACTTGCTCCGGGCCTGCCTTGCTCGCCTTAATCGCCGTGCTTGCCTGCTTCCGAAAAATGCCTGAGCGCCGCTTCGCGCAACGCGCAGGACAGCTTGGGATCATCCACCGCGCGCGCCACCACCATGGTGCCTATCATCGCGCTGACCATGAACATGGCCTGCTCGTGCGCCTCGGGCGTACCCCAGCCGGGCAGCTGGCGCGCCACCAGGTCTATCATCTCCTTGATGTGGCGCGTGGCCGCATGCCGCACTTCCGGCGCCTGGCGGTGCATCTCCGAACCCAGCGCGGACACCGGGCAGCCGAATTCCACGGCCTCCAGGTGCTGCTGCGACAGGTAGGCCTGCATCAGCGCCTGCAAGGAGTGCCCGGGCGCGGCGGCAGCGGCGATATCGGCCGACATACGCACCGCGTCGGCCCCGGCGCGGTCCGCCGCCTCGGCCAGCAAGGCTTCGCGCGAAGCGAAGTGCGCGTAGAAGCCGCCGTGCGTGAGCCCGGCCTCTTTCATGATGTCCGCCACGCCGGTGCCGGCGTAGCCGCTGCGCCGGATCGCGCGCGCGGCCGCCTCGACGATGCGCTCGTGCGTCGCTTCCTTGCGGCTGGCGGCGGGGCGTGGGGCACGCGCGGCGCCCTGGCTGGCTGATTTTTTATGCATGATGCCCATCATATACCAATTTCGGACGGCGTGCGCATCTGGCGCCGCCACCAGCGCCAGGAGATCAGCGCGTTGACGAAGTAGGCCGCGTACAGCAGCGCCGTCAAATACAGCCCCCGGCTGGAGTACAGCGGCACCGACACCGCGTTCACCAGCAGCCACACCGGCCAGGTCTCGACGCGGCGCGCCATCAGCAGCAGCTGGGCGATGATGCTGAACGCCAGCACGGCCGAATCGACAAAAGGCGCGTAGGCGCTGGTGTAGTGGTGCAGCATCAGCCCGTAGCCTGCGGTGCCGGCCACGCCCGCCGCCCCCATCCACGCCAGCGTGCTGCTGCGCGCCGACGTGATGGGCAAGGCCTTGCCGCCGCCGCCGCGCGCCCACTCGTACCAGCCGATCAGGCAGGTGACGATGAAGAACAGCTGCAGCGCCACGTCGGCAAACAGCTGCACGCCATAGAACAGCGCGCCGAACAGCGCGCAGCCGACGATGCCGATCCACCAGGAATGAATGTTGTTGCGCCCGGCCAGCACGATGGACAGCGCCATCACCGCGTTGGCGGCCAGTTCGAGATTAGTGGTCAAGCGGGGTCCCGGGAGGCTGGTTGCTCTGGCATTCGGGCGGCAGCAGCCGGGCCGGAATGTCCTCGCCGGCGCAGCGCCAGGCGACGCGCTTATTCTCTGCCAGCGCGGGCGTGAAGGCAATAGCCTTGCCGCGCAGCGAAAAGTCGGCCGGGTAGATGCGCACCACGCCGCTGTCGCCGTCGATGCGCGCGTCGACCACGGCCAGGCCGGGATCGGCCAGCGCGAAACCGGCCTCGCGCAGGCTGAGCGGGCTGCGGCCGTTGGCGTAGTAATAGCGGTCCACCGCCGCCGTCGCGTCCTGGCCCACGCGCACCGCGCGCGCCAGCTGGCGGCGCACTTCGGCCTCGCCCAGCCATGGCGGCGCCAGCGCGGCGGCCGCGCCCAGCAGCGCCAGCGCCAGCAGGCCGCCGGCGGCGCCCGCCACACCCAGGCGCGGCACCAGCATCGCCGCCAGCCAGGCCAGCCGGTGGCGCGCGGCCGGCACGGCCTCGGCGCCGGCGGCCAGCGCGCGCAGCGCCGCCATGCGCTTGACCAGCCAGGGCTGGCCGTTCACCAGTTCGTGGAAGGACATCCAGAAGCCGCAGGCCTGCTGCGCCTGCGCCGCATAATCGCCCAGGTTGAGCTGGCGCCAGCGCCGTCCGCCCGCCGCCAGCGCGGCCAGCCCGCTCTGGGCGCTGCGCAAGTCGTCGCAGGCGTGCAGGCCGTGCCGGTCGCAGGTGTAGGCGCAGGCGCGCGCGTAGGCCGCGCCCAGCAGCGGCAGCACGGCGGCCGGCAGCAGCAAGGGCAGCCAGCGCTGGTGGCGCCGCGTGATGTGGCCGATTTCGTGGCCGATGTAGAAATTGATGGCGTCGGCCCGGTCCTCCAGCGCGTCGAGCACGCTGGACTGCAGCACGATGTAGCGCCGTCCCAGCAGCATGACAGTGAGCACGCTGCGCCGGCGCAGCAGATAGGCTTCCGGTATGCGCTCCAGCCCCAGCCGGCGGCAGCACACGTCGATGCGCGCTTTCAGGTCGGGAAACTGCTGGTAGCTGATATGAACGCCGGTTCCTTTTAAATAGGCGGCCAGCGCCGATTGCACGAATGCGGTGATTGCAAAAATAAAAACAAGGTATATCAGCGCCATGCCCAAGGTAGCCAGCGCCAGCCCGCTCCAGATCAGCAGCGAGGCCGCCAGCAGCGCCCTGAGCAGCGCGCGCTCATGTTTATATACCAGTTCCACTTGTCATTCCTCAATTTCCGTGCGGCATTCTAAATTAGTTTTCAAAAAAATAAAGCTTTATAACAAATTAAAATACCTGTAGTTAATCGGTTGGCGCAGGCGCAGGCGCAGGCTCAGCCCCCGCTGCGCTGATACCGAACTGAGACCGCGCTGGCCTGTTGCGCGGCGCCGCGCCGCGGCATACTGGCGCCATCCCCAACCACCAGGCTCCGCCATGCTGTTGCACCAATACGAGATCGCCGCCGAGGCCATCGCCAGCCCGCCCTGCCCCACGCACGGCGGCCGCCGCTTCCACACCTTCCTGCCGATGAACCAGATCCTGCAGGTGGGCGACAGCATCGTGTCGGCCAACGGCCTGTTCTTCGCCACCCTGCAGGGCGACGGCACACTGCGCGTGTACCGGGGCATGGACGGCGACGACGAACAAGGGCTGCTGTGGAGCAGCCGCAAGCAGGGCGAGCGCGGCCGCTATTTCGCGCTGGTGCAAAGCGACGGCAATTTCTGCGTCTACCAGGGCTCCGACCTGGCGCACAACTGCGGCTGGCACTGGGGCACCCAGGTGACCGCGCAGGGCCAGGAGTTCTACGTGGCCATGCAGGACGACGGCAACTTCTCGGTGCGCGCCGGCACCGGCCCGGACGACAGCCGGGGCGTGATCTGGGCCTCCACCGTCACCGACCGCGTGCTCAGCATCGAAGAGGTGCTGCACATCGAGTACGACTTCAGCGAAGCCTGCGTGCTGCGCACCAGCCCCGCCAACCAGTACTCCGAAACCGTGACCAACCACGCCGGCGAGGCGTCGGTGCACACGCTGGCCGGCTCCATTGCCGTAACAGAAACATCCTCCTGGACCAACACGCCCGCCGCCACGCTGGGGCCGGACGTGGAATACTTCTACGCGGTGCCGGCCGTGTCCGGCGACGAATTCGTCATGTCGGATGCCGCCGTGTTCTACGTGGCCAACTGCGCGTCCACCCGCATGACCGACTGGGCGTTCGACACGCCCTATACCGTGGCGCCGCACACCTCGATGCGGGCCGCCATCGCGCTGACCTATTCCACCGTGTCCGTGCCCTACGTGCTGGTGGGCCAGCTGCGCTTCGAATCGGGCGCCCGTGTTGTAGGCGCGATACGCGGAAACTACTTAGGCACCAACGCCCACAGCCTCACCGCCAGCTTCACGCCGCACGACCCCACGCCCAATCACAACAAGCGGATATTGCGTCCTTTGCGGCCGCTGACGGGCATGATCGCCCACTAACATTGCCTTGCAACAACGCATGGCGGGCGCGTCGCGGCCCGCATTGCAATGCTATAGTGGCAGAGACATGAGCCTGGATCTGCCCTCTTACCAACCCGCCGAATCACCGCTTCCGCAAGACGGACGCGTGCTGCTCGACGCCACGCTGCTGAAACGCCTGCGCAAGGCGCGCGGGCTCAGCCAGGAAGCGCTGGCGGACTTGTGCTTTCAACAGCAGTTGTGCGTCTCCATCGCCTCCATCAAGCGCGCGGAAACCGGCAAGATCGTGCTGTACCGCACCGCGCGCCACCTGGCCCAGGTGTTCGGGGTGGCGCTGGAAGAGCTGGCGGCCGAGCCGTCCGGGCTGGCCGCGCCCATGCCGGCGCCGCCGCCTTTGTCCTCCGCCGGCATGCCCGCCGCCCTGCCTTCCACCACTGCGCCCTCCGCCACCCTGCCGGCCGCCCTCCAGCCCGCCGAGCCGGACGGCGTGCTGCGCCACGTGGTGATGCTGGAAATCGAACTGGCGCAGCCGCAAACCGCAGCCAGCGCCGCCGTGCACGAACTGGCTTACGTGGTGCAGCAATTCGGCGGCCGCCTGGCGCAAGTGGACGGCAGCCGCGTTTCGGCCGTGTTCGGCCTGCCGCAAGCCTTCCGCAGCGACGCCGAGCGCGCCATGCGCTGCGCGCTGGAGCTGAACCGCCACCTGCTGACCCACGGCGGCCGCGCCATGGCGTTGCGCATGGCGCGCTGGGAGCGCGGCGCCGCCGTCTCCGCCGATCCCGTGCCCGACCTGCGCCACGGCCACGTGCCGCACGCGGCGCCCGGCGTGCGCCCCTTCCGCCTGCCGCTGTACGTCGAGCGCAAGCTGCTGCCGCTGCTCGACAACCGCTTCCTGTTCGAGCCGGAGCAGCAGCACCAGCAGCAAGACGACGGGCCGCGCTACCCCGGCTACCTGGCCTTCAGCAAGCCGGCCGCCAGCGACGCCAGCCAGCTGCCGCCGCTG
This sequence comes from Massilia sp. BGA-UO-ETr-WB1, assembly GCF_059567845.1. Taxonomy (NCBI): domain Bacteria; kingdom Pseudomonadati; phylum Pseudomonadota; class Betaproteobacteria; order Burkholderiales; family Oxalobacteraceae; genus Massilia; species Massilia sp. BGA-UO-ETr-WB1. Next base: position 895,396 of record NZ_JCAQOT010000024.1, on the reverse strand, counting down.
ATCGGCCGCTATACGGAAACGCGCCAATTCAAGGCGGTGGTGGAGAGCATCGAGGAAAGCCAGTGCGGCCACATCATCTACCTGCGCGCCATGGCGGGGGTGGGCAAGAGCCGCCTGGCGCAGGAATTCGCCGACATCGCGCGCCAGCACGGCATGCGCTGCCACCGCGCCGAAGTGCAGGACCTGGGCGCCGACGCCGGCTGGCGCGCGCCGCTGGAACAGCTGGCGCGCAGCCTGCTCGGCCTCGGCTCGCCGCTGGCGCAGTCGAACGCGCAAGCCATCGCCGACACAGTGGCGCGGCTCTACCTGCCGGCCGACTCGGCCCTGTTCTACCACGTGCTGGCCGGCGTGCAGCTGGGCCCCGAGCAGCACGCGCTGTACTCGGCCATGAGTCCCGAGGTGCGCGAACAGGGCTGGTCGCACGCGCTGCAAACGCTGCTGCTGCGCCAGGCCATGACCGAGCCGCAGCTGGTGGCGCTGGAGGACGTGCACTGGGGCGACCCTTACCTGTTCGAAGCGCTCGGCCCCCTGCTGGCCCTGTCGCGCGAAGCGCCGGTGCTGTGGGTGATCACCTCGCGCGTGGAAAACGACCCGCTCGAATCGGCGCTGCGCCAGCAGATGGACGACCTGGGCCTGTCCGTGTTCGACCTGGCGCCGATGGCGCCGCGCGAAGCGGCAGTGCTGGCCGACCAGTTCGGCGACGTGGACCCGGCCTACCGCGCCCGCTGCGTGGAACGCGCGCAGGGCAATCCGCTGTTCCTGACCCAGCTGCTGGCCAGTCCCGGCCAGCACCTGCCGGACAGCCTGCGCCACCTGGTCCAGGCGCGCCTGGACGGCCTGCCGACCGAGCACGCGCAGGCGCTGCGCATGGCGTCGGTGCTGGGCCACCGCTTCGACCTGGCGCTGCTGCGCGCCGCGCTCGGCCAGCCGGACTACCAGCCGCAAGCGGCCGGGCGCGACAGCCTGCTGCGCGCGGTGGCCGGTTCCACCAGCGGCGGCAGCTACGGCTTCGTGCACGACCTCGTCATGCACTGCATCTACGACGCCATCGACCCCGCCCAGCAGCGCCGCCTGCACCTGCAGGCGGCGCAGGCCTGGCGCGGGCAGGACGCCGTGCAGTGCGCGCACCACCTGTACCGCGCCGGCGACCCGGGCGCGCTTGAGATGATGCTGTCGGCCATCCGCGTCAAGCTGGAACAGCACCAGTTCGAAGCGGCGCTGGACCTGACGGCGGCCTGCAACACGGCCGACTCCACCAGTTTCAGCAGCTTCCCGCTCGCCCTGCTGCGCGCGCACGCCAGTGCCGGCATGGGCCACATGGGCAACGCGCGCCGCTACTATCAGCACGCCATGCTGCTGGCCGGGCGGCCGCAGGACAAGATCGAAGCCGTGGTCGGCCTGGCCGCCACGCTCAACGTGCTGGAAGAGCTGGAGGAGGAAGAGCGCCTGCTGGACGAGACGGTGCCGCTGGCACTGGAGATCGGCGCCGAAGCGGCGCTGGGCAAGCTGCTTTACCTGAAGGGCAATATCTACTTCCCGCGCGGCAACTACAACGAATGCCGCCGCCTGCACGAGGACGCGGCGCGCTACGCGCAAGCGAGCGACATGCGCGAGACGCAGGCGCGCGCGCTGAGCGGCGTGGGCGACTCGTACTACGCGCAGGGCCGCATGCGCAAGGCCTACGACCTGTTCGAGCAATGCCTGGCCATGTGCGAGCAGGACCGCTTCGTGCAGATCGAAGCCTCCAACCGCGCCGCGCTCGGCTCCACCCGCATCTACCTCGGCGACGCCGCCGGCGCCGTGCGCGACGCGCAAGCGTCGGCCGCCATCGCACGCAAGGTCGGCAACCGCCGCGCCGAAACCTTCGCGCGCATGACCGCCGGCTGGGCGCTGGTGGCGGACGGCCTGCTGGACCAGGCTGGCGAAGAAGTGGAAACCGGACTGGAACTGGCGCGCTCGCTGGGCAGTTCGCGCTTCGAAACGTTTTTGATGGAAAGCCAGGCCCGCATCACCTGGCTGCGCGGCGACCGTGCGCTGGCCGAGCGCCAGATCGTGCTGGCGGCGCAGCAGATGGAACGGCTGCAGCTGCACAACTTCATCGGTCCGTGGGTGCTGGGCACGCTGGCCCTGTTCTCGCAGGACGCCGCCGTGCGCAAGCGCGCCCTGCTGCAAGGCGCGGCTCACCTGACGCGCGATTGCCTGGCGCACAACGCCTACCGCTTCCACCTGAGCGCAGCCGAAGTCTCGCTGCTCGACGGCGACACCGTGGCCGCCGAATTCTACGCCGGCCAGCTTGCGGCTTACGCGGCGCAAGAGTCCTGCAACTGGATCGAGCACCACACCGCGCTGATCCACGCCTACGCCGACTGGCTGCGCGCCCCGTCCGAAACCCTGCGCGCCCACCTCGCGCTGCTGCACGCGCAGTCCGCCCAATACGGCTACACCCACGCCGCCCCGCGCCTGCACCTGGCGCTGCAAGCGCTGGCCTGATCAGGACGTTTTAGCGAAGACGGCGACCAGGCCGGTGAGGTCCTTGCCGTCGTCCTTGCGCAGCACTTGTTCGGTGATGCTGCGCGCCTGGAAGCCGTGGGCTTGCGCCAGTGCTTCCAGGTAGTCGCGGGAATGGGCGTAGCGGCCGGAGGGGCGCAGCGCGTAATCGATGGGTTGCACGCCGATGGCTTGCGCGCCTGCCTCCTGTGCTTCCACCGTGAAGGCGAAGGCGCCGCCGTCCAGCAGCACGCGGCGGGCGGCGCGGAACACGGGCTGCAGGTCGCCGAAGTACACCAGCACGTCGGCCGCCACCAGCAGTCCGCATGGCGTGCCGCGCGCCTGCAGGAACTCGACGATGTCGGCGCAAGCCAGTTCGTCGTAGACCTCGCGGCGGCGGGCCTGCTCCAGCATCTGCGGCGACAGGTCGACACCGGCCAGCGTGCGCGCGTACGGCCGCAGCAGCGGGCCGCACAAGCCGGTGCCGCAGCCCAGATCCAGCACGTCGATTTCCGCCGCCAGCGCGCCCAGTTCATCCAGCGCGGCCAGCAGCAATTGCGGCGCGCGGTATTGCAGCACGCTTTGCAGGTGGTGGTCGAAATCGTCCGCGTACTGGTCGAACAGCGCGGCGACGTATTGCGGCGGCGGCATGGCCGGCGCGGCTTCTTCGCCCAGCGCGGCCAGCTGGTAGGCCACCGACGCGGCATCCGCGCCGCAGGCCTGCGCGTCGCGGTAGGCGGCAGCCGCCTCGCCGGCGCGGTTCAGCGCGCGCAGGGCATTGGCGCGGTGCAGATGCGCTTGCGCATTGCCCGGCTGCAGCGCCAGCGCGTGCTCGTGGCAGTCCAGCGCCCCTGCGTAGTCGCCGTTGCGCTGCATCAGCGTGCCATAGCTGGTCCACGCCTCCGCGTACGAGGGCTTGACCTCGATCGCGTTGCGGTAGGCCTCCCTGGCGTCCTCTTGCCGGCCCAGGCTTTGCAGCGTGACGGCCGCGCCGCAATAGGATTCGGCCAGGTTGGGATTGAGCGTGAGCGACTGCCCGAAACTCTCCAGCGCCTCCGCGCGCCGCCCCAGCAGATGCAGCGCAATGCCGCGGTTGCCCAGCGCTTCCGGGTACGCCGGCTGCAGCGCCAGCGCGGCGTCGTAGCTGACCAGCGCTTCGTCCAGGCGGCCCAGCTTGCGCAGCGCGTTGCCGCGGTTGGCCAGCGCCATCGGATACGCGGGCTGCAGGGCCAGCGCGCGCTCGTAGCTGGCCAGCGCCTCCGGCTGCCGCCCGGCGTCCTGCAAGGCCGCACCCAGGTTGCAATGGGCGATGGCCTTGCCCGCGTCGATGGCGATGGCCTGGCTTATCAGCTCGATGGCCGATTGCGGCGCCCCGCCCTGGCGCGCCAGCACGCCCATCAGATGCAGCGCGTCGAAATTGTCCGGCTCCCGGCGCAGCGCTTCGGCATACAGCGCCTCGGCCTGCGACAGGTCGCCGCGCTGGTGCAGCGCCACGGCTTGCTGCAGCAACTGGCTGGTACGGTGGCTTTGTGATGACATGGCGCGGCTTCGGTTCGGACAAAAACAGCACCTTACCAGAACGGCCGGCCATCCAGCCTTTGACTTTACGCGAAAACACTTCTATTATTTCTGTAACGACAGAAATATCGGAAATCAACATGCGTATCCTGGTTCTCGGCGCCACCGGCCTGATCGGCCGCCACCTGCTGGCCGCGCTGCATGCGGCAGGCCACGAGGCCTTCGGCGCCAGCCGCCGCCGGCCCGGCCGCGCTGCCGGCGGCCATGCCTGGCAAGCGCTGGATTTCGCTGCGCTCACCAGTGCGGAAGCGTGGCTGCCGCACCTGGCCGGCGTCGACGCGGTGGTGAACTGCGTCGGCATCCTGCGCGAAAGCCGCGCCGGGGACTACGAGCGCTTGCACCACCTCGCGCCCGCCGCGCTGTTCGCCGCCTGCGGGCGATCCGGCGTCAAGCGCGTGATCCACCTGTCCGCGCTGGGCAGCGCGGACGATGCGCCCACCGGGTACTGGCGCAGCAAGGCGGCCGGAGAGCGCGCGCTGGCGCAGCATCCGGCGCTGAATGCCACCATCGTGCGGCCGTCTCTGGTGTACGGCCCGGACGGCGCCAGCAGCAAACTGTTCCTCGCGCTGGCCACGCTGCCCGCCGTCGCCCTGCCCGCCGCGCACAGTTCGCGCGTGCAGCCCGTCCATATCGACGATTTGTGCGCCGCACTCCTCGCCCTGCTTGCGCTGCCCGCGCCGCCGCGCGAACTGGCGGCCGTCGGCCCGCGCGCCATGAACATGGCCGATTACCTGGCATGCCTGCGCGGCGGCATGGCGGCCAGCGCAGCAGCGCTGGTGCTGGACGCGCCGATGTCCCTGGCCCGGCTGGCCGCCCGTGCGGCGGCGCTGCACCCTGCCAGCGCCTTCACGCCCGATACGCTCACCATGCTGGCGGCCAGCGCCAGCGGCGGCAACACCGCCAGCGCCGAGCCGATGCGCGCGCTGCTGGCCGGCCGCCCGCTGCGCGATCCCGCCACCTTCGCCGCGCCTGCCCAGAAGCCCGCCGCCGTGCTGTCCTGGGCCATGCCGCTGGCGCGCGCCGTGATGGCTGCGCTGTGGCTGTGGACCGCCTACGTCTCCTGGTTCGCCTGGCCGCATGCCGACAGCATCGCCTGGCTCACCGCCTGCGGCATCCCGGCAGCCTTGGGCGAAACCACCCTGGCCGCAGCCAGCCTGCTGGACGCCGCCATCGGCTGCGCCCTGCTGCTGCGACCGCGCCGCTGGCTATGGCCGCTGCAACTGGCGCTGGTGGGCGGCTACACCGTGGCCATGACCTTCTGCCTGCCCGAATTCTGGCTGCATCCCTTCGGCCCGCTGAGCAAAAACCTGCCCATCCTGGCGCTGCTGCTGGCGATGTGGCGCCTGGACGAGAGAAAATAAGATGGAATACCTGACGATCAAATGGCTGCACATCCTGTCCGCCACGCTGATGTTCGGCACCGGCTTCGGCACCGCCTTCTACATGTTCGCGGCCAACCGCAGCGGCAACGTGCAAGCCATCTCCGTGGTCACGCGCTGGGTGGCGCGCGCCGACTGGTGGTTCACCACGCCGTCCGTCATCATCCAGCCGCTGTCCGGCTTCTGGATGATCCACCTGGCGGGCTATCCGCTCACGTCGTTCTGGGTCCTGTGGTCGCTCGCGCTGTACGCGCTGGCGGGCGCCTGCTGGCTGCCGGTGGTGTGGCTGCAACTGAAAATGCGCGACATGGCGCTCCGCGCCGCAGCGGCCGGCGAAGCGCTGCCCGCGCGCTACTGGCGCTATGAAAAATGGTGGACCGCGCTCGGCTTCCCAGCTTTCGGCGGCCTGCTGGTGGTGTACTGGCTGATGGTGAACAAGCCGCTTTGATTCCGGTTCAGTTCTGCTCCGGACGCCACACCGCCGCCAGCGCCTTCATCTTGGTCCAGAACGGCAGGCGCTCGTCGGACAGCACGTCGAGGAAATCCGACAGGCGCTTGGACTTGATCATGGTGTAGGCCGTGAGCACCGTGGTGACGCCGAACACGGCGCCGAAAATCCACAGCCGCCGGCTCATCGGCGCGTCCGCCTCGGACAGCAGGTTCATGCCGAGGAAGCCCGTGGTCACCGTGCCGATCAGGCCGAAGATGGTGACCACCGTCAGCCGCACCACCGTGTTGGCCTGGCGCCGCAGGCTGTCCGCCTCCAGGTAGCCGTTCATGTCTTCCACCCGCACCTTGACCTCCGCGTGCAGGCGCTCCAGGCCCAGCTGGGCGGCGCACATTTCGTACAGCGCGCGCACCAGCGTCTGTTCCGAAATGTCCTTGAACCAGTAGCGGTGCGTGAAGCGCAGGAAGCCCTCAAACGAGGAACGGATGCGGCGCTTGAAGCGGCGCACGCTGTTCGCATCCACAACGCTCAGGCAGTTCAGCGCTTCGGCCAGCCGGTCCGAGAACATCAGCAGCGAGGACTTCTGCAGGTGCGCGATCAGGAACAGCAAAAAATGCTGGTGGCGGAACTGCGCCAGCACGCCGCGGTCGCGGCAGCAGAAGAAATCCGAGCGGGCCGCGCCGACCACGATCAGCGACAGGCCGCTGCACAGGTAGCGCGTGTCCGGCGCGGCGCCGCTGCCGCCCCAGAAGCGGTCGTAGCACACCTGCCGCTCGAAGTCGTTCAGGTGCTGTTCCGAATAGGGCAGCGAACCGCGTCCCTGCCCGGTGACCAGCCCGAGGCGGATGAAGTCCTCGCGCGACAAGGCGCGCGGGTCTTCCAGCGACAGGTAGGCCATCACCGGCATGCGGTAGTACTCGATCTGGCGGTAGCGCAGCGCGCCCGCCTCGTCGCTCAAGTCGTACACCAGCGGCTCCAGCATGAACTGCCAGTGCGCGGCGATGCGCGGGGCGCGCTTTTCGCAGACGTGCGACAGGAAGATGTCGCGCTGCTGCGCGTCGGAACGCGACAGCACCCCGCCCTGCGCGTCCAGCCACTCCACGCTGTGCATGCAGTGCAGCGCCTTGCCTTCGGCGTCCCAGCCCGCCGGGTAGCCCCGCCCGAAGCGGTACAGCAGTTCCTGCGCCTCCTCCAGCGCCAGGCTGTCCGCGCTCACTTCCAGGTTGAGCATCACCACGTCCACGTCGAAGAAGAAATACAGGTCGGTGTGGACGATGGACAGCGTCAAAGGCGCATCGCCGGCGCACGCCGTGACGCGCACCTGCGCCACGTCGCGGCGGCGGAACACGCGCATGCCGGCGCCCGAGGTTTCACCGCGCCCGCTGCGCGCCTCGCCGTACAGGAAGCGCTGCACATAGGGCAGGAAGGTGACGAATTCGTTGTAGTGGCGCTCGTGGAAATTGGCGGCGTCGCCGTCGAATTCATCGACCACCTCGCGCCACGGCGAGCCGCCGTCCGCCTCGCCCATGGCGCGCAGCACTTCCCATGGCCGCTGGTGGGTCTGGTCGGCGCCGGTGGCTGGCATCAGGCGCAAGGGCCAGAGCAGCACCTGCCGCATGTGGTGCACATGGGTGCCGGCGCCTGCTGCGGTCTCTGTCATCCCCTCGCCTCCTGCTCTTGTTTGAATCCATTCTAGCGGAAAGGCGATACCAAAGCCGGTATCGCTCGCTGAAAAAATATGATTGGTGGCGCGCGCGCAGCAGGCCTAAGCTGGCTGCGCAATTCAAAAGAAGTACCAATATAAAAACGCTAACGGAGACCCTTATGAAAAAGCTACTGGCATTCCTGTGCCTGGCGCTGTGCGCGCTCGCCGCCCCCGCTTCCCACGCCATCAACCTGGGCGGCCTGCAGAACGCCCACGACCCGGGCACGCTCACCAAGGACGGCGACACCTGGTTCAACTTCACCACCGGCACCGGCATCTGGTATTCCAAGTCCACCGACATGGTGAACTGGCAGGGCGGCCCCGGACCGGTGTTCACCACCTACCCGTCCTGGATCTCCGCCAAGGTGCCCAACTTCAGCGGCTCGTTCTGGGCGCCGGACGTGATCCACATGAACGGCTACTACTACCTGTACTACTCGGTGTCCACCTTCGGCACGTCGACCTCCGCCATCGGCGTGGCGCGTTCGGCCTCGCTGAAAAACCCCAGCTGGACCGACCTGGGCATCGTGGTGGAATCGTTCGGCGGGGCCAGCGAGATCAACGCCATCGACCCGGCCCTGTTCCGCGACCATGACGGCAAGGTCTACATGTCCTACGGCTCCTTCTTCGGCGGCATCGGCGTGGCCGAAATCAACCAGGCCACCGGCAAGCTGGCCGGCAACGTGACGCCCATCCTGGGCGGCGGACATGCCGACATCGAAGCGCCCTACATCGTGCGCGAAGGCGGCTACTACTACCTGTACGTGAACCGGGGCGCCTGCTGCAAGGGCGCCGACAGCACCTACTACGTGCAGGTGCAGCGCGCCACCAGCGTGACCGGCCCCTACACCGGCACCCGCACCATCCTGGCCAATGTGGACGGCAAATACAAAGGCCCGGGCCATGTCGGCGTGCTGAAACAGGACGGCTGCAATTTCGCCTCCATCCACTACTACGACCTGAACGACGGCGGCAATGCCAAGCTGGACATCCTGCGCCTGACCTACAGCGGCGGCTGGCCCGTGTTGACGCGCAATTTCACCAACTTCAACGGCTGCGGCGGCCTGAGCGACGCGCGCTACGTGCTGACCTCGCGCCTGAGCGGCAAGGCGCTGGCCGTGGCCGGCTCGTCCACCGCCAACGGCGCCATGGTGCAGCAGCAAAGCTACAGCGGCGCCAAGAACCAGCAGTGGTACGCGGTGGCGCACGGCGACGGCCAGTACAGCTTCATCAACGCCAACAGCCTGCTCAGCCTGGACAACTACGGCAACTCCACCACCGCCGGCACCAATATCGCGCAGTGGGGCTACTGGGCCGGCAACGGCCAGCACTGGAGCGTGAGCAGCCCGGCCAGCGGCTACTACGTCGTGAAAAACTTGCTGAGTGGCATGGTGCTGGATGTGGCCAACAAGAGCACGGCGGAGAACGCGCAGATCATCCAGTACACGCAAAACAACGGCACCAACCAGCAGTGGACGCTGACGCGTCCATGATGCAGCCTTGATGCCGCCGTGAGGGCGCAAGCAACCCCTCGCTTGCAAGCTTGACTTTCCAGCCGGTTCTGTCACATTGAAGCTTTACCAGCTGGCGAATTCAACCATGTACGCCCGCACCATTTTTCTTGCCGCCGCGCTGTGCCTCCCCGGCGCTGCCGCGCGGGCATGCAGCCTGACGATGGCAAGCGAAACGTGGCCGCCCTACATCTTCATCAATGCGCAGGGCAAGCTGTCCGGCCTGGACTACGAACTGGCGCAAGCCATCATGAAGGAAGCCGGCTGCACGCTGCGGGTGGCCACCGAACTGCCGTCGCTGCGGCGCCAGATGCTGTTCAGGGAGGGCCAGATCGACCTGATGCTGGCCGCCTCCGACACGCCCGAGCGGCGCGTCTACGCCCGTTTCAGCACGCCCTACCGCAATGAAACCGTGGGCCTGTTCGCCAGCCCCGAAAACGCCGCGCGCTTCCGCAGCCTGAACGGCTTCGACGCGATCGCGGCGCAAGGCATTTCGCTGCTGGCGCCGCGCGCCGGCTGGTACGGCGACAGCTACCAGCAAGCCATCCCCAGCCTGGACGCGGGCGCGCGCCGCAGCACCTTCGGCAGCTTCGAGCAGGGGATGCTGATGTTCAAGGCCGGGCGCGCCGAACTGATCATGGGCGACGCCGCCGCCGTGCGGTACGAAGCGCGCCGCCTCGGCGTGGCGCTGGCGGCGCTGCCCTTCGTGCCCTTCCGCGCGCCGGTGCACCTGATGCTGAACGCGGCCAGCACCACGCCGCAGCAGCTGGAGCGCATCAACGCCGCCATCGCCCGCCTCGAGCAAACCGGCGCGCTGGCGGCCATCCGCGTGCGCTACGGCGTGCGCTGAAACGCCCCGGCGGGCATGCCCCTGCGGCTACCGCCCTTGACTTTCCTTGCCATTCTGGCACATTGAGGTTTTTAGGCTAGCGGCATAAACATGAGCGGACGCACCCTATTGCTGTCGGCGGCACTTTGCACCCTGACAGCTACCGGTAACGCCTGCAATCTGAAATTGGCGCCGGAGCCCTGGCCGCCTTACATCTTCATCGACGAGCGCGGCGGACTGTCCGGGCTGGATTACGAACTGGCGCAAGCCATCATGAAGGAAGCCGGCTGCACGCTGCAGGTGCAGCCGTCACTGCCGTCGCTGCGGCGGCAAATGGAGTTCAGGCAGGGCAAGCTGGACCTGACGCTGGGCGCCTCGGACACCGCCGAACGGCGCGGCTTCGCCCGTTTCAGCCTGCCCTACCGCAGCGAGACCGTGGGGCTGTTCACCACCCCCGCCAACGCGGCGCGCTACCGCAGCCTGGACGGCTTCGACGCCATCCTCAGGCAGCACGTGATGCTGCTGACGCCGCGCGGCGGCTGGTACGGCGACAGCTACGCGCGCGCCCAGCCCCTGCTGGACGCGTCGGGCATACGCAGCCCCTTCAGCAGCTACGAGCTGGGCATGCGCATGTTCAAGGCCGGCCGCGCCGACATCATCATGGGCGACAGCGCGGCGCTGCGCCACGAGGCCGAACGGCAGGGCGTGGCGCTGGCGGCCGTGCCCTGGGTGCCCTTCCACGCCCCGGCGCACCTGATGCTGAACGCCGCCAGCACCAGCGCGGCCGACCTGACCCGCATCAACGCCGCCATCACCCGCCTCGAGCAGAGCGGCGCGCTGGGCGCGATCCGCGCGCGCTACGGCTCCAACTGACCGGCACGGTGCTCGCGCCGGTAGCGCCGCTCGGCCTCGGTCAAGTGGCTGACCAGCAGGTGGGAAATGATGTTGATGCCGACGCCCGCAAACAGCGCCGGAAACAGGTATAGCGCCAGCGAAATGCCGGAGGCGAACAGCTGGTCGTCCAGCAGCGAGGGCGTGTGCGCGGTCAGTTCCGCCAGGCGGCGCAGCACGGCCACGTTGACGCCGGCCAGCAAGACCAGGCTCAGGCCGAAGCCGAAGATCGCCAGGCGCGACAAGGCGCGCTTCCACATCATGTAGCCGTAGATCGCCGCCGGCAGCAGCAGCGACAGTCCGATCAACAGGAAAAAGTCCAGTTCCACAAACACCGATTGGTTCACCGCCATACCGCCTCCCAAGCCTCGCCGTTCAGGCGATTATAGACAAGGCCGGCCTGGCCGCTGTGTCGCGCAGGAACACGAATGTAAGCAAAGGCAACCGGGCACATCAGCAAATGGCGGCGCGCCGTTTGCGCTGGATCAAGCGCAGTTCAGATAGGCCGGCCGGCGAGGCCGCGCTCTCCTATGCTGATCGGGCAGAAGCCGCGTCGCTGGGCACGTTCTGCAACCGGCCGGTGGTGGAAGACCAGGTGGGCGAGGCGCTGTCGACGGTGTCGCCGTCGGCCGACCGCCGCGCCCGCAACGCCCAGTTGGACGCCTTCCGCGCCGGGCACCACAAAAGGAGAATAGGAAATGTCTGAGGCAAATTACTTCTGGCAAGGCGGACGCAGGATCGACATCCGCAAAGACGACTCCGCCATCACGATACAGGCCGAGAGCGAGAGCGAAGCGCACCAGGCGGCGCGGCGGGCCGGCGTGGAACTGCGCGCCACGGCGCCCGTGACGCCCGGGCTGGTGCGCGCCACCGTGGTTGACGACCGCGAGCAGGCCGTGGACCGCCTGCGCGCGGACGACCAGGTGGTGCACCACGTTTACCGCGACCAGCAGACCGGCGAGAGCGAATATCTGATCACCGAGACCTTCTTCATCAAGTTCAAGCCGGACACGCCGGACAGCCGCATCCGCGACTATTTCGCCGCCGAACAGCTGATCGTCGACAAGGTGATCGGCGAGAAAACCTACCTGGTGCGGGTGACCACCGACACCGGCCGCAATCCGATCCGCGCGGCCAACGCGGCCACCAGCCGCGACGACGTGGAGTACGCCGAACCCAACCTCATCCGGCCGCTGATCAAGTTTTCCTTCATCCCGCCGGACGAGCTGTTCTCGCGCCAATGGCATTTGCACGCGCCGGAGGCCGCCGCCGACCTGGTGGCAGACGCCGGCATTTTCGCGCCCGAAGCGTGGGACCTGACGCGCGGCCGGCGCGACGTGGTGGTGGCGGTGGCCGACGACGCCTTCGACCTCAGCCATCCCGATTTCCAGGGCGACGGCAAAGTGGTGGCGCGGCTCAACGCGTCCATACGCGGCAACGAAAACAATGCCGGCATCGACTGGGACGAAAACGTGTCGCCCCGCCCCGGCGACTACCACGGCACGCCGTGCCTGGGCGTGGCGGTGGCCGAGGGCAACGGCACCGGCGTGGTGGGCGTCGCGCCCGGCTGCGCGCTGGCCGCCGTGCGCTTCCCGCTGTCGGAAATGTCGGACGCGCACTTCATCATCATGTTCCATAAAATTTCGGCGCTGGCCGACGTGGTCTCCTGCTCCTGGGGCTACGGGCCGGCCGACGCCCCCATGAGCACGCCTCTGAAGGACGCGCTGGCCACGCTCGCCCGCAGCGGCGGCCGGCGCGGCAAGGGCCTGCTGGTCTGCGTCGCCGCCGGCAACAACAACTGCCCGGTGCAGGACCTGGACAACACCCGCACCTACCGCTACCGCACTCGCTTCGGCATCCGCAGCTACAGCGGCCGCATCGATCGCTGGATCGCGGCGCACCCGGACGTCATCACGGTCAGCGCCAGCACCTCGTGCAAGACACGCTCGGCCTACTCCTCCTGGGGCAGACAGATCTGCGTCTGCGCGCCGTCCGACAACTGGGACGACCTCGGCGAAATCTCGCCGCGCGGGCTGGGCGTCGTCACCACCGACAACGAAGGGGCCGGCCCGAACTCCGACTTCACGCCCGGTTCGCGCTTTACCGACCAGTTCGGCGGCACGTCGAGCGCCACGCCCACCGTGGCCGGCGTGTGCGCGCTGGTGCTGTCGGCCAACCCGGCGCTGAGCGCAATGGAAGTCAGGCGGATCCTGCAGCAGACCGCCGACAAGGACTTGTCGCTGGAAACGGACACCGAGGTCAACGAGGCCGGCGATTTCAACGATGGCTTCAGCCTGTGGTTCGGGCACGGCAAGGTGAACGCCTTCCGCGCGGTGGAAATGGCCTCCAACGGCAACGCGGCGGAGCGCTCCATCGAGGCCAGCGACGACACGCCGCAGGACATTCCGGACGACGGCGAAGCGGTGACGGGCGCCATCCACGTGAACGAGGAAGGCGCGATCACCGAGCTGCGGGTACAGGTCGACATCGAGCACAGCTACATCGGCGATTTGAGGGTGGACCTGGTCGCGCCGGACGGCACCGCCGTGGTCCTGCACAACAATGCCGGCGGCTCGGCCAACGACCTGATGCGCACCTACGCGGTGCAGGACACGCCGGCGCTGCGCCCGCTGCTGGACCGGCCCATTCGCGGCACCTGGCACTTGCGCGTGAAAGACACCGCCCGGCTGGACGCCGGGCGGCTCAACGGCTGGCGCATCGCAGCGCGGGTGGCTTAGCGGGGCGGCTTAGCTGGATGACTTAGTTGAACTGGCTGAAGTCCGGTTTGCGTTTCTCGAAGAAGGCGGTGAACGCTTCCTTGGCTTCCGGGGCCAGCAGCATCTGGCCGAACAGTTGGCCTTCGGTTTCGATCACGGCTTGCACTTCGCTGTTGCGGCCGGCCTTCATCAGGCGCTTGGTGTTGCGGATGGAGGTGGCGGGCAGCGCGGCCAGCTTGGCGGCCTGGCCCTGCGCGTAGGCCAGCACGTCGGCGGCCGGCAACACTTTCGAGACGATGCCCATGTCGTACGCTTCCTGCGCCAGGAACGGTTCGCCCAGCATCAGCTTTTCGGCGGCGCGCGCGTGGCCGGCCGCTTGCGTCATCAGCAGGCTGGAGCCGAACTCGGGGCACAGGCCCAGCTGCGCGAACGGCACCGAGAACTTGGCCGTGTCGGCCGCGTACACCAGGTCGCAGTGCATCAGCAGGGTGGTGCCGATGCCGATGGCCGCGCCGTTCACCGCAGCCACCACCGGCTTGCTGGTGCCGCTCAGCGCGCGCATGAACTGGAACACCGGACGGTCGGTGAAGGCGGCGCCGTCGGCCGGCTTGGCGGTCTTCAGGAAGTCGTCCAGGTCGTTGCCGGCGGTGAAGATCTCCGGCTTGCCGGTGATCAGGATGGCGCGCACCGAGGCGTCCTGCTCGGCGTCGTTGATGGCGTCGGCCATGGCCTGGTACATCACGGTGGTGATGGCGTTCTTGCGCTCCAGGCGGTTGAATTCGATGGTCAGGATGCCGTTGGCTTTGCTGCTCAGAATGTCCATGTTTTCTTAGTCTCCGTCGTACGTGAAAAAGGCGTGAAAAAAGGCGCCGGGGTTGTGCCGCGGCGCCTTCAGTTAGCTATCAGCGATGCTTATACGCGTTCGATGATACCAGCCGCGCCCATGCCTGCGCCTACGCACATGGTGACCATGCCGTATTTGAGGCTGTTGCGGCGCAGCGCGTGCACCACGGTAGCGGCGCGGATAGCGCCGGTGGCACCCAGCGGGTGGCCCAGGGCGATCGCGCCGCCCATCGGGTTGACCTTGGAGGTGTCCAGGTTCAGGTCGCGGATCACAGCCAGCGCTTGCGCTGCGAACGCTTCGTTCAGTTCGATCCAGTCCAGCTGGTCCTGGGTGATGCCGGCCGCTTTCAGGGCCGCAGGGATCGCCACTTTAGGACCGATGCCCATGATTTCCGGCGGCACGCCGCGCACGGCGAACGAGGAGAACTTGGCCAGCGGGGTCAGGTTGTGCTCGCGCAGGATCTTTTCGGACACCACGATCAGCGCGCCGGCGCCGTCGGACATCTGCGAGGAGGTGGCGGCGGTGACGGTGCCCTTGGCGGCGAAGACCGGCTTCAGCTTGCCCATGGTTTCCATGCTGGCGTCGGCGCGCGCGCCTTCGTCCTTGTCGACCACGCGCTTGGAGACCTTGATCTCGCCGGTGCGCAGGTCCGGGGTGCGGGTGATGATTTCAACCGGGGTGGTTTCGTCCTTGAAGAAACCGGCTTCCTGGGCGGCGATGGCCTTGCGGTGCGATTCCACGCCGAACGCGTCCTGGTCTTCGCGCGAGATTTTCCACTGCTGCGCCACTTTCTCGGCGGTCAGGCCCATGCCGTACGCCAGACCGATGTTCTCGTCCTTGAAGGTGTCCATGTTGATCGACGGGTGGTGGCCCATCATCGGCACCATGGACATCGATTCCACGCCGCCGGCGATCATCACGTCGGCTTCGCCCACGCGGATGCGGTCGGCAGCCATGGCCAGGGCGGTGATGCCCGAAGCGCAGTAGCGGTTCACGGTCACGCCGCCCACGGTGTTCGGCAGGCCTGCCAGCACCACCGAGTTACGGGCGATGTTGAAGCCCTGCTCGGCTTCCGGGAAGGAGCAGCCGATGATGGCGTCGACGATCAGCGCCGGGTCCAGGCCAGGCACGGCGGCCATGGCACCCTTGATGGCGGCGACCAGCAGGTCGTCCGGGCGGGTCTTGTTGAACATGCCGCGCGGCGCCTTGCCGATCGGGGTGCGGGTCGCTGCGACGATGTATGCGTCTTGAAGTTGTTTGCTCATTTTCTGCTTTCGAATATTGTGTGATCGATTAGCCGTCAGTCTTTAGCGCCTGGCCGAGAGATACCAGTCCACCTGTACTTGCGCCGCCAGCGTGCCGTGCTCGTCGAAGATGTCGACGTTGACCGGGAACGCCACCTTGCCGTCCGCCGCCAGCTGCGCCTTCAGCGCTGCCAGGTCGCCCGGCACGCGGCCGCTGGCGCGCGTGGCGCCCTTGGCCAGCTTCTGGTACTGGATGCGCGATTCCTTGGCCACCGGCCGCATGTCCGCAATCAGCTCGGCGAAGCCGCCCGCCATGGCCGCGCCGGAGGCCGTTTCGGCCAGCGTGAACAGGGCGCCGGCGTGCGGCGTGCCGAGGTGGTTGTGCAGCCTGGCGTCGTCCGGCATCGACACCTCGGAGGTGCCGCTGCCGATACTGTCGATGCGGATGCCGAGCAGCCGCACCATCGGCAGGGTGTCCATCATTTGCTGCTTGATGCGGTCATAAACCATGCTCGGTTTCACTTTCAACAGGACTTTGAAGGCCAGTGACAGGAAGGACATCGGACTTTAGTTGCGCACCGGCTTACCGGTTTGCAGCATGCCCATGATGCGCTCTTGCGACTTCGGATTGTTCAGCAGCTCCAGGAAGGCCTTGCGTTCCATGTCCAGCAGCCACTGCTCGCTCACCACGCTGCCCTGGTCGATGTCGCCGCCGGAGACGATTTCAGCAATCATGTCGCCCAGCTTGAAGTCGTGCGCCGAGATGAAGCCGCCGTCGCGCATGTTGACCAGCTGGCCCTTGATGGTGGCCCAGCCGTAGCGGCCGGTCACGGTCACGGGACGCTGGATCGGTGCGCGGTAGCCCGCGTCGAACATGGCGCGCGCGGTCACTTTGGCCACGTGCAGCAGTTCGTACGGGTTGAACACGATCACGTCGTCTTCCTTCAGGTAGCCCATGGCCTTCGCTTCCAGCGCGGACTTCGATACTTGCGCGGTGGCGGCGTTGGTGAAGCCGGTCTTCAGGAATTGCAGGATGTCGTTGCCCTTGGCTTCCTTGAAGGCGCGTACCGCCGCTTCTTTCAGGCCGCCGCCGGCAGGGATCAGGCCCACGCCCACTTCCACCAGGCCGATGTAGGATTCGATCGATGCCACGCGCTTCGATGCGTGCAGCGCCATTTCGCAGCCGCCGCCCAGCGCCAGGCCCGCCACCGCAGCCACCACCGGCACGTTGGAGTACTTCATGGCCTGGAAGGTGTCTTGCAGTTCCTTGATGATGGGGTCCACTGCTTTGGCGCCGCCCTGCATGAATGCAGGCAGTGCCGATTGCAGGTCGGCGCCGGCCGAGAACGCGCCGCCGTCGGCTGCGTCCGCGCTCCAGATCACCAGGCCCTTGAAGTTCTTCTCGGCTTCGGCCAGGCCCATTTTCAGGCCCTTGATGACGCCGTCGCCGATCACGTGCATCTTGGTTTTCAGCGAGATCACCAGCACTTCGTCGCCGGAGTGCCACAGGCGTACCGATTCGTCTTCGAACACGGTGGTGCCGGCCTTGGTGCCGTCGATGGCGCCGCTGCCGAAGATCTGCGCGCGGAATTCCTGGCGCTTGTACACGTCCAGCGTCGAGCGCGGCACGTAGCTGTTCGATGCGGCGGAGTAGGAGCCTTCAGGGGTGTGCACACCCTTCTCTGCCACCTGGCCTTCGAATACCCATGCCGGCAGCGGTTCGCTGCACAGTGCCTGGCCTGCGTCGATGTCGGCTTTCACCCACTCGGCGATCTGGGTCCAGCCGGCGGCCTGCCAGGTTTCGAACGGGCCCGATTTCCAGCCGAAGCCCCAGCGCAGCGCGAAGTCGATGTCGCGCGCGTTGTCGGCGATGTCCTTCATGTGCACGGCGATGTAGTGGAACACGTCGCGGAAGATCGCCCACAGGAACTGGCCTTGCGGGTTGGTCGATTCGCGCAGCGCCTTCATCTTCTTGACCGGATCCTTTTCCTTCAGGATGCGGGCGATGATGTCGGCTGCCTTGGCGCCGCCTGCCACGTATTCGCCGGTGGCGAAGTCCAGGCGCATGATGTCCTTGCCGACCTTCTTGTAGAAGCCGGCGCCGGTTTTCGAACCCAGCGCGCCTTTTTCCACCAGCTTGCTCAGCACTTCAGGCGTCTTGTAGATGGCGGCGAACGGATCGTTCGGCAGGTAGTCCTGCATGGTCTTGATCACGTGGCCCATGGTGTCCAGGCCGACCACGTCCGCGGTGCGGAAGGTGCCGGAGCTGGCGCGGCCCAGCTTGGAGCCGGTCAAGTCGTCCACCACGTCCACCGACAGGCCGAATTTTTCGGCTTCGTGGATGGTGGCCATCATGCCGAACACGCCCACGCGGTTGGCGATGAAGTTCGGGGTGTCCTTGGCGCGCACAACGCCTTTGCCCAGGGCCGAGGTCAGGAAGGTTTCCAGCTGGTCCAGGATCTCAGGCTTGGTGGCGGCGGTCGGGATCAGTTCCACCAGGTGCATATAGCGCGGCGGGTTGAAGAAGTGCACGCCGCAGTAGCGCGATTTCAGTTCGGCGTCGAAGCCTTCGGACAGCGTGGTGATCGACAGGCCCGAAGTGTTCGAGGCGAAGATGGCGTTGGCGCCGATGTGCGGAGCGACCTTCTTGTACAGGTCGTGCTTCCAGTCCATGCGCTCGGCGATGGCTTCGATGATCAGGTCGCAGCCAGCCAGCAGGTCCAGGTTGTCTTCGTAGTTGGCGACCTGGATCAGTTCAGCGTCGGCCTTGTCGCCGAACGGCGCCGGCGACATTTTCTTCAGGTTCTCGATGGCGCGCAGAACGATGCCATTTTTAGGAGTACCTTCCTTGCCCGGCAGGTCGAACAGCACCACCGGCACTTTGGCGTTGACGCAGTGGGCGGCGATTTGCGCGCCCATGACGCCGGCGCCCAGCACGGCTACTTTTTTAACGGTGAAATTGGTCATATCGGTCCTCTATGCTCTTAGAACAGGTCGGCGTCGAGCGCCATCAGGCTGGCAGCGCCGGAGCGCGCCTGGCGGATCAGGGTTGCGGTTTCCGGCTGCAGGCGGGCAAAGTAGAAGCGCGCCGTGGCCAGCTTGGCTTTGTAGAAGTTGTCGCCGCTGTCTTGCTTTTCCAGCGCGATCTTCGCCATTTGCGCGAAGAAGTAGCTGTACACCAGGTGGCCCACCACGCGCAGGTATGGCACGGCGGCCGCGCCCACTTCGTCCTGGTTCTGGAAGGCTTTCATGCCGATTTCCATGGTCAGCTTGCCGACTTTTTCGCCCAGGTCGCCCAGCGGGGTAACGAATTCGGACATCGCTTCATCGGTGCCGTTTTCTTCCACGAAGGCGCGGATCTTGTCGCCGAACTTGCGCAGCTTGGCGCCGTTGTCCATCAGGATCTTGCGGCCCAGCAGGTCCAGCGACTGGATGGTGTTGGTGCCTTCGTAGATCAGGTTGATGCGCGCGTCGCGCACGTACTGCTCCATGCCCCACTCGGAGATGTAGCCGTGGCCGCCGTACACCTGCATCGCTTCCGAGGTGGCGATCCAGCCGTTGTCGGTGATGAAGGCCTTGACGATAGGGGTCAGCAGCGCCACTTCGTCGGCGGCTTCCTTGCGCACTTCTTCGTCCGGGTGGTTCAATTCGCGGTCGATCTGCAGCGCGATGTAGGAGGTGAATGCGCGCGCGCCTTCAGCGTAGGCTTTGCAGGTCAGCAGCATGCGGCGCACGTCCGGGTGCACGATGATCGGGTCGGCTTGCTTGTCCGGTGCCTTCACGCCCGACAGGGAGCGCATCTGGATGCGGTCCTTGGCGTAGGTCAGCGCGTTCTGGTAGGCGATCTCGGTCAGGCCCAGCGACTGCATGCCCACGCCCAGGCGGGCCGCGTTCATGAACACGAACATGGCGTTCAGGCCCTTGTTCGGCTGGCCGATGATCCAGCCCTTGGCGCCGTCCAGGTTCATCTGGCAGGTCGAGTTGCCGTGGATGCCCATCTTCTCTTCGATGGCGCCGCAGGTGATCGGGTTGCGTTCGCCGACCGTGCCGTCTTCCTTAGGCAGGAACTTCGGCACCAGGAACAGCGAGATGCCTTTCGAGCCTTCCGGCGCGTCCGGCACGCGGGCCAGCACCAGGTGCAGGATGTTGTCGGACATGTCGTGCTCGCCGGCCGAGATGAAGATCTTGTTGCCGGTGATGGTCCAGGAGCCGTCCGCTTCCGGGATGGCTTTCGAGCGCAGCATGCCCAGGTCGGTGCCGCAGTGCGGTTCGGTCAGGCACATGGTGCCGGTCCATTCGCCGGACACCAGCTTCGGCAGGTACAGGCGCTTCTGTTCGTCGGTGCCGTGTTCCTTCAGGCACTCGTAGGCGCCGTGCGACAGGCCGGGGTACATGGTCCAGGCCTGGTTCGACGAGTTCAGCATCTCGTAGAAGGAGTTGTTCAGCACGACAGGCAGGCCCTGGCCGCCGTATTCGGGATCGCAGGCCAGCGCGGCCCAGCCGCCTTCAACGTACTGCTTGTAGGCTTCTTTAAAGCCTTTCGGAGTGGTCACGGTCTTGTTGACCGGATCATGGGTGCAGCCTTCGCGGTCGCCCGAGTGGTTCAGCGGGAACAGCACTTCGGAGGTGAATTTCGCGCCTTCGTCCAGCACCGCGTTGATGATGTCGGCGTCGGTTTCCGCGTGGGCCGGCAGTTCTTTCAGCTGCTCTTCAACCTTCAAGAACTCGTGCAGCACGAATTGCATATCCCGGATTGGTGCGACGTATTGACCCATGATTTTCTCCTGATGGCGCAAACTAAAAAGTAAGCTAAATTAGTAAAAGCGCGCCGCGGCGGACCGTGGCTGCTCGTGCATTCCGTGCACCCAGCCGAGGCTAGGTGCGGTAGTTTTCAATCAAGCGCGTAAAGCCGGTGCGGGCCCGTTCCACGCTGCCCGGCGTGCGCAGGAAGCGCGCGTCGTGGTGCACCGCGAGGATCAGACCGTACATCTCGTACACCAGCTGCTGCGCGTCGGTGTCCTGCTTCAGGTCGCCGGTGTCGATGGCTTGCTGCACGCTGCGCAACAGTGCACTCTGCCAGGCCGTCACCATGCCCACCAGCTCCTCGCGGATCGGGCCAGGGCGGTCGTCGTATTCGACGGCGCCGCTGATGTAGATGCAGCCCGAGGCGATCTCCTCGCTCACGCGCGAGATCCAGCGCGCAAACATCGCGCGCAGACGCGGCAAACCGCGCGGTTCCTTAATGCTGGGGAAGAACACTTCCTGCTCGAAACGGTGGTGATACAGTTTCAGCACTTCCAGCTGCAAGTCCTCGCGCGAACCGAAGTGGGCGAACACGCCCGACTTGCTCATGTTCATCTTGTCCGCAAGCAAGCCGATGGTCAGGCCTTCCAGACCGTCCCGGCTGGCCAGTTCCAGCGCCATATCCAGGATGGCTGCGCGGGTCAGCTCGCCCTTGCGCATAAATTTGATTGAAGTATTAATAGTTGCCACTCAAAGTTGTAGTCCAGGTCAGGGAGTTCTATTTTCACCCACCTGGATTTGCTTCGTGTGAAAAGAATTGCGAACGCTCGTACTATTATCCAGCGGGGGGTAAATGTCAAACGCCTTCGTTAGAGGCGACGTTCTATTGGTGCGGCGCAGCAAGAAAAAAGGAGCCGCAGCTCCTTGTTTGCCTCACTCTTCGTGGAAACGGCCCAGTTGACGGCGGTCGCGCTTGGTGGGGCGGCCCTTGAAGTCGGCGCCCGGTTCATGAAACAGTTTGCGGCGTTCGTGTTCCGCAATGCGGCGCGCGATGCTGGCCTCGCTTTCCTGGTACAGCAGGCGCGCCACCGGGGCGCCGCCGCGCTTGTCTGAAATCCCCAACACCTGCACTTCCCACTCGTCCGAGCCGTTGTCGATGGCCAGCTTGTCGCCCACCCGCACGGCGCGCGCCGGCTTGAGCCGCTCGCCGTCCAGCTTCACCTTGCCGGTCTCCACGGCGTCGGCCGCCAGCGAACGGGTCTTGAAAAAACGGGCCGCCCACAGCCACTTGTCGATGCGCACATTGTCCATCACGCGTATTTCCCTGAAGCAAAAATTCTCATCAAAATCAGATAGAAGAAGAACGCGGCCTCATAGCCGATGCGGCGCACGCGGCCCACGTGGGCGAAGTCTTCGGCGTGGATCACCACGCCGTCGGCGATGCCCTGCTCGATGTGTTCGCGCAGGCTGCGGGCGAATTCCGCATCCTTGATGACCACGTTGGCTTCCTGGTTCAGGAACAGGCTCAGGCCGTCCACATTGCTCGAGCCCACCGTGGCCCAGTCGTCGTCGATGACGGCCACCTTGGCGTGCAGCTGGGTCTTGCGGTATTCCACCACTTTCACGCCGGCCGCCAGCAGCTTGGGGTAGAAGGAATGGGCCACCGCGTCCTGCAGCCAGATCTCGCCCACGCCGATCAGCAGCACCACTTCCACGCCGCGCTGGGCGGCGCGCGCCAGCGCATGGCGGAACTTGCGGCCGGGCGCGAAATAGGGGTTGGCGATCAGCACGCTCTTCTTGGCGCGCCCCAGCGCCTGCAGGTAGGCGCGCTGGATGGTGGCGCGGTTGCGCAGGTTGTCGCGCACCACGAAGCCGGCCTGCACCGTGCTCTGGCGCGCGATCTTGTTCACCTTGCGCATTTCATTGAACAGGCCGATACGCTTGATGATGCTCATCTTGCCCAGGCGCTGCCACTGGGCCTGCGCTTCCTGGTGGATCGAGGTCACCAGCGGGCCGCGCACGGCCACCGCGAAGTCCCAGCGCGGCGCGGCCAGGCACACGTCCGGCTTGGTGTCGCAGAACATGTCGTCGTTGATGTTGATGCCGCCGACGAAGGCCACCTCGCGGTCCACCACGCAGATCTTGCGGTGGGTGCGCGTCACGCCGCGCCTGAACCAGGGGTTGAAGATGCGGTGCTCGACGCCGGCCTCTACCAGCTGCTCGTGCATGCGGTAGACCTGGCGGTGGCCGGTGCCGAACCAGTCGGTGATCATGCGCACCGCCACGCCGCGCTCGGCGGCCCGCATCAGCGCGCCCAGCACCGATTGGCCGGTGTCATCGCCGGCAAAGATATAGGTTTCGAAGTAGACCTCGTACTGCGCCGCGTCGATCGCCTCCCTCAGGGCGGGGAAGTAATCGGTACCGCAGTGCAGGAGCTTGACTTCGTTGTCGGCGATGAAATTGACTGAGCGCATACGGCGTCAGTTTAACCCCAGAGTCGCGACGATGGGCGAATGGTCCGACAAGCGTGCCCACTCGGGGCCGTGCAGCACCTGCGCGGCCTCGACGCTGAAGCCGCGCACGTAGATGCGGTCCAGCCGGAACACGGGCAAGGCGGCCGGGAAGGTGCGGGCCGGATGCAGGGCCGCCTTGCGCCGCGCCAGAGTACGGACCAGGTCGCCCAGCGCGGAGGGCGGGCGGATCTCATCGAACACCTCCACCACTCCCAGCGCCTTGCGCAGTGTGGCGCTCAGGGTGTTGCGCCAGTCGTTGAAATCGCCGGCGATGATCACCGGCTCGTTGTCGGGTGCGGTCTCCTTGACCGCGTCGATCAGCGCCTGGGTCTGGCGCGTGCGGCCGGCCTCGAACAGGCCCAGGTGCACCACGTAGCAGTGCACCGGCGTGCTGGGCGTGTCGATAATGCAGTGCAGGATGCCGCGCGCCTCGTAGGCGTGGTCCGAGATGTCGGTGTTGGTCCACTTGGCGATCGGGAAGTTGCTCAGCAGCGCGTTGCCGTGGTGGCCGTGGTCGTACTTGGCGTTCATGCCGTACACGGAATGGCGGCCGTCGCCGAAGAACTCGTGCTGGGCGGTGGTGGGCCAGTGGCGGTGGCCGTGCAGCTCCTCGCCGAATTTTTCCGCAATGCGGTCGTGCTTGCCCTGCACTTCCTGCAGGAACACCACGTCCGCGTCGAACTTGCCGATGGCCTGCTTGAGCGCATGCACGCGCGGCTGGCTGCGGTAAGACATGCCCTTGTGGATGTTATAGGTGGCGACTCGGATTTTCATGGGATGATTCTACTCCCAACAGTCCGCTTGCCGCACGGCTAATGTTTTCCCCCAGTCTCTGTGCGCCTGCGCACAGACGCAATGATGACCTGTGGCATTGTATTTAGGGCGCGTGGAGCGCTCGTGGAGGCTCGCGGAAGGCTTGTGCCTGGCCGGCGGGCGGCTCAGGCGCCGCGCAGCGAGGCCAGCTGGTGCGGCAGCTGCAGCACGGCTTCGGCGTTGGAGGACGAGAAGCACTTGTCGGCGGCTTCCAGATAGGGCAGCCACACGTATTGCGTGTGCTCGCGCGGGCTGAGCAGGATGGGCGTGTCGCGCGGGACTTGCACGCTGAAGACGTGCTCGGTGTTCCGCGTGACGCCCGGCGCGTAGCGGTGCCGCCAGACCGGGTAGATTTCGTAGATGTTGGACAGCCGCCAGTCGCGCAGCACGATGGTCTCGCCGTCGGCCACGATGCCGGTTTCTTCGAACAGCTCGCGCGTGGCGGTCGTCAGCAGCGGCTCGTCCGGCGCGTCCAGCGAGCCGGTGACGGATTGCCAGAAGCCGGGATTGCCGGCCCGCTCGATCAGCAGCACTTGCAGGTCGGCCGTGTGGATCACCACCAGCACCGATTCAGGGATCTTGTAAGGCTTCATAATTCCGATAAAAGAAAAGGCGCCGAGGCGCCTTTTCCATTGCTACATTAGCCGGCCACTTTCGGCTCGGCGGTGCGCAGGCGGATGTGCAGCTCTTTGAGCTGCTTCTCGTCCACTTCGGACGGCGCTTGCGTCAGCAGGCACTGGGCGCGCTGGGTTTTCGGGAAGGCGATCACGTCGCGGATCGAATCGGACTTGGTCATCAAGGTCACAATACGGTCCAGGCCGAACGCCAGGCCGCCGTGCGGAGGCGCGCCGTACTGCAGCGCGTCCAGCAGGAAGCCGAACTTCAGGCGCGCTTCGTCGGCGTCGATCTTCAGCGCGCGGAACACTTTCGACTGCACTTCTTCGCGGTGGATACGGATCGAACCGCCGCCCAGTTCCCAGCCGTTCAGCACCATGTCGTAGGCCTTGGCGATGCAGGCGCCCGGATTGGTTTCCAGCATGTCCTCGTGGCCGTCTTTCGGCGCGGTGAACGGGTGGTGGGTCGCGGTCCAGCGGTCCGACTCTTCGTCGTATTCGAACATCGGGAAGTCGATCACCCACAGCGGCGACCAGACGTCGTCGAACAGGCCGGCTTTCTTGCCGAACTCGGAGTGGCCGATCTTCACGCGCAGCGCGCCGATGGCGTCGTTCACCACTTTGGCCTTGTCGGCGCCGAAGAAGATCAGGTCGCCGTCTTGCGCGCCGGTCAGTTCCAGGATGGTGGCCAGGGTGGCGTCGTCGATGGTCTTGACGATAGGCGATTGCAGGCCGTCGCGGCCTTTCGCTTTTTCGTTGACCTTGATGTAGGCCAGGCCCTTGGCGCCGTAGATGGCCACGAACTGGGTGTAGGCGTCGATTTCCGAACGCGGCATCGAGCCGCCCTGCGGCACGCGCATGCCGACCACGCGGCCGTTAGGCATGTTGGCGGCGGCGTTGAAGATCTTGAACTCGACGTTTTTCACCACGTCGGTCAGTTCGGTGAACTCCAGCTTGACGCGCATGTCCGGCTTGTCCGAACCGTATTTGCCCATGGCTTCGGAGAAGTTCATCACCGGGAACGGGTTCGGCAGGTCCACTTCCATGGTGTTCTTGAACACCAGGCGGATCATGTCTTCGAACAGGTCGCGGATCTCCTGCTCGTTCAGGAACGAGGTTTCGCAGTCGATCTGGGTGAATTCAGGCTGACGGTCGGCGCGCAGGTCTTCGTCGCGGAAGCACTTGGTGATCTGGTAGTAGCGGTCGAAGTTGGCCACCATCAGCAGCTGCTTGAACAGCTGCGGCGACTGCGGCAGCGCGAAGAAGTTGCCGGCGTTCACGCGCGACGGCACCAGGTAGTCGCGCGCGCCTTCCGGGGTGGACTTGGTCAGGGTCGGGGTTTCGATGTCGATGAAGCCCAGCGCGTCCAGGTACTTGCGCACTTCCATGGTCACCTTGTAGCGCAGACGCAGGTTGTTCTGCATCTGCGGACGGCGCAGGTCCAGCACGCGGTGCGTCAGGCGGGTGGTTTCGGACAGGTTGTCGTCGTCCAGCTGGAACGGCACGGCCACGGAAGGGTTCAGCACTTCCAGCTCGGAGCAGATCACTTCGATCTTGCCCGACTTCAGGTTGGCGTTGACGGTGCCGGCCAGGCGGTCCTTGACCACGCCGGTCACGCGCAGGCAGAACTCGTTGCGCACCGACTCGGCGGCCTTGAAGACGTCAGCCTGCTCAGGATTGCAGACGATCTGAACCAGGCCTTCGCGGTCGCGCAGGTCGATGAAAATCACGCCGCCGTGGTCGCGGCGACGGTGTACCCAACCGCACAGGCTGACGGTTTGGCCGAGCTGGGCTTCAGTGGTGAGGCCGCAGTAGTGAGTGCGCATAGACATGGTTATTTCTCAGTTCAGGTTAATTTGGTTCATTCGGGCGCAACCACGCCCATGGAAACGATGTACTTCAGTGCGGCATCGACGCTCATATCGAGCTCGATAACATCTTTCTTGGCCAACATCAGGAAGAAGCCCGAGGTCGGGTTCGGCGTGGTGGGCACGTACACGCTGACGTATTCGCCATCGAGGTGCTGCTTCACATCGCCGCCCGGCACGCCGGTCAGGAAAGCGATGGTGCGCGAATTCTGGTGCGGATACGGGATCAGCACGGCCTTGCGGAAGGCGTTGCCCGACGAGCTGAACAAGGTGTCCGACACTTGCTTGACGCTGCCGTACAGCGAACTCACCACGGGGATGCGGTGCAGCAGCTTTTCCCACATGCGCACGATGTAGTTGCCGACCAGGTTGTTGGTCAGCAGGCCGGTCAGGAACACGATCAGCACGGTCAGGATGGTGCCCAGGCCGGGGATGTCGAAGCCGAACAGGGCCTTGGGCCGGTACTGCGCCGGCACCAGCAGCAGCGACTGGTCCATGGTGCTGATCACCAGGTTCAGCACCCAGGCGGTGATCGCGATGGGGACCAGGATCAGCAGGCCGGTTATGAAATATTTACGCATCGGATCAGGTCGCGCTGGTGCTGCCGGCGCTGCTGGCCGGCGCAGCGGCGGGTGCGGCCGCCGCAGTATCGGATTTCGTCTCGGCAGGCCCGGTGGCCACGCCGGTCGCAGGCGGCGTGCCGCCGCGGAAATCGGTGGCGTACCAACCCGTTCCCTTCAGCTGGAAACCGGCGGCGGTCAGCTGCTTCTTGAAGGTTGCCTTGCCGCAAGTAGGGCAATCGGTCAGGACCGGATCGGACATCTTCTGCAAAACATCCTTGGCAAAGCCACAGTCGTCGCAGCGGTAAGCGTAGATCGGCATTCAATTACTCCGCAAAAATCATCAAAACCCTGAATTATAAAGCCTTTTCCGGCGCGTAATGCGAATTACAGCCGCCGCCAGGCCATCCAGCGCTCCTTGCCCTCGAAAACCGGCATGGAATCCGACACCGCTTCGTCGGCCATGCAACGGAAATGCGGGGCGAGCAAGGCGTCCAGCGCCTCGCGCGCGATGCCGAACGGCGGACCCTTGGGGTTGTTATCAAAGAAGAAATAGCCAACCAGCAGCGCGCCGGACGGCAGCAGTTCGGCCCAGCGCGCCGCCACTTGCGGCCACATGGCGCGCGGCAGGGCGCACAGGAAGGCGCGTTCGTAGATCAGGTCCAGCGGGGCGGACGGCTGGTACTGGAAGAAATCCGCCTCCACCACCCTGCCCTGCCACTGCGGGCCGACTGCCTGGCGCGCGGCGGCCACGGCGGCCGGCGAAAAGTCGATGGCGGTGGCGTCCCAGCCCGCTTCGGACAGGAAGGCCAGCTCGTAGGCCGAGCCGCAGCCCGGTATCAACACGGCCGGCAAGCCGTGCAGTTCGGCGGCGAACTGGCGCAGGCGCTCGGGCACGCCGCCCCGGTCCCAGGGCGTGAAGCCCTTGTCGAAGCGCTCGTCCCAGAAGGCCGGGTCGAGCGGGTCGCGCGAGGCGAATGCCGGCACCGGCGCCGGTGGCGGGGATGGCTGCGTCATAGCAGGCCGCGCCAGCGCATGTAGGCTTGCAGGCCCAGCGCGCCGACCGCGAAGGCGCCGGCGAAATAGACCACGAAGCTGATCAGCCGGTTGGTGCGCTGCTGTTCGGCGATGAGCACGCGCAGCAGTTCGTTGTTGGTGTTGTCCGGCTCGCCCGCCACGCTGAGCGCGCGGTGCATCAGGCGCGGCAGCTGCGGCAGCACGTGGGTGTAGCGCGGCGCCTCGGCCTTCAGGCGCTCCAGCATGCCCTGCCAGCCGATTTGCTCGGCCATCCAGTTTTCCAGGTAGGGCTTGGCGGTCTTCCACAGGTCCAGGTCCGGGTCCAGCTGGCGGCCCAGGCCTTCGATGTTGAGCAGGGTCTTTTGCAGCAGCACCAGCTGCGGCTGCACTTCCACGTTGAAGCGGCGCGAGGTCTGGAACAGGCGCAGCAGGATCTGGCCGAAGGAGATGTCCTTCAGCGGCCGGTCGAAGATCGGCTCGCAGCAGGCGCGCACCGCCGACTCCAGCTCGTCGACGCGGGTTTCCTTGGGCGCCCACCCCGATTCGATGTGGGCCTCGGCCACGCGCTTGTAGTCGCGGCGGAAGAAGGCCAGGAAGTTCTGCGACAGGTAATCCTTGTCGAAATCGTTCAGGGTGCCGACGATGCCGAAGTCCAGCGCAATGTAGCGGCCGAAGGTGGCCGGGTCGATCGACACCAGGATGTTGCCGGGGTGCATGTCGGCATGGAAGAAGCCGTCGCGGAACACCTGGGTGAAGAAGATCTCCACGCCGTCGCTGGACAGTTTTTTCAGGTCCACGCCGGCTTCCACCAGGCGGTCGGTCTGCGACACGGGGATGCCGTGCATGCGCTCCATCACGATCACGCTCGACGAGCAATAGTCCCAGTACATTTCCGGCACCAGCAGCAGGTTGCCGTCGGCGAAGTTGCGGCGCAGCTGGCTGGCGTTGGCCGCCTCGCGCATCAGGTCCAGCTCGTCGTGCAGGTATTTGTCGAACTCGCCCACCACCTCTTTCGGCTTGAGGCGCTTGCTGTCGGCCCACAGCCGGCCGATCCAGTCGGCGGCGATGTGCATCAGCGCCACGTCCTCGTCGATCAGCTTTTTCATGCCGGGGCGCAGCACCTTGACGGCCACTTCCTTGCCATCCTTCAGGGTGGCGAAGTGCACCTGCGCAATCGACGCCGAGGCGACCGGGATGCGCTCGAAGCTGGCGAACAGGCGGTCCGGGTGGTCGCCCAGCGAACGCTGGATCTGGGCGATGGCCAGGTCCGAATCGAACGGCGGCACGCGGTCCTGCAGCAGCGCCAGCTCTTCCACGATGTCGAGCGGGATCAGGTCGCGCCGGGTGGACAGCACCTGGCCGAACTTGACGAAGATCGGCCCCAGTTCCTCCAGCGCCAGGCGCAGGCGCAGGCCGCGCGGCGCGGTGATGTCGCGCCAGAAGAAGAAGGTGTCGATCAGCTTGGCGGTGCGCGGCACGCGCAGGCCGGAGAAGGCGATTTCATCGAGTCCGTACTGGACGGCGACCCGCAGGATTTTCAGCAGGCGCAGGAATTTCAAGATCATGTATGGTCCCCGGCGCCCTGCGCCAGTTTCTTTTCCAGGTTGGCCAGGCGCTTGGCGAAGCGCTCGGTGTCGTCGCGCAGGCGGCGCACTTCGGCGCCGAACTGCTCGGTCACGGCCGGGCGCACCAGCAGCGGGTTCTCTTCCAGGAAGTACTCGGCGGCGTTCTCGGCCAGCTTGCGCTGCCCGGACTTCAGCGCCTCGAAGGCGGCCCTGGCGCCGCCGGCCAGGCGGGTGGCGGCGATGGGTCCGACCACTTTTTCCAGGTCGTGCTCGGCTTCCCAGCGCAGCGACTTGGACAGCTGCGAGATGGCGTTGGCGAACTCGGCGTCGCCCTCGATCTGCACGTAGGAGAAGGCGCGCTCGCGGTTTTGCGCGATCAGCGGCAGGTCCGACAGCTTGAGGCGGATGGTGACATTGGCCGCGGTCCCGGCCGGCGCGGCCTCCACCATGCCGTCGGCGGTCACGCCCAGGCGCAGTTCGACCGGGGCGGCGGCGATGCAGGCCACCTTGCCGGCATGCAGGCGCAGGGCCGCGCGGGCCCATGGCTCCTGGGCCAGCAAGTGGTTGATGGTGGCGGCGACGGGCGCCAGCGGTGTAGGCAGATTGGGTATGGTCGGTGAAGGCATGCGTGCAGGCGCTTAAAAAAACAAAACCGCCCAGTTTTCCTGGGCGGTCTTGATCTTACCAGTTTGCCGGGCGCTTGCCCGGCGTGTTGGCGAAAAAACGGGAACGCCAGCGCTTAGGCAAGTTGCTGGATGCCGGCCAGCAGCCAGCCGCCGTTGCCGGTAACCGGCTTGACCAGGTTCCACACTTCGTGGAACGGCTCGGCCAGCGCGTCCGGCGCGGACTTGATGGAGCCCATGAACTTGACGCTGGCCAGGTAATCCTTGCCGTCGTTCTCGATGCCCAGCAGTTCGGCGTCGATGGTGACCACGTCGGTGTAGTCGGCCTGGCCGTTGCGTTCAGCGATCTGCATCTTCAGCTCGGCGAACACTTCGGGCGTGGTGAATTCGCGGATGTCGGCCGAATCGCCCTTGTCCCAGGCCGCTTGCAGGCGGATGTAGTTGCTCTTGGCGTGGCGCAGGAAGGACACCGTGTCGAAATCGGCAGGCACGCCCCATGGGGTGTGCGCGGCGGCCGGCGCTGCTTTATCCAGGTTCAGACCACCCGACACCGGTTGCAGCGGTGGCAGGCCGGAACCGATTTCCGGGGTACGGCTGTCCTGGCGGGCCAGCGGCTGCTGTGGCTGAGGCTGCCAGGCGCTGCCGCCATTGCCGCCGAAGCCGGCCGCTGCCGCTGCGGGACGCTGCGGCGACATGCGGCTGCGCACCAGGCGGTAGATCAGGTAAGCCGCGCCGGCGATCAGTGCGAACGTCAGCATGGTGCCGATCATGCTGGCCAGGGCGCCGCCCAGGCCGAAGTGCGACAGCAGTGCGCCCAGACCGAGGCCCAGCAGCGCGCCGCCCAGGATGCCTTTCCATGGGCTGGAAGGTTTCGGTGCGGCAGCCGGCGGCGTGGCCGCAGCGGCTGCGGGCGTGGCCTGGCGGGCCTGGGCCGGGGTCGGCGCAGGCTGGGCCGGCATCTTGCTCACGCTTTGGGATTGGCGTCCGATGGAGCGGCCGCCGCCCATAGGACGGGCGATCGCCTCGCCCAGCATGGCGGTGGCGGACAGCGCCAGCACGGCGCTAACCAGAAGTTTCTTCATGTTCATGATGTTTTTCCCGCTTACAGTTTGATACCGGTGTGCAAAGCGGCCACACCCGCCGTCAGGTTGTAATACTGGACCCGCTCCAGTCCCGCATCCTGCATCATCGTTTTCAGGGTTTCCTGGTCGGGATGCATGCGGATCGATTCCGCCAGGTAACGATAGCTTTCCGCGTCACCGGCAATTTTCTGTCCCAGCCAAGGCAGCACCGAGAACGAATACAGATCATACGGCTTTTGCAAAGGTTCTGCGACTTTCGAGAACTCCAGCACCAGCAATTTGCCGCCCGGCTTCAGGACGCGGCGCATTTCCGCCAGCGCCTGGTCCTTGTGCGTCATGTTGCGCAGGCCGAAAGCAACGCTGACCCGGTCGAAATAATTGTCGGGGAACGGCAATTTTTCCGCGTCACACAGCAAGGTGGGGGTGACCAGGCCGCGATTCAAGAGGCGATCGCGGCCCACGCGCAGCATGGACTCATTAATATCGGTCAGCCACACCTCGCCGCTGGGGCCGGCCTGCTTGGCGAAGGCCTTGGCCAGGTCGCCGGTGCCGCCGGCGATGTCCAGGCATTTGAAACCGGGGCGCACGGCCGCGTTGGCGATGGTAAACGTCTTCCACAGGCGATGCAGACCGGCCGACATCAGGTCGTTCATCACGTCGTACTTGGCGGCCACCGAGTGGAACACCTTGGCGACTTCTTTTACTTTGTCGTCTTCAGAGACGGTCTTGTAGCCGAAATGGGTGGTATTGGTCATGGTCTGGGAAGCTGTGGATTTGCCTGCATTATACAAGCGCAGGATCCGAATGCAGGAGAAGGCTGCCACCGGGCTCAGGGAGCCGCCTCCCCCGGCAGCATGTGGCGCCGGGCAAAGTCGAACAGGCCGACCCGGTTGCTCACGCCCAGCTTGGCGTAAATGGCCGTCAGGTGGTTGCGCAGCGTGCGCTCGCTGATGTCCAGGCGGCGCGCGATATCGGCCGAACTGGCGGCCGCGTCGCGCGCCACTTCGGCCACCGTCATGCGCTCCTTGCGCGTCAGGCGCGCCAGCCGCTCGCGCTCCGGCTGCACATTGGCCTTGCTGCGCGCGATGGTGGTGAGGATGCGCACGGTGGCCAGGCGGTCCATCCAGAATTCGCCGGCGTACACCTTGTCTATGGCCTTGAACAATACGTCCACCGGTTCGCTCTTGCAAACCAGGCCGTTGGCGCCGGCCAGCACGGCCTGGTCCGCCTGCGAGGCGTCGCGCGAACTGCCCACCACCAGCACCTTGCAGCCGTAACCGGCCAGCAACTCGGGGATCAGGCCCAGCACATTGCCGCCGTCGACGTCGTACACCACCACGTCGGCCGGATGGCGGCGCAAGCTTTGTTGCGCCTCCGACACAGTGCGTACGCAGGCGGTCAGCGCCAGCGCCGGCTGGCGCGACAAAATCAGTTGCTCCAGGCCCCATGCCGCGATGGGCAAATCGCACACCAGCAGCACCCGGATGGGCTGTCCCGGCGCGCTATGAGCCGAGGGCACGGCAACGCTCCCCATCCGCACTACTTGCAGGCCTGCGCATCGTCGACTCCCAGGAGATTTGTCACACTTTTATCATAGGAAATAGCGAATTGCCACTAGAAAGTAAGGGCATTCCTCTCATGCAAAATTGATTGCAGAGGCGTCAAATAAGTGACCAGAAGAACATTTAAATTTCCCCATGTCACTCCCCTAATGAGAGAAATCATGTCCACTATCCGCACCGTCTTTATCGATACCTCACTGTCCGGCTATGCCGCGCTGGCTGCCCAGTATGACACCAGCCTGTTCACCGTCGTCCTGCTCAACGACACATCGTCCGGGCCGCAGCAGATCCAGGACTGGCTGGCCGGCCACGCGGCCAGTACGGCCCAGATCAACGTGGTATCGGCGAGCGGCAGCCTGAACGGCCTGTTCACCCCGCGCGTGATCTTCGTCGATCCTGGCGTGGCGGATTACCAAGGCCTGATCGCCGCCACGCCCGCCAACGCCACCATCGTGGTGCTGGACGCGGGCCGCGACGGCGTGCAGCAGATCCAGCAATTCCTCGAACACAACAGCGGCCTGGTTGCGGCCATCGACATCGTCAGCAATTTGAGCGGCGTGGACGTGGTGTCGCACGGCGCCGCCGGCCAGATCCAGCTCGGTTCGGCCGTGCTGAGCGGCGCGACCCTGGCAAGCTACAACGACGCGCTGGCCGCCATCGGCAGCCATCTGACCGGCGGCGCCGACATCCTGCTGTATGGCTGCGACGTGGGCGCCGGCACGGTCGGCCAACAATTCATCGCCGGCCTGGCCGCCGCCACTGGCGCCGACGTGGCCGCGTCCACCAACCTGACCGGCAGCGCCGCCGCGGGGGGCGACTGGGTGCTGGAAGCGAACACCGGCGCCATAGAAACCGCTGCGCTGAGCAGCGCCACGTATGGCGGCACGCTCGACACGGCCATCAACGTGACTGCGTTTGCCATGTCGGCCGACACCGGCACCTCGTCCAGCGACTTCGTCACCAGGACGGCCGCGCAAACCATTAGCGGCAGCTTCAGCGCCAGCACCGGCAATTCACAGACGCCCACGATATGGGTATCGACCGACGGCAGCGGCAGCAGCCGCACCCAGGCTGCCGTCACCTACACCGACAACGCCGGCAGCGGCACTTTCACCGTGAACGTGACGCTGGCCGCCGGCGCAAGTAAATCCATCCAGTTCTGGACCGCGCAAAACGGCAACAATCCGTTCGGACCGACCCAGGCCTATACGCTGGATACCGTGGCCCCGGCCGTGGCGGTCAGCACCGCCGCCTTCTCCAGCGACAGCGGCGCCAGCAGCACCGATCTTATCACCGCCGTTGCGTCACAAACCGTTTCCGGCACGCTGAGTGCCGCCACGGCCAGCGGCGACGTGGTGCGGGTCTCGCTGGACAACGGCGTCAACTGGCTCACCGCCAGCCACACCGCCGGCACCAATACCTTCAGCCTGTCCGGCGTCACGCTGGGCGGCAGCAACACGCTGAAAATCCAGGTGGAGGACAAAGCCGGCACCCCCGGCGCCACCTACTCCCGCGCCTATGCGCTCGACGCGTCGGCGCCGGCGGCCGGCACGCTCGGTTTCAGCAACCTGAGCGACACTGGCACGCCCGCTGACGGCATCACCAGCGACCGGACTTTCGACCTGGCGCTGGCCGGCAACGAAGGCGGCGCCACGGTGGCCTACCAAGTCTCCACCGATGGCGGCGGGAGCTGGAGCGCGACCGGCGCGGCGCAAAGCGGCCTGGCCGACGGCGCCTACCAGTTCCGCGCGCAGGTCACCGACACGGCCGGCAACACGTCCACCAGCAGCACCATCAGCGTGGTGGTCGACGCCAGCGCGCCGGGCGCGCCGACCATCACCGGTTTCAGCACCAACAGCGGCTCCGCGCTCGACACGCTGACCAACGACAGCACGCCCACCCTGACCATCAGCGCCGAAGCCGACGCCACGGTGACGGTGTACCAGGCAGGCGTGGCGGTCGGCACAGCCACGCAGACCGCGCCGGGCAGCGGCAGCTATACGTTTACCAGCGGCGTGCTGGCCGACGGCAGCTACAGTTTTACCGCCAAGGCGGCAGACGCCGCCGGCAATCTCAGCGCAGCGTCCGCCGCGCAGAGCGTCACGGTCGACACGACAGCCGATGCGGGAGGCAACCTCGCAGTGCAAGTCGCGGACAGCCTGATCAGCAACGCCGAGAAGGCGGCGGTTGCCTATACCGTCCTGGGCATGGACAACGATGCCACGACCACCGTCACCTTCAGCGATGGCGTCCATGCTGTCGTCGGCAGCAACGGCAAGGCCGAGTTGTCCACACTGACCGACGGTCCTATCACGATTTCCATCTCGGCGACCGACACTGCCGGCAACACCGCCACAGGAACCGGCGCCGCCACCGTGCTCGACACGACTGCAGACGCCGGCGGCAATCTCGCCGTCAGCGTGGCCGACAGCTTGGTCAGCAACGCCGAGAAAGACGCCGTTGCCTACACTGTCGCAGGCCTGGACGCAGACGCGACCGCCACCGTCACCTTCAAAGACGCCAGCAATAACACCGTCGTCGGCAGCAACGGCATCGCCGACCTGTCCACGCTGACCGACGGTCCTATCACGGTCTCGATCTCGGCGACCGACACTGCGGGCAATACCGCTACCGGCACCGGCGCCGCCGCCGTGCTCGACACCACCGCCGATGCCGGCCATGACCTTGCTGTGCAAGTATCGGATAGCCTGGTCAACAATGCCGAGAAATCGGCTGTCGCCTACACCGTCCTCGGCAAGGACACCGATGCCACTGCCACCGTCACTTTCAGCGATGGCACGCACACCATCTTCGGCAGCAACGGCGTCGCCGACCTATCCACACTGACCGACGGTCCGATCACGGTCGCCATCTCGGCGACCGACACTGCAGGCAACACTGCTACCGGCACCGGCGCCGCCACTGTGCTCGACACCACCGCCGATGCCGGCCATGACCTTGCTGTGCAAGTATCGGATAGCTTGGTCAACAATGCCGAGAAATCGGCTGTCGCCTACACCGTCATCGGCAAGGACAACGATGCCACAGCCACCGTCACCTTCAGCGATGGCACGCACACCATCGTCGGCAGCAACGGCATTGCCGACCTGTCCACCCTGACCGACGGTCCGATCACGGTCTCCATCTCGGCGACCGACGCTGCCGGCAACACCGCCGCCGGCAGCGGCGCCGTCACGGTGCTCGACACGACGGCAGACATTGGCGGCAATCTCGCCGTCAGCGTGGCCGACAGCTTGGTCAGCAACGCCGAGAAGAACGCCGTTGCCTACACTGTCGCAGGCCTGGACGCAGACGCGACCGCCACCGTCACCTTCAAAGACGCCAGCAATAACACCGTCATCGGCAGCAACGGCGTCGCCGACCTATCCACACTGACCGACGGGCCGATCACGATCTCCATCTCGGCGACCGACACTGCAGGCAACACCGCCGCCGGCACCGGCGCCGTCACGGTGCTCGACACGACGGCAGACATCGGCGGCAATCTCGCCGTCAGCGTGGCCGACAGTCTGATCAACGACGCCGAAAAGAGCGCCGTTGCCTACACAGTCTCAGGCTTGGACGCAGACGCGACCGCCACCATCACCTTCAAAGACGCCGGCAACAACACCGTCATCGGAAGCAACGGTAAGGCCGACCTGTCCACGCTTACCGACGGTCCTATTACGATCTCCATTTCGGCCTCGGATACGGCTGGCAACCAAGCCACCGGGACAGGCGCCGCCACGGTGCTAGACACCACGGCCGACGCCGGCGCCAACCTCGCCGTCCTGCTCGCCGACAACCAGATCAACAATGCGGAAAAGGGCGCCGTCACCTACTCGATCACCGGCCTGGACAGCGACTCCACCGCCACCGTCACCTTCAAGGACGGCGCAAATAACACTGCCACCGGCAGCGACGGCAAAGCCGACCTGAGCGCGTTCGCCGACGGCCCGGTCACCGTGACTATCACTGCGGTAGACACCGCAGGCAATGCCGCAGCCGGCGCGGGCGCCAGCCTGGCGCTCGATACGCACGGCCCCGCGTTCAGCTCCGGCGCCACGGCCACGCTGGCCGAAAACGCCGGCGCCAACCTGGTGGTGTACACGGCGGCGGCCAGCGATCCGCACCCGGTCAGCTACAGCCTGCTCGCCAACAACGGCGACGATGCCGGCGCCTTCACCATGGGCGCCAACGGCAACGTCATCCTGACCGGTAATCCGGACTATGAAACCAAGAGCCTCTACCGCTTCACCGTGCAGGCCGCCGACAGCTTCGGCAATCTCAGCAAGCAGGCCGTGGCGCTGTCCATCACCGACGTCAACGAGGCGCCCAGCGCCGCGCCGGTCGGCCTGACCACCGTCGAGGCGGCCGTCATCACCACCTCGATCGCCGGCTCGGCCATGGACGTGGACAGCGGCGACTCGCTGACCTTCACCCTGATGAACAGCACCGCGCCACTGAGCTGGGGCGCCGACTCGAATTCGAAGGCGCTGATCAATCCGGTTACCAACGCCGCCGTCAACCTGGCCTCGCTCAACGTGCAGGCGGCACTGTCGGCCGACGGCACCACCCTGACCGTCACGCCGGCGGCGGAGCTCAGCTGGCTGTCCACCGGCCAGTCGCTGCGGGCAACGTTCAGCTACAAGGTCACAGACCGCGCCGGCATGGTCAGCACCGACACCATCGCCCTGCTGATTACCGGCGCCACCGGCGACCAGGGCCTCAAGCTGAACGGCGGCAATGGCAACGACACGCTGTCCGGCAACGCCACCAACAACGCCAACGACGTGCTGCAAGGCGCCAATGGTGACGATACCTTGAACGGCTACGGCGGCACCGACGCGCTGTACGGCGGCAACGGCGACGACAAGCTGCTGGGCGGCGCCGGCATCGACTACCTGTACGGCGACAACGGCAACGACACGCTGGACGGCGGCACCGAGAGCGACTACCTGATCGGCGGCAAAGGCAACGACGTGCTGACCGGCGGCACCGGCGCCGACAAGTTCGTCTTCGAGCCGCAATACGGCAACGACCGCATCACCGATTTCCGCATGACGGACGGCGACCGCCTGTACTTCGCGGACTTCTTCGCCACGCCGATGACGGCCGATGCCTTCGTGGAGAAATACGTGACCGACACCGGCAACGACCTGCTCATCAGCCTGCCGGGCGGTTCGATCACGCTGGTGGGCGTGCCCAGCATCAGCGGGCTGGCTTCCGCTATCAGCTTCGGCATGCCCGTCTAGTGCATCAGGCGCCGAAGGCACGCTAGCCGCTCACGCGCCGCCCTGCTGCAGTTGCGCGCTGCGGGAGCGCAGGTATTGCAGCTCGACGGCGTTGGCGGTGAGTTCGCAGGCGCGCGCATAGGCGGCGATGGCGGCGGCGGTTTGCGCCGGGCCGCCCTGGCGGCGGCGCAGCAGCTCGGCCTTGGCGGCGTACAGGTAGTGAAAACCGGCCAGCTGGCCATCCTGCTCCAGCTTGTCGATCCATGCCAGTCCTTCTGCAGGACCGCCAGCCATGCCGAGCGCGACGGCGGCGTTCAACTCCACCACGGGCGTGGGCAGGTGGCGCAGCAGCACGCCGTACAGGGCCGAGATTTGCCGCCAGTCGGTGGCGGCGGCGCTGGCGGCCTTGCTGTGCAGGGCGGCAATGGCCGCCTGGATCTGGTAAGGGCCGGGCCGGCGCAGCGGCAAGGCGGCGTCCAGCACGGCGATGCCTTCGGCGATGGCGGCGCGGTCCCACAGCGAGCGGTCTTGCGATTCCAAGGTCACCAGCCCGCCGTCTGCCGACACGCGGGCGCCGCTGCGGGCGTGCTGCAGCAGCATCAGCGCGAGCAAGCCTTGTACTTCGGCGTCGCGCGGCGCCAGTTCGGCCATCAGGCGCGCCAGGCGGATGGCTTCGCG
The DNA here is from genome assembly GCF_059567845.1 of Massilia sp. BGA-UO-ETr-WB1. Lineage (NCBI taxonomy): Bacteria > Pseudomonadati > Pseudomonadota > Betaproteobacteria > Burkholderiales > Oxalobacteraceae > Massilia > Massilia sp. BGA-UO-ETr-WB1. The sequence goes on along the minus strand of NZ_JCAQOT010000024.1, from coordinate 856,891 downwards.
GCACAAATCGGTGCGCACCAGGCGCTGGCCGCTGGTGGCGCCGTAGCCCTCGTTGAACACCAGGTAGATCACTTGCAGCACCAGCGCCAGGCGCGCAGGCAGTTCGTCCGGCGCGGGGACGATGAAGGGAATGCGCGCGTCCGCGATCTTGCGCTTGGCGCGCACCAGGCGCTGCGCGGTGGCAGCTTCCGTTTCGCAGTAGGCGTGCGCGATTTCGCGGGTGGACAGGCCGCACAGCGTGCGCAAGGCCAAGGCCGTCTGCGCGCCCGGCGCCAAGGCCGGATGGCAGCAGATGAAGATCAGGCGCAGGCGGTCGTCATCGATGGCGAGGCCGTAGCCAGCGGCAGAGATGCCGGACGGGGCGGGCGGAATCGCGGCCGATGGGGCGAAGCCACCGTCATCGCTGCAGACGGCCTCCTGCTCCAGGCGGGCGAGCACCTCCGTAGAATCGGCCAGCGTATGGGCGGCGCGGCGCAGGTGGTCCAGGCCGGCATTGCGGGCCACGGTGGTCAGCCAGGCGGCGGGATTGGCCGGCAGGCCGTCGCGCGGCCAGCGCTCCAGCGCCTTGCCGTAGGCGTCCTGCAGCAAGTCCTCGGCCAGGCTAATGTCGCCGAAGCGGCGTATCAGCCCCGCCAGCACCCGGCCGTCCTCGCGCCGGCACACCTCCTCAACCGCCCGCGTGAGCACGACGGCCGGCCTAGTCGGTCTTGACCTGGGGGCGCACTTCGATCGAGCCCACGCCGGCCGACGGGCACTTGGCGGCCCATTTGATGGCTTCGTCCAGGTTGGCGCAGTCGATCAGGTAGTAGCCGCCCAGCTGTTCCTTGGTTTCCGCGAAGGGACCGTCGGTGCAGGCGATTTTGCCGTCGCGCACGCGCACCGTGGTGGCGGTGTGCACCGGCGCCAGTTCGGAGCCGCCGCGCAGCACGCCGGCGGCGATCAGTTCCTGGGTGTAGACGTTGTAGGCTTGCATCACTTCGCCGAGCTGCTGCTCGCTCATGCCGCTGTACAGTTTTTCATCGGCATAGATCAGGATCAGGTATTCCATGTTGTTCTCCTTGAAAGTCGACCGGACATCCGGACACCACCACGACGAACGACTTTGGCCATATCGACAGCCTGCGTGCAAAAAAATCCCTGCGCCAGGCAGGGATGGGGAACCGTCTTCAGTGCTTGTGGCCGCAGCCGTGCGCTTTGGGCGCGGACGGCAAGGCGGCGCCGGATTCGCGTCCGCTGTCGCCGTCGAAGCCGGCGGCGTGCAGGCGTTCCATGTAGTCGCGCCACAGCTGCTCCTGCTCGGCGCCCAGCTTGTACAGGTAGTCCCAGGTGAACAGGCCGGTGTTGTGGCCGTCCGAGAAGGTGGGCTGCACGGCGTAGTTGCCGACCGGTTCAATGCCGGCGATGCCGACTTCGCGCTTGCCGACCTGCAGTACTTCCTGCCCCGCCCCGTGGCCCTTCACTTCGGCCGACGGCGAATACACGCGCAGCAGCTCGAACGGCAGGTTGAAGGTGGCGCCGTCGTCGAAACTGATTTCGAGGATGCGCGATTTGTTGTGGACCGTGAGGCCGGTGGGCTGTTTCATGATGACAGTTTGGCGATGATAGATTCACGCAACTGTACCAGCAACGCGCCACGCGCGGCCAGCGACGCTGCATCCGGCGCGCGCCGGGCCTCGCCCCAGGTGGGGTTCGGGAAGTGCACGTCGTCGGTGTAGCGCGGGATCACGTGCCAGTGCACGTGCGGCGTCATGTTGCCGAAGCTGGCCAGGTTGACCTTGGCCGGCGCCATCACCTCGCGCACCGCCGCTTCCACCTGCCACACGGCGTTCATGACGGCCGTGCGGTCTGCCGGCGCCAGGTCCGTCATTTCCTTCACGTGCCGGTTCCACACCACGCGCACGAAGCCGGGGTAGTTGGCTTCGTTCACCAGCACCACGCTCAGCTTGTCGTCGCGCCAGATCAGGGCGTCGGACGGCGCGGCCAGCAGCGTGCACAAATCACACGTCATACCAGCACCCGCTCGATGCCGCCGTTGTTGGCCTTGGCCACGTAGTCCGGCATCCAGTTCTCGCCCAGCAGGTGCTTGGCGATTTCCACCACGATGTAGTCGGCCGTGGTGCCCGCGTCCTCGCTGTAGCGCGACACGCCGCCCAGGCAGGCCGGGCAGCTGGTCAGCACCTTCACTTCGCCGGTGAAGCCGTCGGCGCGCAGCTTGTCGGCGCCCTTGACCATTTCCTCTTCCTTGCGGAAGCGGACCTGGGTCGAGATGTCCGGGCGCGCCGCCATCAGGGTGCCCGAATCGCCGCAGCAGCGGTCGTTCTTCTCGATCTTGGTGGCGTCCACCGTCGTGATCAGCGAGTTCACCGTTTTCAGCGGGTCCTGCATCTTCATCGGCGAGTGGCAAGGGTCGTGGTACATATAGCGGGTGCCGGTCACGCTTTCCAGCTTGACGTTCTTTTCCAGCAGGTACTCATGGATGTCCATGATGCGGCAGCCGGGGAAGATCTTCTCGAACTCGTACGACGCCAGCTGGTCGTAGCAGGTGCCGCACGACACCACCACGGTCTTGATGTCGAGGTAGTTCAGCGTGTTGGCCATGCGGTGGAACAGCACGCGGTTGTCCGTCACCATCTTGTCGGCTTTGTCGAAATCGCCCGCGCCGCGCTGCGGGTAGCCGCAGCACAGGTAGCCCGGCGGCAGCACGGTCTGCACGCCCACTTCCCACAGCATGGCCTGGGTGGCCAGGCCCACTTGCGAGAACAGGCGCTCCGAACCGCAGCCCGGGAAGTAGAACACGGCTTCGGTGTCGGCCGTGGTTTTCTTCGGGTCGCGGATGATCGGGATCATCTTGTTGTCCTCGATGTCCAGCAGCGCGCGCGCGGATTTCTTCGGCAGGTTGCCCGGCATCTTCTTGTTGATGAAGTGGATCACCTGTTCCTTGATCGGCGGCTTGCCCACGGTCGGCGGCGGCGCCTTGGTCTGGCTCTTGGCGAACTTCTTCAACACGTCGTTGCCCAGGCGCTGGGCCTTGTAGGCCACGCCCACCATGCCCTGGCGCACCGCGTTGATGGTGGTCGGGTCGGTGGCGTTCAGGAAGAACATGGCGGCCGCCTTGCCCGGATTGAAGCTGCGCTTGTCCATCTTGCGCAGCAGGTTGCGCATGTTCATGGACACGTCGCCGAAGTCGATATTGACCGGGCACGGCGTGACGCATTTGTGGCATACCGTGCAGTGGTCGGCCACGTCTTCGAATTCTTCCCAGTGCTTGATGGAGATGCCGCGCCGGGTCTGCTCTTCGTACAGGAAGGCTTCGATCAGCGAGGACGTCGCCAGGATCTTGTCGCGCGGCGAGTACAGCAGGTTGGCGCGCGGGACATGGGTAGAGCAAACGGGTTTGCATTTGCCGCAGCGCAGGCAGTCCTTGACGCTGTTGGCGATTTCGCCAATATCGCTTTGCTGCATGATCAGCGATTCGTGGCCCATCAGGCCGAACGACGGCGTGTAGGCATTGGACAGGTCGGCGTCCATGCCCGGCAGGTTGAGCAGCTTGCCCTTGTTGAAGCGGCCCTCCGGGTCCACCCGCAGCTTGTACTCGCGGAAGTTGACGATTTCGTCCTCGGTCAGGAACTCCAGCTTGGTGATGCCGATGCCGTGCTCGCCCGAGATGACGCCGTTCAGCGAACGGGCCAGCTTCATGATGCGCGCCACGGCCTTGTGCGCCAGCTGCAGCATCTCGTAGTGGTCCGAGTTCACCGGCAGGTTGGTGTGCACATTGCCGTCGCCGGCGTGCATGTGCAGCGCCACGAACACGCGGCCGCGCAGCACGCGCTTGTGGATGGCGGCCGCTTCGTCCAGGATCAGCTTGAAGGCGGCGCCGTTGAAGATCTGGCGCAGCACGGCGCGGATTTCCTGCTTCCAGCTGATGCGCACGGTGCGGTCCTGCACCACGTCGAACAGCACGGCGTCCGGCTGGCGCGCCAGGCGCTCGTCGAAGGCCGCGTCCAGCGCGCCCAGGCCCAGCGCGCGCAGTTGTTCGCGCACGGCGGCCAGCGGCTGGTCCAGATTGTCCTGCGTGAAGGTCCAGCGCTGCCGCACCTGGTCCAGCAGGGCCAGCGCCTGCTGCGCGCGGTCGCCCAGCATTTCGGCGTCGCCCACCTTGTCGTCCGAGGCGTCGTCGCTCTTGCCCACCGGCAGATTGCCCGCTTGGAAGAACTCGCGCAGCTCGTCCGCCAGCTGCAGCTTGTTGGTGATGGACAGCTCGACGTTGATGCGCTCGATGCCGTCGGTGTACTCGCCCATGCGGTTCAGCGGAATCACCACGTCTTCATTGATCTTGAAAGCGTTGGTGTGCTTGGCGATGGCGGCGGTGCGGGCGCGGTCCAGCCAGAACTTCTTGCGCGCTTCCGGGCTCACGGCCACGAAGCCTTCGCCCACGCGGGTGTTGGCCAGGCGCACCACTTCGGAGGCGGCGATGGCCACCGCGTCCTCGTCGTCGCCGACGATGTCGCCGAACAGCGCCATCTTCGGCAGCACGCCGCGCTTGGACTTGGTGGCGTAGCCCACCGCGCGCAGGTAGCGCTCGTCCAGGTGCTCCAGGCCGGCCAGGCGCAAGGTGGCGAACTTTTCGCCGGTGGCGGGCAGGCCGTCCAGGTAGTCCTTGATTTCAACGATCGACGGGATGGCGTCGCGCGCCTGGCCGAAGAACTCCAGGCATACGGTGCGGGTGTGCTTCGGCATCTTGTGCAGGATCCAGCGCGCCGACGTGATCAGGCCGTCGCAACCCTCTTTCTGGATGCCCGGCAGGCCGGCCAGGAATTTGTCGGTCACGTCCTTGCCCAGGCCTTCCTTGCGGAATACGCGGCCGGCGATTTCCAGGATCTCGGTCTTGAACGGCTCGCCTTTCGACTCGCCGCGCGCGTTCGGGTGGGTCCATTCCAGCTTGAAGCGCGCCAGCGGGGTGTCGTGGATCTTGGACAGGTTGTGGTCCAGGCGCGTCACTTCCAGCCAGTCGCCGTTCGGGTCGACCATCTTCCACGAGGCCAGGTTGTCCAGCGCGGTGCCCCACAGAACGGCCTTCTTGCCGCCCGCGTTCATGGCGATATTGCCGCCGATGCAGGAGGCGTGCGCCGAGGTCGGGTCCACCGCGAACACGAAGCCGGCCTTCTCGGCCGCTTCCGACACCTTGTTGGTGATGACGCCGGCGCCCGAGTAAATGGTGGCGTATTCCTTGTCCAGGCCGGGCAGCACTTTCATCTCGACCTTGCCGAGATTGAGCAGCTTTTCCGTGTTGATGACGGCCGACAGCGGCGTGAGCGGAATGGCGCCGCCGGTGTAGCCGGTGCCGCCGCCGCGCGGGATGATGGTCAGCCCGAGTTCGATGCAGCCCTTCACCAGGCCGGCCATCTCGTCTTCGGTGTCCGGCGTGAGCACCACGAACGGGTATTCGACGCGCCAGTCGGTGGCGTCGGTCACGTGCGAGATGCGCTTCATGCCGTCGAAGCAGATGTTGTGCTTCTCGGTGTAGCGGCCCAGCACCTTGGTGGTGCGCTTGCGCAGGTCGTAGGTCTGGCGGAATTCCTCGCCGAACGCCTCCACTGCCCGGCTGGCCGCCTTCAGCAGCTTTTCCACGTTGTGGCTGCGGGTCTGGTCGGTTTCGGCGCCGTCCACGGACACGCGGCGCTTGTCCACCTCGGCCAGGCGGTGGTGCAGCGCGTCGATCAGCTCCTGGCGGCGTTTCGGGTTATCCAGCAGGTCGTCCTGCAGATAGGGATTGCGGCGCACGGCCCAGATGTCGCCCAGCACCTCGTACAGCATGCGTGCCGAACGGCCGGTCTGGCGCGCGCTGCGCAGCTCGTCGAGCAAGCGCCAAGAGTCCTCTCCCAGCAGCCGGATGACGATCTCGCGATCGGAAAACGACGTGTAGTTGTAAGGGATTTCGCGCAGGCGCGTGGCTGCGGGACCGTTTGGCGTTTCGGCGAGGAGAGCTTGGATTTGTGCTGGGGCGTTCATGTTTGATGTGCTGCGGACTGACCCTAAGGAAGGACATTCTATCTTATTGCGCCGCACCACGCCCCAACAGCCTTAGGTTCCCACGGGGTTACGCGAACGTCAAACAGCCGATAAAAATTCGAAAAACGGTCGATTTCAAACAATTTCCTGCCATTTCATGCAACTTTACCAATTTAAATTCCGCGAAATGATCCATGAACCAAATTCATCCGCCCAGTGCGGCGGCAATCGTTTTCCAGACGCCGTCCGGCACGTAGAGCAACAAGGTGGTCATGGTGAGGTAGCGCGCGCACTTGCCGATGGCCATGTAGCCGATGGCCGGCCAGAACGGCAGCTTGAGCCAGCCGCCCAGCGTGCACAGCGGATCGCCGATGCCGGGCACCCAGGACAGCAGCATGGTCTTGGCGCCGTAGCGGGCCAGCCAGCGGAACCAGCGGCTTTCGCGCTCCTTGGCGAAGGCCACCTTGGCGCGGTAGCCGATCCAGTAGTCGACCGCGCCGCCCAGCGTGTTGCCCAGCGTGGCCACGCCGATGGCGGGCCAGAACAGCTCGGGGTTGGCCTTGATGGTGGCAAACACCATGGGCTCGGAGCCCATGGGCACCAGGGTGGCGGAAACGAAGCTGACGAAGAAGACCGAAGTCAGGCCGACTTCCGGTGCGGACAGCTGCTCCAGCAGCCACTGGATGGTGGATTCAATCATCTTGCCATTATAATGAACCGGCATGGCGCGTGAGGTACTACACAACAGTACGCCGTCTAGCGCCCGCCCCTTCCCGGTTACCCGCCGTTGAAAAGCATGTCCTTGCACTACGCACCAGGGCACCGTCCCAGACTAAACCATGCAGACTATGACTATCGACTACCTGAAGAAAATCCTGACCGCCCGCGTCTACGACGTGGCCCACGAAACGCCGCTTGAGCTGGCGCCGACCCTGTCGCAGCGCTACCAGAACCGAATTTATTTCAAGCGCGAAGACATGCAGGACGTGTTCAGTTTCAAGATCCGCGGCGCGTACAACAAGATGGCGCACCTGAGCGACGGCCAGCTGAAGCGCGGCGTGATCTGCGCCTCGGCCGGCAACCACGCGCAGGGCCTGGCCTTCTCGGCCAACAAGATGGGCTGCCGCGCCGTGATCGTGATGCCGACCACCACGCCCCAGGTCAAGGTCGATGCGGTGCGCGCGCGCGGCGGTCCCGGCGTGGAAGTGATCCTGCACGGCGAGTCCTACACGGACGCCTACAACCACGCGCTGACGCTGGAAAAAGAGCAGAACCTGACCTTCGTCCATCCTTTCGACGATCCGGACGTGATCGCCGGCCAGGGCACCATCGGCATGGAGATCCTGCGCCAGCACGCCGGCCCGATCCACGCCATCTTCGTGCCGATCGGCGGCGGCGGCCTGCTGGCCGGCGTGGCGGCCTACGTCAAGCAGGTGCGGCCGGACATCAAGATCATCGGCGTGCACACCTTCGACTCGGACGCCATGGGCAAGAGCCTGAAGGCGGGCGAGCGCGTGACCCTGGCCGACGTCGGCCTGTTCGCGGACGGCACCGCCGTGCGCCTGGTGGGCGAGGAAACCTTCCGCCTGGCGCAGCTGTACGTGGACGACATCATCATCGTCGACACGGACGCGGTGTGCGCTGCCATCAAGGACGTGTTCACCGACACGCGCAGCATCCTGGAGCCGTCCGGCGCGCTGGCCATCGCCGGCGCCAAGGCTTACGTGGAACGCGCCGAGCTGACCCGCGACCCGATCAAGAACGAAACCCTGATCACCATCGCCAGCGGCGCCAATATGAACTTCGACCGGCTGCGCTTCGTGGCCGAGCGCGCCGAGCTGGGCGAGTCGCGCGAGGCGGTGTTCGCGGTGACCCTGCCGGAACAGCGCGGCAGCTTCAAGCGCTTCTGCGCGCTGGTGGGGCCGCGCAACGTGACCGAGTTCAACTACCGCATCAGCGACGAGAAGGAAGCGCACGTGTTCGTGGGCGTGCAGGTGTCCGACCGCGGCGAATCCAGCACGGTGGCGCGCAGCTTCGAGGCGGCCGATTTCAAGACGCTGGACCTGACGCACGACGAACTGGCCAAGTCGCACTTGCGCCACCTGGTGGGCGGCAAGAGCGCGCTGGCCAAGGACGAACTGCTGTACCGCTTCGAGTTCCCCGAGCGTCCGGGCGCGCTGATGCGCTTCCTCGATTCGATGGCGCCGAACTGGAACATCTCGCTGTGCCACTACCGCTCGCAAGGCGGCGACGTGGGCCGCATCCTGATCGGCCTGCAGGTGCCGCCGGACGAGATGGACGAGTTCACCCAGTTCCTGGCCAAGCTCGGCTACCGCTACTGGGACGAGTCGCAGAACCCGGTCTACAAGCTGTTCCTGGGCTAGCCCGCCCCGCTTAGCGGTCGTAATTGTGCGGCTTGCCCCGGTTGCCGGCGTTGCCGCTGCCGGTGCCGGCGGTCTGGCCGCTGGGCTGCTCGGGCGCCTTGTCCGTCACGGTCTCGGAGCCCGAGCCGGCGCTGCCGGCCGTGCCCGAGGCGCCGCTGGCGTCCATCGGCGCGCCCGGCAGCGCGGACGACACGGGCGGCGGCACCGGCGTGGCGGGAGCCACGCGCGCATCCGCCGCCACGGTGGGCGACGGCATATCCGGCTCGCGGTCCTTGCAGCCGACGACAGCAAACGCCCCGATGGCAGAGGCGCAGATCAGTGCGTTGATTTTATGTTTCATGGCGTGCTCCTGTAGTTGGTGTTGTTGGCCATGACTGTAAGCCGCCCTGCCGCGCCCGCCCATAGGACGCCCCGATTGCGCGCTGTAGGACGCCGCCCAGCGCCGGTGAAGGCGCAATGCCATACCCGCCATCGCCGCGCACCGCTGCCGCCGCGCCGCATTTGCGCTACCATGCACCCTTCGCTCTCCGCTTCACCATCAAATTCGCCATCATCATGACCAATACCGCCGACCTGTCCCCGCTGGGCAAAAACTCCGCTTACCGCACCGATTACGCGCCGGAGCTGCTGTTTCCGATTCCGCGCCAGGGCAAGCGCGACGAGCTGGGCCTGCAGGGCACGCTGCCCTTCTTCGGCGTGGATATCTGGAACGCCTACGAGCTGTCGTGGCTGAACATGCGCGGCAAGCCGCAGGTGGCGGTGGCCAAGATCACCTTCCCGGCCGATTCGCCCAACATCATCGAATCGAAGTCGTTCAAGCTGTACCTGAATTCCTTCAACCAGACCCGATTGGCCAACGAGGAAGCGCTGCGCTCGCTGATGGTGCAGGACCTGTCGGCCGCCGCCGGCGCCAGCGTGCACGTCGTCATTACCTTGCAGGAAGATTTTTCCAAGGTGGAAATGGGCGAGCTGCAGGGCTTGCTGCTGGACCGCCTGGACATCGACGTGGACAACTACGCGCCGCAGCCGGAAGTGCTGAAAGCTAACTTCGACGACCTGCCCGTGGAGGAAGTGTTCATTTCCCACCTGCTCAAGTCGAACTGCCTGGTGACCGGCCAGCCGGACTGGGGCAGCGTGCAGATCAGCTATGCCGGCCCGCAAATCGACCAGGAAAGCCTGCTGCGCTACCTGATCGGTTTCCGCGAGCACAACGAATTCCACGAGCAATGCGTGGAACGCATCTTTACCGACATCCTGCGCCATTGCAAACCGACCCAGTTGGCCGTATATGCTCGGTATACGCGGCGGGGCGGCCTGGACATCAACCCCTGGCGCGCCAACTACAGCACCGGCATCAAGCCGTCCAACCTGCGCAATGCCCGGCAGTAAGGTCTGCGGATCGCCTGTCGAATTGCGTTACACGCGGGGCGGATTTGTCTTACAATGAATCAATAAAGGTTGCGGTTTTCAAAGCTGCAGCCGATGCGGCAAAAAGACATTCAAAAATCGGTGAATCTGCGTAGTCCCTGACAAAAAACTGGCATTTGTCTTGTATTCGACGCGGAAATAGCTAATATCCCTGCCAGTGCTTATTTAACAACGCTACGGCCTGCCCCAAGCGGACTGCGGCGGATTGCGGAGCCAGCCATGGCGCAAGCGAATTCGAGTTACACGGCAAAAAAACAAGCCTATAATTCTGCTCGCAAGCCACATTTGTGCGCCGCACCATTCCACGTCGCGTTATGAACAACCTGAGCAAAATCCTATCCCTCGAAAACGTCCAGCTCGATCTGGAAGTTTCCAGCAAGAAGCGCGCTTTCGAGCAAGCCGGCCTGATTTTTGAGAACAACTGCGGCATCGCCCGCTCCACCGTGTCGGACAACCTGTTCGCGCGCGAGCGCCTGGGCTCCACCGGCCTGGGCCACGGCGTGGCCGTGCCGCACGGACGCATCAAGGGCATGAAGAGCCTGAAGTCGCCGCTGGCGGCCTTTGTGCGCCTGGCCGAGCCGATTCCGTTCGAATCGCCGGACGGCAAGCCGGTCAGCCTGCTGTTCTTCCTGCTGATCCCGGACCACGTTACCCAGCAGCACCTGGAAATCCTGTCGGAGATCGCCGAAATGTTCTCGGACGACAGCTTCCGCAACGCGCTGACCACCGATCCGGACCCGCAGTCGGTGTACAACCGCATTGTGAATTGGCAACCCAGCTTGCAAGCTGCAGGTTAAAGCAGGTTAAACTAGGGCGTCTGCCATTCCTGAACTGAGAAGCCATGCTGCAAACGCCCCTGACGATACAACGCCTGTACGACGATAATCGTGAAACGTTGCAGCTAGGCTGGTTCGCCGGTTTCCCCGGCGGCGAGCGCCTGATCTCGGGCGATGTGGCCTCGGCGGCCGACCAGGTCGGCCACTTGAACACCATCCACCCGGGCCGCATCCAGGTGTTCGGGCACCAGGAAATCAATTACTACCAGCGCCTCAAGTCGCTCACGCGCGCGCACGTCATCAGCGAGCTGATCGCTGGCGGCCCGCCGGCGCTGATCATCGCGCAAGGCCTGGAAACGCCCCCCGATATCCTCGCTATCTGCGACGAAAAGAACATTCCGCTGTTTTCCACGCCGCTCCCGGCGGCGCAGGTGATCGACTTCCTGCGCGTGTACCTGTCGAAGAAGCTGGCGCAGCGCATCATCATGCACGGCGTGTTCATGGACGTGCTGGGCGTGGGCGTGCTGATTACCGGCGATTCGGGCCTGGGCAAGTCGGAACTTGGCCTGGAGCTGATTTCGCGCTCGCACGGCCTGGTGGCCGACGATGCGGTGGAGTTCGCGCGCATTGCGCCCAATATGATCGAAGGCCGCTGTCCAGCCCTGCTGCAAAACCTGCTGGAAGTGCGCGGACTGGGGCTGCTGGACATCAAGGCCATCTTCGGCGAGACGGCGGTGCGGCGCAAGATGCGCCTGAAACTGATCGTGCACCTGGTGCGGCGTTCGGCGCTGGAGGAGGAAGTGGAACGCCTGCCGTTCCAGTTCCCCACCGAGGACGTGCTGGGCCTGCCGATCCGCAAAGTGGTGATCCCGGTGGCGGCCGGCCGCAACATCGCGGTGCTGCTGGAAGCCGCCGTGCGCAACACCATCCTGCAACTGCGCGGCATCGATACCCTCCAGGAATTCATGGAACGGCAACGGCAGGCCATGAGCGGGGACTAGCCCCGCCCACGGCCAACGTTGCCGAGGAGCCGCGCCTTGCAAGGCGCGCCCGTTCCGCAGGCGCGGAGCTGCGCTCCACGAATTCCCTGCTACACCAGCGGCAGGCGATGAGCGGCGATCAAGTGCCTATCGCGCCGCGATTTGTTCGCTAACGCACCTATCGCGTAGTCTTGATGTATTATCTTTAGCTATGCGTATCGTGCTCATTACCGGTATATCCGGCTCTGGAAAATCCGTCGCCCTCAATGTCCTTGAGGACACGGGCTATTATTGCGTGGACAATCTGCCGCCGGCCTTGCTGTCGCAACTGGTGTCGCAGCTGACCGACGAAGGCACGCAGGCGCTGGCCGTGGCGGTCGACGCGCGCAGCGCCGAGTCGCTGGCCAACCTGCCGGACGCCGTGCAGGCGCTGCGCGGGCAAGGCCACGACGTCAAGATCATGTACCTGACGGCGAACACCCATTCGCTGGTGGCGCGCTTCTCGGAAACGCGCCGCAGCCACCCGCTGTCGCACGAACTGAAGCCGGGCCAGAATCCGGCCGCGCGCCGCACGCTGATCGAATGCATCTCCGAAGAGCGCGAGCGCCTGTCGGCCATCGAGCAGCTGGGCCACGTCATCGACACCTCGGAACTGAGCGCCAACAAGCTGCGCGCCTGGATCAAGGACCTGGTGCAAAGCGAGAACGCGCCGCTGACGCTGTTCTTCGAATCGTTTGCCTTCAAGGTGGGCGTGCCGCTGGACGCTGACTTCGTGTTCGACGTGCGCGCGATTCCCAACCCCTATTACGACCTGGCCCTGCGCCCGATGACGGGCCGCGACGCGCCGGTGATCGCCTTCCTCGACGCCCAGCCCAGCGCGGACGAAATGTTCAAGGACATCCGCGATTTCGTGGCCAAGTGGCTGCCGTCGTTCAAGACCGACAACCGCAGCTACCTGACGGTGGCGGTGGGCTGCACCGGCGGCCAGCACCGCTCGGTGTACATGGCCGAACGCCTGGCGCGGCATTTCCACCCGACCGAGCAGGTGGTGCTGCGCCACCGCGAGCAGTCCTGACGTTTTAAAGGTGGCGCAGCGGATGCGCGTGCGCCGGCCACGGCGGCGCGAAGAACGCGGCCACCATCTCCGGCGTCACCTCCTCCAGCGCCGCTGGCGACCACTTGGGCGCGTTGTCCTTGTCGATCACCAGCGCGCGCACGCCTTCCAGCACTTCGCCATGTTCGAAATTGCGGCGCACCAGGTTGCGTTCCATGCGCAGGCAGTCCGCCACGTCCAGCGCGGCGCCGCGGTTCAGCAGCTCCAGGGTCACGCACATCATCAGCGGCGAGCGGCTTTGCATGGCCTTCAGCGCCGCCTGCGCGAACGCGCCTTCGTCCGCCGCCAGCGAGGCCATGATGGCCGCCACGCTGTCCGCCGCGAAGTGGCGCTCAATCGCGGCGCGCTCGGCCTCCAGCACGCCTTTGCCGGCCTGGAACGGCGCGGCGAAGGCTGCGATGGCGTCGCGCAGCCCGGCGCCCGGCGCCGCCTCCAGCAGGCCGCGCAGCGCGTCCCACGCATCGGCCGGCACGTAATGGTCCGCCAGGCCCACGTAGAGCGCATCCGCCGCGCCCACGGTCAGCCCGGTCAGGCCCAGGTAGCGCCCCAGGCTGCCCGGCGCGTGCGACAGGAAATGGCTGCCGCCCACGTCCGGGAACAAGCCGATGTTCACTTCCGGCATGGCCATTTTCGTGCGGTCCGTGACGATGCGCACGCCGCAGCCGGGGCCGCCCTGCGCGATGCCCATGCCGCCGCCCATCACCACGCCGTCCATTAATGCGATATACGGTTTAGGGTAATAGTGGATCAGGTGGTTGAGCGCGTACTCCTCGGTGAAGAAGTCCTCCAGCAGCGCGCTGCCGCCCTGCGGCGTGGCGTTGCCCACCTGGTGGAAGAAGCGGATGTCGCCGCCGGCGCACAGGGCTTTCTCGCTGCTGCTGCGTATCACCACGGCGGCCACGGCACTGTCGTCGCGCCAGGCCAGCAGCGCGGCCGTCAGGCTGCGCACCATGGCCAGGGAAAGGGAATTGAGCGCCTTGGGGCGGTCGAGGGTGATGAAGCCGGTGCCGTTGGCAACCTGGGTAAGGACGTGCTCGCTCATGCTGGATGTCTCTGGAATTGTTAGAGCACCATTTTAGCGCGGGCGCAAAAAAGGGCGCCAGATGCGCCCTTTGTTGGGAGTGCCGCTGACCTTTACGCGGTCGGGGCAGGTTCGTACGTGTCCGGCAGATGCTTGATGGCGTCGTGGCCATGCTCCTGCACTTTGGCTTTGTACTTCATGACTTGGCGGTCCAGTTTGTCGATCAGCGTATCGATGGCAGCATACAGGTCTTGCGACAGGCTTTCCACGTACACGGTCTTGCCGGACATGCGCAGATTGATTTCGGCCTTTTGCCTTTTGTCTTTCTCGGTGAGGTTATCTACAGTCAGGATGACAGCAATATCAATAACTTGATCGAAATGGCGCTTGACCCGTTCCAGCTTGTTCTGCACGTATTCACGGATGGCGGGGGTCACTTCGAGATGATGTCCACTGATGGTGAGATTCATACACACTCCTAAAGATAAGGGCTCATACGCTGTCGAATGTTATTGGAGCGCAGGGGAACCCAAGTAAAACTACAAAGCTTTACGCAGACTTACCGGAGGGATTTTCAGGGCTTCGCGATATTTGGCAACAGTCCGTCGCGCAATTACCATGCCCTGTTCACCCAGCATGTCCGCAATCTTACTGTCGGATAAAGGATTTTTCGGGTCTTCAGCTCCTGTCAATTGCACAATCAGCGCCCGTATCGCCGTCGAGGATGCTTCTCCTCCTGCTTCGGTGGCGACGTGACTGCCAAAGAAATATTTCAACTCAAACATCCCATGCGGAGTCAGCATGTATTTCTGAGTTGTTACGCGAGAAATAGTGCTCTCGTGTAGTCCCAGTGTATCAGCAATTTCACGCAACACAAGGGGTCTCATGGCGACCGCGCCATGGCTGAAAAAGTTCTTTTGTCTTTCTACTATCGCTTGCGCCACGCGCAGGATGGTGTCGAAACGCTGGCGCATATTCTTGATCAGCCACTTGGCTTCCTGCAGCTGCGCGCCCATCGCCGACTCGCCCTTGCCTTGCTTGAGCATGTTGGCGTACAGCGCGTTCACGCGCAGGCGCGGCATCACGTCGTTGTTCAAGGTGACCTGCCAGCCGTTGCGCGCCTTCTTCACGATCACGTCCGGCACCACGTAGTCGGACACGTCGGAGGCGAACTCGGCGCCCGGATGCGGATTGCACTGGCGGATCACCGCCTGCGCTTCGCGCAGGTCTTCATCGTCGCAGTCGAGGGCTTTTTTCAGCTTGTTGAATTCGCGCTGCGCGAACCAGGCCAGGTGCTTTTCCACGATGCAGATGGCCATGCGGCGCGTCACCAAAGGCACGCCGGGCATGCGCTTGATCTGCAGCGCCAGGCACTCGGAGGCGCTGCGCGCGCCCACGCCGATGGGGTCGAAACTTTGCAGCAGCGTGAGCGCCGTCCGCAGCTCTTCCAGCTCCACGTCCGCCTCTTCCGGCAGGCGCGCGTGGATCTCTTCCAGCGGCTCTTCCAGGTAGCCGTTCTCGTCCAGCGCGTCGATGATCAGTTCCATCAGCACGCGGTCGCGCGGCTGCTGCACGGTCACGCGCATCTGCTCCATCAGGTGCTCGCGCAGGGTGCAGTGGCTCGCTTCGAGCTGCGGGCGCGAGTCCTCGTCGTCCGGCGCCTTGCTGCGGCCGGCGTCGCTCCAGTCGGTGTCGGCCTCGGCGCCGCTGGCGCTGTCGCCGTCGCCGCCCGCGCCCTCGAAGGGATCGCCCTCGCCGGCCGGCGCGCTGTCCTGCGCCGGCGCGCCCACTTCGGCCGGCGACGCGTCCGCGCCGTTAGGCTGGGTCTGGTTGATGGCGCCGTCGCCCAGCAGGCGCAACGAGCGGTCCAGCGGGTCGTCCAGCCGCTCGAGCAAGGGGTTCTCGCCCAGCAGCTGTTCCAGTTCCTGGTGCAGCTCCAGCGTGGACAGCTGCAGCAATCGGATCGACTGCTGCAGTTGCGGCGTCAGCGCCAGGTGCTGAGAGGTGCGGAGTTGCAGTGACTGTTTCATGGGCTAATTCACGAATTACATGCGGAAGTGTTCGCCGAGGTAGACGCGCCGCACCGATTCGTCGGCGATGATGTCGTCCGGGCGGCCGGACGCCAGCACGCTGCCCTGGTTGATGATGTAGGCGCGGTCGCAGATGCCCAGCGTCTCGCGCACGTTGTGGTCGGTGATCAGCACGCCGATGCCGCGCTCCTTGAGGAAGCGCACGATGCGCTGGATCTCGATCACGGCGATCGGATCGACGCCGGCGAACGGCTCGTCCAGCAGCACGAAGCGCGGATTGGTGGCCAGCGCGCGTGCGATCTCCACCCGGCGGCGCTCGCCGCCCGACAGCGACAGCGCCTGGTTCTCGCGCAGCTTCTCGATCTGCAGGTCGGCCAGCAGGCGGTCCAGGCGCTCGTCGATCTCGGCCTTCTTCAAGGCCTTGCCGTTGACGCGCTGGATCTCCAGCACGGCGCGGATGTTGTCCTCCACCGTCAGCTTGCGGAACACCGACGCCTCCTGCGGCAGGTAGGACAGGCCCAGGGTGGCGCGCTGGTGGATCGGCATGCTCGACACGTCCACGCCGGCGATGTCGATGCTGCCCGCGTCCGACGGCACCAGGCCGACGATCATGTAGAAGGAGGTGGTCTTGCCGGCGCCGTTGGGGCCCAGCAGGCCCACCACTTCGCCGCATTCGACCTGCAGCGACACGTCATGCACCACCTGGCGTTTGCCGTAGGTTTTCTGCAGGCCGCGCACCACCAGGGTGCTGGTGCAGCCTGGCGCGGCTGGGTTGCCTGCGGTGCTTGGGGTTGCGTCGGCCATCGTTATTTCCCCGCCGCCGGTGGCTGCGCCGGTGCTGCAGGCTTGGGCGTGGACGGCTGGATCACCATGGTGCCGCGGCCGCCGCCGGGCTTGCCCTCGCCGCTGGCGGTGTTGCGCACGCTGAACTGCTCGCGCCGGCTGTCGTAGGAAATGAACTCGCCGGACACTTCGTCGCTCGGCTTGCTGCCTTCCAGGCGGCGCACCTTGGCGTGCACGAACAGCTTGACCAGCTCGTTCTTGCCGTCGTATTCAATGCGCTCGGCCTCGCCTTCCATCCACTGGTCGCCTTCGCCGTCGCGCTTCTGGCGGAAGGTGGTCGGCTTGCCGCCGGTGCTGGTCAGCGTCACGTACTGGTAGCCTTCCGGGTCCTTGGTGACCACCGCCTTGGCCGCCTTCATCAGCAGCGTGCCGCGCGTGAGCACCACGTTGCCGGTGAAGGTGCTGACCTGCTTGACGTCGTCGACGTCGGCGTTGTCGTAGTCGATCAGCGTGGGCTTGGTGGAGTCGGCCTTCTCGGCCTGCACCAGCCCGGCCGCGCACAGCAGCAGGGCCGAAATCAGGAGTTTTTTCATCATCTGTCCATTCACTTATTTGGTTTGCGCCGGCGGATACACGATCCGCCCGCGCCCCTGCAGTTCAACCTGGCGCGTGGCGTTGTTCGCCTTCATGCCGGAGCCGGTGGCGGTGGCGCCGCCCTGCACGATCTGCACCGGCTGGTCGGTTTCCATGCGGTCCTCGTCCGGGTAGACGGTGAGCGCCTGCGTCGTCATCCGCATCGCCTGGCTCTTGCCCTGCGCCGCGCGGTCTATCTTCACATTGCCCTGCAACTTCACGCGCGTGTTGTTCTCGTCCACGCGGGCGCGCTCCGCCGTGATGTCCATCGGCGGATGGGTGCTGCTCAAATTGCGCACCAGCGGCTTGTCGATCTCGGACGAGTCGTCGATCGGGCGGTGCACCAGCTTGTCGCCGGCCACGATGTAGCTCGGCTTGCCTTCCTTGGTCATGCGCACCACGCTGAACTGGTCGATGATGTAATCGGGCTCGTTCAGGCGCTTGTCGGCCAGCATGTCCTCTTCGCCCCGGTTCAGCAGCTGCAGCAGCCAGAACGTGCCGAAGGCGACAAAGACCGCGATGACCAGGGTCATGCTCAAGCGCCAGCGGTGTGCGGTTCGTTTACGCATATTTACGCATGTCTCACTATCTTATCTTCTCGGACCCGTCTGCTCACACCAGGAACTGGGCCATGACCTTATCGTAATTGCCGGTGGCGCGCAGCACGAATTCGCACACCTCGCGCACCGCGCCGCGTCCGCCGCCGGCCTCGGTCACGTGGTGCACGCGGCTCAGCACGTCGGCGCGGCCGTTCGGCACGCCCACCGCGAAGCCGACGCGTTTCAGGATCACCAGGTCCACCACGTCGTCGCCGATGAAGCACACCTGCTCGGCGGCCAGGCCGGTCTTGGCCAGCAGGTCGTTGAACGGGGTCAGCTTGTCGTGTCCGCCCTGGTGCACGAACTCGATGCCCAGGTCGCGCGCGCGGGCCGTCACCTGCGGCGAACGGCGCGCGCTGATGATGGCCGTCAGGATGCCCGCTTCCTGCAGCAGCTTGATGCCCAGGCCGTCCTGCACGTTGAAGGTCTTCATCACTTCGCCGTCCGGGCCGTAATGCAGGCTGCCGTCGGTGAGCACGCCGTCCACGTCGAAAATCATCAGCTTGATGTTGGCCGCGCGCGCCACGTTTTCCAGATTGTAGGCCTTGTTCATCAGATCACCTTGGCGCGCGTCAGGTCGTGGATGTGCAGCGCGCCGGCCAGCTTGCCGTCCGCGTCCACCACCAGCATCTGGTTGATGCGGAACTGCTCCATGATGGCCACCGCGTCCACCGCCAGCTTATCAGGCGAAATGCTGCGCGGATTGGCATGCATCACATCGCGGATGATGACCTTGCTGAAGTCCTGCACTTTTTCGATCATGCGGCGCAGGTCGCCGTCGGTGAACACGCCCACCGGGCGGTTGTCCGCATCGACGATGGCGGTCATGCCCATGCCCTTCTGGGTGATTTCCAGCAGCGCGTCCGGCAGGCGGGTGTCCAGGCCCACGGACGGGATGGCGTCGCCGCTGCGCATCACGTCGCGCACATGGGTCAGCAGGCGGCGGCCCAGCGCGCCGCCCGGGTGCGAACGGGCGAAGTCCTCTTCCTTGAAGCCGCGCAGGTCCAGCAGCGCCACGGCCAGCGCGTCGCCCAGCGCCAGGGTGACGGTGGTGCTGGCGGTGGGCGCCAGGTTCATCGGGCAGGCTTCCTTGGCCACCGACACGTCCAGGTGCACGTCGGCCAGCTTGGCCAGGCTCGAGCCGGGCTTGCCGGTCATGGAAATGAGGGTGCTGCCCATGCGCTTGACCACCGGCAGGATGGCCATCAGCTCCGAGCTTTCGCCGGAATAGGAGATGGCGATGAAGGCGTCTTCCGCCGTCACCATGCCCAGGTCGCCGTGCGCGGCCTCGGCCGGGTGCACGAACAGCGCCGGGGTGCCGGTGGAGGCCAGCGTGGCGGCGATCTTGCGCGCGATATGGCCGGATTTGCCGATGCCGGACACCACAACGCGGCCTTTGCAGTTCAGCAACAGGGCGACCGCCTTGCCGACGCTGTCGTCGGTGGCCAGGCGCGCGTGCATGGCGGTAATCGCGTCCGCCTCGATCTGCAGGGTTTCTCGGGCCAGCGCCAGTGCGCGCTCGGCCGTGTTGTTGTCAAAAGCTTTCAGCATGGGATTTCCATCGGTTACACTCATGCCGGAAGTATAGCCGAATTGCGAAAGCAAAAAACTTGCCAGTCCTAACAAACAACGGGATCAGCCCCCTAAATGGAAGCGCCGCATGTTTTCACCGCTTGAACTGACCCTCTTGCTGCTGGGCAGCGCCGTGCTGGGCGTGGTGGCGTTCCGGATGATGCACCTGCCGCCCATGCTGGGTTACCTGACGGTGGGCATCCTGATCGGGCCGCACGCGCTGGGGCTGGCCGCGCAAAGCGAAGCCAGCCACATCCTGGCCGAGTTCGGCGTGGTGTTCCTGATGTTCTCCATCGGCCTGGAATTCTCGCTGCCCAAGCTGATGGCCATGCGCGGCATCGTGTTCGGGCTGGGCATGGCGCAGGTGACGGCCACCATCGCCGCCACCATGCTGCTGGGCTGGCTGCTGGCCTGGCAGCTGCCCGGCATCCATATCAGCTGGCAGGCCGCGTTCGCGCTGGGCGGCGCGCTGGCCATGTCGTCCACCGCCATCGTGGTGAAGATGATCACCGAGCGGCTGGAGCTGGAAAGCGAGCACGGCCGCAAAATCATGGGCATCCTGCTGTTCCAGGATCTGGCCGTGGTGCCGCTGCTGATCCTGATCCCCTCCCTCGCCAAGAACCCGGACGACCTGCTCGAAACGCTGGCCTGGGCCGGCGGCAAGGCCGTCATCGTGCTGGTGCTGCTGCTGTTCGTGGGCCAGAAGCTGGTGCGCGGCTGGTTCGCCATCGTGGTCAAGCGCCGCTCGCAGGAGCTGTTCATGCTGAACCTGCTGCTGATCACGCTGGGCGCGGCCTGGATCACCGAGAAGGCCGGGCTGTCGATGGCGCTGGGCGCCTTCGTGGCCGGCATGCTGATCTCGGAAACCGAATACAAGCACCAGGTGGAGGAAGACATCAAGCCCTTCCGCGACGTGCTGCTGGGGCTGTTCTTCATCAACGTCGGCATGCTGCTCAACCTGCGCCTGGTGCTGGAGAACTGGTGGCTGGTGCTGGTGCTGCTGGCCGGGCCGGTGCTGCTGAAATTCGCCCTGATCGCCGGCCTGGCCAAGCTGTTCGGCTCGTCCGACGGCGTGTCCATGCGCACCGGGCTGGCGCTGGCGCAGGCCGGCGAGTTCGGCTTCGTGCTGCTCAACCTGGCCGGCGGCGTGGCGCTGATGGACCCGTTCATCATTCAGGTGGTGCTGGCGTCGATGGTGCTGTCGATGCTGCTGGCGCCGTTCATCATCGCCAATTCGGACAAGCTGGTGATGAAGGTGTCGAGCAACGAATGGATGATGCAGTCGCTGGCGCTGACCAAGATCGCCACACGCACCATGAGCACGCAAAAGCACGTGATCGTGGCCGGCTTCGGGCGCAGCGGCCAGAGCCTGGCCACCTTGCTGAGCGAAGAAGACATCGCCTACCACGCGCTGGACCTGGACCCGGAGCGGGTGCAGGAGGCGCAGACGGCCGGCGCCAACGTGTCCTACGGCGACGCCGGGCGGCGCGAAAGCCTGATCGCGGCCGGCATCTACCGCGCCAGCGCGGTGGTGATCACCTACGCCAGCACGGCGTCGGCGCTGCGGGTGCTGCACCTGGTGCACGAGCTGGCGCCGGCCCTGCCGGTGATCGTGCGCAGCCACGACGATACCGACCTGGACCGCCTGAAGGCGGCCGGCGCGGCCGAGGTGGTGCCGGAACTGATGGAAGGCAGCCTGATGCTGGCCTCGCACGCGCTGGTGATGCTGGGCGTGCCGCTGCGGCGCGTGGTGCACCGGGTGCAGGCCGCGCGCGAAGCGCGTTACGCGTCGCTGCGCGGCTGGTTCCACGGCGCCAGCGATGCCGGCGAAGACGACGACATGCTGCGCCTGCACTCGGTCACGCTGGGCGACAACGCCAGCTGCGTCGGCAAGACGCTGGCCGAAGTGGAGATTGGAGCGGCCGGCGCCGAGATCGCCACCATCCGGCGCGGCAAGAGCGGGCTCGAGGCCACGCCCGGCACGGTGCTGCAAGCCGGCGACGTGGTGGTGCTGCGCGGCGCCGCCGACGCCGTCGCCCGCGCCGAACACCAACTGCTCGCCTGACATACAGCCGGCCTCATCGCCGGCCCCATAAGCAAGCTGAGCCTCATTCGGGGTCTGACCCCGAATGAGGCTCAGCCCGGCTCGCGCCGGACGGCGGAGCGGCTCAGGCGCCGGGGCGGTAGGTGATGACGCGGTTGCGGCCGCTGTCCTTGGCCTGGTAGAGCGCGGAGTCGGCTTGGGCGATCAGTTCCATGGCCGCCGTTTCCGGGGTCACGCCGGGGTCGCTGCGGTCCAGGCAGGCCACGCCGATCGAGGCGGTGATCGACACCCGCACGCTGGGCGACACGTCGATCATGCTGGCGGCGATGCCGGCGCGGATGCGCTCGGCCACGAAGGCGGCGCTGTCCAGGTCGGCATTAATCAGCAGCACCACGAATTCCTCCCCGCCGAAGCGCGCCAGCGCGTCCGACAGCCGCAGTTCGGCCTTGATGCGCTGCGCCACTTCGCGCAGCACTTCGTCGCCGCCCTGGTGGCCCACGGTGTCGTTGACGCGCTTGAAGTGGTCTATGTCGATGTACATGAAGGAAATGTCGTAGGCCTGCCGCCGCGCGCGCGAAATTTCCTCCAGCAGGCGCCGGTCCATATAGCGCCGGTTGTACACGCCCGTCAGCGAGTCGGTCAGGCCGATGTACTTGAGCATCTCGTTGGAGATCACGTTCTCCAGGCAGATGGCGATGATGGAGGCCATGTGCTCGATGAAGTCGGTGCCCAGGCTGGGCGTGAAGCGGGTCGGGTCCACGCTGCCCAGGTTCAGGCTGCCGATGATGCGCTTGTTGCGCAGCAGCGGCACCAGGGCCACGCTTTGCAGTCCGTCCGGCGGGCGCGGGAAGGCGTGGCCGTGCTTGAAGGCGTCGTACATGCCCAGCAGCGGCCGGGGGACGGGCGAATAGGCGTTGCGGCGCCCCAGGTCGAAGCCCAGGCCGTCCACTTCCTCGACGAACAGCAGGTCCGGGAACTCGGCGAAATTGACGCCCAGCTTGGCCATCACGGTGCGGATGTCGCCGCCCTCGTCGATCAAGGTCAGCGTCACCGCCTCCAGTTCGGAAATGATGGGCAGCGTGCGGAAAATGGTGCCCACCAGCTCGGGGAAGGTGGAGGCGCTGACGATTTCCAGGTCGAAGGCCTGGTGCCGCATCATGATGTTGTGGTTGCGCTCGGCCTGCTCCAGCAAATACGCCATGCGCGTGCGCAGCGCCTGGTTTTCCGCAACCAGGTCGCTCGCCGGGGGCTGTTTGTGGGTCATGGCTAGAAGGCCAGGTTGACGTCGACTTCCTGGCCCACGCGCAGTTCCTGGCCGTCGCCTTCGATCAGGATGCTGTTCATGCCGAAGCACAGCGCGCCGTCCACTTCGGGCTTGGCGCGGTAGCCGGCCATGATGTCGAGCGGATCGGGACCGAACTCGCCGGTGGCCTGGTCGATCGAGGGCATGGGGCAGCGCGGGCAGGGTTTCACCGGCTTCAGCACGGCGGCGCCGACGCGGAAGTCCTCGGCGTAGTCTTCCTCGAAGGCTTCGATGCCGTCCAGCACCAGATTGGGGCGGAAGCGGTTCATCGGGATGGCCTGGCGGCCGGCCCGGACCAGCTTGTCATTCAGGTCGGCCAGCGACGCGCTGCCCGCCACCAGCATTGGGTAGCCGTCGGAGAACATGGTGGTGGCGGCCACGCCGTTGGTCCATTTCTGCGACACGGCGCGGGTGGCGTTGGCGTGGAAGCGCACCAGGCGGCACGGCAGGCCGAGGAAGTTGGTGAACCAGGCGGCGGTGGTGGCGTCGCAGTCGTAGGCCAGCACCTGGTCGTCCCACACCTGCACGGTGCGCCTGGGGGCCAGTTCCGGGTCGGGCAGGCCCAGTTCGATTTCCAGGCGCAGCATGCCGGGGGCGCGCAGTTCCAGCGTGTCGGCCTTCAGGCGCGGCACGATCAGCGCCATGCGCGGATGCTCGCGCTGGGTCAGCGCCAGGCCGGCTTGGTCCACCACCATCCACTCGCGGTCGTAAATCTGCTCCTTCATCAGGCCGGCGCTGGTCAGGGTGGCCGAGCGCAACGGCATGCCGGCGCAGGATTTGATCGGGTAGAGGTTGATTTCGGAGAGGATAGCCATGCTGACCGCCGCAGGCAGCGCGGACGGCCACTGCCAAAATGTTATTCAAGTTGGCAGTATGGCAGCAAAGCGCCCGGCAGTAAATCGGGGATGGCCGCAGCATTGCCTGATCGGCAAGATGCGGCCAAGGATCCTTGCGCGGGCAGCCCTCCCCCGCGCCGAGGGGGAGATGGCAAGGCGCTGCTTATTCCGCCTTGCGCGGACGGCGGGCGGCGGGCTTGCGGGCGGGCTGTTCGCCGCCTTCCGCGTCGGCGTTGACGACAACCGGCTTGGCTGCCCTGGCGCGCGCTGCGGCGGCCCGGCCCGGCTTGGCTGGCTTGTCGGCCGCCGCTTCGGCCACAGCCTCAGCCGCAGCTGGCGCTTCGGTGGCAGCGGCGGCTTCCGCAGCGGCTGCGGTGATGCGCGCTTCGCTGGCCTTGGCGCGGCCCTTGGCTGCAGGGCGGCTGCGGCCCTTGGCGGCCGGCTTGGCCGCTTGATCCGCTTCGGCGGCGCTGTCCGCTACCGGCGCAACCACTGCATCGGCTGCATCGGCAGTCTGCGGCGCTTCCGGCTGGCGGCCGGCTTGCTGGCGGCCGCCGGGCTGGCGGCTGCCCGAACGTCCACCTGTGCGGCCGGCCGGCTGCGCTGCAGCGTGATCGGCGGGCTGCGCTGCCGGCGGGGTGGCCGTCACTGCGGCGTGATCGGCCGGCAGCACGGCGGCTGGCACCTCAACCTGGCTCGCCTGGACTGCTGCCTGGCCCGCGTGCTGAGCCGCATGCTGGCCGCCGGGCTGTCCGCCCGCCTGCGCGAAATGCTGCGCCGACGACTGTGCAGACGCTTGCGCTGCCGGCTGGCCCGCTTTGCCGCGCTGCCCGCCGCCCTGCGCCGGCTTGCCACGGCCCTTGCCCTTGGCCCACACATCACCGGCCGCGCCCGACTGGGCGGCCTTCTGCTGCGCTTTCGCCTGGCGGGCCGGCATTTTGGCCGAACTGCGCTTGGGCTGGCCGTCGCGGCCGAGCTGGCGCTGATTGCCGCCGGCTGCGTTGGCGATGGCTGCGGCAGCCGCGTCCAGCGCGCGCTCTTCCTCGTCCAGGTCGTCCTGCTCGCTGCTGCTGAGCACAGGGGCGTCCTGTTCGCGGTCTTGCTGCGCATCCTGGTCGATGCCCTGCTCGCTGCCCTGCTCGACAGCCTGCGGCTGGCGCGCGTAGGCGGCGGCGTCGGCCGCATGCACGGCTTCCGCTTCGGCGTAGGCGTTCTCGTCCTGCGCCAGTTGCAGCTCGGCGGACACGTCCTCGGAGACCGGCTCGCTGGCCGCGTGGCGTTCGCCGCCGCGGTTGCGGCCACGGCCACGGCCGCGCCGGCCTTCATGGCGGCCGCCCTCGGATGCCTCGTGCTGCACCGGCGCGGACGCGTTGCCCGAACCTTCACCGGCACCCTGCTCGCCTGCCGCACCGCTGCTGCGGTATACATAAGCACCGGATTTCTCGTCGCGGCCGAATTCCAGCAGGCCGCGCGCCTTGGCTTCCTCCAGCAGGTTGCCGAAAGTGCGGAAACCATAATAGGACTCGCTGAAGTCCGGCTTGCGGCGCTTGATCGCCTCTTTCAGCACGGAGGCCCAGATCTTGCCGGAATCGCCACGTTCGGACACCAGCGCGTCGAAGGTCTCGACCGCCATGTCGACCGCTTCGCGGCGGCGCTTGTCCATTTCCTCGCGGCGGCCTTTTTCTTCTTCCGGCGTGCGCTTGACGGCAGGCTGGCCTTCGCGCGTGTCGCGCTTGGCGGCGGCGCGGCGGATCTCGCGCACCAGGTCGTCATAGAAGATGAACTCGTCGCAGTTGGCCACCAGCAGGTCGGAAGTCGACTGCTTGACGCCCACGCCGATCACTTTCTTGTTGTTCTCGCGCAGCTTGGAGACCAGCGGCGAGAAGTCCGAGTCGCCGGAAATGATGACGAAAGTGTTAACGTGGGACTTGGTGTAGCACAGGTCCAGCGCGTCCACCACCATGCGGATGTCGGCCGAATTCTTGCCCGACTGGCGCACGTGCGGAATTTCGATCAGCTCGAAATTGGCTTCATGCATAGGCGCTTTGAAACCCTTGTAGCGGTCCCAGTCGCAATACGCCTTTTTGACTACGATGCTGCCCTTGAGCAATAAACGCTCCAGCACGGGCTTGATGTCGAATTTTTCGTAATTGGCGTCGCGCACGCCGAGGGCGACGTTTTCGAAGTCGCAGAACAGCGCCATGCTGACGTTATCGTTGGATGAAGCCATGAGATTTCGTTTTCTGTGGTGAGGAGAAGCTAAAGGGCCGGTGGCCGGCGAACCCGACGATTATACAGCCAGCACCGCCCGCCGCCCGCTCTGGTGTATGCTCGCTTTACACATTTTTTCCGGAGCCCCCATGAAGCAATTGCTTGCCGTCCTCACTTTTTTACTGATGAGCTTCGGCGCCGCAGCGCAATCGGCCGGCGCCGACGCCGCTTTCCGCCAGCGTATCAATGCCTTTATGGACCAATGGCATAAGGATGCGGCCAATGCCGACCCGGTTTATTTCGACAAAATGGCGGCCAACGGCATATATATCGGCACAGACAAAACCGAAATATGGACCCGGGATCAGTTTAAAGTATGGGCCAAGCCGTTTTTCGACCGCAAGAAAGCCTGGTCATTTACCGCCATCAAACGCAACATCTATTTCTCGGCCGATAAAAACTATGCCTGGTTCGATGAGCAGTTGAACACGCAAATGGGCATTTGCCAGGCCAGCGGCGTTATACGCCATACCGCCGGCGGTTTCGAGATCGAACATTACCAGCTGTCGCTGGCGGTACCCAATCCGCTGATGGAGCAGTTCACCAAGGCGGTCAAGGAATTCGAAGCCGGAGCGGCGGCGGCACAGTAATCCCGGCCCGGCGCATGTTTTAAGGGGCCGCCACGGCCGTTTTAAGCCAAATTCTGGCGCGTTCACGCCAGATTTGAGTGCGCTGTAGCCGTTTCCGGCGTCCAGGCGAAAAAAAAGCCGCGATCTCTCGCGGCTTTTTTTTCTGCGGTCGAAGCCGCTCAGGGTATTTAGACGTTGAACAGGAAGTTCAGTACGTCGCCATCCTTGACCACATATTCCTTGCCCTCGGCGCGCATCTTGCCGGCTTCCTTGGCGCCCGCTTCGCCCTTGAGGGCGATGTAATCGTCATAGGCGATGGTCTGCGCGCGGATAAAGCCGCGTTCGAAGTCGGTGTGAATAACACCGGCTGCCTGCGGCGCGGTATCGCCGATATGAATGGTCCAGGCGCGCACTTCTTTGACGCCGGCGGTGAAATAAGTCTGCAGGCCCAGCAGTTTATATGCGGCGCGGATCAGACGGTCCAGGCCAGGCTCTTCCATGCCCATATCGGACAGGAATTCGGCTTTATCGGCATCGTCCAGATCGGCGATTTCGGCTTCAATCGAAGCGCAAATAGCGACGATGGGCGCGTTCTGCGATTTCGCGTATTCCGTCAATTGGTCCAGCAGCGGATTATTGGTGAAACCGGTATCGGAAACGTTGGCCACGTACATGGCCGGCTTGGCGGTAATCAGGCACAGCGATTTAATAATCGCCATTTGATCCGCGTCCAGGCCCATGGCGCGCACCGGTTTTGCCTCGTTCAATTGCGGAATAATCTTTTCCAGCAGCGCAACCAGTTTCGCCGCGTCCTTATCGCCGGAACGGGCTTTTTTGTTTTCGCGGTGCAGCGCTTTTTCAGCGGTGCCCAAATCGGCCAGCGCCAATTCGGTTTGAATCACTTCGATATCGTCCAGCGGGCTGACTTTACCGGCAACGTGAATCACGTTTTCATCTTCAAAGCAGCGCACCACGTTGACGATGGCGTCGGTTTCGCGGATGTGCGACAGGAACTGGTTGCCCAGGCCCTCGCCCTGCGACGCGCCCGCCACCAGGCCGGCGATGTCGACGAACTCGACGATGGCGTTGACCATGCGCTCGGGTTTGACGATCTCGGCCAGCGCGGCCATGCGCGGGTCCGGCACTTCCACCACGCCGACGTTCGGCTCGATGGTGCAGAACGGATAGTTTTCAGCCGGGATGCCGGCCTTGGTCAGTGCATTGAAAAGGGTGGACTTGCCGACGTTAGGCAGGCCGACGATGCCGCATTGGAGACTCATGAAAAACCTTTAATGATGGTATTGTTTTGCTGCGCCGATTGCCCGCGCGTAAGGATCAATTGTACCTCAGAACCAGGAGCTTCCATGACGATGCGCGACGCCAAACGCTCGCAGTTTCCCCATTTCCTGCCCATCGCCACGCGCTGGATGGACAATGACGTGTATGGCCATGTCAACAACGTTGTTTATTATTCATACTTCGACACGGCCGTAAACCAGTTCCTGATCGAGCGCGGCGTGCTGGACATCCACAAGGGCGAGGTGGTCGGTTTCGTGGTCGACAGCGGCTGCGCCTACTTCAGCTCCATCTCCTTCCCGGACACCATCCACGCCGGCATCCGCGTCGCCAAGCTGGGCAATTCCAGCGTGCGCTATGAAATCGCGCTGTTCCGCAACGGCGACGAGCAGCCCTGCGCGGCCGGCCATTTCGTCCACGTCTACGTCGAGCGCGCCAGCAACCGCTCCGTGCCGATCCCGGCGGCGGTGCGCAGCGTGCTTGAGACGCTGAGTGGGACCTGAGCGATGAATGCGTTTTTCCTGGTGCACAGCACCAAGCGCCACCCGTCGGCCGTGCTGCTGCTGACGCAATTGCTGGGCATGCTGCTGTATCCCTTCATTGAAGGCGCGCGCGGCGGTCACATCATATTCAATATGTTCGGCATCCTGGTGCTGGTGGTGGCCACCCGCATGGTGCGCCGCACGCCGGGCCACGCCTGGATCAGCGCCAGCATCGCCGGGCCCGTGATTGTATTGCTGGGCCTGCAAATGGCGTTCGGCATGCCCGGCCTGCTGCCCTGGTCTTCCGCGCTGGAGGCGGCGTTCTACTTCTATGCCGCCGCCAGCCTGGTGGCCTATATGATGGAAGACCGGCTGGCCACGACGGATGAGCTGTTCGCGGCGGGCGCCGCCTTCACGCTGTTGGCGTGGGCCTTCACGCACGTGTTCATCCTGCTCCAGGCTGTGCAGCCGGGCACCTTCGGCGCGGCGGTGAACGCGGCCGCGCCGCGCACTTGGACCGAGCTGAACTACCTGAGCTTCGCGCTGCTGTCGAGCACCGGCATCGGCGACGTGATCCCGCTGACCTCCCATGCGCGGGCCATCGCCAGCGTGGAGATGCTGGTCGGCCTGATGTACCTCGCGGCAGTGGTGGCGCGCCTGATCGGCTTTACGCTGCAATCCAACAAGTCATAGGCCAGCGCGCCGGCGCCCGGCGGCGTCAGTCCCGGATGCGTGCGGCGCGCATGGTATAGGCCTGGGCGTCCCTGGGCCTGCCGGCGGCGCTGCTCATCTGGGACAGCAAGCCCAGCACCGGCTTCAAACGCGGGTTGTTCGGGCCACCGGCCTTTTCGTATTGAAGCAGCACGCGTTTGAAACTTGCCTCCGCATCGTCGTAACGCTTCTGCGATGCGTAATGCTGGCCAAGATTCATCAACGCGCCGCTCTGGTGCTCAGGATCCGCCTTCTCCTTGATTTCCACGACACGCTTGAGTACTGCCTCGGCCTCGGCAGGCTTGCCCATCGCCATATAGGTCTTGGCCAGGCTGGTAAGAGGAATGCACAAGTCGAGGTTGTCCTTGCCCCTGTACTGCGACTGTAGTTGCAGCGCGCGCAGCCTGGCCGCCGCCGCTTCAGGATACCGTTTGTTGTCCTCCAGCACGCCGGCCAGCCTGACGGCGCTGCTTTCGATCAGGACCAGGTTGCGTGGCGGCGGTCCCAGCTCCTCGGCGAGCTTCATTTCAGCCTGCGCCGACACCAGGGCCTTTTGCTTGTTCCCCGAGAACCGGTAGGTCTCTGTTTGCATCCGCAGTTTTTCCCAGTCCTCCACGGTCGCTGCCGGCGCGGCCACGCCGCAAGCGGGCGCGAGGCACAGCAGCACAAGATACAGGCGAAGCGGGATACGGGCCAGCGTGAGCATGAGTATTTGAGATAAAGATAATCGTGGTGCAATTCTACTTGCATATTGGCAATCAGATAGTCCTGCCGGCGCAGGCAGCGGGGGCAATTTCCTTCAATACAACGGCACGGCGCTGCGCATACGATGTCCTTTCGCTAATTTTGACAGGAATCGATTATGCAGACCCCGAACTTGATGGCGCAGGCGGCCGACAGCCTGCGCGCGCTGGCACTCGACGAACAGGCAAAGGAACGCTTCAGCAACGATCCCGAACTGCGGCCGTACATGCAGCGCGTGGCCGCGCGCTACGTGGCGGGGCAGACCGTGGCGGATGTGGTGCGGCATCTGCACGCCGTAACCGCGCGCGGGCACGCCGGATCGGCGGAGTATGTGGGCGAAAGCTGCCGCGACGAGGCCAAGGCGAACGCCGACACGGCGGTCTTCCTGGAACTGGCGGCCGCGCTCGCGCATGAAAACCTGCAGTGCTCGGTCTCGCTGGACTTGTCCCATGTCGGCTTGCTGGTGGACCCGGAACTGGGCTACCGCAACGCCAGGCGCATCGCCAGCGCCGCCGCCAGCGCCGGCCGCGAGGTGATGATTTCCATGGAAGGCGCGGAGCGGGCCGGCCTGATCTACGCCACCTACCTGCGGCTGCATGCCGAGGCCGGGTTGGACAACGTGGGCATCACGCTGCCGGCCAAGCTGCACCGCAGCGCCCAGGACTTGCCGCGGCTGCTGGAAGTGCCGGGCCGCATCCGCCTGGTCAAGGGCGCATTCCTCGAGCCGTCCGCGATTGCCTGGGACCGCAGCAGCCCGGAACTGGCCGCCGCCTACCGCCGGTTTGCGCACACCCTGCTCGCCGGCCGCCACAAATGCTCGCTCGCCACGCACGATGTGCAACTGCAGAACGACCTGGCCGGCTTCATCCTGCAGCAGGAACTGTCGCCGCAGCAATCGGAGTTCGAGACGCTGTTCGGACTGGGGGCGGATGGCCTGGACGCGCTGCGCCGGCGCGGTTTTCAAACGCGCGAGTACGCGATCTTCGGCCAGGAGTATTTTCTCTACGTGCTGAACCGGATTGCGGAGGAGCCGGCCCGGGTGTTCCAGGCGGTGGTGGATCTTATCGGCCCCGGTATTGCCCCGGCGTTGCAGCGACGAGCTGCTTGAAGGCGCGCTGGAAATGGGACTGGTCCGCGAAACCGCTTTCGATGGCGGCGTCGGCAATCGCGGCGCCGCGCTTGAGCCGCGCCTGGCCGTACTGCACGCGCCGATTGATCAGATAGGCGTGCGGCGTCATGCCGAACTGGCCTTTGAAGGCGCGGATCAGGTAGGCCGGTGACAGGCTGGCGGCGGCGCAGATGTCGTCCAGGCTCAGCAGGCGCGTGCAGTTGTCGCTGATGAATTCGGCTGCGCGCAGCAGCTTGCCGTTGGCGTCGGCCATGGGAGCGGGCGCCGGATCCAGCGCCTGCTGCATGTCCATGAAGAAGCCGAGGGCCGCGCCCTGCTTCTGCAAGCCGTCGGCATGTGCGCTGGTCAAGGTGTCGTAGAGCCGGTTCAAGCCCGCGAACAGCGAGGTGTTCGAGGTGGTGGAGAAGGCCCTGAAATCCGCGTTGCGGCTGAAGCCGAGTTCGTGCTGCAGCGCCGTCAGCCAGGCCACGTCCACGTAGAGCATGCGGTACGACCAGGGCTGGCCGGCGGCGGGATTGCAGGCGTGCGCGTCTTCCGGGTTGATCACCACCACGCTGCCCGCTCCCACGGTTTCCTTGCTGCGCCGGTTCCAGTAGGTGCTCATGCCGCCGGTGACCGCGCCGATGGAGAACGTGGCGTGCGTATGCCGCGCGTAGCCGACATCGCGGCCGCCGCGTAGGGAGCGGGCCTCGATGAAGGGCAGCGCGGCGTCGCGCCAGAACACGGGCTGCCCGGCTGGCTTGGCGGACATGGCGGGCATGGCCGGGCCGCTAACGCGCCAGCGCGCTCAGCACCGCCAGGCTCATGGCCTGCGCCGCCGTCTTGATGGAAGGCTCGGGCACCGGCGCGTAGAACGGCGAGTGGTTGAAGGCGAGCGGCTTGCCGCCGGCGGTTTCAGCCTCGGCCACGGCCTTGGCGGGATAGACGCCGGTAAAGAAGAACATGCCGGGGATGCCCTGGTTGACGTACTCGGAGAAGTCTTCGCTGGCCGTCATCGGCGCGATCAGGCCGACGTTGGCGGCCCCCAGCGCGTCCTTCAGCACGGCTTCCGTCTTGCGCACCAGCGCTTCATTGTTGATGATGGCCTGGCCGCCGGACTTGAGTTCCACGTCCGGCGCCGGGGCGCCCGCCATGGCCGCCGACGCGTTGGCCACGCGCCGCACGCCTTCCAGCAGCTTGGCGCGCACGGCCGGGCTGTAGGAGCGGATGGTGCCGCGCACCAGCACGCTGTCCGGAATGATGTTGCCCACGGTGCCGCCCTGGATGGCGCCGATGGTGACCACGCCGAATTCCTTGGGGTCTTTCTCGCGGCTGACCACGGTCTGCACGTCCACCACGAAGCGCGCGGCGATGGCGATCGGGTCCAGCGCCTTGTCCGGCGCCGAGCCGTGGCCGCCACGGCCCTTGAACACGATCTCGATGGAATCGGAATTGGACGACACCGGCCCGACGTTGTAGCCGACCGTGCCATGCGCGGTGGGCCAGGAATGCAGGGCGAACGCCACGTCCGGCTTGGGGAAGCGCTTGAACAGGCCGTCCGCCAGCATGGCCCTGGCGCCGGACACGGTTTCTTCGGCAGGCTGCGCAATGAACATCAGGCTACCCTGCCATTGCGCCTTCAGTTCCACCAGGGTACGCGCGGCGCCCAGCCAGCTGGCCATGTGGATGTCGTGGCCGCAGCTATGCATCACGAAGGTTTCGGCGCCGCCGGACTGGGTGCGGGCCTTGCTGGCGTAGGGCAAGCCGGTCTTTTCCTCCATCGGCAAAGCGTCCAGCTCGGTGCGCACCATCACGGTGGGGCCGGGGCCGTTCCTGTACATCGCCACCAGCCCGGTCTTGCCGACGCCTTCGGTCACTTCGAAGCCGAGCGCG
This sequence comes from Massilia sp. BGA-UO-ETr-WB1, assembly GCF_059567845.1. Classification (NCBI taxonomy): domain Bacteria; kingdom Pseudomonadati; phylum Pseudomonadota; class Betaproteobacteria; order Burkholderiales; family Oxalobacteraceae; genus Massilia; species Massilia sp. BGA-UO-ETr-WB1. Next base: position 824,305 of record NZ_JCAQOT010000024.1, on the reverse strand, counting down.
CGCATCCCGGCGGCCAGCTTGGCGGCGGTGCGCACTTCCTGGAAGGCGATCTCGGGATGGGCGTGCAAATCCTTGTAGACCGTTTCCAGCTGCGGATACATGGCGTTGATGCGGCTGGCGACCTGCGCCTTGAGCGGCGCGCCGTCCTGCGCCGTAGCCAGCGCCGCCGCCAGCGCCAGGGGAATGCATGCGAGGGTATTTTTCATCCCCCTATATTCGCATGTTAATTGCCTGCCAGGCGCCAGCGGTCGCCCGATTTTTTCAGGTAGTGGTCAAACACGTAGCGCCACGGCACGGCCAGCGGCACCACGATCACCACCAGGCAGGCGATGGTGTTTTCCAGCACGGCCTGGCTCATATTGCCGGACTTCCAGGCGGGCAGCGCGACCAGCGACAACCACAGCACTTTCCAGATCAGCTCCCACAGCAGCACCGGCAGCATTTGCAGCGGGTAGCGCAGGCCCAGCGCGCACAGCAGCGAGAAGGCGGCCAGCATGCACACCACCACGCCTTCCATCAGCTCCCACGGCTTGCTGTGGTGCAGGATGCCCGGCCAGACAAGCAGGGCCAGTCCAACCACGATCAACAGATACACCGCGCGCAACGCATACAGCCGGAACAAAGAGACTTCTTTCATAGACCGCTCCTGGTTAAGGTTTGCTTGATATTGATTTGACATGTCAATAATATCTGACAGGTGTCAGAAGTCAAGCACGATCGATGTTCGGCCGATGCGCGCTCAGGGCAGCTCGTAATCCAGTTCGTACCGGTGCTTGCGGTCGACCTGCTTCAGCGACATGCGGCCGCTGATGCCGGCCAGTTCGCCGGTGCCGGAGTCGGGCACGATGGTCACCGCCAGCTGGCTGTCGCCGCCGCGCATGGTGCCGGCGTGCTGGACGACGAAGCTGCCGGCCCTGCCCTTCAGCGTGCCGGAGATGCGCTCGATGGCGACGTAGGCGGCGGAGCCCTTGGTGTCGGTCATGGCGGTCAGCATCTCGCCCTTGCCGCTGGCCTGCAGCTCGCCGGAATATTGTTTTTCAAGTAACATGCGGCCGGTGGCCGTGCGGCCTTCGTGCTGCGGCGTGGCGGCCGGGGACATCTTGATCTCGAACGTGCCTTCAACATGTTCCGCGCGGGCGGACAGGCAGGCGCAGGCGGCAAGGATGGCTAGGGCTGGTTTCATGGCGCTCTTTCTTTGAAGATGGAGCTTCACTGTAATGGCGGGATGGGAGAAAAGATTGGAAAAAACCGACAGCGGCAAGCAGATGCCCAAGGGGGTGGTCGATCCGGCGGGCGCGGCGCGCCGCATCCGGCTGGCCACCTATCCGCCCTCGGCGGCGCTGCAGCCTTTTGTCGATTACCACTGGGTGGTGCAGTGGGACCTGGACGGACGGCCGCCGGAAACGCAGCGCGTGCTGCCGTATCCGAACGCCCACCTGGTGTTCGACCGGGGCCGCACCGCCATCCACGGCGTGGTGCGCGGCGCGTTCGAGCGCAAGGTGGAGGGCGCGGGCAAGGTGCTGGGCGTGCGCTTCAAGCCGGGCGGGCTGCGGCCCTTCCTGCCGCATCCGCTGTCGCGCCTGGCGGACCGCACCATGCCGGTGGACGGGGTGCTGGGCGTCGCGGGCGAGGAAGCGGAGCTGCGCGTGCTTGGCGAGGAGCCGGGGCGCGGCAACAGCAGCGGTGGCGGCAATGGTGCCGGCGCGGGCGGCGACTGCCGTAGCGATGCGGACATGGTGGCGGCCGCCGAAGCCATGCTGGCCGCAGCGCTGCCGCCGGTGGACGAGCGCGCGCTGCTGGTGCAGCGGGCGGTGGAAGCTGCCGCCGCCGAAAGCGGCCCGGTCAGCGTGGCGGCCTTGTCGGCCCTGCTCGGCATCGAGGAGCGCACGCTGCAGCGGCTGTTCAGCAACTACGTGGGCGTGTCGCCGAAGTGGGTGATCCAGCGCTTCCGCCTGCAGGAGGCCACCTGGCAGCTGGGCCGCGCGGCGGCGCCGGACCTGGCGGCGCTGGCGGCGCGGCTGGGCTTTTTCGACCAGGCGCACTTCACGCGCAGCTTCACGCAGCTGGTGGGCAAACCGCCGCTGGAATACTGGAAGTCCCAGCAAGCCGGGTAAGCTCCAGCGGCGCGGAAAACAGGATCACCGCGCCGCCGCTGATGGATACCTGCTGCGGCGCGCCCTGCTCTATCGTCACTTCCACCTGCACCACGCCGTCGCGGCGCAGGGCGCGGCCCTGGTGGCCGTCGAAGCGCAGCAGCTTGCCGTCGTGCGCCATCAGGCCATGCCGCACCAGGTAGGCGCCGAGCGGTCCGTTGGCGTTGCCGGTGACAGGGTCTTCCGGGATGCCGATGGCGGGCGCGAACATGCGGCCGTCGGTGGCGCTGCCGCAGGCGCGCAGCTGGAAGGGGAACCAGCCGTTGCAGCCGATTTCGGCGCTGAGCGCGGCCAGCGCGGCGTGGTCCGGCGCAATGGCGTCCAGCGCCACGCCGGGACGCAGCGGCAGCATCACTTTCGAGTGGCCGGTGGAGACGATCTGCAGCGGCAGTGCCGGCTCGAAAGCGCCGGCGTCCAGCCCCAGCGCGCAAGCGGCGGCGCGGCGCAGGGCGGCAGGCAATGGCTCGCCGAAGGACAGCGGCCCTTGCCGCATGACGATGCGGTAGTCGCCGTCCGGCTGCCGCTCGACGCGGATGCGCTGCACGCCGGCGCCGGTCTTCTGCTTCAGCTCCACGGTGTCCAGCTTCAGCGCCACGGCGCGCGCGTAGTGCGCGGCGATGGTGGCGTGGCCGCAGATGGGCACCTCGGTGGTGGGCGTGAAATAGCGGATATGGACGTCGTGCGCTGCATCCTGCGGCTGCAGCACGAAGGCGGTTTCGGAGTGCTTCAGCTCGCGCGCCAGGTCTTGCATCCGGCATGCGCTGAGGCCGTCCGCGCCCAGCACCACGCCGGCGGGGTTGCCACGGAACGGGGTGGTGGTGAAAGCGTCGATGTGAAACAGCTGGGTGGGCAGGTGTGGAGTCATGGCGCATAGTTTAGCTATGGCGATGGCTGGCGATAATAGCTGTAAAATCAGCTTAATCATTCCTCTGGAGGCCGAATGCCGCCGCTGCACCTGCTCCGTGCCTTTACCTGCGTGGTGGACCACCACAGTTTTGCGCGCGCGGCGCAGGAATTGCGCATGACGCCCTCTTCCGTCAGCCGCCTGGTGAAAGCGCTGGAGCAGGAATTGGGCACGCAATTGCTGAACCGCAGCACGCGCGCCATGTCGCTGACGGCCGCCGGCCAGGCGCTGCACGCCGAATGCGGCAGCGCTTTCGCGCAGCTGCGCGGCGCCTACGAGGCGGCGGGCCGGCAGTCCGCGCAGCACGGACAGCCGCGCGGCCTGCTGCGCCTCAGCGTGCCGGTCTCGTTCGGGCGCACCCATGTGCTGCCGCACCTGGCCGATTTCCTGCGCTTGCATCCCGGCATCGAACTCGACCTGCTGATGACGGACCGCTACGTGGACCTGGTGGCCGAAGGCGTGACGCTGGCCATCCGCATCGGCCGCCTGGACGATTCCTCGCTGGTGGCGCGCAAGCTGATGGACAACCGCCGCCTGCTGGTGGCGGCGCCAGGCTACCTGGAGCGGCATGGCGCGCCGGCCGCCGTGGCCGAGCTGGCGCAGCATGCATGCCTGAACCTGGCCGTGAACCGCGACGCCGAGCTGTGGCGCCTGGCAGGACCGGACGGCGAACGCAGCCTGCGCCCGCAGGGCCGCATCCGCGCCGACAACGGCGACGCCATCCGCCAGTTCGCCATCGACGGCCTGGGCATCGCGTTTTTATCCAGCGCAACGGTGGCGGCGGCGCTGCGCAGCGGCGAGCTGGTGCAGGTGCTGCCGCAATGGAGCGGCCGCCCGACCGGGGTCTATGGTGTATGTCCGCAACGCCCGGCGCCGCCGTCCGCCCGGGCCGCCATGGATTTCCTGGCCGACCGCTGGCCGGAAGCTCCCGCCGCCCATGCTTCTCGTATACACTTGGAAGTGGATACATTTACATAACCACAACTTTTGCGTTGCAAGCCTGTAGGGGGAGCCGACTTGGATGAGTTGACGGTTACGATGGACCAGCTGCGCGTCGGGCTGTATGTCGAGCTGGACCTGAAATGGTTCGAGCATCCGTTCGCGTTCAGCCATTTCAAGATCAAGTCCGAGGACCAGATCAGCACGTTGCGCAGCCTGGGCCTGCGTTCGGTGCGCTACAAGCCTGAGCTGAGCGACGTGGCGCCGCCGGCCGATCCGCAGGCACTGGATGCCGCCGCCCTGGCCACAGCCGGGGACGCGGCCAGCGCGGCGGCGTCGGCGGCTGCGGCGGCCGCCGCGGCATCGCCCGCGCTGCAAGCCAAGCGCGCCATGCTGGAACGCATGCAGCTGCGCCGCGCGGATGCCGAGCGCGTGGAGCGCGCCTTCACCAATACCGCGCGCGCCATCCGCGAAATCGAAAAGAACCTGTTCTCGCGGCCCGAGGAATCGGCGAGCCGGGCCACGGCGCTGGTGACGCAAATCACCGACGCCATCCTGTGCGCGCCGGAACTGGCGATCCATGTGATGGGCGATACGGCCGGCAACGAGGAACTGTATTTCCATTCGCTGAACGTGACCATGCTGGCGATGATGATCGCGCGCGAAGTGAACCTGCCGCCCGAGGTGGCCAATCTGCTGGGCCTGGGCGCGCTGCTGCACGATATCGGCCGCAAGAACATTCCGGACAAGATCCTCACCAAGCCCGAGCCCTACACCACGGCCGAGCAGAACCTGTACGAGATGCACGCGCAGTACGGCGCGGAAATGGCGCAGCGCCTGCACTGCATGCCGGCGGTGGCGGCCGTGATCCACGACCACCACGAACTGTTCGACGGCAGCGGCTATCCGCGCAAGCTGAAGGGGGAAGGCATCGGCGTGCTGGCGCGCATCGTCGCCATCGCCAATTATTACGACGAGCTGTGCAACCCGCTCAACTTGGCGCACGCGCTCACGCCGCACGAGGCGCTGTCGATGATGTTCGCCAAGCACCGCGCCAAGTTCGACCCGCGCCTGCTGCAGATGTTCATCCGCTGCCTGGGCGTGTATCCGCCGGGCACCGTGGTGCAGCTGTCGAACGGCATGACGGGCATGGTGGCCACCGTGAACACGGCGCGGCCGATGAAGCCGATGGTGGTGGTGTACGACAAGGACGTGCCGCGCCTGGAAGCCATCATGGTGGACCTGGACCTGGAGGCGGACCTGAACATCGTCAAGGCGCTGCGGCCCAGCCAGGTGCCGCTGGAAGTGTATGTCTATCTCAGCCCGCGCAAGCGGATCAGCTACTACTTCGACGCCACCAAGCCGGCGCCGCAGGCCGCCGCCGCCTAGCGGGCGGGGCTACGCGGGGTTGATGGCGCAGCTACGCCGTGTGCAGCTGGGTGGTGGCCAGCGGAAACTTGCCTTCGCACACCAGCGGAATGATTTTCAGGCTTTTCTCGATGGCTTCGTCGATCAGCAGCTGCTCGTCACGGCGCGGACGGTGCAGCACGAAGTCGGCCACCGCCTGCTGCAGGCTGAGGGTGCGCGGATGGCCGATGCCGATGCGCAGGCGCCAGTAGTCCTGCGTGCCGAGCGCGGCGGTAATGTCCTTCAGGCCGTTGTGGCCGCCCGAGGATCCGCCCTTTTTCAGCTTGGCTACGCCGGGCATCATGTCCAGTTCGTCGTGCACCACCAGCACCTCATCCGGGTTGATCTTGTAGAAACGCGCCAGGCCGCCCACCGACTGGCCGGAACGGTTCATATAGGTCTGCGGTTCGAGCAGCCACAGCTCGTTGCCGGCGACGGCGGTCTTGGCCATCAGCGCGTTGAAGCGGGTTTCGCGCTGCAGGCGCGCGCCCAGGCTGCTGGCCAGGTTGTCGACCAGCCAGAAGCCGGCGTTGTGGCGGGTTTGTTCGTAGTCGGGGCCGGGGTTGCCGAGGCCGACGATCAGGCGGATGGACATGGTTTCTTCCAGATATAAAAAAACCCCGCGAGCGGGGTTTTTTATTTTACTTCAAGAGAAGTAAAAGATTACTTCTTGCCTTTGGCTGGCTTGGCATCGGCTGCTGGAGCAGCTGCTGCGGTCGCTTCAGCGGACACGTGGCCGGCTGGTACCGAAGCGGTGGCGACGGTCAGTTTCTTGCCGTGGGTGATAGCGGTCACGCCTTTTGGCAGAGCCAGGTCCGACACGTGGATCGAGTGGCCCACGTCGATGTTGGCCAGGTCAACGTTCACGAATTCCGGCAGCTCGCCTGCAACGCAGGAAACGTCCAGCTCGGACATCACGTGGCTGATCGTTGCGCCGTGCAGTTTGACTGCTGGCGATACGTCGGCGTTGATGAAGTGCAGTGCCACTTTCTTGTGCAGCTTGGTGTTTGCGTCAACGCGCTGGAAGTCAGCGTGCAGTACCAGTTGCTTGTAAGCGTGCATCTGGAAGTCGCGCAGCAGAACTTGCTGGGTCTTGCCGTCGATTTCCAGGTCCAGGATGGACGAGTGGAACACTTCTTTTTTCAGCGCGTGGTACAGCGCGTTGTGGTCCAGGGCGATGTTCAGCGGGCCTTCAGCGCCGCCGTACACGATGCCTGGGGTTTGGCCGGAAATACGCAGGCGGCGGCTCGCACCCGTGCCCTGCAGTTCGCGTTTGAATGCAACTACTTTCATTTGAGACTCCAATAATAAACAAGGCTCGCGCCCTGTTGTGAAGGAGCGCCCCGCGACCAGGGCGCTCCGGAAAAACAGCGGCGCAACCGGTCAAAAACCGGTCGCGCCGCCGCTAAAAACTAGTTGTTTACCGAGCTTAGTCGATGAACAGGGAGATCACGGAATCGCCCTTGATGATGCGTTTGAACGTTTCGGCCAGCAGCGGCGCACAGGTCAGCTGGCGGATCTTGCCGCAGGCTTTGGCAGCATCGGACAGCGGGATCGTGTCGGTGACCACCAGTTCGTCCAGCGAGGAACCGGAGATGCGGTCGATCGCAGGGCCGGACAGCACGGCGTGGGTGCAATACGCCACCACTTTCTTGGCGCCGCGCTCTTTCAGCACTTCGGCAGCTTTCACCAGGGTGCCGGCGGTGTCCACCATGTCGTCCATGATGACGCAGTTGCGGCCTTCGACTTCACCGATGATGTTCATCACTTCGGAGACGTTGGCTTTCGGACGGCGCTTGTCGATGATGGCCAGGTCGCAGCCCAGGCGTTTCGCCAGGGCGCGGGCGCGGACCACGCCGCCGACGTCGGGCGACACGACCAGCAGGTCTTCATTGTCCTTCTTCTGCAGGTCGCCCAGCAGGATAGGGGAAGCGTAGATGTTGTCGACTGGAATATCGAAGAAGCCCTGGATCTGGTCTGCGTGCAGATCCATGATCAGGACGCGCTCGACGCCGGCGCTTTCCAGCATGTTGGCCACGACTTTGGCCGAGATCGCGACACGCGCCGAGCGCGGGCGGCGGTCCTGGCGGGCGTAGCCGAAGTACGGGATGGCAGCAGTTATACGGCCTGCGGAGGCGCGTTTCAGCGCGTCCACCATCAGAATCAGTTCCATCAGGCTATCGTTGGTCGGTGCGCAGGTCGATTGCAGAACGAACACGTCTTTACCACGAACGTTTTCGTTGATTTCGACCATGACTTCGCCGTCCGAGAACTTCGAGACGACTGCTTTGCCGAGAGGAATGCCGAGGTTTTTTGCGACTCCTTCAGCCAGCGCAGGATTAGCGTTGCCGGTAAAAACCATCAGGTTTTCGTAAGCCATGGGGAGTCCCAGAGAAGTAAGCGTTGATATCTTGATTGATCGCCAGATAAACCACTTACCTGGCGCTGCGAGCTTCGATGCCGTGGGCACCTGTTTTTATCTTGACTGGACGCTGATGCATCGACAGACTCAAGAAAAATGAGTGGCAGGGGAACAAGGATTCGAACCTTGGTATGCTGGAATCAAAATCCAGTGCCTTAACCAGCTTGGCGATTCCCCTGCTGTAACTTGCTGCTTGTCGTTACGACGGCGATTATTATACTACCGAACTAACGAAAAGCAAAATCTTTTTTTGCTTCACAACATCTTGAAGATCGGGTGCCGCTTCAGCGCTTTGGCCTTCCAGGCAGTCCAGACGCCCTGCGCTCTTTCGAGTACCGCATCGGCCTGGCCTTCATCTGCAAAGGCACAAAACACACAAGCACCGGAACCAGTCATCCTGGCGTCTCCGTAAGCTGCCAGCCATTCTATCGCCTTTGCCACCGGCGGGTAAATACTGGACGCTACTTGTTGCAAATCATTCCTGCCAAACTGCTTCAAATCGTTTCGATTTTCGTAGTGGCTGGAAAAGTCCGCTATTATGATAGGCGGAGTGTTCCTTGTCAAATGCTCCGAGCAAAATATTTCCGCCGTGGGCACGGAAACGCCCGGTTCGATCACCACATACCAGCAGTCCGGCGCCGCCAGCGGCTGCAGCGCCTCGCCCACGCCTTCGGCAAACGCGGTCTGGCCGAAGATGAAGAACGGGATGTCCGCGCCCAGCGGCAGGCCCAGCGCCATCAGCTCGTCCCGCGTCAATCCCGCGTTCCACAGCTTGTTCAGCGCCATCAAGGTGGTGGCCGCGTCGGACGAACCGCCGCCCAGGCCGCCGCCCATGGGCAGCAATTTCTCCACCGTGATGTCGGCGCCGTGCAGCACGCCGCTGCGGCGCTGCGCTTCGGCCTGCAGCAGGCGCGCCGCGCGTATCACCAGGTCCTGCTGCTCGGGCACGCCGGGGATGTCGTTGCTGCGGCGCAGCTGGCCGTCATCGCGCACGGCGATGTGCAGCAGGTCGCCGCGGTCTATGATCTGGAAGGCGGTTTGCAGCAGGTGGTAGCCGTCGGCGCGGCGGCCGGTCACGTGCAGGAACAGGTTCAGCTTGGCCGGGGCCGGGAGGTTCTTCAGTTCGGTCATGTAGTCAGCTTGATTGGTCAGCTTGATTGGTCAGCTTAATTCTGCGCGTCCAATACGAGCCGGATCGACATATGGTCCAGCTTGCCGGTCGCGCCGCGCTCGGCGTCGATGCGCTTGGGACGGGGGGCGGCGCCCTTGCCGCCCGGCGCGGCCTCGTGCCACGAGACCCAGGTCACGCGCCAGCCGTCGGCGGTGCTCACGCTATTGGCGGCGCCTTCGGCGGCGGGGCTGGCCACGAAGGACTTGCCGTCAGCCGCAGTGGCGCGGCCCTGCAGCCAGTCGCGCAGGCCGGACACCGGCAGCGTCCAGCCCAGCGCCTGCGTGCTCAGCGCGTCGATGTCGGCGGCGCTGCGCGGCGCCTTGCCGTTCTCGGTCAGCGTGGCCTGCTGCGGCGTGACGCTGATGGTGGCCACGATGTTGTTCAAGGGCGGCGCCTGGATGGCGATGTCCGTGCAATCGGCGCCCTGCTGCCAGGTGAAGCGGCCGGTCATCGATTCGTCGCTGCCCTCCTTGCTGTAGGCAACACTCAGCCTGCCGGCCAGTTCCGTGTCGAAACGGCAAGACGGCGCGGGCCGGATGCTGGCGCAGCCGGCCAGCAGCGCGCCGCACGCGAGCAATGCAATTGCGTGCCGCATCACAAACTCGTATTCAAGCGCGCCAGCGTGCTTTTCAGCGCGTCGTTCTGCGGATCCTTGGCGCGCGCCTCGCGCCACAGCTTCTGCGCGCCGTCCTGGTCGCCCTGCGCCCACAGCACCTCGCCCAGGTGCACGGCGATCTCGGCATCGTTGCGCAGCGTGTAGGCCTGGCGCAGCAGCGTTTCGGCTTCCTTCAGGCGGCCCAGGCGGAACTGCACCCAGCCCATGCTGTCCATGATGAAGGGATCGTTGGGCGCCATCTGCATGGCCTTCTCCACCAGCGTGTAGGCTTCCTCCAGGCGCTGGTTGCGGTCCGCCAGCGAATAGCCCAGCGCGTTGTAGGCGTGGTGGTTGTCCGGCGCGATCTCCATCACCTTGCGCAAGCTGGTTTCCATCAACTCCACCTTGCCCAGCTTCTCGGCCGCCAGCGCGAAGTCGTACAGCAGGTCCGGGCTGTTCGGATAGCGCAGCACGCCGTCCTCCAGCACTTTATAGGACTCCAGCACCTGGCCGGCGTCGCGCAGCAGCTGGGCGTCGGTCTGCGCCACCTGCGCCAGTTCGGCCGGGTCCTCGCTCTTGATGTCGGCCAGCTGCTTGCGCGCGCCGGCCAGGTCGCCCATGCGCGCGGCAAGCTGGGCGCGCTTGAGCTTCACCGTCAGCAGCAAGCGCGGCTCGCCGCCGTCGATCTGTTCCAGCCACGACTGGGCGGCCGCGTAGTCGCCGCGCTCCTCGGCGATCTGCGACAGGATCAGCAGCGCCTTGGTGGGGTCGCGCTCGTCGCCGCCCTCCTTGTCCACCACTTCCACGAAGTGCTTGAAATAGCCTTCGGCGGCGGCCGTGTCGTTGCCCTGCATCGACATGATGCCCAGCGCGTACAGCGTGGCCGGATTGTCGGGCTGGCTTTTCAGCAGAAACTGGAATTGCTCGCGCGCCTGGTCGTACTGCTTCTGCTCGACCAGCATGCGGGCGTAGGCCGCGCGCACTTCGCGCGAATTCGGGTATTTGGCGAGGAAAGCGTTGACCAGCCTGGTCACCGCTGCCGCGTCCGGCGTCACCTGCGCCATGGTCAGCAGCGCCAGTTCGGAATCGGGCTTGATGCGCATGGCCAGCTGCGCCTCCTTGGCGGCGCGCTCGGGGTCGCTGTTGGCGTAGGCGCCCTGGGCCAGCACCAGGTGGGCTTCCAGCGTCTGGCCGTACGGCGCCAGCACCCGTTCCATCAGGGCGAAAGCGGCGGCCTTGTCCTTGGCGCGCAGCAGGAATTGCTGCATCTGGAACATGGCCAGGCCGCGCGAGTTGGCCGGTGCGGCCTTCAGGCGCTGCGCGAACACCTGCTCGGCTTCGCTCAGGTCGTCGCCCAGCACGGAAAAGCCGAGGAAATACTGCGCCGCCTCGTCGGACTCGGGCGCCAGCTCGCGCCACAGGCGGATCGCCGCCATCGCCTCGCCGCCCTGCTTGGCGGCCAGCGCCATCTCGGCCGAGCGCTGGGCCAGGCGCGGGTCGCGCGTCTGCTGGGCCAGCACCATCATGGTCACGTAGGCGCTCTGCCACTGGCCGCGCTTGAAATCCAGCTCGGCCTTGGTCAGCTTGTAGAACAGGTCGCTGGTCAGCTCGACGCTGGGCAGCGGCTCGGTGGCCTGCACGGCGGCTGCGGCGGCCACGGCCTGCAGGGCGGGCGTGTCGTGCGCTTCCGGCGCCGCAGCGGGACCTGAAGCGAGCTGATCGGGTGCGTCGGCCTGTTTTTGCGGCGCAACGGAGCAAGCGGAAAGCACTGCAGAGAGGGTTACAATGACGAGTGCGTTTTTCAAAGGATAGTCCTGACTGGTCGGAAACTAGCCCTGATTTTACGCCAAGCCACCGTCATCGTCCGTTTGCAGGTGTAACGAAAGTTATTTAAAGCTAATTTAAAGCGATCCATGCCAGAATTACCAGAAGTTGAAGTCACCCGGCGCGGGGTGGCGCCCCATATCGAAGGCCGCACCGTGCGCGGCGTGGTGCTGCGGCGCAGCGGCCTGCGCTGGCCGTTCCCGGCCGGCCTGGAGCAGGTGCTGGCGGGCCGCAAGGTGGCGGCCACCGGGCGGCGCGGCAAATACCTGCTGCTCGAGTTCGAGCACGGCACGCTGATCATCCACCTCGGCATGTCCGGCCACCTGCGCGTGCTGCCGCCGGACATGCCGTCGCAAAAGCATGATCATTTTGATCTCATCGTCGACGCCGCCGGCGGCAGCGGGCCGCAGGTGCTGCGCATGACCGATCCGCGCCGCTTCGGCGCCGTGCTGTGGCACGCCAGGGCCGACGGCGCGCTGGAAGAACACCTGCTGCTGCGCGGCCTGGGCGTGGAGCCGCTGGAGGGCGCCTTCACCGGCGAGCTGCTGCACCGCATGACGCGCACGCGCGGCGCCGCCGTCAAGCAGGTGCTGCTGGCCGGCGATATCGTGGTGGGCGTGGGCAATATCTACTGCTCGGAGAGCCTGTTCCGCGCCGGCATCAATCCGAAGACGCCGGCCCGCCGCATCAGCCTGGCGCGCTACCGGAAGCTGGCGCAGGCCATCCGCGACGTGCTGGCCGAGGCCATCGTCCAGGGCGGCAGCACCCTGCGCGACTTTATCAGCGTCAATGGCCAGTCCGGCTACTTCCAGCAGAGCTATTTCGTCTATGATCGTACCGGCATGCCCTGCCGCGTGTGCGGCACGCCGGTGCGCCAGGTCAAGCAGGGGCAGCGGTCGACCTTCTATTGTGTGCAGTGCCAGAAATAAGAGGGAAGCATGGTCAGGGATCTTGAACAGTACAGTGCGTGGCGCCATGGCGTGGTGGTGGCGCTGCAGCAGTACCAGGCTTGGCTGCACGGCGCCGAACTGGCCGACGCCGCCACCGAGCAGCGGCTGGCGCGCACCCTGGCGCGGCTGGCCGACGACAAGCTGTCGGTGGCCTTCGTGGCCGAGTTCTCGCGCGGCAAATCCGAACTGATCAACTCCATCTTCTTCGCCGACTACGGCCAGCGCATCCTGCCGTCGGCCGCCGGGCGCACCACCATGTGCCCCACCGAGCTGATGTACGACCCGGCCTGGCCGGCCTGCATCCGCCTGCTGCCGATCGAAACGCGGGCCGAGAACCTGTCCACCAGCGACTACCGCGACCACGCCTCGGCCTGGACCATGCTGCCGCTGGACCTGGACTCGCCGGCCGCCATGCACGAGGTGTTCCGGCAGGTGAGCCTGACGCGCCACGTGAGCGTGGAGGAAGCCAAGCGCTACGGCCTGTACGACGAGGACGACCCGGACATGCCGGTCACCCTGGACGACGACGGCATGGTGGAGATTTCGCTGTGGCGCCACGCCATCATCAACTTCCCGCACCCGCTGCTCAAGCAGGGCCTGGTGATCCTGGACACGCCGGGCCTGAACGCCATCGGCACCGAGCCCGAGCTGACCTTGAACCTGATCCCGCACGCGCACGCGGTGCTGTTCATCCTGGCGGCCGACACCGGCGTGACCAAGAGCGACATCGAAGTGTGGCGCAAGCATATCGGCAACGGCGCGGGGCGGCTGGTGGTGCTGAACAAGATCGACAGCATGTGGGACGAGCTGCGCAGCGATGCCGAGGTCGACGCCGAGATCGCGCGCCAGCAGGAGCACGCGGCGCACATGCTGGCCCTGGAGCCGCGCCAGGTGTTTCCGGTGTCGGCGCAGAAGGCGCTGGTGGGCAAGATCAACCACGACGCGGCGCTGCTGCACAAGAGCCGCCTGGGCTTGCTGGAGAAGGCGCTGTTCGACGAGCTGATCCCGGCCAAGAAGGACATCATCCGCAAGCAGCTGGCGCGCGAACTGGGCACGCTGAGCGGCGCGCAGCAGGCGCTGGTGGCGGCGCGCCTGCGCGGCATCATGGAGCAGCTGCACGAGCTGAAGAGCCTGCGCGGCAAGAACCAGAGCGTGGTGGCGCACATGATGCGCCGCATCGACGTGGAGAAGAAGGAATTCGACAGCAGCCTGTTCAAGCTGCAGGCCACGCGCGCGGTGTTCACGCGCCTGTCCACCGAGCTGTACACCAGCCTGGGCATGGACATCCTGCGCGACCACGTGCTGGGCGTGCGCGCAGCCATGGACCGCAGCCGCTTCTCGACCGGCATGCGCGAGGCGGTGAAGATCTTCTTCGAGGACATCAAGCGCGACTTGCAGGCCTCCGAGCAGAAGACCGCCGAAATCCGCGACATGATGGAAGTGATGTACCGCAAATTCTCCAGCGAGCACGGGCTGACCCTGGCGCCGCCGATGCCGTTTTCGCTGGAGCGCTACCGCGACGAGATCGCCGACATCGAAGACATTTACGACGCCCAGTTCGGCACCGTGACCTTGCTGATGACCAGCCGCGTGGTGCTGATGGAGCGCTTCTTCGACTCCATCGCCTCGGCCGTGAAGCGCTGCCTGAAGGCCGCCAATGCGGACGTGGAAGCGTGGCTGAAGGTGATCATGGCGCCGCTGGAGGCGCAGATCCGGCAGCACAAGGACCAGCTCAAGCACCGCCTGGCGTCGATCCAGCGCATCCACGACGCGACCGACAGCCTGGAGCAGAAGATCGAAGCGTTCGAGCGCGGCCAGGCCGAGCTGGAACAGCTCAAGGCGCGGCTCACCGAGCTGTCGGGCAATATCAGCATCGCCATCAATGCGGAGTTCGTGGCGCTGGACGCCGCCGCATAATCCAAGGAAATCAATGAAACGTTTGACCCATCCGCTGGCGCCCGAAGGCGCGGCGGACTATGCCGACCCCACTTTCTCGGCCGACCTGATCGCCTGGCAGCAGCAGCACGGCCGCCACACGCTGCCGTGGCAGAACACGCGCGACGCCTACCTGGTGTGGCTGTCCGAAATCATGCTGCAGCAGACCCAGGTGTCCGCCGTGCTGGGCTATTACGCGCGCTTCCTCGAGCGTTTCCCCACCCTGCGTTCGCTGGCCGAAGCGCCGGTGGAGGACGTGATGGCGCAGTGGAGCGGCCTGGGCTACTACACCCGCGCGCGCAACCTGCACAAGTGCGCCCAGCGCGTGGTGGCAGAGTACGACGGCGTGTTCCCGTCCGACCCGGCGCTGCTGGCCGGGCTGCCCGGCATCGGCCGCTCGACGGCGGCCGCCATCGCCGCGTTCTCCAGCGGCGCGCGCGCGGCCATCATGGACGGCAACGTCAAGCGCGTGTTCGCGCGCGTGTTCGGCATCGACGCTTTCCCGGGCGAGAAGAAGGTGGAGCAGGCCATGTGGCTGCGCGCCGAGGCGCTGCTGCCGGAACAGGGCATCGAGGCGTACACGCAGGGGCTGATGGACATGGGCGCCACCTTGTGCACGCGCAGCAGCCCGGACTGCGGCCGCTGCCCGATGCAGCCGCGCTGCGTGGCGTTTGCCACCAACCGCACCAAGGAGCTGCCGGTGCGCAAGCCGAAGAAGGCCTCGCCGGAGAAGCACGCCACCATGCTGGTGCTGATCGACCGGGGCCAGGTGCTGCTGGAGCAGCGGCCCGCGAGCGGCATCTGGGGCGGCCTGCTGTCCTTGCCGGAGCTGGACGGCCACACGCTGGCCGAGGACGACGACATTCCGCCGGCGGACCAGGCGGCGCTGCTGGCTGCGGTGGATATGTTCGGGGAGATGGAGTCGCACGAGCGGCTGATGACGGTAACGCATGTGTTCACGCACTACAAGCTGCATATCGCGCCGCTGCTGGTGACCCTGGCGAAGCGCGCGCCCTTCGCCGCCGATGGCCGCCACGTCTGGCTGGACGCCGCGCGCGTGGCCGACGCCGCCCTGCCCGCGCCCATCAAGAAGCTGCTGCTCGAACTGCTGGGCGACAGCGCCGCCGCGCAGGCGCGGATGTTCTGAGCGGCGCGGCTATCCCGCCATGCGCAGCACCGCCAGCGTGGTGCTGGCGGTCGCCAACACGACGGACAAGGTGGTGGCCATGAACCATTTCAGCATGCTGGCCTCCAGCTTGGCGATATTGGTTTCCACCTTGGCGATATTGGTCTCCACCTTGGCGATGTCACCGCGCAGCCTGCCGACCTCTTCCGCCAGATCGGCTTTCGTGACGTAGTTGGAGCGAATGACGGCAAGGTCGGCTTCCACCGCGCCGAACCGCTGGTCGATCTGCATAAAACGCTTGCTGGTCTCGTCGTCCATGTCGCACCTCCATGCATTCATGATGCGCCGCGCAAGGGCGGCGATCAAGCGTAGCGCACACGGAGCTTGATGCGGATCAGATAACGCTACAGTTCGTCGAGCGAGAACAGGCGGCGGTGTTCGCGGATGGCGTAGCGGTCGGTCATGCCGGCGATGTAGTCGGCGATCTTGCGCGCCTGCGCGGTGGCCTCGCCGGAGGCGTCCACGTAGTCGGGCGGCAGCAGCACCGGGTCGGCCATGAAGGCCTGGAACAGCTCGCGCAGGATGCGGCTGGCTTTCACCCGCATGCGGTTGACCTTGTAATGCCGGTACAGATTGGCGCGCAGGAAGCGCTTCAGCTCGGTGGCGTCCTTGCGCATCTGGTCCGAGAAGCGTATCAGCGGCGGCGCCCGGCGCACCTCGTCCAGGCTTTTCGGCGCGGCCTCCAGCAGCAGCTGGCCGGAGGTGGCCAGCAGGTCGTCGGCCAGCGCGGTGATCAGGCGGCGCAGGGTTTCGTAGATGGCGCGCCGGCCGCTCAGGCCGGGATGCGCGCGCTGCACGTCGCGCCACAGCCGGGCGAAGAAGTCCACCTGCTCCAGCTGCTCTATCGTGATCAGCCCGGAACGCAGGCCGTCGTCGATGTCGTGGCTGTTGTAGGCGATCTCGTCGGCCAGGTTGGTCAGCTGCGCTTCCAGCGACGGCTGGGTGCGGTCGATGAAGCGCTGCGCGACGGGCCCCAGCAATTTGGCGTTGGCCAGCGAACAGTGCTTGAGGATGCCTTCGCGGGTTTCGAACATCAGGTTCAGGCCGTCGAAGGCGCCGTACTGTTCCTCCAGCGTGTCCACCACGCGCAGGCTTTGCAGGTTGTGCTCGAAGCCGCCGTGCTCCTGCATGCATTCGTTCAGCACGTCCTGGCCCACGTGGCCGAAGGGCGTGTGGCCCAGGTCGTGCGCCAGCGCCACCGCTTCCACCAGGTCCTCGTTCAGGCGCAGGTTGCGCGCCAGCGAGCGGCCCACTTGCGCCACCTCCAGGCTGTGCGTGAGGCGGGTGCGGAACAGGTCGCCCTCGTGGTTGAGGAAGACCTGGGTTTTGTACTCCAAGCGCCGGAAGGCGGTTGAATGGATGATGCGGTCGCGGTCGCGCTGGTACTGGCTGCGCGAGGCGTGCGGGGTTTCCGGGTAGCGGCGTCCCACGCCCTGGTCCGAATGCACGGCGTACGGGGCGAGGTGGGCTTCGCTGCTCATCATTATTGCGCGGCCGGCTGGACGCAGGCGGCCAGGGTTTCCAGCAGCAGTTCCTGCGGCGCGTTGGTGATGCTGGGGCTGCCCAGCGGTTTCAAGAGGATGAACTTGATGGCGCCGCCTTCGTTCTTCTTGTCCACTTCCATCAGCTCCAGCCAGCGCGCCGCGCCCAGGTCCGGCGCCACGGTCGGCAGGCCGGCGGCGGCCACCAGCGCGCGCACGCGCGCCACGGTGTCCTCGTCGACCAGGCCCATGCGGCGCGACAGGTCGGCCGCCATCACCATGCCGCAGCCGACGGCCTCGCCGTGCAGCCAGTTGCCGTAGCCCAGGCCGTTTTCGATGGCGTGGCCGAAGGTGTGGCCGAAATTGAGGATGGCGCGCAGGCCGCCCTCGCGCTCGTCCTGGCGCACCACGTCGGCCTTGATTTCGCAGGAGCGGGCGATGGCGTAGGCCAGCGCGCCCTTGTCGCGCGCCACCAGCAGGCCGATGTTGGCTTCGATCCAGTCGAAGAACCCGGCGTCGATGATGGCGCCGTGCTTGATCACCTCGGCCAAGCCGGCCGACAGTTCGCGGTCCGGCAGGGTTTCCAGGGTGGAGGTGTCGGCGATCACCACGCGCGGCTGGTAGAAGGCGCCGATCATGTTCTTGCCCAGCGGATGGTTGATGCCGGTCTTGCCGCCCACCGAGGAATCGACCTGGCTCAGCAGCGTGGTCGGCACCTGGATGAAGTCCACGCCGCGCATATAGCTGGCGGCCGCGTAGCCGGTCAGGTCGCCGATCACGCCGCCGCCCAGCGCCAGCAGCGTGGTCTTGCGGTCGGCCTTGGCGGCCAGCAAGGTGTCGAACACCGTCATCAGGCTGTCCCAGGTCTTGTACTCTTCGCCGTCCGGCAGGATGATCTCGATGATGTCCTTGCCGTGCGCCTGCAGCGCGCTGCGCACCGTGTCCAGGTAGAGCGGCGCGACGGTGGTGTTGGTGACGATGGCGACCTTGCTGCCGGCCACGTGGCGCGCCAGCAGCGCGCCGTCGGCCAGCAGCGACGGTCCGATGGAAATGGGGTAGCTGCGCTCGCCCAGCTCGACGTTCAGGAGGATGGTGGTTTGTTCGTTCATCGATGGTTGTGCCGTGGTGACACAGTTGGGCGCTGCTTGGCAAGCCAGCGCGTCCAGCTGGTTCAGAATTGAGTGAACCATCGATTGTACGTTAGGTCGGCCGGTATCGACGACGATGTGGGCCATTTCCTCGTAGAGCGGCTCGCGCTGGGCCATCAGCTCTTCCAGCTTCTTGCGCGGGTCGGCCGTCTGCAGCAGGGGGCGGTTCTTGTCGTGCGCGGTGCGCGCCAGGATGGAATTGATGCTGGCGCGCAGGTAGATCACGGTGCCGCGCTCGCGCAGCAGGGCCCGGCTGTCGGGATTGAGGATGGCGCCGCCGCCGGTGGCCAGCACCACGCCGCGCTGGGCGGTCAGCTCGCGGATCACGTCGGCTTCACGGCGGCGGAAGCTCTGCTCGCCCTCGATCTCGAAGATCCACGGGATCGAGGCGCCGGTGCGGGCCTCGATCTCGTGGTCCGAATCGATGAAGGTCAAGCCCAGTTTGCGGGCCAGGATGCGGCCTATGGTGGTCTTTCCCGCCCCCATCAGTCCGACCAGATAAATGTTACTGCCGTAAGTATCAGCCACTATGATCCAATTTTCAGTTAAGCGGGCACCGGCCGGGGCCGGTGCCGCAGCCGCCTCCTTACGGGCAGCTGAACCGCAGTTTAAACGGATAACTGGTTACATTGTTGCGCGGCGTGGTGATAGTCACGTTGAAAGTTGCATTTAGTGCAGTCAGGCAAGGTTTCGGTTGCACGCTGCCCACCGTCACCACGTGCGAGGAACCCACGCGGGTGGTATTGCTCTCGATGCCGGTGCCGGGGAACACGCCCTGCACCGTGGCCGGCGACACGCCGGTGGCCGCCGCGTTGACCGGGTTGGAAATGTCCACGCGGGTGCCGGCCGGCAGCGGGTTGTTGTTGATGTCGTTCAGCTGCAGGGTGAAGACGCGCGAATCGTTGGCCTCCACGGTGCCCAGGTCGAACTCGGCGCCGGTCAGGCGCACCGGGGTCGGGCTGGCCGTGTCGTTGAACCACACGTTGTCGGCGAAGCTGCCGCTCAGGAAAATGCCGGTCTTGGCGAACAGGGTGTTGGCGCCGTCGGTGGTGCTGGCGCAGATGGTGGCCAGGCCGGTGCGCACGCTGTCGTTGCTGACGCCGGCGCCGCTGCCGGTGTTGCAAGGCGTGACGGGCAGGTTGGGCAGCGCGGTGCGCGGGTTCTGGGTGCGGAAGTCCACCGAGCAGCCGCCGTTGACGGTGTTGCAGGCGCCCTTGCTGGACGAGCCGATCGACGCCAGGTTGGTCTGGAACACCACCGGCAGGCCGTCCGGCACCGGATTGCCGGCCTGGTCCGCCACCAGGATGCTGACGGTGGTGGCCGGGGTGGCCGGGCCGCTGTCAAAGGTCCAACCCTCCACGTTCGGGCTGCCCACGCTGAGCGAGAAGGCTTGCTGCACCGGCTTGCCGGTGGTGACCACGATCGAGTCCGAGATGGTCGACACGGCGGTGTTGGCCGCCAGCGTGGCGGTGATGCGGAAGGACGTCGGCGTGCTGCCCGAGTTGACCGTGGTGATCACTTCGCCGTTGGCGTCGGTGCTGTCGCTGGCCTTGTTGATGGTCACGTCGACGCCGGCCGCCTTGCTGAAGTTGACTTGCTGGGCCGCCAGCGGCTTGCCGAAGATGTCCACCACCTTGAAGGTCAGGGTGGCCGTCTCGGTACGGCCGAAACCGCCCTCGCCCTTGATGACGATGGACTGGCTGACCGGCGCGGCGCCGACGAATTGCACCGACGCTGCCGACGGGCTGGCCACGGTCAGCGTGGCGCTGGCGGTGGCGGGGGTGGCCGCGCCGCTGTTCAGGGTGGCGGTGACGACGTCGTTATTGCCGCAGCCCTGGTCGCGGAACACCACTTGCGCGGTGCCGTTGCTGGTGGGCGCGGTGCTGGCCAGCGTGGCCTTGCCGGCGGTGACGCAGGCCGAGGTGAAGTTGACCGTCATCTGCTGCTCGGTGTACTTGGTGGTGCCGCTCAGCACGTCGACCGCGATCACCGACGAGCCGTAGGCGCCGATCGAGGCCGGCGACAGGCGCAGGCTGCTCAGCGTGATGGAGGTGGCGCCGACGCTGTAGTTGGCGTCCGCCGACACGTTGTCGCCGCCCACCGTGGTGGAGGCGGTGACGGTGCCGGCGCCGCTGACGACCAGGCTGGCCGGGCGCATGGTGACGGTGGCCACGCCGCTGGCGTCGGTCAGCGTGGTGCCGGCCGATGGCGAAAACACCACCAGCGGGGAGCCGCCGGGCGCGTTATTGGAGGCGAAGGTGACCAGCGCGTTCGGCACTACTTTGCCGTCCTTGTCCTTGACGGTGGCGCGCGCGGTCAGGGGCGCCACGCTGGTGAGCGAGTTGCTGGCCGTGCCGCTGGCGTTGACCAGGGCTATCGTGATGGTCGGGGTCTGCGCCACCGGCGGGGTAGTGCCGGTGCCGCCGCCGCCCGGATTGACGGCGCCGGGATTGCCGCCGCCGCCGCCGCAAGCGGCCAGCAAGCCTGCGCACAGTGTCAGTGCCAGCCATTCCTTGAATTTTTTCATCATGCTGTTTTCCATTGTATTCATAATAATTCCCGCTGCATTATCGGGCCGAGAGGCGCTCGGCGACAATCTTCGGCGTAATAAAGACCAGCAATTCCGTCTTGTCGTTGGTGCGCGAGTTGGTGCGGAACAGATAGCCCAGCACCGGCACGTCGCCCAGCAGCGGCACCTTGCTCACGCTGTTGCGCTCGGTCTGCTGGTAGATGCCGCCCAGCACCACGGTGCCGCCGTTGTCGACCATCACCTGGGTCTTCACGTGCTTGGTGTCGATGGCGAAGCCGGCCCGGGTTTCCTGGCCCACGCTGTCCTTGTTCACGTCCACGTCGATCACCACGTTGCCGTCCGGCGTGATCTGCGGCGTCACCTCCAGCCGCAGGTTGGCCTTGCGGAACACGATCGAGGTGGCGCCGCTGCTGGTGGCCACCTGGTAAGGCAGCTCCAGGCCCTGCTCGATGATGGCCACGGTCTTGTCGGCCGTCACCACGCGCGGGCTGGAAACGATCTTGCCGGTGCCGTCCGCCTCCAGCGCCGACAGCTCCAGGTTCAGGAAGCGGTTGGCGGCCGACGAGAACAGGCTGATGGCCAGGCTGCCGGTGGCCACGCCGTTGATGGGCGCGGCCGGCAGGTTGACGAACTGGGTGTTGTTGAAGCTGTCGTTGGCGTTGGCGATGCTGACCTGGCCGGTGGTCTGGCCGACGCCGGTCAGGTTGCCGCCGATGCCGAGGCGGGTGTTGCCGCCGCCCAGCTGGTAGCCCGCGTCGCCGCCGCGGATGGTGCGCATGTCGGCAAAGCCCAGCTTGGCGCCCAGGTTGCGGGTGAAGGAATCGCTGGCCTCGACGATGCGGGCCTCGATCAGCACCTGCTTGGAGGCGATGTCGGTCTTGGCGATCAGCTTGCGGATGTCCTCCAGCTTGGAGGCGATGTCGGTGACGAACAGCTGGTTGGTGCGCGGCTCGATGATGGCGCTGCCCCGGCGCGACAGCACGCGGTTCTTGGCGTCGGCGCCGCCGTCCAGGCCGAACACGGTCTTGAACGATTCCGCCTTCTGGTAGTTGAGCTGGAAGATTTCCGACTTCAGCGGCTCCAGGTCGGCAATCTGGGCGCGCTGCTCGAGCTCCAGCTTTTCCTTGGTCAGCAGTTCTTCCTTGGGCGCGATCCACAGCACCGAGCCGTTCTTGCGCATGTCCAGGCCCTTGGCCTGCAGCACCACGTCCAGCGCCTGGTCCCACGGCACTTCCTTCAGGCGCAGGGTCAGGTTGCCGGCCACGCTGTCGCTGGTGATGATGTTCAGGCCGGAGATGTCGGCGATGGCTTGCAGCGCGGCGCGCACCTCGACGTTCTGGAAGTTGAACGACAGCTTCTCGCCGCGGTAGCCCTGGGTGCCCTGGGTCAGCTTGTTGGGGTCTTCCTTGATCGGCTTGACGTCCACCACCAGCTGGGTGTCGCTCTGGTACACGCTCTGTTCCCACAGGCCCTTGGCCTCGATGGTCATGCGCACGTTGTCGCCCTGCGGCACGGTGGTGATCTGCGACACCGGCGTGCCGAAGTCGGTCACGTCCAGGCGGCGGCGCAGCGTTTCAGGCAGGCCGGTCTTGAGGAAGTCGATCACCAGGCCGGCGGCGGTGGGCCGCACGTCGACCGCCACCTGGCTGTTCGGCAGGTCCACCACCACGCGGCCTTCGCCGTTGGCGCCGCGCCGGAAGTCCAGGTCGCGCAACTGCTGCTTGCCCACGACCGCCGGGGCCGGCGGCTGCTTGACCGGCAGGCCGGTGGCATCGACCGCCGTGGCCAGGCCGCCGGAGCCGTCGATGGTCAGGATGACGGCGTTGCCGTCGATGGCGGTGGCGTAGTTCAGGCTGCGCTTCAGGTTGAACACCAGGCGCGAGCGTTCGCCGGCCTGCACCACGTTCACGCTGCGCAGCTCGCCCTGGTTGATTTCCTGGGTGGTCTTGCCGGTGGCGTTGACGGTGGCGCCGAAGTCGAGCGCGATGCGCGGCGGGTTGGTGATGGCAAAGCCGATCGGCAATTTTTCCGGCGCGTTCTTCAGCGCGATCTTGACGATCACGTTGGCGCCCTGCTGGTTGGTGCTGATCGACTCGATGGCGTTGGCCTGCTGGGCCTGGGCTTGGGCCTGGAGCGGTATCCAGGCCAGCATGGCGCAGCACAGCGCCGCCAGCATGGCGGCGCCCGGCAGCCTCTGTCGGAACGCGGAAGTGTAAAGGCGGTTCATTTTTGGTTCTCCTTGCTTTCCTGCAGCTCCAGCTTCGACATGCGTTCGACCCAGTCGCCGGTGGCGTCCTGGACAATTTCCTTGACGTTCACGGCGTCCTCGCTGATGGAGGTGATCAGACCGTAGTTCTGGCCCACGTGCTGGCCGGCGCGCACCTGGTACACCGATTTATCCACTTGCAGCAGGGCGTACATCACCCTGGCCTTTTCCAGCGTACCCACCATCTTGACGGTGTCGAGCGGGAAGGTTTCCAGGAATTCCTTGCGGCGCTCCATGTCCGGCTTGAGGCCGCCGCCCGGCTTGCGGTCCAGCCGCGCCAGCTCGGCCAGCAGCTTGTTGGGGCTGAACGGATCGATTTCCTCCTGCACCGCGTAGGCGAAGGGCACGAAGGTCTTCGGCTCGCTGATGGGCTTGACGGCCACCACGGCCTGGCTGTCGACCTGCTTCATCCAGTCGCGCACCTCCTGCACGTCGCTGTCGCCGCAGCCGGCCAGCACCAGCAGTCCGGCCAGCGCGAGGTAGGGCCGCTTATAACTCAGCTTGTCAAGGCGCTTGCTCATTTTTTGGCCGCCTTTTTCTTGTCGGCGGCCGCCTTGCGCTGCGCCGCCACTTCGTCCGGGTCCAGGTAGCGGAAGGTCTTGGCCACCGCGTCCAGGGTCAGGTTGCCGTCCTTGCCGGCCGCCAGCGCCATGTTGTTGAGCGTGACGATGCGCGGCAGGTTGGCCATGTCGCTGGCGAAGGCGCCAATGTCGTGGTAGTTGCCGGACACCTTGATGTCGATCGGCAGCTCGGCGTAATAATCGCGCACCACCACCTGGCCCGGCTTGAACAGCTCGAACTGCAGGCCGCGCCCGAGGCCGGCCTGGTTGATGTCCGACAGCAGCGCGGCCATCTCGGCCTTGCTCGGCAGCTGCTTCTGCAGGCGCTCCACGTACTGGTCCACCTGCGCCTTCTGGGCCCGCAGCGCATCCAGGTTGACCGCCTGCTGGGTCTTGGCCGAGTATTCGCCGCGCAGCCGCTGCTCTTCCGCCGCCAGCGCCTCCTGGGTTTCGAACTGGCCGCTCCAGTAGGCGAAGTAGCCCAGCGCCGACACGCCCGCCACCATGGCCACCGCGCACAGCAGGCGCGGCGCCAGCGGCCACTGGCCGGGATGGCGTCCGTTCAGCCCGCGGAACTGGTCCGCCAGGGCGGCGCCTGCTTCTTTCAGATCTATCGCCATGGTCCGCCCTCAGTTCTTGGCCGCAGCCATTGCGTTGGCGCCGGCGCCCGCGCCCGGTTTGGCGCCCGGCTTGGCGCCGGGTTTGCCGTCCGCCGGCTGGTCCTTGTCGCGCGGCCGCTTGATGCTGACGATCATGTTGAACTCCACCACCTTCTTAGCCGTCTTGCCCTGGCCCAGGCCGGTGGATTTGACTTCGATCAGGTCCGGCTTCTCCAGCCACGGCGAAACCCCGGCCACGTTGCGCAGCAATTCGGAAACCCGCTCCTGCGACTGCGCGTAGCCCAGCAGCGTGACCTTCTGGCCCTCCTGCTTGAACGCCTTGAGGTAGACCCCGGGCGGCGTGTTCTTGACCAGCTCGTCGAGCAGGTAGACCGGCTGGTTGCGGTCGCCCTGCAAGTCCTCGACGGCCTGCTGGCGCGCCTTCAGCGCTTCGATTTCCTGCTTCAGCGTTGCGATCTCGACGATCTTCTTGTCCAGCACCACGATGGCGTCCTTGATCACCTTGTTGCGCTGTTCCTGGATCGAGATGGCGCGCGCGTTGTAGCCGCCCACCGCCAGCACGACGGCCGCGCCGATCAGCGCCCCCAGCACCAGCAGGGCGTAGAACGCCGCCTTGCGTTGCTTGCGCTTGGCCTCGCGGTGCGGCAGCAGATTAATATGGATCATCAGCCGAACCTCCGCATGGCCAGGCCGCAGGCCACCAGGTAGGCCGGCGCCTCGGCGCGCAAGGCTTGCTCGCGCACACCCGGCCCCAGCTGCATGCCCTTGAACGGCGAAATGACGGCGCTGGAAATCTTGCTGCGGCTGGCCACGATGTCGAGCAGGCCGGGGATCAGCGCGCAGCCGCCGGCCAGGAACAGCTGGTCGACCCGGGTGTAGGGGGTGGAGGTGTAGAAGAACTGGATCGCGCGCGTCACTTCCAGCGCGGCGCTTTCCAGGAAGGGCGTGAGGATGTCGGCCGTGTAGTTGTCCGGCAGCTCGCCCGACTTCTTGCGCGACTCCGCTTCGTCGAAGGACATGCCGTAGCTGCGCACGATCTCCTGGGTCAGCGCGTTGCCGCCGAACGGCGCTTCGCGCTCGTAGATGGTGGCGCCGTCCAGCAGCACCGAGATGTGGGTGACCTGGGCGCCGATCTGGAACAGCGCCACGATCTGGCCGGCGCCGCCTTCGGGCAGCTGCACCAGCACCCGGTCCAGCGCGGCGCGCGCGGCGTACGATTCGACGTCCATCACGGTGGCCTTCAGGCCGGACGCCTCGGCGATGGCCACGCGGTCCTCCACCTTCTCGCGGCGCGAGGCGGCCAGCATCACTTCAATATCGTCGGGGGAATTCGGGGCCGGGCCGATCACGTCGAAATCGAGGCTGACCTCGTCCAGCGCGAAAGGAATGTACTGGCTGGCTTCGGATTCCACCTGCACTTCCAGCTGGTCTTCGGCCATGCCGGCCGGCAGCACGATCTTCTTGGTGATGACGGACGCGGGCGGCATGCCCAGCGCGGCCAGCTTGGCGCGCGTGCCGCTCTTTTTCCACACCCGGCGCAGCGCGTCGACCACCTGCTCCATGTTTTCTATATTGCCGTCCACCACGGCGCCGCGCGGCAGCGGCTCGGCGGCGTAGCGCTCCAGCCGCCAGCCTTCCTTGCCCGCCTGCGACAGTTCCACCACGCGCACGCTGGAGGTGCTGATGTCCACGCCGATCAGAGGCGGGTTGCCGCCGCCGAACAGGGTGCCGAGATCCAGGTTCATATTGCAACACCTGTGGTTGAATGCATAAGGGAACTCGTTTGAAAACCAGCGTTTAGGAGATAGAACTGAGACGGTACATTAAATCCTAGCAATAAGATGAATCCAGTGTAAAGGTATTTCTACTGCGCACAAATAGCCGTTTGTGCGCGTTTCACCACACTTTTGCCGGGCCCGTTTTCCCTCTGCGTGAGCGCAAAAACAACTAAGTTGTTTTGTTGCTCATAGTAAATATTTCCTGATTTCCGGTAGGGTGCGGAAGCTGCCGCAGCTATCTGGGCTCGCTTATAATGGGCCGGATAACGATAGCGAAACCATAGCGAAACCACAGCGAAAGACCCACGCGCATGAGCACTGCCCAATCCGGTAAAGCCTCCCCTTCCCGTTCCAAGAAAATCCTGCTGACCGCAATGGCCTCCCTGCTGGGCCTGGCAATGGTGGCGGTGCTGCTGGTCGTGTTCGGCCTGGCGATGGCCTATCCCAACCTGCCCGAACTCGATTCCCTGACCGACTACCGGCCCAAGATGCCGCTGCGCATATTCTCGGCCGACAATGTGCTGATCGGCGAGTTCGGCGAAGAGCGCCGCAACCTGGTGCGCATCCAGGACATCCCGGACGTGATGAAAAAAGCCGTGCTGGCCATCGAGGACGACCGCTTCTACGACCACGGCGGCATCGACTACGCCGGCATCCTGCGCGCGGCGGTGCACAACGCCACCGGTGGCGCGCGCCAGGGCGCCTCCACCATCACGCAGCAGGTGGCGCGCAACTTCTTCCTGTCCAGCGAACAAACCTTCAAGCGCAAGATCTACGAGATCCTGCTGGCGTGGAAAATCGAGAAAAACCTCAGCAAGGACCAGATCCTCGAGGTGTACATGAACCAGATCTACCTGGGCCAGCGCGCCTACGGCTTCTCGTCGGCCGCACAGATCTATTTCGGCAAGAATCTGAAAGACATTAGCGTGGCCGAGGCGGCCATGCTGGCCGGCCTGCCGAAAGCGCCGTCGGCCTACAACCCGGTGGTCAACCCCAAGCGCGCGCGCACCCGCCAGCAATACATCCTGGTGCGCATGGCGCAGCTGGGCTACATCAGCGACGCGCAGTTCCAGGCCGCCAAGGCCGAGCCGCTGAAAGTGAAGACCGACAGCAGCGAATTCGGCGTGCACGCCGAGTACGTGGCCGAGATGGCGCGCCAGCTGGTGTACGAGCAGTTCAAGGAAGACACCTACACGCGCGGCCTGAACGTGTTTACCACCATCACCAAGGCCGACCAGGACGCGGCCTACCTGGCGCTGCGCCGGGGCGTGATGGAATACGAGAAGCGCCACGCCTACCGCGGCCCGGAAGCCTACATCGCCATCCCGGCCAACAAGGAGGAAGCGGACGACGCCATCGAATCCGAACTGGCCGGCCACCCGGACAGCGACGACATCGTGGCCGCCATGGTGCTGCAGGCCACGCCGCAGAAAGTGACGGCGGTCACCGCCACCGGCGAGGAAATCGCCATCACCGGGGCCGGGCTGGACATGGGCAAGGCCTGGCTGTCGGACAAGGCCGCGCCGAACAAGCGCATCCGCCGCGGCGCCGTGATCCGCGTCATGCGCCAGGAAAAGGACTGGGAAATCACCCAGATGCCGGAAATCGAATCGGCCTTCGTGGCCGCCTCCACCGAGGACGGCGCCATCAAGGCCATGGTGGGCGGCTTCGACTACAACCGCAACAAGTTCAACCACGTGACGCAGGCCTGGCGCCAGCCCGGCTCGTCCTTCAAGCCCTTCATCTACTCGGCTTCGCTGGAGCGCGGCCTGTCGCCGGCCACCGTCATCAACGACGCGCCGATCTCCTTCGACGCCGGCCAGACCGGCGGCCAGGCCTGGGAACCGAAGAACTACGACGGCAAGTACGAAGGCCCGATGACCATGCGGCGCGGCCTGACCAAGTCCAAGAACATGGTCTCGATCCGCATCCTGCACCGCATCGGCGCCAAGTACGGCCAGGAATACACCACCCGCTTCGGCTTCGAGGCGGAAAAGAACCCGCCCTACCTGACCCTGGCGCTGGGCGCCGGCGCGGTGACGCCGCTGCAGATGGCCGGCGCCTACGCGGTGTTCGCCAACGGCGGCTACAAAGTGTCGCCCTATTTGATCTCGAAGGTGACCGACGCCGACGGCAAGGTGCTGTCGCAAGCCAATCCGGACCGCGCCGGGGTGGACGCCAACCGCGTCATCGACGAGCGCAACGCCTTCCTGATGGACAGCATGATGAAGGACGTGGTGCGCTTCGGCACGGCCACCAAGGCGCTGTCGCTGAAACGCACCGACATCGCCGGCAAGACCGGCACCACCAACGATTCGATCGACGCCTGGTTCGCCGGCTACCAGTCCAAGCTGGTGGGCGTGGCCTGGATCGGCTACGACCAGCCGAAGAACCTCGGCAACCGCGAAACCGGCGGCGGCCTGGCGCTGCCGATCTGGATCGGCTACATGGCCAAGGCGCTGAAGAATATCCCGATCGAAGAGCGGGCCGTGCCGGAAGGCATGATGGTGGTGGACGGCGAGTACTACTACGCCGAGAACCCGCCCGGCACCGGCGTCACCAGCCTGGAGGGCGCCACGCGCGCCACGCCGGCCGAGGAAAAAGCCAAGGACGCCGTCAAGAACGAGCTGTTCTAAGCCAACAAAAAGGGGCCGCCGGTCCCTTTTTTACGTTTCGCTGATGACCACCGGGGCGCCGCCCTGGGCGGTGGTGATGTCGGACAGCGCCGCGAACAGCTCGGAGCCGTCGCGGGTGTTGATCCACTTGCCGTCGATGCGCTTGTAGTGGAAGCCGCCGGAACGGGCCGCCACCCACAGTTCCTGCATCGGCGCCTGGCTGTTGACGATGACCTTGGAGCCGTTGTCGATGAACTCGATTTCCAGCACGTTGCCGCTGCGCTTGCATTCGACGTCCACCATGTCCTGCTCATTGAGGCGGTCCAGCGCGGCCTCGATGGCGTTCAGCGTGGCGTCGGCCAGGGTCAAAAATTCTGTTTCGGTCATGCTACACTCCAAGCTCTTTAGTCAAACTGTGATTTTAATCGTGAAGTCCACATTAGCGCTGCAATTCACTGCGCTGGCCTGCACCGCCGCCCTGCTGGGCGGCTGCGGCCAGCAAGGCCCGCTGTATCTACCCAAACAGCCTGCCAAACCCGCCTCTGCCAATACCCAAGGCAAACCCGGCGTGGCGCCGCCGTCCGCCCCCGTGCCTTCGACTCCTCCCGCATCCCAACAATAGCCAGTCAAATAAGCCATTCCATGTCGCAATTTTCTTACCAGAACGGCGTGCTGCACGCCGAAGGCGTTTCGCTGAACGCCATCGCCGAACAGTACGGCACCCCCGCCTACGTGTATTCCAAATCGCAGCTGCTCGATAACTTTGCATCATACGCCGATGCCTGCCAGGGGCGCGACGCGCTGGTGTGCTACGCCATGAAGGCCAACTCCAACCTGGCCATCCTGGACCTGCTGGCGCGCCAGGGCGCGGGCTTCGACATCGTGTCGGGCGGCGAGCTGCTGCGCGTGATCGCGGCCGGCGGCGATGCGAAGAAGGTGATTTTCTCCGGCGTGGGCAAGAGCGTGGAAGAAATGCGCCTGGCGCTGCAGCACGACATCCTGTGCTTCAACGTGGAATCGATCCCGGAACTGCACCGCCTGAACGACGTGGCCGGCAGCATGGGCAAGAAGGCGCGCGTGTCGCTGCGCGTGAACCCGAACGTCGACCCCAAGACCCATCCCTACATCGCCACCGGCCTGAAGGCCAGCAAGTTCGGCGTGGCCTTCAGCGACGCGCTGGCCACCTACCGCGCCGCCGCCCAGCTGCCGCACCTGGACGTGGCCGGCATCGACTGCCACATCGGCTCGCAGCTGCTGGACGACGCGCCGCTGCTGGAAGCGCTGGACAAGCTGATTGAACTGATCGACGCGCTGGGCGCCGAGGGCATCCACCTGCACCACCTGGACCTGGGCGGCGGCATCGGCATCGACTACGGCGACGAGGAAGACGGCGCGCCGGTGGCGGTGGGCGACTACCTGGGCCGCGTGTTCGCGCGCATCGACGCCTGGCGCGCCGAGCGCCACGCCGGCCGGCCGATCAAGGTGATTTTCGAGCCGGGCCGCTCCATCGTCGGCAACACCGGCGTGCTGCTGACCAGGGTGGAATTCATCAAGCACGGCGAAGAGAAGAACTTCTGCATCGTCGACGCCGCCATGAACGACATGGCGCGCCCGGCGCTGTACCAGGCCTGGATGGAGATGCAGCCGGTGGTGCAGGCCGACGGCGGCGCGCTGTACGACGTGGTCGGCCCGATCTGCGAGTCGGGCGACTGGCTGGCGCGCGACCGCGCGCTGGCGGTGAAGGAAGGCGACCTGCTGGTGATGAAAACGGCCGGCGCCTACGGCATGACGATGGCGTCCAACTACAACACGCGCGGCCGCGCCGCCGAGCTGATCGTCGACGGCGCCCAGGTCCACCTGGTGCGCCAGCGCGAAAACCCGGCCGACCTGTTCGCGCTGGAATCGCTGATCAAGTGATGCCTCAGTAAACCTCAGCCCGCCGCTGCGGCGCGGGCCGAGGCGCCGGCCTTGCTGCGCGCCCAGTAGAGGCGCACGCCCAGCAGCGCCAGCACGATCAGGCCAAAGATGATCGGCTGCGAAAAGTCGTGCTTGGCCGCTTTCATCCACCAGAAATGCAATATGCCCAGCGGGGCGATCACGTACACCAGCCGGTGCAGCCACTGCCAGCGCTTGCCGCCCAGGCGGCGCACCATGCCGTTGGTGCTGGTGACGGCCAGCGGGATCAACAGCACGAAGGCGATGAAGCCGACCGTGATGAAGGGCCGCTTGACCACGTCCTTGAGCATTTCCTGCACGTCGAAGAAATGGTCGAACCACAGGAAGGTGGTGAAGTGCAGCAGGCCGTAGAAGAAGGCGTACAGCCCCACCATGCGGCGCAGTTTGAGCAGCCAGCTC
The DNA here is from genome assembly GCF_059567845.1 of Massilia sp. BGA-UO-ETr-WB1. NCBI lineage: Bacteria > Pseudomonadati > Pseudomonadota > Betaproteobacteria > Burkholderiales > Oxalobacteraceae > Massilia > Massilia sp. BGA-UO-ETr-WB1. The sequence continues at coordinate 793,466 of NZ_JCAQOT010000024.1, read as the reverse complement.
CATTTCGTCAGGCGCCGCAGCGGCGTCACCGCCAGCGTGATGCACAGGAAGTACAGGGTCCAGTCGCCGGTGGCGCGCGTGATGTACTGCAGCGGCTCGACCAACTGGCCGCTGGCCGTGAGCCAGATCAGGTTGAAGAACGGCAGCAGCGACAGCACGAAGACCACCGCCTTCAGCGCCGTCACCTGCTTCGCGGTGGGATTGAAGGCCATGTCAGAAGAACTTCTTCAGGTCCATGCCGGCGTACAGCGGCGCCACGTCGTTGTAGCCGTTGAACATCAGCGTTTTGCGCTTGCGCACCAGGAAGCCGTCTTCGCCGATGCGGCGCTCGGAGGCCTGCGACCAGCGCGGGTGGTCCACGTCCGGGTTCACGTTGGAGTAGAAGCCGTATTCGGACGGCGCCGCGTCGTTCCACGCGGTGCGCGGCTGGTCCTTGACGAAGCGGATCTTGACGATGGACTTGGCCGACTTGAAGCCGTATTTCCACGGCGTGACGATGCGCACCGGCGCGCCGTTCTGGTTCGGCAGCACGTCGCCGTACATGCCCAGCGTGAGCAGCGCCAGAGGGTGCATGGCTTCGTCCATGCGCAGGCCTTCGCGGTACGGCCAGGTCAGCACGCGGCTGCCCACGCCGGGCATCTGGCCCTTGTCCGCCAGCGAGATGAACTCGACGTATTTGGCGTTGCCGGTCGGCTCCACTTTCTTGATCAGCTCGGACAGCGAGTAACCCACCCACGGGATCACCATCGACCAGCCTTCCACGCAGCGCAGCCGGTAGACGCGCTCTTCCAGCGGCGCCAGCTTGAGCAGCTGGTCCAGGTCCAGGGTCAGCGGCTTCTTGATTTCGCCCTCGATGCTGATGGTCCAGGGACGCGGTTTCAGCGTGTGGGCGTTGCGCGCCGGGTCGTCCTTGCCGGTGCCGAATTCGTAGAAGTTGTTGTAGGTGGTGGCGTCCTTGAAGGCGGTCTGTTTGTCGAGCGCGGAATAGGCGGGATTCAGCTTGGCGCCCAGCTTGCCGGGCGTGCCCTGGGCGAATGCTTCCCGCGTGGCCATCTCGAGCAGCGCGCCGCCGGCGATGGTGCCCACCGCCATCTGCTTGATGAAGCTGCGGCGCGATTCAAAAATTTCGCGCGGGGTAATTTCTGACGAGAACGGCAGATCGATGCCGTTCGGGCTACGTTTGATCAACATGGTAACTCCGGGAGTAAAAGGACTCGTATGGGCTCTGTCGAACGAGACAGGGATAACCTTACACCAATCTGCTGTGGGCGTAGTTTATGTTCCCCTTAAATGCTTACCGCTAGGCACTATGCGGTCCAGCGACCAGGCGCCGGCGCCGCCGGCGATAAGCGGCAGCAGCAAGGCGGCCCAGGCCAGGTGTGTCGGCCAGGCGGCGGGATACACGAACAGCTGGATCACGGCTGTCATGGCCAGCAGTCCCAGCGCGGCGGGACGCGTGAACAGGCCGAGCACCAGCAGCAGCGGCAGCACATGCTCGGCCGCCGTGGCCAGCTGCGCGGCGAACTCGGCCGGGATGACCGGCAAGGCGTACTCGTACAGGAACAGGTCGTAAGTCGAGTCCTTGAGCGTGAACAGGCCATGCACCTTGGTGCGGCCGGACAGGAAGAAAATGGACGCGATGGCCAGGCGGGCCAGCAGCAGCAACAGCGCGTCCGGCAGCAGCCTGGCCAGCCGGCGTTGCGGGGTATCGGTTTGGATAGTCATGATGGCAGATGTTGTAGTTGGGAGGATGGTGCGGCTCAGGTACGCCATTTGCCCTGGCGTACCAGCGCGGCGACCGCGTCGGCAAAGGCCGCCGGTTCGGCGCTGGCAAGCTTGATGGACGGCACGCTGGCGGCTGCTGGCGCCGGCTCGCCGAGTTGGCCGCCGTCGACCAGCACCAGGCCGATGCAGCGCGTCGGCTTCAGCGCAGCCGCTGCGCGGGCGGCCTGTGCGCCCCAGCCGATGCCGGCAAACACCGCCTCCGGCATGTGCAGCGCGTCGATCAGGTCGATGGCGTCCTTGCCAAGCGCGGCAGGCAGGCCGGCGCGCGGCGCGGCGGGATCGATGAAGGAGGTGCGGCCATGGCCGCGCAGTTGCGGCACCAGCACATGCAGCCCCCGCCCGGCCAGCAGCTTGGCGATGTATTCGTAGCGCTCGATGCCGTCGAAGGCGTCATGCAGCAGCACCACCGGCCTGCCCTCTTCCGGCCCCGAGCTGTCGTAGGAAATGTTCAGTACGCCGGTGGCAACCTGCTGCAAACGCTCCGGCATGGCGACGGCGGATACCGCCGCGGCACTGCCGGGCAGCGCGGCGGCGGCGGCGCCAGCCGTCAGCAGAAAGCGGCGGCGGGTGGAGAGATGGTTTGGCATCGTTGCGTCCTTGTTCAAGGTAAAGAATGGCTGTCGTCCAGCCCGGTAATCAGTTCGCTGGCGATCCAGTCGGCCAGCAGCGCGCCGGCCTTGGCCACGCCGTCGGCTTCGCCCAGCTCGTCTATCAGCATGGCGCACAGCGCGCCGAAGTTGCCACGTTCGTTGCCCCGTTCGCTGCCCTGCCCGCTGGCCTGCGCCAGCGCGGCAAACTCCAGCGGGGCCAGCGCGCGCAGGCTGGACACATAGCCACGCCGCCAGACCGCCATGCCGTGCCCCGCCGGCCGCATGGCCGCCTCGGGAACCGGCTGGCCGTCGCGCAGGGCCCCCCAGATGTCGTCCGCGTTGGTGCTCAGCGGCGCCAGGCGCAGCGACGGCGTGAAGCGCAGGCAGACCCGTTCCCAGTCCACCTCCGGCAGCGCGCCGGCCCGCAGCGGCGCGGCGTCCGGCGCCACGAAGGCGTCCGACAGCGCCAGCTCGATCCAGGCCAGTTCATCGACGTCAGGGTTGTCCGGGAACAGTTCGGCCAGCGTCGCGCCGAAGCCGTCGGCGTAGGCGTCCAGGGTCCACGCGTGCGGCGGGCGGCGCTTGATATGGGCGGCGGCGGCGTACAGGAAACGCTCGTCGCCGATATGGGCGCGCAGCTGCGGATAGCTTTCCCGCAGACAGCCGACCAGCTGGGCCCGGTAGTTGTTCTGGTACACCGCCAGGCCCGGCGCTTCGCCGCCGCCCAGCCGGCCGGCGGCACCCGGCGCGGCGTCGGTGAGCCAGCTGCGGAAGTCGCGCTGCAGTTCGGCCAGCGTCATGCGGCCTCCCGCAATGCCGCGCGGCGCGCGACATCCAGTTCGGCCAGCAGCTCGGCCAGCGGCGGAATGTTGTCGTCGCGTTCTATCATGGTGGCCACCGGGCCGCAGCGCGCCACGGCTTCCCGGTACAGCGCCCACACGCCCTCGGGCACGGCGCTGTCGTGGGTGTCGATCAGCAGCTGCTTGCCCTGGCTGTGGCCGGCCAGGTGGATCTGGCGCACGCGGTCCGCCGGGATGCCCTGCAGGAAGGCGTGCGCGTCGAAGCCATGGTTGGCGGCGCTGACATAGACGTTGTTCACGTCCAGCAGCAAGCCGCAGCCGGTGCGGCGGCTCATCTCGGCCAGGAATTCCCATTCATGCATGGCGCCGCCGCCCAGGGCCAGGTAGCTGGAGGGGTTCTCGAACAGCATGGCGCGGCCCAGCGTGTCCTGCGCCATGTGGATATTGCTGCACACCAGGTCCAGCGCCTCCTCGGTGTACGGCAGCGGCAGCAGGTCGTGCGAGTTGAAGCCGCCGATGCGGGACCAGCTCAGGTGGTCCGACACGAACAGCGGCGCAATCTCGTCGGCCAGCGCCTTCAGCCGCCGCAGATAGTCGCGCCGCAGGCCGTCGGCGGAACCGATCGACATCGACACGCCGTGCAGCACCACCGGATAGCGCTCGCGCACCTGGCGCAGGATGTGGCGCGGCTGGCCGCCGTCGACCATGAAATTCTCGGAAATGACTTCCACGAAATCGACCGCCACGCGGGTTTCGAGGAAGTCCTGGTAATGCTCGCGGCGCAGCCCCAGGCCATAGCCGGAGAACGCGGTGGGACTTGGCAGGATGGACATGGGGCGCTCGCTTTACTCTTTTTCAGTCAGCGTGCCGCCGAGCGCCTTGCACTCGGACGGGGTCTTGACCAGCACGCCTTCGCCCTTGCACTCGTTCAAGCCTTTGCAGTCGTTCTTGGCGGTGGCGCACAGGCTGGTGCCCTTGCAGGTGTTGATGCCGTAGCAGCGGCCCGGCTGCTCGGCCTTGTCGCCGGTGGCGGCGGCATGGGCCGGCACGGTCATGCTCAGCGAGCTCAGGGCCAGCAGGGCGGCGGCGCCGGCGCGGAAGACTTGGGATTTGACTTGTTGGTTCATTGCATGCTCCTTGGGATTATTTGGCGATGGGGGTCAGCGAGCCGTAGCCCTTGGGGGTCTTGATGCTGGTGCAAGTGCCCTTCTCCACCAGCACCCAGGCGTCGCCCTGGTAGTCGGTGCTGGACGTGGCGGCGCACGAGGTGCCGGGGCCGGCCGAGCAGTCGTTATGGCCGGCCAGCGACACGCCGTAGCATTTCTCCATCGGCTTGCGCTCCGCCGCCTGGGCGCCGGTGGCGCACAGGGCGAGGGCCAGGGTTGCGGCCAGGGCTGCGTGGGATGATTTCATGGGTAGCTCCTTTCAGGGTTGGTCACGGTTACTTCACGTTCAGGGCGGCTTGCACCACCACCTCGGCCACGGCTTCCGGGCGCGACAGCTGCAAGGAATGGCTGGCTTTGATCTCAGTCACCTTTGCGCCGGCGCGCTGGTACATCCAGCGCTGCAGTTCGGGGTTCAGATAGAGGTCGTCGGTGGCGACGACCGCGTAGGACGGCTTGCTGCGCCAGGCCGCTGCCGTCGCCGGCGCATCCAGCAAGGCGCGCGCCGGCTTGCTTTGCGAGGCGGCCATGAAGTTGGTGCGGTTGGGCGGCAGGTCGCCGGCAAACACGGCGCCGAACCTGGCGGCGTCGATGTACAGGCGGCCGTCGCGGGTGGTTTTCACGCCGTTGTCCGGGGCCGGCTTGGAGGCGGCCAGCTGCGACACGCTCTCGCCCACTTCCGGCTGGAAGGCCGCGATGTAGACCAGGGCCTTGACCTTGTCGCTGGTGCCGGCCACCGAGATCACGGCGCCGCCGGTGTCATGGCCGACCAGCACCACCGGGCCGTCCTGGCTGTCGATGGCGTCGCGCGCGGCGGCCACGTCGTCCGCCAGCGAGGTGTGGGGCTGCTGCACCACGGTGACCTTATAGCCCTTGATCCACAACTGGTCGTGCATCGAGCGCCAGCTGGAGCCGTCGGTATGAGCGCCGGTGACCAGCACCACGTTCCTGGCGCCGGAGGTGACCACGTCCGGGAAGGCGGCGCTGGCCAGGCCGGGCGCCATGACGGCGAGGGTGGTGATTGCTGCGGTTTTGAGAGATTTCATTTCGTTTCCTGATGGAGATAGATCGGACTCGATCTAATTCAGGAACGATTCTATTTAAGGCACGGAAGACGGGAAAGCGGGGTTTTGTATGCCCGTTTGTCGCGCTTTCAAGCGGATACAAAGGAATACAAAAAGGCCCCGGTCACTAGCGTGAGCGGGGCCTCGGAACGGAAATGCGAGGGATTACAGCTTGCCGTAGGAGTGCAGGCCGGACAGGAACATGTTCACGCCGAGGAAGGCGAAGGTGGTCACCAGCAGGCCCACCAGCGCCCACCAGGCCGCCACTTTGCCGCGCAGGCCGGACATCAGGCGCATGTGCAGCCAGGCCGCGTAGTTGAGCCAGACGATCAGCGCCCAGGTCTCTTTCGGGTCCCACGACCAGTAGCCGCCCCACGCTTCGGCCGCCCACAGCGCGCCCAGGATGGTGGCGATGGTGAAGAAGGCGAAGCCGGCCGAGATGGCCTTGTACATCACGTCTTCCAGCGTTTCGGCGTCCGGCAGGCGCGCGGCCAGGCGGTCGCGCAGCAGGTTGGTGACCGCGAACAGCACCACCAGCACGGCCGTGAAGCGGCTGGCGTTGACCATGCCCTTGATGACCGCTTCGCCGGCGCCCGACACGTAGGCGATCAGCCAGGCCAGCGCCAGCAGCACGATGGGGGCGATCACCAGCGCCTGCCACAGGGTGCGGATCTTTTCATGCTTGAGCAGGTAGGCCCAGCCCACCATGGAGGCCAGCGCGAAGGTGCCGTAGCCGATGAAGTTGGCCGGCACGTGGATTTTCATCCACCAGCTTTGCAGGGCCGGCACCAGCGGCTGGATGTCGGCCGCGTCGCGCGAGACGGTGTACCACAGCAGGAAGGCCACCGCCGCCGAGATCACCAGCATCACGAAGGCGCCCAGCTGCCGCGTCTTGTAGTGCGCCTCGTAGTACAGGTAGAACATAGCCGTGATCAGCGCGAACAGGATGAACACTTCGTACAGGTTGGAGATGGGGATGTGGCCCACGTCCGCGCCGATCAGGTAGGACTCGTACCAGCGCACCAGCATGCCGGTGATGCCGATCACCAGCGCGGCCCAGCACAGCTTGGAGCCGACCACGAAGCCCATCGAGGAATGGGCCGCCAGGCCGATCCAGTAGAACAGCGTGGACAGGAAGAAGAAGGTGCTCATCCACAGGATGGCGGACTGGCTCGACAGCATGTATTTGAGCCAGAATTTCTGGTTGGCGGCGTCCAGGCTGCCGCCGTACAGGAAGATGGCCAGCAGCGCCAGCGCGAAGGACAGCGGCATGAACCAGCGCACCGGCTTCCAGCCCCAGCCCAGCGCCGCGAACGAGGGCGCGGCGGCCAGCAGGATCACTTTTTCGTAGATGTCCATATAGGCGCCGTAGCGGTTCAGCGCGAACAGCGCGCCGCCCGCCAGCGCCAGCGCGAACAGCCAGTCGAAGGCATTGAGGCGCTTGAAATAGCCCGGCGTCTGGCTATAGGTTTGGGGTTGTGTCATTTCCATATTGGTCTCCAGTACTGCTTCATGCCATGCAGCTTACGCCGATTGCGGCAGCTTTTCCTTCAAGTCTGCAAATTCCTTGTCGAAATCGAGGGTCTTGCGCTGGGTGCTCATGGCCATCAGCGCATGCGCGCCGCCATCCGCCCCCTGCCCGTCCTTGATCCACACCCACAGCCGGCGCTCGCGGATGTAGAACATCGAGAACACGCCCAGCACCAGGAACAGGCAGCCCAGGTAGACCACGTTCTTGCCAGGCGACTTGGTCACCTGGAACACCGACGCCTTCACTTCGTTGAATTCGTCCAGCTGCAGGTAGACCGGGGCGCCGTAGAAGGTGGCGTCGGACAGCGCGTTGGTGGCCAGCTGCAGGAAGCGGCCGTGCTGCTCGTTGCCTTCCACCGGCGCCAGGCCGTCCTTCTCGCGCGCGGCCTGCCACAGTTCCCACATGCTGCCGTTCAGGATCTTCATGAAGATGTCGGCCGCTTTCTCCTGCTCGGCCTGCGGCACTTTTTCCAGGAAGCGGGAGATCGCCATGTAGCCGCCCGCCGCGCCGCCATCCTTGTCCTCGCCCGCTTCGGCGCCGGCGAACATGTTCAGGCTGCGCGCGGACGACTGCGCCAGCTGGTCGCGCAGCACGGCGCTGCCGGCGCTGGCGGCGGATTTGGCCGCATCGGCGCCGGCCGGCATGGCGCGGCGCGCGTAGCGTTCGGCGGCGATGGCGCGCAGCGCCGGGTCATGCAGGGCGGCGCGCAGGCGCATCCATTCCTTCACCGTGTAGTCGTCGTCCGCCGGAATGCGCAGGTAGCTGAACGGGTCGGCCGGGCTGGCGCGCACGCCGGCCAGGAACACCGTGGCGCCGTCCACCGTCACCGGCTGCATATAGTTCTGGAACTCGCGCGCCTGGCCGGTCTTGTCGCGCAGCTTGTACTGCACGCTCGGGCCGACGTTCTTCAAGTCCTTGTTGTTGGCGTTCTTGGCGGCCGAGCCGAGCTGCTTGTCCAGGCCGCGCGCAAAGCTCTGCTCCAGCTTCTCGCCCTGGGCCACCGAGCGCGCGTCCTGGGTGGCCATGTTCTCCACGTTGAACGGGCGGAAGCCGCTCCATTCGATGCTGTATTCCTGGCTCCCGCCCAGCGCCAGCGGGGTGGCCGAGTTGACTTCGCCGCTGAGGTCGAAGCTGTCCTTGCCGGCGCCCGCCATCGGGTAGCCCTTGAGCTTGAGCTTGGTGCCGCCGTCCTCGAAACTGGACTGGTACACCGCCAGGCCCTTGTAGACCAGCGGCTTGTTCACTTCGATCACGGCGCTGAAGGTCTTGCCGGTTTCATGGTCGCGCACTTCCACTTCGCTGGCGAACAGCTTGGGCATGCCGGTGCTGTAGAAGTCGATATTGAATTTCTTGAGCAGGATGGTGAACGGCAAGTCCTGGATCAGCACGCCGTCCGCGCGCGGGATGATGGCGGTATTGCTGGCCTGCCCTTCGGGAATGGCGGTGTTGGCGCGGTAGGTGGGGTTGCCCAGGCCGAGGCGGTGCTGGGCCGGGATGTCGGCGATGACGCCGCTGCCGGCGAACGGGCTCTTGCCCATGAACCATTCCTGGAAGCGGATCGGCATGTCCGAATCGAGCAGGCCGCCGACGCAGATCACCACGATGGCGGTGTGCGCGAAGATGTAGCCGAACTTGGCGCCGGCGCCGCGCTTGGCGGTGACCAGGGTGGCGTGCTCTTTCTCGACGATTTTCGCCTTGTAGCCGGCGTGGCCGAGGCGCTGCGCCATCTGCTGCGCCAACGCCGCGCGCGGCAGCGGCGAGTTCCAGTCGCTCTTGTGGTGGAAGTTCAGCAGCGACTGCTCGCGCACGTTCTCGCGCCAGCTGCGCATGTCCTTCATCATCTTGGGCGTGTTGCGCACGATGCACAGCGTGGTGGACACCACCAGGAAGCCCATGATGGCCAGGAACCACCAGGCCGAGTACACGGCGTACAGGCCCACCTTGTTGAACACTTCGAACCAGAACGGCCCGAACTGGTTCACGTAGTTGGACATCGGCTCGTTCTGCTTCATCACCGTGCCGATCACGGAGGCGATGGCGATCATGGTGAGCAGGCTGATGGCGAAGCGCATCGACGACAGCAGTTCGACGGTCGCGTCGAAAGCTGGCCGGCGGGTCTTCAGTTTGATACCGGCGGTGCTGGTGGTGCTCATGCGGACACTATCTCAAAAAGGACTGGCAGCAGAATACCAACAAAAAGGGCAGCCCGCTCACGCGGCCGCCCTCTTTTTGATATTCACGGACTGATAGGCGCCATATCGGCGCATAAATACACGGAATTACTTCAGGCCGGCCACGTAGTCGGCCACGGCTTTCATTTCGTCGTCCGACAGGCGCTTGGCGATGGTGCTCATCTCGGCGCTGTTCTTGCGGCCGTCGCCGCGGAAACCGGTCAGCTGGGCCACCGTGTAGTCCTGGTGCTGGCCGGCCAGGCGCGGATACAGCGCAGGAATGCCGCCGCCGGCAGGGCCGTGGCAGCTGGCGCAGGCCGGCACGTTCTTCTCGGCAATGCCGCCGCGGTAGATCTTCTTGCCCAGCTCGACGGTGTCCTTGTTCTTGGCGGCGCCCGGCTTCTGCACCTGGCCGCTCAGATAGGCCGAAATGTTTTTCTTCTCATCGTCGGTCAGCATCTTGGCGTAGGTGCTCATCACCGCGTTGTTGCGCGACGGCGAGGCGAAATTCACCAGCTGCTTGTAGAGGTAGGCTTCCGGCTGGCCGGCCAGCTTGGGGTTGGCGGCGATGGTGGAATTGCCCGCCGCGCCGTGGCAGGAAACGCACGCCGGCAGGCCGCGGGCGTTGTCGCCGTCGGCATACAGGGTGGAGCCTTTGGCGGGATCTACTTTAGCGGGAGCAGCATGTTCGGCAGCCGACGCGACACCCGAAACGGCCAACACTGCGAGGAGCAAGGACTTTACCAACGGTGAAAACGCACGATTCATTCAAACACCCTGAGACTAGTGAAAAAAATGGTGGGACTGCGATGTATTGTTTTGCCGCTCGCTGAACGTTTATTTGCGCGCTTATTTGCTTTTATACATGGCAACAATTCGTAACCCCTTATTGTACAATAGCTTTTCGCGCTTTTAGCTTTCTTTGTTGCATTTCTGCCCACCCCTCCCATGTCCAAACTCTGGCAAGCCCGCTTCTTTACCACCGTGAATCACTTGCGTGAATTGCCCAATACCACGGTGCCCGAAATCGCCTTCGCCGGCCGCTCCAACGCCGGCAAGTCGACCTCCATCAATATTCTGTGCAATCAGAAGGGGCTCGCTTTCGCGTCCAAGACGCCGGGCCGCACCCAGCACATCAACTTCTTCTCGATCGGCGGCGCCCACGTGGCGATGCACCGCAAGGACCCCACCAAGGTCGAGGAAATCCAGGCCATGCTGGTAGACTTGCCCGGCTACGGCTACGCCGAAGTGTCCGGCAACACCAAGCTGTACTGGCAGCGCCTGCTGGGCGACTACGTGCAGCAGCGCGAACAGCTGGCCGCGCTGATCCTGATCATGGATTCGCGCCGCCCGTTCACCGACCTGGACATCCAGATGCTGGAATGGTTCGCCCCGACCGGCAAGCCGATCCATTGCATCCTGACCAAGGTTGACAAACTGACCCGCAGCGAATCGACCACCGTGCTGCGCCAGGCGCAAGCCAAGCTGGCCAGCTACGTGGACGAGGACGGCGAAGGCTTCCCCTTCACCGTGCAGCTGTTCTCGGCGCTCAAGCGCGTCGGCCTGGAAGAAGCCACGGCCAAGATCGTCGAACTGGCCGGCCTGGCCGAGGACGACGCCGCCGCGCAGGCCGAACTGATCGACACGCCGGAAGATTCGTCGCACGACTAAACCGTAAAGGAAAACCGCAGCCATGCCCCACAACACGCCCTTCCCCGCCATCCGCATGCGCCGTATGCGCCGCGACCCGTTCTCGCGCGCGCTGATGCGCGAAAACACCGTCACCGCATCCGACCTGATCTACCCGGTCTTCATCCTCGAAGGCACGAACCAGCGCGAGCCGGTGGCCTCGATGCCGGGCGTGGAGCGCGTGTCGGTGGACCTGCTGCTGAAGGTGGCGGAAGAGTGCGTGGCGCTGGGCATCCCGGTGCTGGCGCTGTTCCCGGTGATCGATGCGGCGCTGAAGACGCCGGACGGCATCGAGGCGACCAACCCGGACGGCCTGGTGCCGCGCGCCGTGCGCGCCCTGAAACAAGCCTTCCCCGAGCTGGGCATCCTGACCGACGTGGCGCTGGACCCGTACACCAGCCACGGCCAGGACGGCCTGATCGACGACAACGGCTATGTGCTGAACGACGTCACCACCGCCATGCTGGTGCGCCAGGCGCTGTGCCAGGCGGACGCCGGGGTGGACGTGGTGGCGCCGTCGGACATGATGGACGGCCGCATCGGCGCGATCCGCGCCGCGCTGGAGGAAAAAGGCCACATCCACACCCGCATCATGGCCTACTCGGCCAAGTACGCGTCGGCCTTCTACGGCCCGTTCCGCGACGCGGTCGGTTCCGCCAAGAACCTCGGCAAGAGCGACAAGAACACCTACCAGATGGACCCGGCCAACGGCAACGAAGCGCTGCGCGAGGTGGCGCTGGACCTGCAGGAAGGGGCCGACATGGTGATGGTGAAACCCGGCATGCCCTACCTGGACATCGTGCGCCGCGTGAAGGACGAGTTCAAGGTGCCGACCTTCGCCTACCAGGTGAGCGGCGAGTACGCCATGATCAAGGCCGCCGCGCAAAACGGCTGGCTGGACCATGACAAGGTGATGATGGAATCGATGCTGGCCTTCAAGCGCGCCGGCGCCGACGGCGTGCTGACCTACTTCGCGCTCGACATCGCGCGCAAGCTGAAAGCATAAAAAACGGGGCGCAAGCCCCGTTTTTTTATCTCCGGTAATTCGGGAAGAATTCCTTCAGCAGGAAAGCTTCCAGCTCGGCCTGGTACGGCCTGGCGGCGTTCATCGTGATGACCTTGCCCAGGCGGTGCGATTCCCACTGGAACTCGCCCGGCTTCTCCTTGCGGATCAGCTCTATCATGCGGCGCACGATGGCCGTTTCGATGTCCGGGTCCGTGCCCAGCTCGACGTGCACCTGCTGCGACCACTGGCGCTTGAAGTTGGTGTTCCAGCCTCGGAACTTGATGTCCGCGCTCAAGCCCGTTTTATTGATGATGGAAAAGATGCCGCCCGTGTCTTCCCGCTCGCCGGCCGCGTTGCGGCCCATGGCGCCCATGATGTTGGCGCGCGCAATGCGGTTGGCGCGGTCGGCCTCGCTCTCCTGCGGCTCCGGCGCCGGCTGCGGATTAGCCTCGGCGCGGCGCTTGCGGGCCGCTTCCACGCGCGCCATCATGTCTTCTTCCACGGCCGGGGTCGGCGGCGGCTTCATGGTGGCCTGCACCGGCGGCACATAGGTTTCCAGCTTGGGCGGCGCGGCCTTCTTGGCCACGGCCTTGCTCTCGCGGCGCGGCTGCGGCTGCGCTTTCGCCACTTCGGTTTTCTTCGGTTCCGGCTTGGCCTTGGGCGCCGGCTTGTCCTTCAGCGGCGCCACCCACACCATCTCGCCTTCCTTGGCCGGCGGCTTGAGGGAAATCTTGTGCTGGGGACTGAACAGGTAGTACAGCACGATCAGCAGGTGCAGCGCGATCGAGATGCCGATGCCGATGCGCTTGTGCCGGCTCGGGCCGCCATAGCCGCCATAGCCGTAGCTGGCGGGCGGCGGAAGGCGCTGGCCGCATGCTTCGCAATATTCGTGGCTGTGGTCGGCCCCGTGGGTGTGGCTGAACTGGAACAAGATAAACGGACTTTCTTTACAAACACCCGAGTACGCCAGCTTACCCGGACCCGGTCTTGATGGATGTTACCGTATGTATCACAAGATTGCCTAAAACAAACGGGCCGGAAATCTTCCGGCCCGCAGTATGATATCAGTGCTTGGCAAGACTGACAGCTTTTAGCTCCACCGGAGCCTTGGCCGGCTCCGGCTCGTCGGCCAGGGCCGCGTCGTCCATCGGCCCGCTGCCGCTGTATTTGTCGAGGAACAAGTAAATCACCGGCGTGATGTACAGCGTGATCACCTGCGAGAAGATCAGGCCGCCCACCACGGCCAGGCCCAGCGGCTGGCGCAGCTCGGCGCCGGCGCCCAGGCCGAGCGCGATCGGCAAGGCGCCCATCAAGGCGGCCAGCGTGGTCATCATGATGGGGCGGAAGCGCAGCACGCAGGCTTCGCGGATGGCGTCCGCCGGTTGCATGCCGTGGTTGCGCTGCGCGTCCAGCGCGAAGTCGATCATCATGATGGCGTTCTTCTTGACGATACCGATCAGCATCAGGATGCCGATGATGGCGATCATGGTCAGGTCCATATTGAAGATGCGCAAGGTCAGCAAGGCGCCCACCGCCGCCGACGGCAGGCCGGCCAGGATGGTCAGCGGGTGGATGTAGCTCTCGTAGAGCACGCCCAGCAGCACGTAGATGACGCCCAGCGCGGCGATGATCAGGATCAGCTGGCTGCCCTGCGAGCTCTGGAACACGGCCGCGTCGCCGCCATAGGTGGTGATGATGGAGGCCGGCAGGGCCATGTCCACCGCCATCTGGTCGATCTTGTTGGTGGCCACGCCCAGCGGCACGTCGGGCGCCAGGTTGAACGACAGGGTGATGGCCTGCAGTTGCCCCTGGTGGTTGACCGAGGTGGGGCCGACGGTGCGCTCCACGCTGGCAAAGCTGGACAGCTGCACCAGGTTGCCGGCCTTGTTGCGCACCGAGATCCTGGTCAGCGCGTCGTCGAACTGGCGGTCCTCGGTGGCCGCTTCCAGTATCACGAAGTAGCTGGCGGCGGACGAGTAGATGGTGGACACCTGGCGCTCGCCGAAGGCCAGGTACAGCGCGCTGCGGATGGCGCTCATTTCCACGCCCAGGGTGTTGGCCTTGTCGCGGTCTATCTTCAGCGACGCCTGCAGGCCCTTGTTCTGCGAGTCGCTGGTGACGTCGCGGAAGTCGTTGTCGGCGCGCATGCGTTCCTGGAACTTGTTGGCCCAGTCGCTGAGCGCGTCCGGGCTGACGGACTGCAGGGTGTACTGGTAGCGGCTCTTGCTCGGGCGGCCGCCCAGCTGCAGGTTTTGCACCGGGCTCAGGTAGACGGCGATGCCGGGCACCTGCCTGGTGGCCTTGCGCAGGCTGTCGAGCACCTGCGGCATCTTGGCGCGCTCGCCGCGCGGCTTGAGCACCAGGAACATGCGGCCGCCGTTGCCGCCGCTGACGAAGGAAGTCACGTCCTGTACGTTGGGGTCGGCCATGATGACGGCGGCCACCTTGGTCTGCAGCTCCAGCAGCGCGGCCGAGGAAATGTCCTCCGCAGCCTCGGTGGTGACGCGGATCTGGCCCAGGTCCTCCTCCGGGAAGAAGCCTTTCGGAATGGTGGCGTACAGCACCACGGTCAGCACGAAGGTGCCGACGGCCAGCGCCAGCACCGCGTAGCGGTGCTTGAGGGCGATGTCCAGCGTGCTGGCGTAGCCGTTGCGCAGGCGCGAGAAGCCGGCTTCGAACCAGCGGCCGATGAAGGTGTCGTCGCCGGCCGCGTCGTGCGCCTCGTTCGGCAGCAGGCGCGCGCACAGCATGGGCACCAGGGTCAGCGACACCACCGCCGACACCAGCACCGACAGCGCCACCACCACGGCGAATTCGTGGAACAGCAGGCCGATCACGCCGGGCATGAAGAAGATCGGGATGAACACCGCCACCAGCGAAATCGAGATCGAGATAATGGTGAAGCCCATTTCGCGCGAGCCGACCAGCGCGGCCTGCAGCGGCTTCTTGCCCATCTCGATGTGGCGCACGATGTTTTCCAGCACCACGATGGCGTCGTCCACCACCAGGCCCACGGCCAGCGTGATGCCGAGCAGGGACACGTTGTCCAGGCTGTAGCCGAAGGCGTACAGCAGGCTCAGCGCGCCCAGCAGCGAGATCGGCATGGTGATGGCCGGGATGAAAGTGGCGGCCGCCTTGCGCAGGAACAGGAAGATCACCAGCACCACCAGCACCACGGTCAGCGCCAGGGTCAGGTTGACGTCGTGGATGGCTTCGCGGATCGACACCGAGCGGTCGTTGACCAGGTTGATCTTGACCGAGGCCGGCAGCTGGGCGGTGAAGCGCGGCAGCAGCTGGCGCACGCCGTCCACCACCTGCACGGTGTTGGCGTCCGGCTGGCGCTGCACCAGCAGCACGATGGAGCGCTCGCCGTTGTAGCTGCCGGCGGTCTTGACGGACTGGTAACTGTCCTCGGCCTCGGCCACGTCCTTCAGGCGCACCGGCTGGCCGTTGCGGGTGGCGACGATCAGTTCGGCGAACTCGGCCGCCTTCATCAGCTGGGCGTTGCCCTGGATGGTCAGGGTCTGGCTGGGGCCGTCCAGGATGCCGAGCGGGGTGTTGGCGTTGGCGGCGCGGATGGCGGCGGCCAGCTCGTCCAGCGTGATGTTGCGCGCGTTCAGCAGGTCGGCCTTGGCGCGGATGCGCACCGCGAAGCGCTTCTGGCCGTTGACGGTGACCTGGGCCACGCCCGGCAGGGTCGACAGGCTGGGCGCCACCAGGTTTTCCGCATAGTCGTTCAGTTCGGACAGGCTCAGCGAAGGCGAGGTCATGGTCATGAACAGCACCGGCGCGTCGGCCGGGTTGACCTTGCGGTAGGACGGCAGGTCCGTCATTTCCTGCGGCAGCGAGCGCTGCGCGCGCAGCAGCGCGGCCTGCACGTCGACCGCCGCCTCGTTGACGTCGATGCTGGAGTCGAACTCCAGGGTCAGCGAGGTGTTGCCCAGGGTGCTGGTGGAGGTGATCATGCTCAGGCCGGCGATCGTGGAGAACTGCTTCTCCAGCGGCAGCGCGACCGAGGACGCCATGGTTTCCGGGCTGGCGCCGGGCAGGTCGGCGCCGACGTTGATGACCGGGGTGTTATAGCTGGGCAGCGCCGCGACCGGGATGTGGGCGTAGGCCAGCACGCCGGCCAGGATCAGGCTCAGCGACAGCAGCACCACCATCACCGGGCGGCGGATGCACAATTCGGACAGGTTCATGCTGCGCCATCCTTTTTCCTGGCAGCCCCGCTGCCCGGGGCCTCGCCCTTCTTCTTGTCCGGCGACGCGGCTTCGGCGATGCGCACCTTGCCGCCGGGGCGCAGGTTCTGCTTGCCTTCGACGATGATCTTTTCGTCGCCGTTCAGGCCGCTCACGGCGGCGTAGGGGCCGAAGGTGTGCAAGCGCTTGATGTTGGCCACGGCAGCGGTCTGGTCCGGGGCGACCGTGTACACGAAGGTCCCCCGCGTGTTGCTAATGATAGCGTTTTGCGGCACCACCAGCACGTCTTTCAGCGTTTGCACGGTGAGCTTGGTGTTGACGTACTGGCCCGGCCACAGCCGGGTCTGGCTGTTGTCGAACTCGGCCTTCACGCGGATCACGCCGGCCATCGGGTCGACCGCGTTGTCGATGAAGCTCAGCTTGCCCTTGAACAGCTGGCCGCCCGATTCCACTTCCACCGGCACCGCGCCGGCCTGTTGCGCCGCCAGCAAGCCGGCCAGCGCGCTTTCGGGCAGGGTGAAGGCCACGTTGATGGGGTTGAGCTGGGTCACCGTGGTGAGCGAGGTCGACAGCTGCACCAGGCTGCCCGGGTAGACGTTGATGGCGCCCACCCGGCCCGTCAGCGGGGCGCGGATGGTGGTGTAGCTGGCGTCCACCTTGACCGCCTGGGCGGCGGCGAGGTCCGCGTTGAGCACGGCGCGCGCCTGTTCGACCTGGCTGCGCAAGGTGTCCACCGCGCCCTGGGCGATGAATTTCTGCGCCAGCAAGTCCATGCTGCGCTGGTATTGGCGCTCCAGGTCGGCCAGCGTGGCGCGGTCGCGCATCACCTGGGCCTGGGCTTTTTCCACGTTGGCGTTTTCGCTGCGGCTGTCGAGCGAGAACATCAGCTCGCCCTGTTTGACGAACTGGCCTTCCTTGATGTGCACCTTGACGATGGTGCTGGTGGTTTGCGGATGCAGGTCGACGGTGCTGATGGGCGACACGGTGCCGTTGGCCGACAGCAGCACCGGCACGTCCTGGCGTTGCGGCGCCACCACGTTGACGGTGGTCGGGCCTTGCTGGCCCTGCTGCCCCGGCTTGCCTTGGGCGCCGGCCTGCGCGGCCGGCCCGGCCGGCTGCGCGAAATACCAGGCGCCCGCGCCGATTACGGCGGCCGCGCCTGCCAGGAGTACCAGAGTGGTCTTTTTCATCGTTTTTATAGGTAATTGGCTTGACTGCAATGCGTGCAATGCGGGAATCATTTCCCTGCGTAATATTCGGGCAGCACCAGGGTCACTTCCAGGCCGCCGTCGGGATGGTTGGCCAGCGCGATGCTGGCGCCGTGCTGTTCGGCGATATTGCGGGCGATGGTCAGCCCCAGGCCGGTGCCGCCCGATTCGCGCGAGCGCGAGCTTTCGATGCGGTAGAACGGCTCGAACACCTGGGCCAGCTGGTCGGGGGCAATGCCGGGGCCGGCGTCGCGGATGCGGATGCGCGCCGCGCCCACCAGGCGCTCGACCGTCACGCTGGCGCTCTGGCCGTACTTGACCGCGTTGTCCAGCAGGTTCACCAGGCAGCGCCGGATCGCCAGCGGGCGGCCCATCAGCGCCATCGCGGCGCGGCCCTTGAGGGCCACGTCCTGGCCGGCGTCGGCGGCGTCGGCGCACACGCTGTCGAGCAGCGAGTCCAGGTCCAGCGCCTGCATGTTCTCGGTGCTGTCCATGCTGCGCGCCAGGTCCAGGCCCTCCTTCACCATCTGCTGGGTGGCCGACAGGTCGCCCAGCAGCTTTTGCTGCAGGTCGCCGTCGGACACTTTTTCCAGCCGCAGCCGCATGCGGGTGAGCGGGGTCTGCAGGTCGTGCGTGATGGCGGCCAGCATTTGCGTGCGCTGGAAGATGTGCTGGCGGATGCGCGCCTGCATGGCGTTGAAGGCGGCGCTGGCCTGGCGGATCTCGCTGGCGCCGCTCAGGGCCAGCGGCGGGTGGTTGATGTCGTCGCCCAGGTCTTTCGCGGCCTGCGCCAGCTTTTGCAGCGGGCGCACGGCCATGCGGGTGACCAGGTAAGCCAGGCCGACTATGCTGAACAGGAAAGGCAGGATGCTGAACAGTTCGTTCTGGCCGGTGGGCGGCGGCGAGCGCGGCGGCAGCACGGTCAGGCGCAGCACCTGGCCGTCGTGCAGTCCGACGTGCACCACTTCACAGATGCCGCGCCATTGCACCGGGCCGAAGATGGAATTGATCTCGCGCGGCGCGTCGCAGGCGGCCGGGCGGCCCGGCTGAGGCGCCAGCGTGTAATCCTTGCCCAAGCGCGCGGACAGCTGGCGCGAAAAGTCCGTCTGCTGGGCCGCCATGTCGATGGCGGCGTCGGTCGCCTCCAGCCGCAGGCCGCCCTGGCTGACGATTTTCAGGTAGGCCGCGCGCGCGTCCGGCGCCACCACGCTGATGGTCGAGATCAGTTCGCCGGAACGGTCCAGCACGTAAGAGTCGCGGTAGCGCTCCAGCGTGCGCTGGCGTTCGGTGACGGCCAGGTAATGCGTCAGCGCGGCCGAGGCCACGATGCCGAGCAACAGGACCAGGAACACGCGGCCTGTCATCGAACTGAGGAAAGCTTTCACGCCCCCTGCTCCACGCTGACGGCACCGGCCAGCACATAGCCGCCGTTGCGCACGGTCTTGATGATTTGCGGCACGCGCGCGTCCTCGCCCAGCTTCTGGCGCAGGCGGCTGATCTGGATGTCGATCGAGCGGTCGAAGGGGTCGGCGTCGCGGCCCTGGGTCAGGTTCAGCAGCTGGTCGCGGTTGAGCACGCGGTTCGGGTGCTCCAGGAACACCTTGAGCAGGCGGAACTCGGCGCCCGACAGCATGATGACGATGCCGTCCGGGTTGACCAGGTGGCGCGCGGTCAGGTCCAGCGTCCAGTTGGAAAAGCGCATCTGCTGCACCTTGTCGGAGCCGGAATGGGACGGCATGGCGTGGCTGCGGCGCAGCACGCTGCGGATGCGGGCCAGCAGCTCGCGCGGCTCGAACGGTTTCGGCAGGTAGTCGTCGGCGCCCATTTCCAGGCCCAGGATGCGGTCCAGCGGCTCGTTGCGGGCGGTCAGCATGATGACCGGCAGCGAGGACGTGGCGCGCAGCTTGCGGCACAGGCTCAAGCCGTCGTCGCCGGGCAGGTTCAGGTCCAGCACGATCAGGTCCGGGCGCGCCTCGTCGAGCTGTTTCCACATGGCGCCGCCGTCCGCCGCGCACTGGGCGCGGTAGCCGTTGGCCTCCAGGTAGTCGGCCAGCAGGGAGCGGATATCGCGGTCGTCGTCGACGATCAGGATGGCAGAAGTTTGTTCCATGCCTCAATTATCCTCAGTTCGGAGGGGGAAGGCCAATAAGGGTTTGTATCGGCTTGTATATCTGCAGGCTCCGCGGCGCGGAGAAACAGTTTGATACAAAAGCGGCGGCGGGGGCAATGCGGCGGCAACACCGCGCTGCCAAGATATGTTCCATGTGCAGTGCACATAGTGCAGCCACCGGGCAGCTACCGAGCCACTGAACCCAACCACAAAGGACTTACCATGAACACGATACGCAAATCCCTGATCATCGGCATGACCGTGCTCAGCCTGGGCGCGGTGGGCAGCGGCGCCTTCGCCGCCGACACCCCGGCCCCGGGCCGCCACGGCCAGGCCCTGACCCAGGAGCAGCGCGCCGCCAAGGCCGCCGAGCGCCAGGCCAAATTCAAGGAAATGGTGGCCAAGCGCCAGGCCGCGCTGCACGACAAGCTGAAACTGACGGCGGCGCAGGAACCGGCCTGGAACGCCTTCATCGCCGCCAGCGCGCCCAAGCTGCCGGCGGCCCGCCCGGACCGCGCCGCGCTGGCCCAACTGAGCGCGCCCGAGCGCGCCGAGCAGCGCCATGAAATGCACAAGCAGATGCTGGCCCACCAGGAAACCCGCCTGGCCGCGCTGAAGACCTTCTACGCCCAGCTGACGCCCGAGCAGCAAAAGACCTTCGACGAAGCCACCAGGCGCCACCACGGACGCGGCCACGGTCACGGCGGCGCCCATGGACGCGGCCACGGCGCCATGCACCACAGCTGATCAAGCTTGCATCAACAACAAGGGGCGCCACGGCGCCCCTTACTTTATTGCAATTTGTTTAGCGATTTCGAGAACGTTTCGGCGTTCTGGAAGCCGATTACGCGCGAGTCCGGGATTTCCTGGCCTTGCGGGTTGAAGAAGATGATGCCGGGCGGGCCGAACAGCTTGAAGCGCTTCAGCATGGCTTTGTCGTCCTCGTCGTTGGCGGTCACGTCCACCTGCAGCAGCACGGTGTTGGCCAGTTTGGCTTTGACGGCCGGGTCGACGAAGGTGAGCTTTTCCATTTCCTTGCAGGACACGCACCAGTCGGCATAGAAGTCCAGCATGGCGGTCTTGCCGCCGGTTTGCGCCAGCGCGGCGTCCAGCTGGGCCACGGTTTTCACGCGCGTGAAGTGCACCGGCTGCTCGCCGCCGCGCCCCAGGTGGGCCAGCGGCGCCAGCACGTCCCGGCCGCCGGTGGCCGCGCCCACCAGCTGCACGCCGCCGAGGATGACGAACACCACCGCCGCCGCCTTGCCCAGCCAGCCGGTGCCGGCCCGGCCCCGGCTACCCGCCGTCAACAGGTAGACGCCATAGCCGATGCCCAGCAGCGCGAAACCCAGCATGGCCAGCCTGGCCGGCAGCACCGGCGACACCAGCCACAGCGCCATGGCCAGCAGCAGCACGCCGAAGAATTTCTTCACATTGTCCATCCAGCCGCCGGCGCGCGGCAGCAGGGTGCCGGCCGACACGCCCACCAGCAGCAGCGGCACGCTCATGCCCACCGCCATGGCGAACAGCGCGCCGCCGCCGATGACCACGTCGCGCGTCTGGCTGATGTAGACCAAGGCGCCGGCCAGCGGCGCGGCCACGCAGGGGCCGACGATCAGGGCGGAAATGGCGCCCATGGCGAACACGCCGGCCAGCTTGCCGGAGGACTGGCGGTTGGACACCGTGCTCAAGCGGCTTTGCAGCCCGGCCGGCACCTGCAGTTCATAGAAGCCGAACATGGACAGCGACAACGCCACCATCAGCAGGCCGAAGGCGCCCAGCACCCAGGGATTCTGCAGCGCGGCCGCCAGGCCTTCGCCGATCAGGCCGGCCGCCACGCCCAGCGCGGTGTAGACGATGGCCATGCCCAGCGCGTACGTGAGCGACAGCACCAGGCCGCGTCCACGGCTGCTGCGCGCGCCTTCGCCGACGATAATCGAGGACAGGATGGGCACCATGGGCAGCACGCAAGGCGTGAACGCCAGGCCCAGGCCCAGCAGCGCGAACAGCGGCAGGATCACCAGCAGGCGGCCGCCCTGCAGCGCCGCTTCGATCTTGCCCAGCTCGCTGACGCCGTCGGCTGGCCCGCTTGGCCCCGCCGCGTCCACGCCGGCCGGCGCAGCGCCCTGCCCCGCCGCGCCCGGCAGCGACATGGCCGCGCCGCTGCCGCCGGCGCCCACCAGTTTCACCTGCGCCTCCTGCGGCGAGTAGCACAAGCCCTTGTCGGAGCAGCCCTGCGAGGTGGCGACCAGGGTGAACGGTCCGGCGGTGTCGACCGGGATGGTGATGGTGACCTGCTTGCGGTAGGTTTCCACGTCCTTGTTGAAGGTTTCGTCGAACTTGACCTTGCCCGGCGGGATGTCCGGCGTGCCCAGCGTGGCGCCCTGCGCCTTGAACATGAAGCGTTCGCGGTACATATAGTAGCCGTCCGCGATGTCATAGGTGACGGTGGCGGTTTTCTCGTCCAGCATGCGGGCGGAGAACTTGAAGGCGACCGCCGGGTCGAGGAAGTCTTCCTCGGCGCGGGCCGGGGCGGCAAACAGCAGGACCGTCAACGCCAGCAGGCGGACGAGGGAGTGGGCAAAGCGGGACATGACTGCCTTCGAGAACTAAAACCTGCTTATGGTACACCTGGCCGCGCTTTCCCGCCCGGCCATAAAAAAAGCCAGGCAGAGCCTGGCTTTTTCCTTAACTCGGCGTAAATTACGCTTCGTCGGCAACTTCAACAGCTTCGGTGATCTCTGGACGGTCCAGCAGTTCAACGTAAGCCATAGGAGCGTTGTCGCCTACGCGGAAACCCATTTTCAGGATGCGCAGGTAACCGCCGTTACGGTTGGCGTAACGTGGGCCCAGTTCAGCGAACAGCTTCAGAACCATTTCGCGGTCGCGCAGGCGGGCGAAGGCCAGGCGCTTGTTGGCCAGGGTGTCGGTCTTGCCCAGGGTCAGGATCGGCTCGATCACGCGGCGCAGTTCCTTAGCTTTAGGAACGGTGGTTTTGATGGCTTCATGACGCAGCAGGGAAACGGTCATGTTGCGCAGCATAGCCAGGCGGTGGGACGAGGTACGGTTCAGCTTACGGAGGCCGTGACGGTGACGCATGGTACTTCCTTTCGATGATGTTTAATGCCAGGTTCTTCGATCGCCAAGGTGTTCGCCAGGGCGCGGACCGGTTCATAAGGGTTAAACGCCCCCGGCACATGCCGGGGACGGGTACAACAAGAATTACTTCTCCAGACCTGCAGGCGGCCAGTTCTCCAGCTTCATGCCCAGAGTCAGACCGCGCGAAGCCAGCACTTCCTTGATTTCGTTCAAGGACTTGCGGCCCAGGTTCGGCGTCTTCAGCAGTTCGTTTTCCGAACGCTGGATCAGGTCGCCAATGTAGTAGATGTTTTCCGCTTTCAGGCAGTTGGCCGAACGGACGGTCAGCTCCAGGTCGTCCACCGGACGCAGCAGGATAGGATCGACCAGCGGAGCGCGCGATGGCGCTTCGGCGGCCGCTTCCGTGCCTTCCAGGGCGGCGAATACATTCAACTGGTCCACCAGGACGCGGGCCGACTGGCGGATCGCTTCTTCCGGCGTGATCACGCCGTTGGTTTCGATGTTGATGATCAGCTTGTCCAGGTCGGTGCGCTGTTCCACGCGGGCCGATTCCACTGCGTAAGACACGCGGCGCACTGGCGAGAATGACGCGTCCAGGATGATGCGGCCGATGGTCTTGTTGGTGTCTTCGGACAGGCGGCGGACGTTGCCCGGCACATAGCCGCGGCCTTTTTCCACTTTGATCTGCATGTCCAGCTTGCCGCCCGCGGTCAGGTGGGCAATCACGTGGTCCGGGTTGATCAGCTCGACGTCGTGCGGCAGGTCGATGTCCGATGCCAGGACGGCGCCTTCGCCTTCCTTCTTCAGGGTCAGGGTGACGGAGTCACGGTTGTGGACTTTGAAGACCACGCCCTTCAGGTTCAGCAGCAGATCAACCACGTCTTCCTGGACGCCGTCCAGCGACGAGTACTCGTGCACCACGCCGGCGATCGTCACTTCGGTCGGCGCGTAGCCGATCATGGACGACAGCAGCACGCGGCGCAGCGCGTTGCCCAGGGTGTGGCCATAGCCACGCTCGAACGGCTCCATCACGACTTTAGCGTGACCGGCGCCCAGGGCTTCGACGTCGATGATACGTGGTTTCAACAAACTGTTTTGCATGAAATGTCCTTTTCAATACCCTCGGCTCATTACACCGATAAGGCTGATGGCATTAGTGAAAAAGCCCACTGGGCTTGACAGCCAGTGGGCGGTAACTACTTACTGCGATTAACGCGAGTACAGTTCGACGATCAGCGATTCGTTGACGTCGTGAGCGATTTCGTTACGCTCTGGCAGCGACTTCAGCGTGCCTTCCATTTTCTTGGAGTCAACCGACACCCAGGCCGGCATGCCGACTTGTTCAGCCAGCGACAGCGCTTCAACGATACGCACTTGCTTTTTGGCTTTTTCGCGCACGGCGATCACGTCGCCGGTCTTCACGTTGTACGAAGCGATGTTCACCACATTGCCGTTCACGGTGAAGGCTTTGTGCGACACCAGCTGACGCGCTTCAGCGCGGGTCGAGCCGAAGCCCATGCGGTATGCAACGTTGTCCAGGCGGGTTTCCAGCAGGGCCAGCAGGGTTTCGCCGGTGTTGCCCTTGCGGCGGTCCGCTTCAGCGAAGTAGCGGCGGAACTGGCGTTCCAGGATGCCGTACATGCGTTTTACTTTTTGCTTTTCGCGCAGCTGGTTGCCGTAGTCCGAGGTGCGGGCGCCCGATTTCACGCCGTGCTGGCCTGGCTTGACGTCCAGTTTGCATTTCGAATCCAGCGAGCGGCGTGCGCTCTTCAGGAACAGGTCAGTGCCTTCACGGCGGGACAGCTTTGCTTTTGGTCCGATATAACGTGCCACGATGTTTTCCTTTAAATATGACGCCCCAGCCGCGGCGCGACAATGCGTGCGGTTAGGCGCTAGTCCAGCTCACTTTCAGCTTGGACGGTGGCTCAAAACGAAAAACCCGTCGAAATCCATCCGACAGGCGAGAACAGCCGGACAGTATAGCCGTTTCCGGCCCACTGTTCCAGCGGTTTTTTTGCTTCCAAGAGGACGACGCCGGCGGAAGCGGGTTACCCCGCCGCCGGCGGCATCATTAGATACGACGACGCTTAGGAGGACGGCAGCCGTTGTGCGGTACTGGGGTAACGTCCTGGATCTCGGTGATCTTGATGCCCAGGTTGTTCAGTGCGCGCACTGCGGATTCGCGGCCAGGGCCTGGGCCCTTGATGCGCACTTCCAGATTCTTCACGCCGCACTCAACAGCCACTTTACCTGCGGCTTCGGCAGCAACCTGCGCTGCGAACGGGGTCGATTTACGCGAACCCTTGAAGCCAGCGCCACCGGAGGTCGCCCACGACAGAGCGTTGCCCTGACGGTCGGTGATGGTGATGATGGTGTTGTTGAAGGAAGCGTGAACGTGTGCGATACCTTCTGCAACGTTCTTCTTGACCTTCTTGCGTACGCGAGCTGCTGCTGCGCTGCTTTGTTGCTTAGCCATAATATTTTCCTAAGATTATTTCTTCAGCGATTGAGCGGCTTTGCGCGGGCCCTTGCGGGTACGCGCATTGGTGCGGGTGCGCTGGCCGCGGACCGGCAGGCCCTTGCGGTGACGCATGCCGCGGTAGCAGCCCAGATCCATCAGACGCTTGATGTTCATCGACAGTTCGCGGCGCAGGTCGCCTTCAACTACGAACTTGCCGATCTCATCACGCAGCTTTTCCAGCTCGCTGTCGTCCAGATCCTTGATCTTCTTGTTGGATGGAACACCCGTCGCCTGGCAGATGAACTGCGAGCGTGGGCGGCCGATACCGTAGATGGCGGTCAGGCCGATAACGGTATGTTGGTGGTTTGGGATGTTAACCCCTGCAATACGTGCCATTCGTTATTCCTCGATAAATAACGGTTATTAACCTTGACGCTGCTTGTGACGCGGTTCGACGCAGATTACGCGGACCACACCTTTGCGCTTGATGATCTTGCAGTTGCGGCAGATGCGCTTGACTGAAGCGTTAACTTTCATTTTTGCACTCTCTTCTAGTACGATTGTTTATTTACTTGGTCCGGAACACGATGCGGGCCCGGCTCAGATCATAAGGTGTCAGTTCGACCGTCACCTTGTCGCCAGGAAGGATGCGGATATAGTTCATCCGCATTTTACCCGAAATGTGTCCGAGCACCACGTGCCCGTTTTCCAGC
The DNA here is from genome assembly GCF_059567845.1 of Massilia sp. BGA-UO-ETr-WB1. Lineage (NCBI taxonomy): Bacteria > Pseudomonadati > Pseudomonadota > Betaproteobacteria > Burkholderiales > Oxalobacteraceae > Massilia > Massilia sp. BGA-UO-ETr-WB1. The sequence goes on along the minus strand of NZ_JCAQOT010000024.1, from coordinate 767,880 downwards.
TTCACTCGAAATGTTGCATTGGGGAGATTCTCCAGAATCTCGCCTTGCATCTGTATGACGTCGTCTTTTGCCATTTTTCGTTATGTTTGCCGCGCTTAACGCGTCGGAATTCCGCCCTTGAAGTTTGCTTTGCGCAGCAGCGACTCATATTGCTGCGACATCACATAGTTTTGCACCTGGGCCATGAAATCCATGGTCACAACCACAATAATCAACAGGGAGGTGCCGCCAAAGTAGAAGGGAACCTTCCACTGGGCTTGCATAAACTCCGGCAACAAACACACCAGCGTGATGTAGACGGCGCCGGCCAGCGTCAATCGCGTCAGGATCTTGTCGATGTAGCGGGCAGTCTGCTCACCGGGACGAATCCCTGGCACAAAGGCCCCGCTCTTCTTCAAGTTGTCCGCTGTTTCCTTGCTGTTAAACACCAGCGCGGTATAGAAGAAACAGAAGAACACGATTGCAATGGCGTACAACAATGCATGGATCGGCTCGCCAGGACTCAACGAGGCCGCCAGGTCTTTCATGAAACCGACGACCGGGCTGGACTTGTCGGCGCCCTTCGAGAACCACTCCACGAGCGTAGCCGGGAACAGGATAATCGACGATGCGAAGATCGGCGGGATCACGCCGGCCATGTTCAGCTTCAGCGGCAGGTGGCTGGTTTGGCCACCGTAGATCTTGTTGCCGACTTGACGCTTGGCGTAGTTGACCAGGATCTTGCGCTGGCCACGTTCCACGAACACCACGACGAAGGTAACCAGGGCTACCAGCACCACGATGAGGATGGCCGAGAAGCTGCCGATCGAACCGGTCGACACCTGGGTGAACAAGCCACCCAGCGCGCCCGGCAGACCGGCGGCGATGCCGGCGAAGATGATGATGGAGATGCCGTTACCGAGACCGCGCTCGGTAATCTGCTCCCCCAGCCACATCAGGAACATGGTGCCGGTCAACAGCGTCACGATCGTCACGAAGCGGAAGCCCAGGCCAGGATCCAGCACCAGGCCAGGCTGCGATTCCAGTGCCACGGACACACCCAGCGCCTGGAACAGAGCCAGCGCCACCGTCGCATAACGGGTGTACTGGGTGATCTTGCGGCGGCCGGATTCGCCCTCCTTTTTCAGCGCCTCCATCTGTGGCGACACGATCGACAGCAACTGCATGATGATCGAGGCCGAGATGTAGGGCGTGATACCGAGCGCAAACACCGTAAAGCGGGACAAGGCGCCACCGGAGAACATGTTGAACATGCCCAGGATGCCGCCTTCCTGTTGCTTGAACAGGGCCGCCAGCTGTACCGGGTCGACACCCGGTACAGGAACGTGAGCGCCGATACGATACACCACCAATGCGCCAAGCAGGAACCACAGGCGGCCCCAAGGGAAGCCAGCTGCGGCGCTCTTAGCAAGTTGTGGGTTGGTCGCCAATTTTCGCTCCGATCTAGCTGTTAGCTATCAGCTCAGGCTACCGAGCCGCCAGCCGCTTCGATGGCCGCTTTCGCGCCCGCGGTGACTTTCAGGCCTTTGACCACGACGGCTTTGGTGATTTCGCCGGAGGCGATCACGCGCACGTCGCGGGCCAGCACGCCCAGCACGCCGGCTTGCTTCAGGACCAGAATGTCGACTTCGCCGGTAGGCAGGTTGTTCAGGTCGGACAGGCGCACTTCAGCTTTGAAGGTGGCGTTGAGCGACTTGAAACCGCGCTTAGGCAGACGGCGTTGCAGAGGCATTTGACCGCCTTCGAAACCGACTTTATGGAAGCCGCCCGAACGCGATTTTTGACCTTTGTGACCACGGCCGGAGGTTTTACCCAGGCCGGAGCCGATACCGCGACCGACGCGACGCTTGTAGTGCTTCGCGCCGTCTGCTGGTTGAATGGTATTCAATTCCATTGATTTCTCCAGATCATAAGCCGAAGCTTACGATACGACTTTCACGAGGTAGGCGACTTTGGTGATCATGCCGCGTACCGATGGGGTGTCCTGCAGCTCGGAAACCGAGTTGACGCGGCGCAGACCCAGGCCGCGCACGGTGGCGCGGTGGTCTTGACGAGTGCCGATCAGGCCCTTCACCAGTTTGACTTTGATAGTGCTCATGTGGTTTCCCCTTAAGCCAGGATGTCTTCCACCGACTTGCCGCGTTTCGCAGCGATGTCAGCAGCAGTACTGATTTTCGACAGGCCGTCCAGGGTCGCGCGCACCAGGTTGTATGGGTTGCTCGAACCGGTGGATTTCGCCACCACGTCGGTCACGCCCATCACCTCGAAGATCGCGCGCATGGCGCCACCAGCGATCACGCCGGTACCCGGCTTGGCTGGCATCATCATCACTTTCGACGCGCCGTGGCGGCCGATGACGGTGTGATGCAGCGTGCCGTTTTTCAGCGGCACTTTGATCAGGTTGCGGCGGGCTTCTTCCATTGCCTTTTGCACACCCACTGGCACTTCTTTCGATTTGCCTTTACCCATGCCGATGCGGCCATCGCCGTCACCAACTACGGTCAGCGCCGCGAAGCCCATGATACGACCACCCTTGACCACTTTGGTCACGCGGTTGATCGCGATCATTTTTTCGCGCATGCCGTCGTCCGGCTTGTCGCTTTGCATTTTAGCTTGCATTTTTGCCATGATCGTACCCTTAGAACTTCAGACCGGCTTCGCGGGCAGCTTCTGCCAGCGCTTTGACACGGCCGTGGTAACGGAAACCGGAGCGGTCGAACGCAACTTCGGTGATTCCTGCTTTCAGTGCTTTTTCTGCTACGCGCTTGCCAACCAGAGCGGCGGCGGCGGCGTTGCCACCCTTGCCGGTTTTGCCAGCCAGTTCAGCGCGCACTTCCGCTTCCGCGGTCGAGGCCGAAACCAGTACTTTGGCATCCGGGGAGGTCAAGTTTGCATAGATGTGCAGGTTAGTGCGGTGCACCGACAGGCGGTTCACTTTCAGCTGTGCAATCTTGATCCGGGTTTGACGTCCGCGACGCAGACGAGATTCTTTTTTATCCATCGTCAGCCCCTAATTACTTCTTCTTGGTTTCTTTGATCTTAACCACTTCGTCCGAATAACGGACGCCCTTGCCCTTGTAAGGCTCAGGAGCGCGGTAAGCGCGAACTTCAGCGGCCACCTGGCCGACCTTTTGACGGTCGATACCCTTGATCAGGATCTCGGTCGGGGTCGGGGTTGCCACGGTGACGCCTTCTGGCATCGCGTGCACAACCGGGTGCGAGAAGCCCAGCGACAGGTTCAGCTTGTCGCCAGCGGCTTGCGCCTTGTAACCCACGCCAACCAGGTTCAGCTTCTTCTCGAAGCCCTTGGTGACGCCGGTGACCATGTTGTTCACCAGCGCGCGCAGCGTGCCGGACATGGCATTGGCTTCGCGGCTGTCGTTGGCCACGTCGAAGGACAGGGTGCCAGCGTTGTTTTCTACTTTCACCTGGCCGTTCAGAGCCTGGGTCAGTACGCCCAGCGGGCCTTTTACGGTGATCGCTTGTGCGGAGATGGCGACTTCAGCGCCAGCTGGCACAGCGATAGGCATTTTAGCTACACGAGACATTATTGCTCCTTACGCGACGTAGCAGATGACTTCGCCGCCGACGCCGGTAGCGCGTGCTTTGCGGTCGGTCATGACGCCTTGCGGGGTCGACACGATGGCAACGCCCAGGCCGTTCATCACGGTTGGGATTTCATCCTTGCCCTTGTACACGCGCAGACCCGGACGGGACACGCGCTCAAGGCGCTCGATAACAGGACGGCCTACATAATATTTCAAACCGATTTTGAGTTCCGACTTGCCACCGGCTTCGGCGACAGCGAAATCTTCAATGTAACCCTCGTCCTTGAGGACGTTGGCAATCGCTACTTTGACTTTCGACGATGGCATGGCCACGGTCGTTTTTTGAACGCCTTGGGCGTTGCGAATGCGGGTCAGCATATCGGCGATAGGATCGCTCATACTCATTGCTTGTTCTCCTATTACCAGCTGGCTTTAGTCATACCCGGAATCTCACCACGCATGGCGAATTCACGGAGCTTGATACGGCCCAGACCGAATTTACGGAAGGTGCCGCGTGGACGACCGGTGACGGCGCAACGGTTGCGCTGACGGGTCGGAGCGGAGTTACGTGGCAGCGCCTGCAGTTTCAGGCGGGCTTCGTAACGCTCTTCTTCCGTCTTCGACTGGTCGTCGATGATGGCCTTCAGCGAGGCGCGCTTGGCAGCGAATTTGTTTGCCAGGTCGACACGCTTCTGTTCACGGTTAATCAGTGCGAGTTTTGCCATGATCTATTAGTTCCTGAACGGGAATTTAAAGGCGGCGAGCAGAGCTTTCGCTTCGTCGTCGGTCTTCGCGGTGGTGGTGATCGAGATGTTCATACCACGCAGCGCATCGATCTTGTCGTACTCGATCTCTGGGAAGATGATCTGTTCTTTAACACCGATGTTGTAGTTGCCGCGACCGTCGAACGAACGACCGGACACGCCACGGAAGTCACGCACGCGCGGCAGGGCCACGGTGATGAAACGATCCAGGAACTCGTACATGCGGGCGCCGCGCAGGGTCACCATGGTACCGATCGGATAGCCTTCGCGGATCTTGAAACCGGCGATAGCTTTGCGCGACTTGGTGGTCACTGGCTTCTGGCCGGCGATCTTGGTCAGGTCGCCAACAGCGTGCTCCAGGACTTTCTTGTCAGCGATTGCTTCGCCCACACCCATGTTCAGGGTGATCTTGGTCAGGCGTGGCACTTCCATCACCGACTTGTAACCGAATTTCTCGGTCAGCTCGGCAACGATTTTGTCTTTATAGACTGCTTGCAGACGGGCCATTTCTTATTACCCTTTCACTACTTCGCCGGAGGACTTGAAGACGCGGACTTTTTTGCCATCCACTTCCTTGAAGCCTACGCGATCTGCCTTACCGGTCGCAGCGTTGAACAGAGCAACGTTGGACACGTGAATAGGCATGGTCTTGTCAACGATGCCACCAGTTACGCCAGTCATCGGGTTCGGCTTTTGCGCTTTTTTCGCGACATTGACGCCTTCAACCACGACATGCTCAGCGCCTACACGCTGTTGCACGGTGCCGCGCTTGCCCTTGTCTTTACCGGTCAAAACGATGACTTCGTCGTTTTTACGAATCTTATCCATTTACTGACTCCTTACAGGACTTCCGGTGCCAGGGACACGATCTTCATGAACTTCTCAGTGCGCAGTTCGCGCGTGACAGGTCCGAAGATGCGGGTACCGATCGGCTCCAGCTTGGCGTTCAGCAGCACGGCGGCGTTGCCGTCGAACTTCACCAGGGAGCCGTCTTGGCGGCGCACACCTTTAGCGGTACGCACAACCACAGCGTTGTAAATTTCACCTTTTTTGACACGGCCGCGTGGCTGGGCAACCTTGACGGTTACCTTGATCACGTCGCCAATGCCAGCATAACGGCGCTTGGAGCCGCCCAATACCTTGATGCACATGACTTCTTTGGCACCGGTATTGTCGGCCACTTCGAGCCGGCTTTCAGTTTGAATCATAGTATTCTCTTTCCCAACTTAAGCCGAAGAATCCACACAATGCGGACCTCTCGGTCAGTCTTGGTCCCGCCAGTGATTCGCATCACTGTTTGGGTGCTTGACCTTCGTACAAGTACTGACCGCAGGTGCGCGTCTGCGGAGAGACACTTTGCGGCGATACATGAGCGAAGCCCGCAAGTATCACATAAAACCTGCGGGCTTGCAAGAACTAATTGAAAACCGCCACAGTCAGGGACTGCGGCGGTTGGTCAATTAAACGATTTGTGCAGCTTGCACTACACGAGTCACCGTCCACGCCTTCGTTTTGGAGATCGGACGGCCTTCCTGGATCTCGACCGTATCACCGGCCTTGACTTGGTTGGTTTCGTCGTGTGCGTGGTATTTAGCCGAACGCACAATGATCTTGCCGTACAGAGGGTGCTTCACGTGACGTTCGATCAGAACGGTAACGGTCTTGTCCATCTTGTCGGACACCACTTTACCGATCAGCGTGCGCTTGAGCGACTGTTTCACTGGTTGGTTCATTTGGCTTCCTTCAGATTCATTACCGTCTTCACACGCGCGATGTCGCGGCGTACCTTCTTGAGCTGCGAAGTGTTGCTCAGCTGCTGCGTAGCGACTTGCATACGCAGACCGAACTGGGCCTTCAGCAGGTCGTTCAGCTCTTTTTGCAGAGCTGCCTGGTCTTTGCCGCGGAGTTCAGATGCTTTCATATTTCACTCCTATTATTGGCCAACCTGGCGCACCACGAAGGTGGTAGCCAGAGGCAGTTTGGCAGCAGCCAGGCGGAACGCTTCGCGCGCCAGTTCTTCTGCGACGCCATCCATTTCGTACAGTACTTTACCTGGCTGGATTTCAGCCACGTAGTACTCTGGATTACCCTTACCGTTACCCATACGGACTTCGGCAGGCTTGTTCGAAATTGGCTTGTCCGGGAAGACGCGAATCCAGATACGGCCGCCACGTTTGATGTGACGGGTCATGGCGCGACGCGCTGCTTCGATTTGACGTGCGGTGATGCGACCGCGAGCAACTGCCTTCAGACCGAATTCGCCAAACGACACGGCGGTGCCGCGGCTGTGCGAAATACCGGTGTTGCGGCCTTTCTGCTCTTTACGATACTTCCTGCGTGCTGGTTGCAGCATGGTTATTCTCCTGCTTTCTCAGCTGGTGCAGCGGCGGCCGGTTTCGCGGAACGCACACGGGCAGCACCTGCCGGGGATGGTTTAGCACCGGCTGGACCTGGACGTGGGCGGCCCGAAGGCTTGCCGTCGTCGCGGCGTGGACCGCGGCTTTTCTTCTCGTCGGCTGGGGTCTCGATGACTGGCGCTTCGCCGGTCGGCGAGCGGTCGCCCTTGTAAACCCAGACCTTGACGCCGATGATGCCGTACGTGGTCGACGCTTCGCTGGTGCCGTAGTCGATGTCGGCGCGCAGGGTATGCAGAGGCACGCGGCCTTCGCGGTACCATTCTTTACGCGCGATCTCGATGCCGTTCAGACGGCCCGACGACATGATCTTGATGCCCAGGGCACCCAGACGCATGGCGTTTTGCATCGCGCGCTTCATCGCGCGGCGGAACATGATGCGCTTTTCCAGCTGCTGCGAGATCGAATCGGCGATCAGCTGCGAGTCGATTTCCGGCTTGCGGATTTCTTCGATGTTCACGTGCACCGGCACGCCCATGATCTTGGTCAGCGCCGACTTCAGTACTTCGATGTCTTCGCCTTTTTTACCAATGACCACGCCTGGACGCGAGCTGTAGATCGTGAAGCGCGCGTTCTTGGCTGGACGCTCGATGACGATGCGGCCGACGGAGGCGTTCTTCAGTTTCTTTTTCAGGAAAGCGCGAGCTTTCAGGTCTTCGTTCAGCATGGCAGCGAAATTGCCGTTGCCTGCGTACCAGCGCGAAGCCCAGTTACGGGTGACCGCCAGACGGAAACCGGTTGGATGAATTTTCTGACCCATCGTGGCTCCTTAGTTACCGACAGTCACGTACACGTGACAGGATTGTTTCGAAATGCGGTCGCCACGGCCCTTTGCACGCGCGGTGAAGCGCTTCAGGATCGGGCCCTTTTCGACGTAGATCGTTTTCACGAACAGTTCGTCGATGTCGGCACCATCGTTGTGCTCGGCGTTCGCGATTGCGGACTCCAGCACTTTCTTGATGATGGCCGCGCCTTTTTTCGGGCTGAACTGCAGAATGTTCAGCGCAGCGTCAACCTTCTTGCCGCGGATCAGATCAGCCACCAGGCGGCCTTTTTGATCCGACAGGCGCACGCCTTTGAGGATAGCTTTGGTTTCCATTATTTCTTAGCCTTTTTGTCAGCAGCGTGGCCCTTGAACGTGCGGGTCAGCGCGAATTCGCCGAGCTTGTGACCAACCATGTTCTCGGAAACATACACTGGCACGTGCAGCTTGCCGTTGTGCACAGCGATCGTCAGACCGATGAAGTCAGGCATGATCGTCGAGCGGCGCGACCAGGTTTTGATTGGCTTTTTGTCTTTGGTCGCTTGCGCGGCTTCGACTTTTTTCACCAGGTGGGCGTCACAGAACGGCCCTTTTTTCAATGAACGAGTCATGGTTTATCCTTATTTCTTGCCGCGGCGCGAGACGATCATCGAAGAAGTACGCTTGTTGCTGCGAGTCTTCTTGCCCTTGGTCTGCTGGCCCCATGGGGACACTGGATGACGACCTGCTGCCGTTTTACCTTCACCACCACCGTGCGGGTGATCGACCGGGTTCATGACCACACCGCGAACGGTAGGACGAACACCGCGCCAGCGCATCGCGCCAGCCTTACCGATCTTGCGCAGGCTGTGTTCGGCATTGCCGACTTCGCCTACGGTCGCGCGGCACTCGATGTGCACGCGGCGCACTTCGCCCGAGCGCAGACGCACTTGAGCGTAGGTGCCTTCGCGGGCCATCAGCACAACGCCGGCGCCGGCGGTACGGGCCATCTGGGCACCCTTACCTGGCAGCATTTCGACGCAGTGCATCACGGTACCGACCGGGATGTTGCGGATAGGCAGGCAGTTGCCCGACTTGATAGGCGCTTCCGAACCGTTCATCACGCTGTCGCCGACGCTCATGCCCTTGGTGGCGATGATGTACTGGCGCTCGCCGTCGGCGTAGCACAGCAGGGCGATATTCGCGGTGCGGTTTGGATCGTATTCGATACGTTCCACTTTCGCAGGAATGCCATCCTTCTGACGCTTGAAGTCGATCAGGCGATAGTGCTGCTTGTGACCGCCGCCGATGTGGCGGGTGGTGATGTGGCCGTTGTTGTTACGGCCGGCGGTCTTCGATTTTTTCTCAACCAGGGCTGCGAACGGACGGCCTTTGTACAGGTCGGCGTTAACAACCTTCACCATGCCGCGACGGCCTGGGGAGGTTGGCTTCATCTTAACGAGTGCCATTATTTAGCCTCCTCGGAGAAATTGATTTCCTGGCCAGGCTTCAGGCACACGAAAGCACGCTTGGTGTGGTTGCGGCGACCGATGAAACGGCCCGAACGCTTAACCTTACCTTCGCGGTTGACGGTTTGCACCGACAGGACTTCAACCTTGAACAGCAGTTCAACGGCTGCCTTGATCTCAGGCTTGGTCGCATCCGGCAGTACGCGGAATACGATTTGCTCGTTCTTTTCCGCGACCATGGTGGCCTTTTCGGAAATGACCGGAGCCTGCAGCACCTTCATCAGGCGCTCTTCGCTGTGTTTGATGACTGCGCTCATGCCAGCATCTCCTCAATCTTGGCCAGTGCCGCCTTGGTGACCAGGATCTTCTTGTAGAAGACCAGCGACATTGGATCTGCGTGACGTGGCTCAACAACCAGCACGTTCGGCAGGTTACGGGAAGCCAGTTCCAGGTTTTCTTCGATGTTGTCAGCGATGATCAGCACCGATTCCAGACCCATGGCGTTCAGCTTTTGCGACAGCAGCTTGGTCTTTGGAGCTTCGATGGCGAAGTCTTCAACAACAACCAGGCGCTCTTCGCGAGCCAGTTGGGACAGGATCGAGCAGATACCGGCGCGGTACATCTTCTTGTTCACTTTGTGGGTGAAGTTCTCGTCAGGCGAGTTCGGGAAGATGCGACCACCGCCGCGCCACAGTGGCGACGACGACATACCAGCACGTGCGCGGCCGGTACCTTTTTGGCGCCATGGCTTCTTGGTCGTGTGGTGGACTTCTTCGCGGTCTTTCTGCTTACGGTTGCCGCTGCGAGCATTGGCTTGGTAGGCAACCACGATCTGGTGGATCAGGGCTTCGTTGTAATCACGGCCGAAGACGGTGTCAGCGGCGGCAACGTTGGAAGATGCTTGACCTTGAGCATTCAGGAGCTTGAGTTCCATCGATTAAGCCCCTTTCTTTGCTTTGACTTTGACAGCAGGCGAGACGACCACTTGGCCGTTTTTCGCGCCTGGTACCGCGCCTTTGACCAGCAGCAGCTGACGGTCGGCGTCGATACGAGCGATTTCCAGATTCTGGGTGGTAACAGTCACGTCACCCATGTGGCCGGTCATGCGCTTGCCTGGGAATACACGGCCCGGATCCTGCGCCATACCGATCGAACCTGGTACGTTGTGCGAACGCGAGTTACCGTGGGTCTGACGACCGGAAGCAAAGTTGTGACGCTTGATGGTACCGGCGTAGCCTTTACCGATGCTCGTGCCCTGAACGTCGATCTTCTGACCAACTTCGAACAGCGAAGCGGCGATAACTTCACCAGCTTTCAATTCTGCAGCTTTGGCAGCGTCAACGCGGAACTCTTTCAACAGAGTACCGGCTTCGACACCAGCTTTAGCGTAGTGACCGGCTGCGGCTTTGGTCACGCGGGAAGCGCGACGTTGACCGAAGACGACCTGAACAGCGGAATAACCATCCGTTTCAGGGGTTTTGATTTGCGCAACGCGGTTGTTCGACACGTCCAGCACGGTGACTGGGATCGAATCCCCATCATCCGTGAAGATGCGCATCATGCCAACCTTGCGACCGAGGAGGCCTAGGCTCATTTTTTCTCCATTCCCACCTACGATTGGGCGGGGCTTTGTTTAACTACAAAAATTAGTACGGCCCGTAAAAAGATGGAATCCATACCGAAGCCGGCTAGTGTAGCGTGAAAAGACTCTTGACGCAACAACTTAGTACGGGGTATGTCAATTATTTGCGGCCCGCCGCACATACGTGAAAAAGGGCCGGGCATCGCTGCCCGGCCCTGCCGTTTCTCAGCCTGCGGAACGGCTTAGAAGGTGTACGCGGCGCTCATGCCGATGGTGCGGAACAGCGGCTGCGAGGTGGTGTTGTTGAAACCGTCGCGCCAGTTGACGGCGGTTTCACGCTCGAACACGTTGTTGACGTACAGGCTCATGCGGACATTCTTGATGCCGGTGTAAGCCAGGTTGTAGTCGACCGTGGTCGGCGGCTGCACGCGCTCGCACGCTGCCATGTTCTCGGCGGCGACCTTCTGCGTGACGCAGTAGGTTGGCGAAGAGACACTATTGTTGCTAAAGCCACTGGCGTAGTGCACGGTCATGCCGTGGTCCCAGGCGCCGGCCTTCAGCGAAGGACGCAGCTTCACGATCAGGCGCGAACCGCCGTCGTAGTTGCCGTTGATGTTAGGGTTGTACTTGCCGTCGGCTACCGAGTAGGTCTGGTAGTTCAGGTTGTACGTGCCTTCCAGCTTGATCTTCAGGTCACCCACGTTCTTGATCGGGAAGCGGGTGGTGGCATCGAAGTCGAAGCCGGAGGCCTTGGTCTTGCCGCTGTTGACGTACGGGTTGTACACCAGGCCCAGCTTGCCCACGCCGCCGAAGTTGGTGGTGTTGGACGGCTGGTATTTGCGGACCAGGGCCAGGAACTCGTTGTCGTTGGCGGTGTTGTCCACGCGCAGCAACTGGCCGGCCGGCAGCGACGCTTCGCCTTTCAGCACGTCGACCACGGAACGGGTGCCGATTTCATCCTTGCGCTTGATGTTGAAGTAGTCCAGCGCGAAGGTGGTATTCTTGATCGGTTCCCACACCAGGCCGGCGGTGAACGATTTCGACGTTTCCGGCTTCAGCTCCGGGTTCGAGGCCACGAAGCTGGGCAGCGAGCCCAGGCAGTCGGCGTTGCGGAAGGTGTTCGCTTGCGCTTTCTCCGCGGTGGTGGCGTTCGACTTCTGGATCACGTCGTTCAGCGCGGTCGCGGTAGGGCAGCGGCGCGGATCGATGACGCTGGTGGCCACCGAGCTGCGGCCCAGGCCGTTGCCGGACTCGACGATGTTCGGCGCGCGGAAGCCGCCGGCGGCAGTGGCGCGCAGCAGCAGGCTGTCGGTGGCGTTCAGGCGCAGGCCCAGCTTCGGCGACACGTGCGCGTCGGCGTTGCCGCTCTTGTCGGCGCGCAGCGCGGCGCTCAGCTCCAGGCGCTTGACCACCGGAATGGTCGCTTCGCCGAAGATGGAGTAGTGCTTGGAGGTGTCCTTGACCTGCAGGCCGAAGATGCCCACCAGATCGCCGTTCAGGACGTTGTCCGAGCTCTTCATCTCGTACTTTTCCTGGCGGATGTCGGCACCCAGCGCAATGCTCAGCGGGCCGGCCGGCAGCTGCGCCACTTCGCCGGTGATGGTGCCGTCCCAGAAGGCGATCTTGGCCTTGCCGACCGTGGTACGAACCGGGAACATCGATTCCAGCAGCGCCGGATCGTTCTGCTGGCCGAACTTGTAGGTCTTGTTGACGATGGCGTCGGTGTAGCCCTTGGCGGACACGGCGCGGGTGGCCTTGGTGGCGCCCGAGGTCATGTAGCCGGCGGCCGATTTCCAATCGTAGTTACCCAGCGAGCCGGTCAGCGCCAGCATCACGCGCGACTGGTCGGACTCGGTGCGGTTGAAGTTGAAGCCGTTGCCGGTGTCCATCATGCGGGCGCGGTATTCAACCGGCACGGTGTACGGGTTGTTCGGGTGGCCGACCGGCAGCTTCGGATACGAGAACGGGCCGACCATCTTGCCGCCGTACACGTTGTACCAGACGCTGGACGACGAGGTGGCAGAACCGTTGCTGACGTTGAACGGGGCCACGATGTAGTCGTTGGTGGCGCCGGCCGAGGTGATCTCGAAGTTGGCGTCGATGTTCGAGCCGATCTTGAAATGGGTGTTGCTGGCCAGGGCCCAACGCTTGTTGTTGGTGGTCGAGCCGGTGTACGGCAGCACATCCCATTTGCACAGCTTATCGACCGGGTCGATCGCGTCGGCCGGGCAGCCGGGCGCGGCCACGATGTTGGTCGAGCTCAGGAAGTAGTTGCCGGTTGGCGAGTACGAGCTTTTGGCATCCCAGGTCGAACGGCCCGGGGTCAGGCGGTGCCAGTCCGGATAGTGGCTGCGCAGTTCGCCGGTGCTGTAGCCGTCGCGCTTGTAGCCTTCGAAGGTGACGTAGGTGTTGTAGCCGTCTTTGTCGAGGTCGCCGAAGCCGTAGATGGCCGAGGCGTTGCGGTTGCGGTAGTCCTTGAAGCCGTCGGCCATGGTGTAGTTGACCTTGACTTTGCCGCCCTGGTAGTCCTTCAGCAGGATGATGTTGATCACGCCGGCAATCGCGTCGGAGCCGTAGATGGCCGATGCGCCGTCTTTCAGGATCTCGATGCGCTCGATGGCTTCGGCGGCGATCGCGTCCAGGTTGGTGAAGTTCTGCTGCGCGCCGTCGGACAGGCCGTACTGGGCGATGCGGCGGCCGTTTACCAGCACCAGCGTACCCACTTTGCCCAGGCCGCGCATGTTCACGGCCGAGGCGCCGGTGGCGAAGCCGCCCGAACCCTGGGTGCCCGAGTCGATGCTGGTGTTGACGGTGGCCGACGAGGTCAGGATTTCCAGCGCGGTGGTGGCGCCGGTGCGGTCGATATCGGCGCGGTTCAGGATCTGGATCGAGCCGGCCGCCTCGGAGGCGGTGCGCTTGATGCTGGAGCCGGTGATTTCAACGCGCTGGATTTTCGGTTCCGCGGCAGGGGCTTGCTGTGCAAAGGCGGATTGCGAGAAGGCCACAGCCAGGGCTGCAGCGATCGCGCTCTTCTTAAGGATCGGCGTGTGGTTCAAGTAACTACTCCCAAGTGTTGTTATGCTATCAACTTATAATAAGTTGCCATCTGTCGCCGAGGGCCGGATTACGGCCTGGGCGGCGATGGCAACTTGGCAGCATTACTCAAGCTATTGCCAAGGCGCAAGGGTGAATTAACAAAACCCGCACAAACTTTCGTATTGGCCGGCAAACTGTTGTTTTTAATCACAAACTTTTGTTTGCGTAACAGATAGTTAAGTTAATGTTTGACCATCTCAGTTACCAATCTGGTACCAATCCACTTTGCGGGTTGCCACCATCAGCGCGGCCAGCACGGCGAACAGCAGCAGCGCACCCAGCACCAGCGCGTTGCTCTCGGAGATCAGCAAGCCGTACAGCGCGCCGTACAGCAGGATCAGGCCGCTGCCGAAGGCCAGGCCGCGCCAGCGGTCGCGCAGCACATGGCCCAGGTAGTAGGACAGCAGGCCGATGCAGGCGGCGCTGGCGCCCAGGTAGGCCAGCGCGAACTCCACGTGTTCCGACAGGCCCAGCAGCAGCAGGAAAAACAGCGCCAGCGCCAAGCCCACCAGCGCATACTGCACCGGGTGGATCGGCAGGCGCTTGAGGATCTCGAACACGAAGAAGGCGGCAAAGGTGAGCGCCACGAACAGCAGGCCGTACTTGCTGGCGCGGTCGGCCTGGCTGTAGATGTTGACCGGCTCGACGAAGGCCACGCTGAACGAGTCCAGCTGCGCGCCGGCCAGCCCGCCCGCGCCGCGCACCAGCGCCGCCTGGGCCGCCGCACCGGCAGCCGGGCTGCCCGGCGCGGGCGCCGCCCCGCCCTTCCAGCCCTCCTGCGCCTGCGCCGCCAGCAGCAGCTGCACATTGGACGCCAGCGACGGCACGCGCCAGGTGGCGGTGAAGCCGGCCTCGGACACGGACCGGTCTTCCGGCAGGAAGCGGCCGCCGAACTGCGGATGCGGCCAGTTCGACGCCAGCGCCACCACGTTGTTGCGGCCCACCGGCACGAAATGCTGCCGCTCCATGCCCGCCAGGTTGAGCTTGAAGCTGAACCGGGCCTGCGCCGTGCCCGCGGCAGCCCCGGTCCCCGCTGCGGCCAGCGTGTCGGCCGGCAGCATGGCGTGCATGCCGCCCTGCCAGGCGCCCAGCAGCGCGCCTTGCCCGAACTCCAGCAGCGCGCCGTTCCAGCTGATTTTCGGGATCGCGCGCACGCCGCGCACATCGGCCACCGGCAGCGACACATACGGCCGCCCCACCGCCGTGATGCGCGCGGCGCCGCCGCTGCGCGGCAGCTCGGCCGCCTGCGGCAAGGTGAAGGCGCCGCTGAAATCGTACTGGCCGTTGTAGACCAGCACCTGGTGGATGCCCCGGTAGCGGCGCTCGGTGCCGACGTTGCCGGCCACCTTCAGCTCGTCCGGATAAACCAGGTGCAGGCGGCGCACGGCACTCGTCTTCACGCGCGGCTGCTCGTCGCTGCCGCCGCTGGCCGGGGTGTCAAGCTCCTCGGTATAGGGAATGACCAGCACCGGGCCGATCACGGTCTGCTCGCCGACCGAATCCTCGGCGATGCTGCGGGCCGCGTCGTCGCGGTAAGCCATCCGCTCGCGGACGGTGGCCTGTATCATCAGCAGCGGGATGCAGAGCAGCAGCATCAGCGCGGCAATGATGCAGACCTTCATAAGCAATTTCTTTTGCATGGCGCTTCCTGTGGTGAGAAAGCGGCCAGTCTAGAAAACGCAGGCGAAGGGACGATGCGTTCTGTGTGCAGTGGAGATGAAGTGCCGGCGCGGGCTACATCGCCAGCGGCAGCGGCAGCACCAGTCGCGAACAGCAGCCGCCGCCCGGCGCGCTGGCCACGCTGACCGTGCCGCCGTGCAGCGCCGCCACTTCGCGCACGAAGGGCAGGCCCAGCCCGGTGCTCTTGCCGCCGCCGGGGCGCGGCAGCGAATAGAAACGCTCGAACAGGCGCTCCGCCGCGTAGGCCGGCACGCCCGGCCCCTGGTCGCACACGTCCACGCCGGCATCGTTCTGGCCGCGCCACAAGGCGATGCGCACCACCCCGCCGCGCGGCGAAAAGCCGATCGCATTGTCCAGCAGATTGCCCAGCGCCTGGCGCAGCAGCAGCGAGTCGCCCTGCACCAGCAGCGGCACGGGGCCGGCTCCTTCGCCCTCCTCGCCCGCCTGCCCCGCGCCGGCAATCTCCAGCGTCACGCCGGCGGCCGCCAGCGCGCCGGCGAAGTCACCGCCCACCTGCCGCGCCAGCGCATGCAGTTCGACGCTCTCGGCCGCCTCCAGCCGCTGCTGCTGCTCCACGCGCACCAGCGCCAGCAGCTTGTCGATCAGCTGCTTCTGGCGCGCGTTCTGGCTGACGATATTGCCCAGGAAATGGCGGCGCTCCTGCTCCGGCATGTCCTCCTGCAGCAGCTCGGCGGAGGCCTGGATCGCCGCGATGGGCGACTTCAGCTCGTGCGCCAGCGTGTGCATCAGCTGCTCCGCGTATTCCTTGCCCTCCAGCCGCGCGCGCATGGCCTCCAGCGCCCGCCCCAGGGTGCCGATCTCGCTCTTGCCCAACTCCGGCAGCACCACCTTGTGCCCGGCCTCCACCGCCGACACATAGGCCATCAGCTTGCCCAGCGCGCGCGCCAGCCAGGACGTGACGGCCAGGCCGATCAGCAGCGACAACCCCAGCAGCACCGCGCCGCCGCGCAGGATGCTTTGCTGGCTGCGCTCCACGAAAGCCTGCACGCTGGCGTTGGGCTTGGCCACCGTCAGCACGCCGATCAGCTTGCCCTGGTCCAGGATGGGCGCGGCCACGTGCATGACGGTGCTGTCCTCGTCGTCGGGATCGGAGCGGGTGCTGCGGGCGCCGTATTTGCCGCGCAAGGTCAGGTAGACGTCGTTCCAGCGCGAATAATCCTTGCCGGCGTCGCGGCCGTCGCTGTCGAACAGCACGATGCCGCGGGCGTCGGTAATATAGAAGCGGTAATCCAGCCGCTCGCGGTCGATGCCGCTGACGTTGGCGCGGATGGGGCCGCGCAAGGCGTCCCGCATGCGTTCCAGCACGCCGGACGACAGCAGCGTGCCGGCCTTCATGTCGCCCGCCACCACCGCCGCCAGCATGTGGGCGGTGCCCACCAGCGTGTCCTCCTGGGTGGCGCGCACGCCGGGCTTGACCTCCGCCATGAAGACGTTCAACAGGAACCACGCCGCCAGGCCCACCACCAGGAAATAGCCGAGCAGGATGCGCAGTCCTATTTTCATGCGGCGGCCAAGCTGTAGCCCAGCCCGCGATGGGTCTGGATCGGGTCGGCGTCGGGTGCCACCGCGCGCAGCTTGGCGCGCAGGGATTTCACGTGGGCGTCCACGGTGCGGTCCAGCGTGTCGGACGCATCGGTCCACACGCGGTCCATCAGCTGCGCGCGCGACAGCACATGGCCGGGATGTTCGATCAGCGTTTTCAGCAGCAGGTATTCATAGCGCGTCAGCTCCAGCGCCTGGCCGCCGTACAGGATGCGCGCCTCCAGCGCGCGCAGCTCCAGGCCGGCCACGGTGCGCGCGCCGGCGCCCGCCGCTGGTGCGGCTGCGGTTGCTGCGGCGGCGTCCAGCGGACGCGGCTCGCGCGGCTGCGGCGGCGCCATGCGGCGCAGGATGACGCGGATGCGCGCCACCAGCTCGCGCGGCGAAAACGGCTTGGTCACATAATCGTCCGCGCCGATCTCCAGGCCCACCACGCGGTCGATCTCGTCGCTGCGGGCGGTCAGGAAAATGACGGGCGCATCGGAAAACTGGCGCAGGCGGCGGCACACCTCCAGCCCGCTCATGTCCGGCAAGCCGATATCGAGCACCACCAGTTCGGGCACAGGCTGTCCGCCCTCCCCGCGCATGGCGGCCAGCGCCTGTTCGCCCAGCGTCACGTGCAGCGGCGCAAAGCCGTCGGTGCGCAGCGCATAGGCGATGCCGTCCGCAATCGCCTGCTCATCCTCCACGATCAGGATACTTCTCGCCATAGCAATTCCACAAGTTCAACACCCGCAGACTCTACCGCCGCCCACCCGCAAAGTCCACCCCGCGCTTAATGCGGAACGCGGTTGCGGCTGCGTCCTTGGGGTCGGGCAGCTGGGTGCCGCAGCCGCTCAGCATGAGCAGTGCGGCGAGCGGGATAAGCTTGTTGCGCATGGCGAGCCTTGTATGGATAATTTGCCTTTTAAGCGGTTTAATTCGCGACAAAATCCATACATCGAATCAAAATGCCCCCCACATCATCCATGCAAGACCCGCCGTGGCTGGGCGAGCTCAGTCCGACCGGCGGCCCGCGCTACCTGCAGATCGCCGATTTCATCGAGCGCGCGCTGTCCGACGGGCGCCTGCAGCCGGGCGACCGCCTGCCGCCGCAGCGCAATCTGGCGGCGCGGCTGCGGGTGGACCTGACCACCATCACCCGCGCCTACGACGAGGCCAAGCGGCGCCACCTGGTGGAGGGCAAGGGCGCGGCCGGCACCTACGCCTCCGCGCCCAAGGTGGCGCTGGCGCCGATGCTGGACCTGGGCATGAACATCCCGCCCCCGCCGGCCGGCGTGGATTTCGACGACATGCTGAAACAGGGGTTGAGCCAGGTGCTGATGCGCACCAACAGCGATCTGCTGATGAGCTACCAGTTGGGCGGCGGCAGCCAGGCCGACCGCGCGGCCGGGGCGATGTGGCTGGCGCCGATGCTGGGCAAGGTGGACGAGGAGCACATCGTGGCCTGCCCGGGCGCGCAGTGCGCGCTGGCGGCGCTGATTCTGGCGCTGACCAGGCCGGGCGACGTGATCCTGGCCGAACCGGCCATCTACCCCGGCCTGCGCTCGGCCGCCGCGCAGCTGGGACGGCGCGTGGCGGCGGTGGCGGTGGATGAGGACGGCATGCGGCCGGACGCGCTGGAAAAAATGTGCAAAAAGCACCGCGCGCGCCTGCTCTACCTGAACCCGACCTTGCAGAACCCCACCGCGCACACCATGCCGGCGCAGCGCCGCCGCGAAATCGTGCAGGCTGCCGCGCGCTGCGGCGCCGCCATCATCGAGGACGATCCCTACTGGCTGCTGGCCGGCGGCGGCGAAGGCAATGATGGCGGCGCCCCGCCGCCGCTGGCCAAGCTGGCGCCGCGCCACGTCTATTACATTTCCACGCTGTCGAAGTGTTTGGCGCCGGGCCTGCGCACCGCCTTCGCGCTGCTGCCCGATGCGCAGGTGCGCGAGCGCTTCCTGCAGGCGCTGCGCGCGCTGGTGCTGATGCCCTCGCCGCTGGCCGGCGCGCTGGTGACGCAGTGGATACACGACGGCACCGCCCGGCGCCTGCTGGCCGGGGTGCGCGAAGAAGCGCAGGCGCGCCGGCAGCTGGCCGCGCAGATCCTGTCCGGCCTGCAGTTCACGCCGGGCGGCATCCATGTCTGGCTGGCCTTGCCGGACTACTGGAGCCCGGAGCAGCTGGCCCGCGCGGCGCACGCAGAGGGCCTGGCGGTGACCGCATCGAACGCGTTCAGCGCGCCCGGCAGCGGCGCTTTGGTGCCGAATGCGATCCGCATTTCGCTGGGCAGCATCCGCGAGCAGGCCCGCCTGGCCGGCGCCCTGCGCAAGCTGTCCCACCTGCTGGGCCACAAACCCGCCGCGCCGCGCGCAACAGTGGTATAGCGGCGCCGCCGGCGCCGCGCCCCTGCCCCGGGTCAGAACACGTAGGACGCCTTCACCGTGAAGTAGCGGCCGTAGGCATTGTGCAAGCCCTCGTTGTAGCCCGCCAGCGGCGTGGCGGCCGAGTTGGTGCCGTCACGCGGATCGTACGGCGCGCGCTTGTCCAGCAAGTTCTGGATGTTCAAGTTCAACGTCAGGTTCTTGAAGCCGGTGTAGGTGTAACCCAAACCGACCGTCATCCACGGATTGACCTTGCAGGACGGGTAGTACGCCTCGTACAGCGGCACCGTGGTGTCGCGGTTCGGCTCCGCGTCGCTGGCCTTGCGGGTGCCGTAGTGGCAGAACGGCTGCGCGTACACGGTGTCGTAGTTGACCACGCGCAGCAGCGACAGCGAGCCGACGTAGTTCAGCGAAGCGTTCACCGCGTGGTCGCCGCGCGACCAGCGGCTGGTCAGGTTGAACTTCATGCGCGGCATGTCGGTGCCCGAGCCCAGGTTCCAGTCGTACAGGCCGGGGTTGCCGCCCACCAGGTTGTGCTCGGGATCGCCGCTCAGCGTGGCGATCGAGTAGTAGGTCATGTAGGTGCCGCTCAGCCGGGTGTCCGTGTCGCCCCAGGCGCCCAGGCTGGCGCGGTGCCGCACTTCGAAGTCGATGCCGCGCACTTCGGTGGCGCCCTGGTTGATCCACGGTTCCTTGACCATCAGCAGCGGGCCGGTGCCGGGAATGGGGTTGCCGTTGTTGTCGGTCACGAAGTTGACCGGGTTCTGGTCGCGCACCACGTTGCCGGGCGTCTTGTCCTCGTTCTTCAGCGCGTCGGCGGCCGAGCCCAGGATCACTTCGCCTTCCTTGCGGATCTTGAAGGCGTCGATGACGAAGTCCAGGTTCTTGGTCGGCGAGAAGATCAGGCCCAGCGAATAGCTCCTGGATTTCTCGGGCACCAGGTCGGGATTGGCGCCGCCGGTGCCGGCCACCGACTTGGAGCAATCGACCTCGGTGGCGCCCGGCTTCGGCGTTTCCTCGTCGGTTTCGCAGCGCTTCGGATCGTACAGGCTGTTCAGGAAGAACTGGGCGCCGCCCGGCGTCACCTGCACCAGCGCCGGCGCCCGGAAGCCCTTGGCGTAGGTGCCGCGCACCGCGAAGCTGTCGTTCGGGGTCCACTTGGCGCCCACCTTCGGCACATAGCTGGTGGCGATGCCGGGATATTTGTCGGCCCGGCCGGCGAAGTCCATCTCCAGGCCGCGCAGCAGCGGCAGGCGCAGTTCGGCGTAGGCCGACTTGACGTCGCGCTGGCCGTCGATCACGGTGTTGACCAGGCCGTAGATGTCGCCGCGTCCCACCAGCTCGTCCGGATTGAGCTTGATCTTCTCGCGCCGCACTTCCACGCCCAGCGCGATGGCCATCGGGCCGCCCGGCAGCATGCCGAACTCGCGGTTGGCCTTGGCGTCCCACTGCGTGATGGAAGCGGCATTGTCGGTCATCACGTCGTGGCCCAGGGTCGGGTCGGCCGACAGCTGGGCCAGCGTGGTGCCGGTGTTGAGCTTGCGCAGCGTGGGCAGGAACAGGCGGCCGTAGCTGAAGTCGGTCTTCTTCGACTCGTTCCACAGCAGGCCGGTCTCCCAGTCCCAGCCCCAGTGCGTGCCCTGCAGGCCGGCCAGCGCGCGGGTGTTGTCGATTTCGTTGCGGCTGCCGCCGCGCAGGTTCTCGAAGCGGTAGCCGACCGAGGCGCGCGCGTTCGGGAACGGGTTGTCCGGATGGCCGATTTCCAGGATGGCCTGGAACGGCGTGCCCACGCCGGTGGCGGTGAAGGTGTTCACCGAGGACTGGCCGATGGTGATCGGGGTGCCGGTGTAGTCGCGCTCGGAGCGCGCGTAGGCCACTTCGGCGAAGGCCCGCATGGCCGGGCTGATCTTGAACACGCCGCGGCTCATGACGGTGGCGTCCTTGCCGGCGCCCTGCGTTTCAAGGAACTGGTTGGTGTCGAAGTTGCAGAAGGTGCGGCCGATGAAGACGCTGGCTGCCGACAGGCCCATGTCGCGGCTGCCCACCAGTTTCTGGCTGTCCGGGCAGTCGGTGCGGGTGACCAGGCGCGCGGCCGCGTTGGCCTGGGTGACGCCGAAGTTCTTCGAACCGGGCGCGCTCTCGCGGTAGAACGAGGCGTGCGACGAGATGAAGCTGCCGTACGGCGTGGCGAAGCGGCCGTTGAGCTGCTGGTACTGCTCGAAGGCGATGTCGGTGGTCTCGCGGCGCGAGGTACGGTCGCGCGAGGACACGTCGGCGGTGATAAAGACGTTGTAGCCGTCGTTGTCCAGGTCGCCCTTGCCCCAGAAGGCGCTGGCGCCGCGCTTGGCGAAATTACCGTCGTCGTTGGCGCTGGCGCGGGCCGCGAATTCGAGGCCGTTGTAGTTGTTCTTGGTGATGAAGTTGATCACGCCGCCGATCGCGTCCGAGCCGTACACGGCCGAGGCGCCGTCCTTCAGGATCTCGACGCGGTCCAGCGCCGACAGCGGAATACTGTTCAAGTCGTACAGCGTGGAATTGCCGTTGTTCGGGTCGGCGTACGCGGCCGGCGTCATGCGGCGGCCGTTCAGCAGGATCAGGGTCGAGGTCGACGACAGGCCGCGCAGCGAGGCGGTCGACACGCCGGACGCGAAGGCGCCGCCGTTGGAGTCGAAGTTGTTGTCGGTGCCCATGGCCGGCACGGTGCGCATCAGTTCGGCCACCGTGGCCACGCCGGTGTCCTTGATGTCCTTGGCGGTAATCACCTGGACCGGATTGGCGCTTTCCTTGCCGGTGCGCTTCAGGTTGGAACCCGTGATGTAGACGGTAGCGGTCTCTTCCTTGGCCAACTGCTGGGCCAGCGCCGCCTGCGATGTGCCGAGTGCCAGCGCGACGGCCAGCACCCCCTGCTTCAATGCGAATTGATTAGTCAAAATACGCTCCCGATTGTTGTGATGGTCAGTCAGCCGGCGCTTCCCGTGCACCAGGCCGTTTCAATCTCTCACATACGAAAAATTGCACCAAGCACAAATAAATGGAACGTTGCACGAAGGTTACATTTGTTACAAAACCATGATGAAATACGGCGCTGAGGCGATTTTCCCGATGATTTGCAGCGTCCAACTTGCAAGTGACTGCGGCGAGAAACACGAGTGGAAACAATAGTTTAGGCGCGGCAGGCTAGCGCCGCGCCGCTGCTGGCTTAACGATAATTCACTACGGCGCCACCCCGGGGCCGCGTTCGTGTTCGCACTTTTCAAGGAGAACAGAGTGAAGATCGTCCACCAAGGGCTGGCAGCGTTCCTGCTGTCCGGCGCCAGTCTTGCCCATGCGGTACCGCACTACAGCGTCACCGCCCTCGCGCCCATCGGCAGCAGCGGCTACAGCATCAACAACGCCGGCACGGCGGTCGCCCGGTGCCCGAGCCGGGCACCTGGGCCATGCTGCTGGCCGGCCTGGCCACCGTGGGCGCCGGCCGCTACCGCGCACGCCGCATGAAAGAGCCAACGTAAACGGCACTGGGGCCGGGAGCTGCGCAAGCGCAGGTCCCGGCCCCAGTGGGCTGGCGGCAGGCTGTTGGGCCGCCGCCTGGCCGAAATCAATTATTGCAGTTTGATTTCTACGTCCACGCCAGCTGGCAGGTCCAGCTTCATCAGCGCGTCAACGGTCTTGTCGGTTGGGTCGACGATGTCCATCAGGCGCTGGTGGGTGCGGATTTCGAACTGGTCGCGCGAAGTCTTGTTCACGTGCGGGGAACGCAGCACGTCGTAACGCTGGATGCGGGTTGGCAGAGGTACTGGACCTTTTACCACGGCGCCGGTGCGCTTCGCGGTGTCAACGATTTCCAGAGCGGACTGGTCGATCAGCTTGTAGTCGAAAGCTTTCAGGCGGATACGGATTTTTTGGTTTGGTGCGGACATGATTATTCCTTAAAAGAACGAACCGGCGCGGGCGCGCACGGCAATAAGTGAACTCTGTACAGCTAAGAGGCGAGATGATACCACCGAAATGGCCAGCATGCTCAGCCCTGCGACAAAAAAAGGCAGCGCCGCGAACGGCACTGCCTTCTTGTCTTACCCTAGCTTATTAGGCCAGGATTTTTGCTACCACGCCGGCGCCGACGGTACGGCCGCCTTCGCGGATTGCGAAGCGCAGACCTTCTTCCATCGCGATCGGGTTGATCAGCTTGACGGTGATCGACACGTTGTCGCCTGGCATAACCATTTCTTTGTCCGCTGGCAGTTCGATCGAACCGGTCACGTCAGTCGTACGGAAGTAGAACTGTGGACGATAGTTGTTGAAGAACGGGGTGTGACGGCCGCCTTCGTCTTTCGACAGAACATAGATCTCGCCGGTGAAGTGGTTGTGCGGCTTGATCGAGCCTGGCTTCGCCAGAACCTGACCACGCTGTACGTCTTCACGCTTGGTGCCGCGCAGCAGCAGACCAACGTTGTCGCCTGCCTGACCCTGGTCCAGCAGCTTGCGGAACATTTCCACGCCGGTGCAGGTGGTTTTCACGGTGTCGGTGATACCAACGATTTCGATCTCTTCGCCGACCTTGATGATGCCGCGCTCAACGCGACCGGTCACCACGGTGCCGCGGCCCGAGATCGAGAACACGTCTTCCACTGGCATCAGGAAGGCGCCGTCCACTGCGCGCTCTGGCGTAGGGATGTAGCTGTCCAGTGCGTCGGCCAGGGCCATGATGGCCACTTCGCCCAGAGGACCGGTGTCGCCGTCCAGTGCTTTACGTGCCGAACCTTTGATGATTGGCAGGTCGTCGCCTGGGAACTCGTATTTCGACAGCAGCTCGCGCACTTCCATCTCAACCAGTTCCAGCAGCTCTTCGTCGTCGACCAGGTCGCACTTGTTCAGGAACACAACGATGTATGGAACGCCAACCTGGCGGGCCAGCAAGATGTGCTCGCGGGTCTGTGGCATTGGGCCGTCGGCTGCGGAGCAAACCAGGATCGCGCCGTCCATCTGCGCAGCACCGGTAATCATGTTCTTGATGTAGTCGGCGTGGCCTGGGCAGTCAACGTGAGCGTAGTGACGCGATGCGGTCTCGTACTCAACGTGTGCGGTGTTGATGGTGATGCCGCGTGCTTTTTCTTCCGGTGCAGCGTCGATCTGGTCGTAAGCTTTAGCTTCGCCGCCGAATTTCTTCGACAGAACGGTAGCGATTGCTGCGGTCAGGGTGGTTTTGCCGTGGTCGACGTGACCGATGGTGCCAACGTTGACGTGCGGTTTAGTCCGCTCGAATTTACCTTTTGCCATTTTATTCTTCCTTAGAACAAGATTTAAAGTTGCCCGGCCGGGGGGATCACCCCTCGGCCGGTCAATTCATTATTTTACTTCGCTTTAGCGGTAACGATTGCGTCGGTTACGTGCTTAGGCGCTTCCGAGTAGTGCTTGAATTCCATCGTGTAGGTCGCGCGGCCTTGCGTTGCGGAACGCAGGGTGGTCGAGTAACCAAACATTTCCGACAGAGGCACTTCGGCTTTGATGATCTTGCCGCCACCGCCTGGGATTTCGTCCATGCCCTGCACCATACCACGGCGGGACGACAGGTCGCCCATCACGGTACCGGCGTAGTCTTCCGGCGTTTCCACTTCCACTGCCATCATTGGTTCCAGGATGACTGGAGCCGCTTTACGGCAGCCGTCCTTGAAGGCCATCGAAGCGGCCATGCGGAACGCGTTTTCGTTCGAGTCCACGTCGTGGTACGAACCGAAGAACAGCGTTACCTTCACGTCCACCACAGGGTAGCCGGCCAGAACACCGGTAGGCAGCGTTTCGCGCACGCCTTTTTCCACTGCAGGGATGTATTCGCGAGGAACGGTACCGCCCTTGATCGCGTCCACGAATTCGAAGCCCTTGCCCGGCTCTTGCGGCTCGATCTTCAGAACCACGTGGCCGTACTGGCCGCGGCCACCGGATTGCTTGACGAACTTGCCTTCGATTTCTTCGCAAACCTTGCGGATGGTTTCGCGGTAGGCCACTTGTGGCTTGCCAACGGTCGCTTCCACGCCGAATTCGCGCTTCATACGGTCAACGATAATTTCCAGGTGCAGCTCGCCCATACCACCGATGATGGTCTGGCCGGATTCTTCGTCGGTCTTCACGCGGAACGACGGATCTTCCTGTGCCAGGCGGTTCAGCGCCAGGCCCATTTTTTCCTGGTCGGCCTTGGTCTTCGGCTCAACAGCCTGCTGAATCACCGGCTCCGGGAACACCATGCGTTCCAGCACGATGATCGACGATGGATCGCACAGGGTTTCGCCGGTGGTCACGTCTTTCAGACCAACCGCAGCGGCGATGTCGCCGGCGCGCACTTCTTTGATCTCTTCGCGCTGGTTGGCGTGCATCTGCAGAATACGGCCCAGGCGCTCTTTGCGGCCTTTTACCGAGTTGTACACGGTGTCGCCCGAGTTGATGGCGCCGGAGTACACGCGGAAGAAGGCCAGCTGGCCGACGAACGGGTCGGTCATGATCTTGAAGGCCAGCGCCGAGAATTTCTCGTCGTCGGCAGCTTTACGCGATGCAGGCTCTTCGTGCTCGTCGGTACCGGTCACGTCTTCGATGTCCACTGGCGATGGCAGGTACTCGATCACCGCGTCCAGCATGGCCTGTACGCCCTTGTTCTTGAAGGCGGTACCGCACAGCATAGGAACGATTTCGGAAGCGATGGTGCGGTCGCGCAGCGCTTTCTTGATCTCGGCTTCGGTCAGGTCGCCTTCTTCCAGGTACTTGTTCATCAGGTCTTCGGTCGCTTCAGCAGCGGCTTCAACCATCTTCTCGCGCCACTCGGCGGCCGAGGCAGCCAGTTCCGCAGGAATGTCGACGTAGTCGAATTTCATGCCCTGGGAAGCGTCGTCCCAGATGATCGCTTTCATCTTGACCAGATCGATCACGCCTTTGAAGTTGTCTTCAGCGCCGATAGGGATCTGGATCAGGACCGGGTTGGCCTTCAGGCGAGCGCGCATCTGCTCGTAGACCTTGAAGAAGTTGGCGCCGGTACGGTCCATCTTGTTGACGAAGGCCAGACGCGGCACTTTGTACTTGTTGGCCTGACGCCATACGGTTTCCGACTGAGGCTGCACGCCGCCCACTGCGCAGTAAACCATGCAAGCGCCATCCAGCACGCGCATCGAGCGTTCAACTTCAATGGTGAAGTCAACGTGGCCCGGGGTGTCGATGATGTTGATGTGGTGCTCAGGGAAGTTGTTCGCCATGCCCTTCCAGAAGCAGGTGGTCGCTGCGGAAGTGATGGTGATGCCGCGCTCTTGTTCCTGCTCCATCCAGTCCATGGTGGCGGCGCCGTCGTGCACTTCACCGATTTTGTGGTTCACGCCGGTGTAGAACAGCACGCGCTCGGTGGTGGTGGTTTTACCAGCGTCGATGTGAGCCGAGATACCGATGTTGCGGTAGCGCTCAATGGGGGTCTTGCGGGCCATAATAGATCCTAAATCTTTTAATGGACAAAACCGGACGCCATTTTTTCCAAAATGAGCCCGGCTTCGAACAAATGATTAAACGGCCGGAACACCAGATTCCGGCCAGTTTTATTAGAAGCGGAAGTGCGAGAACGCCTTGTTCGCTTCAGCCATACGGTGCACTTCGTCACGCTTCTTCATTGCACCGCCACGGCCTTCGGCCGCTTCCATCAGCTCACCGCCGAGGCGTTGTGGCATGGATTTTTCGCTGCGCTTGTTGGCAGCTTCACGCAGCCAGCGCATCGACAGCGCCATGCGGCGCACTGGGCGGACTTCAACCGGCACCTGGTAGTTTGCACCACCAACGCGACGGGATTTCACTTCAACCAGCGGCTTGGCGTTGTTGATCGCGGTAGCGAACACTTCCAGCGGATCTTTGCCGGATTTCGAAGCGATGTGCTCGAAAGCACCGTAGATGATGTTTTCTGCGACCGATTTTTTACCGGACAGCATCAGCACGTTTACAAACTTGGCGACATCGGTGTTGCCGAATTTTGGATCCGGCAGAATCTCGCGCTTGGGTACTTCACGACGACGTGGCATATCAATTCCTTTCAATCTTCAGTTGAGCTTGCGGCGATATGTTCCGCAGCTCGCGGATCACCATCATAGTGGTCCACTTACTCGGTCAGTTCGACCGATACATTCACTTAGTTAGCTGCCACTAAACGAAACTTGGTATTACTTCTTGCCTGCTTTAGCGCGCTTGGTACCGTACTTCGAGCGAGCTTGCTTACGGTCTTTAACGCCCTGGGTATCCAGTGCACCGCGAACCATGTGGTAACGCACACCCGGCAAGTCTTTTACACGACCGCCGCGCAGCAGAACAACGCTGTGCTCTTGCAGGTTGTGGCCTTCGCCGCCGATGTACGAAATCACTTCGAAACCGTTGGTCAGACGCACTTTGGCGACTTTACGCAGTGCCGAGTTAGGCTTCTTAGGAGTGGTGGTGTACACACGGGTGCAAACGCCACGTTTTTGCGGGCTGTTTTCCAGCGCCGGCGATTTGCTCTTCACGCGCAGCGAAACGCGTGGGTTGCGAATCAATTGATTGATGGTTGGCATCGTTGTTAATCCAACAAAATTACTACCGTTGACAACCCGGACTGGCGTCCGGGGGCTAAAACCTAGTCCCGACCTGGCGGCACCGAAGGCGCGAGCAGCCACTCACCAGGAGCGGCCTGCAAAAAGCGTATACGATGCGCAGAATAAATCGAGAACTCGCGAGTATAGACTGGTAAACAAGTCCAGTCAAACCCTTTCGCCGCCGCCGGCCCGGCCGCTGCGGCATTTCGGCAGCATACGTGCAGTGGGGAAACTGTTACCATTTCCACCATGGCGAACCAGAATATATTAGTCAGCCTGGCGTCCTACTTGGACCCCATGCTGTTCTTCACGCTCAACGAGGCGGTGGCCAAGGCCGCCCATCCGGAGCGGCTGCGCTTTGCCGTGGTGGACCAGCATTATGCCAGCCAGCGCGCCGCCATCGCCGCGCTGCCGTTCGCCGGCCTGATCCGCTACGTGCACGTGCAGGTGCAGGACACGCTGGGGGTGAGCTGGGCCCGCAACCTGGCCTTCTCGCTGTACGACGGCGAACAGTACCTGCTGCAGGTCGACTCCCACACCTGTTTCGAGCCGGGCTGGGACGAGTCGCTGCGGCGCCAGCACGGCCAGCTGCTGGAACTGGCGCCCAAGCCGGTGCTGAGCACTTACCCCTACCGCTTCGACATGGTGGACGGCGCGCCGCACTACACGCCGCCCGAGGGCAAGACCGTGCTGGTGCTGCGGCCGCACCCGGACACGCCGCTGCTGCCCGGCGGCGACGTGGTGCTGCGCTTCATCGCCAAGCACCTGTTCACCGACCGCCCGGTGCCGGCCTGCCACATCGCCGGCGGCTTCGTGTTCTGCCACGGCGGCTTCGTCGACGAGGTGCCGTACGACCCGTATCTGTATTTCCACGGCGAAGAGCAAAGCCTGGCGGTGCGCGCCTGGACCCGCGGCTGGGACATCTACCACCCGCTGCACGTGCCGCTGTACCATTTATATAAGGCGCCCAACACGCCGCACGACAGCCA
This sequence comes from Massilia sp. BGA-UO-ETr-WB1, assembly GCF_059567845.1. Classification (NCBI taxonomy): domain Bacteria; kingdom Pseudomonadati; phylum Pseudomonadota; class Betaproteobacteria; order Burkholderiales; family Oxalobacteraceae; genus Massilia; species Massilia sp. BGA-UO-ETr-WB1. The sequence continues at coordinate 739,091 of NZ_JCAQOT010000024.1, read as the reverse complement.
CCACTGGCACGGCGAGGTGGACCGCCTGCGCGCCTTCAGCGGCGCCTACCTGACGGTGCGCGCGGCAGAGCGCCTGAAGCGCCTGCTGTGCGGCGACGGCCTGCCCGGCGCCTACGGCCTGGGCAGCGAGCGCACGCTGGCGCAGTACGCCGCCTTCAGCGGCATCGACTACCGCAGCGGCACCGTCAGCGACCCGTTCCACGGCCAGCTCTGCTGAGGCCGGGCGCCCGGCAACGCCGGGCCGCCGCATAAAGCGCTCGCCGCGCGCGGCAAAGGGCCGGATAATGGGCGACTTTTTTTTATTTCCCGTGTCATGCGTCTTCTGTTTCGCCCATCCGCCCCGCCACCCGCCGGCTCCCCGGCCGCCCGGGCCTTCCTGCTGCTGAGCTACCTGGCCCTGTCGGCCGTGCCCTTCGTACCCTTGCTGCTGGGCAAGCCGGTGGACGCGCCGTGGCAGACGCTGGGCATGGAAGTGGTGGCCTGGGTGGCCGTGTGGGCCGTGTTCAAGCGCCCGGCCTGGTTCCACTGGCTGCTGCTGCCCGCCTTCCTGGCCCTGCCCACCGAGGTCTACCTGATCGTCTACTACGGGCAGGGCATTTCCACCCACCACCTGGGCATCATTGCCGAGACCAGCCCCAAGGAAGCCATGGAATTCCTGGGGCGCACGGTGTACCTGATGGCGGCCGTGCTGGCCGGCGCCATCGCCTGGTTCGGCGCCGGCTGGTACGTGGCGGTCAAGACGCGCGCACTGGCCTGGAGCGACAGTTCGCGCTGGGTGGCGCTGGGCATCGTGGCGGCGCTGGCCTGCGTGGCCGCCTACGGCTGGGAGTTCGGCGTGACCGGCAAGCCGGCCCGCAAGCCCGCGCAGGTGGCGGCGGCGCCCGCCGCGCCGGCCAGCGTGCCCGCCTCCGGTTTCGGCGACGGCGCCGCGGCCGAGCTGGAGGACGCGGAAGAGGAAGACGCAGCGGCCAGCGCGTCCGCCACCGGGGCCGTATCGGCCGCCGCCCGCACCGGCTGGAAGCTGGCGCCGCTGGCCTGGTGGGCCAAGGTGCCGGTCGACTTCGCCGCCTTCAGCAACACCTGGCCGTTCGGCCTGGCGGGGCGCGGGGTGGACTTCTACAACGAGCGCCAGCATCTGGCCGAGCTGGGCCGCACCAGCAGCAGCTTCACCTTCCAGGCGCGCCAGGCCGAAGGCAACGGCGAGCCGCAGGTGGTGGTGGTGGTGCTGGGCGAATCGTCGCGCTACGACCGCTGGAGCCTGAACGGCTACGCGCGCGAAACCAATCCGCTGCTGAGCAAGGAAGCCAACCTGGTGACGCTGCGCGACGTCATCACGGCCGTATCGGCCACGCGGCTGTCGGTGCCGGTCATCATTTCGCGCAAGCCCGCCATGCAAAGCCTGAAGGACGGCTTCGCCGAAAAATCCTTCATCACCGCCTACAAGGAGGCCGGCTTCAAGACCTACTGGCTGTCGAACCAGATCTCCTTCGGCCGGTTCGACACGCCGGTGTCGGTGTTCGCCAAGGAGGCGGACGTGATCCAGTTCCTGAACCTGGGCGGCTTCACCAACAACTCCAATTTCGACCAGATCCTGTTCGACCCGCTCAAGCACGCGCTGGCCGACCCGGCGCCGAAAAAGCTGATCGTGCTGCACTCGCTGGGCAGCCACTGGAACTACAGCCAGCGCCACCCGAAGGAGTTCGACAAGTGGCAGCCGTCGCTGTACGGCGTCGACAAGCCGGCCTACACCGACCTGAAGATCAAGCCGCAGCTCAACAACAGCTACGACAACTCCATCCTCTACACCGACTGGTTCCTGGCGCAGATCATCGGCACGCTGAAGGAGCAGCAGGTGGCCGCGTCCATGCTGTATGTGTCCGACCACGGCCAGACCCTGTACGACGGCAGCTGCCGCCTGGCCTTCCACGGCCACAACACGCAATACGAATTCCACGTGCCGGCGCTGGTCTGGTACTCGGACCAGTACCAGGAACGCTACCCGGGCAAGGTGCAGCAGCTGGTCAAGCACAGGAAGGCGCGGCTGGCGACGGAAAACATGTTCCACACGCTGCTCGACATGGGCGACATCCGCTACCAGGGCGAGCGGCTCGAGTGGAGCTTCCTGAGCCCGAAATTCAAGCAGCACAAGCGCTACGTGGACAGCTACGGCTGGACCAATTACGACAACGCCATCATCAAGGGCGACTGCCGCGAAGTGATTGACAAAAACAAGCCCCTCAAACAAGACTAGGCACGCAGCACACTGCCGTAACCCGCCAGCATCCACGCCAAGGAGACTGCCATGAACGCGAAGACCCGCCTCGCCTCGATCGACATGCTGCGCGGCCTGGTCATTGTTCTGATGGCGCTCGACCACACGCGCGACTTCTTTGGCCCGGCGCTGTTCCAGCCGGAAGACCTTGCCGCCACCACGCCGGCCTGGTACTGGACGCGCTGGATCACCCACCTGTGCGCCACCGTGTTCGTATTCCTGGCCGGCACCTCGGCCTGGCTGCGCGGCAGCATCCATGGCAGCGGCGACCGGCGCGCGCTGTCGCGCTACCTCGCCACCCGCGGCGCGCTGCTGGTGGTGCTGGAGGCCACCTGGGTCAGCTTCAGCTGGCAATTCGGCTACAGCGTCATCGTCCTGCAAGTGATCTGGGCGCTCGGCATGGGCATGCTGGTGCTGGCCGCGCTGATCTGGCTGCCGCACCTGGCCATCGCCGGCATCGCCGCGCTGCTGATCTGCGGCCACAACGCGCTGGACGGCTGGCACCCCGGCGGCCCGCTGTGGTTCGCCCTGCACGAGCGCGGCTACCGGCCGCTGATGGACGGCTTCGGCATCGTGGTCGCCTACCCGCTGCTGCCATGGCTGGGATTGATTGCCGCCGGCTACGCCAGCGGGCCGCTGTTCAGCCCCGCCGTGCCGGCCGGCCAGCGCCAGCGGCGGCTGTGGATGGCCGCCGCCGCGCTGATGCTGGCCTTCCTGCTGCTGCGCGCGATGAATGTGTACGGCGACCCGGGGCCATGGGCGGCGCAAGGGCGCGGCTGGATGGTCGACCTGATGTCCTTCGTGCGCGTGCACAAATACCCGCCGTCGCTGCAATACCTGCTGGTCACCGGCAGCATCGGCCTGGCGCTGCTGGCCCTGTTCGAGCGCCTGCAACCGGTGCCCTGGCTGCTGCTGTTCGGCCGCACGCCGCTGTTCTTCTATCTGGTGCACGTGGCGCTGATCCACCTGCTGGGCAATCTCTACTTCCACCTGCGCTTCGGCGGCACGCCCGACTTCAACGGCCCCGCGCCCCGCATGCCCGCCGGCTACGACCCGTCGCTGCCGGTGGTCTACCTGGCCTGGGTCTGCATGCTGCTCATCATGTACGCCCTCACCCGCCTGTGGCTGCGCTGGGGGGCCGTCAAGGCCAAGCCGTCTCCCGGAGGGCGTTGACCATCGGCCAGAACGTGGCCGCAGTCATCGGGGTGGGCAAGGTAGTCGCCGAGCCAGGCGTGGACTTGCGCGGCTTTGGCTTCGATGTCGGGACCGAAGCCGCGCTGGGCGAGCAGGGTCGATGAGGGCGGCAGCAAGAGTGATTGAATTCCTGGCAAGCTGAGTCGTTTGCCGGGAATGCAATGCCCGTCGTCAGCGGAATTTGTAGAGCTTGACCTTCTGCACCGACCAGCGGTCGCCATCGAGGCGGATATGGCGGCCCTGGTGGGTCTGGTCGCCGTTCATCCAGCGCCCTTCCTGCCACGCGCCGTCCTTGAAGCCGCCCTCGGTGGCTTTCTCGATGCCGACCGTGGTGGCCGGCCCGCCCGGATCGCGGAAGGTGACGGTCATGCCTTTGCCCGCGACGACGAATTCGTCCTCGCCGGTCTGGATCACCAGCCCGCCGCGCCCCTCATATTCCAGGCTTTCGGTCTTGCCCCACTGGTTGGCCAGGCTCACCTCGAGCTGGTAGCCGCCCAGCAGCACTTTGGCCGGGGTGGGATCGACCACATCGTCATACGACACGTTGGCCTTGAAGCCGCGCATCACGCCCTTGCCCTGCGATTGCATGATCAGCGGCGTCATCTGCCGGAGCAGCGCGTAGGCGCCGCGCAGCGGATCGTTGGGCGAGCGCTCGATGTCCTCGATGCCGAACGGCGAGTAGCCGATGGCATCCAGTTCGCCGATGGAGAAGAAGGCGTTGGCGCCCAGCTCCGGGCGACCGATGCGGTTGCCCTCGGGGACGAACAGCGGATTATCCGGCCGCTTGAACTGGCGCGCCCATTCGGCGAAGTTGGAGAAATAGGTGTCGATGGCCAGGATGTCGACCGCCGGCGCGCCCGCCTTCCAGATGTCGAACAGGTGTGGCAGCGGGCCCGCGCTCGGATACTCGCCGGGCTTCTTGCCGGGCCGGTTCAGCGCCACGTTGACGAACATCGGCAAGCCGTAGGCCGCCTTGCCCGCCGCCGCCAGCCCGTTGGTGAAGACCGCGTAATACCAGGCCTGGAACACCTCCTGCGCCTCGATGGAGTCGCCGAACACCTCGCCCCAGCTGCCGGCGCTGCGGCTGCCATGGCCTTCCCACAGCTTGCGCACCATGGGGTGCAAGGCGGCGCGGTTGGCGGCCAGGTAGGCCGTCAGCTGCGCCGGCACCGGGCCGGCGAAGGCCGCGTTGGCCGGCGCGCTGTAGTCGCGCACGTCCGGCAGCATGCCGATTTCGTTTTCAACCTGCACCATCAGCACGGTGCGTTGCGGGTCCACCTGCTTCAGGTGCGCCATGACGGCGGCAAAGGCCGCCGCGTCGGCCTTCAGCGTGGCGGCGCTGAACGGCGAAAGAATGTCCTGCGCCTGGCCGTCCCGGTTGCGGGCGCGCGGGAAACGCTGCTGGTCGCGCTTGACGAACGGCGGCATATAGGTGGACATGGAGTTCTTCCATGCGCCGAACCACAGCAGGATCAGGCGGCTGTTGCTGGCGCGCGCCTGCTTTAGCATGCCATCCAGCACGGTGAAGTCGAAGCGGCCTTCATACGCTTCGATCTGGTCCCATTCAACCGGGGCCAGCACGGTGTTGACGCCCGCCTCTTTCAGCGGTTGCCACAGTTTTTCGAGATAGGGGAGGCTGGAGGCGTTGGAATTGTGCAGTTCGCCGCCGAGCACGAGGAAGGGTTTGTTGTCTACGATGAGCTGCACGGCCGTGCCCTGCTTGCGCAACTGCGGCACGGGCGCATCGGCCGCTGCGGCCATGGCGGGCGATGCGAGGAGCATCGCCGCCAGGGTTGCAGCGGGCCGCCATCGCTTGGGGAAGCGAAGGTTCATGCGGCCCTTTCGTTTAGAACTTCATGCGCAGGCCGACTGCGAAGGTGCGGCCCGGATCGTACTGGGACATGGTGGCGTTGGAGAACTGGAAGTAGCCACGGCGCTTGGCCTTGTTCAGGTTCACGATGTCGAAGGTCAGCGATGGCCAGCCTTCGCGATCGAACACCTGGTCCAGTTCGATGGCGGACGAGAAGTCCCACTGCTTGTACGTGTCGCCGAACAGCGCAGCTTGCGTGATGCCGCTCTGGTTCGCCGTGGCCACCTGGCTGCCCTGCGAGTAGGTGTGCATGAAGCGCGCCATGTAGCCGTGGTTCTCGTAGTACACGCTGAAGTTGTTGGTCTTCTTCGGCACACCCAGCGCGATGAAGCCGCTGGAGCCTTCGCCGCTGGCCTTCTGGTTGATCAGCGTCAGCGTTTCGTTGAAGCCGAAACCCTTGATCGGCAGCAGTTTGTCGAGCGGCTGCACCCAGCCCAGTTCCAGGCCTCGGATGCGCAGGATGCCGTCGGCGTTGCGCGGACGGGTCATCACGACCTGCGCCACGTCGGGGCCGCCGCGCGAGTCGATCGCCTGCTGCTGGGTCGGGATCAGCGTGCCGTAGTTGATGCCGTACTGCGCCAGCGCGCTGAACGGCATGCTGATGTTCTCCTGCACCGTGAAGCCGTTGACACGCTTCTGGAAGCCGGTAACCGAGACGTAGCCTTCACGGCCGGTGTACCAGTCGAGGCCCAGGTCGATATTATCCGACAAGTAAGGCTTCAGTGCCGGGTTGCCCATGGTGCCGGTGTCGGCCGACACGCCGGAGAAGTTGATGCCCGGGCGCAGCGCGTTCGGATCGACGCGGGTCATGCTGCGCGATGCGGCGGCGCGGAACACCATGTCCTTGCGCACGTCGACGGCAACCGTAGCGGATGGCAGCACGTTGCTGTAGTCCGTGTTCTGGTACACCCATGCGCTGATGTTCGGGTACTTGCTGCCGTTCAGAGGCAGGTTGGCATTGCGCGGATCGGACTGCGAATTGAGCGCACCCACTTGCTGGTTGGTGCGCACGTAACGTACGCCCGCGTTCCAGCGCGTGTTGAAGCCGGCCGGAGCCAGTTCGCCGCTCGCTTCCATGTACACGCCCTTCGACTTCTCGCGGATGTAGCCGGCGCTGGCGCCGGTGGACGATGCACCCGAATCCGGCGCGGTGCTGTTGTAGTAGTCGTAGTTCGAGTCCTTGCGGAAGCGGTCCCAGTCCAGCGCCAGATTGCCGTACGGGCCGGGCACCAGGTAGCCCGGCAGCGCGGCGTTGGTGATCAGCGAACCCTGGTAAGTCAGCGGCGCCGACTGGCCTGCCGTGTAGCCGGTGCCGTAGCCCGGGTACAGTGCCGCAGCGCTGGCGCCCGGCGTGCTGGCGCCGTTGCATGGCGGCGCGCCGTTCGGGCCTTGCAGGAACACGGTCGGGTTGTTGCCGCAGACGGCAGCCTGCCATGCAGCGGAGTTGTCCTGCGCGCGGATCTGGCGGTCGATGTCGTCCCAGGCGAAGCCGCCCTTGATGGTCAGCTTCTTGTCGCCCCATGCCAGGTTGGTGTGGAAGCCCTTGGTTTCCGTCTGGCGCAGCTCGTTCTGGATGTTGACGCGGCCGCCCACCCACTGGTAGCTGGCCGGGTTGCTCAGGTCCAGGTTCGAGACGATCGACGGCACGCCGCCGTTGTTGGCGTAGGTGATGGTGTTGCCGCTGTTCGGCGCCGTCATCGGCATCACGGTGGGTGCTTCGTGCGTGAAGCGGCTGCGGTTGTAGTTACCCGCTACGTCCAGCACCAGCTTCGGCGTGATCTTCCATTCGGCGCCGGGGTTGATGCCCAGCAGGTCGACCTTGTCGCGGCGCGGGCCGAACTCGATGAAGTTCAGCGCGTTGGCGAAGGTGCCGGAGGTGACCGTGCAGCCATTGGCGCAATCGGTCTTATCGACCTGCATGTTGAGCGGAATCGACGCATTGTTACGCACGGCCCAGGTGTAGGCATTGCGCTGCATGTCGTCGTCCTTCTTGCTGTACATGGTGTCGACGTAGAAGTGCAGGTTTTCGGTCGGACGGTATTCGCCCGACAGCACGGCGGAAATCTTGTCCTTGGTGCCGTAGTATTCCATGGTGCGGCCCAGGCGCGGCACGATCGCATTGTCGATCTGCTGGATGGTCAGGCCCGGATTTTTCGCCAGCAGGAATGCCTGGTCGATCACGGTGCCGGCCACCAGGCCGTTGCCGGCATTGGCCGGCACGGTGGCCGGGATGGTCCAGTTGCCGCCGCCGGTGTTGTTGCGGGTCGGCGAGCTGCTTTGCGCGGCGGTCAGGTTGGGGTTGGTCCAGCCGACGGTTTCAAAGCCGGTGGTGCGGGCTTCCTGGCGCGACAGCGAAATGCCGCCCAGGATACCGTACTTGCCTTCCCAGGTATTGGACCAGATGGCGGTGCCGCGCGCGCCGGCCTTGTCGGCGATCTGCTGCTTGGTGCCGGTCAGGCTGATGGAGGTCTGGCGGCCTTCCTTGTCGAACGGGCGCGCGCTGCGCAGGTTGACCACGCCGGCGGCGCCGCCTTCGATCTGGCCTGCGGTCGGGCTCTTGCTGACGGTGAGCTTGGTGAACAGGTCGGTCGGCAGCAGGTCGAGGTCGACCTCGCGGTTGGTGTTGGCGCCGTCGATCGGGCCGGACGAGGCCACGGCGACCGGCGAGTTGTTCAGCAGGATTTTGGTGAACGAGGAACCCAGGCCGCGGATCTGGATCGTCATGCCCTCGCCCGTCACGTCGCGGCTCACGCCCACGCCCGGCACGCGGGCCAGCGATTCGGCGATGTTCTTGTCCGGGAATTTGCCCAGGTCTTCGGCGTTGATCGAATCCTGGAAGCCGACGGATTCCTTCTTATCCTTGGCGGAAGAGATCAAGCTGTTGCGGAAACCCGTCACTTTCACGGTTTGCAGCGGCGCGCCGCTGTCCTGTACCGCTTCGGGGGCAGGCGCCGGCGCCGTGGCCGCCTCCTGTGCATAGGCCTGCGCGATAACGCTGGCCATAACCGTCAGACCCAATACCACCTGCTTGCGCGCCTGGGCGGCGTGCTTTCCGTGCTGCTTGATCATCTTTGTCTCCTGGTGTTTTTCGATGCTGCTTTTATCAGTGTAGGAGCGTTTCGGCGAGCTTGTCAACATTTTCTAACATCGAATGTTATACGCAACCATTTCTAGTTTCCAGCTTGGATACAGTGCGTTACAGCGTATCCAATAGAGCGTCATGGTTGCAGGAAAGATACGCATGTTTAACGCAATCATGCACCGCACGGCCCGCCTGTCCGCCCCGGACAAGGACGGACAGCCGGACAGCGGACACGCCCCGTCCTGCCCTGCGAAATCAAGCACTTAGCTGCCGCAGCGGGCTGGCATGCTTTCTGCATTGACGTGCTTACATTTTTCACAAGCACACACCATGATCCGAGACACCTCCCATCAAGACACCGTCATCGCGCCACCGGCCGGGCAGCACCTGAAGCGCAAACTGATCGCGCTGGCGGTGGCCGTGGCGGTGGTGGCCGGCGGCGCGGTCCTGTACGGCAATTGGGCCGGCAGCAGCCATTCGGTGAGCGCGGCGCGGCTGCGCATCGCCGATGTCACGCGCGGCACGCTGATACGCGACGCCGCCGTCAACGGCCGCATCGTGGCCGCCGTCAGCCCCACGCTGTACTCCACCTCCCCTTCCACCGTGACCCTGAAGACCCACGCCGGCGCCACCGTGAAGAAGGGCGACGTGCTGGCCATCCTCGAGTCGCCCGACCTGACCGACGAACTGAAACGCGAGCAGGCCACCTACCAGGAACTGGCGGCCGAAGTGGCGCGCCAGCAGATCCTGGCGCGCAAGCAGAAGATGCTGGCCCGGCGCGACGCCGACACCGCCGAGATCGACCGCCTGTCCGCGCAGCGCACGCTGGAACGCTACGACGGCGTGTCCAACGAGGGCGTGGTGGCCAAGATCGACTACCAGAAGGCCAAGGACGCGCTGCAGGCGGCCGAGGTCCGTTCGCGCCACGCGGCGCAGGCTGCCGAACTGGAAAACGACAACGTGCTGCTGGAGCTGAAAACCAAGTCGGCCCAGCTGGAGCGCCAGAAGCTGAACCTGGCCAACGCCCAGCGCAAGGTGGACGAGCTGACCGTGCGCGCCCCGGTGGACGGTTTCATCGGCACGCTGTCGGTGCCGAACCGCAGCGTGGTGCCGGCCAACGCGCCCCTGATGACCCTGGTGGACCTGTCCGCGCTGGAAGTGGAAGTGGAAGTGCCGGAAACCTATGTGGCCGACCTGGGCCTGGGCATGAGCGCCGAGATCCAGGTGGGCGGCAGCAAGGCCATGGGCAAGCTGTCCGCGCTGTCGCCCGAGGTGGTGAAGAACCAGGTGCTGGCGCGGGTGCGCTTCGACGGCAAGCAGCCGGAAGGCCTGCGCCAGAGCCAGCGCGTGAGCGCGCGCCTGCTGATCGACGAAAAACCGAACGTGCTGATGCTGCCGCGCGGCTCCTTCGTGGAGTCCGAGGGCGGCCGCTACGCCTACGTGCTGCGCGACGGCGTGGCCGTGCGCACGCCGATCAAGCTGGGCGCCACCAGCGTCACGGCGGTGGAAATCCTGAGTGGACTGAAACAGGGCGACAAGGTGGTGGTCGCAGGCACCGAGACTTTCGAGAACGCCGAGCGCGTCTCGATCAACCAATAACGCAATCGAACCAATACAACCATCAAGAGGCCCCTCATGCTGCGCATGCAAAACCTGAGTAAAGTTTACCGCACCCACATGATCGAAACCCACGCACTGCGCGGCTTCGAGATCAACGTCAAGCAGGGCGAGTTCGTCACCGTGACCGGCCCGTCCGGCTCCGGCAAGACCAGCTTCCTGAACATCGCCGGCCTGCTGGAGGAATTCACCGACGGCGAATACGTCCTGGACGGCACCAACGTCAGAGGCCTGGACGACAATGCCCGTTCGCGCCTGCGCAACGAGAAGCTGGGCTTCATCTTCCAGGGCTTCAACCTGATACCCGACCTGTCGCTGTTCGACAACGTGGACGTGCCGCTGCGCTACCGCGGCTTCAACGCGGCCGAGCGCAAGGAGCGCATCGAGGACGCGCTGGCCAAGGTGGGCCTGGCGTCGCGCATGCGGCACTACCCGGCCGAACTGTCCGGCGGCCAGCAGCAGCGCGTGGCGATCGCGCGCGCGCTGGCCGGCTCGCCCAAGCTGCTGCTGGCCGACGAACCGACCGGCAACCTGGACACGGCCATGGCGCGCGGCGTGATGGAGCTGCTGGAAGAGATCAACGCGCAGGGCACCACCATCCTGATGGTGACGCACGACCCGGAGCTGGCGGTGCGTTCGCAGCGCAATGTGCACATCATCGACGGCCAGGTGTCGGACCTGGTGCGCAAGGCGCCCACGCTGGTGTCGGCATAAGGAGGCGCGCATGTTCTCATATTATTTCCTGCTCGGCATACGCAGCCTGCGGCGCAACCCGGCGCTGACCGCGCTGATGGTGCTCACGCTGGCGGTGGGCGTGGCCGCCAGCATCGCCACGCTGACCATCCTGCACGTGATGTCCGGCGACCCGATCCCGTCCAAGAGCGAGCGCCTGTTCGTGCCGCTGCTGGACAACGGTCCGCTGCAGGGCTACACCCCGGGCGACAAGCCGAACGACCGCCAGCTGTCCTATATCGACGCGGCCAACATCGCCGCCAGCAAGCAGGGCGACCGCCGCACCGTGATGTACGGCGTGGCCGGCCCCATCGAGCCGGCGCGCAAGGACCTGAACGTGTTCAACGCGGCCGGCCTGGCGCCGACACGCGACTTCTTCGCCATGTTCGAGGTGCCGTTCCTGTACGGCCAGGCCTGGAGCGAAGCGCACGACGCGGCCGGCGCGGACGTGGTGGTATTGAGCCGCAAACTGTCGGAAAAGCTGTACGGCGACGCCGACCCGGTGGGCCAGCGCGTGACGCTGATGGGCTTCGAGTACCAGATCACCGGCGTGTACGACACCTGGGACCCGGTGCCGCGCTATGTGCGCATCATCGGCGGCCCCGGCGCCTTCGGCAGCGAGGACGAGTTCTACATCCCGTTCGCCACCGCCATCCGCCACCAGTACGGCCACAACGGCAGCATGAGCTGCAGCGCCTACCGCGACCCCGGCTTCGATGCGCTGCTCAAGTCCGAATGCACGTGGATCCAGGGCTGGATCGAAATGCACTCGGCCGCCGACCGCCCGGCCCTGAAGAACTGGCTGGACGCCTACGCCGCCGAGCAGCACAAGCTGGGCCGCCTGAAACGCAACGCGCCCACCCAGCTGTACAACGTCGGCGAGTGGCTGGAATTCCTGAAAGTGGTGGGCAACGACAACAAGCTGTCGGCTTGGCTGGCGTTCGGCTTCCTGGTACTGTGCCTGGTGAACACCATCGGCCTGCTGCTGGCCAAGTTCTCGGTGCGCGCGCCGGAAGTGGGCATCCGCCGCGCACTGGGCGCCTCGCGCAAAGAGATCTTCAGCCAGTTCCTGATCGAGACCACGGTGGTCGGCCTGGCCGGCGGCATCCTGGGCCTGCTGCTGGCCTTCGGCGCGCTGGCCCTGCTCGCCATGCAGTCCAAGCAGCTCACTGTGGTGGCGCACATGGACTGGATCATGATGGGCTCGACCTTCCTGATGGCGGTGGCCTCCGCCGTGCTGGCCGGCCTGCTGCCGACCTGGCGCGCCTGCCAGGTGACGCCGGCCCTGCAACTTAAATCCCAATGAGGACAACCATGGAAATCCGTCCCATCCTCTCCGCGCTGATGCGCAACAAGACCGGCCCTATCCTGGTGGCGGTGCAGGTTGCGCTCAGCCTGGCCATCCTGGCCAACGCGCTGCACATCGTAAACATCCGCCAGGCGGTGGCGGCGCGCCCGACCGGCGTGGTGGCCGAGAACGACATCTTCCACCTGCAGGCGCGCAGCCTGCGCGAGAGCGGCCACGAGGAGCAGCTGGCCATTCAGAAAGCGCAGGCGGCCACGCTGCGCGCGGTGCCGGGCGTGCTGTCGGTGGCCGACGTGAGCCAGGTGCCGCTGTCGCGCTCCGGCAGCTACAACAGCTTCGTGGTGAGCCAGAAGCAGGACAAGGAAACCGCCAACACCTCCTACTACATCTCGCCCGATTCGCTGGTGAAGACCTGGGGCCTGAAGCTGATCGAGGGACGCGACTTCAACGCCGCCGACGTGATGGAGATCGACCAGAACACCAGCAAGGATCAGCCCAGCCTCATCATCATCACCAAGGCGCTGGGCCAGAAGGCCTGGCCGGACGCCACCAGCTACGTGGGCAAGACCTTCTACATGGGCATCGGCCCGGAAGGCCGGCCGGTGCGCGTGGTGGGCGTGGTGGAACGCCTGCAATCGCCCGGGGGACAGGTCGATATCACCGGCGAGATCAGCACCATCGTGCCGGTGCGCCTGACCGGCGACAACTACTCCATGTACACGGTGCGCGCCGAGCCGGGCCAGCGCGACCGCGTGATGAAGGAAGCCGAGGAAGCGCTGCGCAAGGCCAGCAACAACCAGCTGGTGGTCAAATCGAAGACGCTGGAAGGCGACCGCAAGGACCGCTACCGCGCCGACGTCGGCCTGGCGTGGATGCTGATCACGGTCAGCGGCCTGCTGCTGCTGATCACCGCCAGCGGCATCGTCGGCATGGCCAGCCTGTGGGTGACGCAGCGCCGCAAGCAGATCGGCGTGCGGCGCGCGCTGGGTGCGCGGCGGATCGACATCCTGCGCTACTTCATCACGGAGAACATCCTCATCACCAGCGTGGGCGTGACGGCGGGGGTGCTGCTGGCGCTGGGCCTGAACCAGCTACTGGTGAGCAAGCTGGAAATGGCGCGCCTGCCGGCCGGCTACATGCTGGCCGGCGCCGGCGTGTTCTGGGCGCTGGGCATCCTCGCCGTGTACGGGCCGGCCTGGCGCGCGGCCTCGATCTCGCCGGCCATGGCCACCCGCAGCGCATAAGAAGCAAAGTGGAAGCTAAGCCACGGCCAGGTAAGGCGCGCCCTCGGCGGACAGGCCCGCCTTGATGGCGCGCGTGCCCTGGTCGGCCAGCACTTCCTGCCGGCCCGCCTCCACCCCGTCCAGCGACTGGATCGCCACCTCCGACGGCTGTACTTTCGGCACGTCGAAGCCTTGCGTCAGGTCGGTATCGATGAAGCCCACGTGCAGGCCCTGCACGCTGGTGCCCTGCGCCGCCAACTCGCGCCGCAGCGAATTGGTGAAGCTCCACGCGGCCGCCTTGGACGCCGAGTAGGCCGACAGGAAGGGGCTGGCAATCCAGGCCGCGTCCGACAGCACGTTGACGATGGCGCCGCCGCCGTTGGCCTTCAGCACCGGCGCGAAGGCCAGGCTGACGTGCATCACGCCGTAGTAATTGGTCTCGAAGATTTCGCGCGCCATATCCACCAGCCCCGGCTCCAGCATCGACGGCAGCACGCGGGCGATACCGGCATTGTTGACCACCAGCGTCACGTCGCCCGCCTGCGCCACCGCCGCAGCCACCGACGCCGGGTCGCTCACATCGAGGCGGATCGCGGTCACGCCGGGAATATCGACGCCTTCCGGATTGCGAACGCCTGCATAGACTTTGGCGGCGCCGCGCGCCACCAGTTCTTTAGCGAAGGCCAGGCCAAGGCCACGGTTTGCACCGGTAACGAAAGCGACGGAATTTTTGATGTTCATGATGAGAGCTCCAGTGGTTTTAAGATTGCGACCGCAATCAATGAATTAATAGTAGTGGTCGCAATTATTAAAGTCAAGCAGAGATTTTTCTTTCCTTGTCGGCCTTTCCGCCGCCCGCCAACTTTAATTGTGACCACAACCAAAGTGTGCGAAAATAAGCCGCAAGGAGCGCATCATGAAAATCTCGAAGGAAAAGGCCGAAGAAAACCGCGCCGCGCTGGTGGAGGCGGCAAGCCGCCTGTTTCGACAGAAAGGAATAGACGGGGTGGGTGTCGCCGAGATCAGCCGGGCCGCCGGCCTGACGCACGGCGCGCTGTACGCGCACTTCCCGTCCAAGGAAGCGCTGGCCGCCGAAGCGCTGGCGTGGAGCCTGGAGCAAGGCAACGCCAAACTGCTGACCGGCACCGTCGATGGCGAACCGGACCTGGACAAATTCCTGGCCGGCTACCTGACCGTCTGCGAAGGCGAGGACTACGCCGAGCACTGCGCCATGGCCGCCGCCGCCAGCGAGATCGGCCGCCAGGACACGGCCGCCAGCGCCGCCTTCAGCGAAGGCTACATGGTGCTGGTGCGCGCGTTCGAGCGCCGCATCGCCGCCGCCAATCCCGGCGTGGACGCGTTGGGCACGGCCATGGGCGTGGTGGCCGCCATGGTGGGCGCCCTGTCGATCGCGCGCGCCACCGTGAAGGCCAGGCCGGAGCTGTCGGCCCAGGTGCTGCAGGGCGCGCGCGGGATGATAGTCACCGCGCTGGGCAAAAACGCCTGATCCCGTCCCTGTCCCCGGCTCGCCCGTGCGGGCTGTTTTAGGCTATGCTGGCGGGATGCCTACCGTACTGATAATCGACGACAACGCCGCCATCGCCGTCGCGCTCGAAGTCCTGTTTTCGCTGCACGACATCGACGCGCTGCGCGCCGCCTCCCCCGAGGAAGGCCTGGCCCTGCTGGAGCAGCGCAGCGCCAGCATCGACCTGGTGATCCAGGACATGAACTTCACGGCCGACACCACTTCCGGCGAGGAAGGCGTGGCGCTGTTCCGCGCCATCCGCAAGCGCCATCCGGACCTGCCGGTGATCCTGCTGACCGCCTGGACCCACCTGGACGCGGCGGTCGACCTGATCAAGGCCGGCGCAGCCGACTACCTGGCCAAGCCGTGGGACGACAACCGCCTGATCGCCACCGTCACCAACCTGATCGAACTGGGCCAGGCCAACCGCGCCCTGTCGCAGCGCATGCAGAGCGACCTGCGGCAGCGGCGCGACCTGGAAAAGCACGAGCTGCGCGGCATGGTGTGGCAGGACCCGGCCACCGAACGCGTGATCCACCTGGCCTGCCAGGTGGCGAAATCGGACGTGCCGGTGCTGATCAGCGGGCCGAACGGCACCGGCAAGGAACGCATCGCGGAAATCATCCAGGCCAACTCGGCGGTGCGCGACGGGCCCTTCGTGGTGCTCAACTGCGGCGCCCTGCCCGCCGAGCTGATCGAGGCAGAATTGTTCGGCGCGGACGCCGGCGCCTACACCGGCGCCTCCAAGGCGCGCGAGGGCAAGTTCGAGGCGGCCGACGGCGGCACCCTGTTCCTGGACGAGATCGGCAACCTACCGCTGGCCGGGCAGATGAAGCTGCTGCGCGTGCTGGAAACCGGGCGCTTCGAGCGGCTCGGGTCGAACCGCGAACGGCAGGTGCGGGTGCGCGTGATCAGCGCCACCAATGCCGACCTGCAGGCCATGATACGGGCCGGCACCTTCCGCGAGGACCTGTTCTACCGCTTGAACGTGATCGAGCTGAACCTGCCGCCGCTGGCCGGGCGGCCGGCCGACATCCTGCCGCTGGCCCTGCACTTCCTGGACGGGCGCAAGACGCTGGACGCGCGCGCCCAGGCGGTGCTGCAGGCGCACCCCTGGCCCGGCAATGTGCGCGAACTGAAGAATGTGATGCAGCGCGCCTGCCTGCTGGCCGGCGGCGAGGTCATCACGGCGGCCGACCTCGGCCTGCCCGCCGCCGCGCTGGCGCCGGCGGCGCTGGCCTCGGCCGCCGCTGCCGACGCCGAGCCGGACCGCGACGCCATCGCGCAGGCGCTGCAGCGCGCGCACGGCGTGGTGGCGCAGGCGGCCGCCGAACTGGGCCTGTCGCGCCAGGCGCTGTACCGCCGCATGGAGCGGCTCGGCATCGCCCGCGCATGAAGCGCAAGCTGGGCATCCGGCTGTCCTTGCTCACGCGCTGGTCGGCGCTGGTGGGCACCCTGCTCACCTTGGGCATCCTGATCGCGCTGGCGCTCACGCGCCTGCTGCCGGACCAGCCCACGCTGGTGGTGGGCATCTGCCTGCTGGCGGTGATCCCGATCGCCATCATCACCATCCGCGCGCAGCTGGAACACATGCTGTCGCTGTTCCGCGCCCTCACCGGCACCGTCACCAGCTACAAGGACGGCGATTTTTCCTTCAGCCTGCACTGGCCGCAGAACGACGAGCTGAGCGACCTGGTGGGCGCGCACAACGAGCTGGGCCAGGTGCTGCGCGAACAGCGCCTCGGCCTGGTACAGCGCGAGCTGCTGCTCGACACCATGGTGCAAAACACGCCGGTGGCCATGCTGCTGGTGAGCGACGACGGCCCCATCGTCTACGCCAACATCGCAGCGCGGCAACTGCTGCACCAGGGCCGCCGCCTCGAAGGCCACCGCCTGGACGCCATCCTCGCGCACGCCGCACCGGCGCTGGTGGACGCCATGGCGCGCGGCGGCGACGGCCTGTTCACCACCGGCGAGGGCCAGGGCGAGGACGAGGAGGTCTACCACCTGGCCCGCCGCAGCTTCAACCTGAACGGGCGCAAGCACGAACTGCTGCTGCTGCGCCAGCTGACCCTGGAGCTGCGCCGGCAGGAAGTGCAGACCTGGAAAAAAGTGATCCGCGTCATCAGCCACGAGCTGAACAATTCGCTGGCGCCGCTGACCTCGCTGGCCCACTCGGGCGCCGAGCTGGTGCGGCGCGGCCAGACCGAGCGCCTGCCGCAAATCCTGGCCACCATCGAGGAACGCACGCGCCACCTGGAAACCTTTATCCTCGGCTACGCCCGCTTCGCCAAGCTGCCCACGCCGCGCCTGGAGGAGCACCAGTGGCCGGCCTTCATCGCCCAGCTCAAGGACCAGGCGGACTTCACGCTGGCCGGCGAACCGCCGCAGGAGGCGGCCTGCTTCGACGGCGCGCAGATGGAGCAGGCGCTGCTGAACCTGCTGAAAAATGCGCACGAATCCGGCTCGCCGGCGGACGGCGTCAGCCTGGCGGTGCGGCGCGTACAGGGCATGGTGCGCATCGAGGTGCAGGATCGCGGCCCCGGCATGAGCGACGCGGTGCTGGCCAACGCGCTGGTGCCGTTCTACTCCACCAAGCGCAGCGGCACCGGCCTGGGCCTGGCGCTGGCGCGCGAAATCGCCGAAGCGCACGGCGGCCGCATCACGCTCGCCAACCGCGACGGCGGCGGGCTCAGCGTGACCTTGATCCTGCCGCTGCAAGCGAGCTGTACATGATATAGCTCAGCTATACGATGTAACTTTTAATTAAGAATAATTATTAGATAATATTGCAGTTTCGGCTAACTTGAACTCAGCTGTTGCGCCACCCCTGCTGACTTCAATGGAGATCCGACATGAAACTGCTCAACTACCTGGCCGCCGCCGTGCTGGCCGCCGCCTGCAGCCACGCCGCTGCCGAGAACGTCAACGCCAGCTTCGCCCTGAACGGTTCGCCGCCGCTGCAGACCGGCGCCTATTCGGTCACCCACATGCAGTCCGGCGCCTTCACCGACACCATCACCTTCACGCCCGGCGTCGGCTTCTCCTTTGTGGACGCCAGCCTGATCACCATCGGCCTGGACGCCACCAATATCGACCTGACCAGCGTGATGCTGGGCTTCGAACCGATGACCATTACCAGCAACAACGGCGGCCTGGTGGAAATGGCGGCGGTCTACCACGCGGACGCGCTGGGCATCCTGCAGATCACGGTCAACGGCTGGGCCGGGCCGGCCGGCGGCGGCAGCGGCCTGCCGATCAACGCGGTGTACGCCGGCACGGTGAACGTGCTGGCGGTACCCGAGCCGGCCACGTACGGCATGCTGATCGGCGGGCTGGCCTTGCTGGCCCGGCTGGCGCAGCGCCGCCGCGAACAGGACGGGACCGCCGACGGCTGGCGTGCGGCGCGGCTGGACGGCTGGTAAACTAACGGGATGACATCGCTTCCCACCTCCGCCCGCTACGACCAGCCCGGCCACCCGCCGGCTACCATCACCGAATTCCAGGGCGTGCGCTCGCTGCACCTGGGCACGTCCTGGGTGCAGGGCGCCATGCGCATAGCCAAGCCCGACGCCATCGAGCTGGAATACGTGCAGATGATGATGATGTGGATGCTGTTCCAGGACCAGCCGCGCCATATCGTGCAGCTGGGCCTGGGCAGCGCCGCGCTGACCAAGTTCTGCTACCGGCGCTTCCCGGACGCCAAGGTGACCGCCGTGGAACTCAATCCCAACGTGATCGCCATCTGCCAGGCGCTGTTCGGCCTGCCGCCCAACGACGGCCGCCTGAATGTGGTGGAAATGAACGCGCTCGATTTCGTGATGGACCCGGCCAACCACGGCAGCGTCGACATCCTGCAGGTGGACCTGTACGACGAGGATGCGCGCGGCCCGGTGCTCGACACGCCCGAGTTCTACCAGGCCTGCTTCGACTGCCTGGGCGAAAACGGCATCATGACTACCAATGTGTTCGGCGAGTTCAGCAACTACGACAAGAATCTGCAGGCCATGGAACTGGTGTTCGACGCGGTGGTGTGGCTGCCCGAGGTGCATGACGCCAATATCGTCGTGCTGGCCTTCAAGCAATCGCCGCAGATCGACTTCAGCGTGCTGTACGAACGCGCGGGGGCCATCAAGAACCGGCTCAATTTGCGGGCCAAGACGTGGGTGGACGGGCTGAAAGGCTGGATGCTCGATCAGCAATAGATTGGCAGAATTTCCGCCCAGGGGACAACATTACGATATTTCTTCTAAGAAATCACGCGAAAAAATAAAGATTATTCGTTTTTACAACAGCTGCATCGGAAATGCACCGAAACAATGCATTAATTCTTGGTCCACTCAATCGTGCGCGTTAGTATTTTCGCACCGCCGGGGCTTACCAGCTCACCGCGCCCACTAATAACGAGAGAGAATGGACCTTACATGAAGATAGCAGCACGCCAGGCTTCGCCTATCCGCTTCAAACGCACCCTTCTTGCCAGCGCCGTCCTGCTGGCCGCCTCCCAAGCCCATGCCCAGACCGCCGCCGCCCCCGCCGCAGCGGCCGACGAGCAGCAGACCGTGGTCGTGCTGGGTTCGCGCTCGACCGCCAAGACCGCGCTGGACACCTCGTCGCCGGTCGGCCTGATCAACATGAAGGACATGCAATCGGCCGGTCCGCTGGAACTGGGCAAGCTGCTGCAGACGCTGGACCCGTCGTTCAACTTCTCCACCACCTTCATCAGCGACGGTACCGACATTATTCGTCCGGCCACCTTGCGCTCGCTCGGCCCGGACCAGCTGCTGGTGCTGGTGAACGGCAAGCGCCGCCACCAGCAGGCGCTGGTGAACGTGCAGCAAACCATCGGACGCGGCTCGGCCGGTACCGACATCAACGCCATTCCGCTGTCGGCCATCCACCACATCGAAGTGCTGCGTGACGGCGCCGCCGCCCAATACGGCTCGGACGCGATCGCCGGCGTGATCAACATCGTGCTGAAGTCGAACGTCAACGAGACCGCGGTCAGCGGCCAGCTGGGCACCACCAAGGAAGGCGACGGCGACATGATGTCCGGCAGCGTGAACCGCGGCTGGGCGCTGGGCGAGAACGGCGGCTTCATCAACCTGTCGGTGGAAGCGCGCAAGCGTGACGAAACCAACCGCGCCGGCGTCGATTCGCTGCGCGTGAACCCGCCGCGCGTGACCCAGCGCATCGGCGACAGCGACGCCAAAGACGCGTACGCATGGTGGAATGCGGCCCTGCCGATCGACAAGTCCAGCGAGTTCTACGCCTTCGGCGGCTTCTCCAAGCGCAAGGGCGATTCGTCCGGCTTCTACCGCTCCAAGGGCGACGGCCGCAACGTGCCTTCCGTGTATCCGGAAGGCTTCCTGCCCAACATCCGCACCACCGTCAAGGACGGCTCCTACGCCTTCGGCTACCGCCGCGACCTGGCCAACGACTGGAAGGCCGACGTCAGCATCAACCATGGCATGAGCGAGCTGGCCTTCCACGAGAAGCAGACCATCAACATCTCCTATTGGTACGAGCCGAAACCGGGCGGCGGCATCTACGCCGAATCGCCGTTCGAAGCCGACACCGGCAAGCTGAAATTCAACCAGACCACCTTCAACGCCGACGTCAAGGGCCCGGTCAAGCTGGGCGGCGAAGAGATCTTCCTGGCCACCGGCTTCGAGTACCGCCAGGACAATTACGAAATCGTCGCGGGCGATCCGGTGTCCTACCAGTACGGCCGCACCAACAACCCGGCCATCATCATCGGGAATCAGAACTTCGACCCTACGAAACCGAACGAAAACAGGGCGGCAGCGGGCACGCAGGGCTTCCCCGGCTACACCCCGGCCACGGCCGTGGACGAAGGCCGCCACAACATCGCGCTGTTCCTGGACGCCGAATACCGTCCGTTCAAGGAACTGCTGCTGGCCGGCGCGGTGCGTTACGAGAAATACTCTGACTTCGGCAACACCACCACCGGCAAATTCAGCGCGCGCTGGGACCCGACCAAGGAATTCGGCCTGCGCGGCAGCGTGTCGTCCGGCTTCCGCGCGCCGGGCGTGCAGCAGAAGTTCTACAGCTCCGTGTCGACCAACCTGAACCAGGCCGGCCAGCTGACCGAGACCCTGACAGCGCGTGAAGGCAGCAACGTCACCACCAAGCTCGGCATCAAGCCGCTGAAGGAAGAAACCTCGCGCAACGCCAGCTTCGGCATGGTGCTGCGTCCGGCCAAGAATATGTCGCTGACGGCGGACGTGTACCAGATCAAGATCAAGGACCGCATCGTGTTCTCGAGCGAGATCTCGCCCGAAGCCGGCGGCGGCCCGATCGCCGACGTGCTGAATCCGCTGGGCGTGGGCCAGGCGCAGTTCTTCACCAACGCGGTCGACACCCAGACCCGCGGCCTGGACATCGTGGCAGACCACACCACCCGCTTCGACGCCTCCACCCTGGTGCTGTCCGGCCAGCTGGGCTTCAACAAGACCGAAGTGACCAAGCGCCATTCGCCATCGAGCCTGCTGAGCGGAGCGCAGCTGTTCAACCAGGCGCAGGTGACGCTGATCGAACGCGGCCAGCCGCGCAAGCACCACGTGGTCGCGGCCGACTACACCTTCGGTAAGTGGAACGTGAACACCCGCGCCAACTACTACGGCGAAGTGCAGGGCGAAGGCTTCAGCCCGCTGCAGACCTGGGACGCGAAGTGGATCGTGGACGCGAGCGGCCGCTACAACTTCAGCAAGAAGACCAGCGTGTCGGTCGGCGTGAACAACCTGTTCGACACCTACCCGTCCGAGTGGACCAACGGCGGCGACTTCCCGAAACTGGGCTTCAAGTACTGCTGGGAGACCTGCCCGTTCGGCGTGAACGGCCGCTCGATGTACGTGAAGTTCGACACGGTGTTCTAAGCAATGCGGCGCGCCCCGGCGCGCTGGAATTTCCCTCCTAAGCCGCCCGCTTGCGCGTTCCGACGCGCAGCGGGCGCGCCTCATAAGCGGCCAGGTGGATCACCGCCGCCAGCCGTTGCACGAATCCATCGATCAGCTCCGCAGGAATCTGCGCGTAGCCCAGCATCAGGCCGTTCCAGGCCTGGCCGCGTTCGGCCGTGGCGTGCATGCCCAGCGTGTGCGCCACGATGCCCTGCTGCTGCAGGCGCGCGCTGATGCCGGCCGCGTCCAGCGCGGCGCCGGTGAAGCGCAGCGACAGGTGCATGCCGGCGGACGCGCCATGCACTTCCGCGATCGACCCCAGGTGCCGCTGTAGCGACGCCACCAGCACATCGCGCCGCTGCCGGTACAGGCGGCGCATGCGGCGCAGGTGCAGCGCAAACTGGCCGCTGCGCAGGAACTCCGCCAGCGCCAGCTGCTCGGCGACGCGGCCGCGCGCGGCGGACTGCGCGCGCATCCCGGCCAACGGTTCAGCCAGCCACGGCGGCGCCACCAGGAAACCGATGCGCAGCGCCGGGAACATGGTCTTGCTGAAGGTGCCCAGATAGAGCACGGGCGCATCCGGCGCCAGGCCCTGCATGGCCGCCAGCGGCGGACCGTCATGACGGAACTCGCTGTCATAGTCGTCCTCGATGATGAGCGCGCCCGCCGCGCGCGCCTGGGCGATCAGCGCCAGCCTGCGCTCCAGCGTCAGCACGCACCCCATCGGATACTGGTGCGAGGGCGTGGTGTAGATCAGGCGCGGCGGACGGCGCAGCCAGTCCTGCGGCGTGGGCGCGATGCCGTCCTGGTCCACATCGATCCCCTCCACCTTCAGGCCCGCGCCACGGAAGGAGGCCAGCGCGCCCAGGTAGCCGGGGTGCTCGATCCAGACCGTGTCGCCGGCGTCGGCGCAGGCGCGCGCGCACAGATCCAGGCTGCTCTGGGTGCCGTCCGTGATGAACACCTGGCTGGCGTCGCACAGCACGCCGCGCGAGGCGCGCAGATGGTCGGCGATGGCGCTGCGCAACGCCGGCTCGCCGGCCGGGTCGCCGTAGTTCAGCTGCGCCGGATTCAGGCCGCGCCAGGCCTTGTCCAGCAGGCGGCGCCAGTGGGCGGCGGGGAAGGCGTCCAGCGCCGGCACGCCCGGCACGAAAGCGCCCATCTGGTGGGCCGGCCCGGCCACCTCGCGCAGGTTGAGCGCGCGGCGCGACAGGCCGGGGAACTGCGCGCTTGCGGCCGTCGTCGCCGTGGCCATGGCCGCAGGCGCCATGGGGTCCATGCGGTCCCTGAGCGCGGCGGCCGATGCCGCGCCGATGGCCACGGCGGCGGCCGGCGCAACCCTGGTGCCGCTGCGGTCGCTCACAGCGTAGCCCTCGCACACCAGCTGCTCGTATGCATACAGTACGGTGTTGCGCGCCATGCCCAGTTCCGCCGCCAGCGTGCGCGTGGCGACCAGGCGCGTACCCGCCGCTAGCGTGCCGTTGCGGATCGCCGCGCGCAGGCATTCGTGCAGCATGCGCTGGCGCGGCCAGCCGCGCTGCGCGTGCTGCTGCGTGAAGGAGGAAACAAGCAAGGCGTAGTCCATTGTGGCTCCAAAATATTCAATCATGCTGGACCTTTTTTCAGGACCAGATGTTGATTATATTGCAGCACATGAAAACACATCCATCCCCACGCACCCGTGTACGCCGCGTTGCAGACAACGCCGCCTACGACACCGCCACCCTGTACGCCATCATCGACGACGCCTACGTCTGCCATATCGCCTTCAGCAATGGAAATGGCGACGGCGATGGCAGCGCGCCGCACTGCATCCCGACCGCATGCTGGCGCGAAGGCGGCCACCTGTACATCCACGGCTCCAACGGCAGCCGCATGCTCAAGCGCCTGGCCGCAAGCGAGGCCTGCGTCACCATCACGCACGTGGACGGCCTGGTGATGGCGCGTTCAGCCTTCAACCACTCGATGAACTACCGTTCGGCGATGGTGTACGGGCAGTTTGAAGTGGTGGAAGGCGACGCCAAGCGCCGCACCATGGAAGCGTTCATGGAGCGGCTGCTGCCCGGACGCCAGGCGCAGGTGCGCGGCGGCAGCGACAAGGAATATGCCGCCACCACGGTGATGCGCATTTCGCTGGAAGAAGCGGCGTGCAAGGTGCGCACCGGCGGCCCGCAAGACGATGCCGAGGACATGACCATCGACACCTGGACCGGCGTGCTGCCCCTGCAGCGCGTGCGCGCCGCCCCCATCCCCGACGAGGGCGCAGGCGAAGCGCCTGACTACGTCCTGCAGTGGCAGCAGCGCGCGGGCTGATCGGCCGCGCTTAGTTCGGCTTAGTTGGACTTAGTTGGGCCCGGCTGGGCTCAACTGCGTTCGCGGCGCCAGAGCAGGAGCATGCCGGCGGCGCAGACGAGGGCGAAGGGCCAGGATGGCAACGGGGTGCGCGGGTTGCCTGCGGTTGCGGCCTCCGGGGAGCGCGCCGCGTAGCGGGCCGTGGCGTCCTGGCGCAGGGCGTTCTGCCATTGCGGCCAGTCGCCGGCGGCGTGGATGTAGATGCGGTGGCGGGCCTCGCCGCTGCGCAGCGTGAGCCAGCCGGGCTGCGGCGGCCAGAAGGCGGCGCAGACGCTGTCGGCCTGCGCGCGGCGCGCTTGCCATGCGGTGGCGGGCTGGCCGTCGATATGCAGCGCGGCGCCTGCCTCGGCGCCCTGGGCGCAAATCCCGGCGCGCAGGCCGGCCACCGGCATCGGGTCCGGCTGTTGCCAGTTGATCTTCTGCGTGGCGCCGGCGGCGGCCTTGTCGAGCAGCGCCTGCCACCACTGGCCCATCGCTGCCGGCGACGAGATGCCGTAGCGGTGCCAGTCCGATACGCCTACCCAGCTGATGCGGCCCTGTTTCCATGCGCGCTGCCAGAGCCAGGGGCGGCCTTTGCCGTCGGTGGCTCCCGCGCTCCATGCGCCTCCCGGCTGGTCCGCAGGGTTGAGCGGGGCCGGCGGCATGGCGAGCTGCTCGCCGCCCACGTTGAACTGGCGGAGATCTTCCTTTTCCGTGGTGGCGGATTGCGGCAGCAGCCGCAAGGCCAGCTCGCGCTGCCAGACGGCGGCGTCGCTTGCATTGCCGCCCAGGATAATCAATGGCACGCCCTGCCCTGTTTGCGCCAGCAGTGCCGCGCGCGCGGCGGCCGGCAGCGCTTCGAACCAGGCGCCGTCGATAACTTGCGCGCTGGGCTCGGCCAGCGCCACGCGTGCGGACTCGGTGCGGCTCAGGCCTTTACCCAGCGTGGTCTGCCAGTCGAGCACGGCGTTGCTGTCGGTCAGGAGCTGGTTCAGCGCGCGGACGTCGAACGAGGGCGCGCCGAAGCGGCCGATGATTTGCAGCGGCAGCGGCGGCGTCACGTCCAGCGGCACGGGGCCTTGGGCGATGACTTTTCCCCCGGCGTCGAGCAGGCGGGCTTGCAGCAGCAGTTGCTCGGCAAGAGGGGGTTGCCAGGACAGCGTGAGCGGCGCAGCGGCGGGCTTGGCTGGCTCGGCGGATTCGGCGAGGAGCTGGCCATTCTCGGCGAGCAGCTGCAGGCGCCAGCCGGCTTGCGCGGCCGTGTGCTGCGCGGACAGGACGAAGCTGCGGCCAAGCGGCAGCGTGCGCGGGAAGTCGAGCCGCAGCAGGTCGCCTTGCGGTGCGGTCCAGCGCAGCGGGCGCGCGGGCAGGTCGTCCCACTGTGCGGCGCGCAGACCATGTCCGGTCAGCGCAATCGATCCGGCTTGCGGCACGGTCAGCAACGCGCGCGACAAGGCATCGCCAAGCGGTGCAACGGCACCGGACGCCCCGGACACGCCAGTGGTTCCGGCCAGCGGCGCCGGCGCGGATGGCGCCGCCATGGCGTCCGTGGCGACGGCGATCTCACCGGCGCCGGCAGCGGGCTGCGAGGGTGAGGCCAGCATGGCTGCCAGCGACAGAGCAGCCAGCAGCGCCAGCGCGGCGTTGAGCGCCTGGCTCCTGCGCGCATACAGCGCGGCACTGAGCAGCCCGGCCAGCAGCACGCCAACGCTGGCCGCGCCCAGACTGAGTCCGATGCCGAACAATTCCAACTTCCACTCCGCCATCATGGCTGCTCCTTGCCGCGCCAGGCCTGGCGGAATTTACTGTCGGACTGCGGCTGCGCCTGCAGCACGACGGCCGGTTCGGTGAGCGTGGCGCGCAGGTAGGCACGCAGCACGGCGCGGCAGCTGGTGCAGCCGTCAGCCACATCCTGCACGGCGCGCTGTGCGGCCAATTTCTGTTCATCGCCGCCGATGCGCGCGGCGATGATCTCGCGCGCGCTCTTGCTCCACAAGGCAGGCAGCGCGCCGCCGGAAGCCAGCGCCTGCACCAGCTCGCGCACTTCCTGCGGCACTTTGTCGTCCGCCGCGCCTTGCGCACGCTTGGTACTCTGCGCTCCGACCACGTCGCCGGTCAGGCGCTTTTCCTCCTTGATGGCCGGCGGCACGAAGGCCGTGCGGTGCAGGTAGACGCGTTCGGCCTGCTGTAATTCCTTGATGGCCTCCAGCGCCTTGTACTCGGGTGCCAGCGCGGCCTTGGGCACGACGGCGCGCAGCTGCTTTTCCGCGTCCCACATGGCTTTCAACGCGCGGCGCAGCACTTCCTTGGTCTTGGGGTCGAAGATGGTGGCGTTGTCGGTTTCGTCGTGCTTGTGGCCGAACTCGGCGACGATGCTGGCCATGCCGCCGTCCTTGAAGGCGCCGGGGCGCGGTGCAGGCGAGGCTTCGTGTTTGTCGTCATCGCCATGCTCGTCGCCGTGCTTGTCGCCGTTTCCATGGCCATGGCCATGTTCATCGTCGCCGAACAGCGTCGATTCCTCGCCGAGGAACTGGCCGTAGCGCAGCCGCAGGCGCGACTGGTCGCTGGCGATGGATTCGCTGCGCTCGCGCAGCGTGGCGGCGTTCAGCTTGGGCGCATCGGCCAGCAGTTGCTCGGTGTCGATGATGATCTGGCGCTGGCTGCGCAGGCTCTCGGGCTTGACCATGGTCGGCAGCGCCGAGGAATCCAGGCTTTCCGACTGCGGTCCGGGCAGGCGCAGCGTGTAGGTAGGGGTTTGCACGGTGTGCGGCTGGGGCGCGTTGTCGGTGGCGCGAAGGAAGAAATACAGTTCGTCGCCAGGCTCCATGCCCAGCTCGGCAAGGGACCAGTTCTTCTGCCAGTTGCGCGCGCGCGGGTCGGCCGATTGCGGCAGCGGCATCTCGCGGTCGCTGAAGCGGATGTTCTCGCCGCTGCCACGCGCAAGAGTCAGGTGCAGGCTTGCGCGGACGATGCCGTAGTCGTCGCGCGCGGCCACCGAGAGCTGGACCGACTGGGCGCCGGCGGGCAATACCTGGATGGCTTCCGCCGGCGCGACGATGCCGACTTGCGGCGCCTGGTCGATGGTGACGCGGATGTTGTGGCGGCTGCCGCCGCCCACGCGCCAGAACAGGGACTCGCTGGCGGTCCAGCTGGCGCAGTCCTGCGTCAGGTTGAGGGTCTGGCCGTCGCTCAGTTCTATGGTGGCGGGCGGCTCGCCGCTGCGCTTGTAGCACCAGCGCACCTGGCTGTGCTGGGGAACCTGGATGTCGCCGGCGTCGGACTCGAAGGGCGCGGCCTTGGTGTAGCCCGGCGGCGTGATGCGCAGCACGATGTCGCCGGGAGCCGGCGGTCTGGCTTTTCCGGCAGCAGCCTTGCCGTTGGCGTTGGCGGGGCCGGCCTGGTTGGCTTGCCATGCGTACGCCGAGGCGGCGCACAGCACGCTGGCGGCAATGGGCAGGAGCGTGTGGCGGATGCGGGCGCGGGCGATAGCGCGGCAGTCGTCTTCGCGCAGCACGTCGAGCAGGCGGGCTTGCAGGCGCTGGCGCTGCAGGCGGGCGATGGGCGTGGCCGGTTCGGTGCCGAGCAATGCGCTGCTGTCTTCCAGCGCGGGCACGGCGGCGTCCAGCCAGCGCGGCCATTCGGCGGCGACGCGGCGGCGCAGGGCGAGCAGATCGAAGGTGAGCCACGCCAGCCATGCGGTGATCAGGATCAGCGCAGAGGCCGTAAACGCGAGCAGAAGCAGCAGCGGCAGCAGCGCGGCGGCCGACAGCGGCGCGCGGCGCAGCAGGACGGCGCGCCACAGCCGGCGCTGCACGGTGGAGCGGAAGTCAGCGTCGGCGGACATGGGTCATCAGGCGTTCAAGGGCAAAAAGGGCAAGCAGCACGTAGGCCAGCCATGCGGCGGGCGGCGTGTTGGGCATGGCCAGCGGGGAACTGCGGCGCGGCGCGAGTTGCATGGCGGGCATGGAATATGGCTGCGCGGGGCGCGTCAGGGATTGCCATGCTTCATATAGCGCACGGGCGGTGTCGGCGGTTTGCGGCGGCAGGGCGCTGGAACGCCACAGGCGGCCGCGCGGGCTGTCGGTGATCTGCAGGGGCAGGCCGTTGATCGTCAACGGCGCGGCTGCCGGCTCCTTGGCGCCGAATGCGGCCAGGGGGGCGGAGGCCGACAGCAACCAGAGCGGAGCGTGCCAGCCGGGCGGCGGTTCGGCCGGCGAGTCCCAGACGATCAGCTTTGTTCCGGCGGAGGGCTTGTCTTCAATGATGTAGCGGCCATCGCCCGCCGCCGAGAACGCGGCGAACAAGGCGCGCCAGGCGGCCATGCGCTCCGGCGGCGCGGACACGGTAACGTGATGCTCAGCACGCGCTGTGGCGGCGGTGGCGGTGCCGGCGGTGTCCGTGGCTGGCAGGAGGCGGACGTCGGCGGCATGGACCAGGGACGGGGGCTGGGCGGGCATGGGGATGGACTCGGCCAGGATGAGCATGCGCGAGCCGGGCCGCCATTCGTGCTCGTTGGCTTGCAGCCACTGCAAGGCATTCTCCGGCAACGGCATGCGCGGTGCTGCGCCCAGCCCGGCTGCGGCGATCTGCTGCTCGATCCTCGCGGCGGGTGCGGGCTTGCCGTTGCGGGAGGCCAGCGCGGGGTCGATGAAGACGGTGTCGCCGCGCCACGGCATGGCGGTGGCGGCGAGCCAGGCGATCAGGGCGGCCAGCAGCAGGCAGCGCAGGGCCAGCAGGACCAGGTCTTCCCAGCGCCAGATGCGCGCTGTCTGCGGCGGTGCGGCGGGCAGGAAGCGGGCGGTGGCCAGCGGCTCGGATTTGACACGCTGACGCTTCTGCCGGTGCCACCAGACGGGCAGCAGCAGCACGGGCAAGGCGAGCCACCAGAGGGGTTGGGCGCTGGAGATCATCGCGCCCTCGCCCGCGGCGACGCCAGCTGCAGCCAGCCGCGCAGCACCGCCGCCAGTGGCTGCTCGATACGCGCTTCGTAGTAGGGAATGTCGTGCTGGCGGCATGCGCCGCTGACGGAGGCGAAGTGCGCAGCCAGCGCGGCGCGGTAGGCCGCACGCCCCGCTTCGTCCAGCAAATGGAGGCGGGCTGCGGCAGCGCTGGCGCGTGCGGTTTGCGCGAGCGCGGCCGGAGCAGCGGCACCGGCGGCGGTGCCGGCGGCAGAGGTATCGCCCTCGGGGTCGCGGTAGCCGGCGCCGGGATTGAAGCTGGCGTCCAGTTCGGCCTGCGTGCGCACGGCCAGCAGGCGCACGTCGTGTTGCATGTGGCGCAGGCGCAGCAGCGCTTCGGAGAGCGGCGACGGCCATTCCAGGCAATCGCTGGCGGCGAAGACAAGGCTGGGCGCGCGCGCGAAATGCAGGCTGGATTTAAGCGTGGCCGCATCCGGCATGGCGCCCTGCGGCCTGGCCTTGGCCAGCTGGGCCAGCACGCGCTGCAGCTGGCGCGGGCCGCGCGAGGCAGGGGTGAATTCGGTGCGGCCGCCGGTGCAGACCACCAGCCCGAACGCGTCGCCCTGCCGCTGCGCGACGGCGGCGATACAGGCCAGCACCGTGCCGGCGAAACGCAGTTTGTCGACATTCGGCACTTCGCGGCTGGGCTCGGACATGGACGCGGTAGCGTCCAGCCACAGCCAGGTGGCGACATGGCTGTCGCGCTCCGCTTCCCGCACGTAGTAGCGGTCCGCGCGCGCCAGCAGCTTCCAGTCGACGCGGCGCCACTCGTCGCCGGGCGCGTAGGCCCGGTACTCGGAGAACTCCACGCCCGCGCCGCGTTCGCGGCCCGCGTGGATGCCGTGGCCCAGCCCCGCCAGCACGTGGCGGATGATGAGCTCAAGGTCGTTGGTATGCGCCAGCAGCGCAGGTGTGTCCAGCATCGGAAGTCCAGCTTAGTCCGGGCGGATATCGTTGCGCAGCGCGGCCAGGATGTCGGCGATGGCGACGCCGTCCGCCTCGGCCTCGAAGTTGCGCAGCACACGGTGCGCCAATACCGGCAGCAGCATGGCGGCAATGTCGTCGCGCGTCACGGCCAGGCGGTTGTGCATCAGCGCGCGCGCCTTGGCGGCCAGCACCAGCGCCTGCCCGGCGCGCGGACCGGCGCCCCAGCCCACGTGCTTGCGCACCGCCGCCACCGCGCTCTCCTTCGGCCGCGTGGCGCGCACCAGGCGCGTTGCGTACAGCAGCAGGTGCTCGCCAATCTCGATGTCGCGCACCAGCTGCTGCAGGCGCAGCAGGGTCGCCACGTCCATCACCGGCTGCGCGTCGGCCAGGCCGGCGTGCGTGGTGGCCGACACCATGGCCACCTCCTCCGCTTCGCTCGGATAGCCGACGTCGATGCGCAGCAGGAAGCGGTCCAGCTGCGCTTCCGGCAGAGGATAGGTGCCCGCCTGCTCGATCGGGTTCTGCGTGGCCAGCACGAAGAAGGGTTTGGGCAGCTTGTGCGTCTGCCCGGCGAAGGTGACGGCGCGCTCCTGCATCGCTTCCAGCAGAGCCGACTGCGTCTTCGGCGGGGCGCGGTTGATCTCGTCCGCCAGCAGCACCTGCGTGAACACGGGGCCCTGCTGGAAGCGGAATTCGCGCTTGCCGGTGGCGTGTTCTTCTTCCAGGATCTCGGTGCCGACGATATCGGACGGCATCAGGTCCGGCGTGAACTGCACGCGCCGGAACTCCATCTCGGTGGCCTGCGCCAGCGATTTGACCAGCAGCGTCTTGCCCAGCCCCGGCACGCCCTCCACCAGCGCGTGACCGCCGCCCAGCAGGCAGATCACCAGCGAATCGATCACGTCCTGCTGGCCGATGATCACTTTCGACATGCTGGCCTTGAGCGCGGCCACCTTGGCGCTCAGCGCGCCGATTTCGTTTTCATTCCACTGCACAGACACGTTCAAGCTCCCAATGCGTACTGAATAATGTTGACTGCAAACCGCGTGTTGTCCACCACCAGCCAGCGCTTGTTGCGGAAGTCGTAGTCCCACTCGCAGCCGTAGTCCTTGTTGCTGTACAAGACCCGCACGCGGCCGCCGAATTCGATCGCCTTCAGGTAGTCGTGCACCAGGTCGTCGCCCCAGCCGTTCAGCTCCACGCTGGTGTTGGGCGGGCCGTCGAACTTGAAGAAGCTCGAATAGACCGGGTGGTTGTTCGGGATCTTGTGCAGCGCCTTCGGGCCGAACATCTTTGCCAGTTCGGCCTCGAAGGACTTGGCGAACAAGCCGTCGATGTCGTGGTTGCAGTCGTCCACGAACACGAAGCCGCCGCCTTTCACGTAGCGCTCGAAGTTCTTGCGCTCGGCGGGCGTGAACTGCACCAGCTTGTGGCCGGCCAGGTAGCAAAACGGCGCTTCGAGCATCCTGGGATCGGACAGCGCGACGATGCGCTCAACGGGATCGACGCGCAGGGTCGTGTATTCGACCAGCGAGTTGAGCACGTTGCTCGGCATGCGCACGTCCACATCCCAGTCGCCCGACTCGTAAGTCAGGCGGGTGAAGTAAAAATCGAAGCTGGCCATGCAAACCTTATACGGCGTCCGACAAGGAGGTGAAGTTGAAGTCGCGCACCTTCATCGCCGGCAGCAGCATCTGGAAGTTGGAGTTGGTGCCGCCCACCACCACCGGCTTGCCCAGTTCCTCGATGTTGTTCAGCATGGCGACCGGACTCTCGTTGAAGCGGAAGTTCTTGATCGGATGCTTGATCTTGCCGTTCTCGATGTAGAAAGTGCCGTCGCGCGTGAGGCCGGTGAGCAGCTGCGACTGCGGATCGACCATGCGGATGTACCAGGTGCGGGTGACCAGCACGCCCTTCTTGGTGCTGGCGATCAGCTCCTCGGTGGACTTGCTGCCGCCGGACATGATGATGTTGCCGTGGCGGCCGATGGCGCGCTTGCCCTGCTTCTGCGCCCAGTAGCGCGTGTAATCCATGCCGGCCACCACGCCGTTCCTGATGATGTCGGCGCGTTCGCGCGCCAGCATGGAAGCGCTGTCCCACGGCAGCACCGGCACCTCCGGATTCCACGGGTCGGCCCACACGTTCACCTGTTCGTCGTACAGTTTCTCGCCCACGCGGTTTCCGCCGCCCTTCTTCGACAGGAAGCTGCGGCCCTCGTCCGCATTGCGGGCGTCGAAGGCGCCGAACATGAAGTTCAGCATGTCCGAGGTGGCGTCCGGCTCCAGGATGACGGTGTAGCGGCCCGGCTCCAGCGCCTTGGCGTCCGCCGAGCGCACTGCCTTCTCGATGGCGATGGCCGAGGCTTCGCGCGCGTCGAACTTGCCGGCGTCGTTGGCGTAGCGCTTGGCCCAGCCGGAACCGCGCCCGTCTTCGGTGCGGGTGGTGACGGTGAAACCGAGGCTGGTCAGTTCCTGGTAGCCGAACACGCCGTTCGAGTTGGCGTGCGCCTGGAAGGAAGTGGTGTCGTCGAAGAAGCCGGCCGCCTTCAGCTTGGCCTTGCGCGCCGCCTCGATGCTGCGGAACGCCACTTCGGCGCGGTACTCGGGATCGATGGCGGCGGTGTTCTTGCTCCACGTCGGCGTGGCCTTGTACTGCTGCGCGCTCACGTTGGGCATGAACTCCGGGTTCTCCGGCGCCAGGCGCGCCACGTCTTCTGCGCGGCGCACGGCTTTTTCCAGCGACTTGTCGTCGAACTCGTTGATGGTGGCGCTGCCCACCCGCTTGCCGAAGGAAACGCTGACGCTGAGCTGCGTGTCCTCGGTCAGGCCGGCGGTCGATACGGCGTTGTTGGCGTAGCGGATGTTGCCTTCGCGCTCGCCGCGCAGGCTCACGCTGCACTCATCGGCCTTCGAGAAGGCGATGGTCTTTTCGCAGACGCGCTTGGCTTCTTCCTGGGTCAAAAATTTCATCTTGCGCTAGCTCCTTAGCCGATCTTGCGGGCGGTGTTGATGACGTTCACGCCGTTGAAGCGCGTGGTGCTCGATCCGTGCGACACCGCACTGACCTGGGAAGGCTGGCCTTTGCCGTCGAAGAAGGAGCCGCCCATGCGCCAGTCGCGCTCATCGCACATGGCGGAGCAGGCGTTCCAGAATTCCTGGGTGTTGGACTGGTAGGCCACATCCTCCAGCGGCTGGGTGATCTTGCCGTCCTTGATTTCGTAGTACAGCTGGCCGCCGAACTGGAAGTTGTAGCGCTGCTGGTCGATCGAGAAGGAACCGCGTCCGGCGATGTAGATGCCCTTCTTCACGTCCTTGACCATCTCGTCCGGCGTGAGCTGCTTCCTGCCGGCCTGGAGCGACACGTTGGGCATGCGCTGGAACTGCACGCTGCTCCAGCTGTCCGCGTACGAGCAGCCGTGCGATTCCTTCTCGCCGATGATGTGGGCCTGGTCGCGCGTGGCCTGGTAGTTCACCAGCACGCCGTCCTTGATGATGTCCCAGCGCTTGCACTGCACGCCTTCATCGTCGTAGCCCACGGTGGCCAGCGCGCCCGGCGCGGTCTTGTCGGCCACGAAGTTGACGATGTCGGAGCCGTACTTGAATTTCTTCGACTGCCACTTGTCCAGCGTGGCGAAGCTGGTGCCAGCGTAGTTGGCCTCGTAGCCCAGCACGCGGTCCAACTCCGTGGCGTGGCCGACGGATTCGTGGATGGTGAGGAACAGGTGCTCGGGGCTGAGCACCAGGTCGTACTTGCCCGGCTCCACGGTCTTGGCGCTGAGCTTTTCGCGCGCCTGCTTGCCGGCCGCGCGGGCGTCCTCGATCAGGTCGTAGCCGTCCTTGTACAGCGTGGTGACGCCGCCCGGCGCGCGGATCTTGTGCTGCGGCTTGGCGTCGAAGAACTCATAGCCCATGCCGGCCGGCGAGGACAGGCCCTGGCGGGTGCGGAATTTGCCGCTGCTCTTGTCCACGGCGGTGGCGGTGAACGGGGCCCACAGGCGGTGCACGTCCTGGTCGATATAGGAGCCGTCGGTGGAGGCGAAGTACTTCTGCTGGTTCACCTGGAACAGGGTGGACTGCATGAAGCTGGCGCCCGCGTCCATGCCGGCCTTGTTGGCGGCGATCAGCATCTCGGCCTTTTCCTTGATGGGCACCGTGCGCCAGTCCTTCTTGAACGGCGTGGCCCACGCCACCTCGCCCACGCCCTTGACGGGCGCCAGGCGCACCGGCTCGGCCTGCAGGCGCGCGTTGGCCTTGGCGATGGCCACCGCCTGGCGCGCGGCTTCGGCCACCGAGTCCGGCGTCATCACGTTGGTGGAAACGAAGCCGTAGGCGCCGTTGGCCAGCACCCGCACGCCCACGCCGCTCGATTCGGTGTTGACGATGTTTTCCACGTTCAGGTCGCGCGTGGTGATGAACTGGTTCAGGTAGCGGCCTATGCGCACGTCGCAGTAGCTGGCGCCGGCCTTGGTGGCCGCGTTCATCGCGGCGTCGGCCAGCGATTTCTTGAACTGCACCGCCATCGGGTTGAGCAGCTCTTCAGCCGCGATGGCGTTGCCGAACACCGGCACCAGCAGGGTGCCGCCGGTGATGGCCCCTACTTTCAGAAATGTACGTCGTTCCACAATCTCTCCTGATTTACACCGCGTCCGACAGGGACGTGAAGTTAAAGTCGCGCACCTTCATCGCCGGAATCAGCAATTTGTACGGCGATTCGTCGCCGCCCAGTATCACCGGCTTGCCCAGTTCATCGATGTTGTTCAGCATGGTGACCGGGCTTTCGTTGAAGCGGAAGTTCTTGATCGGGTGCTTGATCTTGCCGTTCTCGATGTAGAAGGTGCCGTCGCGCGTGAGGCCGGTGAGCAGCAGCGATTGCGGGTCCACCATGCGGATGTACCAGGTACGGGTGACCAGCACGCCCTTCTTGGTGTTGGCGATCAGCTCCGCCGTCTCCTTGTTGGTGCCGGCCATGATGAAGTTGCCCGGCGAGCCGACGGCGCGCTTGCCCTGCTTCTGCGCCCAGAAACGCGAGTAGTCCAGCGCGGCGACCTTGCCGTTCTTGACGATGTCCATGCGCTCGCGCGCCAGGTAGGTATTGTTGTCCCACGGCGTGACGGCGATGTCCTTGTCCCACGGGTCGGACCAGATATTGACCTGCTCGTCGAACAGCTTGTCGCCCAGGCGGTTGGCGCCGCCCTTCTTGGACAGGAAGCTGCGGCCTTCGTCCGCGCTGCGCGCGTCCAGGGCGCCGAACATATAGGCCAGCAGGTCGGAAGTGGCGGCCGGCTCCAGGATCACCGTGTAGCGGCCCGGCTCCAGCGCCTTGGCGTCCACCGAGCGCAGCGCTTTTTCGATCGCCACGTCGGACGCTTCGCGCGCGTCGAACTTGTTCACGTCGCCCGCGTCGCGCCGCACCCAGCCCGAACCGCGCCCGTCCTCGGTGCGCACCGTCAGCGTGAAGTTCACGCCGGTCTCTTCCTGGTGGCCGAACACGCCCCTGGAGTTGGCGATGGCCTCGAACGAGGTGCTGTCGGTGAAGAAGCCGGCCGCCTGCAGCTTGTTCTTGCGGCTGTTCTCGATGCTGTAGGCGGCCACCTGCGCGCGGAAGTCGGGGTCGATGGCCGCCGTGCTCTTGCTGTAGGTGTTGCTGGCCTTGTATTCCTGCTTCGATACGGTGGGCATGAACTCCGGATTGTCCGGCGCCAGGCGCGCCAGGTCTTCCGCGCGGCGCACGGCTTTTTCCAGCGACTTGTCGTCGAACTCGTTGATGGTGGCCACGCCCTGCTTCTTGCCGAACGAGACCGCCACGGCCAGCTGGCTGTCTTCCACCAGGCCGGCGGTGGACACGGCGTTGCGCGCGTAGCGGATATTGCCGGTGCGGCTGCCGGTCACCTTCACTTCGCACTCGTCGCCCTTGGACAGCGACAGTACTTTATCGCAAATGCGCTTGGTTTCTTCCTGACTCAAAATCTTCATGTCGTCGTCCTGTCCTTAACCGATCTTGCGGGCGGTGTTGATCACGTTGATGCCGTTGAAACGCGTGGTGCTCGAACCGTGCGAGACGATGGACGACTGCGATGGCTGGCCCTTGCCGTCGAAGAAGGAGCCGCCCATGCGCCAGTCGCGCTCGTCGCACATGGCGGAGCAGGCGTTCCAGAATTCCTGGGTGTTGGACTGGTAGGCCACGTCTTCCAGCGGCCGGGTGATCTTGCCGTCCTTGATCTCATAGAACAGCTGGCCGCCGAACTGGAAGTTGTAGCGCTGCTGGTCGATCGAGAAGGAACCGTCGCCGACGATATAGATGCCCTTCTTCACGTCCTTGATCATTTCGTCCGGCGTGAGCTTCTTCTTGCCCGCCTCCAGCGACACGTTGGGCATGCGCTGGAACTGCACGCTGCTCCAGCTGTCCGCGTAGGAGCAGCCGTGCGATTCCTTCTCGCCGATGATGTGGGCCTGGTCGCGCGTGGCCTGGTAGTTCACCAGCACGCCGTCGCGGATGATGTCCCAGCGCTTGCATTTCACGCCTTCGTCGTCGTAGCCGACCGCGCCCAGCGAACCAGGGGTGGTCTTGTCGGCGACGATGTTGACGATGTCGGAACCGTACTTGAATTTCTTCGACTGCCACTTGTCCAGCGTGGCGAAGCTGGTGCCGGCGAAATTGGCCTCGTAGCCGAGCACGCGGTCCAGTTCCGTCGGGTGGCCCACGGATTCATGGATGGTGAGCCACATGTGCTCAGGGCTGAGCACCAGGTCGTACTTGCCCGGCTCGACCGACTTGGCCGACAGCTTGGCCTTGGCCTGCTTGCCGGCGTTGCGCGCGTCCTCGATCAGGTCGTAGGAATTGCGGTACAGGGTGGTGACGCCGCCGGCGGCCTGGAACTTGTCTTCCTTGCGCGCGTCCAGGTATTCGTAGCCCATGCCGACTGGGGACGACAGGCCGGAACGCGAGCGGAACTTGCCGGTGGTCTTGTCCACGGCGGTGGCGAAGAACGGCACCCACAGGCGGTGCACGTCCTGGTCGATATAGGAACCGTCGGTGGAGGCGAAATACTTCTGCTGGTTCACCTGGAACAGCAAGGACTGCATGAAGCTCGCGCCCGCGTCCAGGCCGGCCTTGTTGCCGGCGATGAGCAGCTCGGCCTTTTCCTTGATCGGCACCGCGCGCCAGTCCTTCTTGTAGGGCGTGGCCCAGGACACGGTACCCGCGCCGGTCACCGGCGCCAGTTGCAGCGGCGCGCTTTGCAGCCTGGCGTTGGCCTTGGCGATGGCCACCGCCTGGCGCGCCGCGCCCGCCACGCCGTCCGGCGACACGTCGCTGGTGGCGGCGAAGCCGTAGGCGCCGTGGGCGATGACGCGCACGCCGACGCCGGCCGATTCGGTATTGGTGATGTTCTCCACGTTCAGGTCGCGCGTGGTGAGGAACTGGTTCAGGTAACGGCCGATGCGCACGTCGCAGTAGCTGGCGCCGGCCTGGGTGGCGGCCGTCATGGCCGTATCGGCCAGCATCTTCTTGAAGGCGGTGTCCGCCGGCTTGAGCAGCTCTTCGGCCGCGATCGCCCTGCCGTATGCGGGCAGCAGCATGGTGCCCAGGGCCAAACCACTGATATTGAGGAATGCACGTCGTTCCATAATCTCTCCAAAAGAACCTTCGCCGGAAAGTACACCATGACGCAAGTTTTGTGCCATTGCAAATCTTTCCGGTGCAGCCGTCACACTCCTGTCATTTGCCGGACCCCGGCTTGCCAAACGCAAGCGGCGGGTGTCCGATGTGTCCGCGCGAGTGTCCGCTCAGTGTCCGGCAAGGGCGCGGCGGACACTATCGAATCTGCTTGACCCGGCCCGCGAGTTCCCCGATGATCGGCGCAGACGACCGCCACGCGTCGTCAACAACCTGGAGACATGCATGAAACAATTCATCCTCGGCGCAGCGATCGCATGCGGCCTGGCCGCCCCCGGCCTGGCCCTGGCCGACGACGCCCTCAAGGCCGCCATCGCCAACCCGGCGCGCACGCCTGCCAACGTGGCGCGCGACCCGGCACGCCATCCTTATGAAACGCTGACCTTCTTCGGCATCAAGCCCACCATGACGGTGGTGGAGCTGTCCCCTGGCGGCGGCTGGTACACCGAGATCCTCGGCCCCTACCTGCGCAAGGACGGCAAGCTGATCGCCGCCGGCAGCACGCCCGGCTCGGCCAACGAAAACGTCCGCAAGGCCGCCGCCCGCTTCCAGGACAAGCTGAACGCGGTACCGGCCTCCTACGACAAAGTGGTGCTGGGCGCCTTCGAGCCGAACAACAATGTGTTCAGCTACGCGCCGAAAGGCAGCGCGGACATGGTGCTCACCTTCCGCAACATCCACAACTGGATCGGCAACGGCGACGCCAGCGTGAAGGCGCTGTTCGCCAGCGTGTACGACACGCTCAAGCCGGGCGGCGTGTTCGGCGTGGTGGAGCACCGCCTGCCGGCCAGCATGAAGCAGGACGAGAAGGCCAGTTCGGGCTACGTGCACGAAGCCTATGTGATCAAGCTGGCGGAGAACGCCGGCTTCAAGCTGGCTGCCAAGTCGGAAGTCAACGCCAACCCGAAGGACAAGGCCGACCATGAAGGCGGCGTGTGGGCGCTGCCGCCAACCTACACCAACAAGGACAAGGACCGCGCCAAGTACCAGGCCATCGGCGAAAGCGACCGCATGACGCTCAAGTTCGTCAAGCCATAGCGGTTTTCAGCGCGCCGCCGCCGCATCGAAGGATGGACATTTCTTGCACCCCGGTATAAATTGTTAATTCGTTAAATTTACTAAGGGGTATATATGAAAGCATATGGCGCAGAGTTTGTCGGCACCTTCTGGCTGGTGCTGGGCGGCTGCGGCAGCGCGGTACTGGCGGCGGCGTTTCCCGGGGTCGGCATCGGCCTGCTGGGCGTGTCGCTGGCGTTTGGCCTGACGGTGCTGACCATGGCGTACGCCATCGGCCACATCTCGGGCTGCCACCTGAATCCAGCGGTATCGATCGGCCTGTGGGCCGGCGGCCGCTTCCCCGCCAACAAGCTGCTGCCCTACATCGTGGCCCAGGTGCTGGGCGCCATCGCCGCCGGCGGCGTGCTGTACCTGATCGCCAGCGGCAAGGCCGGCTTCAGCCTGGCCGGCGGCCTGGCTTCCAACGGCTACGGCGAACACTCGCCGGGCGGCTACTCGCTGACCGCCGCGCTGGTGACCGAAGTCGTGATGACGATGATGTTCCTGATCGTGATCCTGGGCGCCACCGACCGCCGCGCGCCGGCCGGCTTCGCACCGCTGCCGATCGGCCTGGCGCTGACGCTGATCCACCTGATCAGCATCCCGGTCACCAACACCTCGGTCAACCCGGCGCGCAGCACCGGCGTGGGCGTGTACGTGGGCGACTGGGCGGTAAGCCAGCTGTGGCTGTTCTGGCTGGCGCCGATCGCCGGCGCCGTGCTGGGCGCGCTGGTGTACCGCTTCATCGCCGACGAGGCCAAGGCCTAAGCGGCTGCAAGCGGCCGCACTCGGCCGCATGCAGCCGGATCGCGCCGCCATGCGCTACTATAGCGGCGTGATGATCAAGCTTTATTTTTTCCTGTCCCTGCTGCTGGCCTGCTGCGTTCCGCAGCGGGCGGCAGCCGCGCCGCCGGCAATGCATCGCTTCGTGCTGCCCGCCGTCTCCCCCAGCGCGAAGGAGCACGCCGCCTATTTCCCCCGCCTGCTGAAGCTTGCCTTGGACAAGACCGTGGCCAGCGACGGGCCGTACGAACTGGCCCACTACGGCCAGGAGCTGACCAGCCTGCGGCGCAATGCCGAACTCAAAAACAATGGCGTGATCAACGTGATGTGGGACGGCACCGATCGCCAGCGCGAAGCCGAGCTGCTGCCGGTGCGCATTTCGCTGATCAAGGAATTGAACGATTACCGCGTGTTCCTGATCCGCAGCGAGGACGCGGCCCGCTTCGCGGCGGTGCGCACGCTGGACGACCTGCGCAAGCTGAAGGCCGGCGCCGGCACCAACTGGCCGTCAACCGGGGTGCTGCGCTTTAACGGCTTGCCGGTGGAGACCTCGGGCGGCTATGAATACCTGTTCCCCATGCTGCGCGTGAAGCGCTTCGACTATATGCCGCGCGGCGTGCAGGAGGCATGGTCGGAGCTGGAGCAGCATCCGGGCGAAGGACTGCAGGTCGAGCCCACCATTTTCCTGCACTACCGCGTGCCGTTCTATTTCTTCGTCAGCCGCAACAGGCCGGAGCTGGCCGCGCGCATCGAGCGCGGGCTGCGCATGGCGCAGAAGGACGGCAGCTTTGAACGCCTGTTCAACAGCATCCCCGCCTTCCAGCGCGGCATGGACGAGATCACGGCGCGCAAGCGCCGCGTGTTCCAGCTGCGGCTGCCGTGATTACTTCTTGGGCGGCGGCACCGGCCTCAGGTCCAGGTCGGCGAAGTCGTAGCTGAAGTCCGTTTCGGCCGATACCGGCTTCATCTTCATGCGCTCGATGCTGCCGTCCGGGTTCAGCGCGAAGCTCACGTAGGCGTCCGCGTTGAAGTTGCGCTGGCGCCAGCGCACGATGAAGGAGTCGTGCTGGAAGTGCTCCAGGTCGCCCACCAGGTCCGGCGTCTTCACAAAGCGCATCACCTGCTTCTGGCCTTCGCGCTTGATGGTGACCAGGCCGTACCAGGCGTCCTGGTATTCGCCTTCGTACGCGGCCAGGGCCAGCGAGGGCTGCGACTTGGCCGCGCGCGCGGAGGCGGCCTTGCCCACCTTTGCCAGTTCTTCCTTGTGCTTGGCCTGCTCGTCGGCCGAGACGATGCCGATCCAGTCGGTCGCCGGCGCGTTCATGTACTGGTCCAGCAGGCGCCATTGCAGCGCCGCCATCGAGCCGCTGTTCTCGGCGTTGGTGAAGATGGCGATGCCCAGCTTTTCTTCCGGCACCAGCAGCACGCGCGAGTAGAAGCCTTGCAGCGCGCCGCCGTGCAGGGCGATCTTGCGGCCGCGGTAGTCGCGCAGCTGGAAGCCCAGGCCGTAGGCGGCGAAGTTCGGCCTGGTGGCGGCCAGCGGCGGCTTCGGTTCGCTGATCTTCATCGGCGTCTGCGCGGTCCACATTTCCGCCAGCTGCTTTTCGCTGACCAGTTGCCGGCCGTCCGGCGCCTTGCCGCCGTTCAGCAGCATGTTCATCCAGCGTGCGATGTCTTCGGCGCTGGTGTTGATGCCGACCGCGCCGATGGCGTTCTCCACCGGCATGGGCTTGACCACGGTGGTGGTCTCGCCGACCTTGCTGTGCGGCGCCGAATAGTCGGCCGTCTCCAGCATGGCGGCCACGCTGGTGGTGGTGCCGTCCATGCCCAGCGGCGCCAGGATGCGCTCGCGCACGGCCTCGCCCCAGGGCTTGCCGGCCTTGTCGGCGATGATCTTGCCGGCCACGATGTAGAGCAGGTTGTCGTAGGCGTAGCTGTTGCGGAAGCTGGTGGCCGGCTTGATGTAGCGCAGGCGCTCGATGATCTCGTCGCTGGTGAAGTTCGAGGTCGGCCACCACATCAAATCGCCCGCGCCGAGACCGAGGCCGCTGCGGTGGGTCAGCAGGTCGCGCACGGTCATGGCGCCGGTGACGTAGGAGTCGTACATCTGGAAGCCGGGCAGGTGTTTGGTGACGGGGTCGTCCCATTTCAGCTTGCCTTCGTCGACCAGCATGGCCAGCGCGGCGGC
This sequence comes from Massilia sp. BGA-UO-ETr-WB1, assembly GCF_059567845.1. NCBI lineage: Bacteria > Pseudomonadati > Pseudomonadota > Betaproteobacteria > Burkholderiales > Oxalobacteraceae > Massilia > Massilia sp. BGA-UO-ETr-WB1. The sequence continues at coordinate 697,433 of NZ_JCAQOT010000024.1, read as the reverse complement.
GGTGAAGGCCTTGGAGTTGGACGCCACTTCGAACAGCGTGCGGCCGGTGACCGGCGCCGGTTCGCCCAGCTTGCGCACGCCGTAGCCCTTGGCGGCGACCACCTTGCCGTCCTTGACGATGGCAATGGCGATGCCGGGCACGTCGAAGGTTTTCAGGACGCGGTTCACGTCGGCGTCGAGGTCGAAGGCGGACTGCGCGGATGCGGCGGCCGCGGCGGCCGCGGCGTCCGGCTGCGCGGCATCGGCGGCCGGGGCGGCGGCCCAGGCGGTGGTGCTGAACGCCAGCAGCAGCGCGGCGGCCAGTCTGGCGCCGGCGAACCGGGTACGCAATTGGGTACGCATTACCTTCATTTCTTCTCCCGCAGCTTATCGACTGCTTTTTGGGTGTCGGGGTGGTAGCGCGGGCGGGCCTGCTTGTACAGCGCCAGCGCCCAGTCGCGCTCGGCCGGGTTCTTCAGCAGCGCCGCGTACAGCGGCAGCACGAACTTCTTGCGGCCCACGCTCATCAGGAAGCTGTTGAGCGGCGCGCGCACGTCGTAGCCCGCTTTCACGGACGCCAGGTAGAAGCGGAACGCCACTTCGTTGTTGCCGCTCTTGGCCAGGCCGAAGGCCTGGTCCAGTTCCTTCAGCTGCGCGGCGCTGGCCTTGCCGTCGATGTCGTTCAGGAAGTGCATCCACTCGATGGCGATCCAGTTCTTGGTGGCCAGGCTGGTGGTGGCCAGCTCGCCCGCCAGCCAGGCGTCGCGCTGCGCGTCCAGGCCGGCCAGGCGCGGCGACGTGACGCGCTTGGCGCTGGCCGGCACGCCCGGGCCGTACAGCCATTCGTCCAGCTCGGCCTGGGTCATCACTTCGGGATGCTGGGCCAGCAGGTTTTTCTGCAGATAGCTCAGGAACTGCTCGGTGGTGGCCGACTGGAAGGCGTGCTGGTCGAACCAGCCGCGCAGGAAGGGATCGAACACGGCGCGGCCGGCGCGCTGCTCCAGCGTGTGCAGCAGCCAGGCGCCCTTGGGATAGGCCAGGCCTTCGTCGGTGTAGGTGGCGCTGCCGGTGTCCGGGTCGCGCGTGATCAGCGCCTGCTTCGGCGCCGGGATGTCCTTCAGCGAAGCGAACAGCTCCTCCTGCTCCAGCTGCAGGCCCATCTGCGCCACTTCGGCGCCGTACAGGCTTTCCACGATGCGGGTGGTGACGTAGGTGGTGAAGCCTTCGTTCAGCCACCAGTGCTTCCACGACGCGTTGGTGACCAGGTTGCCGGACCAGGAGTGCGCCAGTTCGTGCGCGATCAGGTCCACCAGGCTGCGGTCGCCCGCGATCATGGTGGGCGTGAGGAAGGTCATGCGCGGATTTTCCATGCCGCCGATGGGGAAGGACGGCGGCAGCACCAGCATGTCGTAGCGCCCCCAGCGATAGGGGCCGTACAGCGACTCGGCGGCGTCGATCATCTTCTCGGTGTCGGCCAGCTCGTAGGCGGCGGCATCGATGCGGGCCGGCTCGGCATACACGGCGGTGCGCGGGCCCAGGTTGCGCACTTCGATCTCGCCGATGGCGATGGCCAGCAGGTAGGACGGAATCGGCTGCGGCATCTTGAACTTCCAGCCGCCCTGGCCGGTGCCCTTCTGGTCGTTCTCGGCGCTCATCACCACGCGCAGGCCGGACGGCGCGTCCACCCGGGCGCTGTAGGTGAAGCGCACGGCGGGCGTATCCTGCACCGGCGCCCAGGAGCGCGCGTCGATGGTTTCGGACTGGCTGAACATGAACGGGCGCTTGCCCGACATGGTCTGCTGCGGCGTCATCCACTGCAGCGCGGACGCGGTGGGCGCGGTGCGGTAATAGACGCGCACCTTCTGCGGCTGGCTGGCCAGCGCGATGCGCAGCGCCTGGCCCTTTTCGGCGTCCGGCTTGTCCATCATGTAGGAGGCCGCGCTCCAGCGGCCGTTCGGCTGCAGCACCTGCACCTTGGCGATGCTGAGCTGGCGCGTGTCGAGCACCAGCGAACGGGCCGACTTGTCGAGCCAGTTCAGGGTCAGTTCGGCGTAGCCGCTCAGGGTCTTGCGGCTGAAGTCCGCTTTCAGGTCCAGGTGCAGGTCCGTGGTGCGGACCTGGTCGTAGCGGGCGTAGCTGAGCGGGTCTTGCGCCAGGGCGGCGGTTCCCGCCTGGGCCAGCAGCGCGCACAACAGCAAGCGCAGGGAGGTATGGTTTTGCATAGGCTTCTTTGGTTAAGAAAGGGCGCGGAGCAGAATAGCATACAAGGGATGCTTTTTTCACTCTGCGGGCCAGTCTGATACAATGCGAAAAGAACTTTAGGGAGTAGTCGGCTTCCGGTCCCACCGGAAGAATCTGCGTCAACATAATCGGCCCGCAGGCCGTGGCGCAGGTGGCCGCAGCACGCACACGGTGCGATGCCGCGCAGCTTGGCGAGACTATCGATCGAGGAGCGGCCGCTTTGGGCCGGAGTCGCTCCTGGATCTTTGGTTAACGTCCGGCCCTGAAGACCTCATCACATGGAAGCATTTCTCCTCTCCACCGGCATCGTTGCCCTCGCTGAAATCGGCGATAAAACCCAGCTGCTCGCATTCTGCCTGGCCGCGCAATTCCGCCGTCCGGTCCCTATCGTGCTGGGCATCTTCACCGCCACGGTGGCCAACCACGCCTTCGCCGGCGCGCTGGGCAGCTGGATCACCGGCCTGATGGGGCCGGACGTGCTGCGCTGGGTGCTGGGCGTGTCCTTCCTGGCGATGGCGGCATGGATACTGGTGCCGGACCAGATCGACGAGGACGAGCAGCCGAGCGCCAGGTACGGCGTGTTCGCGGCCACCGTGATCGCCTTCTTCCTGGCGGAGATGGGCGACAAGACGCAGATCGCCACCGTGGCCCTGGCGGCGCACTTCGACAGCCTGCTGGCCGTCGTCGCGGGCACCACCTTCGGCATGATGCTGGCCAATGTGCCGGCGGTCTACCTGGGCAAGAGCGTGGCGGCGAAGATTCCGCTCAAGCTGGTGCACGGCATCGCCGCCGCCATCTTCGCGGCCATCGGCGTTGCCACGCTGCTGGGAGCCGGGGCCTCCTTCGGCATCTAAAGCGTCAGCGTCACCGCGTGCGGCTGGCCGTCGTCCACCAACTGGATCTCGGCGCCGGACTGCACGGCGCCGTCCACCGTCAGGCCGGCCGCGCCTTCGCGCTGGATCGCGATGGTGTACACGCTGGCGCCGTAGCGGTAGGTCAGCGTGTAGCCCGGCCAGGCGGCGGGGATGCGCGGCGCCAGCGTCAGCTTGTCGGCCGTGCGCGTGAGGCCCAGCAGGGACTCCAGTATCAGGCGGTACATCCAGCCCGATGACCCGGTGTACCAGCTCCACCCGCCGCGCCCCACGTGCGGCGACACGGCGTACACGTCCGCCGTCACCACGTATGGCTCCACCTTGTACACCGCGCTCGATTCCGGCGTGCTGCCGTGCTGCACCGGATTAATCATGCGCATCAGCTCCCAGGCCTTCTCCACGTCGCCCATCTTGGCAAACGCCATCACGGTCCAGATGGCCGCGTGCGTGTACTGGCCGCCGTTCTCGCGCACGCCCGGCACGTAGCCGCGGATGTAGCCGGGATTCAGGTCGGCCTTGTCGAACGGCGGATCGAGCAGCTGGATCAGGCCGAAGTCGCGCCGCACCAGGCGCTTGTCCACCTGCGCCATCGCGCCGTGCACGCGCTCCTTGCTGGCCGCGCCAGACAGGATGCCCCAGCTCTGCGAGATCGAATCGATCTGGCATTCCTCGTTCTCGTGCGAGCCGAGCGGCGTGCCGTCGTCGAAGTAGGCGCGGCGGTACCACTCGCCGTCCCACGCGTTCTGCTCGACGTTGGCGGCCAGCTTGCGGGCCTCCTCGCGGCACTCGGCCGCGAACGCCGCGCCGTCGTGGCGCTCGGCCACCTCGGCAAAGCGCTGCAGCACCTCGTACAGGAAGAAGGCCAGCCACACGCTCTCGCCCTTGCCTTCCTCGCCCACCTTGTCCATGCCGTCGTTCCAGTCGCAGGAGCCGATCAACGGCAGGCCGTGCACGCCGAAGCGCAAGCCGTTGCGGATGGCCCGCACGCAGTGCTCGTACACGCTGCCGGTGACGCCGGAGCGGGTCGGCATGTCGTAATAGGAGTCCTCCTCCGGCTTGACCGGGCGGCCTTCCAGGAAGTGCACCACCTCGTCCAGCACCGTCAGGTCGCCGGTGGTGGTCACGTAGCGCGCCACGCCCAGCGGCAGCCACAGGTAGTCGTCCGAGCAGTGGGTGCGCACGCCGCGGTCCGACGGCGGGTGCCACCAGTGCTGCACGTCGCCTTCCAGAAACTGGTGCGCGCAGCACAGCACGATATGGTCGCGCAGCAGCTGCGGCTCGGTGTGCACCATGGCCATCGCGTCCTGCAGCTGGTCGCGGAAGCCGAAGGCGCCGCCGGACTGGTAGTAGCCGCTGCGCGCCCACATGCGGCAGGCGATGGTCTGGTACATCAGCCAGCCGTTGGCGATCACGTCCAGCGACGCTTCCGGCGTGGCGATCTGCACCGCGCCCAGCGTTTTGTTCCAGTGCGCGCGCACGGCCTGCAGCACCTCGCGCGCGGCGGCCCGGCCGCCGTGCTTCTGCACCATGCTGGAGGCGTCGGCGTTGCGGCGCCCGCCCAGGCCGAGCAGGAACACGATCTCGCGCTCCTGGCCCGGCAGCAGGTCGAACGGCACCTGGATCGCGGCGCAGCTGTCGAGCGCGCTGCCCACCTTGCCGGACAGGCGCATGCGGCGCAGCGCCTGCGGATCGGCCAGCGTGCCGTTCCGGCCCAGGAACTCGGTGCGGTCGGCCGTCACCGAGCGGGTGGTGGCGTCGGCGTTGAAGAAGGCCACCCGGCCGGAGAACTCGGTGTTGTACGGATTGCGCGCGAACAGCGCCCCGCTGATCGGATCGAGCTCGGTGACGATGTGCATGCCGGACTTGGAGCGCATGTCGCCCAGCACCCACTCGACGTAGCCGGTGGCCGACAGCCGGCGCGGCACCTGCGAATCGTTGCGTACCTTGAGCACGGTGTAGCGCAGCGGCGCGTCCAGCGCCACGTAGGTGGTCAGCTCGGTGGCGATGCCGGCCTCGGTGTGCTCGAAGGTGCTGTAGCCGAAGCCGTGGCGCGTGACGTAGTCGCCGCTGCCGCGCGCCGGCAAGGCGGTGGGCGACCAGAAATGGCCGCTCTGCTCGTCGCGCAGGTAGAACGCCTCGCCGCTGCTGTCGGACACCGGGTCGTTGTGCCACGGCGTGAGGCGGAATTCGTGCGCGTTTTCCTGCCAGGTGTAGGCCTGGCCGCTTTCGGAAATGACGCTGCCGAACTGCGGATTGGCCAGCACGTTGGACCACGGCGCGGGCGTGCGCTGCCCTTCGCTGGTGACGATCACGTACTCGCTGCCGTCGGCCGAGAAGCCGCCGATGCCGTTGCCCAGCTGCAGCCCCTGCGGGGTGTGCAGGTGCGGGCCGGCCTCGTCGTACTCGCCGCGCGGGTCCGCCATCAGCGGCGGCATGCGCAGCGGCGCCGGGCCGGGCCGCTTGAGCTGCTCGGCCAGGGTGCCGCGCTCGTCGCTGATGATGACGCGCGCCACCGACTGCAGCAGGATGCGGTCCTCGGGCGCGATCTGCTCGCCCATGCGCACGAAGATGCCGCCCGGCCGGTCGATGGCCTGGGCGTCGATGCCGGAGGCGATCAGGCCCATGATCTGGTCCTGCAGGGCTTGCCGGTAGCCGGACAGGTCCTCGTACCAGATCACCAGGTCCACCACCAGCCCCTTCAGGCGCCAGTAGGCGTGCGCCTGCACCATCTGGCGCGCCAGCTCGATGTTGGCCGGGTCGCGGATCTGCAGCAGCACGATGGGCAGGTCGCCGGAAATGGCGTAGGCCCACAGGCCGGACTGGCCGCGCTGGTTCCTGCTCAGGATGCCCGCGTCCGCGCGCAGCGAGGCGTTCGGGTAGATCACGCTGTTGGCCAGGCGGCCGTACAGCTGCGCGTCCGTTTCGCTGGCGTTGAGCTGGCGCAGCACCACCTGGCTGTGGGTCCAGGCCAGTTCGAACACGCGGTCGGCCAGGTGGCGGTCCTGGTATTTGTCGATCAGGTGCAGCGCCGATTCGCGCGTGTCGGTCATGCCGGTGACGATATCGACCGTGGCCGATTCGTCCGGCTCCAGCACGATCTGGTAGCGGATCGCCACGATGGGGTCCAGCACCGAGCCTTCGGCGCCGCTCAGCGGGCCGGCCTGCGTCATGGCGCGCGGCGCGATGGCGGTGTTGCCGCGCCCGATAAAGCGCGCGCGGTCGGTTTCGTAGGAAACGTTGCTGATGGCCGCGTCGTGCAGGGTCATCAGGTGCAGCATGTACGGCATGTGCTCGGCTTTGCCGCGCGGACGGCGCGTGCACAGGATGGCCGTTTCCTGCGGCAGGATTTCGGTCTGCACGAACAGCTTGGAGAAGGCCGGGTGCGCCGCGTCGGCCGGCGCCGGCGCCATCACCACCTCGGCGAAGCTGGTCACCTCGATGGTGCGGCGGCGTTCGGACTTGTTGGTGATGCGGGTGCGCCGCATCTCGATATCGTCCTCCGGCGACACCACGATCTCGGTGTACAGCTCCAGGTCGCGGTCGCTGCGCCGGAACTCGGCGCGGCCTTCGGAGAAGATCACCTCGTACTTGCGCGGCTCGGCCAGCGTCGGCTGGTAGGTGGTGGACCAGTAGGTGCCGTCGTCCAGGTCGCGCACGTAGCAGAAGTTGCCCCAGTTGTCGCGCGTGCTGTCCTCGCGCCAGCGGGTCACCGCCAGGTCCTTCCAGCGGCTGTAGCTGCCGCCGGCGCTGGTCACCATCACGTGGTAGCGGCCGTTCGACAGCAGCTGGGTTTCCGGCACCGGCTGGTTCGGCTGGGTCAGGATGCGCATCGGCTGCGCCTGTTCCTGCGCCACGGTGCGGATGGCGGCCTGCTCGGCGGTGTTGGAATAGAAGGCGCCGGCCTGCGGGCTGCGCTCCTGCAGCACCAGCAGCGTCGACTGCAGCAGCGGATCCGCTTCGAAGCGGCGCTGCATCGGCCGGTCGTGCAACAGGTAGCTCAGCGCCAGCAAGCCCATGCCCTGGTGGTGCACCATGAAGGAGCGGATCACCGCGTGGTTCTGGCCGCGCGGCAGGCGCGCCGCCGTGTAGTCGATCGCCTCGTAGAAGCCGTAGCGGCCCATGAAGCCCAGGCCGGCCATCTTCTGCAGGTTGGCGCAGGACGCTTCCGGGTGCACCATCAGCCCCATCATGGACGCGTACGGCGCCACCACCAGGTCGTCGGCCAAGCCGCGCTTCAGGCCCAGGCCCGGCACGCCGAAGGCGCGGTACTGGTAGTTGAGCGCCGCGTCCACCGTGTTGTAGCCGGACTCGGAGATCCCCCACGGCACGCTGCGCTGCTTGCCGTAGTCGATCTGCGCGCCGATCACGGAATTGTAGGTCTGGTCCAGCAGGGTGCTGGGGTAGTTCGGCATCACCAGCAGCGGCATCAGGTACTCGAACATGGAGCCGCTCCAGGACAGCAGCACCGGCTTCCCGCCCAGCATGCACAGCTGGCGGCCCAGCGCGAACCAGTGCTCCTGCGGCAGCTGGCCCTGGGCAATGGCGACAAAGCTGGCCAGCCGCACTTCGGAGGCCAGCAGGTCGTAATAGCTGGCGTCCAGCCGGCGCTCGGTGACGTTGTAGCCGATGGCCAGCAGATTGGTGGTGGGGTTGAACAGGAAGCCATATTCCACCTGGGCGAATTCCTGCGCCTGGCGCGCCAGGTCGGCCAGCTTCTCGAGGCGCTGGCGCGCCTGCGCGGCGCCCTGCGCCACCAGGCCGCCCAGCAGCTGCTGGCGTTCGCGCTCGCCCGGCGCCAGGTCGGTCTGGGCAAAGCCCTGCGTGCCCTGCGGCATGGCGGCCAGTTCGCGCAGCGTGGGAATGCGCAGCAGGTTGGCGTCGAACACCTCGCCCGCCGTCACCCAGGGCGCCAGCAGCAGCAGGTCGTCCAGCGCGGCCTGGCATTGCACCGCCAGCGCACTGGCCCACATCCGCACCGTGGCGTCGGACGGCTGCCCGCCGTTCACATACTGCGCGCTGGCGGCGGCGGCGCGCTTCAGCCACGCGTGCAGCTCGATCAGGTTGGCCGGGTACAGCGGCCGCAGCGGCGCGATCTCTTTCTGCAGCTGGATCAGCTCGTCCGGCACGTCGACACCGCCGCCGCTGCCCGGCGCCTGTTGCGCCACCGCCTCCATCAGCACCAGGATGGAAGTGCCGATGCCGTCCACCACCTGCTGCCCCACGATGGGCTGGTCCGCCAGCTGCAGCAAGCCTTGCTGCAGGGTGAGCAGATGGCCCGCCAGGTTGCCGCTGTCCACCGTCGAGATATAGATCGGGTACAGCGGCTTCATGGTGAGCGTGTCGTACCAGTTGTAGAAGTGGCCCTGGTGGCGCTCCAGCCTGGCCATCGCCTCCAGCGTGCCGGCGGTGCGCGCCACCAACTGGCCGCCGCAGATGTAGCCGAAGTCGTGCGCCGACAGGTTGGCCAGCAGCGCCATGCCCATATTGGTGGGCGAGGTGCGGTGCGCGATCACCTGCACCGGATGCTCCTGCATATTGTCGGGCGGCAGCCAGTTGTCCTCGGGGCCGACGAAGGTGTCGAAATAGGCCCAGGTCTTGCGCGCCAGCATATGCAGGAAGGTGTCCTGCTCGGGGCTCAGCGCGGCCTGTTCGCGGCGCAGCGGCTGGCTGATCCACCACGCCACCACGGGCGCGGCCAGCCAGCCGGCCAGGAACAGCAGCGCCGCGGCGAAGGACTGCGGCCGCCAGGCCAGCAGCGCCGCGCCGGCCGCCAGCGCCAGCGCGGGCGAGGCCCACATGGTGCGCCAGTAGTCGGCCAGATCGTTGCCGCCGCGGGTGAGCGCCGAGGCGCGCCATTGCAGCATGCGGCGCTTGGACACCAGCGTGCGCCACATGGTGCGCGCGATGGCGTCCAGGCCGAAGTAGGACTCGTAGGGCAGGAACACCAGCGTCAGCAGCGCGTGCGAGAACTGCATGCCGCTGCGGCGCGCGGTGGCGTTGACGTGCTGCGTCCACAGGGTGTCGCGCGGCTTGTGCAGCAGGTCGTACAGGGAGCTGGCCAGCGGCGGCACGAAGATCACCGCCAGCACGGCCAGGGTCCAGAACCACGGGTTGGGCAGCGCGCTCCAGGCCAGCAGCAGCGACAAGGTCAGCACCGGCGCCACCAGGCTGCGGCGCAGGTTGTCGAACAGCTTCCAGCGCGACAGCGCCGACAGCGGATTGCGTTCGCGCTGGCCGCCGCGCAGCGGCACCTTGCCCACCACCCAGGACAGCAGCTGCCAGTCGCCGCGCATCCAGCGCTGGCGGCGGCTGATGTCGTCGCTGTAGCGGGCCGGGTACTGCTCGTACAGCTGGGCGTCGCTCAGCAGGCCGGCGCGCAGGTAGCAGCCTTCCAGCAGGTCGTGGCTGAGGATGCGGTTGTCCGGCAGGCGCGCGCCGAGCACGCGCTCGAACACGTCCACGTCGTAGATGCCCTTGCCGATGAACGAGCCTTCGTAGAACACGTCCTGGTAGACGTCGGACACGGTGCGGGTGTAGGGGTCGATGCCCGGCTCGCCGCCGCACAGCTTCTCGTAGCGCGAGGCCTGCTCGCTCGGCAGGCTGACCGCCACGCGCGGCTGCAGGATGCCGTAGCCGTCGATCACGCGGTTGCGGCGCGGGTCGATCACGGGCCGGTTCAGCGGATGCTGCATGGTGGCCACGAACTGGCGCGCGGCGTCGCGCGGCAGCTTGGTGTCGGTGTCGAGCGTGATGACGTACTTGAAGGTGTCCAGGTCGCTGGTGTCGCCCACCACCAGCGAGAAACGGTCGCGCGCGCCGCCGCGCAGGAAGCGGTTCAGGTCTTCCAGCTTGCCGCGCTTGCGCTCGCGGCCCATCCACGCGTTCTCGGACGCGTTCCACAGGCGCGGCCGGTGCAGCAGCAGGAAGGGGCCGGCCGGCGCGTTGCCCTGCGGCCCGGCGGTGGGCGCGGCGCCGCGCGGCGTGGCGTCCGCGCCGGCCGTGTACAGTTCGTTGAGCCGGCGGATTTCCTCCTGCGCCTGCTGCAGCAGCGCGGCGTCGCCCGGCAGCACTTCCTCATTGGCGTCGGCGAAGTCGGTCAGCAGGCAGAAACGCAGGTTGATGTCGCGGTTGGCCAGGAAGCGCACTTCCAGCTGTTCGCACAGTTCGGCCACGTTCTCCTTGCTGTAGATGAGCGTGGGCACCACCACCAGCGCGCGCGCGTCGGACGGCAGGCCGTGCTTGTAGTCCATGCGCGGCAAGGGGTTGGGCCGCGTCAGCAGGGTGGCGGCCCAGTTCACCAGCGCCAGCGCCAGCTGGCTGCTGCACAGCACCGCCAGCAGCGCCAGCACGGCCAGCTGCCAGCCTTCCACGCCCTGGTTGCCGGCGCGTTCCACCAGCAGGCCGCTGATGACCACCGTGATGGCGGCGATCGCGCCCAGGTAGGAGGTGAGCGGCGAGGCGCGCGTGGTGCGCTGGAGGGAGGCCAGCGGCGGCAGGCGCACGCCGGCCTGCTGTTCCAGCATCAGCACGCCGCGCCCCACCAGGTAGTAGCCGATGTGGGCGTGGCGCGGGTCCGCGCCGTCGCGCCGCGCGCTGGCCAGCTGCAGCGCCATCACGGCGATTTCGGATTCGCTGTGCGGCGAGCGCTTGGCCAGCTTCTCGATCACGTGGCGGTACTGGTCGCGGGTGGCGAAATCCATCTCGCCGTAGATGTCGGCCGGGTCCATGCGCAAGGTCTGCTCCACCGCGCTCATGGTTTCGACGAACTCCTGCCAATCCATGGTGCCAAGGAAGCGCAGGCTGCCGATGCTGTTGGCGATGGACACCTGCTCGGCAGCCTGGTGCTGGATCTCGGTCTGGATCTGCTGCTCGATGGTCTGGCCCGACTCGGCCAGGCGGTGCGTGATCCACGTCAGCGCCAGGGTCAGGGTGGCGCTCTGGCCTTGCAGGCGGCGCGCCAGTTCGGCCACGAAGCCGCTGGTGATGGGCGGGTTGGAACGCGCCATGTCGGCCACCAGCAGGATCAGGCCGCTGGGGTTCTTGTCGGCGATGTCCATCATCTGGTCGGCCCAGGTGTTGGCCAGGTCGCGCTCGATGCGGTTCTCGGCCACGCGCGCGGCCACCCGGCGCAGGTTCTCGATCAGCGCCAGGCGCAGCATGATGGGGATGGCCCACAGTTCGCCCAGCTTCAGCGTGGACACTTCCTGGTAGGCGTCGACAAAGCGGCACAGGCTTTCCGGGTCGACCCGGCCGTCGCCGTGGGCGATGATTTCCAGCGCAATCTGGTACACGCGCGGCGTGCCGTCCGGCGCGCCTTTCGACAGGCGCGGCAGCTCCTTGCTGTAGTCCTTCGGCAGGTGGCGCCGCGCGGTGCGGATCTGTTCTTCGATCAGGTAGGAGTTGTCCAGCAGCCACTCGGAGGCGGGCGTGATCTGGCGCGAATTCTTGACGGCGGCGGTCAGCTCGTCGCAGGTCTGGGAGATGACGTCGGCATTCTCGGCCAGGCGCGCCAGCAGGCGGTCCGGGCCGCCGCGCTTGCTCAGTTCATGGGTTTCGGCCAGCGTCTTGCCGTGGGCCGCCATTTGTTGCGCACTGAATAGTTCCGCGCGCAAGGGGGAGTCGTCGTCCTGCGCCCCGCCCTGCAGCGCACCGGTACTGACCTCCCGGAAACCTATCGTCGCACTTGGCAACAGTATCGGATGTTCGTTCAACTTGGACCTCGCAATCTACCCTGACAAGCATTGTCAAGTATGGTCCAAGCAATGTTACGGAGGCGCACGGCACGTGACGGTGCGCTGACGTACAGAAAGACATACGCCCTGCAGTAATGATGAGTTCCTCAAGTCAACAGCGTGCTTTGCGGGCCCGTGCCGCCGTCATGCAGCGAGCGCCAGCGCGGCCGCCGGCGGCATGCCCAGCGCCATGCCGCCGGCCAGGTCGTAGGCCTGGGCGTAGCCGAGGCGGCGCAGGCATTGCGCGGCCTTGGTGCTGCGGTTGCCGCTGCGGCAGAAGAACACCAGCGGCACCGGCGCGGGCGCCGCCATCCAGGCCGGGATCTGGCCCGCCAGCTGCCCCAGCGGCACGCTGACCACCTTGCCGCCCCACGGCGCAGCGGGCGCGCCCACCAGGTGTTCATGGCTTTCGCGCACGTCGACCAGCAGCGCGTTCGGATGCCGCTGCAGCAGCGCCTGCAGCGCGGCCGCGTCCAGGTGCAGATCCGGGTGCGGCTCGCCGGCGGCAGGCGTTGGGGCAGGCGCTTGCGCCTGTGCTTGCAGGCTGCTGCAGAACGGCTGCTGCGCATCGCTGGCGGCGCACAGCAAGGTATCCGCGTGCACCAGTCCGGCCAGCTGCTGCGGCTCCAGCGCGCCGATGAAAGCGTGGCGCACGGCGGACGCCGGCAAGGCGCCGCAGGCCGGCTGGCCCAACAAATACGCCGCCTGGCGCGCGCCCGCCGGCACGCGCCTCAGCATTGCGCCACCCGCCTGGCCACCCAGCGCCAGCAATTCATCGCCAGCCGTGCCGGCCGGCCAGCCGAACGCATCCGCGCCGGGCGCCACGTTCAGCGCGCGCGACAGCGTGGCCAGGTCGGCGCCCGGCGTGGTGCCCAGCACGGCCACCGCGCGGTAGCCCAGGCCGCGCACGTGGGCCACGATGCGCTCGGCGAATTCCGGCTGCGGATCGATCACCACGCAGCTGCGGCTGGCCGCGTCGTGCACCAGCCAGCTGCATGCGCCGCCGCTGCCCAGCTGCAGCACGCCGTCCTGCGCCGGCAAGCCGCCGTCCTGCGCGATCACGCCGCTGGCGCGCAGCGCGGCGCCGCAGCGCTCGATGCGCTCGCAGGCGCGGGCGATGGACGCCTCGTCCGCCAGCGGGCCGAAGGACATGCGGATGGCGCTGGCGGCGCGCCAGTCCGGCACGCCCATGGCCTGCAGCACATAGCTGGGCGCAGCTTTGGCGGCCGAGCAAGCGCTGCCCGAGCTGACGCGCACGCCCGCCGCGTCGAATACATCCATCAGCTCCTTGCTGGACAGGCCCGGCACGGAGAAATTGAGCGTGGTCGGCAGCGCGTGCTCGAAGGCGGCGTTGAACACCACGCCCGGCAGCGCGCGGCGCAGGCTGGCCGCCAGGCGCTCGCGGAAGGTGCACAGCACGTCGTGCGGGCGGAACACGCCGCCCTGCTCCAGCGCCGCCAGCACCGCGTCCAGCGCGGCCACGCCGGCCATGTTCTCGGTGCCCGAACGCAGCGCGGCCTCCTGCCCGCCGCCCACGATCAGCGGCGTAAACGGCGCGCCCTGGCGCACGTACAGCATGCCGATGCCCTTGGGCGCATACAGCTTGTGGCCCGAGAACGGCGCGTAATCGATGCGGCTGCGCGCCAGGCGCAGGCGGAACTTGCCCAGCGCCTGCACGCAGTCCACCATCCAGTACGCGCCGCAGCCGGTTTCCTCCAGCAGCGCCTCGATGCCGGCGATGTCCGTCAGCACGCCGGTTTCATTGTTGGCCGCCATGGTGCACAGCATGGCCGCCTGCGGCAGCACGGCGCGCAGCGCCTGCAGGTCGTGGCGGCCGTCGCTGTCGACCGGCAGCTTGCTCAGCTCCAGGTCCAGGCCCAGCAGGCGGTTCCAGTGCGCCAGCGCTTCCGGCACCGCCTTGTGCTCGGTGGCGCCGTACACCAGCAGCGAGCCGATGGCCTGGCCCGCGTCGCGCCGTTCGCGCAGCGCGCACAGCGCCGACAGCACGGCGGTCTGGATGCCCTCGGTGGCGCCGCTGTTGAACATCAGGCGGCCCTGCTCTACGCCCAGCAGGCGCACCGCGCGCTGGCGCGCGCCGTCCAGCAGCGCCCTGGCCTGCAGGCCGGTGGTGTGGCTGCTGCTGGGGTTGCCGTAGCAGTCCTGCATGGCGCGCACGGCGGCGGCGATGGCGGCGGGCAGGACGGGGCTGGTGGCGTTGCCGTCGAGGTAGATTTCTGGAGTCATGATAGGCACTGTGCGGGATTTCTGATACTCAACAGCTTACGCACTGGCGCCGAATCATATATTCCAAAATCACACTGCAAAGGCGCATAATATGGAATGAATATGCTATCTTTTACCAATTTATAGAATGAACCATCTAGACCGTTACGATTACGCCATCCTGGGCGCCCTGCAGCTGGACGGCACGCTGTCGATTGCCGACCTGGCCGAGAAGGTTGGCCTGTCCAGCACGCCGTGCTGGAAGCGCCTGAAACGGCTGGAGGAGGAAGGCTATATCGACAAGCGCGTGGCCATCGTCAACCGCCGCAAGGCCGGGCTGGGCGTGACGGTGTTCGTCAGCGTGCGCACCAGCCAGCACGACGAGAAGTGGCTGGCGCGCTTCGCCGCCGCCGTGCAGGCGCTGCCGGAGGTGCAGGAATTCCACCGCATGAGCGGCGACATCGACTACCTGCTCAAGGTGGTCACCACCGACATCGAAGGCTATGACCGTTTTTACAAGAAGCTGATCAAGGCCGTGCAGCTGACGGGGGTATCGTCCGCTTTCTCCATGGAACAGATAAAATTCACGACTGAATTACCTCTGCACCTCGTCTCCCACGGATTGCCTGCATGAATTTTTTAGCCTCGCTGCTGCCAGCCCAAAGCCACACCAGCTTCCGCGAACGCGCCCGCGCCTGCAGCGGCGCCATCCTCGCCCTGCTGATCACCGGCCTGCTGTGCCGCTACCTGCTGCCCAATGAACCGTCGCACATCTTCCTGGTCGGCCCCATGGGCGCCTCGGCGGTGCTGCTGTTCTGCCTGCCGGCCAGCCCGCTGGCCCAGCCCTGGTCGGTGGTCGGCGGCAATGTGCTGTCCGGCCTGGTGGGCGCGGCCTGCGTGCGCTGGCTGGGGGATTCGGTGCCGATCGCCGCGCTGGCCGTGGCGCTGGCCATCGGCGCCATGTTCGTGCTGCGCTGCCTGCACCCGCCGGGCGGCGCGGTGGCGCTGACGGTGGTGATGGGCGGCCCCGCGGTCCACGCGGCCGGCTTCGAGTTCCCGCTGGTTCCGGTGCTGATCAACTCGCTGATGATGGTGGCCGTGGCCATCCTGTACAACAACCTCACCGGGCGCCGCTACCCGCACCTGCAGCAGCCGGCGCACGCCAACCCGCACGCCACGCGGGACCCGCTGCCCACGCTGCGCCTGGGCTTCAAGCCGGAAGACCTGGACGCGGTGCTCAAGCAGTACAACCAGGTGCTCGACGTGAGCCGCGACGACCTGGAAGAGATCTTCCTGAAAACCGAGATGCGCGCCTACCAGCGCCGCTTCGGCGTGATCTCCTGCGGCGACATCATGTCCAAGGACGTGGCGACGGCCGAATTCGGCACGGAACTGGAAACGGCCTGGCGCGACATGCGCGCGCGCAAAGTGGCCGCGCTGCCGGTGCTGAACCGCGCGCGCCGCGTGATCGGCATCGTCACGCAGAGCGACTTCCTCGACCACAGCGGCCTGGACGACTACCATACCGTGACCCAGAAGCTGCGCCGCTTCCTGCGCCGCACCGGCGTGACGCACACCGAGAAGGCCGAGGTGGTGGGCCAGATCATGACCACCAAGCCCACGGTGGCCACGCTGTCCACGCCCATCGTCGACCTGGTGCCGCTGATGGCGGACGCCGGCTTCCACCACATTCCGGTGGTGGACGAGGAGCAGCGCTTCGCCGGCATCGTCACCCAGTCCGACCTGGTGGCGGCGCTGTACGAATCGCGTTTGGCCAACTAGCTTTCCCACTTACCCACCATAGGAAACGCCGCATGAAACTCCGCATCAAGCCCGCAGCACTGGCTACCGCCATGCTGCTCGCCGTAGCGCCGCTGGCACACAATGCCGCCGCCGCCGCCCCGGCCACGGCAGCCGCTCCAGCCGTTCCGGCCAAGCCGGCCGCGCCCGCGCAAAAACGCCTGCTGGCCCTGGCCGACGAATACTACGACGCCGTGGCGCGCTTCGATCCGATGAACGCCACCGGCAGCGGCAACAACCGCTACGACGACCAGCTCGGCCTGACCATCTCGCCGCAGCGGCGCGAGCGGCAGTTCGCGCTGTACCGCCAGTACGCCAGGCGCCTGCAGGCCATTCCGCGCGCGCAGCTGGGCCGCGAAGACCGCATCAGCTACGACATCCTGGACTTCGAACTGAAGGCGCTGCTGTCGCTGGCGGCCTTCCCCGACCACCTGCTGCCGCTGGAGCAGATGAGCAGCATGCCGGTGATGCTGGCCAACCTGGCCAGCGGCGAAGGCCCGCAGCCGATCGGCACCGTCAAGGAATACGAGGCCTACCTGAGCCGCCTGCAGCAGCTGCCGGGCTGGATAGACCAGGCCATCGTCAATATGGGCGAAGGCATGCGCAAGGGCGTGGTGCAGCCGAAGGCGCTGATGGCCTCCCTGCTGCCGCAACTGAAATCGCTGGCCGCCGCCACCGCCGACAGCAGCGTCTACGCCACCCCGGTGAAGAAGCTGCCCGCCGCCGCCTTCGCCGAGGCCGACAAGCAGCGCCTGGCCGCCGCCTACCGCGACACGGTGGGCGCCAGGGTGCTGCCGGCCTTGGCGCGCCTGGCCGCCTTCATCGAAACAGACTACCTGCCGGCCTGCCGCGACACCGCCGGCTACGGCGCGCTGCCGAACGGCGCGGCCTGGTACCAGGCCTACGTGGCGCTGCAAACCACCACCGCGCTCAAGCCGGACGAGATCCACGCCATCGGCCTGCAGGAAGTGGCGCGCATCCAGCAGCAGATGGCGGCGGTGGGCGTCAAGCTGGGCTACACCGGCCCGGCGGCCGGCCTGCCGCTGTGGGTGTCGAAGCAGCCGCAGTTCTTCCCCTTCAAGACCGACGCCGAAGTGCAGGCCGTGTTTCACCAGCTGAACGCCCTGCTCGACAGCAAGCTGCCGGCCATGTTCTCCGTGCTGCCGAAAGCGAAGCTGGACCTGCAGCTGGAACCCGAACTGACGCGCGCCACCGCCGCCAACCACTACACCGCGCCGTCCACCGACGGCAGCCGGCCCGGCGTGTTCTGGTCGGTGGTGAACGACGCCACCAAGTACAACGCCACCGGCATGACCACGCTGTATCTGCACGAAGGCAAACCGGGCCACCACTTCCACCTGGCGCGCATGCCGGAACTGGCCATGCCGGACTTCCGCAAATTCGGCGGCAACAACGCCTACACCGAGGGCTGGGCGCTGTACGCGGAATCGCTGGGCAACGAGATGGGCGTGTTCGACGATCCGGCGCAATACTTCGGCCACCTGAACGCCGCGCTGTTCCGCGCCGCGCGCCTGGTGGTGGACACCGGCCTGCACTCGAAAGACTGGACCCGCGAGCAGGCCATCGCCTACATGCGCGACACGCTGGGCTTCGAAGGCCGCGCCAAGAGCGAGACGGAACGCTACATGGCATGGCCGGGGCAGGCGCTGGGCTACAAGATCGGCCAGCTGCGCATCAGCGCGCTGCGCGAACGCGCCGAGAAGGCGCTGGGCCCGAAATTCAATCTGCCCGCCTTCCACGAGGTGGTGCTGGGCGACGGCACCGTGCCGCTCAGCCTGCTGGAAGCCAAGGTCGATCAGTGGATCGCCGGGAACAAATAATTTTACGAACAGGACCAATATGAAACACCGCATCATCCTGGCCGCCATGGCCGCCGCCGTCACCCTGGCCTTCGCTCCGGCCCACGCCGCCCCGTCCGCCGCAGCAGCCGAGCAGGCACCGGCCGTCAGCGCGCCCGCCGCCAAGCAGCAGTTCAATACCCTGGCGGACGAGTACTACACCGCGCTGGCGCGCTACGAGCCGGTGAACGCCACCCAGAACGGCGACAACCGCTTCGATGACCAGATCGGCATGAGCATCTCGCCGGCCGTGCGCGCAAGGCAGTTCGCGCTGTACCACGACTACCAGAAGCGCCTGAAGGCCATCGCCCGCGCGCAGCTGAACCGCAGCGACCGCATCCACTACGACGTGCTGGGCTTCGAGCTGAAAACCCTGCTCTCGTTCGAGAAATTCCCCGAGCACCTGCTGCCGCTGAACCAGATGGACAGCATGCCGGTCACGCTGGCCAACTTCGCCGGCGGCGAAGCGTCGCAGCCGATCGGCACCGTGAAGGAATACGAGGCCTACCTGAACCGCCTGACGCAGCTGCCGGCGTGGATCGACCAGGCCATCGCCAATATGCGCGAGGGCATGGCCAAGCGCGTGGTGCTGCCGAAGGCGCTGGTGCAGTCGGCCCTGCCGCAGTTCAAGAAGCTGCCAAGCGCCACGCCCGAGACCAGCATCTACTACACGGCCATCAACAAGCTGCCCGCGACCTTCGCGGACTCGGACAAGCAGCGCCTGACCGCCGCCTACAAGGACGCCATCGCCAAGCTCAATCCGGCGCTGGAGCGCCTGGCGCAGTTCATGGAGGCCGACTACCTGCCGGCCGCGCGCGACAGCTCCGGCTGGAGCGCTCTGCCGCAAGGCAAGGAGTGGTACTTGGCGGCGGTGGCCTCGTCCACCACCACGAGCATGAAGCCGGAACAGATCCACGCCATCGGCCTGAAGGAAGTGGCGCGCATCCAGCAGCAGTTCGCCGTGCTGGGACCGAAGCTGGGCTACAACGGCCCTGCGGCCGGCCTGCCGGTGTGGGTGTCCGAACAGCCGAAGTTCTATCCGTTCAAGACGGAAGACGAGGTGCAGGCCGTGTACCACAAGCTGAACGACCTGCTCGACACCAAGCTGCCCGCCATGTTCACGCTGGTGCCGAAGGCCAAGCTGGACCTGCGCCTGGAGCCTGAGCTGAGCCGCGCCACCGCCGCCGACCACTACACCGCGCCGGCCGGCGACGGTTCGCGTCCAGGCGTGTTCTGGTCGGTGGTGAACGACCCGGCCAAGTACGGCAGCACCGGCATGAACACGCTGTTCCTGCACGAAGGCAAACCGGGCCACCACTTCCATATCGCGCTGACGCAGGAGCTGGACCAGCCGCTGTTCCGCAAATACGGCGGCAACAACGCCTTCACCGAAGGCTGGGCGCTGTACGCCGAGACGCTGGGCAAGGAGATGGGCTTGTTCGACGATCCGGCGCAGTACTTCGGCCACCTGAACGACGAGCTGCTGCGCGCCACGCGCCTGGTGGTGGACACCGGCCTGCACGCCAAGGGCTGGACCCGCGAGCAGACCATCAAGTACATGCGCGACACGCTGGGCTACGACGCCGTGGCCAAGAGCGAGACCGAGCGCTACATGGCGTGGCCGGGCCAGGCGCTGGGCTACAAGATCGGCTCGCTGAAGATCGTGGAACTGCGCCAGCGCGCGCAGAAGGCGCTGGGCAGCAAATTCAGCCTCCCGAAATTCCACGAAATCGTGCTGGGCGACGGCACCGTCCCACTCAGCCTGCTGGAGGCGAAAGTGGACCGTTGGATCGCTGAAACCCGGTAGGGCGGGCTCACTCCCCAGCCGGGGTCAGTTCCGGCATCGCGACACGAACCCAGCCGTTCACCGCGCCGACTGTCGAGGTCGTGTCGCGATGCCGGAACTGACCCCAAAAGGGGAACTGGCCCCAAAAGGGGGCTGAGGGTTAGCCGTCGGACAGCAAGGCGAACAGCTCGCGGTAGCGGAAGGCTTGCGTCATATGGCGCAGGCGCTTGGCCAGGTCGGGGCAGTCGTTCTCCACCACGGCCAGCGCGCCGGCCAGGCGCTGCTGGTCCAGCTCCACCGCGCCCTCCTTCAGCGCCCTTCTCACCTCGGCGGGCAAGTCCGCCAGTTCCTCCTTCCGCACCGGCGCGAAAGCGTCCACGCCGGCCGTGCCGTCTTCACTGGCGCAGGCCGCGCGCAGGAAGCGCACGTCGAGCAGCTGTTCGATGTGGGCGTACAGCTCGGCCGTGTTGAGCGGCTTGCGCAGGAAGGCGTCCGCGCCCGCTTCCAGCGCGACTTCGCATTGCTCCTCGAACGCGCTGGCGGTGCACATGATGACGCGCACCTGGTCGCAGTCCGGCTGGCTGCGCATGCGCCGTATCGTCGCCAGCCCGTCCAGCTCCGGCATGCGCCAGTCCATCAGCACCAGGTGCGGCGCGAAGCTGGCCACGCGCGCCAGCGCTTCCACGCCGTTGCCTGCGAAGGCCACCACGAAACCCAGCGGCTCGAGCAGCTCGCCCAGCAGCAGCTGGGACTCGCGGTCGTCGTCCACCACCAGCACGCGCTTGCCGCGCTCGTGCAGCGCCAGGCCCAGCACATTCCTCAGTCCCGGCGCATCCGCCGACGGCAAGGCGCGCGGCGCTTCGGCCAGCGGCAGGGTGAGCGCAAAGCGGAACACCGAGCCTTGCCCCACCTCCGACTCCACCTGCAGCACGCCGCCCAGCAGCTCCACGTACTGGCGCGAGATCGCCAGCCCCAGGCCGGTGCCGCTTTCGCTGGCCGGCGCGCCCACCTGCACGAAGGGGTCGAAGATGCGCTGCAGGTCGCCCGGCGCCATGCCGATGCCGGTGTCGCTGATGACGAAGCTGATGCAGGCCTGGCCCGCCTCGCAGCCGGCGCCGTGCCCGGCATGCTGCTGCGCGCTGGCCTGCAGCAGCACCCGCCCCTGCTGCGTGAACTTGAGCGCGTTGCCGAGCAGGTTGATGAGCACCTGGCGCAGCTTGACCGCGTCCACCTTCACGGCGGCAGGCAGCCGCTCCATGGCCAGCTCCAGCTCCAGCCCGGCGTGCTGCGCGCGGATGCGCAGCATCTCGGTCACTTCCTCCAGCAGGCGCGCCAGGTCGGTGTCGGCCTCCTCCAGGCGGGTGCCGCCGGCTTCGATCTTGGACAGCGCCAGCACGTCGTTGATCAGGGTGAGCAAGTGCTGGCCGGAGCGGTGGATGATGTCCAGGTTGCGCTGCTGGTCCGGCAGCAGGGTGCCGGAGCGCGACATCAGCTGCGAGAAGCCGATCACCGCGTTGAGCGGCGTGCGCAGTTCATGGCTCATCTTGGCGAGGAATTCGGACTTGACCTGGCTGGCCGTTTCGGCCGCGTTGCGCGCGGCGATCAGGCTGGCCTCGGCCGCCTTCTGCTGCGAGATGTCGCGCAGGATGCCGATCACGCGCGGCCGTCCGCCCACGTCCACTTCGCTGATCGCCACGTGCATGGGGAAGGCGCTGCCGTCGCGCCGCTGGCCTTCCAGGTCCATGCTGCGCGAGCTGGCCGCGCCGGGTTCGCGCCGCACGGCCCACCCGGCCTGCGGTATCAGCTTGCCGACCGGGCGGCCCAGGATCTGCGCTTCGCTGTAGCCGAACATTTCCTCGGCGGCGCGGTTGAAACTGAGGATGACGCCCTGCTCGTCGACCGAGATGATGCCGTCGGCCGCGTTGTCGACGATGGCGCGCAGGCTGGCGTTGCGCTCGTCCACCAGCTCCAGCAGGTGGTCGCGGTGGCGCCGCATTTCTTCCTCGGCCTGTTTGCGCTCGGTGATGTCGTAGTGGATGCCGGTCATGCGCACCGCCTGGCCTTGCGCGTTGCGCAGCACCTGGCCGTCCGACTTCATGTAGCGGATGCCGCCGTCCGGATGGATCACGCGGAATTCGATGTCGTAGGGCTGGTCGCTGCACAGCGCGCGCTGGCGGGCGCGCTCGCACAGCCCACGGTCGTCCGGGTGGGTGGTGGCCAGCCAGGTGTGGTGCGCATCGCCCAGCTGGCCGGGCGCCACGCCGCACAGGTCGTACATGCGCTCGTCCCACACCAGCTCATTGGCGGCCAGGTTCCAGTCCCAGATGCCGAGCCGCGCTGCGCGCGTGGCCAGCGCCAGCTGGTCGACCAGGTGGGCACGGTCCTCCTCCACGCGGCGGCGCTGGTCGATGTCCTCGATCAGCACATCGCACACGGGGCTGTCGTCGGTGCCGGCCCGCACGAAGGTGGAGCGCACCCAGCGCGGCACGCCGTCGCAGCAGCGGATGCGGTGCTCGTACTGGCTGATGGCGCCGTTCTCCAGCGCGGCGGCGGCGCGCGCCGCCACCGGGCCGCGTTCCGGCTCGGTGACGATGGTGAGCCACAGCATGGGGTCGTCCTGGAACGCCCGCGGCGGATAGCCGGTGACGGCTTCGCAGCCGGAACCGTGGCCGTAGGAGCGCAGCTGCTTGCCTTCGCGGCGCAGCGAGAACAGCTGGTGCGTGACGGCGCCCAGCAGGCGGCGGTAGCGCTCGCGCGAGTCGGACAACTCGTCGGCGCTGCGGCGCAGCGCCTCGGTGCGTTCGGCCACTAGCGCTTCCAGGTGCGAGCTTTGCTGCTCGAGCGCCAGGCGCTGGCGGTACAGATCGCAGAACACGCGCACCTTGGACACCAGGATGTGCGGCTCCAGCGGCTTGATCAGGTAGTCCACCGCGCCCAGCTCGTAGCCCTTGAACTGCGCCGCGCGGTCCTTCATGCCGGCGGTGACGAAGATCACCGGCAGGGTGCTGGTGCGGGGATTGGCGCGCAGCAGCTCGGCCGTTTCGAAGCCGTCCATGCCGGGCATCTGCACGTCCAGCAGCACCGCCGCGTAGTCGGCGCGCAGCACCGCGCGCAGCGCTTCCGGGCCGGAGCTGGCGCGCACCAGCTGCACGTTGGACTGCTCGGCCAGTTCGCCCAGCAGGCCTTCCAGCGCCAGCAGGTTGGCCGGCTGGTCGTCCACCAGCAGCAGGCGCAGCTGCTGGCCGTCCGGGCCGGCGCGCCGCGCCGCCATCACGTTCTCCACCTGGCTCACGTAGCGCTCGAATTCGGCGATGGCCAGGCGCTGGCGGTACAAGGTGGCGAACACGTTGACCTTGGCGTGCAGCACCACCGTTTCGATCGGCTTGACCAGGTAGTCCACCGCGCCGCTCTGGTAGCCCCGGAACGCGAAGTCGCTGCCGCCCAGCAGCGCGGTGACGAACACGATGGGCACGTTGCGGGTTTTCGGATTGGCGCGCATCAGCGTGGCCGCTTCGTAGCCGTCCATGCCGGGCATCTGCACGTCCATCAGCACCAGGCCGAACTCGCGCCGCAGCAGATGGCGCAAGGCCTCCTCGCCGCTGCCGGCGGCCACCAGCTCGAGTCCTTCCACGCCTTCCAGCAGCGCAGCCAGCGCCACCAGGTTGTCGTCGTTGTCGTCCACCAGCAGGACCGGCACCGGGGCCAGGACGGCGGCGCGGCGGTTCATGCCGCCTCCATGCCGGCCAGGCGCTGCAGCAGCAACGGCAGCCTTGCCAGCGTGGCGATGGCGTTCGGCGTGCCGGGCGACAGGCGCGCCAGCGCGGCGCGCGGCATCAGGTCCATCACGGCGTCGGCCGGATCCTGCACCACGGTGTAGCCGCCCAGCTGCGCGATGCGCGCCAGCCCGGCGGCGCCGTCCGCGCCGGCCCCGGTCAGCACCACGCCGGCCAGCGCGCTGCCGAAACAGGCGGCGGCCGATTCGAACAGCACGTCCACCGAGGGCCGCGCGAAGCTGACCGGCGCGTCGGCCGACAGCGACAGCCTGCCGTCCCGCTCCACCAGCAGGTGGTAGCCGGCGGGCGCCAGGTAGGCCGTGCCTGGCTGCGGCAGCTCGCCCTCGTCGGCTTCCTTCACGCGCAGCGCCGCCGTGCTGTCGAGCAGGCGCGCCAGGCCGTCGCCGGAACCGGGCGAGATGTGGATGACCACCAGCAGCGGCAGCGCAAAGTCCGCCGGCAAGGCCGGCAGCACGCGCTGCAGCGCGTCCACGCCGCCCATGGACACGCCCAGCACGATGGCGCGGAAGCGCGGCTTCCTGGCGCCGCTCATGCCGCGGTCCATGCCGCCGCGCCGATGGCGTACTGCTTGCGGTAGATGCGGGCGGGCGCGGCCAGTTCGCGGTAGCGCGGCGCGATGGCGCGCTGCTCCAGTGTTTCCTTGGTGCCGAGGCACAGGAAGCCGCCCGGCGTGAGGCAGCCGTCGAACAGGGACAGCAGGCGCTCCTTGAGCGCGGGCTTGAAGTAGATCATCACATTGCGGCACAGGATCAGTTGCATCTCGCTAAAGTCGGCGTCGGTGGCCAGGTTGTGGGCGGCGAACACCACGTTGCGCAGCAGCCCGGGATCGAACAGCGCGCGGCCGTAGCGCGCCACGTAGTAGTCGGAAAAGGCGGCGCTGCCGCCGGCCTGCTGGTAGTTCTTCGTATAGCGCTGCATGTCGCGCAGCTCGAACATGCCCTGGCGCGCGCGCTCCAGCACCGCTTCGTTCAAGTCGGTGGCGTAGATGCGGCACTGCTCGCCCATGCCCTCCTCGCGCAGCAGGATGGCCAGCGACAGCACCTCCTCGCCGCCGGCGCAGCCGGCCACCCAGATCTTGGCGTGCGGGTAGGTGCGCAGGTGCGGCAGCACTTCCTCGCGCAGCGCCTTGAAGAAGGGCGGATCGCGGAACATGTCGGATACGTTGACGGTGATTTCCTCCACCAGCGCGCGGCACAGCTGGGCGTCGCGCAGCAGCGCCGAGGTGGCGGAGCCGAAGCTGCCGAAGCCGGACTTGGCCAGCCACGCCGTCAGGCGGCGCGTGAGCGAAGCGCTGGCGTAACCGCTGAAGTCGTAGCCGTGCGCCTGCTTCACGGCGCTCACCAGCAGGCCGATTTCCAGCGCCACGATGTCCGGCTCGTTCACGCCACTTCCCCGGCCTGGTACAGCCACACGCGCATCAGCGAGAACAGCTTGTCCAGGTCCACCGGCTTGGCCAGGTAGTCGCTGGCGCCGGCGTCCAGGCATTGCTTCTGGTCGCCCAGCATGGCCTTGGCGGTGAGCGCGATGATGGGCAGGCGCGCCCAGCGCGGGTCGCGGCGGATGCGGCGCATGGCTTCGAAGCCGTCCATCTCCGGCATCATGATGTCCATCAGCACGATGTCGATGTCCGGGTGCGCCTGCAGCTGCGCCAGCGCTTCGGCGCCGTTGCCCGCCTCCACGATGTGCATGCCCTTCTCGGCCAGCACCGAGGACAGCGAGAAGATGTTGCGGATGTCGTCGTCCACCAGCAGCACCTTGCGCTGCTCGAACATGGCTTCCTTGTCCAGCGCGCGGCGTATCATTTTCTGCTGGTTCTGCGGCAGCGAGCTTTCCACCAGGTGCAGGAACAGGCTCACTTCGCCCATCAGCCGCTCGGGGCTCTTGGCGCCCTTGACGATGATGCTGTCGGTGTAGCGGCGCAGGCGCGCCTCGTCCACTTCGTTCAGGTTGCGGCCCGAGTGCACGATGACCGGCATTTGCGGCGCGCAGGCGCTGTCGCGCAGGCGGTCGAGCAGCTCGAAGCCGGTCATGTCGGCCAGCCCCAGGTCCAACACCATGCAATCGTAGCGCTCTTGCGCCAGCAGGGCCAGGGCCTGGCTGCCGGAACGGGCGATGGTGATGTTCAGGCCATCGGTCTGCAGCAGCTCGGACACGCTCATGGCTTCGAGCTCGTCGTCCTCCACCACCAGCAGGCGCTTGTCGGTGCGCGCGATGGCCGCGCCGATGGAGTCCAGCACCGCGTCCAGCTGCTCGGCGGTGACCGGCTTGGTGATGAAGCCGATGGCGCCCAGGCCCATGGCTTTCTGGCGGTCCTCCAGGCAGGTGATGAAGTGCACCGGGATGTGGCGCGTGGCCGGGTTGTCCTTGATGCTGCGCATCACGCCCCAGCCATCGATATGGGGCAGCATCACGTCCAGCAGGATGGCGTTGGGGCGGTAGCGCTCGGCCAGCGCCAAGCCGTCCTCGCCGTCGCGCGCGACGATGGCCTGGAAGCCGTGCCCGCGCACCGTGTCGCGCAGGATGCGGGCGAAGGACAGGTCGTCCTCGACGATGAGGATGCAGCGGCATTCGGGCTGCACCCGCTCGCGGTCGTCCTCCATCACCATGGCCGGCGGGGGCTCGGCGGGGCCGGCCGGCGCCCCGCTCTGCTGCTGCTCCGGGTCCGCCATGGCGGCGCGGCCGTAGCGGGCCTCTGCGCTGAGCGGCGCCGAAAGCGGCGCCGCTGCCAGCGGTGTGGGGGGACGCGCCGCTGCCGGCGGTGCAGGGGCAAGCCCCGCCGCCGACGGCGCGGCCTGCACCGCGCCCGCGTCCAGCGGCAGGAACAGGGTGAAGACGCTGCCTGCGCCGGGCGCGCTGCTGAGCGCTATCTCGCCGCCCATGCGGCGCGCCAGCTGGCGCGAGATCGACAGCCCCAGCCCGGTGCCGCCGAACTTGCGGCTGGTGGAACCGTCGGCCTGCTGGAAGGCGTGGAAGATGCGTTCGTGCTGGTCGGCCGCCACGCCCACGCCGGTGTCGCTGACGGCAAACGCCAGCGCCGCCCCGCCCAGGCCATGCTCGCCGGCCGCCGCGCGGCGCACGCTCAGCCCCACCCTGCCCTCGGGCGTGAACTTGACCGCGTTGGCCAGCAGGTTTTTCAGCACCTGCTGCAGGCGCTGCCCGTCGGTATGCAGCTGCGGCGGGGTGCCGGCGGCGATCTCGATGCTGAAACCGAGCCCGTGGTGCTCGGCCAGCGGCTGGAACAGCGCGCGCATCTGCCCGGCCACCTCCGCCAGCGCCACGTCCTCCAGCTGCAGCTCCACGCGGCCCGCCTCGATCTTGGACAGGTCCAGGATATCGTTGATCAGATTGAGCAAGTCCTTGCCGGCGCTGTGGATGGTGCCCGCGTACTCCACCTGCTTGCCGCTCAGCTTGCCTTCCCTGTTCTGTTGCAGCAGGCTCGACAGGATCAGCATGCTGTTCAGCGGCGTGCGCAGCTCGTGCGACATATTGGCCAGGAACTCGGACTTGTAGGCGCTGGTGCGCTCCAGCTCGTCCGCCTTGCGGCGCAGCTCGCGGCTGGCCTGCTCGCTCTCGGCGCTCTTCTGGCGGATCACCTCGCGCTGCTGTTCCAGCAGCTGGGCGCGCTCCTCCAGCTCCTCGTTGGACTGCTGCAATTCCTCCTGCTGCACCAGCAACTCCTCGGTCTGCACCTGGGTCTGCTCGAGCAGGGCGGCCACCCGGCGCCGCGCGTGCTCGACGCCGATCGCCACCGCCACCGCCTCGGCCGCCTGGCGCAGCCAGTCCAGGCTGTGCGCCTCGAACACGCCGAAGGTGCCGATTTCCACCAGCCCCACCAGATCGCCGTTGTGCACCAGCGGCACCGCCGCCACTGCGGCCGGCGCGGCCTGGCCCAGCGCCGACGCCACGTCCAGGTAAGCGGGCGGCACCGGGGCCAGCACGCTAATGGCGCCGCCGCTGTCGCGCGCGGCGTTGCCGGACCAGCCCTCGCCCAGCGCAAAGCCGGCGCGCGGCGCCGTGCCCTTCGTGTAAGCATGGCTGGCCGCCAGCTCCAGGCGCTTGCCTTCCGGCTGGCACAGGTACAGCGCGCCCACCGCCCCGCCCACGTGGCGCGTGAGGAAGCTGACCACCGCCTGCGCCAGCTCGGCCAGTTCGCGATCGCCGCGCAGTTCGATGTTGAGGGCGTTGATGCCGGTCTTGGCCCAGTCCTGCAGCCGTTCCTCGTCGCGGTGCAGGCGCAGCGTGCGCGCCATGCGGGCGAAACCGCGCCCCAGGCTCTGCTGGGCGGCGCTCATGGCGGCGATGGCGCCGACCAGCGCGCCGATCTCGTCGCGCCGGGCCACCAGCCGGCCCATGGCCGGCGCGGACGTCTCGGGCGGCTCCGGCACTTCCCGGCTCAGGTCGCCCGCCGCGATGGCCTCCACCAGCTGGGCGCGCCCGGCGCTGTCGTCGCTCAGCGCGCGCAGCGTGTCCAGCACGGTGCGGATCTGGCCGGTGAGCGCCAGGAAGGTGCCCACCGCCAGGTAGGCGAACAGCGCGCAGGCCAGCACGCTGAGCGACACGGTCCAGGCCAGGCTGGCGCGCGCCTTGTCGATGCGCTGTTCGATATGCGCGCGCAGCGCCGGCGCCAGCACTTCGTTGCCGCCGGCGTAAATCTGGTCGATCAGGCTGGTGAACTGCGCCACGTAGGCTTCCGAGCTGGTCCCGAAGCGGGCGCCGATCACGTCCTCCTGCGCCATGCCCAGCGCGATGCCCATGGCGGCTTCGACATTCTGGTCCAGCCCGGTGAGCACGCCGCGCAAGGCGGGGTTGTAGCTGATGACTTTTTCCAGGCTGGCGGTTTGCAATTCGCGCGCGATGCGGGTGTGGCCCAGCAGGCCGGCCATTTCCAGCCGTTCAGTCTCGGCGACGGTCTTGCGCGCCAGGATGGCGGCGCCGAAAGCGCGGGTCTGGCCCAGCCGCTCGGTGAAAAAGGGCAGCTTGACGATGGTGTCCATCAGATAATAGCTGGCGATGTCCGGGTCCAGCGTCAGCGCGCTGGAGTCGGCCACGTCCGAGGCCAGCACCAGCATCTTGGCGATCAGCTGCTCGTGGCGCAGGGTGTTGGTCCGCTGCGTCCACTCCAGGCCGAACTGGCGCAGCGCGCGCCAGTCGGCGCTGATTTCGCGCCAGCGCGGCTCGCCCAGCACCTTGGCCGGCAGCGCCTCGCCCAGGCGCAGGAAAGCCGTGTCGACCTCGACCGCCTTGGCCTGCTGGGGCGCGGCGAAGGATTGATTCCCCCCCAGCAGTCCCGCCGCCAGGCCCCGGTCGTGCTGCACCAGCTGGATGGCGCGGTTCAGGCGCACCAGCGCTTCCAGGCCGCGCAATTCTGCGCGGGACGGTTCGATCACCCTGTCGAGCGCGCGGTACAAGCTCACCTGCAGCACCACGACGGCGCCCAGCGCTAGCAAGCCCAGCAGCAGGAACTTGTGCGCATAGCGCAGCCTGCCCATCAAATTGATGGCGGGGTAAAACAGGGCCTTCATTCTTCTCCCGATCAGGTGTCAGCGCGCGCACTGAGGCTAGGATCGGCGAGTGCCCAGATAGTGTCAAGGAGAAAAAATGTTTGCCATGCCGCGCTGCGGCGCAGCCGCCACACTATGCAAAACGAGGGCGAAAGCTTAGAAAGGCACGCGCCCAATCAGCATGTCGCGGTACATCACCCAATCGCCCAGCAGGCTATAAAAAGGATATTTAAAGGTGGCCGGGCGATTATGCTCGAAAAAGAAATGGCCGACCCAGGCAAAGCCATAACCGGCCAGTGGAATAAACCACAACAAGCCATAAGTTCCGCGCACCACGGCGGCGATGACAATCAGGACAATCAGGCTGGTTCCGATAAAATGCAGGCGGCGGCAAGTTGAATTGGAATGTTCCTGCAAATAGAATGGATAGAATTCCTTAAAGCTTCGAAAGCGGTCCGTTCCATTCGCCTTATCCATTTCAATTCTCCTCAACGCGGCTGGCATAACTCAGATCGGTTTCATCGCCCCAGACAAATACCTTGGGCTCCTGCAATACATGAACCAGGAATTGCTGGCGCTCGCGCAGGCGGCGGCGGAAATCGGGCAATGTATAAAGATTCGGATTGATCTTGCGGCGCAGGATGCGTTCCGCCACCGGCAAACGGGAAAGCAATTCGCCGTAACTGGTGTTATCGCCAATCAGCAGCAGTTCGATTTTGTCTTCGCTGGCTTCCTGTTCCTTGGCGGTGGCGCCATAGACGAAAGCCACATTAAGCTGGTCGCCCAGCGGCGACAGCGCCGAATTCAATACGCTGACCAGGCCGAAAGTCTTGCGCACCAGGCTGGATAATTCCGCGTACACCAGGCTGTCTTTATTCGGCCGGAAGCGGCGCACATTGCCGATGCGCTCGGACACGATCAACCCTGAATCATGCAGGCGGCGCAATTCGCGCTGGGCGGAAGCGCTGCCCAATCCCGTGAGGCGCATGATTTCGTTGAGGTGGAAACCATCATTAACGCGCACGAACATCAGGCCCAGCAGCTTCTGCTGGGCGGGAGTGAAGAGGGCTTGGGCGATCATGGGCCAAATCTTAGCACGGATAAGCCAGCATCTGGCATAGCAATCCGCGCCCGCGTGCATGGAAGCCGCATTCCACCGTCGCCGATGTGGCGCCGCCTCAACGCGCAGCCGGCGCGCGCTGCCGGGCTGGCCGCCACCCGCCCCGCCCGGCAGCGGTGTGGCAAAATGGGCGCTTCCGAAAATTCCACCGGCCAGCCAGGAAACCCAGATGCAACTGATTAAAGCCAGTAATGAAGACCTGCTGCAACTCGTCGATATCGTTAATCAAGCCTATCGCGGCACTGGCTGGACCAGCGAAGCCGAGTTAATCAGCGGTCCGCGCATTAACCTGCACACGCTGCAGGAAATAGCCGATGGCACTGCGACCACCGTATTCGCCGCAAAAAGCGCTGACTCGGCCTTACTGGGCTGCGTTTCCCTGAGCCCGGCGATTGATGGTCAATGGTATTTATCCATGCTGGCAGTCAATCCGGCCATTCAAGCCGCAGGCACCGGCAAAGCGATTATGGCCGCAGCAGAGAAATTCGCTGCGGAGCATGGCGCCACATCAATTAAGATTTCCGTCATCAATCACCGCGACAGCCTTATCGCCTGGTATGAACGGCGGGGCTACCGTAAAACCGGCGCCACTGAGCCATTTCCCTACCATGACCCAACCGTAGGCAAACCGCTGCGCGACGATCTCGAATTAATTACGCTGACGAAACTATTGCCAGCCGTTTGACCGCGCACTGTAAATCCTGCTTTACATTCGGCGCAAATGTGCCATCCTGTAGTTGTGAGGTGTTGCTGTTCCGGATGGACTCAAGTTACCGGGCGGACATATCACAGAAGTAAGGGGGCCGCTTTCGTAGTGGCCCCTTCTATTTTTATCGCATGCACTGCGCCTCATCAATACTGCCACTCCCCCGCCATGCCACCATTCCCCTTCAATGCAACCGGAGGCGGCAATGGCAGACGACTACGATACGCCCTGGAAAAACGCGATCAGCCGCTACTTTCCGGAGTTTATGGCATTCTATTTCCCGGCCGCTTACGCTGACATTGACTGGCAGCAGCCGGTGGAATTCCTGGACCAGGATATGGCCCAGCTGACGCCCGACTCCGTGATCGGGCCGCGCCGGGTGGATAAACTGGCCCGCGTCAGCCTGCTGACCGGACCGGCGCAGGCGGTGCTGCTGCATGTTGAAGTCCAGAATTGGCCCGGCCGTACCTTCGCCGAGCGCATTTTCGTTTATAACTATCGGATCTATGATCGCCACAGATGTCCTGTCACATCGCTGGCGGTCACCGCCGATAGCGGCTGCCGGCCGCCGCAGAACCGCTTTGGCTACGACGTGTTCGGCTGCAGCTGCTGGTTGGACTTTCCCGTGGTGTCTCTGACTAGCTACGCCAACGACCTGGCCCAATTGCTGGGCAACGCCAATCCCTTCGCGCTACTGACTGCCGCCCACATCCTGGCGCTACGCACGCGCAACCAGCGTCACGAGCGCTATGCAGCAAAACTGCAATTGATCGCCCGACTGTACGAACACAAATGGGACAGGCGGCGTACCATGGACTTTATGCGTGCCATTGGCTGGATGATGCGGCTGCCGGCCGGGCTGGAAGCTACGCTGATGCAAGCGGTGAGGAAATTGAGAAAGGAGGGAACCATGGACTATCTTCTGCCATTCGAGCGCGAGGCGCTGGCGCGCGGCGAGCAAGAAGGACTTGAACGGGGCATGCGAAGGGGCATACAACTGGGCATCCGGCAGGGGCAGGCACTGGCGCTGGAACGCTTGCTGGCGCACCGCTTCGGCATCCTTCCTGACTACGTACAGCAAATGCTGCAGGACGCGGACACTGCCCAGTTGACTGCCTGGACGGACCGTCTGCTCTACTCGGCCACGCTGGCGGATCTCTTCGGGTCGCAGCAGACCGCATAAAAAAACGCCACCCGAAGGTGGCGTTTTGCATGTTACTACGTGGCTTGAAGATTACGCTTCGTCGCCGCCGTGAGGAACTTCCTCGCCTGGCAGCTCGGCCACGATGGCCGCGCGTTCCGCGTCCAGCAGGGCTTTGCGTTCTTCCGCTTCCCAGACTTCCTTCTCGCGGCGCGCGCGGTGGAAGGCCAGGCCGGTACCGCCAGGAATCAGGCGGCCCACGATCACGTTTTCTTTCAGGCCGCGCAGACCGTCGCGCTTGCCCATGATCGCTGCTTCGGTCAGCACGCGGGTGGTTTCCTGGAACGATGCGGCCGAGATGAACGAATCGGTCGACAGCGATGCCTTGGTAATACCCAGCAGCACGTTTTCGTACGTTGCAGGAATCTTCTGAGCCGCGTTCATGCGGTCGTTTTCTTCCAGCAGCTCGGAACGCTCCACCTGCTCGCCGACGATGTAGTCGGTGTCGCCGGCGTTGACGATCTGTACACGGCGCAGCATCTGGCGCACGATCACTTCGATGTGCTTGTCGTTAATCTTCACGCCCTGCAGACGGTACACGTCCTGCACTTCGTCAACGATGTAACGCGCCAGCGCTTCGATACCCAGCAGGCGCAGGATGTCTTGCGGATCGGCCGGGCCGTCCACGATCATCTCGCCCTTGTTCACCACCTGGCCGTCGTGCACCAGCACTTGCTTGTCCTTGGTAATCAGGAACTCGTGCTTGTTGCCGTCCATGTCGGTGATTTCCAGACGCTGCTTGCCCTTGGTTTCTTTACCAAACGCAACCGTACCGGTGACTTCCGCCAGCATGCCCGCGTCTTTCGGCGAACGTGCTTCGAACAGCTCGGCAACGCGCGGCAGACCACCGGTAATGTCGCGGGTCTTCTGCGATTCGGTCGGGATACGCGCCAGAACCTCACCCACGGACACTTGCTGGCCATCCTTCACCATGATCAGCGCGCCGACCTGGAAGCCGATCGCCACTGCGTGTTCGGTGCCGGCGATCTTCACTTCGGCGCCGTCTTCGTTCAGCAGTTTCACCTGCGGACGCATGGTCTTGGTCAGCGAACCGCGGCGTTTCGCATCGATTACCACCAGGGTTGCCAGACCGGTCACTTCGTCCACCTGGCGGGCCACGGTCACGCCTTCTTCGACGTTCTCGAAACGCACCGTACCGGCGTACTCGGTGATGATCGGACGGGTCAGCGGATCCCAGGTCGCCAGGGCCGTGCCGGCCTTGATGACCATGCCGTCCTTGACGATCAGGGTCGCGCCGTACGGCACCTTGTGGCGCTCGCGCTCACGGCCGTGGTCATCGGTAATCAGCACTTCACCGGAACGGGAAATGACGATTTGCGCGCCCTTGCCGTTGGTGACGTAACGCATGGTCGAGGTGAAGCGGATGGTACCGTTCGACTTCGCTTCCACGCTCGAGGCCACTGCCGCACGCGATGCCGCACCACCGATGTGGAAGGTACGCATGGTCAGCTGGGTACCCGGCTCACCGATCGACTGTGCTGCAACAACGCCGACTGCTTCGCCGGAGTTCACCAGCATGCCGCGGCCCAGGTCGCGGCCGTAGCACTTGGCGCACAGGCCGTAGCGCGTGTCGCAAGTCAGCGGGGTGCGGACCTTGACTTCGTCAATGCCCATGCGCTCGACTTCTTCCACCATGTCTTCGTCCAGCAGCGTGCCGGCTTCGAACACGGTTTCCTGGGTTTCAGGATTGACGATGTCGGTGCCCGCCACGCGGCCGAGGATACGGTCGCGCAGGGCTTCGATCACTTCACCGCCTTCGACCATCGCCTTCATCAGCGTGCCGTTCGAGGTGCCGCAATCGTCTTCGATCACCACCAGATCCTGGGTCACGTCGACCAGGCGGCGGGTCAGGTAACCCGAGTTCGCGGTCTTCAGCGCCGTATCCGCCAGACCTTTACGAGCGCCGTGGGTCGAGATGAAGTACTGCAACACGTTCAGGCCTTCGCGGAAGTTCGCGGTAATCGGCGTTTCGATAATCGAACCGTCCGGTTTCGCCATCAGACCACGCATACCGGCCAGCTGGCGAATCTGCGCTGCGGAACCGCGGGCGCCCGAGTCGGCCATCATGTAAATCGCGTTGAACGATTCCTGGGTGGTGGTGGTGCCGTCGCGCTTGACGACGTCTTCCACTTTCAGCTGGTCCATCATGGCCTTGCCGACTTCGTCCGAGGTCTTGCCCCAGATGTCGACCACCTTGTTGTAACGCTCGCCGGCGGTCACCAGACCCGAAGCGTACTGCTGCTCGATCTGCTTGACTTCGGACTCTGCAGCCGAAATCAGGGTGACTTTTTGCGGCGGTACCAGCATGTCGTCCACGCAGATCGAAATACCGGCGCGGGTTGCCAGGCGGAAGCCCGACTGCATCAGCTGGTCGGCGAACACCACCGTGGCGCGCAGGCCGCACTTGCGGAACGACGTGTTGATCAGCTTCGAGATTTCCTTCTTCTTCAGCGCGCGGTTCAGCACGGAGAATGGCAGGCCCTTCGGCAGGATCTCGGACAGGATGGCGCGGCCGACCGTGGTTTCATAACGGGTCAGGGTGCGCACGAACTCGCCGGTCGCCGGATCTTTTGGATGCTCGACGATACGCACGGTGATGCGCGTGGTCAGTTCGACTTCCTTGTTGTCGTAGGCGCGGATCACTTCGGACACGTCCGGGAACAGCATGCCTTCGCCCTTGGCGTTGATCGCTTCGCGGGTCGCGTAGTACAGACCCAGCACGATATCCTGCGAAGGAACGATGGACGGCTCGCCGTTGGACGGGAACAGGATGTTGTTCGACGCCAGCATCAAGGTGCGCGCTTCCATCTGCGCTTCGATCGACAGCGGCACGTGGACAGCCATCTGGTCACCGTCGAAGTCGGCGTTGAATGCCGCGCAGACCAGTGGGTGCAGCTGGATGGCCTTGCCTTCAATCAGGACCGGCTCGAAAGCCTGGATGCCCAGACGGTGCAGCGTAGGCGCACGGTTCAGCATGATCGGGTGTTCGCGGATGACTTCTTCCAGGATGTCCCACACCACCGGCTCTTGAATCTCGACCAGCTTTTTAGCGGCCTTGATCGTGGTAGCCAGACCCATCAGTTCGAGCTTGTTGAAGATGAACGGCTTGAACAGTTCCAGGGCCATCAGCTTCGGCAGACCGCACTGGTGCAGTTTCAGCTGTGGACCCACCACGATCACCGAACGGCCCGAGTAGTCGACGCGCTTACCCAGCAAGTTCTGACGGAAGCGGCCGCCCTTGCCTTTGATCATCTCGGCCAGCGACTTCAGCGGACGCTTGTTGGCGCCGGTCATCGCTTTGCCGCGACGGCCGTTGTCCAGCAGCGAGTCCACTGCTTCCTGCAGCATGCGCTTTTCGTTGCGCGTGATGATCTCTGGAGCGCGCAGCTCCATCAGGCGTTTCAGACGGTTGTTACGGTTGATGACGCGGCGATACAGGTCGTTCAGGTCGGAGGTCGCAAAGCGGCCGCCGTCCAGCGGTACCAGCGGACGCAGTTCCGGCGGCAGCACCGGCAGCACTTCCATGATCATCCAGTCCGGCTTGATGCCGGAGCGCTGGAATGCTTCCAGCACTTTCAGGCGCTTGGCGTACTTCTTGATCTTCGCTTCGGACTTCGATTCCTTCAGTTCCACGCGCAGGGTCTCGGCATCGCGGTGGATGTCGATCGAGCGCAGCAGTTCACGGATACCTTCGGCGCCCATGAAGGCGGTGAAGTCGTCGCCGTACTCTTCGTACTTGGCGGCGTAGTCGTCTTCCGACATGATCTGGCACTTCTTCAGCGGGGTCATGCCGGGGTCGGTCACGACGTATGCTTCGAAGTACAGCACGCGTTCGATATCGCGCAGCGTCATGTCCAGCACCATGCCCAGGCGCGACGGCAGCGATTTCAGGAACCAGATGTGGGCGGTCGGCGAGGCCAGCTCGATGTGGCCCATGCGCTCGCGGCGCACCTTGGCCAGCGTGACTTCAACGCCGCACTTTTCGCAGATCACGCCGCGGTGCTTCAGGCGCTTGTACTTGCCGCACAGGCATTCGTAGTCCTTGATCGGGCCAAAGATCTTGGCGCAGAACAGGCCGTCGCGCTCAGGCTTGAAGGTGCGGTAGTTGATGGTTTCCGGCTTTTTGACTTCGCCGTAGGACCACGAACGGATTTTTTCAGGAGAGGCCAGACCGATCTTGATCGCGTCGAACGTCTCGTTTTGCTGAACTTGCTTGAATAGATCGAGCAGAGCTTTCATGTATCACTCCAGGTGATTGAATTCTTTAAACTGCCCCGCCGGCGGTGGCCGGCGGGGCGCGCGCTTGTGTTAGTTGCGTTCCAGGTCGATATCGATACCCAGGGAACGGATCTCTTTCACCAGCACGTTGAACGATTCCGGCATGCCTGCGTCGATCACGTGGTCGCCTTTGACCAGGTTTTCGTACACTTTGGTACGGCCGTTCACGTCATCCGACTTCACAGTCAGCATCTCTTGCAGCACGTAGGACGCGCCGTATGCCTCCAGTGCCCACACCTCCATCTCACCGAAGCGCTGGCCGCCGAACTGGGCTTTACCGCCCAGTGGCTGCTGCGTCACCAGCGAGTATGGACCGGTCGAACGCGCGTGCATCTTGTCGTCCACCAGGTGGTGCAGTTTCAGCATGTGCATCACGCCGACGGTGACCTTGCGCTCGAACGCTTCGCCGGTGCGGCCGTCGTACATGGTGACC
Organism: Massilia sp. BGA-UO-ETr-WB1; assembly: GCF_059567845.1. Classification (NCBI taxonomy): domain Bacteria; kingdom Pseudomonadati; phylum Pseudomonadota; class Betaproteobacteria; order Burkholderiales; family Oxalobacteraceae; genus Massilia; species Massilia sp. BGA-UO-ETr-WB1. The sequence continues at coordinate 660,887 of NZ_JCAQOT010000024.1, read as the reverse complement.
TGGTTCTTCGACGGGGTCATGCCCAGTTTGTGGGCGATCTCGTCCGGGTAGGCCAGGTCCAGCATGCGGCGGATTTCCGACTCGTGCGCGCCGTCGAACACCGGGGTCGCGAACGGCACACCTTTTTTCAGGTTGTGCGCCAGCTTCATGATCTCTTCGTCGTCGAATTGATCGATGTCTTCCGGACGGCCCGACTCGTTGTACACGGTGGTCAGATACTTGCGCATCTCTTCCACTTTGATCTGCTGCGCCAGCATTTCGCCGATGCGGATGCCCAGGCCCTTGGCAGCCCAGCCCAAGTGGGTTTCCAGGATCTGACCCACGTTCATACGGGACGGAACACCCAGCGGGTTCAGCACCACGTCGGCCGGCGTGCCGTCGGCCATGTATGGCATGTCTTCCACCGGCACGATGCGGGAAACCACACCCTTGTTGCCGTGGCGGCCCGCCATCTTGTCGCCCGACTGCAGGCGGCGTTTCACGGCCAGGTAGACCTTGACCATCTTCTGCACGCCTGGCTGCAGCTCGTCGCCTTGCGTCAGCTTCTTGCGCTTCTCTTCGAAGGCCAGGTCGAACTGGTGGCGCTTCTCGTTGATGGATTCCTTGATGGCTTCCAGCGCGGTGGCGGCGGCGTCGTCCGCAGGGCGGATGTCGAACCAGTGGTACTTGTCCAGATCGGCCAGGTATTCCTTGGTGATCTTGGCGCCCTTGGCCAGCTTCTTCGGACCGCCGTTGACCACTTGGCCGATCAGCATCTTCTCCAGACGCTGGAAGGCGTCGCCCTCCACGATACGCATCTGGTCGTTCAGGTCCAGGCGGAAGCGCTTCAGTTCATCGTCGATGATCTGCTGGGCGCGCTTGTCGCGCACGATGCCTTCGCGGGTGAACACTTGCACGTCGATCACGGTGCCGACCATGCCCGAAGGCACGCGCAGCGAGGTGTCTTTCACGTCGGACGCTTTTTCGCCGAAGATGGCGCGCAGCAGCTTCTCTTCCGGGGTCAGCTGGGTTTCGCCCTTCGGCGTCACTTTACCGACCAGGGTGTCGCCGGCGGTCACTTCCGCGCCGATGTAGACGATACCGGACTCATCCAGACGAGCCAGCTGGTTCTCAGCCAGGTTCGAGATGTCGCGGGTGATTTCTTCCGCGCCCAGTTTCGTGTCGCGGGCCACCACGGACAGCTCTTCGATGTGAATCGAGGTGTAGCGGTCGTCTTTCACCACGTTTTCGGAGATCAGGATCGAATCTTCGAAGTTCAGACCATTCCATGGCATGAAGGCCACGGTCATGTTCTGGCCCAGTGCCAGCTCGCCCAGGTCGGTCGATGCGCCGTCGGCGATCACGTCGCCCTTGGCCACGCGGTCGCCCACTTGCACGATAGGACGCTGGTTGATGTTGGTGTTCTGGTTGGAACGGGTGTACTTGATCAGGTTGTAGATGTCCACACCGACTTCGCCAGCTTGCGCTTCTTCGTCGTTGACGCGGATCACCACGCGGCCTGCATCGATGTAGTCCACCACGCCGCCGCGCAGCGCCTGCACGGTGGTGCCCGAGTCGACCGCAACGGTGCGTTCGATACCGGTGCCGACCAGCGCCTTTTCAGGACGCAGGCAAGGCACAGCCTGGCGTTGCATGTTGGCGCCCATCAGCGCGCGGTTCGCGTCATCGTGTTCCAGGAACGGAATCAGCGATGCTGCCACGGACACGATCTGGCCCGGGGCCACGTCCATGTACTGGATGCGCTCCGGCGACACCAGGATGGTTTCGCCGGCTTCACGGGCCGAGACCAGCTCGTCGCTCAGCTTGCCTTCGTTGTTGATGGTCGCATTCGCCTGGGCGATGATGTAGCGGCCTTCTTCGATCGCGGACAGGTAGTCGATCTTGTCGGTGACGACGCTGTTTTCCACCTTGCGGTACGGGGTTTCCAGGAAACCGTACTCGTTCAGGCGGGCGTACAGTGCCAGCGAGTTGATCAGGCCGATGTTCGGGCCTTCAGGCGTTTCAATCGGGCAGACGCGGCCGTAGTGGGTCGGGTGCACGTCGCGCACCTCGAAGCCGGCGCGTTCGCGGGTCAGACCGCCAGGGCCCAGGGCCGAGACGCGGCGCTTGTGGGTGATTTCCGACAGCGGATTGGTCTGGTCCATGAACTGCGACAGCTGGGACGAACCGAAGAACTCGCGGATAGCGGCCGAGATCGGCTTGGAGTTGATCAGGTCGTGCGGCATCAGGTTGTCCGCTTCGGCCTGGCCCAGGCGTTCCTTGACGGCGCGCTCCACGCGCACCAGGCCGGCGCGGAACTGGTTTTCGGCCAGTTCGCCCACGCAGCGTACGCGGCGGTTGCCCAGGTGATCGATGTCGTCCACTTCGCCGCGGCCATTGCGCAGCTCGACCAGGATCTTGATCACGGCCAGCACGTCTTCGTTCGACAGCGTCATCATGCCGGTCAGTTCGTCGCGGCCGATGCGGCGGTTGAACTTCATGCGGCCGACGGCGGACAGGTCGTAGCGGTCGGCGCTGTAGAACAGGCCGTTGAACAGCGCTTCCACCGATTCTTCGGTTGGCGGCTCGCCTGGACGCATCATGCGGTAGATCGCGATGCGGGCGGCGGTCTGGTCCATCGTGTCGTCGATGCGCAGGGTCTGCGAGATGTAGGCGCCCTGGTCCAGATCGTTGGTGTACAGGGTCTGGATGTCGGCAATCGATGCTTCGCGCAGGCGTGCCAGCACGTCTTCGGTCAGTTCGTCGTTGGCGTTGGCCACCACTTCACCGGTTTCCGGATCGACGATGTTCTTGGCCAGCACGCGGCCCAGCAGGTAGTCTTCAGGAACCGAGATGTGCTTCAGGCCGGCCGCGTCGATGTCGCGCACGTGCTTGGCGTTGATGCGCTTGTCCTTCATGACCAGGGTCTTGCCGGTCTTCGGATCGACGATGTCGAAGCGCGCGACTTCGCCGCGCAGGCGTTCGGCCACGAATTCCATCTCGGCGCCTTCGGAGCGCAGGTGGAAGTTGTCGAATACGAAGAAGTTCGCCAGGATCTGCTCCGGCGTCATGCCGATGGCCTTCAGCAGGATGGTCACTGGCATCTTGCGGCGGCGGTCGACGCGGAAGAACAGGATGTCTTTCGGGTCGAACTCGAAGTCCAGCCACGAGCCGCGGTAAGGAATGATGCGGGCCGAGAACAGCAGTTTGCCGGACGAGTGGGTCTTGCCGCGGTCGTGTTCGAAGAACACGCCCGGGGAGCGGTGCAGCTGCGAAACGATAACGCGCTCAGTACCGTTGATCACGAACGAACCGGTGGTGGTCATCAGGGGCAGTTCGCCCATGTAGACTTCCTGTTCCTTCATTTCCTTGACGACCGGCTTGGTTGGCGATTCCTTGTCCAGGATCACCAGGCGCACCTTGGCGCGCAGCGGCGACGCGAACGTCAGGCCGCGCAGCTGGCATTCCTTGACGTCGAAGGCGGGGTCGCCCAGCACGTACGACAGGAACTCGAGACGCGCGAAGCCATTGTGCGAAACGATGGGGAAAATGGAGGTGAAGGCCGACTGCAGGCCGTCATTCTTGCGCGTCGACGGTGCGATGTCTTCTTGCAGGAAGTTGTGGTAGGACTCGAGCTGGGTAGCCAGCAGGAACGGAACGTTGTGGACGTTGGCGCGCTTCGCGAATGACTTGCGAATGCGTTTCTTCTCAGTAAATGAGTAGTGCATGGACACTCCGTGAGTGACAGAAAGGATAGAAAATTCAGGTTTTGCAAGGTGCGCTGCGGAACGAACGTCACACAGACGAAACCTCAAGCCTCTATCATTTCAGGTCGATATGATCAAACTGCAGCATAGTTAACGCTACAAATACGACAAAGACGACAAAGGAGCCAAAGCCGGCATTCCTCCCTTTCGGAAGGAATACCTCACTTTGGCTCAGGCGAAAACTGCTCGCCGGTACAACTGTATTACTTCAGTTCGGCCTTGGCGCCAGCTTCTTCCAGCTTCTTCTTGCCGGCTTCAGCGTCAGCTTTCGACAGAGCTTCTTTAACGACTTTTGGTGCGCCGTCAACTACGTCTTTAGCTTCTTTCAGGCCCAGACCGGTGATTTCGCGAACAACTTTGATCACGCCAACTTTGTTTGCGCCAACTTCGGCCAGAACCAGGTTGAACTCGGTCTGCTCTTCAACTGCTGCGCCAGCTGCTGCGCCGCCGGCTGCTGGAGCGGCCATAGCTGCTGCCGACACGCCGAATTTTTCTTCGAAAGCTTTAACCAGTTCGTTCAGGTCCATTACGGACATTTCGCTCACTGCGTTCAGGATATCGTCTTTGGAAATTGCCATTTGAAACTCCTAATTTATTTGTATGCTACAGAATTGTTTACTTGAGAAAAAAAGCGCGCTGCAATCAAGCAGCGGTTTCTTCCGCTGCAGGAGCAGCGGCGCCTTCGCCTTTTTTCGCTGCCAGAGCAGCCAGACCACGTGCAAAGCCCGATACCGGAGCCAGCATAACGCCCAACAGCTGGGCGATGAGGACTTCACGGCTAGGAATGCTCGCCAGCGCGGTAACAGCAGCTTTATCCAGCTGTTTACCTGCGTAGTTGCCGGCGACGATAACCAGTTTGTCGTTGGTTTTAGCGAAGTCGTTGATGACTTTCGCTGCTGCAACGGCATCATCCGAGATCGAGTAGATCAGCGGACCGGTCATGCTGTCAGCCAGGGCGGCGAACTGCGTACCTTCTACTGCACGGCGGGCCAGGGTGTTCTTCAGAACACGCAGGTATACGCCTTGGGTACGCGCTTTAGCACGAAGTTGCGTCAAGTGAGCAACCTGGATGCCACGGTACTCGGCCACGACCACGGTTTGCGCAGTTGCTACTTTTGCGGAAACTTCGGCAACGACGGCCTTTTTGTCATTCAGATTGAGACCCACGGTCAACCTCCTTAAATGATGTTTGGCAAATGCCGCACATCGGTTCGAACAACGGCGTCCGAGGTTAGGAGTCCAATGGACTGCAAAACTTGTTCGGGTACACCATCTGCGTTGGGCGCCTCGCGGCGATTAACCAGAAACCTGCCTGCTGCTTCCGGCCCAACGGTCTTTGATTGCCTGGCGGCGCAGTTTTCACTCCACCGCCAGCCCAAAGATGCGCCCGGCTTGCGCCGGGACTTGATTCTTTACAGCTTAGGCAGCCAGACCAGCGTGGTCCACACGGACGCCAGCGCCCATGGTCGACGAGATCGCTACTTTGCGCAGGTACACGCCTTTCGACGATGCCGGCTTGGCCTTGTTCAGCGCTTCGATCAGGGCAACCAGGTTGCGCTTCAGATCGGCGTCGTCGAAGGATTTGCGGCCGATGGTGGCGTGGATGATACCAGCCTTGTCGGTACGGTACTGAACCTGGCCGGCTTTCGCGTTTTTCACGGCGGTAGCGACGTCAGGGGTAACAGTGCCAACCTTCGGGTTAGGCATCAGGCCGCGCGGGCCCAGGATCTGACCCAGGGTACCAACGATACGCATGGTGTCTGGCGAAGCGATGACGATGTCGAAAGGCATGTCGCCGGCTTTGACGCGCTCGGCCAGGTCTTCCATACCAACAACGTCGGCGCCGGCTGCCTTAGCAGCTTCAGCCTTCTCGCCCGAAGCGAACACGGCCACGCGTACGGTCTTGCCGGTGCCGGCTGGCAGCACGACGGAACCACGCACAACCTGGTCGGATTTCTTAGGATCCACACCCAGTTGTACCGACACGTCGATCGATTCGTTGAACTTGGCGGTGGCCAGTTCTTTGATCAGAGCAACAGCGTTGTCGAAAGCGTACACTTTGGTACGGTCTACTTTAGCCTTGATGGCTTGAGCGCGTTTGGACAGTTTTGCCATGATTAGATGCCCTCTACCGTGATGCCCATCGAACGTGCGGAACCGGCGATGGTGCGCACTGCTGCGTCCATGTCGGCGGCGGTCAGGTCCGGGGTCTTCAGTTTTGCGATTTCTTCAGCTTGGGCGCGGGTCAGCTTGCCGACTTTGTCGGTATGTGGCTTCGGCGAACCTTTGGTGACGCCCGAGTGCTTCTTGATCAGGTACGTCGCTGGAGGGGTCTTCATCACGAAGGTGAAGGACTTGTCGGCGAATGCGGTGATCACGACAGGGATCGGCATGCCTGGTTCCATACCTTGGGTCTGCGCGTTGAACGCTTTGCAGAATTCCATGATGTTCAGACCGCGCTGACCCAGCGCTGGACCGATTGGAGGGGATGGGTTTGCCTTACCAGCTGGCACTTGCAGCTTGATAAAGCCAATGATTTTCTTTGCCATTTGGGCACTTCCTATCTTTGGGTTTGAGTAGTAGCGCCCCGCCGGTACAACTTGGCAGGGCTCCTCTTGGTGGATTCGGCCGGGGCCGCGCTCCGTGGGCGCTTGTCACACAACCGCCGTGACTTAAACTTTTTCGACCTGGCCGAACTCGAGTTCCACCGGGGTGGCGCGGCCGAATATGGTGACCGAGACGCGCACTTTGGACTTCTCGTAGTTCACTTCTTCCACGTTGCCGTTGAAGTCGGTGAACGGACCGTCCTTGATGCGGACCTGCTCGCCCACTTCGTACAGCACTTTCGGACGCGGCTTCTCGACGCCTTCCTGCATTTGCTGCATGATCTTGTCGATCTCGCGCGCAGGAATCGGAGTGGGCTTGTTCGATTTGCCGCCGATGAAGCCGGTGACCTTGCTGGTGTTTTTCACCAGGTGCCAGGTTTCGTCGGTCATTTCCATTTCCACCAGCACGTAGCCGGGGAAGAAACGGCGCTCGGTGACCGACTTCTGGCCGTTCTTGACTTCCACCACTTCTTCGGTGGGCACCAGGATCTGGCCGAACTGGTCTTGCATGCCGGCGCGCTCGACGCGCTCGGTCAGCGCACGCTGGACGCTCTTTTCCATGCCGGAATAAGCATGCACGACGTACCAGCGCTTGTTGCTCACAGGTACGCTTACGGCTGCGCCAGCGTCTTGCGCCGGAACTTCCGGCGCGTCATCTTGCACATTTTCGCTCATTATTGTTTCCAACCCAGAATCACGTCGTACAACAGGAATTCCAGCAACTTATCCGTGCCCCACAGGAACACAGCCATTACCAATACAAAGGCAAACACGATCATCGTGATTTGCGTTGCTTCTTTGCGCGTAGGCCAAACGACTTTTTTGGTTTCGCGGACGGCTTCTTTAGCGAAATTCAGGAAATCGCGGCCGGAGGTAGAGGTGTAAGCAATGCCGACGGAAATAAGCAAACCACCCACAAGCGCAGCTGCCCGCACCAGGGATGGTTGACCTGCCAGGTAGAAGAACCCGACTACGCCTGCAATCGCTGCAACCACTGCCAGCACGACTTTGATTTTGTCGCTTGACGTGCCAACGGTTTGCACGGATTGATTAGACATTCTATTTTACTTTCGGTGCCCTGCACCAGATTCGGTGGCAGGGGCGGAGGGCCTCGAACCCCCAACCTTCGGTTTTGGAGACCGACGCTCTGCCAATTGAGCTACGCCCCTACGTAAAACTTGATCAGTGAATCCGCAATTATAGCACCCGACTGCAGTCGGGCGCTAGTACTTGGCGCAGATTATTAGGCCAGGATCTTGGCTACCACGCCGGCGCCGACGGTACGGCCGCCTTCGCGGATTGCAAAACGCAGACCTTCTTCCATCGCGATCGGGTTGATCAGCTTGACGGTGATCGACACGTTGTCGCCTGGCATAACCATTTCTTTGTCCGCTGGCAGTTCGATCGAACCGGTCACGTCAGTCGTACGGAAGTAGAACTGTGGACGATAGTTGTTGAAGAACGGGGTGTGACGGCCGCCTTCGTCTTTCGACAGAACATAGATCTCGCCGGTGAAGTGGTTGTGCGGCTTGATCGAGCCTGGCTTCGCCAGAACCTGACCACGCTGTACGTCTTCACGCTTGGTGCCGCGCAGCAGCAGACCAACGTTGTCGCCTGCCTGACCCTGGTCCAGCAGCTTGCGGAACATTTCCACACCGGTGCAGGTGGTTTTCACGGTGTCGGTGATACCAACGATTTCGATCTCTTCGCCGACCTTGATGATGCCGCGCTCAACGCGACCGGTCACCACGGTGCCGCGGCCCGAGATCGAGAACACGTCTTCCACTGGCATCAGGAAGGCGCCGTCCACTGCGCGCTCTGGCGTAGGGATGTAGCTGTCCAGTGCGTCGGCCAGGGCCATGATGGCCACTTCGCCCAGAGGACCGGTGTCGCCGTCCAGTGCTTTACGTGCCGAACCCTTGATGATTGGCAGGTCGTCGCCTGGGAACTCGTATTTCGACAGCAGCTCGCGCACTTCCATCTCAACCAGTTCCAGCAGCTCTTCGTCGTCGACCAGGTCGCACTTGTTCAGGAACACAACGATGTATGGAACGCCAACCTGGCGGGCCAGCAGGATGTGCTCGCGGGTCTGTGGCATTGGGCCGTCAGCTGCGGAGCAAACCAGGATCGCGCCGTCCATCTGCGCAGCACCGGTAATCATGTTCTTGATGTAGTCGGCGTGGCCTGGGCAGTCAACGTGAGCGTAGTGACGCGATGCGGTCTCGTACTCGACGTGTGCGGTATTGATGGTGATGCCGCGTGCTTTTTCTTCTGGTGCAGCGTCGATCTGGTCGTAAGCTTTAGCTTCGCCGCCGAATTTCTTCGACAGAACGGTAGCGATTGCTGCGGTCAGGGTGGTCTTGCCATGGTCAACGTGACCGATGGTGCCAACGTTCACGTGCGGTTTAGTCCGCTCGAATTTACCTTTTGCCATTTTAGACTCCTAACAATTTGATAAGTGTGCAGGGCACGCGCCCGACTGTCTGAAGATACTGCTGAGCTTAGTATTGCCGGCTTATTACTACCAGCTTGACGCTGCGAATTCTGGTGCCCTTGACGTGGATTGAACACGTGGCCTCTCCCTTACCAAGGGAGTGCTCTACCACTGAGCTACAAGGGCTTTATTTGTTGCGATGTACCACATAGATGCAAGCTAACTGGAGCGGGTGAAGGGAATCGAACCCTCGTCGTAAGCTTGGAAGGCTTCTGCTCTACCATTGAGCTACACCCGCGAGGTTTAGATCATCTTCACTACTATCACTCAGTTTTCTTGCAAAAACTTGGTGGAGGGGGCTGGATTCGAACCAGCGTACTCGAAAGAACAGATTTACAGTCTGTCGCCTTTAACCACTCGGCCACCCCTCCGCGAGGAACCGCAGAGTATGAAGCAACTTCTTTGACTTGTCAACACTAGTTTGCAGTTCGTTTTACCGTTCTACCTGCAAGCTGCGATGTTTCGTCTGCTTCGGGGCGAGATTGTAATCACAAGAATGTGAATGTGCAAGTGTTGTTTTTAAGTTGAATGATTTCTTATAGAATCGACAGCATGCATGGGCTTTTGATGCATGTCCTGCCGACACTGGAGCAAGTTTGGAAACACGAGTCCTCCCCCGCCGCCGGCCGCCCGCGCCGCCGGCCAAGACCCCATGGGCCGGCATGCTGCTGGCCAACGCCGCCCTGCTGCTGGCCTACGTGGCCACCGGCCGCCTGGGGCTGGAAATGGCGCTGGGCGCGGCCTACGCCACGCCGCTGTTCCTGCCGGCCGGCATCGCGCTGGCCGCCGTGTTCACGCTGGGGCCGCGCCTGCTGCCGGCCGTGGCGCTGGGGGCGGTGCTGGTCAACCTGATCCCGCTGGGCGCCTCCAACGCGCTGACCTTCCCCGGCGGGCTGCCGCTGGGCGCGGCGCTGGCGTCCGGCGCCGGCGCCACCTTGCAAGCCTGGATCGCCATGCTGGTGCTGCGGCGCGCGGTGCAGCCGGCACTGGGGCGCGGACGCGATGTGCTGGGCTTTATGCTGCTGGCGCCGCTGCTCGCGCTGATCAGCAGCAGCGTGGCGATCGGCGCCAGCGGCCTGCTCGGCACGCTGGCGCCGGCGGCGCTGCCGGTCAACTGGTTCACCTGGTGGCTGGGCGACACCACCGGCATGCTGCTGGCCGCGCCGCTGACGTGGATCGCCATCGGCCAGCCGCGGCCGCTGTGGCGGCGCCGGCGCTGGCTGGTCGGCCTGCCGCTGCTGGTGTCGAGCGCGGTGTTCGTGACCATCTACTTCCAGGTCGAACACTGGGAGAACGCGCAGCAGATGCAGACCTTCCGCCTCAAGGCGCAGCAGCTGGGCGACCAGCTGCAGGCCCAGTTCAGCGAGCACGAGCGCTTCATCTACGCCATGTCGAAGGCGCTCAACGATCCGCAGCGCGTGCTGGGCGCCAACGACTTCAGCAACTTCGCCTCCGGCTATCTCGACAAGCGCCCCGAGCTGCTGTCGATGAGCTGGCTCAAGCCGCTCAGCCATGCGCAGCGCCCCGCCTTCGAACAGTGGGGCAAGCAGGTCATCGAGCCGGGCTTCGAAGTGCGCGAGGGGGACGCGGCGCGGCGCCTGAGGCGCGCCGGCGCGCGCCCGGAATACATGGTGTCGACCTTTATCGAGCCGATGAGCAGCCAGCGCTACCTCGGCATCGACTTCTTCAGCGAGCCGGTGCGCGCCGAGGCGGTGCGGCAGGCGCTGCGCAGCGGCCAGCCCAGCGTCAGCGCGCCGGTCTCGCTGTTCCGCCACGCCGAGGAGAAAGGCATGGTGCTGCTGCAGGCGGTGCACGCGGCCGGCGACGACGCCCGCACCATCGGCATGCTGCTGATCTCCATCCATGCCGATTCCTACATCGAACGCGCCGTGGCGCAGGTGAACTTCCCGGCCCTGCAGGTGCGGCTGCAGGACGTGGGCGGCGCCCAACCGCTGACCATGCACGACCGCCTGCCGCGCGCGGCGCAGCCCCCCGCGCACGCGGGCGAGGTGCAGCGCCGGCTGCGCTTCGGCGGGCGCGACTACCTGCTGACGGTGGCGCCCGCGGCCGACTACGTGGCGGCCCAGCGCGGCTGGCAGAGCTGGACCGTGCTCACCTGCGGCCTGCTGCTGACCGCGTTGCTGGGCGGCATGATGCTGCTGATCTCAGGCGAGCGCGCGCTGATCCAGGACCAGGTGAAGGACGCCACGGCCCGCCTGCGCGAGCGCGAGGCCAGGCTGCAGGCCATCCTCGACAAGGCGGCCGACGCCATCCTGACCATCGGCAGCGACGGCACGCTGGTGTCGGCCAACGGCGCGGCCGGGCGCCTGTTCGGCTACGCGCCCGAGCAGATGCCCGGCCTGCGCCTGGAACACCTGCTGCCGGTGGCCGACGGCGACACCGCCTCCGGCCTGCTGCGCAGCATCGCCAGCGGCGTGACCCACGAGCACGAGGCGACCGGCTGGCGCAGCGACGGCAGCGCCTTCCCGCTGGCGGCGTCGGTCAGCGAGGTGGAACTGCCGGACGAGCACCTGTTCGTGGCCATCCTGCACGACCTGACCGAGCAGCAGCGCGCGCAGGAGCGCATCTACCGCCTGGCCCACCACGACCCGCTCACCGGGCTGGACAACCGGCTGTCGCTGAACCTGCGGCTGGACCAGCTGCTGGCCCAGGCGCGCCGCAGCCAGGCCGCCGGCGCCGTCATGTTCATCGACCTCGACCACTTCAAGAAGATCAACGATACGCACGGCCACCAGGTGGGCGACCTGCTGCTGATCGGCGTGGCCAACCGCCTGCGCGAACTGCTGCGCGAGGTGGACACCATCGCGCGCCTGGGCGGCGACGAGTTCATCGTGCTGGCCGGCAGCACCGCCAGCGCCGCCATCACGCCCGACAGCGCCAGCCAGGTGGCGGTGCGCATCGTCGAGGCGCTGAGCGCGCCCTTTGTGCTGCAGGGCAAAACCATCCACAGCGGCGCCAGCGTGGGCGTGGCCATGTTCCCGTCCGACGGCCACGACGGCGCCACCCTGCTGCGCCACGCCGACACCGCCATGTACGCCGCCAAGAGCCAGGGCCGGGGCAACTTCCAGTTCTTCGCGCCGGCCATGAACGCCGCCACGCACGAGCGCCTGCTGCTGGAAAGCCGGCTGTGGCAGGCGCTGGAGCAGAACGAATTCGAACTCTACCTGCAAGCCCAGGTGGAGCTGGAGGGCGGCTCGGTGATCGGCGCCGAAGCGCTGCTGCGCTGGCACCATCCGGAGCTGGGCATGGTGGGGCCGGACCGCTTCATCCCGATCGCCGAGGAATCCGGCCTGATCCTGCCGCTGGGCGAGTGGGTGCTGAAGAGCGCCGTGCAGCGCCTGCGGCAGTGGCGCGACAACGGCCTGGGCCATCTGCGGCTGGCGCTCAACCTGTCGGCGCGGCAATGCCACGGCAGCGCCCTGCTGCCGCTGCTGGACCGCCTGCTGGCCGACAGCGGCATCGACCCGGCCCTGCTGGAGCTGGAGATCACCGAGTCGGCCGCCATGCAGGACCCCGAGCGCAGCCGCAAGCTGCTGCGCGAACTGCGCTCGCGCGGGCTGAAGGTGGCCATCGACGACTTCGGCACCGGCTATTCCTCGCTCAGCTACCTGAAGCTGTTCGAACTGGACCGCATCAAGATCGACCGCGGCTTCGTCAAGGACATCGAGACCGACCCCAACGACGCCGTCATCGTCGCCACCACGATCGCGCTGGCGCACTCGCTGGGGCTGCAGGTGATCGCCGAAGGGGTGGAAACGGCGGCCCAGCGCGAATTCCTGCGCAGCAAGGGATGCGAGGAGGCGCAGGGCTATCTGTTCGCCCGCCCGGTGCCGGCGGCCGAGTTCGAGGCCCATGCCCGCACTGCGCAGGCAAGGCGGCTTACGCCGGCGTCAGCGCCGCCAGAACCTGCGCCTTGAGCGCGCGGATCAGGGAGCTTTCGTCGGGCGGCACGCCCTCGGGGGCGGGCTCGCTGCGGTCGGCGTAGAACAGGCCCAGCTGCACGCCCTGCACCACCAGCGGCAGCACGATGAAGCTGCGCGCGTCCGGCAGCAGCTTGCGGTGCCAGTCCGGCATCAGGTCGCGGATCTTCGGCACGCCGGCGTCGGCAATCATCAGGTCGGCGTCGTTGCGCATGGCCAGGTGGAACAAATCGCTGCCGGGCCCCGCCGCCAGCGGAAAGGCGAAATCGGCCATGCGCGCGGCGTGCTTTTCGCCGAACGCGATGCGCGCCCGGAAGGTGCCGCTGCGCACGTCCTTCAGGCACACGGTGGCGAAGCGGAAGCCCATGCTGCGGTACAGCGTCTCCAGCACCGCCTGGATCACCTCGTTGACCTTGCAGCGCCCGGCCGCGCGCATCTGCGCCACCTCCTGCACGCCGGCCAGCAGCTGCTCGCGCGCGTTGTAGGGCTTGCCGCTGGCGTGCTGGCCTTCGGGCAGGCTGCCGCCGGCGTCCATGGTGGACAGCAGCAGCACGTTGGGCAAGCCGTCCGTGGCCTCCTCCGCCGGCGGCGGCGCCGGCTGCAGCTGCAGGCTGTCGAGCAGCTCGTCCATCTCGCTGCGGGCCGCGCCCAGCATGTCCTCCAGGCGCTGGCGCTCCAGCCCCAGCGCCGCGCCGTAGCGCTCGAACAGGGCCCGCACCACGTCCGCCGACAGGCCGCCCGGGCGCACCAGCGCGCGCGCCGCGTCCATGCTGAAGGACACCACCAGCCGCACCCAGTCCTGCCGGCTGGGCGGCGGCTTGTGCAGCGGCGCCGGCGGCAGCGTGCCGATCGAGCGCACGATCACGTCCGGGATCTTCCATTCGTTGAGGATGGCGGCCGACAGCGTGTCGTAGGTGCTGCCCAGTATCATCTGCGAGGCCTGGCTGACGGTGTGCGCGCCGCCCGCCACCAGCGCGTTGATCTCGCGGTAGCGCTCGTGCTGCTGGGAGGCGATCAGCAGCGGGCCGATGTTCTTGAACAGCGCGCCGATCGACGCTTCCTCGGCGCCCTGGTAGGCGGACAGGCGCGCCAGCTCGCGGCCGATCAGGCTGGCGCACAGCGCCGCTTCCAGCTCCGCCCGCACGCTTTGCGCGTGCTTGCCGTTGTCCAGCGTGTCCACCAGCAGCATGGCCAGCGCGGTGGTCTTGACGTTGTCGAAGCCGAGCAGGGAAATCGCGCGCGAGATGGTGGTGACGGCGATGCCGCCCACGGTGCGGTAGCGCGGCGTGTTGGCGATGCGCAGCACCTTCTGCGTCAGCGCCGCGTCCGACAGCACGTAGTAGGCCAGCTCCTGGGTGCCGCCTTCGTCCGAATCGACCAGCTGCACCACGCGCCCCACCGAGACGCCCAGCGCGAACACGCCCTCGTCGCTGCACAGTTTCTTCAGCAAGAGGCCGCGGACGGGCCGGACATCGGGGCGCGGATCGGAACCGGGAGAAGCTGCAGACGGCATGGCGCGTTGTCCTGTATAGGTGGCAAGACCATTGTAGCGCCGCCCGCCGCGCTGGGCGCTACATTGCCGCCAGCCGTCCGGCGCGGATGTTGTATTTCTTCAATATGTCGAGGTGCAGCGCGGACAGCGCGGTCAGTTTCGGGTTGACCGGGTCCAGCCGCCGCACGCTGGCGATCAGGTTCAGCGCGTCCTGCCCCAGCATCTCGTCCCAGCCGGTGTTCTCCAGGCACTTGAGCACCGCCACGGCCGCGTTGAACACCACCTGGCCGTTCTCGGGCAGCTTGGCCACCGCTTCCATCATCAGCTCCACCGCGCCGCGGAAATCGCCTTCCTTGGCGCGCGCCGCGCCCACCGCCACCATGTCCACCACCTCCTGCCGGCTCTCGGCCGCCAGCTGCTGCGCCAGCTCGCCCTGCCCGGCGTCCTCCAGCACCCGCATGGCCTTGGCCATGGCGGCGGCGCTGCCGGCGTTGCGCATCACGCCGCGCAGCACTTCGGCGGCCTGCTCCGGCTTGCCGCCTTCCAGGCAGGTGCGCGCCAGCTCCAGCCGCAGTTCGTTGGACAGGCCGGCGGCGCGGCGGCAGCCGGCCAGCGCGAAGTGGATGGACTCCGCCAGCCGCGCCTCGTTGCCGGTGTATTCGTGCAGCATGGCCGAGGAAATGGCGCTGCACACGGCGGTGTTGCGCTGCCCGGCCAGCGACTTGTCGAGGTCGCGGATCACGGCGGCGGCCTGCACCGGGTCGCCCTTGCGCACCAGCGCCGACACCAGCCGCGCATGGTCTTCGGGGTCGCGGAATTCGGAGAAGCGGGCCTTGCTGACCACCTGCTTGTAGGCCTGCTCGGCCGCGTCCAGGTCGCCCGCCTCGAGCGCCACCTCGCCCAGCCGGCGCAAGCGCCGCACCGCGTGCGGGGACAGCTCCACCGCCGCGCTCAGCACGGCCTGCGCGCGGCTCCAGTCGCTGCCCACCTCGTGGGTGCGCGCCAGCCAGTCGTAGGCGTCCAGGAAGCGCTTGTTCTGCTCCACCAGCGCTTCCAGCACGGCTTGCGATTCCTCGTGCGCGCCGCGCAGGAACATGCACTTGGCCTGGCCCAGCCGGGCCCAGTGGATGTTCCTGCTGGCGTACAGCTCAGCGTAGATGGGTTCGGCCAGTTCCGGCTCGCCCAGTTCCACGTGCAGCTCGGCGCGCAGGCGCTGGAAGTCGGCCGCGTAGCGCGGCTGCGCCTGCTCGCCGTCCACGCAGGCGGCGATGGCGCCGCGCTGGTCGCCCAGCGCCACCAGCTGGCGGATGCCGGCCAGCGCGTTGCGCTTGTCGAGCGCGCGCGCGATGCGCTCGAGCATATTGTCGGCCGTGAAAGGTTTCAGGATGTAGTCGTTCGGCTGCAGCTCGGCGGCGCTGACCACCTTGTTGAACTGGCCCTCGCCGGTGACCATGAAGAACAGCGTGGCGGGCTGGATCAGCCGGTGGTGGCGCAAGTCCTCCAGCATCTGCTGGCCGTCCTGGCCGCCGTCCAGGCTGTATTCGCACAGCACGATGTCGTAGGTCTTGCTGGACAGCATGCGCACCGCCTGGCCGGAACTGCTGGCGTCCTCGATGCGGGTGACGCCGCACAGGTTGAGCATATTGTGCAGGCTGGCGCGCATGCCCGGATGGGGCTCGATGATGAGCGCGCCAAGACCGGTGCTGAGACCCGTGAAGTGATTCATCGTTAATTTTCCGCTATCCGGCTGCGCATGGGCGGGGCGCACGTGACGGCAGCGGCGCGCAGGGATGCGGCGGCAGGCTGCCTATGGGCAAAGTATAGTACGGACGGGTGAAGATTGGAGAGATTTGGAGAGATTTGGAAGGATTCGGGGCGGATTTCGGGACAAATGCGGCGCAATCCGCGGCCGTGGCGGGGCTAAGCCGCCACAGCCGGGGGAGCGATGCGGCCCGCCCAGCTGCAGTTCAGCCGCGGCTCAGGTGGCCGATGGCGGCTGCTGGCCCAGCGCCGGGTCGCGCTCGATGACGTCCAGCAGCGCCTGCACCACTTCCGGATCGAACTGGCTGCCGCTGCGGGCCTTGATGTAAGTCATCACTTCCGAGTAAGGCCACGGCTCCTTGTACGACCGCTCGTGCAGCAGCGAATCGAACACGTCCACCACCGCCACGATGCGGGCCGAAATCGGGATAGCGCGTCCCTTCAGGCCGTTCGGATAGCCCTGGCCATCGAAATGCTCGTGGTGGCCGCCGGCGATCTCGGCGCCGAAGTGCAGGTAGCTGGGGCCGTCCACCATGTTAGCGGCGCGCTCCAGTATCGTGCGGCCCACCTCGGCGTGGGTCTGCATCTGCACCCGCTCTTCCGGCGTGTGCGCGCCCGGCTTGAGCAGGATATGGTCGGGCGTGGCCACCTTGCCCACGTCGTGCAGGATGCTGGCCAGGCCTATCATGTCCAGCAGCTGCGGGGTCAGCTCGTCCTCGTACACGCCGCGCTCCTTCATGCGCGCGGCGATGGCCGACGACAGCGCCTGCACCCGGCGCACATGGCCGCCGGTGCCGCTGTCGCGGAACTCGGCCAGGTCGGCCAGCGCCACCACGGTGGCTTCCTGCGCCTTGCGCAGCTGGCCGAACATGTACAGGTTGTCGAACGCGGCCGCGATGCGCTGGCAGAACACTTCCAGCAGGTCGCGCTGGATCTGCGCCAGCGGCCACGGCGGCGTGACGGAAATGGCCACTTCGCGTTCCTGGGTGTGGATGAACAGCACGTTGGCGGGATGTTCGAACTGGCTTTTCTTCTCGGCAAAGGCCTTGGCGATGGTCGGCCACAGCGGGTGGTCGGCCGGCATGAGCTCGTTCTGCGCCAGCGGCGCGTAGCCGCCGGTGGCGGCCACCACGGTGGCCGGGCCGGTGTCGCCCTGCATCAGGCACAGCACGCCGTCGGCGCCCACGTCGAGGATGGCGGAGACCTGGTTCAGCACGCCCGAGGCGAACTCGCGCAGCGAATGGATCTGGTACAGATTGGTGGCGCCGGCCAGGATCTTGCCCAGCCCCACGCGGCTGCGCTCGAGCATGTTCAGGCTCTCGTAGGCGCGCAGCGCCGAGATCACCGTGGTGAACAGCTTCTGCGTGGTCAGCTCGGTCTTGGCCTTGTAGTCGTTGATGTCGTACTCGATGATGACGCGCTGCTCGGGCGCCTGGCCAGGCTGGCCGGTGCGCAGCACCACGCGCACGATGGCGTTGTGCAACTCCTCGCGGATGCGGCGCGCCAGCAGCAGGCCGGCGTCGTCAGTCTCCATCACCACGTCCAGCAGCACCAGGGCGATGTCGGGGGTGTCGCGCAGGATGTCGAAGGCTTCGCGCCCGCTGTAGGCCGAGAACAGCTCCAGCTCGCGGCCCTTGAAACTGACATTGCGCAGCGCCAGCCGGGTCACCGCGTGCACGTCGACGTCGTCGTCGACGATCAGCACGCGCCACAGGCGCTGGTCCGGCGCGGGCAGACCGACAGCGGGTGCTTCCTCTTCATCCTCGTCGAGCAACCAGTTGTCGTCTGCAGCGTTTGAATCGGTCATACATTCTCCAAGGTCGCGCGATGCCGCGCGGATACGCTCTGCCGACGCTCACTCTCTGGTTCCCAGCATAATCAGATTTTAATAGCCTGACAACCCCTGCCGTCCTGCGCGCCGCATCCTGGCAACAATGGCCGCGCGATAAAAACCCGCGCCGGCCGCCTACGGCGCCGGCCGGCGGCAGCCGGCCTTGTCGGCGGCGGGATCGATATTCTGGTAACGGATTTCGTATTTGCCGCTGGCCAGCTTGTCGACCACCCAGCTGTCGCGCGCCAGCACGTAGGCGTAGCGCACGTTCGACTTGCGCTCCAGGTCGTACACCTTGATGAAAACGGCCGAGTCGTTGCCGCCGTTGTCCAGCGTCAGCTGCATGTCCTCGCCCTTGTTCTGGACCGGGAAGCCTTCCACGTAGCCGGACTGCGCCGGCCACGGCTCGCCGTTGGGCGCGGTCGACGCCGCGGCCTGGGCGTCGCTGTCGCAATCGGCCGCGGCGGTGGCGGCCGTGCCCGGCAGCACCACCTGCGACAGCGCCACCACCTTGATCAGCGGCGCGCGCAGCACGCCGCTCTCGGCGGCGTAGGGCTTGGCGACGGCCCAGCTGTCGGCCAGCGCGTCGCCCTTGGCGTCCGGCCGGGCGCCGGGCGCCGGCACGCCGGCAGCGGCGGCCGAGGAAGCGCCGGCCGGCGCGCCGCCCGCCGATGCGCTCAGTTCGCTCTTATTGCCCAGCGCGGCGGCCAGCACCGCCTGCAGGCGCGGCTGGCCGGCCGACACCACGCCGCCCACCCAGCCCACCACCAGGCTAACGCCCAGCGCCAGGCCCCATTTCCAGTTGCGGCGCCAGGCCGAGCGCACCGCGCGCGGCTCGTCCATGTGCTCGGGCCAGGCATGGTCCGGTCCCGCGTGGCGGGCCGGCTTGTGGCCGTCCTCGTGGCGCGTGCTTTCCAGCCACTCGATTTCCCACTCCTCGGCGGCGATCCACTCGTCGTGCTCCTTGCGCCGCTGCGGATCGGCCAGCGTGCCGTAGGCGCTGTTGAGGATGGCCATGATGCGCGCCGCCTTCTCGTCGCCGGGATTCTTGTCGGGGTGGTACTTTTGGCTGAGCGCCTTGTAGGCGGCACGTATGACTTCCTGCGGCGCCATGCGCGCCACTTTCAGGTTGTCATAGTGAGTGTGTATCTTTCCCATCGTTCCATTAACTTTTCGACAAGCGCGCCGCGACGGGGGACCGCGCTGAATCGACCATCATAGCTGATTCCGGGCCGCCAATCCCATCTTACAACCGATGAACAGCTGATGAAAAGCGTGGCAATTCGGGCAATGGCGGACGATTACAGCCGGTGGCTGCGGTCGGACGCCGCCAGCGCGGGCGGCAGTTCCACGTTCTTGCCTATGACCAACACTTTGAACAGCTCGCCCATCTCGGCCGGGGACAGCAGCCGCTGCAGGGCGTTCGCCTGTGGCAAATACGCCATAGCGTCGGACGGGTCGGTGCGCAGCAGCAGCTCGCCGACCCCGGCGCCGATCAGGAAGGAAGCCTGGTTCATATAGGCCAGCACGTCGGCGCCCGCGTCCTGCGCCGCCACGGCCATGGCGGTGAAGTCGACGTGGGCGGTGATGTCCTGCAGGCCGGGCAGGTAGAACGGCTCGGCGTGCGCGTGGTGGCGGTAGTGGCACATCAGGGTGCCCTTGTCGCGCTGGTCCAGGTAGTACTCGTGGCCGGGGAAGCCGTAGTCGAACAGGAAGGCGGCGCCGCTGCCCCTGGCCATCATGCGCGCCAGCGTGGCCATGAAGCCGCAGGCGGTGCCGTGCAGCTCGGTCTCGTAGCCCTCGGGCAATTCGGCTTCCTGCTCGGCGCCGATCTGGCTGGCCAGCTGCTGCCGCAGTTCCCCGCTCAGCGCGTGTTCTTCATAGGCGAAGCTGCCGTCTGCCACGGTGACGTGCAGCTCGCGCCAGCCGGCGGCGGTCTTGCGCGCCAGGTGCACCGGCATCGCGTCCAGCACCTCGTTGCCGAACACCACGCCGTCCCAGGAGTCGGGCAAGGCGTCCAGCCACACCACTTGCGGGAAGGCGCGCAGCTTTTCCTGCTGGCGCGCGCGCAGCTCGCCGGACAGCTCGACGATGGCGTACTGCTCCAGCGCCACGCCGGCGGCGGCCAGCTCGGTCAGGATGTCGAAGGCCAGCTTGCCGGTGCCGGCGCCGAACTCGAGGATGCGGGGCGCGCTTTGAGCGATAATAGCGGCTGCCACGCGGGCCAGCGCGGCGCCGAACAGCGGCGTCAGCTCGGGGGCGGTTGTAAAATCGCCATCCTTGCCCAGCTTGGCGGCGCCGCCGCTGTAGTAGCCCAGTCCGGGCGCGTACAGGGCCAGCTCCATGAAGCGGGCAAAGGGAATGGCGCCCGAGGCGCGCTCGATGTCGGCGGCGATCAGGCGCTGCAGGGCGTGGGACGCGGCCAGCGCGTCGCTAGAGGGTGCGGGTAGGGACATCCCGGCATTTTAAACAATTCGACGGAACTATTCATGACTCAGGCAGACAACACGGCAGGCGCTGCGGTAAAGGTCGCGCTGGTGACCGGCGCCGGGCGCCGCATCGGCCGCGCCATCGCGCTCGGCATGGCGCAGGCCGGCTGGGACGTGGCCGTGCACTACCGCCACTCGCTGGCCGAGGCGCAGCAGGTGGTGGCCGAGATCGCCGCCATGGGCCGGCGCGCCATCGCCCTGCCCTGCGACCTGGCCGACGAGGCCGCCGTGCGGCGCCTGCTGCCGCAGGCGGTGGCCGTGCTGGGGCCGGTGTCCTGCGTGGTCAACAACGCCTCGCTGTTCGACTACGACAGCGCGGCCGACTTCACGCTGGCGCGGCTGGAAGCGCACATGGCGGCCAACGTGGCCGCGCCCATCCTGCTGGCGCAGGCGCTGCACGCGGCCACGCCGGACGGCGCCCAGGCCGTGGTTTTGAATCTGCTGGACCAAAAACTGTACAATCTCAATCCCGACTTCCTGTCCTACACCTTGTCCAAGGCCGCGCTGCATACGGCCACGACCTTGCTGGCGCAGGAACTGGCGCCGAAAGTGCGCGTGGTCGGCATCGCGCCCGGCATCACGCTGGTGTCCGGCGAGCAGAGCGAGGCCGGCTTCGCCAAGGCGCACACGCAAACGCCGCTGGGCCGGTCCAGCACGCCGGAGGACATCGTGGCCGCCGTGCTGTACGCGGCCGGCGCGCGCGCGCTGACCGGCAGCACCCTGCTGGTGGACGGCGGCCAGCATTTGACGGCCTCGCCGCGCGACGTGATGTTCCTCGCGAAATAACTATTCATACTCTTTATACTGAAAGCTCAACCATGCTGTCCGCCCTGACCCACCCCCGGCTCCAAGACTGCCGCCGCCTGTTCCTGCGCAACTACGAAGTGCTGATCAACATCGGCGTGCACGATTTCGAGAAGAAGGGCGAGCAGCGCGTCCTGATCAATGTGGACCTGTACATTCCGCTGGCGCTGTCGACGCCGACCGCCGACGAGCTGCACGAAGTGGTGGACTACGACTTCATGCGCGACACCATCGCGCGCCGCATGGCCGAGGGCCATGTGCACCTGCAGGAAACCCTGTGCGACGACGTGGTCAAAGCCATGCTGTCGCACCCGCGCGTGCGCGCCGTGCGCGTGTCGACCATGAAGCCGGACGTCTACCCGGATTGCGAAGGCGTGGGCGTGGAAGTATTCCAGATCAAGGACAACGTGTAATGAACGCAGTAATGGAAAACCTGAACGCCGGGGCGGCCGTGCCGGCCAGCGGCAAGTCGGCCGAAAAGATCGCGCTGGAAAACAACAAGCTGCACAAGCGGCTGTGCCGCCTGGTGGGCCAGGCCATCGGCGACTTCAACATGATCGAGGACGGCGACAAGGTGATGGTGTGCCTGTCCGGCGGCAAGGACAGCTACGCGCTGCTGGACATCCTGATGACCCTGCGCGAGCGCGCGCCGATCAACTTCGAGCTCGTGGCGGTCAACCTGGACCAGAAGCAGCCCAACTTCCCGGCCCACATCCTGCCGGCCTACCTGGACAAGCTGGGCATCCCCTACCACATTGAAAACCAGGACACCTACAGCATCGTCAAGCGCCTGATCCCGGAAGGCAAGACCACCTGCTCGCTGTGCTCGCGCCTGCGGCGCGGCATCCTGTACCGCGTGGCCGACGAGCTGGGCTGCAACAAGATCGCCCTCGGCCACCACCGCGACGACATCCTGGAAACCTTCTTCCTCAACATGTTCTTCGGCGGCAAGCTCAAAGGCATGCCGGCCAAGCTGGTGTCGGACGACGGCAAGCACATGGTGATCCGCCCGATGGCCTATGTGAAGGAAGTGGACACCGAGCGCTACGCCGAAGTGAAGGGCTTCCCGATCATCCCGTGCGACCTGTGCGGCTCGCAGGAAAACCTGCAGCGCAAGCAGATCAAGGGCTTGATGCGCGAATGGGAGAAGAAGCACCCGGGCCGGGTGGACAACATCTTCTCGTCGCTGTCGACGGTGGTGCCGTCGCACCTGATGGACCGCGACCTGTTCGGCTTCCAGGACATCAAGGCCGACGGCCGGGCCAACCCGCTGGGCGACATCGCCTTCGACGAAGAGCCCTGCTCCACGCCAAGCACCCTGCCCGGCGCCATCCCGCTGCAGCCGCTGTAATCCTCCCCCGTGGCGGCCCCTTGCGCCGCCACACACTCCTCCGCCTGCTCCCGGCATTTTCTTCTTGACCCGGCGTTCGCGCAGGTTTAATGTATTAACGAATTCGTTAATCATCTAATTTAGTCATCATGTCCCTCGACAAAGTTTTTGAAGCGCTCGCCTCGGCGCCACGCCGCAAGATCCTGGCTTATCTGGCCGAAGCGGAGATGAACACGTCCGAACTGGCGGCGCGCTTCGAGATGAGCGCGCCGGCGATTTCGCGCCACCTGTCGGTGCTGGAAAACGCGGGGCTGATCAGCAGCGAACGGCGCGGCCAGTTCGTGTTCTACAAGCTCACCGCCGACAACGTCGCCAACACGCTCACCAGCTACGCGCTGGAACTGTGCCCCACCGGCAGGCCGCTCAAACGCGAGTCCGCCGCCATCGCCGCGGGGCGGCGCAACCGCAAAGACTAGACTGGAGAAAACCATGCCTCCGATGCCAGACAGCCTGAAACAGCATCGCGTCCACAGCGCGGATCCCGCAGGCGTCATGCGGGGCACGGTGCGCTACGCGCCGCGCAAGTCGCTGTGGTTCAGCGGCATGGCCGGCGCCGCGCTGATCGGCGGCATCGCCACCTTCACCTGGACCGCCTTCGCCCTCTTCCTTGCCGCCACCGCATTCGTGCTGCTGTTCGGCCACTCGCTGGGCAGCCACCGCAAGCTGATACACGACAGCTTCCAATGCCCTAAATGGCTGGAGTACGCGCTGGTGTATTGCGGCGTGCAGGTTGGCCTGGCCGGTCCGCTCGGCCTGCTGCGCCAGCATGAATTGCGCGACTACGCGCAGCGCATGCCCGGCTGCCATGACTACCTGCGCCACGGCCGCGGTTTCTGGCGCGACGGCTGGTGGCAGATCCATTGCGACCTGGCGCTGGACACGCCGCCCGCCATCCAGCTGGAAGCGGCCATCGAAAACGACCGCTTCTACCGCTTCCTGGAACGCACCTGGATGCTGCAGCAGCTGCCGCCAGCCCTGCTGCTGTATGCCGCCGGCGGCTGGGGCTTCGTGGCGTGGGGCTTGTGTGCCCGCATCACGGCGGGCATCTTCGGACACTGGCTGATCGGCTACTTCGCGCACAACCACGGCCCCATGCACGCCGAGGTGAGCGGCGCGGCGGTACAGGGCCACAACATCCGCTTCGTGTCCTTGCTGACCATGGGCGAATGCTGGCACAACAACCATCACGCCTATCCGGGATCGGCTTGCCTCGGCCTGTACGCAGGCGAATGGGACCCGGGCTGGTGGACCTTGCTGGTGCTGCGCCGCGCCGGCCTGGTGTGGGGCTTGCGCCTGCCGCACCAGCTGCCGCCCCGTCCCGAGCTGCGCAAGCTGGATGCGCTGCCGCACTCCCCTTGCATCGCCCCTCCGCTCATGAGCACTATCTCAACTTAAGGATATGCCATGAAGGTCGATAACAACACAGGCGTCGTGCAAGGCAAGCTGGAAGCCGTCAAGAAAATGTCCGGGGCCGATTTCGACGCGGCGCTGGCCGGCGCCATGGATGGCGGCAGCGCCAGGCCGAAGACGGCGGCGGATGAACTGGAAGCCTACGTGAAGATGTCGCCCGCCGAGCGCATGCGCGACGCGCTGCTGAAAAAGCTTGGCGTGACCGAAGAAGAACTGGAAGCCATGCCGCCGGAGCAGCGCAAGGCCTTCGAGGAAAAAATTTCCGAACTGGTGAAAGAGGAAATGGCGAAGACCGAGCAGAAAAAAGGCACCCGCGTGGACACGAGTGCCTGAGCGCGCGCCTGACTCGCTACCCGAGCCGCAGCGTTAACGCGCCACGGCGCTGCGCATCACCGGGTACAGCTTGAAGCGCTCGTCCCACGACGCGTGGCGGCGGGCGAAGAATTCCAGGCGCTGCGCGGAACTGGCGGCGAAGGCCGGGTCGGTGTCCAGCTTGCGCTTGAACTCGGCCGCAACCGCCGGGTCCTTCAGCTGCTCGCGCGCCACCTCCTCGGCCACGTAATCCTCCATGTATTCCTTGCGCTCGAAGGCGTTGTTGAACGCGCCCCAGGCCAGCAGCGAGTCGGCGCTCAGCGGCTCCAGCATGGCCATCACCAGGCGCGACTTGGCCTGCGCGATGGGCACGAACAGCGCGCCCCGGCCCACTTCGCGCGCTTCCTTCTGCCACGCGCCTTCCACCGCCAGCGCCTGGCGGCCTTCAAACGACTGCACGCCGAATTTGTTCTTGTCGGCGCGGAAGGTCTCCACCTCCACCGCGCCCAGGTCCGCGTTCAATACCTTGTAGCTGATGCCGTGCTGCTTCAGCTTGGCCGCCACCATGGCCGCCTGCGCGGCCGGCACCAGGTAGCCGCCGGCAGGCGCCGCCACCTGCAAATTCGGCACCACTTCCTCGCGCAGGGGCAAAGTCCACATCTGCGGCTTGCTCTCGTCGTAGCGGGTCCACAGCGCGCCGGACACGTCGGACGGCGTGCGCGTGTATTCATAGCCGGCGAACTGGATCATCTTGGTGCGGTCGGTGGTGCGGTAGCTGAGCGGCACCAGCTGGTTGCCCAGGTTGAGCGCGCGCGCGTCCGCCTCCTGCGCCAGCTTGCGCCACTCGGCGCCGTGCTCGGCCACCTGCGACAGCAGCGACACGATGGTGTTGCGCGTCACGCGCACGCGGGTCGGATAGTCTTTCCACGAATGGGTTTCCACCAGCATGGCGAAGCGGTTACGCAGCGGGAAGTAGCCGGTGGAGAAGCGCGGCGGCGACATGCTGTCCTCGAAGCCGGACTGCGGATCGTCGGTCTTGGCGAAGGAGATGTAGAAATGCTTGGGATCGGAACCCTGCTTGCGCAGGTCGTCCATCACGGCGTCGCGCAGCGCCACGCCGGCCGGCATCAGCGCCGCGTCGCCGCCGTGCACCGGCTCCACCTGGATCGACACGTCCGGCTGGAACTTGGCGCCGTTGGTCACGTGCAGGTCGATGTAGGCCAGCGGGTCCCAGGCGTTCACCAGCGCCAGCATGGCCTGCATTTCCGGCGCGTCGGCCTTCACGTAGTCGCGGTTCAGGTTGTAGTTCTGCGCCGTGGTGCGCCAGCCCATGGCGACCGGGCCGCGCTGGTTGGGACGGTTCCACTGGCCGAAGCGCTCGTGGCCGTCGACGTTAAACACCGGCACGAACAGCAGCACCTGCTTGTCCAGCGCGCCGGGCGCAGCCTTGCCTTCGAGCGCCTCGCGCAGCGCCAGGAAGCCGGCGTCCTTGCCGTCGATCTCGCCGGCATGGATGCCGCCCTGCACCAGCAGCACCGGCAGGCCGCGCTGCTTGGCCTGCTCCGCCGTCAGCGCGCCGCTGCGCGACACGGCCAGCGCCAGCATCGGCCGGCCTTCCGGCGTGCGGCCGAATTCGAAGCAGCGCACTTGCTTGGGGTAGGCCAGCTGGAAGGCCTTGCACAGCTGCTGGACTTCCTCGTAGCGGCCGGTCTGCAGGAAGCCGGAGCGCTCCGCGACGGTGACCAGCGGGGATGGCGCGGCGGCATGGGCCAGGGACCAATGGGGCAGAGGCAAAGCAGCGGACAGGGCGAGCAGCAGGGCACTACGTTTCATGTATCGGAACTCCGGCAGTTAGGGGGCATACACCAGGGGAATGCAACAGCCGGAAATTATAGACCGATAATCGAAATTTCCTTACCCATAGGCCGCACCGGCACCATCGCCGGCGCCGCAGCGCCGGAGCGGGCGCGGGCGCCCTGCGCCACGGCCGGGCAGCTGCCGCTGCTGCGGTACTGCAAGGCGGCGGCCAGCTGGCCTTCGGCGCGGTCGCCCAGCTCGTGGCCGAAGTCGTCCGGCACGCGGCAGGTCGGCGCGAAGCCATCGGCGTAGTCGCCGAAGCCCTTGGCGTTGACGCCCTGGTACTGGATGGTGAAATAGGTGACGCCGCAATTCTGCTGCGGCGTGAACGCGTAAGGTTTGCCGCAGGTCTGCTCGCCGATCAGGTTCACTTCCACGCCGATGCCGCGCAGGCCGTTAATCAGCGACTCGCTGGCCGAGCAGGTGCCGGCGCTGGTCAGCATGCTGACGCGCTTCAGGTTCAGCGCGGGCAGCGCCAAGCCCGGCTTGGCCGGATCGGGCGCTGGATAGCCAACCGCCGTGCTTCTGAACAGCAGCGGCGACTTCGGCTTCATCTTGTCGTTGCCGGTGGTGAGCTCGAAGGTCTGGCCGGCGGTCTGCGCCGGCCCGGCGATCATGTATGCCAGCTCGCTGGCGATGTTCAGCTGGCCGCCGCCGTTGTAGCGCATATCCAGCACCAGGTCGGCGATGCCGGCATCCTTGAGCTGCGCAACGGCCTTGATCAGCATATTTTCCGACGCGCCGATATGGTCGCTGAACTGCAGGTAGCCGACCTTGCCGGTGGGCGTATCGAGCACCGACACGCCGCGCACAGGCGTCTCCACCACCACGGCCGACGTCATGTTGGCTTCCACCGTCTGCGCGCCGCGCTGCACGGTCAGCGTGTGCTGTTCGCCCGCCTTGACCGGGAACAGCGCCGCGTTGAACCTGGCCACCAGTGCCGCGCCGGTGCCGTTGACGAAGTCCTCGCCGTTCACCTTCAGCAGCTGGTCGCCGCGCCGCAAGCCCGCCTTCTCGGCGGCCGATCCCGGCTCCACGGCCGCCAGGCGCCAGATGCGCGGCACGGCGCCGTTCTGCGCCCACTGGGCGCCATAGCCCAGGTTCCCGCCCTTGGACATTTCCTCCCATTTTTCGGTCGGATAGCTGAAATGAAAACGGTCCTTGGGCCGGCCGCTCGGCGTCAGCAGCGGCGTCTTCAGCACATTGAAATAGTCGACCGGGTTGCTGTAATTGCCCGGCACCAGATCGGCCGGCACTTCCTTGTACCAGAGGTAGGTCTCTTCGGTGAACAGGCGCAGGAAAGTGCGCTCGTCGTCCAGCGTGCCCTGCACATCCGGATAGCCGGCGCCGCGCGGCTTCTCGCAATGGTTCCAGATCAGCACCACCGGCGGCAAGGTGGGCGTGACCGGCGGGGTGACCGGCGGAGTCACTGGCGGTTCCGGCGTTACCGGTGGCTCGGGAGTTACCGGCGGCGTGACAGGCGGTTCGACGACAGGCGGCGTCACCGGCGGTTCCGGCGTAACAGGCGGGGGCGTTTCTGCGGGCTGATATTCGCCGCTGCCGCAGCCAGCCAGACCGGCGAGCAACAGCACGGCAAGGGCCTTGGCTGGGAATGAGGTCATCATACAATTATAGTCGCCAAGCAACCTTCCCCCTGCGGCGAAGTGCAACCAATTGCAACGAAGACAAATGGGGTCAGGGTTAATTAATTTAATAATTAACCCTGACCCCATTTTCGGGGGCGGCGGCTCAGGCCGCGTGGTGGGCGGCGGCCGGGGCGTTGAAGGCGGCTAGCAGGCCGGCTTCCTTGGCCTTGGCCGCCTTCAGGTGGCGCTCCTTGACGTGGCCGTAGCCGCGGATGTCTTCCGGGATGCTGGCAATGGCCACCGCCTGCGCCAGGTTGTCGGCGGTGAGCTTGCCAAGCAGGCCGGCCACCGTGCTGCGGTACTCGGCGATCAGCGCGCGCTCCATCTTGCGCTCGGCGGTGTAGCCGAAGATGTCCAGCGCGGTGCCGCGCAGGCCTTTGAACTTGGCCAGCACGCCGAAGGCTTTCATCATCCACGGGCCGAACTGCTGCTTGACCAGGTGGCCTTCGGCGTCGGTCTTGGCCAGCAGCGGCGGCGCCAGGTGGAACTTGATCTGGTAGTCGCCTTCGAACATGTTCGCCACCTTCTCCTTGAACGCCGGATCGGTGTACAGGCGCGCCACTTCATACTCGTCCTTGTAGGCCATCAGCTTGTAGAAGTAGCGCGCCACGGCTTCGGTCAGGCGCAGCTGCTTGTTGCCCAGCTTGCCCTCTTCGGCGCGCACGTGGTCCACGAACTCCTTGTACTTGGCAGCATACGCCGCGTCCTGGTAGGCGGTCAGCAGTTCCACGCGGCGGCTGATGATGTCGTCCAGCGTCTGGATGCGCTTGAACTCGATCACCTTGGCCGGCGTGGTCATCTTGGTCACCAGGCCCAGGTCGTGCGCAGCGGTGCGGCCCCAGTGGAAGGCGGTCTTGTTGAAGCCGACCGACACGCCGTTCAGCTCGATGGCCTTGACCAGCGACGCTTCCGTCAGCGGCACTTGCCCCTTCTGGAAGGCGTAGCCCAGCATGAACATATTGGTGGCGATGGAGTCGCCCATCAGCGCGGTGGCGATCTGGCCGGCGTCGACGAATTCCACCCGGTCCGCACCGCAGGCGCGCATGATTTCGCTTTGCGAGGTGGCGCCCGGGAATTGCCAGTCCGGGTTCTTCACGAACGCCGCCGTGGTGGCGCCGGTGGAGTTGACGGCGGCCCAGGTGCGGCCCTCGCCCATGCGCGACAGCGCGTCGCGGCTGGCGGTGACGATCTGGTCGCAGCCGATCACCAGGTTGGCCGCGCCGGTGCCGACGCGGGTCGAGTGCAGGTCGGACTGCTTGTCCGCCAGGCGCACGTGCGACATGACCGGGCCGCCCTTCTGCGCCAGGCCGCTCATGTCCAGCACCACCGCGCCCTTGCCTTCCACGTGGGCGGCCATGGCCAGGATCTGGCCCACGGTGACCACCCCGGTGCCGCCGATGCCGGTGACCAGGATGCCGTACGGTTCGGCGGTCGATTGCAGCACCGGCGACGGCAGCGACGGCATGGCCGTCTCGCCGGCGGCGGCCTTCTTCGGCTTCTTCAGCGCGCCGCCTTCCACCGTCACGAACGAAGGGCAGAAACCGGTGACGCAGGAGAAGTCCTTGTTGCAGGAGGACTGGTTGATCTGGCGCTTGCGGCCCAGTTCGGTTTCCAGCGGCTCCACCGACAGGCAGTTCGACTGCACCGAGCAGTCGCCGCAGCCCTCGCACACGGCTTCGTTGATCACGGCGCGCTTGGCCGGGTCCGGGTACTCGTTGCGTTTCCGGCGGCGGCGCTTCTCGGAGGCGCAGGTCTGGTCGTAAATCATGGCCGACACGCCCGGCATGTCGCGCAGTTCGCGCTGCACGTCCATCAGCTCGGAGCGGTGGCGCACGGTGACGCCCTCGGCCCACTTGTAATCGTCCGGGTATTTGTCCGGCTCGTCGGTCACGACGATGATCGGCGTCACGCCTTCGGCCGCGATCTGGCGCGAAATCATGCCGGGATCGAGCGGGCCGTCGAAGGCCTGGCCGCCGGTCATGGCGACGGCGTCGTTGAACAGGATCTTGTAGGTGATGTTCACTTTCGCCGCCACCGCCGCGCGGATCGCCAGGATGCCGGAGTGGAAATAGGTGCCGTCGCCCAGGTTGGTGAAGACGTGCTTCTCGTTGGTGAACGGCGCCTGGCCGACCCAGGTCACGCCTTCCGCGCCCATATGGGTGAAGGTGGACGTTTCGCGGTCCATCCACAGCACCATGTAGTGGCAGCCGATGCCGGCCAGCGCGCGCGAACCTTCCGGCACCTTGGTCGATGTGTTGTGCGGGCAGCCGGAGCAGAAGAACGGCGTGCGGTCGGTTTCCGGATTGGCTTTCACCGGCAGCGTCTTGAGCGCCAGCTCCTTCGCTTCCAGGAAGGCGATGCGCTCCTGCACCCGCTTGGCCACCGGGTGGCCGGCGCAGTAGTGCGCGATGCGCGAGGCGATGGCGCGCGCGATCTGCGCCGGGTTCAGCTCATAGGTGGCCGGCAGCAGCCAGTCGCCGTGGCCGGTCTTGCCCTTGTTGCTCCACTCGCCGGTGTCGTCGAACTTGCCCACTACGCGCGGACGCTGGCCGTCCGGCAGGTTGTACAGTTCTTCCTTCAGCGCGTATTCCAGGATCTGGCGCTTTTCCTCCACCACCAGGATCTCGTCCAGGCCCTTGGCGAAGGCATGCACGCCGTCCGCTTCCAGCGGCCAGGTCATGCCGATCTTGTACAGGCGGATGCCGATGTCGGCGGCGGCCTGCTCGTCGATGCCGAGGTCGGCCAGCGCCTGGCGCGTGTCCAGGTAGGACTTGCCGGCGGTGATGATGCCGATCTTCGGCATCGGCGAATCCCAGATGATCTTGTTCAGCTTGTTGGCGCGGCAGTAGGCCAGCGCGGCGTACCACTTGTAGCTGTTCATGCGCACTTCCATGTCCAGCACGGTGTCCGGCCAGCGGATGTTCAGGCCGCCGGCCGGCAGTTCGAAGTCGGTCGGCAGCTGGATCTGCACGCGGTCCGGGTCGAAGTCGACCACGGCGCCGGATTCGATGATGTCGGTGACGCACTTCATCGACACCCACAGGCCGGTGTAACGGCTCATGGCCCAGGCGTGCAGGCCGTAGTCGATGTATTCCTGCACCGAGGACGGGTACAGCACCGGGATGCCGCAGGCGTTCAGGATGTGGTCCGACTGGTGCGCGGTGGACGAGGATTTGGCGGCATGATCGTCGCCGGCCAGCACCAGCACGCCGCCGTGTTTGGCGGAACCGGCGTTGTTGGCGTGCTTGAAGACGTCGCCGCAGCGGTCCACGCCCGGGCCCTTGCCGTACCACATGGAGAACACGCCGTCGTACTTGGCGTCCTCGAACAGGTTGGTCTGCTGGGTGCCCCAGACGGCGGTGGCCGCCAGGTCTTCGTTCATGCCGGGGTGGAATTTGACGTGGTGCGCGTCCAGGTATTTCTTGGCCTTCATGGCCGTCATGTCGACGCTGGTGACCGGGGAACCGCGGTAGCCGGTGATGTAGCCGGCGGTGTTCAGGCCCGCTTTCAGGTCGCGCTCGCGCTGCATCATGGGCAGGCGGATCAGCGCCTGGGTGCCGGTCATGAAGGCGCGGCCGCGCTCCAGGGTCCATTTGTCGTCTAGCGAAATCTCTTGCGCTGGCTTACCGGATTCCAGATGGGAATCCTTGACTGGTGCGTTCATATATTGTCTCCACTATTTCTCGGGTGCCCGCTGCGCCGTCTTTGCGGCGCTGGCGGGCTGCGCAGGGGCGATTACACCGCTGCCTTGTCGTCTTTCAATACGCCGCGCTTGATCTGGTCCAGCTCGATGGACTCGAACAGCGCGCGGAAGTTGCCTTCGCCGAAGCCCTGGTCGCCCTTGCGCTGGATGATCTCGAAGAAGATCGGCCCGATCACGTTGGTGGTGAAGATCTGCAGCAGCAGCTCGCGCTCGCTTTCGGTGCTGTGGCCGTCGATCAGGATGCGCAGGCGGCGCAGCTCTTCCAGGTTCTCGCCGTGGTGCGGCAGGCGGCGGTTGACCAGCTCGTAATAGGTTTCGATGGTGTCCTGGAACACGATGCCGGTGTCGCGCATGGCCTGGATCGACTGGTAAATATTGTCCGTGCCCAGCGCAATGTGCTGGATGCCCTCACCATGGTAGGCGTCCAGGTATTCGGCGATTTGCGATTTGTCGTCCGACGATTCATTGATCGGGATGCGGATCTTGCCGCACGGCGAAGTCATGGCTTTCGACTTCAGGCCGGTGAGCTTGCCTTCGATGTCGAAGTAGCGGATTTCGCGGAAGTTGAACAGGTTCTCGTAGAACGAGGCCCATTCCTTCATGCGGCCGCGGTGCACATTGTGGGTCAGGTGGTCGATATAGGTCAGGCCGTTGCCCACCGGATTGGCCACCGCGCCGGGAATGGCGACGAAGTCCACGTCGTAGATGCTGATGTCGCCGATGGCGCCGGCCGGCACGCCGCTGGCGGCGTTCTTGCCGCGCCAGCGGTCCACGAAGTACAGCAGCGAATCGCCCACGCCCTTGATGGCGGGAATGTTCAGTTCCATCGGGCCGGTCTTGTTGTCGAAGCCCCAGGCGCCCAGTTCCAGCGCGCGCTGGTAGGCGTAGGCGGCGTCGTCAACCCGGATGGCGATGGCGCACACCGACGGGCCGTGCTGGCGCGCGAAGCGCTGCGCGAACGAATCCTGCTCGGCGTTGATGATGAAGTTGATCTCGCCCTGGCGGTACAGGGTGACGTCCTTGTGGCGGTGGCGGGCGATGGCGGTAAAACCCATGCTCTCGAACAGCGCGCCCAGGGCCTTGGGGTCCGGCGCCGCGTACTCGACGAACTCAAAACCGTCGGTGCCCATGGGGTTGTCCCACGATTCGAATTTCATGTGCGTCTCCTATGCTTATTTTCCGCCCAGTATAGTCCTCAGGGGGCGGCATTAAATTGCGAACAATTCCCGGGCGCCCTTGATTTGCGCAATAATATTGCTTGTAACCTGACCAAAAGAGGGATTTATGACCAAGATTGCGCTCGACAAAACCGACCGTAAGATTCTGTCAATCTTGCAAAGCGACGGCCGCCTGTCCAACCAGGACGTGGCGGAGCAAGTCAGCCTGTCGCCGTCGCCTTGCCTGCGTCGCATCAAGCGCCTGGAAGAGGAAGGCGTGATCCGCCAGTACGTGGCGCTGCTGGATCCGGACAAGATCGGCCTGGGCCTGCTGGCCTATGTGAACGTGCGGCTGGAAAAGCACAGCGACGCGGCGGCGGCCAACCACAGCACCGCGCGCGCGCTGGGCGTGAACCCCAGCGGCACCTCGCCGCGCGCCGACTTCGCGGTGGCGGTGGAACAGTGGCCGGAAGTGGTGGCCTGCTACGCCATGACGGGCGAGATGGACTACCTGCTGCGCGTGCACGTGGAAGACATGGACCACTTCTCGCGCTTCATGATGGCGACCTTGCTGCGCCACCCGGCCGTGCTGGACGTGAAGTCCAGTTTCGCGCTGCAGCGGGTGAAGGACACCACCGCCCTGCCGCTGGTTTAGCAGGCTCTGACCGCCCGACTATCAAGCCACAACCGAGGGTAATACCTTCATAATAAAATGTAATACCACTTAAATACCATTATTTGCCCATGTCATAAGCCGGCCACATTCCGCTGCTACTGTACCGCCCGTCGATGGCACGGGCCCATCGCTGACTGGTATTGCACCGGTCTTAACGAATGGAGAAAAACAGTGGCAAGCAAAATTATCGCCCGCGCCATCCGCGCGGCATACCAGGGCGGCGGCGCCGCATTGATCGTCATGACGGCACTGCCGCTGCGCGCGCAGGAGGCGGCCGGCCCCGCCGCCGCCGCCGCCGCCGATATCGTGGTGGTGACCGGCACCGCATCCAGGCAAAGCAAAGTCAAAGCCAGCTACTCGATCACCACCATCGGCGAGGACGCGCTGCGCATGCAAGCGCCCACCTCGGTCACCGAGGCCATGAAATCGGTGCCGGGCCTGTGGGTGGAGTCGTCCGGCGGCGAGGCGTCCGGCAATATCCGCGCGCGCGGCATCCCGGTCGACGGCTTCGGCTCCGTCACCCTGCTGGAGGACGGCATCCCGGTGCAGCACGACCCCTCGCTGGGCTACCTGAACGCCGACCAGGCCTTCCGCATCGACGAAACCATCGACCGCATTGAAGTGGTGCGCGGCGGCCCGTCGTCGGTGTTCTACACCAACGCCCCGGCCGGCGCGATCAACTTCCGCTCGCGCGAAATCGGCAGCGAGCCGAACGGCCTGATCAAGTACACCATCGGCAACGACGGCCTGCACCGCACCGACTTCTGGTACGCCACCCCGCTGGCCGACGGCTGGGGCGTGGGCGTGGGCGGCTTCTACCGCATCGAAGACGGCGTGCGTAGCCCCGGCTTCCGCGCCAACGACGGCGGCCAGCTGCGCCTGAAGCTGGTGAAGGAACTCGACCACGGCCGCCTGACCATCGACGCCAAGCACCTGGACGACAAGGTGGCGCTGTACCTGGCGATTCCGATGCGCACCTACGAGGACGGCAAGATCCGCTCCGTGCCCGGCTTCGACGGCAACCACGGCACCGTGGCCGGCCCGGAAACCCAGCATGTGGCGATGAAAATGGGCGACGGCAGCCTGTACAACTTCGACAACGGCGAAGGCACGCACGTGCGCCGCAACCAGTTCAGCGTGAATCTGGAAAAAGACCTGTGGAACGACTGGAAGCTGAACGAGTCGCTGCGCTATTCCAAGACCGCCACCCAGCGCAACGGCGTGTTCGCCAACCAGCTGCAAAGCATCTCGGCCTTCCTCAAGCAGTCGCAAGGCCTGCTGGCCAACGTGCCGGGCGCCAGCAAGCTGTCGCTGGAGTACGCCAAGCAGCCGGGCAAGGCCTACCCGGGCGAGAACGGCCTGATGATCGTCGGCGGCCTGCGCGGCGTTACGCTGCCGCTGGAAGAAGCCATCAACGACACGCGCCTGTCGCGCCGCTTCAGCGCCGGCAGCCAGACCCACGACGTGACCGTGGGCTACTACTACGCCCGCTTCAAGCAGGACTTCGACCGCTATTCGTCCACCGTGCTGCTGGGCGCCCAAAGCCAGGCGCCGCTGCTCAACCTGGTGGCCAGCGATGCGTCCGGCAAGGCACTGGGCAGCATCACCGACCACGGCATCTACAACTACGGCTACGAGTGGGAAAACGCCAGCGGCACCTCGACCACCAACGCGCTCTACCTGGCCGATGAATGGCAGATCACGCCGCAGCTGCGCCTCGACGGCGGCGTGCGCTGGGAGCAGGTGCAGACCGAGGGCCGCACCGAGCGCCCCACCGTTGTCAACCTGGGCAGCTTCGCCACCTCCAAGATCCGCACCGGCAGCGGCGTGTTCGACAGCTACGACCACACCTTCGACCAGACCGGCTGGACCCTGGGCGCGAACTACCAGCTGGCCAAAAACGCCGGCGTGTTCGGGCGCTGGACCAAGGCTTTCCGCCTGCCCAACCTGAGCTCCTACATCACCAGCCCGGCCGCCGTGCCCATCGTGCAGACCATGGACCTGGCCGAAGCGGGCTACAAGTACAACGGCGCCCTGTTCGAAGTGTTCCCGACGCTGTTCTACTCGAAGTACGACAACGTCAGCTACACCAACAACGTATTCAGCATCGACAACGCCAGCTCCACGCCTCAGACCGGCTACGCGTCGACTCGCACCTTCGGCGTGGAACTGGAAGGCAAAGTGCGCCCGGCCTCGTGGGGCGACCTGGGCTTCAACCTGACCTGGCAGGACCCGCAATATAAAAACCTGCGCTACGTGGACAAGGTGAACAACCTGCCGGTGCAGCGCGACTTCAGCGGCAACCAGCTGGTGCGTGTGCCGAAGATGAGCTTCCGCCTGGTGCCGGGCCTGAACCTGATGGGCGACGCGTTGCGCCTGCAGCTGTCCTACGAATACGAGGGCGCGCGCTTTGTCGATTCGGCCAACTCGGTGCGGCTGCCGTCCTACCGCGTGGTGAACTTCTCGGCGCGCTACCAGTTCACGCCGGCGCTGGCGGGCTTTGTCTACGTGGACAACGTGGCCAACTCGCAGGGCCTCACCGAAGGCAACCCGCGCGCCGGCGAGCTGCAAAGCGCCGACGCGGGCGCCAACACCTTCCTGGCCCGCCCGGTACTGGGCCGCTCGGTGCGCGCCGCCGTCAAGTACGACTTCTAACATCCCGCCCGGCCGCCGGCTGTGCGCCGGCGCCGGGCGGCACCCATTCACTTCCGATTGCCCACCATGCGACTCCTTTCCATCTTCGCCGTGCTGCTGGCTTGCGCCGGCAGCAGCGGCAACGCCCAGGCCGCGCCCGACCTGGTGCTGCGCGGCGCCCTCACCGGCGCCGACCATCAAACCTACCGCACCGTGCCCTTCACCGTGCCGCCCGGCGTGGCCCGCATCACCGTCGAATTCGACTACACCGGCAAGGAGGAGCGCAGCGTGATCGACCTGGGCCTGCTGGGGCCGGACGGCGCGCTGGCCGGCTGGAGCGGCGGCAACAAGCGCGTGTTCACCGTCAGCAGCACCGACGCCACGCCGTCCTACCATCCCATGCCCACCGCGCCCGGCCAATGGGCGCTGCTGCTCGGCATACCGAATATGCGCGCCGCCGCGCGCGCCGAGTACGTGGCGCAAGTGACCTTCTCGCGCGGCCTGGCCGCCGCCGACGAGCCGGAACTGCTGCGCGCCCCGCTGCGCAGCGGGCCGGCCTGGTATCGCGGCGACCTGCACAGCCACACCGGCCACAGCGACGGCAGCTGCGCCAGCAGCAGCGGCGCCAAGGTGCCGTGCCCGCTGTTCCTGACCGCGCAGGCGGCCAGCGCGCGCAAGCTCGACTTCATCGCCGTGACGGAACACAACGGCACCACGCACGCGCACGGCATCCGCGAGCTGCAGCCCTACTTCGACCAGCTGCTGCTGATGCCCGGCCGCGAGCTGACCAGCTTCCACGGCCACGCCAATTTCTTCGGCAGCGTGGCGCCGCTGGACTTCCGCATCGGCCCCGGCGCGCAGCGCGACTGGAACAGCGTGCTGGCCGGCGCCGCCGCGCTGGGCGGGCTGGTGTCGATCAACCATCCGGTGCGGCCATCGGGCGAGAACTGCATGGGCTGCGGCTGGGAACAGGACAGCGACATGCAGCTGGTGCAAGCCATCGAAGCGGTCAACGGCAGGGACGCGGACAGCCCCTGGTCCGGCATACCGTTCTGGGAAAAGCAGCTGGCGCGCGGCTACCGCATCACGGCCATCGGCGGCAGCGACAACCACAACGCCAGCCTGCACGGCGAGGCCGGCGTCGGCAGCCCCACCACCGTGGTGTACGCGCGCGAACTGTCGCAGCCGGCGCTGCTGGAGGCGATCCGCGCCGGCCACGTCTTCATCGACATCGAAGGCAGCACACACCGCGCGCTGGAGCTGCGCGCGCAGGCCGGCGCCGGCCAGGCCCGGGTTGAGGCGATGATGGGCGACGCGCTGGCCGCACCGGCCGGCGCGACGGTTGAATTCAGCGTGCGCGCGGCCGGCGCGCAGGGCGGCCGCATCGATATCGTGATGGATGGCGCAGCCGCGCCGCTGCTGGCGCAGCGCGGCATCGACGGCAACGAAGTGCGCAAGGCCTTCAGCTGGACCAGCGACGGCAAGCCGCACTGGCTGCGCGCCGACGTGCGCGACGCGGCGGGCAAGCTGATCTTGCTGGGGAATCCGGTTTATCTGAATGCAGAGGGGGCGGCAGCCCGGCGCTAGCTGCGGTTGTTCTTACGTCCGGGCAGCTTGTCGAACCATTTGACGGCGGCCCGGGTGTTGGCCTTGATCGCGTAATCGAGCGTGGCCACCTGCTCCTCCACCGCCTCCTGCAGCATGCTGGCCGGGTTGGCCACCTCCAGCTTCAGGTAGGCGTCCGCCTCGCCGTAGTCGCGGTGGATCTGCATGCCGGCCTTTTTGGCGATATGCATCATGGTCTGGTTGGAGGACAGGCAGTGCATGTACAGCGTGTCGACGTCGTTGTTGCGGCAGTGGATGGCGGCGCGCTCGAACAGCTTGGAGCCGATGCCCAGCCCGCGCGCCGACTTCGACACCGATACGCCGAACTCCGCCACCCGCTCCTTCTCGGTGGCCGACTTCTTGGCCTCCTTGGGCGCGAACGCAAGGTGCCCCACCGCCACCAGCTTGAACACGCGGTTGTAGACGCCGAACACCATGTCGCGCGAAAAATCGATGCCCTGCACGTACTTGGTCACCTGCTCGTCGCCCAGGTAGGAACCGAAGCGCAGCAGGCGGTCGGCCTTCTCCAGTGCGATGAAATGCTTCAGCATGCGCCGCCGGTCGCGCTCGGCCAATTCCTTGACCATCACGGTCGGCCGGTACTGGCTGCCCTTCAGCCAGCGCCGCAGCGGATTGCGGAACATGTTCAGCTTAGTCATCGTCGTCCCCGGCTTCGTCCGCTGCTGCGCCCAGGGCGGCGCGCACGGCGCCGACGCGGGCGCTGTGCACCATCTCCGGAATGCGCTGCGGATTGTCAGCGCTGCGCTGGGCGATTTCGCCGGCGTTCACGCCGCGCGCGGCGGCCAGCGCCTGCTCCAGGTGCTCCAGCTGCGGGAAGGGCTTGTCGCGGAAACTCACGCCGTTGCCTTCGCGGCCGCAGGAATCGCATTCGGTGGCCAGCAGCATCTGCGTGAAGCGGGCCGGCTTGCGGAAGGCGTCGCAGCGCTCCAGCAGTTTTACTATGGTGTTCGGGCGCAGCTGCAGCGCGCGGCCCACGTTGCCATGCTCGCGCGCCGTCATCACCGCCAGGTCGCGGCATTCGCCCGGCACTTTCATGCGCTTGCACACCTGCTCCACCAGCTTGGCGCCGTCGCCTTCGTGGCCGTGGTGCGACGGCCATTTTTCCGGCGGCGTGATGCCCTTGCCCAGGTCGTGCATCAGGCTGGCGAAACGCACCGGCAGTTCGTGGCCGCGCGCGGCGGCGTAGTCCACCACCAGCTGCATGTGGATGCCGGTGTCGA
Source organism: Massilia sp. BGA-UO-ETr-WB1 (assembly GCF_059567845.1). NCBI lineage: Bacteria > Pseudomonadati > Pseudomonadota > Betaproteobacteria > Burkholderiales > Oxalobacteraceae > Massilia > Massilia sp. BGA-UO-ETr-WB1. The sequence goes on along the minus strand of NZ_JCAQOT010000024.1, from coordinate 622,092 downwards.
TTTCGGGATGGTGCGCTTCCGGCTGCGGCACGCCCCACAGCGCATCCAGCTCCGGCACGATGCGCGCCAGCGCGCCGCAGTCGCGCAGCACTTGCAGCATGCGCGACGGTTTCTGTTCCATCAGCCCGCGCGACACTTCCTGCCACACGCGCTCGGGCACCAGCGCGTCCACCTCGCCGTGCTCCACCATCTGCCGCATCAGCGCGTTGGTTTCCGGCGCCACCGTGAACTCGGGATAGCGCGCGGCGAAGCGGGCCACGCGCAGGATGCGCACCGGGTCTTCGGCGAAGGCGTCGGACACGTGGCGGAAGATGCGCTGCTCGATGTCGCGCCGGCCGTTGAAGGGATCGGTCAGGGCGCCGTCTTCGGCCTTGGCGATGGCGTTGATGGTGAGGTCGCGCCGCACCAGGTCGTCCTCCAGCGTCACCTCGGGCGAGGTGTGGAACACGAAGCCCTTGTAGCCGGGGGCGGTCTTGCGCTCGGTGCGGGCCAGCGCGTATTCCTCCTGCGTCTTCGGATGCAGGAACACCGGGAAGTCCTTGCCGACCGGGCGGAAGCCCTGCGCCACCATGTCTTCCGGGGTGGCGCCGACCACCACGTGGTCGTGGTCCTGTACGGGCAGGCCGAGCAGCTCATCGCGCACGGCGCCGCCGACGACGTAGATCCTCATCGGCATCCTCAGTCCGGCATTTCCGCGTCGTGCAGCGGGCAGGTTTCGGTTTCGGCCAGCGCCTCGCTGATCCAGCGCGCCACGGCGGGATGGGCGCGCACGCGCTCGCAGTAGGCGTTCAGCGCGGGCGGCAGCACCACGCCGTAGGTCTTGAAGCGCATCACCACCGGCGCATAGTAGGCGTCGGCGATGGTGAAGTCGCCGAACAAGAACTCGTGGTGGCCGAAGCGGCTCAGGCACTCTTCCCAGATTTCGCTGATGCGGCCGATGTCGGCCTGGGTGCCGGGCGTGCGGCCCTTGCCGGGGTAGCTGCCCTTGATGTTCATGGACATGGAGTTGCGCAGGCTGGAGAAGCCGGAATGCATCTCGGCGCACACCGAGCGTGCCATGGCACGCGCGGCCACGTCCTGCGGCCACATGTGCTTTTCAGGGAACTGCTCGGCCAGGTATTCGCAGATGGCCAGGCTGTCCCAGATCGTCATCTCGCCCGCCAGCAGCACCGGCACGCGGCCGCAGGCCGAATACTCGGCGATCCTGGTGGCAGTGTCATTCTGGTCCAGCAGCACGCGCACTTCCTGGAACGGGATGTTGAAGGCGGTCATCGCCACCCAGGGGCGCATCGACCACGACGAATAATTCTTGTTGCCGATAACGAGGGTCAGGCCGGGCTCGCGCGCGGCGGCCAGGGTTTGCGACAGCGTAGGATCCAGTACGGTGGTTTGCATATATGTTCCCGGGTTTTGAGAGTTCTTTTAGCGGCCGCCGAAGGTGGCTTCGCTGCGTTCCTGTTCGGTGTAGCCTTTCGGCCCGACCGTGCCCAGGCGCGCCTTCAGCGACTGCGGACGGCCCTCGAACAGGGCGGCGTAATAAGTGGCGTTCGACATCACGTTTTTCACGTAGACGCGGGTTTCGAAGAATGGAATCGATTCGATGAAGACCGCGCTTTCCATCGGCTTGTCCAGGGTGGAGCGCCACGAGCGCAGGCGGCCCGGCCCGGCGTTGTAGGCGGCGGTGGCCAGCACTTGCGAACCGTCCATGCTGCCCAGCACCATGTTCATGTAGTTGGTGCCCAGCATGATGTTGGTCTTGACGTCGGTGATGGCTTCCTGCACGAAATCGGTGACGCCGATTTTCTTGGCCACCCAGCGCGCGGTGGACGGCATCACCTGCATCAGGCCGGAGGCGCCGGCATGCGATTGCGCGTCCATGATGAAGCGCGATTCCTGGCGGATGATGCCGTACACCCAGGCCTTGTCCAGGCCCAGCGTCTGCGTGGCCGGATGCATGATGTCGTCGTGCGGCGAGGGGAAGCGCTGCGTGTAGTCGACCTGCACCCGGGTGCGGTCGGAGGTGTTGACCATGCGGTCCAGGATGTGGTGCTGGCGCGCGAATTCGGCGGCGGCCAGGTGGCCGCGCTCGTCCAGGCTACGCAGCTCCCAGTTCCATTCGCGCGTGCCTTCGAAGCGCAGCCGCATGCCGAAGAACTTCAGCGCGCGCTGGAAGCCGGGGCGCTCGCCGATGGCGGCCACTTCGGCCGGCGTCAGCGGCGCGCCCGGCGGCGGGATGGAAATCAGGTTGCCCAGCTCCTCCTGCGCCAGCAGGCCATAGAAGTTGGACTGGTCGGCAATGCCGCGCAGCAGCTGGGCCGCTTCCGGCGTCGGGTGCACAGCGCCCGCCTCGGCCATCAGCGCGCGGGCGCGCCAGTAGATCCAGGCGGCGTCGTTGCGCAACGCGTCGGGCATGGCGGCGATGTTCTTCCGGACCTGCTTCCAGTCGCCGTCACGCAGCGCGATGCGGGTCTTCCACTGGTGCTGGTCGATCGACAGCGGCGCCCCTTCGGAGCGGCGCCAGTAGGTGCTGGTGTCGGGCGACAGCGTATAGGACGACTGCAGCGCGATGGCGGCCCAGCCGATGGCCTGCTCCTGCGCGGTCAGTTTGGGCGCGGCCTTTTCCAGCGCCAGCACGGCCAGCTTCATGCTGGTCTTGGCGGCGCGGCCGACGGCCACCAGGAAGGTTTCATGTTCCACCCGGCCGTTGCCCGGCCCCTTGGCGATGGCCACCAGCGGCAGGTCCACCGCCTGGGTGATCTTCTTGTCCACGCCGCCCAGCAGCAGGATGGCGCGGCGCGCCTGGCCGGTGGCGTTGAATTCGCCCGACAGGCGCACTTGCGCCCACACGTCGTCGGCGCTGTACTGGCCGGCCTGGTACAGGGTGGCGATCAGGCCCGCGCAGGCCTCGCCGTAGCCGCTGGGCGCGGTCAGCAGGGCGCGCGCCTCGTCTGCCACTTTCAAGCCCTTGAGCGCCTTCGACTGCAGCGCGTAGCATTTGACCTGGGTGTCGTCGTTGAGCACGAACAGCGGCAGCTGGTCGTCGAAGTTGGGCCAGTCCTTCTTGCGGCCCAGCTCCAGCAGCCAGTCGTTGCGCAGGCGGTCGGCGATGGCGCTGCCTTCGTAGCGCTTGAGGAATTCGCGGATCTCGTAGGTGGTGGCGTCACGCCAGTGCGATTTCAGCCGATAATAATCGACATAGGACGGAATGGAATAGCTGGGCAGGCGGGCGGCGTAGAAATCGGCCTTCTGCGTTTCATCCTTGCGCACCGCTTCGCGCAGCAGCAGGAAGGCATCGTCCTCTTTGCGGTTGTCCGCGCCAGCGTCTTGGGCGTGAGCCAAGCTGGTAAAGGCGCATAAAGCTACTACGCCGGCAATCCATTTCGACCTGGAAATCAATGTACGACTCTCACAAAAATTCAAGACAATTCAAGACAACTCCGAGACATGAGCGGCGACCCTAGAATACCACGCAACGTCCCCCAGCCCCTAGCCCGGCCAGAGGGCGGCAACCCGAAATCGGCGCTGCGCAAACAGATGCTGGCGGCGCGCCGCGCGCTGGACGCGGACACGCGCGCGCAGTGGGACCGCGCGCTGTGCGAACAGGTGCTGGCGTGGCAGCGGAAAAACAAGGTGGCGGTGCTGGGCGTGTACTGGCCGCTGCGCGACGAGCCGGATCTGAACCCGGCCTACGCCGAGCTGGCGCGGCGCGGCGTGCGGCTGCTGCTGCCGGTGGTGGTGCAGAAGGATGCGGCGCTCGAATTCGCGCACTGGCAGATCGGCGAGGCGATGGTGAAGGACGCGATGGGGGTGGCGGTGCCGGCCGAGCTGCGCATGGAAGCGTATCCGCCGGCGCTGCTGGTGCCCTGCCTGGGCTACAACCGGCACGGCTACCGGCTGGGCTACGGCGGCGGCTTCTACGACCGCACGCTGGCGCGCGCGCCGCGCCCGGCCACGGTCGGCATTGCGTACTCCTGCCTGCAAGCCGACTTCCCGGATGATAGCCACGACATCGCGCTGGATGCCGTGCTGACGGAACTGGCGGCTTAAGAACGCCGTGCGACGGCGCCCCTAAGCCGCTCTCGGGCGGGACTACTGTCAGCGGGTCTTGACGTAGGGTACCGACTGCTTTTCCTGCCACAGGCGGTTGCCAGCCCTGTCACGGCCGATGATCAAGTCGTGGCGGCGCGGCAGGCGGCCTTTCTGGAACAGCACCACGCTGTCATAGATATGCATGCCGTAGGTCGAGTTGGTGAACTCGGTGACCGGTACCGCGCCGCGGGTGTGGTAGGCGTTCAGGCTGTCCATCAGATCCTTGGTCAGCTCCATGAAGCTGCCTGGCTGCTTCAGGCCGCCGCCGTAGTCGGGCCAGTAGTTGGTGTGCAAGTCTTCCACCGCGTAAATGCCGCGCTCCGTCACGTGCGGGTAGAGCACGTTGAAGGTTTTGACCTGGTGTTCGCAGATGTGGCTGCCGTCATCGAGGATGATGTCGAACGCACCGAACTCCTCCACCAGGCTGAGCAAAAACTTCTCGTCCGACTGGTCGCCGATCCGCACATGGATCTGGTCCTCTTCGTGGTTCTTGGCGTCCGGGTTGATGTCGATCGAGACGATAGTGGCCAGCGGCCCAAAATAGCGCTTCCACATTTGCAGCGAACCGCCGTGCAGGCAGCCGATCTCAAGGATGGTGATCGGCTTGTTCACGAACTCTGCAAAGTGCTGCTCATAGATGGGCAGGTAGTGGGTCCATTTGAAGACGGTTTTGCCTTCGTTCAAGTTAAACAATGACCATAAGCTCATCTCGTTGCCTGCTTTCTTCTCAATGTAGTCGATATGCTGCCGTTTTTGGCACCGCTAAGTATAGGGAAGTTTGGCCACTACGCAACCCGCCTGTCTTAAACCAGCCGTTGCCACAGCGCCGTGGTGGCGGCGGCCTGGTTCATGCTGTAGAAGTGCAGGCCGGGCGCGCCGCCCGCCAGCAGGCGTTCGCACAGGCCGCCCACCACGTCCAGGCCGAAGGCCTTGATGGAGGCGCTGTCGTCGCCGAAGCTGGCCAGCTTCAGCCGCACCCAGCGCGGGATCTCGGCGCCGCACATGTCGGAGAAGCGCATCAGCTGCGTGTAGTTGGTGATCGGCATGATGCCGGCCACGATGGGCACGTCGATGCCCAGCTTGCGGCTCTGCTCGACAAACTGGAAATACGCGTCGGCATTGTAGAAGTACTGGGTGATGGCGGCGTTGGCGCCCGCCTTCACCTTGCGCTCGAAGGCCAGCAGGTCGTCCTGCGGCGATTTGGCCTGCGGGTGCACTTCCGGGTAGGCCGCCACTTCGATGTGGAACCAGTCGCCGGTTTCGGCGCGGATGAATTCCACCAGCTCGTTGGCGTAGCGGAACTCGCCGGACGCGCCGTAGCCGCTCGGCAGGTCGCCGCGCAGCGCCACGATGCGCTTGATGCCGTGCGATTTGTACTCGTTCAGGATGGCGCGGATCGATTCGCGCGTGCCGCCGATGCAGGACAGGTGCGGCGCGGCGTCTTCGCCGGCGGCGAGGATCTCGCGCACCGTGTCGAGCGTGCCGGTCTGCGTGGTGCCGCCGGCGCCGAACGTGACGGAGAAATACTTGGGGTGCAGCTCGGACAGCTTGGCGCGCACCACGCGCAGCTTTTCCGCGCCTTCCGCCGTCTTGGGCGGAAAGAATTCGATACTAAAATTAGGGGTTTCCATCGGCATTCTTCAGAAGTAAGGTGGACAAAGCCCAGGAAATCACACTGTACAGAATGGCGCCGCCCATGGCGGACCAGAAGCTGTCGACATGGAAGCCGTCGATCCATTGCGCCACCAGCCAGAACATGAAGCCGTTGATGACCAGGATGAACAGGCCCAGCGACAGCACCGTCACCGGCAGGGTGAGCAGTACCAGGACGGGACGTATCAGTGTGTTGACCAGGCCCAGCACTAAGGCTGCGACCAGGGCTGCGCCTATGCTCGTGACATCGACGGAATGCATCAGGTAGGGCACGGCGAACAGCGCCGCGGCATTGATTAACCAGGTAAGGACCAAACGCATAAAAAGCCTCGCAGCGGATAAACAAAGGGCCGGCTGCGAGCCGGCCCGGTTCACTGATCAGTAACGGTAGTGCTCAGGCTTGTAAGGGCCTTCTTTTTTCACGTTGATGTAGGCGGCCTGCTCTTCGGTCAGCTCGGTCAGCTGCGCGTTCAGCTTGCGCAGCTGCAGGCGGGCGACCTTCTCGTCCAGGTGCTTCGGCAGCACGTACACGCCGACCGGGTAGTCCTTGGTGTTGACGAACAGCTCGATCTGGGCGATGGTCTGGTTGGCGAACGAGGACGACATCACGTACGACGGGTGGCCCGTGCCGCAGCCCAGGTTCACCAGGCGGCCTTCGGCCAGCAGGATGATGCGCTTGCCGTCAGGGAAGATCACGTGGTCGACCTGCGGCTTGATGTTGTCCCACTCGTATTTCTTCAGCGACGCGACGTCGATCTCGTTGTCGAAGTGGCCGATGTTGCAGACGATGGCCTGGTCCTTCATGGCCAGCATGTGCTGTTCGGTCAGGATATGGTAGTTGCCGGTGCAGGTGACGAAGATGTCGCCGTGTTCGGCGGCGTAGTCCATGGTCACCACGCGGTAGCCTTCCATCGCGGCCTGCAGCGCGCAGATCGGATCGATTTCGGTGACCCACACTTGCGCCGACAGCGCGCGCATGGCTTGCGCCGAGCCCTTGCCCACGTCGCCGTAGCCGGCGATGACGGCGATCTTGCCGGCGATCATCACGTCGGTGGCGCGCTTGATGCCGTCCACCAGCGATTCGCGGCAGCCGTACAGGTTGTCGAATTTCGATTTGGTGACGGAATCGTTCACGTTAATCGCAGGGAAGGCCAGCTTGCCTTCCTTGTGCATCTGGTACAGGCGGTGCACGCCGGTGGTGGTTTCCTCGGTCACGCCCAGGATGGCCGGCAGGCGCTTGGAGTACCAGGTGGGGTCTTTCGCCAGGTGGGCCTTGATCGAGTTGAACAGGCAGATCTCTTCTTCCGAACCGGGGTTGGCCAGCACCGAGATGTCGGTTTCGGCGCGGGTGCCCAGGTGCAGCAGCAGGGTGGCGTCGCCGCCGTCGTCCAGGATCATGTTGGAGTACACGCCTTCGCCCGGCCACTCGAAGATGCGGTGGGTGTATTCCCAGTATTCGTCCAGGTTCTCGCCCTTGACGGCGAACACCGGCGTGCCGGCGGCGGCGATGGCGGCGGCGGCGTGGTCCTGGGTGGAGTAGATGTTGCAGGAGGCCCAGCGCACTTGCGCGCCCAGCGCTTCCAGCGTGCGGATCAGCACGGCGGTCTGGATGGTCATGTGCAGCGAACCGGTGATGCGCGCGCCTTTCAGCGGCTGCGCGGCCGCGAATTCTTCGCGGATGGCCATCAGGCCGGGCATTTCGGTTTCGGCGATCTTGATTTCTTTTTCGCCCCATGCGGCCAGGCCGATGTCAGCGATGATGTAGTCTTGTGCGGATTTGAGTACGGCGTTCATCACGCCCTCCTTTCAATGGTTGAAAAAAGTAACGTGAGCGCGGTGTTGATTTCCGAGCCTGGCCTGCCTGTTGTTGCTTGGCGGGTCGCAGCGCTCCTCGGGAAGGGAATTCTAGCAGAAAAAACCGGGGTCAGGTCCGGCATCGCGACACAAAAACCGGGGTCAGGTCCGGCATCGCGACACGGCCCCATCTATTCAATGGTTGAGCTCGTGTCGCGATGCCGGAACTGACCCCGTTTTAGATTTAGTTCAGTCCGGCGGCGGCGCGCAGGGCGGCGACCTTGTCGGTGCGCTCCCAGCTGAATTCCGGCTCTTCGCGGCCGAAGTGGCCGTAGGCGGCGGTCTTCTGGTAGATCGGGCGCAGCAGGTCCAGCATCTGCACGATGCCTTTCGGGCGCAGGTCGAAGTGTTCCAGCACCAGTGCGGCGATCTTGTCGTCCGAGATCACGCCGGTGCCTTCGGTGTAGACCGTGATGTTGATCGGACGGGCGATGCCGATCGCGTAGCTGACTTGCACCTGGCACTGGCGCGCCAGGCCGGCGGCCACGATGTTCTTGGCCACGTAGCGCGCGGCGTAGGCGGCCGAACGGTCAACCTTGGATGGATCCTTGCCGGAGAACGCGCCGCCGCCGTGCGGGGCTGCGCCGCCGTAGGTGTCGACGATGATCTTGCGGCCGGTCAGGCCGCAGTCGCCCTGCGGGCCGCCGATGACGAAGCGGCCGGTCGGGTTGACCAGGAATTTGGTCTCTTTCAGCCAGCCGGCCGGCAGCACCGGTTTGATGATCTCTTCGATCACCGCTTCTTCGATCTGCTTGTGGCTCACTTCAGGCGCGTGCTGGGTCGACAGCACCACGGTGTCGACCGACACCGGGCGGCCGTCCACGTAGCGCAGGGTGACTTGCGATTTGGCGTCCGGGCGCAGCCATGGCAGGCGGCCGTCCTTGCGCAGCTGCGACTGGCGCTCGACCAGGCGGTGCGCGTAGTAGATCGCGGCCGGCATCAGTTCCGGGGTTTCGTCGCAGGCGTAGCCGAACATCAGGCCCTGGTCGCCGGCGCCCTGGTCCAGGTCCAGGCCCGCGCCTTCGTCCACGCCCTGGGCGATGTCCGGCGACTGCTTGTCGTAGCACACCATCACGGCGCAACCCTTGTAGTCGATGCCGTAGTCGGTGTTGTCGTAGCCGATGCGCTTGATGGTCTCGCGCGCCACTTGAATATAATCGACGTTGGCGTGCGTGGTAATCTCGCCTGCCAGCACCACCAGGCCGGTGTTGCACAGGGTTTCGGCGGCGACGCGCGCTTTCGGGTCTTGCGCCAGGATGGCGTCGAGAATGGCGTCCGAAATCTGGTCGGCAACCTTGTCCGGATGGCCTTCGGATACGGATTCAGAGGTGAAGAGGTAGTCGTTGGAAGACATCGCAAGCTCCTGATACTGGTTTGGTAAACATGTCGCAACAACCAATACGGCTTGCGACGCTTTAGCGATATTTATATTCCGCTTCGCAAGTTGTCTGTTAACTCAGCGGTTCCTTCATACGTGGTATTTTACGCTTCTTTTAAAAACTTTTGGCAAGGCAAAGCTTTTTGCCGGATCTGAACCTTCCATGCTCGTCACCCTATTCCGCCTTCTTTCCGTCTTTCCCTTGCCAGTCTTGCACGCCCTGGGCGCCGCGCTCGGCTGGCTGGTCTATCTGCTGTCGCCGTCGCACCGCCGCCGCATGCGCGACAATATGCGCCTGGCCGGCTTCGAGCGCCATCTGGGCGCGGCGATTGCCGAGTCTGGAAAGAGCATACTGGAATTGCCGTTCATCTGGTGCGCGCAACCGGAACGCGTGTCGCGCCACGCCAGCACCGAGAACTGGGAGCTGGTGCAAAAAAATCTGGACGCGGGGCGCGGGATTGTGTTCCTGACGCCACACCTTGGCTGTTTTGAAATTGTCGCTCAGGAAATTGCGCTGCGCACCGAACTGATGGTGATGTACCGGCCGCCGAAAAAGGCGGCGCTGAAGCCGCTGATCGAGGGCGCCCGCGCGCGCAAGAACCTGCTGCTGGCGCCGGCCAATATGTCCGGCGTGCGCATGCTGGCCAAGACCTTGAAGAAGGGCATGCCGATCGGCCTGCTGCCCGACCAGGTGCCGCAGGAAGGCGAAGGCGTGTTCGCCGACTTCTTCGGCCGCCGCGCCTACACCATGACCTTGCCGGCCAAGCTGGCGCAAATGGGCGACGCGGTGGTGATCGTCACCTACGCCGAGCGCCTGCCGTCCGGCCGCGGCTACGTGATCCGCTTCGTGCCGTTCGACGGCACGCTGGAAGGCACCAGCGCCGAGCAGGCGCGCGCCATCAACGCCGCCATGGAGACGCTGATCGCGCGCGCGCCGGCGCAATATTATTGGAGCTACAACCGCTACAAGGTGCCGGCCGGCGCCGCCGGCGCCGACACTGCCGCCGCCAGCCGGGAGGCGCCATGAGGGTGCTGCTGGGATTCATGTGGCTGCTGCACTGGCTGCCCTTGCCGGTGCTGGGCCGCTTCGGCAAGGCGGTCGGTTCGCTGCTGTTCGTTATCATGAAGCCGCGGCGCGACATCACGCTGGTCAACCTGCGGCTGTGCCTGCCCGAACTGTCCGAGGCCGAGCGCATTGCGCTGGCGCGGCGCCACTTCCAGGCCTACTCGCGCAGCGTGTTCGAGCGCTCCATCCTGTGGTGGGCCTCCGAGGCGCGCCTGCAGCGCCTGATCAAAGTGGTGTCCTTCGACGGCGCCCACCCGGACAGCGCCGGCGTGCCGGTGCAAGCCATGACGGAGCGGCCCACCATCCTGCTGTGCCCGCATTTCGTGTGCCTGGACGTGGCCGGCGCGGCGATCGCCATGCAAGCCTCTGCCTCGTCCATGTATGTGCAGCAGAAGAACGCCGCCTTCGACAAGGTGCTGCGCGACGGCCGCGCCCGCTTCAAGCCGGTGCGCCTGTTCACGCGCCTGGACGGCATCAAGCCCATCCTGCGCGCGCTGAAGGAAAAGCTGCCCTACTTCATGCTGCCGGACATGGATTTCGGCGAGAAGGACGCCGAGTTCGTGCCCTTCTTCGGCGTCCAGGCGGCCACGCTGTCGGCCACCGCGCGCATCGCGGCCGCCACCGGCGCCCAGGTGATGCCGGTAATTTGCACCTTCCTGCCCAATTACCAGGGCTGGCAGGTAAAATTCCATGCGCCGTGGGACAATTACCCGGGTCCGGACATGGTGGAAGCGACGCGCCGCATGAACGCCTTCATCGAGGAACGCGTGCGCGAGGCCCCGGCCGAATATTTCTGGACGCATAAGCGCTTCAAAACGCGTCCCAACGGCGAGCCTTCCTTCTACGGCAAGGCCCGCTAAGCCCACAACACCAACTGATTATGAAACTCAAATTCACCAAGATGCACGGCGCCGGCAATGACTTCGTGGTCATCGACGCCATCAGCCAGCAGATCGACTTCACGCCCGCGCAGTGGAAGCAGCTGGGCGACCGCCGCTTCGGCGTGGGCGCGGACCAGATGCTGGTGGTGGAGAAGCCGACCCGGCCGGGCTGCGACTTCCGCTACCGCATCTTCAACAGCGACGGCGGCGAAGTCGAGCAGTGCGGCAACGGCGCGCGCGCCTTCGCCAAGTTCGTGTCGCAAAAAGGCTTGACCGACAAGCGCAGCATTGCCGTGGAAACCATGGCCGGCGTGATCGCGCCGCGCCTGGAAGAGAACGGCAACGTGACGGTGGACATGGGCGCGCCGGTGCTCGAGCCGGCCAGCGTGCCGTTCGACGCCGACGGCCTGCAGGGCGTGGCCGAGGGCCGCGACACGCTGTGGCCGCTGGTACTGGAGCTGGGCGGCGACAAGGAAACCGTGCTGGTGTCGGTGGTGTCGATGGGCAATCCGCACGCGGTGCAGCTGGTGGGCGACGTGGACACGGCGCCGGTCGAGCTGACCGGGCCGCTGATCGAGCACCATCCGCGCTTCCCGCGCCGGGTCAACGCCGGCTTCATGCAGCTGGTAAACCGCGGCCACATCCGGCTGCGCGTGTTCGAGCGCGGCGTGGGCGAAACCCTGGCCTGCGGCACCGGCACCTGCGCGGCCGTGGTGGCCGGCATCCAGCGCGGGCTGCTCGACTCGCCGGTGACGGTGGACGCGCGCGGCGGCCAGCTGTCGATCGCCTGGGCCGGCGAAGGCCAGCCGGTCTACCTGACCGGCCCGGCCGTCACCGTGTTCGAAGGCGAAATCGAGATTTAAAAACCGGGCGCCAGGCCGGCCGCCGCGCCGCCGCCGGGGCCCTCCTCCGGCAGCCAGGTCTTGAGCCGGTACAGGCGCTGGCGGTAATTGCCTTCCGGGCCGTTCGGGCCGGCGTCCACCTGGTCGAACAGGCGGCCGATGCGGTCCAGCGCCTGGCGCTGCGCGGCATTGCGCACCAGCACCAGGCGGCGCTTGCCGCGCCCGTAGCTGGCGCGGATATCGACCACCAGGCAATGGCCGCGGTCGGCCGCCTTCACATCCAGCAGCAGCGCCTCGGCCCGGCTCAGGCCGAACCAGCCGGCCAGTTCCACGCGCGCCGCCAGCAGGGGCTGGCTGTTCAGCAATTCCCGGCTCACGCCCGGCAGGCTGGCGGCCCAGCCGCCGCCGTCGGTCAGCGGCGCGATGCGGCGCAGCGCCGCGTGCGCGTCCCCGCTGCCCTGGGCGGCCGCCTTTTGCAGCCAGTAGGCGGCGCGCACGTCGTTCTCCTCGCCGCCGCGCCGGGTGCGCCAGGCATTGATGCCGCACTCGAGCTGCGCCGCGCTGTGGCCCATGTCGGCGGCGCGCTCCAGGCAGGCTTGCGCCTCGCTCACGCTGCGCTGCGAAAATTCCGGTTTCAGGTAGATGCGCGACAGCGCGAACCAGGCATCGGCCAGGCCTTGCTCGCCGGCCTGGGTCAGCCAGCGGATGGCGCGCTTGAAATTGACCGCCGCGATGCCGCCGCGCACCCGCTCGCCGTCCCGGTTCATGCGCGCGAACCACAGGCCCAGCGCCAGCTGGGCGTTGCGGTCGCCGCCGTGCGCGGCCAGCTCGCGGCAGCGCATCTCGGTGCCGTCGGCCTCGTCGCCGGCGTCCGCGTAGGCGTCCAGCTGCGCCAGCGCCTGCGCGCAGCGGGCCAGCAACTGCACCTGCTGCGGCGCGGGCTGCCAGCCGGCGTTGCGCGCAGCCTCGGCGTCCGGCGGCGCCTCGCGCAGCAGCTGGCGCATCAGTGGCTGCGCCTGCGCCAGGAAAGCGCTGCGGGACAGCTTGCCCCAGGCCTCGTCCAGCGCCACATAGGCCAGGGTGTTGATGGGGGCGGGCGGCTCGGGCGGCGCGGCCTCGGCCGGGGCGGCCGCCTGCACGGCGTGCGCGGCCGGGGCCGGCTGTTGCTGGGCCAGCAGGCGCAGCGCGTCCGGCAAGCCGGCCCGCACCGCCGCCTCGAGCGCCTGCAGGGCCTTGGCGCGCAGCGCGCTGTGCGCGCTGGCGGCCGCCACGCCCAGGGCGCCCAGCGCCCCCAGCGCGCCGGCCGCGTCGGACTCGCCGGGCGGCGCGCTCAGCACCAGCTGGGCCAGCACCAGGCCGGCCGGCACCACGCCGGCCTCCCAGGCGCGTTCATACCAGGGCAATACCGCTTCACGGCTGTGCTGTGCGTGTTCGTAACCGACATGGCTGCCGATCAGCCGCCATGCCTCGTCGCGCCCCTGGATGGCGGCGCGGTGCAGCCAATGCAGCGCGGTGGGCGGACTCTGCGGCAAACTGGCGCCGCCGAACAGATACAGTTTCCCCAATGCCAGCTGGCACTGGGCGTCTCCAGCGCGCGCCCCTCGGATCATTACTAGTTCTTCACGATTTGCCATCGTTCCACTATTAATATGATTCATTCAAGAAAACGCTGCGACTTCGCCAGTCCGGTCAGTCGCCGGGTGGCTTGCTATTTGGTTGATCTTGCCACATTCCAACAATCAGGGTAAGGCCAAGTGTAGTTTTAATACCAATCGGATTCGCACCAAATCGCTAAGTGTTTGATATTGCTCAAGTATTGCAACGGGGGAATGCGTGTACGCTGGATGACATTGAATTAACTAAGAGAAAGGAAACCTTGCCTTACTGCATGCAGTGGACAGCTATTCAAGCGTTTCAAAAATACAACAAGAAACCACATTTTTTTGGCTTTCGACCAATACTAACCCTCATAATCGACCAATCCTTCACCGTAGGCGCAGGCAGCAATTAAGGTTTAGACCAGATGAGTGGCGCGTGCACGCACTTCACGTTTTAGCTCTTTGATCGATCTATCTAAAAGGAAGAACAAATGAAAAAATCATTAGTGGCCCTGGCACTCATGGGCGCCTTCGCTGGAGCTCATGCGCAATCGTCCGTCACTATTTACGGCACCCTGGATGCCGGCGTGTCAAAAACCACGGGCACCACCGCCCAGATCGGCAAACGCGACAACAACAAACTCGGCTTCCGCGGCGTGGAAGACCTGGGCAACGGCCTGAAGGCGCTGTTCCACCTGGAGATCCGCTACGAGCCGGACACCGGCACCATCGAGAACACCGCCGGCACCAACAGCCGCCCGCTGTTCCAGGGCCAGAGCCGGGTCGGCCTGCAAGGCAGCTTCGGTACGGTGCGCCTGGGCCGCGGCCTGACCCCGTTCCAGGAAACCTCGACCGCCTTCGAGCCATGGAGCGGCGTGCCCGCCGTGGCCGGTTACCAGACCAACCTGCAAGTGGCCGGCTACACCAGCGATCCGCTGGCGCCGCCGGGCTCGTCCGGCAACCGCTTCTCGAACGCGGTCTGGTACAACACCCCGGTGGTGAGCGGCTTCCAGCTCAACGTGGCCGTGGCCGCCAAGGAATCGCTGGGCAACACCACCGCCATCATCGGCCGCGGCACCGCGCTGGCGCCGCAGTACACCGTCAATTCGATGGCCTCGGCCAACCCGTTCGGCGCCAGCGCCACCTACACGCTGAACCAGTTCGCCGCCTACGCCGCCTATGAGCGCAACGCGATCGAGACCAAGCTGTGGTCGGTGGGCGCGTCGTACAAGCCGACCCCGGCCCTGAAGCTGATGGGTTCCTACCAGAAGCAGGACATGGACCACACCGTGGTGGCCGGCGCGGCCAACCACGAAACCGACGCCTGGCTGGTGGGCGCCAACTACACCATGGGCCCGGGCAAGCTGCTGCTGGGCTATGGCCAGAAGTCGCCGGACCGCATCCTGAAGACCAAGCAAGCCTCGATCGGCTACGAGTACAACATCTCGACCCGCACCTATATCTACTTCGACTTGTCGAACCGCAAGATGCCGGTGCCGGCCGCCGTCACCACCCTCAGCGACAGCTCGGTCAACCACTACTCGGTTGGTATCCACCACAACTTCTGACACCCCATGCGCGCGCATGCCCGTGCATGACACCCAAAACGGACCTGGCAGCAGGTCCGTTTTTATTTGGTCTGTGACATTTTCGCAACTCCGATTCAAGAAGCCAACATAGCTTTCTGTACAAGGTTGGATTCGCATGTCATATTGGTTGCACCTAATTAGTACGCACGTACTATTTTGAGAATAACAAAAAAACAATTCAATCTTTGGAGACTGCATGAAAACTAAACTGCTCGCAGCGGGTATCGCCGCCTTGTTCGCCGCGCCTGCCATGGCGCAATCCTCGGTCACCATCTACGGCATCGCCGACGCCGGCGTGATGTATGTGAAAAACGGCGGCCAGGACGCCAAGACCAAGCTGGTCAGCGGTATTGCCGACGGTTCGCGCCTCGGCTTCCGCGGCATCGAGGACATGGGCGGCGGCTACAAGGCCATCTTCAACCTGGAAGCGCGTGTCGAACTGGACACCGGCCGCCAGCAAACCGGCAACCTGAGCAGCAACCAGACCTTCGCGCTGACCGAAGGCCTGAACTTCACCGTGCCGGCAGCGGCCGGCGGCGCGGCCATGGCCGAGCGCCTGAAAGCCGGCGTGCAGAACGCGCTGAACCCCGCCATCAACGTCAACATCACCAACGCGCTGTTCGACCGCACCTCGATGGTCGGCCTGATCACGCCGGTGGGCGCGGTGCTGCTGGGCCGCATGTACACCCCGGGCTATGAAGTGCTGAACGCCGGCGACGTGTTCGAATCGGGCACGGCGGCAGGCTGGGGCGGCATCGTGGGCGGCACCGGCGGCCTGCTGACGGCCGGCATCGCGATCCGCTCCGACAAGTCGATCCAGTACCGCATGGAACTGCCGAACGGCCTCAAGGCTTCGGCCATGTACGGCACCGAGAAATCGGGCTACATCGGCATGGACAAGCGCTCCTGGGGCGCCAACGTGCGCTACGTGGCGAACGGCTGGGACCTGGGCCTGGGCCACAACCACGGCACCGACCAGGTCGGCGCGCGCGGCCTGGTGACCACCACCCTGGCCGGTTCCTACGCCTTCGACAACTGGAAGCTGTTCCTGGGCACCCACAAGCAGAAGAACGAGAACTCGGTCATCATCCGCTACGCGGGCGACCTGCTGGCGCCGACCTTCGCCGCCTTCCCTGCCCCGCTGAGCACGCTGCTGGCCGGCCAGGCCAACGCCGCGCTGAAGCGCAACTTCCTGCTGGACGCGATCAGCTACCAGGCCGGCTTCCACTACAAAGTGGGCGCGGGCCGCATCATGGCTTCCGTGGTGCGCCAGGACGACAAGCGCGCCGACGCCAGCGACGCCACCCAGTACGGCATCGGCTACGACTACAACCTGTCCAAGCGCACCGACGTGTACCTGATCGGCGCTTACATCAAGAACGAGAACGACGGCCAGTACGCGATCGGCGCGGCCAGCGCCTCGGGCGGCTTCACCGCCAAAGCGGGCGAGTCGAGCAAGGGCATCCAGGTCGGCATGCGCCACCGCTTCTAAGCACCGCTCCAGCCACACTGAAAGACGCCTGCGGGCGTCTTTTTTATTGTGGCGTCGGGTAGAATGTGCATTGCTCTCAACCCACAAGCTGACCAATGGATGCCACCGCCGTACTGCAATACCTGACCGACCACCCGCACTTCTTCGAAGAGCACGCCAGCCTGCTGGGCGAGGTGAAACTTTCCAGTCCGCTGACCGGGCGCGCCGTGTCGCTGCAGGAACGCCAGATGGAAGTGATGCGCGACAAATACAAGGCGCTGGAGTTGCGCATGGCCGAACTGTCGCGCCACGCCAAGGAAAACGAAACCATCGCCGGCCGCTTCCACAGCTGGACCCAGGCCCTGCTGCAGGTGCGCGACGACGGCGCCATGCCGCGCGTGCTGGCCGACAGCCTGAAGAGCAGCTTCCACGTGCCGCAAGCCACCTTGCGCCTGTGGGGCGCCAAGCCGGCATACGCGGGCGAGTGGTTCACCGCCGGCGCCTCGGACGACGCGCGCATCTTCGCCAACAGCCTGATGGCCCCGTACTGCGGCGCCAACAACGACTTCGAGGCGGTGCGCTGGCTGGAGGACGCCGGCCACGTGCAGTCCACCGTCATCATCCCGCTGCGCAAGCCGGGCACGGCCGTTCCGGGCGGCAAGAGCGCCACCTTCGGCCTGCTGATCCTGGGCTCGCCGGATTCCGAACGCTTCACCTCGCTGATGGCGACCGACTTCCTGGTCCACATCGGCGAAACGGCCAGCACCGCGCTGGCGCCGCTGCTGGCCTGAGCGCCATGGAAGAGCGCAGCAAAGCCGAGTGGGCCCATGCTTACCTCGAGCAGCTGCGCACGCAGCGCAAACTGTCCCCGCACACGCTGGACGCCTACCGGCGCGACCTGGCCGAGCTGGCCGAGCTGGCCGCGCTGAGCGGCGAGACGGCCTGGAGCGCGCTGGCGCAGGCCGACGTGCGGCGCTACGCGGCCCGCCTGCACGGCAGGCAGCTGGAGCCGCGCTCGATCGCCCGCAAGCTGTCCAGCTGGCGCGGCTTTTTCGACTGGCTGGGCGCGCAAGGCGCGCTGGCCGCCAACCCGGCGCAGGGCGTGCGCGCCCCCAAGCGCCCCAAATCGCTGCCCAAGGCGCTGTCGGTGGACGACGCGGTGCGGCTGGTGTCGGCCCCGGCGCGCGCCCACGCCGCCGGGCCGGCGGCCGCCCCCGAGCCGGCCGGGCTGTGCAACCAGGCCATGTTCGAGCTGCTGTATTCGAGCGGGCTGCGGGTGTCCGAACTGGCGGGGCTGGACCTGCACTACAGCCCGGGCGCGCTGGGCTGGCTGGAACAGGGCAACGCCGACGTGACCGTGCTGGGCAAGGGCGGCAAGCGCCGCACCGTGCCGGTGGGCCGCGCCGCCATGGCCGCCATCGCGGCCTGGCTGGCGGTGCGCCCGGCGCCGGCCGACGGCAGCGCCGCGCTGTTTACCAGCGCGCGCGGCACGCGCGTGTCGGCGCGCGTGGTGCAGCTGCGGCTGAAGGCGCACGGCCTGGCCACCGGCGCGCCGTCCGGCGTGCACCCGCACATGCTGCGCCATTCCTTCGCCTCGCACGTGCTGCAGTCGTCCGGCGACCTGCGCGCGGTGCAGGACATGCTGGGCCACGCCACCATCGCCTCCACCCAAGTCTACACGGCGCTGGACTTCCAGCACCTGGCCCAGGTCTACGATCAGGCTCACCCGCGCGCCAAGGTCAAGTAGGACTATGTAAAGTAAGCATGCGCTGCGTCAAGGCAGGGGTTTGGCCGGGTTGACAAAATTCCGGCATAATCGCTCGATCCCGGCCCCAAGAGGGCCACCTTACTACTGATCGGCAAGCTGACCATGGCAATGATACCTACCACCATCCTCACCGGTTTCCTCGGCGCAGGCAAGACCACGCTGCTCAACCGTATCCTCCAGGAAAGCCACGGCATGCGCATTGCCGTCATCGAGAACGAATTCGGGCAGGAAAACATCGACAACGAAATCCTGGTGCAAGACAGCAAGGAACAGATCGTCGAGATGAACAACGGCTGCATCTGCTGCACCGTGCGCGGCGACCTGATCGTGGCGCTGTCGAGCCTGGCGCAAAAGCGCGCCGCCGGCGAGCTGCATTTCGACCGCGTGGTGATTGAAACCACCGGCCTGGCCAACCCCGGCCCGGTGGCGCAGACCTTCTTCATCGACGACGAAGTGGGCAGCCACTACATGCTGGACGCCATCGTCACCGTGGTCGACGCGCGCCACGCCATGCAGCAGCTGGACGACAACGAGGAAGCCCAGCGCCAGGTCGGTTTCGCCGACAAGCTGCTGCTGTCCAAGACCGACCTGGTGGACCAGGCCGTGCTGGACCAGCTGCTGCCGCGCCTGAAGCGCATCAACCCGCGCGCGCCCATCAGCCAGTCCCATTTCGGCAGCGCGCCGATTTCCGAGGTGCTGGACCTGAAAGGCTTCAACCTGAACGAGAAGCTGGAGCTGGACCCGGACTTCCTGGCCGCCGAGGAACATGACCACGATCACCATGACCACGACCACGCGCATGGCGAGCACTGCAACCACCCCAGCCATGCCCACGATCACCATCACAGCCACCACACCGACGACATCGCCGCCTTCGTGTTCAAGAGCGCGCGCCCGTTCGACAGCGCCAAGCTGGACGAATTCCTCGGCGGACTGGTCGATGTGTACGGTCCTCGCATGTTGCGCTACAAAGGCGTATTGTTGATGCAGGGCGCCGAACGCAAGGTGGTATTCCAGGGCGTGCACCAGCTGATGGGCAGCGATCTGGGCGCAAAATGGGCCGAGGGCGAAGAACGTGGCAGCAAAATGGTATTTATTGGCAAAAATCTACCGAAAGACATCTTTATTCGCGGATTGGAACAATGTTTGGTATAAACTAACCGGGTTTTGTGGGGTGCCGGTTAGCAACTAGGTAACGACTTAGGTGCCGGCGCGGTTGCCGAGTTCATCGCGCAACTGATAAATTTGAAAACTCTGTCGTATCGAAGGTAAGCGAAGTGATGACTAAAACTAATAAATCGACCCCCGCCGCTATCGAAGAAGTCCGCCTCCTCACGGAAGAAGAAATTCTGAAGATGGGCGAAGCAGACTACATGAACCCGGCGCAAATGGCATTTTTCAAGGCCAAGCTGCAAGCCCTTGAGAAAGAGCTGCTGAAGAATGCCGGCGAGACGACCGAACACCTGCGCGAAACCGTGCTGGTGCCGGACCCTGCCGACCGCGCGACCATCGAGGAAGAGCACGCGCTGGAACTGCGCACCCGCGACCGCGAGCGCAAACTGCTGAAGAAAGTGCAGCAATCCATTGTCGCCATCGACAACAACGAATATGGCTGGTGCGAAGAGACTGGCGAACCGATCGGCATTCCGCGCCTGATCGCCCGTCCCACCGCCACGCTGTCGCTGGAAGCGCAGCAGCGCCGCGAACTGAAGCAGAAGCTGTACGGGGATTAAGCCGCCCGCCCGGCTCCCCTCGCCCGCAAAAAAGCATGCCGCCCGCGCCGCATGCTTTTTTTGTTTGCGCCTTGCTCTTCGGCTACACTAAGACTCCAGCATAGCGAGGAATGCCGTGGGCCTGTTTTCCCTGTTCAAGAAAGGCAAGCCGGACGCCGCCCCGGACGGCGACGACGAGGCCGCGCGCCTGGCCGCCAACAGCGAAGCCCAGCGCGCCGCCGCCAACAGCCAGCTGCAGCGCGACATCGCCCGCGCCACCGCGCTCAAGATCGACGCCATCGAAGCGGCCATGGAAGCCGACATCTTCAACACGCCGGAACCGGCCTGGGGCAGCCGCCCGCCGCGCCCGGCGCCGGCCCCCGCCACGCCGTCCGGCGCCGCCGATGCAGCCGGCAATCCCGACACCCTGCCCCTGCTGGACGCCAGCACCACCCAGCTGCTGGCCGACGATGAAGTGCCGGCCCCGGTGGCGTCCGGCGCCGCCGCGCCGGTGGTGGAGGAAAGCGCCATCCTGTACGCCAACGGCCAGAGCGCCGTCGCCGAGCAGATGCTGAGCGGAGCGCTGGCCGAGGCCGCCGCATCCGGCCTGGGCGCGCAGCAGGACCGCACCGTCTGGTGGCTGCTGTTCGACCTGCACCAGGTGCAGGGCCGGCAGGAACAGTTCGACAGCCTGTCGATCGACTACGCCAGCACCTTCGAGACTTCGCCGCCGCCGTGGCGCGGCATGGCGGCGGGGTCGGCAACGGGGCCGGCGGCCGGGCCGGCGGCGGGCGCGGCCGGCGGCTACGCCGGCGTCGCGCCCACGCTGGCTTTCGGCCCGGCGCTGGACGCGGGCGCCGCCGCGGTCCTCGAGCGCCTGCCCGGGCTGGCCGGTGCCGCCCCGCTGCGGCTGGACCTGAGCCGGGTGGCCAGCTTCGACATGGACGGCTGCGCGCTGCTGCTGAACGCCTTGCAAAGCCTGCAAAAACAGGGCCGCGAGCTGATCGTGGCGGCCGCCGCCGAGCTGGCCGCGCTGCTGCAGTCCAGCCTTGCCGTGGGCCGCCGGGAAGACGGCGCGGCGCCCTGGCTGCTGCTGCTGGAACTGCTGCAGCTGCTGAACCGGGAAAAAGACTACGACGAAGCCAGCATGGACTACTGCGTCACCTTCGAAGTGTCGCCGCCGCCTTACGCTGCGCCTGCGCCGCGGCAAATGGCCACGGCCGCGCGCCAGGCCGCCCCGGCGGCGGCGGCGTCCGACCGCTTCATGCTGCCGGCCGTGGTGGAAGGCGACTGCGGCGCCCTGCTGGAGGCCATCGCCGCCTACGCCGGCCAGTACCCGGCCCTGGTGTTCGACTGCTCGCGCCTGGCGCGGCTCGACTTCGGCGCCGCCAACCTGCTGCTGGCGCGCCTGCAGCAACTCGCGCCGGACGGCAGAAGAGTAGAATTCCGGGAAGTGAACCACCTCGTGGCAGCGCTGCTGCAGCTGCTGGGCTACGCCAGCCTGGCGCGCATCTTTGCCCACAAGTATTAAGCCGTTGATTAAGCCGCTGATTTAACCGCTGCGCCAAGCAGCCGCCCCGGCCACCGCCTAGTCCGTCTTGCAATTATCCGGCCAGACCCCATGTCAGGGGCTGGCGCTGATAGCGCATTGAACGTCGAGCGTCATTACTTTGAGGTCAACATGGAACAATTTCACGGCACCACCATCCTGTGCGTGCGGCGCGGCAGCCAGGTCGCACTGGGCGGCGACGGCCAGGTAACGCTGGGTAACATCGTCATGAAGGGCACGGCCCGCAAGGTGCGCAAGCTGTACCAGGGCAAAGTGCTGTGCGGCTTTGCCGGCGGCACCGCCGACGCCTTCACCCTGCTGGACCGCTTCGAAGCGAAGCTGGAAAAACACCAGGGCAACCTGCTGCGCGCCTCGGTCGAGCTGGCCAAGGACTGGCGCACCGACCGCGTGCTGCGCCGCCTGGAAGCGATGCTGCTGGTGGCCGACGCCACCTCCACCCTGGTCATCACCGGCAACGGCGACGTGCTCGAGCCCGAGAAAGGCATCGGCGCCATCGGCTCCGGCGGCACCTACGCGCAGTCGGCTGCGCTGGCGCTGCAGGAGAACACCGAGCTCACGCCGGCCGAGATCGTGAAGAAATCGCTGACCATCGCCGGCGAGCTGTGCATCTACACCAATATGTCCCACATTATCGAAACGCTGGACGGGAAGGCAGAATGAATATGACACCGCAAGAAATCGTCGGCGAACTCGACAAGCACGTGGTTGGCCAGGGCAAGGCCAAGCGCGCCGTGGCCATCGCGCTGCGCAACCGCTGGCGCCGCCAGCAGGTGGAAGAACCGCTGCGCCACGAGATCACGCCGAAGAACATCCTGATGATAGGCCCGACCGGGGTCGGCAAGACCGAGATCGCGCGCCGCTTGGCCAAGCTGGCCGACGCGCCCTTCATCAAGATCGAAGCGACCAAGTTCACCGAGGTGGGCTATGTGGGGCGCGACGTCGACACCATCATCCGCGACCTGGTCGACATCGGCATCAAGCAGACCCGTTCGGCCGAGATGGCCAAGGTGCGCGCGCGCGCCGAGGACGCCGCCGAGGACCGCGTGCTCGACATCCTGCTGCCGCCGCCGCGCGACTTCGGCTTCAGCACCGGCGCCGCGGCCGAAGGCGAAGGCAAGCCCGACACCACGCGCCAGACCTTCCGCAAGCGCCTGCGGGAAGGCGAGCTGGACGACAAGGAAATCGAGATCGAGCTGGCCGACAGCGCGCCGCAGATGGAAATCATGGCCCCGCCCGGCATGGAGGAAATGACCGAGCAGATCAAGTCCATGTTCTCCGGCATCGGCGGCGGGCGCAAGAAGGCGCGCAAGGTCAAGATCAAGGAAGCGATGAAGCTGCTGCTGGACGAGGAAGCGGCCAAGCTGGTCAACGAAGACGACATGAAGCAGAAGGCGATCCAGAACGTGGAGCAGAACGGCATCGTGTTCCTGGACGAGATCGACAAGATCGCCTCGCGCTCGGAAGTGGGCGGCGCCGACGTGTCGCGCGCCGGCGTGCAGCGCGACCTGCTGCCGCTGGTGGAAGGCACCACGGTCAACACCAAGTACGGCATGATACGCACCGACCACATCCTGTTCATCGCCTCGGGCGCCTTCCACCTGGCCAAGCCGTCCGACCTGATCCCGGAACTGCAGGGGCGCTTCCCGATCCGGGTCGAGCTGGAATCGCTGTCGATCGCCGACTTCGAGCGCATCCTGACGTCGACCGACGCCTGCCTGACCAAGCAGTACGAAGCGCTGCTGGCCACCGAGGGCGTGAAGCTGGACTTCGCGCCGGACGGCATCACGCGGCTGGCCGAGATTTCCTACCAGGTCAACGAGCGCACCGAAAACATCGGCGCGCGCCGGCTGTACACGGTGATGGAAAAGCTGCTGGAAGAGATTTCCTTCAGCGCCAGCGACGGCGGCAAAGACGGCGGCGTGCAGACGCTGACCATCGACGCCGGCTACGTGAACCAGCGCCTGGACGCGCTGGCGGTCAACGAAGACCTGTCGCGCTACGTACTGTAAGGAAGAGGGAGGGTCACACGATGGCAAACAAGGCATTGGCGACGCGGCAGAAGATGCAGTTCCGCGTCGAGCCCTCCCATAAGCCGCGCAACCCCTACGCGGCGCTGGCCAAGAACCGCGCGGCCGGCCCGCACGCCAAGCCGGTCTCGGCCCAGCGCCAGGCCGCCAAGGCCGCCCTCAAGAAAATCGACTCCGCCAAGTCCGAAGACTAGCGAGCTGAGCCGCATTCGGGGTCAGACCCCGAATGCGGCTCAGGCTGCTCATAAACACTTCATTTCCCGCCGCCTGATCCTACATTGTGGTAAGACGTATGGGGCCGCGTCCCTATGACTAGGGCAAGCTCTGCCGCATTCGGGGTCTGACCCCGAATGCGGCAGAGCTTGCTTATCGGGTGCCGCTGACGGGCGTAGGCATCTGGGGCGGCTGCTGCACGGGCGGGGCGGGCGGTGGGACCGGTTGCTGCTGTTGCTGCACCGGCGGCATCGGCAGCGGCGCGGCGGTGGCGCTGGAGGAACTGGCGCTCTCCGGCGGCGGCAGGTCGAGCCGCTTCTGGATGCCGCCTTCGGACAGCACCACGTACAGCGCCTGCACTTCCTGCACCTTGACATTGCTGGCCACCTCGGCGCCCACCGGGTAGGCCTTGCCGGGCTGGCCGTCCACCGCGATGATGGCCACGCTGCCGCGCCCGTTGGCGGCGGCCACCACACCGCGCAGCTGGTAGTTGCTGGCGGCGGCGACGGCGATGTCGCCGCCGAACAGGTTGCGCGCGGACGCCACCGACGCTTCCGGCGGCGCCTGCATCGGCACCGCGGCGATCGCGCGCTGCTCGGGTTTGAACAGCAGCATGCCCCAGTAGGCACACGAGGCGGACAGGGCCACCACGGCCACAAAACTTGCTACGACAGGCAGACGATTCATATTAGTGCACCAGCTGGTTAATTTCGATAATCGGCATCAGCACCGCCAGGACGATCAGCAGCACCACCACGCCCATGGCCAGGATCAGCGCCGGTTCCAGCAACCCGGCGATGGTCAGCGTGCGCCGCTCCAGGTCCGCCTCCTGCGCGCTGGCGGCGCGGTTCAGCATGGCCGGCAGCTCGCCGGTGATTTCCCCGGCCCGTATCATGTGGATCAGCATCGGCGGGAAGTGCTTCTGCGCCGACAGCGCGCGCGCCAGGCTCACGCCTTCGCGCACCGCGTCGCTGGCTTCCTCCACCAGCTGCTGCATGGCGACGTTGGTCAGCGTGTCGCGGCTGGTCTCGAGCGCGCGCAATATCGGCACGCCGGAGCCGGTGGTGATCGCCAGCGTGCTGGCGAAGCGCGCCGTGTTCAGGCTGCGCTCGAACTTGCCGTACAGCGGCGCGGTCAGCAGCCAGGTGTGCCAGCGCGTCTTGAGCGCGATGTTCTGCAGCGCGCGCCGCCATGAGAACCAGGCGCCGATCAGCAGCACCAGCACGATCAGGCCGTAGTTGCGCACGAAGTCGGACACGGCCAGCATGATCACCGTCAGCACCGGCAGCTTCTGCTTGGTGTTGGCGAACACGGAGACGATCTGCGGCACCACGTAGGTGAGCAGGAAGATCACGATGGCGAACGCCACCACGGTGACGATGGCCGGGTAGGTGAACGCCAGCTTGACCTTCTGCACCAACGCGTTGCGGCGCTCGATGTAGTCGGCCAGGCGCGTGAGCACGCGCGACAGCTGGCCGATCTGCTCGCCCGATGCCACCAGCGCGCGGTAGATCTCGGCGAAGTCGCGTGGATGGCGCGACAGCACTTCGGACAGCGCGGCGCCGCCGATCACTTCGGAACGGATGGAGGCGATCAGGTCGCGCACATAGGGCCGCTCGGCCTGCTCCAGCAGCGCCGAGAAGGCTTGCTCGAGCGGCAGGCCGGCTTCCAGCAGGCTGGCCAGCTGGCGCGTGAACAGCGCCAGCTCGGTGGTCGACAGGCGCTCGCCGAAGCCGCGCCGCTTGGTCTGGCCGCTGGCGTCGACCTGTGCCGAGATGGCTTCCACCTTGAGCGGCGTGAGGCCTTGCGCGCGCAGGTCGGAACGGGCCGAGCGCGGGCTGTCGGCGTTGACCACGCCCTTCCTGGTGGCGCCGCCGGCGTCGACGGCTTCGTAGCGGAATGCTGGCATCTACTTTAGTCCTTGGCGACGCGCAGCAATTCGGCCTGCGTGGTGGTGCCGTCGAGCAGCCAGCGTTCGCCGTCCTCGCGCATGGTCTTCATGCCGCCGGCCTGCGCGGCGGCGCGCACTTCTGCTTCCGAGGCGCGGTTGTGGATCTGGGCGCGGATTTCCTCGGTGGTGCGCAGCAGCTCGTAGATGCCGACCCGGCCCTGGTAGCCGGTGTGGCCGCAGTGCTCGCAGCCCACCGCGTGCCATTGCGCGCCGTCGAAGGTTTTGCAGGACGGGCACAGCTTGCGCACCAGGCGCTGCGCCAGCACGCCGAGCAGCGACGACGACAGCAGGAACGGTTCGATGCCCATGTCCAGCAGGCGCGTAACGGCCGCCGAGGCGTCGTTGGTGTGCAAGGTGGCCAGCACCAGGTGGCCGGTGAGCGAGGCCTGCACCGCGATCTGCGCCGTTTCCAGGTCGCGGATCTCGCCGATCATGATCACGTCCGGGTCCTGGCGCAGGATGGCGCGCAGGGCCTTGGCGAAGGTCATGTCGATGCGCGGGTTGACCTGGGTCTGGCCCACGCCCTGCAGGTCGTATTCGATCGGGTCTTCCACCGTGAGGATGTTGGTGGTGGTGGAGTTCACGCGCGACAGCGCGGCGTACAGCGTGGTGGTCTTGCCGGAGCCGGTGGGGCCAGTCACCAGCACGATGCCGTGCGGCTGGGCGATCAGGCCGTCGAACTGCGGCAGCATGTCCCCGCTCATGCCGAGGTGCTGCAGGTCGAGGCGGCCGGCTTCCTTGTCCAGCAGACGCAGCACGGCGCGCTCGCCGTGGCCGGTGGGCAGCGTGGAGACGCGCACGTCGACCGGCTTGCCGCCAACGCGCAGGGTGATGCGGCCGTCCTGCGGCAGGCGCTTCTCGGCGATGTCGAGCTGCGCCATGATCTTGATGCGCGAGATCAGCGAGCCGTGGATGGCCTTGCGCGGCTTGACCACGTCGCGCAGCGTGCCGTCCACCCGGAAGCGCACCACCGAGGTCTGCTCGAACGGCTCGATGTGGATGTCGGACGCGCCTTCGCGCAGCGCCTGCGTGAGCAGCGCGTTGATCATGCGGATCACCGGCGCGTCGTCGGACGATTCCAGCAGGTCCTCGATGGCCGGCACGTCCTGCAGCAGCTTGGTCAGGTCCAGGTCGGCGTCGAATTCGTCGGCCACCTGCGAGGCGTCGCCGCCGGCGCCGGCGTAGGCCTTGGCGATGGCTTCCTCCAGGTCGGCGCGGCCCAGGGTTTTCAGGTTGATGCGGCCGAAGCGGCGCGACACTTCGGCGATGGCGGCCGGCGCGGTGGCGCTGGACACGTACAGGTCCACCGAGTGCTCGGCTTCCTGGCCCGGCTGGGCCAGCACCGAATAGTCGCGCGCGAAGGCGTAGGGCAGCAGGTTGCTCATTATTGCGGCTTGCCTTCAGACGGCGCGGGCGCCTGGTTCGGATTGAGCTGGCCAGGCTGCAGCGGCGGCACCGGGCGCGCCATCTGGCCGCTGCCGGGGACCGGCGTGCCGTCCTGCAGGCCCGGCAGCATGGGCTGGCCGAGGTTTTTCAGCAGCGGCGTGTCGTTCGGCTTCACGTCCTGCTGGGTGGCGCGCATGTAGTCGTAGCGGTCGGTGGCCAGGCTGGTGCTCTGGTCCTTGTTGCGGATCACCACCGGGCGCAGGAACACCATCAGGTTGGTCTTCTTGCGGCCGCGCTTCTGGTATTTGAACAGGTTGCCCAGCACCGGGATGTCGCCCAGGCCGCGCACCTTTTCCACATTGTCGTTGGCGTCGTCCGAGATCAGGCCGCCCAGCACCACGATCTGGCCGTCGTCGGCAATGATGTTGGTTTCGATCACGCGCGTCTTCAGCACGATGCCGCTTTCGGACGTGACGCTGGTGTCGATGCTGGAGCTCTCGTTGTAGATGGCCAGCTTGATAGTGCCGCCTTCGGAAATCTGCGGGCGCACCTTCAAGGTCAGGCCGACGTCCTTGCGGTCGATGGTCTGGAACGGGTTGGTGCTGGTGCCGGAGGTGGTGGTGAACTGGCCGGTCAGGATCGGCACGTTCTGGCCGACGCGGATGGTGGCCAGCTCGTTGTCCAGCGTGAACACGTTGGGCGTGGACAGGATGTTGGTGCCGCCGTCCGCTTCCAGCGTGTGCGCCACGGCGCCCAGGCCCAGCTTGCCGTTCGCCAGCTGCTTGAAGATACCGATGGTCATGCCGGCGCCCGGCAGCACCTTGCCGTCGCCCGCAGCGAGGCTGAGCAGGTTGTTGCCGGTGCCGCCGGCAAACGAGGTGCCGCCGCCGACGCGGTAGGTGGAGTTGTCGTTGCCGCTCAGGCCCAGCCACTGCACGCCGAACTCGGAAGCCTTGTCGGCGCTCACTTCGACGATCAGCGATTCAATGTAGACCTGGGCGCGGCGCACGTCCAGCTGGTCGATCACGGCGCGCAGGTTGCGGTACACCGACTCGGGCGCGGTGATGATCAGCGTGTTGGTGGTGGCGTCGGCCTGGATGAAGCCGCCCGCGCCGCCGGAGGTCAGCTGGTTGGTGCTGGCGCCCGCGTTCAGCAGCGGATTGGTGGAGCCGGTGGTGCCGGTGCCGCCGGTCATGCCGCTGCCGGTGCTGCCTGTCATGCCGCCGCCCGCCTGGCCCTGCTGGTTGTTCAGGCCCGCCGCGTTGGTGGCCTGGCCGGTGACGCTGCTGTCGCCGGACATGACCGAGCGCAGGGTTTGCGCCAACTTGGTCGCTTCGGCGTTCTTCAGGTAGACCACGTGCACGTTGCCCAGCTGCGCGGTGGGCTGGTCCAGCTTGGCGATCAGCGACTTGGCCAGGTTGGCGCGCGCCACCGACGGCGCGCGCACCACCAGCGAATTGGTGCGCGGGTCCGCCAGCACGCTGACGCGGCCGGAATCGGCGCCGCCGCCGGCGCCCGGCTCGAGCAGCTTGGTGAGCATGGTGGCCAGGTCGCTGGCGATGGCGTAGCGCACCGGGATCACGTCCATGTCGGTGCTGGACGGCGCGTCCAGCGCGGCGATCAGCTTGCCCAGGCGCTTCAGGTTGTCCGCGTAGTCGGTGATGACCAGCGTGTTGTTGCCGGGGTTAGCGTTGATGGTGTTGTTGGGCGTGATGAGCGGGCGCAGCACCGTCACCAGGTTGGCCGACGATTCATAGTTCAGGTGGAACACCTGGGTGGCGATCTGGTCGCCTTTCAGCACCGGGCCGGAGCCGATCTGGGTCGGCGTGGCCTGCAGCTTGGCCTCCGCTTCCGGCACCACCTTGGCGTAGCCGTCGCCGCTGACGATGGCGAAGCCCTGCAGGCGCAGCGCGGAAGTCAGCAGCGCGAACGCCTGCGTCTTGCTCATCGGGCCTTCGGACACCAGCGTCAGCGTGCCTTTCACGCGCGGGTCGATCAGGAAGGTGATGTTGGTGTAGTGGCCCACCGCCTTGATCACCGATTCGATGTCGGCGCCGACGAAGTTGAGCGCGGCGTCGTCGCCGGGGGCGGCCCAGGCGGGTGCTTGCGCGGTCAGCGCCGCGCAGCACAGCATGGCGGCCGCGCTCAGCTGGCGCAGCGTTGGACGTTGGGACTTGCTTGCGGACTGTTTTTTCATTATCTGTACTTATCTGAACTCTAACGCGATGATGTTCTTGCCGCCCTGGTTGGGACGGCGCTGGCCCAGCAAATTCAATAGATTGTCCAGCGACTGCTCATAACCGTCGGCCGCCTGGGCCTGCCCGGAGAATTGCAGGCGGCCGTTCTGCAGGCTGCCTTTCCCGCTCAACAGCAGCGGCCCTTTCAGCGAACTCAGCTCCAGTTGCGCCTGCTGGCCGCGCCAGTCCAGCGCCAGCTGGTAGCTGCCCAGCGGCTTCAGTGGCGACAGCCGCGACGACATGTCTGCCATCTCCAGCGTGGTGCGGCCGTTCACGTCCACCTGCGGTCCCGCCAGCGCCAGCTCCAGCGTGGTCCACGACAGCCGCAGGCGGCCGCTGGGCGCCAGCGTGTTGAGCGGCGCCCCGAGGCCGGCCAGGCCGTCGGCCGGCAGCAGCAAGGCGGACGGACTCAGTTGCCACTGCTTCCAGCTGCCCTTGAAGCTGACCGGCTGCGCCAGCGCCTGCGGGTTCGACAATTCCATGTCCACCATGCCCAGCAGCGACAGCGGCGACAGCTTCCACGCGAAGCGCCCCGGCAGCAGCGGCGTCACCGCGCCGTTGCTGCTGGCCGCGCCGCCGATGAAGGCCGAACCGCGCCACAGCGTACCTTGCGCGTCGCCCAGCGTCAAACGGCCGCCGGTGCGGCCCTCCACCGCGTCCGCCACCCAGGCGGCCGGGAAGAAGGCCAGCACCGCCAGCAGCACGCCCAGCAGCGCCGCCAGCAACCATAGCACGGCGCGCTTCATCGGCCTCCGCCGGCGTTGTTCGCGCCCTGGCCGAAGGCTTGGCGCAGCGTGATACTGGCGTCCACCATGCCGGGCGTGGCCTGGCCGGTGACGACGGCTTCCTGCACCAGCACGGCGCTGTCGCGGCGCTGCGCGTCCAGCCAGGTGACCAGCGCGGCGAACGGCACGCCCTTCACTTCCAGCTTGGCGTATTCGCCGGTGAGGTTGAGCGACTGCGGCTTGAGGCCGGCCGCGTTCAGGCTGGCGTTCAGCGCGTCGCGCGACATCGGCGGCGCCTGCACCGGCGGCCTGGCCGCCAGTTCGGCGGCGCTGCGGCCCAGCGCCTTCAGGTCGGCCACGTCCTGGCGCAGCTGCGGCAGCGCCTTGGCCAGCTTCTCGCGCCCTTCCAGCGCGGGCGACACCAGCACGCTGTACACCAGCGCCAGCCCCACCACGGCGCCGCCGATGGCGAGCATGCGGCGTTCCTGTTCGCTGATTTCATTCCAGAAGGACGATGCGGTGTCGCGCAATTGCTGAATCTTCATCGTTGCTTCGCTCATGCTTTGCTCCCGGTACCAGTGCGGACCTGCCACACGCCGGCCGCCGTTTCCGACAGCGCCAGGCCGCGCGCCGACAGGGCGCCCTGCAGCTGCTGCAGGGTGGCCGCGTCGGCCGCGTTGGGTTTGAGTTTGATGACCAGGCTGCGCTCGCGGTATTCCATCGAGGCGATCAGGTCGCGCTTGCCGGTGGCGGCCAGCGCTTCGCCGAACACGGCGGCCATGGCGGTGAATTCGTCGGGATTGACCTCGCCGCTGCCGGCCTTGGCGGCGGCGATATTCATGCGCATCTGCGCGGCCGGGTCGCGGATCACGGTTTCCTTCGGATAGGCGGCGCGGAAGATCTGCACCATGGACTCGCGCAGCTCGCGCTCTTCGCGCTTCATGCGCAGCCATTCGATATTCATGCCGGCCAGGTTGACCAGCACCGCCAGCAGCGCCAGGCGCAGCGGCCAGCGCCAGCGCTGCCAGGCGCGCGACTGCGCGCCGGTGGCGCCCAGGCCTGCGGCCAGGTCGGGCGCGGCGCCGCCTTTGGCGCTCTTGGCGGCGGACACCCAGTGTTCCCAGCGCTCGGTTTCCAGTTCGACGTGGCTGACGGCGGCCGCCAGCGGCTGGTACTGCGGCAGCAGCGCGGCCGGCAGGTACACCGTCAGCGGCGCGTCGCCGGCCAGCGCGCGCAGCATCTGCAGCGCCGCTTCCGGCTGCGGGCCCACGGTCAGGCCCATGCCGTCCTGCTGGCCCTTGCGCAGGGTCAGTTCCAGGCCGGCGTCGGTTGGCGCCAGCGCGGCCGAGGCGCCGCCCGGCGCCAGCGGCAGGCACAGTTGCGCGGGCAACGCGGAGATCGCCTGCGCGCCCTGCGCCACCAGCGTTTTCACCAGCACTTCCAGCCAGCTGCGCTGCACCACGGCCACGGTGCGGGTGCTGCCGTCCTGGGTGGCGGTCAGCGGCGCCAGGGCCAGCACGCAGTCGGCCGGGTCGCCCAGCACCTGGTCCTCCACCAGCGCCGGCAGCGCGGCCTTCAAGCGCGCGTTCGACAGCGGCGGCACCGCCACATGCAGCAGGGTGACGTCGGCGGCGGCCAGCAACAGCACCACGCGGCGCGCGGAGGCCACCGTGTCGGCCAAGTTGCCGAGCGGGGATGCGCCCTGCTGCATCACGTTGCCGCCGTCGCCCACCAGCGCGAAATGGCACGCGGGCGCGGCGCCGCCGTCGGCGGCCGCCCTGGCTGGATACCGGATGTATAAAGTCGTCAAAGAAGAATCTCGCTTTCGTTCATGCTGCTTTAGCTATCCAAATGAGCTATCCAAACTAAATTTCCCGCATCCACAGCAGCGTGGGCGCCTTGCCGCGAAAAATCAGCGACTGCGCGTCCAGCGCCGCCCGGTCCAGCCTCACATGGCTCAGCACCAGGAAGTAGTCGCTGCGCACATCCACTGCCACGCCCTGCGGCAGGACCTTGCCGCTCTGCCCCAGGTAATTGGTGAAACCCGCCGCGTCCAGAAACGGCGAACGGCGCCGGAACTGCACCATCGTGGCCGCTTCCGACACCGAACAATTCTCCACCAGCGCCGCCAGCACTTCCGGCGGCGCCGTATTCACGTTCACATTAGTGCGGGCCGGCAGCACGATGACGAACTCGCGCAGCTTTTCTATCATTTGCGGCGTGAAGCCCGACACCGACAGCAGGTCTTCCACGCGGATCAGCTCCAGCGGCTCGCGGCGCGTGCCGTTGCTGCTGCCCGCCAGCCCGCTGCCGGCGCCACCGGTCCCGCCTGTTCCTCCGGCACCACCTGTTCCGCCCGTTCCACCGGTGCCACCGGTGCCGGCCGCCACCGGCTGGCTTAGCGCCACTTCCTCGGCCAGCGATTGCGCCAGGCTGGGGTTCAAACTCAGGTGCTGCAGCAGGCGCCGGAACACCTGCACCTGCGCCGGGTCCGGCGCGCCGTTCAGCACCAGGTTGGCGAGATTGTAACGCGCCTGCGCGTCGGTAACCCGGCCGGAGAGGGTGGCATCGAATTTTTCGTTGGCTACCCGCTCGCGTTCGACGTAATCGTCCAGCCGCGTTTCGGCCAGCGGCGTGGCCCAGGGGCCGGTTTCGGAGGTGACGGTAGGGTTGGAAATCTTATCCTGCTGCAGAATCAGGCGCGCCCAGTCCAGCGCGCCGCGCATGATCCACTTGGTCTGCAGGTGCAGTCGCTGATTCTCCATCGAGCGCACCTGCACCTGCTGCTGCCAGAACAGGCTGGCCACGATGGTGACGGCCAGCGTGGTCAGCAGCAGCGCCGTGATGACGGCCACGCCGGCCTGGCGCGCACGGCGGCGCAGCGGGGAACGCATCGGGCCGCGCATCATTTCTCCCCCATCAGGAATACTTTCACCAGTGGCGCCGACTGGCCGTGCAGTTGCACCGTCCATTCCAGGCCGTCGAAGTCCTGCACGCTGGCGCTGCCTGCCCCGCCACCGCCCTCGCCGGCCGAGCCGCCCTGCACGCCCTGCACCGGCTGCCAGGCGCTGTCGCGCCAGCCGCGCACGGCCATGCTGTCCACGCCGCTCTGCAGCGCCACGGAAGGTGCGTTGTCGCTGTCGCTGACAGCCGCTGCCCACAGCGCATCAAGCTGCGCCAGGTCGCGCGTGGGGCGCGATTCGCGGCGCGTGAGCACGCCGTCGCGGATGCGGTAGGTCACCACTTGCAGGCGCGAAGGCTCGCCCTCGGCCAGCACGGTGCGCACGAAGATCATGCGGTCCGCGTCGGCCGCCAGGCTTTCGCGCGAGCGCAGCTGCTTGCGCTGGGCGCGCTGCTCCATGTCGCTTTGCATCTGGGCGAACGCCAGCTGGATGCCGCGCGTCTGCTCCATCTGCTCGGTGAGCGCCTGGCGCGAACGGACGATGCCGTCCAGCCCGCGCCAGCCCAGCACGGCGACGATGGCCAGCACGGTGATGGCCACCAGCAGTTCAACCAGGGTGAAGCCGCGCGCCCGGCGCGGTAGAAAGATAGACGCCATCATTCCTGCAGCTTCAGTTGCACCAGCTTGATGATCAGGCGCTCCGGCTGTTTTTCGTCGAACACGCTGACCTCGACCCGGCGCAGGCGCGGGTTGGGGCTGGCGATCACCTCTTCCTGGCACACCAGTTTCAGGTCGCCCTGCGGGCATTCGAAGGAAGTCTTGCCCACGGAGGGGAACTGCTTGTTCAGGCTCAGGTGCACCAGCCGGTTCTCGGCCGACCAGGTGGCCATCATGGCGGCGCGCAGGCCGTCGCTGTTCTGCGTCAGGCTGCCGACCGCGCGCAGCGAAGCGCCCAGCGCGGTGCCGACGATCATCAGCGCCACCAGCACTTCCAGCAAGGTAAAGCCGCGCGCGCGGCGCGGCGCGGCATGCATATGGTTGGCGCGCATCTCAATCCACCGTGAAATGGCCGATGCCGTCGGCGCGGATGGCGACGCTGACGTCGCCGCTGGCCATGGTCAGCACAAAGGGTTTATCGACCGGCTCGCGGCCGAAGGTGATGCGCAGCGTGTCGCCCGGCACGGTGGAGGCCGGGTCCAGCAGCAGGGTCACGGGGCTGTTCTTGAACTGGCGTTCGCGCAGCAGGTCGTCCTGCTTGTCCTGGGTGGTGATGGGTTCCCACACGCGCTGCTCGTTGCGCACCAGGAAACGGTAGCTTTCCGGTCCCGCCTCGAAGGCCACCAGGCGGTTGCGCACGATGGCTTCGTCGCGCGCCAGCTGCAGCAGCAGCGCCACGCGCTGCGCTTCCTGCTGCATGCTCTGGCGCCGGCTGGGCGCCGCGTTGAGCGACACCAGGCCGACCGTGATGCCGGCAATGACCAGCACCACCAGCAGCTCGATCAGCGTAAAGCCGCGCTGCGGTTGGGTGAAGCGCGCGGCGGCTGCCATGATGGAAGCTTAGTTGTCCCAGGAGCCGATGTCGGCGTCGTCGCCGGTGCCGCCCGGCTGGCCGTCGGCGCCCAGCGAGAACACGTCCACTTCGCCCTTCAGGCCGGGCGACAGCAGCTGGTAGGGGTTGCCCCACGGGTCCTTCGGCATCTTCTCGAGGTAGCCGCCCGCTTTCCAGCCGTTGGCGGCCGGGCCGGTGGTGGGCTTGGTGAGCAGCGCCTGCAGACCCTGTTCGGTGGTCGGATAGCGCTGGTTATCCAGCTTGTACAGTTTCAGCGCCTGCATCACGGTGGCGATATCGACCTTGGCGGCGGCGATTTTCGACTCGCCGGTGCGGCTCAGCAGCTTCGGTACAACCAGCGCCGCCAGCACGCCCATGATGACCACCACCACCATGATCTCGATCAGGGTGAACCCGCGCGCGCGGCGCTTGGCAGGGAATGTTACGTTTTGCATAGACAAGGACACTTTTCAGGTGAGAGTGCGGAAGTATAAGGCTTAATTGTGGAATATAAGGCCTAATCGTGGCGGTGGGCGGAAACGCCGATGCGCTGCAAGGCGCCCTCGTTGCCGCCGCCGGCGATATTGCTCGACACCGGCGCCAGCTTCTTAAGCGCCGGGCCGGCGGCCACGAATGGACGGATGCCCAGCGCGCTGTCCACCTCGTGCGGATAGACCAGGAAGCCGCGCGTGATGACGGCGGCCACCTTGCGCACGTCGCCGATGTTTTTGGTCGGGTCGCCGTCCACCAGCACCAGGTCGGCCAGCTTGCCCGGCGCGATGCTGCCGCGCTCGTGGCTGGTGCGGGTGTACAGCGCGCCGTTGCGGGTGGCCACCTGCAGCGCCTGCGACGGCGTCAGTCCGGCCTGCACCAGCAGCTCCAGCTCGGCCTGCAGGGTGAAGCCCGCCAGCTCGTCGGTGCCGGCCACGATGGGCACGCCGGCGCGGTACAGGCGGCCGACGAAGTCCACCATGTGGGCGTAGGACTGCTCGTAGCGCTTCAGGGTGGGCTCGTCGGCGATCTTCATGGTGCCGACGCGGAAGCCGCGCTGCAGGTCCGGCGGCATATGCGGGGCGATGGCCGCGAACGGCGTGTTCATGTCGCCGTCCTTCTGCTTGAGGAAGGCGAAGGTGGCCAGGGTGGGGTCGATCACGGTCTTCTGCTTCGCCAGGCGGGCGATGAAGTCCTTGACCGGCTTGGAATCGAACTTCAGCGCGGCGCTTTTCTCGGCCGGCAGCACGAAGCGCTCCAGGGTCCGGGTTTCGGTCTGCGGCGTGGCCAGGAAGTTCAGCATCACCTGGTTGATGTGCTGGATCTCGTCGAAGCCCATGTCCAGCGCTTCGAAGGCGCGCAGGCCGGCCGGGATGTGGCCGGACACGCGCATGCCGCGGCTGTGCGCGTACGCCACCGCGTCCTTCAGGATCTCTTTCGGGAAGGAGTTGTAGATCTTCAGCTGCGGGTAGCCATGCTCGGCGTACCAGTCGATGGCGTTTTTCGCCTGCGGCAGCGTCTTCACCACGAAGCCGAGATTGGCCGAGTACGGGCTTTCGCCCTCCAGGAAGCCGGACGGCACCACCTGCGGCGAGAGCAGCTTGCCGGCCGCGGTTTCGTCCATGATCTGCTGCAGCTGGGCGTTGTCGTTGCCCATGTCGCGCACGGTGGTCACGCCGGCGGCGATATTCAGGCCGCCTTCCCAGCGGCCCACGTGGCCGTGCATGTCGAACAGGCCGGGCAGCAGCACGCGGCCGTCGGCGTCGATCTCGTTGACGGCGCCGCGCACCGGCGAGCCGGCCGGCAGCACGGCGGTGATGCGGCCGCGCAGCACGTACACGTCCGAGGCCGGGCCCAGTTTGGCTTTCTCGCTGTCGAACACGCGCGCGTTCTTCACCACGGTCAGGCCGTTCAGCGGATGCTGCAAGGTGGCGGCCAGCTCGGTCAGCATCTTCTGCTCGGCCTCTTTCTGCAGCGCGGCCAGCGCCGGGCCGTTGGCTTCCCAGCCCTGCTCGATGGCGGTGAAGGCGCCCGGGATCACCACCGCGAACAGGCGCGGCTTGGTAGTGCCAGTGCTACCGGCGGCGTTGCCCATGGTGGCCCAGTAGAACTGCGGCGACAGGCCCAGGCCCGTTTGCGCCAGCAGCTGCACCGTCTGGCTCTGGCCGTTCAGGGTCACCTGCGCTTCGGCCAGCTTGCGCTGGGTCAGCGTGCCCGAGGGCAGCAGCGCCAGCTTGCCGTCCGGCGCGGCGGCCAGCGCGCTGATGGCGGCGGACGCCACTTCGAAGGAGTTATTCAGCGGCACGTACATGGCCGGGCCGTTCAGCGCCTGCTCGCCGCGCTCGGTGGTCGACTGCCACGCGGCCTTGCCGTCCCGGATGCCGAACTGCTCGTTGACCACGGCGCCGTAGGTGGAGTTGCCCTGCACCGCGTAGCTGGCCATGGTGCCGTCGGCGTTGTAGCGGATCTGCTCGGTCAGCTCGGGGCCGCGGCCGTTGTTCTTGTAGATGAAACGCACCTTGGTCAGGCCGTCGTCGCCGCGCTCGACCACCTGCTCGCCGGCCTGCTTGCCGTTCTCGGTGATGAGCACATAGCGCAGGGTTTCCGCTGCCGAGGCGGCGGCCGGGGCGTAAGCGGCAAATGCCGAGGCAATCGCCACGGCCATGACGGCGGAAAGTCGCTTCATCTGAGTAAGTCTCCTAGGGTTGTGCGCACACCGGGCAGGCGTCGTTACGGGCGATTTTGATGCAGGTCCAGTCCATGCGCAAGCCGTCCAGCAGCAGCAGGCGGCCGGACAGCGGCTCGCCTATGCCCATCAGCAGCTTGAGCGCCTCGGCCGCCTGCATGGCGCCGACCACGCCCACCAGCGGCGCGAACACGCCCATGGTGGAGCAGGCCACGTCCTCGAAGGGCTGGTCTTGCGGGAACAGGCAGGAATAGCACGGCAGGTCCGCGCTGCGGTCGGCCCCGCCGCGGGGATCGAACACGCTGACCTGGCCGTCGAAGCGGATCACCGCGCCCGACACCAGCGGAACCTGGTGCACCACGCAGGCACGGTTGACCGCGTGGCGGGTGGCGAAGTTGTCGGTGCAGTCGAGCACCACGTCGGCCCGGCTCACCAGCTCGGCCAGGCGCGCGTCGTCCGCGCGCTCGACCAGCGCTTCGATGCCGATGGTGGGGTTGATGGCGGCCAGCGTGGCGCGCGCCGACTCGGCCTTGGGCTGGCCCACGCGCGCCATGTTGTGGGCGATCTGGCGCTGCAGATTGGTCAGCTCGACCGTGTCGTCGTCGATGATGGTGAGCGTGCCCACGCCGGCCGAGGCCAGGTACATGGCGGCCGGCGAGCCCAGGCCGCCGGCGCCGATCACCAGCGCGCGCGCCTCCAGCAGTTTCTGCTGGCCCTCGATGCCGATTTCGTCAAGCAGGATATGGCGCGAGTAGCGCAGCAGCTGGCTGTCGTCCATCGCCTTACTTCTTCTGCGGCTGGGCGGGAGCGTCCTGTTTCACGGGGGCATCCTGCCTGGCGGGCTTGGCGGAGGCCGCCACGTCCAGGTCGCGCGCCTTCTCGGTCTTGGACAGCTGCACCGGCAAGCCCTTGAAGTGGTTCAGCGCCTGCGCCAGCTGGAAGTCGTCCTTGCTGCCGAATTCCACCGGCTTGCGGGTCTTGGACAAGGCCAGGATGCGCTGCTCTTCTTCCAGTTCATCGTGCACCGGCTGCGGCGCGGACGGCAGCTCGGCCTCGTCCTTGTTGTTCAGGTGCTTGACCAGGTCGGCCTCGCGCAGGCGCAGGCTGTTCAGGCCGTCGCCGTCGGCGGTTTCATCGACCAGCATGTCCGGCACGATGCCGCGCGCCTGGATCGAGCGGCCGTGCGGCGTGTAGTAGCGCGCGGTGGTCAGCTTGACGGCGGTGTCGGCGGTGAGCTGGCGCAGGGTCTGCACCGAGCCTTTGCCGAAGGTCTGCGTGCCCATGACGACGGCGCGCTTGTAGTCCTGCAGCGCGCCGGCCACGATTTCGGAGGCCGAGGCCGAGCCGGAATTGACCAGCACCACCATCGGCACGGTCTTCAGCGCGGCCGGCAGCTTGGCCAGCGGGTCGCTGTTGGCGCGGCCGGAATAGTATTCGGGGCGGGCGTAGAAAGTCTGCTTGGAGTCGGCCAGCTGGCCGTTGGTGGAAACCACCACGGCGTCCCTGGGCAGGAAGGCGGCCGACACGCCGATGGCGCCCGGCACCACGCCGCCCGGGTCGTTGCGCAGGTCCAGCACCAGGCCCTTGATGCCGGGGTTCTGCTCGTACAGCTTGCCCAGCTTGCGCGCCAGGTCGTCCACCGTGGGTTCCTGGAACTGCGACACGCGCAGCCAGGCGTAGCCCGGTTCGATCATCTTGGCTTTCACGCTTTGCACGCGGATCTCTTCGCGCACGATGGGCACGATGATCGGCTTGTCCTCGCCCTTGCGCGACAGCGTCAGCACGATTTTCGAGTGCGGCTCGCCGCGCATTTTCTTGATCGCCTCGTCCAGCGACAGGCCGCGGATGGGCGTATTGTCGAGGCGGGTGATCAGGTCGCCGGCCTTGATGCCGGCCTTGAAGGCGGGCGAATCCTCGATCGGCGACACCACCTTGACGTAGCCGTCCTCGATGCCCACCTCGATGCCGATGCCGACGAACTTGCCCAGCATGGACTCGCGCATCTCCTTGAAGGCCTTCTTGTCCAGGTACACCGAGTGCGGATCGAGCGAGGCCACCATGCCGGAAATGGCTTCGGTGACCAGCTTTTTCTCGTCCACGTCCTCCACGTAGTCGGACTTGATCAGGCCGAACACGTCCGACAGCTGGCGCAATTCCTCCAGCGGCAGGGGCATGGCCGGCGCTTTCTGAGCCACAGCGGAAAACTGCAGGGAGGCGGCCACGCCGGCCACCATGCCCAGGCCGATCAGGCCGAAATTCTTGAACTTGTTACCCATGATTCTTCCGCTGTGTTGGACTTTAGAATTTGACCCAGCTGGCCGGATCGAATTCCTTGCCCTTGTGCCTGAGCTCAAAGTATAAACCCGATTCTTCGTTGCCGCCGGTGTTTCCGGCCGCCGCGATGACGTCGCCGGCCTTGACCACCTCGCCCACCCGCCGCAGCAGCGACTGGTTGTTGGCGTACAGGCTCCAGTACTGGCCGCCGTGGTCAACGATGATCAGGTTGCCGAAGCCGCGCAGCCAGCTCGCGTGCACCACCCGTCCGCTGGCCACGGTGTGCACCTCGGCCCCTTCGGCGGCGCGGATGAACATGCCTTTCCAGCTGGGGCCGTCGCCCCGCTTGCTGCCGTAGCGCGCGGCAACCTTGCCCGCCACCGGCGGACGCAGCTGGCCTTTCAGCGCGGCGAAGGCGCCGTCCGGCATGGCCGGGGCCAGCGCGATGTCGGCCTTGCGCGCCGGCGGCTCTTCCTTCACGGCCGCCACTTTCGATTCGTCCACTTCGATCGGCTCCAGCTTGCCGCCCTCGCCTGCCGGGGCCGGCGGGGTGGCCTGGGCGGTCTGCGGTGGCGGCGTCACCGCGGCCGGCGGCAGCGGCAGCGGCGCCGGTTTCGGCTTGCCCTCGGCCTTGGCGATGCGTTCGCGCTCGGCCTGTTCGGCCCTGGCCTTGGCCAGCGCTTCGGCGCGCGCCTTGGCCTGTTCGCGGGCCTTGGCCTGCGCCAGCGCCTTCGCCTCGGCGTCGGCCTTGGCCTTGGCGGCCCTGGCGGCGGCCACGCGTTCCAGGCGCGCCTTCTCGGCGGCGGCGGCCCTGGCCTGTTCTTCGATCAGCTTGCCCAGCTTGTCCACCAGGCCGGCCATGCGCTGCTCGTCCTGCGCCAGCTTGCCGGCTTCCTTGCGCTGCGCCACCAGGCGCTGCGACAGGCCGGCCAGCACGGCGGCGCGCTTGGCTTTCTCCTTGACCAGCAGCTCTTTCTGCTGCTGTTCTTCCTGCGCGATTTCGTCCAGCTCGTCGCGCGCGTTCTGCGCCTCGGCCTGGTTCGCCTCCACCGCGCGCAGGTTGGCGCGCAGCGAGTCGAGCAGCCGCGCCTGCGCCTGCGACACATAGGCCATCAGCTGCAGGTCGCGGTTGATGCGGTTCGGGTTGTCCCCGGACAGCAGCAGTTTGATGCGGTCTTCATTGCCCGCCACGTATTGCTCGCGCAGCAGCTTGGCCAGCTGCTGCTTTTGCAGCTCCACCGTGGCCTGCAGGCGCGCGCGCTCCTCGCCCAGCGCTTGCAGCCGGACGCTGGTCTGGGATTGCTCCTCGGAAAGCTCGCGCAGGCTGCGGTTGGCGTTCGAGATCGCCTCCTCGGACTCGGCCAGCGTGTCGGCCGCGTCCTCGCGGGCGCTCTCGGTCTTGCCGATGTCGCGCTTGAGCTCGTTGAGCTTTTGCTGCAGGCCGGCGCGCTCGGCTTCGGCTTGCAGCTTCTGCTTGCTGCGCTCGGTGGGCTTGGCGGGGGCGGCTTGCGCACCGGCAGCCGTCCCCAGCGTCAGCAGCAGCGCCAGCGCGGCCGCCCCCGCACTGCGGGTGGTAGAAGACCAGGACATCAACTATTTACTTGGCCTTGCCCTGGTTGGCCACCGCGGCTTGCGCGGCGGCGATGGCGGCCGGGTCGCCCAGGTAGTAGTGGCGGATCGGCTTCAGGTCGGCGTCCAGCTCGTACACCAGCGGCTGGCCGTTGGGGATGTTCAGGCCGACGATGTCGCTGTCGCTGATGCCGTCGAGCATCTTGATCAGCGCGCGCAGGCTGTTGCCGTGGGCCGAGATGATGATTTTCTTGCCGGCGCGGATGGCCGGGGCGATTTCCTCGTCCCAGGCCGGCATCACGCGCGCCACGGTGTCCTTCAGGCATTCGGTCAGCGGGATGCTGTCCTTCGGCAGGCCGGCGTAGCGCGGGTCGTTGAAGGAGGTGCGCTCGTCGTCTTCGGCCAGCGGCGGCGGCGGCGTGTCGTAGCTGCGGCGCCATACCAGCACCTGCTCGTCGCCGTACTTGGCGGCCGTTTCGCCCTTGTCCAGGCCCTGCAGCGCGCCGTAGTGGCGTTCGTTCAGGCGCCAGTCGTGCTTGATCGGCAGATACATCATGTCCATTTCGTCCAGCGCCAGCCACAGGGTGCGGATGGCGCGCTTGAGCACCGAGGTGTAAGCCAGGTCGAAGGTGTAGCCTTCCTGTTTCAGGACCTGGCCGGCGGCTTTGGCTTCCGCCACGCCCTTTTCCGTCAGGTCGACATCGGTCCAGCCGGTGAAGCGGTTTTCGAGGTTCCAGGTGGATTCGCCGTGACGCATGAAGACAATTTTGTACATAGGACTATCTATAAAGTGTGAAAAAATCTGCGGGAGGCAGCGTTTCAGCCTCTGTTCAGCTTCTATTTTATAATGCGCGCATAACCTATAACCATTGGAACACCGTGAAATTCCTTATTGATCAGATTTTTCTTATTGGCATCGTCGCCCTGTCGGGTGGCGCACTGCTGTGGCCGGTCCTGACCCAGCGCGGCAAAAAAGTGACCCCGGCCGAGGCCGTGCAGTTGATAAACCGCGGCAAGACCACCATCCTGGATGTGCGCGACGCCAAGGAATACGCCGACGGCCACCTGCCGGACGCCAAACATATCCCGGCTGGCGAGCTCAAGCAGCGCGTCGCCGAGCTGGACAAATTCAAAAGCCGCACCATCGTGGTGGTGTGCCAAAAGGGCGGCCGCGCCTTCGGCGCCGCCAAGCTGCTGGGCGGCGCGGGCTTTGATAACGTGGTCGTGCTCGATGGCGGCCAGTCCGCCTGGCAGACCGCCGGCCTGCCGCTGACTAAATAAGAGAGGATAGCACCATGACAGCCAACGTAACCCTGTACAGCACTGCCGTGTGCCCGTACTGCGTGCGCGCCGAGCGCCTGCTGGAAGCCAAGGGCGTGACCGGCATCAACAAGATCCGCGTCGACCTCGATCCCGAGCAGCGCGTGCTGATGATGCAGAAAACCGGCCGCCGCACCGTGCCGCAAATCTATATCGGCGACACCCATGTGGGCGGTTTCGACGATTTGTATGCGCTCGATCAAGCCGGCGGCCTGGACCCCTTGTTAAAAGCCTGACCGCCCTCAAATTGGTTTTGCTACAATTGCTGCGCATTGGCGCGCCCGCCCTCCCGGGACGGGCCGCGCGGGTACCCTAACAGCGAGCGGTTTTGCCGCTCTTTTCCTACATAAGAAAGCGCACCATGTCTGACGAAAATCTGCAACCAGTCTTCCAAATCCAACGCGTCTACCTGAAAGACATGTCGCTGGAACAGCCGAACTCCCCAGCCATTTTCCTGGAACAGGAAGCGCCTGCGATCGAAGTCGCGCTGGACGTGGCTGCCGAGCCGCTGGCTGAAGGCATCTTCGAATCGACCGTCACCATCACCGTGACCGCCAAGATCAAAGACAAAGTGGCTTTCCTGGTTGAAGGCAAGCAAGCCGGTATCTTCGAAGCGCGCAACATCCCTGCCGAACAGCTGGACCCGCTGCTGGGCATCGGTTGCCCGAACATCGTGTACCCTTACCTGCGCGCCAACATTGCCGACATGATCACCCGTGCCGGCTTCCCGCCCGTGCACCTGGCCGAGATCAACTTCGAAGTGTTCTACCAGCAGCGCCTGCAAGCGCTGGCTGAGCAGCAAGCTGCCGCAGCACCTGCCGAAGGCGCGGCGCACTAATTGCGTTAGCAGTAACGATGCAATCCGGCGGGGCGCCTGGCGCGCCGCCCT
This sequence comes from Massilia sp. BGA-UO-ETr-WB1, assembly GCF_059567845.1. Lineage (NCBI taxonomy): Bacteria > Pseudomonadati > Pseudomonadota > Betaproteobacteria > Burkholderiales > Oxalobacteraceae > Massilia > Massilia sp. BGA-UO-ETr-WB1. Next base: position 578,902 of record NZ_JCAQOT010000024.1, on the reverse strand, counting down.
CTCAAAGGCCGGCAGCGGCCTTTGCGTTTTTTCACTCCCGAATTCTGATCAGAGGCCCGGTATGACACTCTTCCGATGGATCGCAGGCGCAGCACTGCTGCTGGCCGCTACGGCCGGGCATGCGCTCGACTTCAAATCGGTGGGCGCGGCCCCGGCCATCCTGTACGACGCGCCGTCCACCAAGGGCGGCAAGCTGTTCGTGGCGCCGCGCGGCATGCCGCTGGAAGTGGTGCTGAGCTACGGCGAATGGGTCAAGGTGCGCGACGCCAGCGGCGACCTGGCCTGGACCGAGGCCAAAAGCCTGAGCGCCAAGCGCACCCTGGTGGTGCGCGCCGCCAACACCAAGGTGCGCGCGTCCGCCGACGACAGCGCCGCCACGGTGTTCCTGGCCGACAAGGGCGTGCTGCTGGAACTGGCCGAAGCGGCCGGCAACGGCTGGGTCAAGGTGCGCCACCGCGACGGCCTGACCGGCTATGTGAAAAGCAGCGATATCTGGGGCATTTAAGAACAATCCCATGCAGAACCATCAACATGCCGCCGGCGCGCGCCGGATCAGCGTGCTCGGCGCAGGCGCCTGGGGCACGGCTGTCGCCATGGCGCTGGCCGCCCGCCACGATGTTTTGTTGTGGGGGCGCAACAAAGCCGCCATGCATGAAATGGCGGCCGCGCGCGACAATCTCCACTATCTTCCCGGCCACCCGTTCCCGCCCGGCTTGCGCATCGGCGCCGATTTCGACGCCGCGCTGGCCCACGGCAGCGACCTGCTGATCGCGGCCTGCCCGGTGGCCGGCCTGCGCCCGCTGCTGGAACAGCTGAAGGGGCGCGCCATCCCCAACCTGGTGTGGCTGTGCAAGGGCTTCGAATACGGCACCGGCCTGCTGCCGCACCAAATCATGCGCGAGGTGCTGGGCGACAGCGTGCCGGGCGGCGCGCTGTCCGGCCCCTCGTTCGCGCAGGAAGTGGCGCGCGGCCTGCCGTGCGCGCTGACCATCGCGTCCAGCTCGGCGCCGCTGCGCGACTGCGTGGTGGCGGCCATGCACGGCGGCAATATCCGGGTCTACAGCAGCGCCGATCTGGTGGGCGTGGAAGTGGGCGGCGCCGTCAAGAACGTGCTGGCCATCGCCACCGGCGTGGCCGACGGCCTGGGCCTGGGCCTGAACGCGCGCGCCGCCCTCATCACGCGCGGCCTGGCCGAGATCACCCGCCTGGGCACCGCGCTGGGCGGCCAAGTGGAAACCTTCATGGGCCTGACCGGGATGGGCGACCTGATCCTCACCTGCACCGGCGACCTGTCGCGCAACCGGCGCGTCGGCCTCGGCCTGGCGCAGGGCAAGGCGCTGGACACCATCGTCAGCGAGCTGGGCCATGTGGCCGAGGGCGTGCCCTGCGCCAAGGCCGTGCGCGAGCTGGCGGCCCGGCTGGGCGTGGACATGCCGATCACCAACGCGGTGGCCGGCGTGCTGTTCGACGGCGACCAGCCGCAGGCCATGGTGGCGCAGTTGCTGGCGCGCGATCCGCGCGGCGAAAATGGCTTGCCGATATGAAATTTCTGGTGTTCAAAAGTTAAATAATGTTCCGTCAATTGTCATTTGACCGAACAAAATAAATGCGGCGCACGCTTCAATCCGGCGCTAATTTGCCTCAATTTTGTGCGAAACTAGTTGTCATGCAGGGCGGCAACGCCCCACTCTTCCTATATTTTCAGAAGATCATTGGCAATGAAACATTCTCTTTCGTCCATCGAACTGTCCAGTAATAGCAACCCGGAAAAACAGCGCCGCCGCTTCATCCAGCTGATGTCGGCCAGCGCCGCCACCATGGCGCTGCAAGCCTGCGGCGGCGGCGGCAGCGCCACCGCCGGCACCACCCAGGCCGGCCCCACGCCGGCCGAACCGGCGCCGCCGCCGAGCACCGCTTCCGGCGGCGCCAGCGGCCCGTCGGCCCTGGTGCCGGCTGGCACGCCGCCGGTGTGGACCGTGGTGCCCACCTTGACGTTTACGCAAGGCGTGGCCAGCACCATTTCCATTTCCAAATACGTCAAGAGCGCCAGCGGCGGTCCGCTGGCCATCGCCCTGAACGGCCTGGCGCTGCCGCCCGGCGTGACTTACAACGCCAGGACCTTGTCCTTCGTCTACGACGGCATCGGCGCAGTCGGCAGCACTGACGGCCACGTGCTGACCGCCAGCGACATCTGACAGGCTGACCTTATGGCACAGTCCTCCTCGAACCCCTTCATGATCCAGGTGCAGGCGCCTGCGGCATCGTTCGCCAGCTTCACGCTGAACTCGGCGACCGGCGGCGCCAACCTGCCGTTTACCCTGGGCCAGGCCTTCCGCCAGGGCCAGGTGCCGGCCGGCAAATTCGTCGGCAGCAGCCTGCCCGGCCTGCAGGTGACGGCCAAGAACCACTGGCCGGACGGCTCGCTCAAGTTCGCCACCCTGTCCGGGCGCGCCACGCTGGCCGCCAACACGCCGCAAAGCTACACGCTGAACGCCAGCGGCACGGCCGGCACCGCCGCCGCGCTCGGCACGGCCGGGCTGCGCGCCGTCAACCTGGCCGCCGCCGTCGGCGCCGGCAGCTTCGGCACGGCCAGCTGGTCCGGCGCCGACTGGGACGCGCCCTTCATGGCCTGGGTGGCCGGCCCGGCCATGAGTTCCTGGATCTACCGCAAGCCCATCGGCAGCGACGCGCACCTGGTGGCGTGGCTGGAAGTGCGGCTGTACGCGGGCGGCGCGGTGGAAGTGCTGCCCTGGGTGGAAAACGGCTACCTGAAAGTGGCCGGCCCCACCAACAAGAGCGCCACCTACACCTTCAGCCTGGGCGGCACGCAGCGCTTCAGCGCGGCCATCGACCTGCCGCACCATTGCCGCACCGTGCTGCTGCAGGGCGCCGCGCACGGCCACTGGCTAGGCAGCGACCCGCAGATCACCCCCAGCCACGACAAGGCCTATCTGCAGGCTTCGCGCCTGGTGCCGGCCTACCGCGGCGCGGTGCCGTCCACCGCCACGGCATTCAACGGCCTGGCAACCACGTACACGCCTTTGCAGCAGGGTAATTACGCGAACGCCATGGGCCAGACCGGCTACCACGGCGCGATCGGCCTGCTTCCCGACTGGGACGCGCTCTACCTGACCAGCAGCGACGCGCGCGCCTACGCCGCCGTGCTGGTGAACGCCTACGGCGCGGGCCGCTACGGCATCCACTTCCGCGACGAGACCACCCAGCGGCCGCTGCGCTTTTCCAGCTACCCCAACCTGGTGGCGCACGGCAGCAGCTCGGTCAGCGGCGTGGGCGGTTCGAGCAAGGGCCAGACCACGGCGGCGGCCACCGGCACCGTCGCCCCGGTGTGGGACACGCCGCACCATCCGGCCATCGGCTACACCGCCTATCTGCTGACGGGGCGCTTCTACTTCATGGAGGAAGTGCAGTTCTCGGCCACCCTGGGCTACCTGAAGAATCCGGACACCCACCGCAGCTACGCGAACGGGGTGTTCCTGTCCAACTCCGGATCCAACACCACGCGCGGCGCGGCATGGTCGCTGCGCACGCTGGCGCAGGCGCTGTGCGTGACGCCCGACAGCGACACGGCGCTGCGCGGCGAATTCGCCGCCTCGCTGGCCGCCAACGTGGAGCATTACCACGCCACCTATGTGGCCAAGCCCAACAACAAGTTCGGCTTCGTGGTGCCTTACACCAACTATACGCAGGGCTACGGCGTGCAGTCCGAAGCCACCTGGCAGCAGGACTTCTTCACCGCCGCCATCGGCTACGCGATCGACCTGCAGCCGCCGCTGGCGGCCACCGTGCTCGGCAAGCTGAACGCGTTCTTCGCCTGGAAGGCACAAAGCATCATCGGCCGCCTGGGCGGCACCGCCGACAGCGACTATCTGTACCGCGACGCGGCCCAGTACTACATGCCGGTGGCGCCGGTCGAGCGCGCCGACTTCGAAGGCGGCACCGGCCCGTGGTACGCCAGCTGGGGCGACCTGTACTTCGCGGCCCAGGCGGTGCGCAACCCCGGCGTGGCCGGCCCCCTGCGGGGCGGCAACTTCCCGGACGCCACCGGCTACTGGGGCAACCTGCAGCCCGCCATCGCCTATGCCGTGCAGCACGGCGTGCCCGGCGCGCAAGCTGCCTACAACCGCATGATCAGCGCCAGCAACTGGAACGAACTGGCCGCAGGCTGGAACAAATCGCCCGGATGGGGCGTGCAGCCGCGCGTCAGCTAACTCCGCCAAGGAAAATTATGAGCCAAGCATCATCCAATGTCTTCACCATCACCGTGGCGGCCAACCCCGTCACGCGGCCGGTGCTGCCGGCCTGGGTGCCCCCGGCCGGCTTTTTCGCCGACGTGCCGATGACCAACACGCCGATGAGCGTCACGCCGTCGATCTACAAGGCCGACAACTACCTGATGAACACGCCGTTCGCCATCTGGGGCGGCAGCGCCATCCTGCGCGACTACGGCACTTACGGCGCGCAAGTGTATTACTCGGCCGGCCACGAATCGTCGCCCGGCCTGCCGAACCTGCAGTTCACGCTGATTTGCGACTTCACCACGCTGACGTGGAGAACCGCCAACGTGCCGCTGCAAAGCAACGCCTCCGGCAGCTTCACCAACGGCTACGCGGCCGACGGCACGCCCTACAACCCGCACAGCTACCTCGGTTTGCAGGAAATGCCGACCGCCTGGGGCGGCGGGCCGAAGGGCACGCTGGTGTCCTTCTTCTGGGCCGGCTCGCGCATCCCCAACCGGCTCAAGCTAATGGATGTGTCGCGCCCGCAGCTGGGCTACAGCCAGCTGGCCACGCGCCAGCCGCAAAACGCCGTGCCGGACGAAGTCCGCTTCTCGGCCACGGTCACGGGCGGCAACTACCCGACCACGGTGATCGACGAGCAGCGCCAGGGCTGGTGGGCCGCCGTGAACGGCAAGGTCGACTACACGCTGTTCATCAGCAAGAACGGCGACGTCACGCAATACCCGGCGCTGGGCGGCAACCTGCAGAACGGCGTGTTGACGCTGTGCCCCAAGCTGAACCTGCTGGTGGCGGTGGACGGCGGCTATATCAACGGCGCCTATGCCAACGGCTCGTTCCGCGCGCTCTACATCCGCAACCTGGCCACCGGCGCCGTCACGCGCAACACCACGCTGGGCACGGTGCCGGCGCTGCTGGGCGGATACGACGGCGGCGGCCAGAACTTCCACCGCCCGGACACCATGGGCCTGGAATGGGTGGACGAGCTGGGCGCGATGTTCGGGCTGGACCAGTCGGTGGCGCCGCCGGAGCTGGTGAAACTGACGCCGCCGGCCACCAACCCGGCCACCAATCCGTGGACCTGGAGCAAGGTGCCGGTGCAGCACTGGGACAAGGACGTGGGCGGCCAGGCCGAGCTGCAGGCGGCCGAAAACGGCGCCTGGTCCAAGTTCCGCTGGTCCAAGCAGCTGCAGGGCTTCGTGTTTTGCTCCCACCAGGCGCGCAAGCCGCAGATCATCAAGCTCACCTGAGCATCAAGCCGACCTGAGCCAAGCTGGCCTGAGCCTCAGGCCAGCCGGAGGCCAGGCAGGAAGGCGGCGCTGGTCAGCAGCACGGCCAGCGCCAGCAGGGCCAGCCAGCGCAAGCGCTGCCCCAGGCGGCGCCGGGGCCGGATGTAGGCCTGCAGCGCAGCCTCGTGCTGCGCCAGCAGGTTGCCGATGCTGTGCCAGCCATACAACGACACCCGCGACAGCCCTGCCCGCGCGCGCTGCTCGGTCAGATCCTCGGCGCGGTCCTGCAGCGCGACGGTCTCGGGGGTGGTGGTCAGGATGATGAGTTCGTGGACCGGATGCGGGAAGTTGTCGATCTCGCGCACCGCCGCGTCCAGGTTGGCGATGCTGAGCGACTTGCCGAAACTGCGGCTGCGGCCCTTGCACTGCAACAGCAGCACCTTGCCGTCCGGCAACTTTGCCCAGGCGTCGGCGCCATGTTCCCTGTGATCCAGCGGCCCCCAGCGCTCGAACTGCACGCCGTGGACGGCAGACATCAGGCTGCGGCTCAAGCGGTCAAAGTCCTGCCAGCTGGCAGGTTTCGGAAATTCAGCTGCATTGCGCCCCATGATCTTCCCTCATGAAGATGTCATTTTTTATGATATAAAAATGACATCTTTCCACAAGGAAGTCAAGTATTGCTCAGCTTCGGCAGAGGGGGGCGTCGCTTATTTGGCAAACGTCGCCAGCGGCTTGCCTTTTTGGACCAGATAGGTGGCCAGTTCGGCGGCATTGCCCGTGCCGACGTTCTTGGCCACGTGCATGGCGCCGGCCGGGATGAAGACCGCGTCGCCCACTTTCAGCGTGACCGGCGGCCGGCCTTCGATGCGGTACTCCAGCGTGCCTTCCAGCACGAAGGCGATTTCCTCGCCCGGATGGGCGTGCTTGGGCGACTCGGTGCCTTCGGCGAAATCGACCCGCACCTGCAGCACTTCGCGGCCTGGCACGCTGAAGTCGCTTTTCAGGATATCGGTGCGCTTCAGGCCCTGCATCTGCACCTGCGCGTGCGCGGCCTGCGCCAGCAGCGCGCTGCCGGCGATCACTACTGCTGCCATCATGGTGTGTACGGTTTTCATCTTGACGTCCTTTTCTGCGTTGACCGGATCGGGTATCGATTCCATACCGCTATTAAACCGGCGGCGTGTATCGGTCGTGTGTTGTGAAAAGGCGGCGGGGAACTCGCCGTGTATCGATTGCCGTGCTGGATACACGGGGATACAAGAACAGGGTGTTAAACGGGGGGGCGCAGACCTTGTCAGGCCGCTGGACGCAGCTGCATCTCTACATGCAGGCCCGCAGCGGCAGCCATATTCACCAGCGCATCGATCGCGAACAGGTTAATTTTTCCACGCATCAGATCGGAAACACGTGGTTGGGTAACGCCGAAAAGCTTGGCGGCATCGCCTTGGCTTAAACCGGAACGGGAGACATAGCTTTTCAGCTCAATCATCAGCTGAGAGCGCACCTTCATGTTCGCGGCCTCTTCCGGGGTGTCCTCAATGGCATCCCAGACGCTTGCAAAATGTTGCGTAGTCATTTTCCCAGCTCCTTCTTCAAATCGCGGTAGCGCAGACTTGCCAGATCGAGATCATGCTTGCTTGAATCGCCACGACCATTGTAGACACTCCTGAGCCATAATTTAGGCAACGCCTCAAATTGAGGAATGCCATCGAATCAATCACCTAGCTGCCCCATGGGTGCCGTGCGGCAGAACGACACCCCTCGCTGGCCACCTCACCTTGAGGACACCCCTATCCCGAATCGGGACACCCTGTCCTAAATCGGGACTACCCGACGCGTCACCCACGCGTGGCGGGGTTGGGTGGCTGCGGCCAGCCACAGGGAGCGATGCCGGAAATCCTGCACGGCCGCAACGGCCTGCTGCTGGCCGACCAGGTGGCGAATGCTCGCGAGGGTTCGCAAGGCCTCTCGACTGCGGTAGAAATTTACCGGCCCCGGCCAAGCTGGCGCAACCTATGCGGAACCCTTTCGATACCCTTTGCCAAGCCTTACTGAACGAGTGCGAACACATCCGAACGCACAGGGGCGGCAATGCGGTCGCAGTGCGCGCGCAGGCCGGCTAGGTAACGCCATGTAACGCCAGCGCCAGCCTTGCAGCACCGCGCCCGCTGGAAACCCAGCCGGTTCCTGCCGGGTTCGCCATGGGTTTCGGCTAGGACTGCTCGCGCACGGCACGGCCGGCGGCGAGAAAATCGTCTGCCCGGAAAATCAGGTTACGACGTCCGCATGCTGCTGGCGCAGTGCAAGCTTGGTGCTGGCACCGGGCTATTCATAGGCTGGGCCAGGAATAAGCAGACTTGGCGCTGTGAGCAACGTCCCGTATTGCGATAAACTCTAATAGTTGCCACCAGATAAATGCCAAATCATGAACGTATACCGCAAGCTGCTTGTCATCGGCATTAACGAATTGCTCGACAGGAACCTCATCCGCTTTGACTATACCGATGAGGAATCGCGAGGTGATGGCGGTCACATATCGGCGACAATTGCCGGCGAAACCTCCAAAGTGATATGGGAACCAATCGGGTCGGGAGAGTTGCGCATTTCTGTATGGTGGAAGTTCGATATCGACAGGCATCCGCAAGCCAATCTCAGCGGTAACCAGCGGGAAAGTTTTAGAGGTGCGAGCCCCCTCGCGAAATCGCAGCACTACCCTAAATTTGTAGGGGCATTTGCTAGCGGATGGCTCGAGCGAGAATCTGGGCGATATCTGATGGGGAAAGGTTCTGAACGAATCTTCGAGACCTACATGCGCAGGGGCGAGAAACAGATTCTTGAGCAGATTCCCACTCCAGTCGCCAACGGCTATGCAGTCGAAGGGAAGTTCATTTTCTGAGAATGCCACGAACCTCAGGGTTTCACTACACCTGAGGTATTGGCGCGCGACACGGCGTGCAGTCGACCAGGGCGCTGACGCTTTCGCCGGCGGCATACTCCGCGATGATATCCGTCCGCTGCTCGGCCGTGGTCCTCGACGGCCGGCCCAATGTTCCGCTGTCGCTCTTGGCGTTGTCCAGTGCGTCGATAAAAGTGAAATTGAACTGTATTCTTACAAACGTGCATCAATGAAGACGCGTAGTAGCGTAGGCACGATGCCTCGACTTCTAAGCTGAGGGTCGCTGGTTCGAACCCAGCTGGGCAGGCCATAAAATCAGGGACTCAGAAAGTTTCTCAGGTCCTTTTTTTGTATCTGTAGTTTCCGTGTAGGCACTGTGTAGGTTTTAAGGAGAAGCGATGGGCAGAGTTATGGCGTTTGTCGACGGTGAAAACTTATTGAACCGCTTTGAGGCGATGGTGAAAGAGGGGTACCCTTCCCGAGACCATACCAAACAAGGGGACCTGATGGCCCCAGTGAAATACGAGGCCAAGAAGTTCGTATGGTCTCCTTACACGGTCAGCAACCTCTACATGGGCGACGTTCTAGAACGAGTCACTTACTACACCACGTTTACAGGTGACGATGACGCCGTACAAACGCTCAGCACGACTATTGGTGAGTGCGGCACCCGAGAAATTCCATTCTCCAGTTCCGGACAGCATCCGCTTCGGGTTTTGCCAAAAGTTTTCAAGAAGACAACTAGGGGGACGAAAACCAAATCGGTTGATATCAGCATTTGTGTTGATGTGATGGAGTATGTAAGTAATGACGCGCTCGACGCAGTGTATTTGGTATCGGGGGATGTGGATTATCGTCCTCTTGTCGAAGCAGTCATGCGTGCTGGAAAGCGCGCGTATGTCGCTTCCCTTTCCAGTGGTCAGAGCAAGGCATACAGTAACATACCCGACAGATTCTTGAACCTGGACTCGCTCTATTTTTTTGGTACGCCCAATTCTTCCCTCGGGTAGCCTGCGGACACTTGTAAAAACTACCTCAATGCCGGCTTCACGACCTCCAGCACGCTAGCGCGCGAAACTTCGTACATCCGGGCTAGCGCGCTAACACTCTCTCCAGCGGCATACTTGGCGATGATGTCGGCGCGCTGCTCGGCTGTCGTCTTCCATGGCCTTCTCAGCGCCTCGCCTCTACTTTTTGGGTTGCCTCAACCGTTAAGCGCAGGTGGATGCTGTGCACGTCGCCTCCGAGTTTCTGGGTCAGCTATTCTTTATAATCGATTTGAAAATTGATTGTAAGAAGTAGTCGCCGCAAATAGATGTTAGTATTCCAAGAGCTGTACCTCCCCAAAAATCCATAACTTTAATGGTTAGAGGGAATTTTGCTTCCGTAATTCGTGATATTAGTAAGCTCGCTATGCAAGCGGTTAAAAGGTATGACGGCAGCGTCCAGAATATTCGCTCCAAACCAGAGTTATTGGCAAGCGCATAACAAAGTTTAAACAAAAAGGCCAACCCTCCTCCAATGCCAGCAGAGGCTAAAATCACTGAAGACTTTGTAACCACCTCAATTTTGCTAGAAGTTTTTTTAGTTATACTCTTCTGAATCACATCGGCCTGCTGCTGTCTCAATATTTCAATTGCAGGCCCACCAGGCTGCGGAGAAATCGGGGCGATAAGGGCTTCAAAATCTGGCCTGCTCTCCCAAAAATGAACGTTGGCATAGATTTCATAGGAGCCGGGGTGGGAAAATATGTTCCAATTTAAATGCTTAAAAAATGATGGTCTTGGCTGATGAGCGTTTAATCGCCATGTACCAAAATAATCTGATTCTGGTTGAATGCAAACCATTCCTATTTCCCCAGCTATTGTCGGGAATGCAGCCCACCGCCCATTTGCTTGAATTTCAGTCGGATGAGTGACCTCAGCAGGCATAGTGAAAATAGTTGTTGGCGATGCTATCCACAGCGGCACATCAGTGTCATTCACTATTTCGATAATCAGCTCCCATGGCTCCCCTAGCTCATGTGCGAGGCGAGAGGATGTGAGCTTTAATAAAATGTCTCTTGGATTCACACTCATAGTTGCTAGGCTCCTGTGGAAGTATTGCCAATTATGAACATTTTCTCTCAGCAATGCTACAACTTGGCTCTTGAAAAATACCTTGACGCCCTGCAGGTCGCCGTCCTATGCTAAAAAAGCACCGAACAAAGACGGTGCCGGGTTTGGAAGCCCGAATGCATAGGCGGACACCCGCCACCAGGCGGTATTTTTTCGTCCGTACCTCGTCGCACCTTCAATGAGCGGCGGTGGTGGGGAGGCTCACGCCTGCCGGTTCCCTGTGCGCCGGTCTTCCAACCTTGCCATCGCTGCTCACCCCGTTTGGAAGCGGGGTGAGCGGTTCAACACCGCACAGGAGGCCATCATGGTCAAAAGCACCCTCACGTCCAGCGCCAGCGCGCCGGCGCAATCCCACATCACCGGCCTGAGCGCCGACCAGCTGTTCACCGCCGCATTCGCCGTTCCGCGCGACCCACGTAGTCCTGCCTACAAGGCCGGCGTCCGTGCCTCGCTGCAGTTCCGCATAGAGGGCCGTCGCATTCCCAAGCTGTACGACCCGGCCAGTGCGGAGGATGACGCCTACTATGCGGGTGTGGCTGAGGGCCACGCCATCTGGCGCCGCGGCCAGGCGGAAAGCGCAGGTGCAGCATCAGCGCTGACGATTTCCCGCTGCTTGTGCCAGCTAGCGCCAGCGTACCGAGCACCGAACTGGTTGCGGCCGCGCCCACGATGGAAGACCTGGCCGCCGCCCAGTGTTACGATATCCGCACGGTGGCCGGCGCGACGCTCTGGCGCGAGATTACGCTCGCCGACGTTCCGCGCCTCATCAAGCTGCGCCGCGAGCTGCCGGACTTGTACCCCGAGTGGCAACAGGACTTGATAGCCCACCCGCTGCGGGAAGACGCGCAACGGGCTTGCGGCCAAATGCGAAGGGACGGCCTTACTGTCGCCTCGCTAGCCGGCCGGGTTGAGCCGCTGGTGTACGCCGGCGGCACCTTAGGCCTGAACTTGGACACGATAGATATTCTCGTGCGCACGCCGACGCGGGCAGCGGACGTGTCGCTCAGCGCGGCGCTGCAGCACCTTGACTTGTTCGAGCCAGTCAGCCAGGCGCGTCTGGTGCTGCAGGTGGAGTGGTGGTTCGATGTGAAGCTGAACCGAGGTGCATCGTGAGGCCGCCGACCAAGACGAGGCCCCGGCGCTCGCGCTGGTGTCCGACACGCTGACCAGCGAGGGACGACGTATGCTGAGCCGCTACCGTGCTACGGCGCTCGAATGGCGCGCCGACATCGTGGACTACGCGAACACGGTGGCCAAGATGTTCCCGCTGGAGCGGGCACCGCACCCGGCTGCCGGGCAGCGCATCCGCCTGGCCGGCGTGGATGACAAGGAAAAGCTAAGGTGAGCGTCAGCATCCGGCGCCACCGTCTCCCCAGCATTGGGCGGAGGGTGGTGCCCCTGTGCGCGAGTAACAACTGATGGGTCCAACCCTGGACGCATGTAGCCGGGCCCCATCTTGCGCATCACCAAATACCGGCCGGGCCGGCATTTGAGACCGAAGTGGGGAAATCCCACTTTGGCAGGTTATTTAGTTCTGGTGAGTACCGCGACCAATCCGGTGACGGCGCCTATAATGCCCGTCAGAGGAGCTATCCAGGCAAGCCAGAAGATTCGGTCGTCATGTCGAGCTTTGCGTTCTTTTCGTATGTCATCGCGCAATTTCGCGCGTCCCAGTGGAGTAAGCGCCCAGCGGCCATAGAACTGCCCCCGCTCCCAATCAGCTTCATCGCTTTCATCGTGCGGGTCAAATGGCGGGCGCAGCACATCCAGTCTATCAGCCGCCTTCAACAGCTTGCGACTCATAAGAAAAGCTTCCTCCTCATCGTACATTCCGACTTCATGGCTACGAAGATGCCATATTGATTCCAGTGCGGCATTATCCTTCTTTGCTTTCGCGACGCGCGTGTCTGCCTCATATGCCCGTTCAGTCATTCGGCGTTGCCAGGAAACCCGCCAAAGTTCCGGCATGGGAAGGTACTTCGACAGCCTCCAGAGAAGTTTCATGTCGCCGATGGGTAGTTGTCAGTATCCCATCATACCTTGGCATTCCCGGTATGTGCTACTGGTCGAAGCCCTGTCAGAAAACGAACGATTTCCGACAGGCAGGAAAGGGAAGCCATATCCATGTTGGAAATATAGGGCTTGCCATTTCTAACGGGTGAATATATTCTAACAGTGTTTTCTAACACTCTTGGACAGGAATTCATCATGGCAACATTCGCATATGGCCGCGTCAGCACCAAAGAGCAAACCGCAGACAACCAGCGGATGGAAATTGAAGCGGCCGGCCACCAGGTGGATTACTGGTATGCGGATACCATCAGCGGGAAGACCAGCGCCAGCGAACGCCCGCAGTTCGCTGCGCTGCTGGCACAGATTCGCAACGGCGAAACCCTGGTGGTGGCGAAGCTGGACCGCCTAGGCCGCGATGCCCAAGACGTCGGCGCCACGGTCAAGCTGCTGGCCTCGCGCAAGATTGCCGTCATCGTTCTGCAGCTCGGCAAGCTAGACCTGACGTCGCCGGCCGGCAAGATGATGATGACCATGCTGGCGGCCGTGGCGGAGATGGAGCGCGATTTGCTGGTGGAGCGGACGCAAGCAGGGCTAGCCAGAGCCAAGAGCGAGGGCAAGACGCTGGGCCGGCCGTCGAAGACCACGGCCGAGCAGCGGACAGACATCATCGCCAAGTACGCCGCCGGCGAGAGTGTCAGCGCGCTGGCCCGCACGTATGGGATTTCTCGGGCCAACGTCTTGGGGGTGGTGAAAAATTAGCCGGGGACCTTTTTTTCTCCCTTGTTCGTTTAAAACGACGATTGCTCAAATTTGAGTACTTTGTTAGTATTCTGGTGTAGACAAGCGCAGGAGCTGTAGAGGTCGCTTAACGGCGGCAGCCCGAACGGGTGGGAACCTCGAACCTGGGGTCTACTTTTTACTCAGGCTCACCAAATCGGTGAGCCTTTGTTTTTCTGCGTTATCGCTACACCACATTTTCAGCCCGTAACCATCTGCTCGGTGGTCTCTTCTGTAAATTGTCGGTTTCAAAATTTCTAGATACCGGCTTTCAACTTCACCATATTGGGTCTTGTTCACGCCGAAGAAGACGCTCGATGCGACCGCGTCCGCTAGTTGCAATCCTGCCAACTTATCATGATTTACTGCGCGCACGTTCTCGCAGTTGATTGCCGGCCAGTGAATATTTATCTCTGCGCCGGCTTGGGATTGCTTACGCAGCAAATCTAGATAGCCTTTCAGGTCCTCATAGGACATTGCGGACCTATTGGAAAAAACCAAATCTGTATTGCATGCGCCGCCAACTGCATTATCTCTGCATACCCAACTCGCCCGCTCGAGAAGAAGGCGGGTGCAGTAGCGGTAAAGTTTATGCGCTTCCTGCTGGAAATTCTCCGGGTTCTTAATGGAAGGCTTATGGACCAGGATACTCACCGTGCGCACAGGAAGACCTGCCAGAAGGCGCACATAGGGAACGCGTTGCTCGTGTTTCAGGTCACGAAAGTGAAGCACATACTTGTCCTGCTTGCCTAGAAGTTGCCTAACCTCCTTGGCCGCTTTAACAAATTGCAAGTCATTTTCTTTTCGTATGATTGTCGCGGACAGTACAAACCAACGGGAGCTTCCCCGCTCACCCTCTAGAAATTTGAAGCCTTCGTCTCCAGCCTCGTCGATGTAAGCGACAAAATCAGCAGCCATCATTTCCTCAAAATTGTCATGTCTCCCGACAATTATAAAGGCACACCCTCTCGGTACGAGAAATTCGCAAAAATGCCTACACAGCGCCTACATGCCGCGCAAAACAAAAAGCCCAGCCGGTTAAGGGCTGGGCTAAGTGCTTGATTCTATTGGTGCCGACTGCCGGTTTCGAACTGGCCACCTGATGATTACAAATCAACTGCTCTACCAAATGAGCTAAGTCGGCGTTGCGCGAAGATTATACGCTATTTGATACGCGTGAGGGTGGGGCGTCCGCCGCCTTTTTTGGGCGGCTCGCCGCCGCTGTCGGGGCCGTCCGGGCCGTCCTCGCCGTCGATGTCGGCCGGGCGCGCTTGCGGCGCCGGGGTCGGCACCGGGGCCAGGGTGGGCGTGCTGGACACCGGCGCCAGCGGGGCCGGGGCCGGCGCCGAGGCGGCCGGCGCGTCGTCGTAGCCGCCCAGTTGCGGCTCGAACGCCATGCCCTGCCCGTTTTCGTTGGCGTAGATGGCCATCACGTTGTTGACCGGCACGTAGATCTCGCGCGACACGCCGCCGAAGCGGGCGTGGAAGCGGATGCTGTCATTGTCCATCTTCAGCCCGGAGGTGGCGCCGAAGCTGATGTTGAGCACGATCTCGCCCTTCTTGACGTATTCCATCGGCACCGTGGTGGCGGCGTCGACTTTCACGGCCAGGTAGGGCGTGTAGCCGCTGTCGGTGCACCATTCGTAAATGGCGCGCAGCATGTAGGGCTTGGTGGAAATCTCGGACATGATCAGCGGCGCATCACCTTCTCGGACGGCGTCAGCGCTTCGATGTAGGCCGGACGCGAGAAGATGCGCTCGGCGTATTTCATCAGCGGCGCGGCGGTCTTCGACAGCTCGATGCCGTAGTGGTCCAGGCGCCACAGCAGCGGGGCCACGGCCACGTCCAGCATGGAGAACTCGTCGCCCAGCATGTACTTGTTCTTCAGGAACAGCGGCGCCAGCGTGGTCAGGCGGTCGCGGATTTCCGCGCGCGCCTTGTCATGGCTCTTGTCGTTGGCCTTGGCGCGCTCGCTTTCCAGCGTGTGCACGTGCACGAACAGCTCTTTTTCGAAGTTGAACAGCATCAGGCGGGCGCGCGCGCGCATCAGCGGATCGGCCGGCATCAGCTGCGGGTGCGGGAAGCGCTCGTCGATGTACTCGTTGATGATGTTCGATTCGTACAGGATCAGTTCGCGCTCGACCAGGATGGGCACCTGGCCGTACGGGTTCATGGTGGAAATGTCTTCCGGCTTGTTGAACAGGTCGACGTCGCGCACTTCGAAGTCCATGCCTTTTTCAAACAGGACCAGGCGGCAGCGTTGCGAGAATGGGCAGGTTGTACCCGAATAGAGAACCATCATTTTTGTAGTTCCTTAGAAACAAAATGGGATGCAGCCGCGAACGGCTCACCCCAGAACGCGCCCGCCACGCGGGCGACGCACAAAACAACATGGCCGGCCTAGGCCGGCATGCTCACTTATTTGACCTCTTTCCAGTACGATGCGTTCAGACGCCAGGCCAGCAGCGCGAAGCAGGTCAGGAACAGCAGCACCCACACGCCGAGGCGCTTGCGGGTCTGCGCGGCAGGTTCGGCCATCCATTCCATGTAGCCGACCAGGTCCGCCACATTGGTGTCGAACTCCAGCTTGCTCATGGTGCCCGGCTTGACCTGCTCGAAGCCGACGAACTTGTGCACGCTCTTGCTCGGATCGTGCGGATCTTTCTCCTCAGCAAACTTAGCCACCTGCACGCCTTGCATTTCATGCAATACGTGCGGCATGGCCACGTTCGCCACCATCAGATTGTTCCAGCCGTTCGGGCGGGTGTCATCCTTGTAGAAGGTGCGCAGATAGGTGTACAGGTAGTCGCCGCCGGTGCCGCCCGGGCCCGACTTGGCGCGCGAAATCACCGACAGGTCCGGCGGCACCACGCCGAACCAGGCCTTGGCATCCTTGGCCGGCATGGCCGTGGTCATCATTTCGCCCACTTTTTCGCCGGTAAACAACAGGTTGTTCTTGATCTGCTCTTCCGTCAAGCCCAGGTCCTTGAGGCGGTTAAAACGCATCGAAGACGCATTATGGCAGTTCAGGCAGTAGTTCACAAACAACTTGGCGCCATTTTGCAGCGCGGCCATGTTGGTGGAGCGGTCCGGCGCCTTGTCCAGCGGGTGGCTGCTTTCGCTTGCCAGGGCCAGGCCTGGCAGCAGCGCCAGGATCGCAAGCAGTTTCTTTGCAAAATTCATATTCTTGTCCTTTTGAGCTGTGGTCGGCGGATCAGTGCGGATGGAAAGTCACGCGGGATGGCACAGGTTTGAACTGGCCCATCGCGCTCCACCACGGCATCAGCAGGAAGAAGAAGAAGTAATACAGCGTGCACACTTGCGACACGATGGTGCCGACGGTGCTCGGCGCCTGGGTGCCCAGGTAGCCCAGGGTCAGGAAGGACAGGCCGAACACGGCGTACACGTATTTGTGCCAGTCCGGACGGTAGCGGATCGACTTCACCGGCGAGTGGTCCAGCCACGGCAGGAAGGCCAGGATCACGACCGAACCGCCGAAGAACACCACGCCCCAGAATTTCGCGTCCAGCACCGACGGCAGCATGCCGACGATGGCCACCAGCGCCACCACGGCGATCACCGCCTTGGTGGTGAAGGCCAGGCGCGATTTCAGCCACAGGAAGGCCACGTAGGCGGCGGTGGCCACCATCAGCACCCACATGAAGTCGGCGGTGGTGGCGCGCAGCACCGAGTAGAACGGCGTGAAGTACCAGGTCGGCGCGATGTGCAGCGGGGTCTTCAGCGAGTCGCCCGGCAGGAAGTTGTTGTATTCCAGGAAATAGCCGCCCATTTCAGGCGCGAAGAACACCACGGTGCTGAAGATCAGCAGGAACACCGACACGCCGAACAGGTCGTGCACGGTGTAGTACGGGTGCGACGGGATGGAGTCGACCGGGTGGCCGTCCGGACCCAGGTTTTCCTTCACTTCGATGCCGTCCGGGTTGGACGAGCCCACTTCGTGTAGCGCGATCAGGTGCGCGGCAACCAGGCCCAGCAGCACCAGCGGGATGGCGATCACGTGGAAGGCGAAGAAGCGGTTCAGGGTGGCGTCGGACACCACGTAGTCGCCGCGGATCCACAGCGACAGGTCGGGGCCGATCAGCGGGATGGCGCCGAACAGGTTGACGATCACTTGCGCGCCCCAGTACGACATCTGGCCCCATGGCAGCAGGTAGCCGAAGAAGGCTTCGGCCATCAGGCACAGGAAGATGGCGAAACCGAACAGCCAGATCAGTTCGCGCGGCTTGCGGTAGGAACCGTACAGCAGGCCGCGGGTCATGTGCAGGTAGACGATGATGAAGAAGGCCGAGGCGCCGGTCGAGTGCATATAGCGCACCAGCCAGCCCCACGGCACTTCGCGCATGATGTATTCCACCGAGCCGAAGGCCAGGTTGGCGTCCGGCTTGTAGTGCATGGTCAGGAAGATGCCGGTGACGATCTGCAGCACCAGCACCAGCATGGCCAGCGAGCCGAAGATGTACCAGAAGTTGAAGTTTTTCGGCGCGTAGTACTTGCCCCACTGGTCGTTCCACAGCTTGGTCAGCGGGAAGCGGTCGTCGACCCAGCCCAGCGCTTTTTGCGCGGCCGGGGCGTTGGCGGGGAGTTTCGTCTCTTTAAAAGCAGCCATGGTTTATGCCTCGCCTTTCTCGTCTTTGCCGATCACCAGCTTGGTGTCGCCCAGATACATATGACGCGGAACCTGCAGGTTGTCCGGCGCAGGCTTGTTCTTGTAGACGCGGCCGGCCATGTCGAAGGTGGAACCGTGGCATGGGCACAGGAAGCCGCCTTCCCAGTCGTCCGGCAGCGAAGGCTGCGGTCCCGGGGTGAATTTCGACGACGGCGAGCAGCCGAGGTGGGTGCAGATGCCCACGGCGACCAGGATTTCGGGTTTGATGGAGCGGTTTTGGTTGCGGCAGTATTCCGGAGTGTACTCGTCCGGGTTGCGCTTGGAGTCGGCGTCGGCCACTTTGCCCTCGGTCTTCTTCAGCGAGGCGACCATCTCGGGGGTGCGCTTGAGGATCCAGACCGGCTTGCCGCGCCACTCGACGGTGCGCATTTCGCCCGGCTGCAGCGTGGAGATATCGACTTCGACGGGTGCGCCGGCCGCTTTCGCTCGCTCGGACGGCTGGAAGGTGCTTACCAGGACACCGGCGGTGGACAGTCCAACCACGCCACCTGCCGCGCATGTTGCGGCGATCAAGCCACGACGGCCAGAATCGACCTGCTTATCGTTACTCATACCAAACCCCAATCATCAAATTGCGAAATAGTTATTATGCGTTAACCAAGCTTCCAGCAACCTTAGATTATAGGTGAAGCCAAAACCGTTTTAAAGCGAAACGTTGCATTTGTCTAAATTCCGCCCCATCCTGATCGTCGCAGACTATCGACCAGTTGCTAAAAAACACGCTATGATCGGCTATACAACATAGCAAGGGAGCTCACAATGGGAATGATGCAAGAATTTAAAGACTTCGCCATGAAGGGCAACGTGGTTGACCTGGCGGTGGGCGTGATCGTCGGCGCGGCCTTCAGCAAGATCGTCGATTCGCTGGTGCAGGACATCATCATGCCGCCGATCGGCAAGCTGATCGGCGGGCTGGACTTCGCCAACTACTACGTGCCGCTGAACGGCCAGGCCAGCACCTTGAGCCTGGTGGAGGCGAAGAAGCTGGGCGCGGTGCTTGCGTACGGTAACTTCCTGACCATCCTGTTAAACTTCGTTATCCTGGCGTTCATCATCTTCCAGATGGTGCGCATCCTGCAAAAAGCCCGCAAAGCCGAACCGGCCCCGGTGGAAGCGCCGGCCCCGACCGCCGAGGATATCCTGCTGCTGCGCGAAATCCGCGACGCACTGAAAAAGTAAGCCGGACGGCACGCAGACCGTCCCGGCGGCAACTGTTAGGACGGTAACATGCGACGACTGTGGTTATTGTTTGCACAAGCGGTGACCGTGGTCCTGGCGCTGTACTTCGTCTACAGCGCCATGCGGCCGGACTGGCCCGGCCTGCCCGGCGTGGGCGGTGCGCCCTCGGCGCAGCTGCCCGGCGCCGCCCGCAGCACCCTGCTCACCGGCAACAGCCCGCCCTCGCCCGGCTCCTACCGGGCGGCGGCCGCGCAAGCCATGCCGGCCGTGGTCAACGTGCTGACCACCAAGGCGCCGCGCCGCCAGCATCCGCTCACGCGCGATCCCTTCTTCAAGAAGTTCTTCGGCGACCGCGACCGTGACGGCGACGAGGACGACCAGTCCAGCCTGGGCTCGGGCGTCATCGTCAGCCCGCAGGGCTACATCCTGACCAACAACCACGTGGTGGACGCCGCCGACGAGATCCAGGTGGTGCTGGCCGACGGCCGCAAGGCGGCCGCCCGGGTGGTGGGCACCGACCCGGAGACCGACCTGGCCGTCATCAAGGTGGACCTCGACAAGCTGCCGGTGATCGTGCTGGGCCACGCCGAGCAGGCCAAGGTGGGCGACGTGGTGCTGGCCATCGGCAACCCCTTCGGCGTGGGCCAGACCGTCACCATGGGCATCATTTCCGCGCTGGGGCGCAACAACCTGCACATCAACAATTTCGAGAACTTCATCCAGACCGACGCCGCCATCAACTTCGGCAACTCGGGCGGCGCGCTGATCGACACCAACGGCAACTTGCTGGGCATCAACTCGGCGATCTATTCGCAAACCGGCGGCTCGGTCGGCATCGGCTTCGCCATCCCGGTCTCCACCGCCAAGACGGTGATGGAGTCCATCATCACCTCGGGCCACGTGGTGCGCGGCTGGATCGGCGTGGAGTCGCAGGAAATCACGCCCGAGCTGGCCGAGAGCTTCGGCCTGAAGGTGCAAAGCGGCGCCATCATCGCCGGCGTGGTGCGCAACGGCCCGGCCGACAAGGGCGGCATGAAGCCGGGCGACATCCTGCTGCAGGTGGAGGGCAAGGCGGTCAACGACACCAACGACATGCTCAATTTGATCGCCCAGCTGCCGCCGGGCGAAAAAGCTACAATGCGCGTGCTGCGCAAGAGCCGCGAGACGGACCTTGCCATTACCGTGGGCAAGCGCCCCGTTTCACGATAATTCACACGACCCGACATGCACCTGCGCGACCTGAAGAACTACCTCACCGAACTGGCCGACAACAACAACCGTCCCTGGTTCATCATGAACAAGCCGCGCTACGACATCCTGCGCGAAGAATTCCTGGAACTGGTCACCCTGGTGATCGCCGAGCTGGGCAAGTTCGACCCGCAGGTGAAGTTCTGCAATCCGAAGAAGGCCATGTTCCGCATCAACCGCGACGTGCGCTTCGCCCACGACAAGAGCCCGTACAAGACGCGCTTCTCGGCCGCCATCGCGCCGAACGACATGCGGCGCCCGTCCAAGGCCGGCGGCCCCACCTATTACTTCCAGCTGGACGGCGAAGGCCGGCTGCTGTTCGGCGCCGGCGAATACATGCCGCCGCCGGAGCGCACCAAGGCGCTGCGCAAGCACATGGTGGAAGATGCGGCCGGCTTTTCCAGGGCCCTGAAGAACAAGGCGCTGAAGGCGCGCTACGGCACCATCCAGGACGAGGGCAAGCTGCAGCGCCCGCCCAAGGGCTTCGACGCGGACCACGAACATATCGAGTTCATCAAGCTGAAAAGCTTCTTCGTGTGGACCGAGATGAAGCTGGACCTGAACAAGCCGGACCTGCTGCTGCCGCTGATCGCCAACGGCCTGAAAGACGCCTACCCGCTGGTGACCTGGATGCGCTCAGCCAAGGTGGAAGAGGCAGTGGAAGACTAAACCGCCGCCCCAGCCAGCCACTGCTCGATAAACTCGACGCACACCCGCACCTTGGCCGAGGTGGACAGCCGCGACGCGTAGACCGCCCACACGTCCGCCGGCTGGGCGTAGGCCGGCAGTACGCGCTGCAGCTCGCCGCGCGCCAGCGCCGGCCCCACGTCCCAGATCGAACGCAAAATGATGCCGTGGCCGTCCAGCGCCCACTGGTGCACGATTTCGCCATTGCTGGCCGATAGCGGCCCGGCCACCTTCACCGCCTCCACCCCGTCCGGCCCGGCCAGCAGCCAGCGGCCCGCGTTATGGTCATGCCCCTGGTCGCGCTCGCGGATCACGATGCAGCGGTGCTGCGCCAGCTCCGCCAGGGTAGCCGGCGCCCCGTGCCGCGCCAGGTAGGACGGCGCCGCGCACAGCACCCGCTGGTTGGCGGCAATGCGGCGCGACATCAGGTGCGGCTCGCGCGCCTCCCCCACCCGGATGTCGAGATGAAAGCCTTCGCCGATCAGGTCCACCGGCCGGTCCAGCAGTTCCAGCTGGATTTCCAGCGCGGGATAGCGCAGCGCCAGCGCCGAGATGGCGGGCGCCACCCGGTTGCGGCCGAAGCCGGAGCTGGTGCAGATGCGCAGCAGGCCGCTGGGCGCGCTCTGCCCGCTCGACACCGCGTCCCGCATCTGGTCCACGTCCTCCAGTATCCGCAGCGCCCACTGGTGCACCACCCCGCCCTGCTCCGTCACCGTCACGCTGCGCGTGGTCCGGTGCAGCAGCTTGACCTGCAGCGACTGTTCCAGCAAGGCGATGCGCTTGCTGACGTAGGCGTTCGACACACCCAGCGCGCGGGCTGCCGCCGCAAAGCCGCGCTCGCGCACCAGGGTGCAGTACAGGCGCAAATCGGCCAACAGGGGTTGATTGTTCACGATATGTGGATGCCGGAATTACGAATCAGCCGATTATAGCGCTAGCGATTAACGCTATGCTGGACGCCACATCAACAGGAGGACGCATGAAAACGCACCGCATCGCAGTCATCGCCGGCGACGGCATCGGCCAGGAAGTCATGCCGGAAGGCTTGCGCGCCATCCAGGCCGCAGCCCGCAAGCACGGCTTGCCGCTGGAATTCACCACCTTCGACTGGGCCGACTGCAACTACTACGCCCGGCACGGCAAGATGATGCCGGACGACTGGTTCGCGCAGCTGAAGGATTTCGACGCCATCTACTTCGGCGCGGTCGGCTGGCCCGACACGGTGCCCGACCACATATCGCTGTGGGGCTCGCTGATCAAGTTCCGCCGCGAGTTCGACCAGTACGTGAACCTGCGGCCGGTGCGCCTGATGCCGGGCGTGCCCTGCCCGCTGGCCAACAAGCAGCCGGGCGATATCGACTTCTTCGTGGTGCGCGAAAACACCGAGGGCGAATACTCGTCCGTCGGCGGGCGCCTGTTCGAGGGCACCGAGCGCGAAACGGTGCTGCAGGAAGCCGTCTTCACGCGCAAGGGCGTGGACCGCATCCTGAAGTACGCTTTCGAGCTGGCGCAGAGCCGCCCCAAGAAGCACCTGACCTCGGCCACCAAGTCGAACGGCATCGCCATCAGCATGCCCTACTGGGACGAGCGCGTGAAGCGGATGGCGGGCGGCTATCCGGAGGTGCGCTGGGACCAGTACCACATCGACATCCTGGCGGCGCGCTTCGTGCTCAGCCCGGAGCGCTTCGACGTGGTGGTGGCGTCCAACCTGTTCGGCGACATCCTGTCCGACCTGGGCCCGGCCTGCACCGGCACCATCGGCATTGCGCCGTCGGCCAACCTGAACCCGGAACGCGTGTTCCCCTCGCTGTTCGAACCGGTGCACGGCTCGGCGCCCGACATCGCGGGCAAGCACATCGCCAACCCGGTGGCCATGATCTGGTCCGGCGCGCTGATGCTGGACTTCCTCGGCCAGGGCCTGGCCGATGCCGCGCAACGGGCCGCGTTCCAGGCCGCGCACGACGACATCATGCGCGCCATTGAAACGGTGCTGGTGCAGGGCCCGCGCACGCCCGACATGGGCGGCAGCGCCAGTACCACCGGCATGGGGGAGGCGATTGCCGCGCTGATCTGATTGCGCGGACCGGGAAGCGCCCAGGCTCTCCTATTTGCAGTTCATGTCGCCGAATTCGCAGTTCGTCGCACTCCGGTGGAGTGGTGCGTTGGGTTTATCTATAGTTCACTCAACGCAAACGCAAACACACCAGCAGCCCCCACCAGACAAGGAGAAACATCATGAACATCGCTAAAAACATGGAAGCTATCTTCATCGCCGCCGTCGCCCTGGCAGGCGCCGCCAGCATCGCCACCGCCGCCGTGCCGGCCACGGTTGCAGCACCGGCCGCACCAGCCGCTGTCGCCGCCGCCAAAACCGCCGCTATGCCGGTGGTGACGATTACCGCAAAACGGCTGAGCGCAGCCGAAAAAGCCGCGCTCGCCAATTAATCGCCCGGCACCACATCACGACACGGAGCACGCAATGAACAACTTTATCAGCGCAACGATGATGGCGGTAACCCTGTACGCGACGCACGGCGCCGCGATCGCGCAGGAACTGGCCAGCGAAAGCCGCAGCATCGACGCGCGTGCCGTGAAAGTGGTGCTGGACGGCGTGATCAGCCTGCATATCAAGCAGGGCCCGACCGCCTCGCTGGTGGTCACCGGCGACAAGCGCTACCTGCCGAAAGTGACCGTGGTGCAGAACGGCGACACGCTGCGCATCGGCACCGAACTGCGCGGCGTGCAAATGCACAACCACAACCTGCGCGCCGAACTGACCTTGCCGAACCTGCGCGAACTGGTGTCGGCCGGCGTCGGCTCGACCGAAGTGAGCGGCTTCTCCGGCGACGAAATGCGCCTGGCGCTGGAAGGCGCGGGCGCCGTCAACCTGACCTCGCGCTACCGCACGCTGAACGCGAAACTGAGCGGCGTGGGCAGCATGCACGTGAACGCCGGCGAGGCCGACACCGTGGGCCTGGACCTGCGCGGCGCCGGGCAGATGGTGGTCAGCGGCCAAAGCCGGAACCTGAACGTGAAGCTGGGCGGCATCGGCAGCCTGGACGCGCAGCAGCTGCGCGCCGACAGCGTGGACGTCGACCTCAGCGGCCTGGGCGGCGCCACCGTCTACGCCAAGACCAGCGCCAAGCTGCGCCTGAGCGGCCTCGGTTCGGCCACCGTGTACGGCAAGCCGGCCAACCGCAGCGCCAGCGCGCGCGGCCTGGGCAGCGTGGCCTGGAATTGAGCGAACGTTCTTAGCGCGCCCCCACGGCCGGCAGCAGCACCCTGGACATTTGCAGCATGGCCGGTCCGAGCAGCACCATCATCAGCGTCGGGAAGATGCAGAAGATCAGCGGGAACAGCAGCTTGAGCGCGATCTTGGCCGCCGCTTCCTCGGCCATCATGCTGCGCTTGCTGCGCAGGTTCTCCGCATGCACCCGCAGCGAATCGCCCATGCTGGTGCCGAAGCGCTCCGACTGGATCAGCATCGCCACCAGCGTATCCACATCCTCCACGCCGCTGCGCAGCGCCAGGTTGCGCAAGGTCTTCTCCTTGCTGAAGCCGGCCCGCATCTCCATCAGCACCAGCTGCAGCTCCTGCGCCAGCACCACGCTCTTCAGATGCACTTCGCCGGCCACCTTGGCCAGCGCGCGCTCCAGGCTCAGGCCCGCTTCCACGCACACGGTGAGCAGGTCCAGCGCGTCCGGCAGGTGCTCGAAGATGTCGCGCTGGCGGGCGGCGGCGGTGCGCGCCAGCAGCGCGTTCGGCAGGTAGTAGCCCAGCGCCGCGGCGCCCAGCAGGAAGTACAGCCAGCCGCCGCCCACGGCGCCGCCCTGCAGGCCGGCGGCCAGCGCCGCCAGCAGCGCAGGCAGCAGCAGCGCCAGCACGCTCTTGCCGGCGAAGTAGAAGGTGGGCGCCGAGGCGTGGCGCCAGCCGGCCGTCATGAAGCGCGTGCGCAGCGGCGAATGCTCCCAGCCCTCCTCCGGCAGCGACAGGCGCATGAAAGGCCGCGCCACCTTGGCCGCGCGCTCCACCCAGCCGGACGGCGCTTCGGCGCCGCCTTCGGGCTGCGCGTGCGCGGCCAGGCGCTGGCGCAGCGCGCCCGGCGCGAGCAGCAGCATGGTGGCCAGCGCCACCAGCGCCACCGCCACGAACACCACCAGCAGGAACAGCAGCTGGCCCGGCGCCATTCCCAGGGCGCTCATATGCGGATCCTGATCAGCTGGCGCATCCACAGCAGGCCGCCCAGCATGGCGGCGGCGCCGTACCACAGCAGCTTCACGCCGGCCGGGTCGGTCCACAGCTGGCTGATGTACTGGTAGCTGGTGAGCGACATCAGCGCCATGGTTCCCAGCGGCAGCAGGCCCAGTATCCAGGCCGACATGCGGCCCTCGGCCGACAGCACGCGGATCTGCGCCAGCAGGCGCAGGCGGGCGCGCACCATGCGCGAGATATTGCCCAGCAGTTCAGCCAGGTTGCCGCCCGATTCGCGCTGGATCAGCACCGCGATCACCAGGTAGCGCAAGTCCGTGAGCGGAATGCGCGCGCCCAGGTTGTGCAAGGCTTCGTTCATCGGCACGCCGTAGTTGATCTCCTCGTAGGCCATGCGGAATTCGCTGCCGATCGGCTCCGGCATCTCGTTGCCCACCATGTGCAGCACGTTGGCGAAGGAGTGCCCGGCGCGCAGCGCGCGGCTGAGGAAGTCGGCCGCCTCGGGCAGCTGCTCCTGCAGCTTGGCCAGGCGCGCGCTGCGGGCCCGGTACAGCAGCAGCGCCGGCGCCAGCGCGGCCGCCGCCAGCGCCAGCAGGCGCGCCGGGCGCGGCAAGCCGGCCAGCGGCGGCAGCGCGGCGGCCGCCAGCAGCAGCGCGCCCTGCACGCCCAGCAGGCGCGCCACGCTCCAGCCCAGGCCGGACTGCAGCAGCAGCCGGTCCAGCCGCGCCGTCAGCGGCAGCAGCGGCGCGCGCCGCAGCAGCTGTTCCAGCCACGGCGCGGCGCTGTAGCGGCGCTGCTTGAGGATGGTGACGCGCGGCGCCATGCCGCCGTCGCCGCGCGCCGCCATCAGTTCCAGCCGCCGCGCGATGCGGCGCGCGCCGCCGCCGTGGGTGCCGGACCACCACAGCCAGGCGCCCTCGATCAACAGGATCACGGCAGCGAACAGCAGCACCGCGAAGGACGTGAAGACCAGATCCATAAGCTTCTCCCGGTTGGTTTGTTCGTCGAACCTATTCGTAGATCTTGTCCGGGTCGAACGCGCTGTCCGGCACCGCGGCGCCGAACAGGCGCAGGCGCTCGGCGAAGCGCGGCCGCACGCCGGTGGCGCGGAACTGGCCCTGCACCTTGCCGTCGGCGTCCACCCCGGTCTGCTCGTAACGGAAGATTTCGTGCATGGCGATCATGTCGCCCTCCATGCCGGTGATCTCCTGCAGGCTGACCAGCTTGCGCGCGCCGTCCGTCAGGCGCGACACCTGCATCACCACCGTGATGGCCGAACAGATCTGCTGGCGCGTGGCGCGCGGAGTCAGGGTCAGCCCGGCCATGCCCACCATGTTCTCCAGCCGCGACAAGGCGTCGCGCGGGGTGTTGGAGTGGATCGTGGCCAGCGAGCCCTCGTGGCCGGTGTTCATGGCCTGCAGCATGTCCACCGCCTCGGCGCCGCGCACCTCGCCCAGGATAATGCGGTCCGGCCGCATGCGCAGCGCGTTGCGCACCAGCGCGCGCTGCGTCACCTCGCCCTTGCCTTCGATATTCGGCGGGCGCGTCTCCAGGCGCACCACGTGCGGCTGGCGCAGCTGCAGCTCGGCCGCGTCCTCGATGGTGACCACGCGCTCGCTGCCGGGGATGAAGCCGGACAGCACGTTGAGCAAAGTGGTCTTGCCGCTGCCGGTGCCGCCCGAGATCAGGATGTTGATCTTGGCGTGGCCCAGCGCCTCCAGCACCTGCACCATGGGCGGCGTGACGCTCTTGTAGGCCAGCAGGTTGGCCACCGTCAGCGGCTGCACGGCGAAGCGGCGGATCGACAGCATGGGGCCGTCGATCGACAGCGGCGGGATGATGGCGTTCACGCGCGAGCCGTCCGGCAGGCGCGCGTCCACCATGGGGCTCGATTCGTCGATGCGGCGCCCCACGCGCGAGACGATCTTCTCGATGATCTTCATCAGGTGCGCGTTGTCGTGGAAGGTGACCGGGGTCAGCTCCAGCCGGCCGGCGCGCTCGACGTAGACCTTGCACCAGGTGTTGACCAGGATGTCGGACACGCCGGCGTCGGCCAGCAGCGGCTCGAGCGGGCCGAAGCCCAGCATCTCGTGCTGGATGTCGAGCACCAGGCGGTGCCGCTCCTGCTGGTTCAGCACGATGCGCTCGTCCTCGATCACGCGCTGCACCAGCAGCGCCAGCTCGTGCTTGAACTGCTCCGGCGTGAGCCGCTTCAGGCGCTCCAGGTCGATGCGGTCCAGGATGGTCTGGTGCATGGTCTTGCGCAGCTCCTGGTAGGACGCGTCCGGCAGGCTGCCCATCAGCCCCGGCTGCAAACCCACCACCTTGCCGGCGCCCCGGGTTTCATCGCCGCTGGCCAGGCGTTCACGTAAGCTCATGTCGCTCTCCTCGAATGGACGGTTACAGCTCGGCGTCGTTGCGGCCGAACAGGCGGTCGAACAAGCCCTTGCTTTCCGGCACCCGGCGCGCCGTCACCAGCTCCACCAGGTCGGCCAGGCTGCGCGCCACCGGGCTGCTGCGCGACAGCTGCAGCAGCGGCACGCCCTGGTTCACCGAATCGGTGGCCGACAGGTAGTCGTTCGGCACCGTGTGCATCACCTCCGCGCCCAGCGCCTGTTCCAGGTCGGCCAGGCGCAGCTTGCCGCCGCGCTCGTAGCGGTTGACGATCAGGCGGATGCGTTCGCCCGGATAGCCGAGCGAGCGGAAGATGTCGAGCAGGCGGCGGCCGTCGCGGATGTCGGGCAGCGCCAGCTGCAGCACCGGGTAGATCGCGTCCGCGCTGTCGAGCGCGCGCAGCGAGATGGCGTCGATCTGGCGGCCCACGTCGAGCACGATGTAGTCGTAATGCTGGCGCGCCACGCGCAGGATGGCGTCCATGTGGTCCGGCTTCATGCCGGACACCTGGTGCGGGTCGTCGGCCGCCGCCAGCACGCCGAAGTTGGGCGTCACGTGCACCAGGCAGGAATCGAGGAAGGCGCCGTCCATGCGCGCGATCTGGGCGCAGATGTCGGACAGCGTCATGGCCGGCTTCTGGTCCGACACGTACAAGGTGGCGTCGCCGAACTGGCCGTGCAGGTCGATCAGCAGCACCTTGCGCTCGGCCAGCACGGCCAGCGCGTAGCCGAAATTGGTGGCCAGGAAGGTGGCGCCGCTGCCGCCCTTGCAGGAGATGAAGGCCAGCGCCTTGCCGTCGCGCATACGGGTGACGCCGGTCTCGACCTCGATGCGGTCCATGGCTTCGTGGAAGGCGCGGTGCACCAGCGGCAGCGGCAGCACCTCGCGCATGCCGGCGCGCATGGCGCGGATCAGCAGGTCCTGCTGCGGCTCGCGCGTGAGCATCATGTAGGACGCGCGCGGGTAGTGCTTGCCGAGCCGCTCGACCAGCTCGGCCTCCTCCGGCGCCACGTCGCTGGCGTCGAAGATCACCAGTTCGGGCGGCTCGGCCAGCACCCGCTCGACGGCGTCGCGCAACCCCTGGCGCGTGGCCACCAGCTGCACCGCCGGCATGCGCGCCGATCCCTGCGCCGCCACCTCGGCGTGCAGCAGGCTGTCCCGGCTAATCATCAAGGCTTTCATAGGTCTTCCTTCGCATGAGTCTTGCTTCGTTATTGGCGCGCCACTCAGGGAGGCGGCGGGGCAGGCGCGGCGCACAGCGCGCTGCCCGGCTGGTAACCCAGCGCTTCGGCGCGCACCGTGGTGGCCGAAGGCGGCAGCGCCAGGCCCTGCCAGTTCAGCTGCGGCAGCGGCAGCAGCGGCTGGAACGGCACCGGCTGGCAGCTGCCGGCGTCGGCCGGGTCGCACACGCTGGCGCGCACGTAGCGGATGCAATCGCTGCCGTTCGGATTGCGCAGGCAGTACAGCCGGTTCAGCGCCGGGCACGGCGCGCGCGCCGCGGCCGCCACCGGCTGCAGCGCGCCGGCCGCGTCCTGCCACAGGTACTCGATGCGCAGATGGCCGATCTCCAGCTGCGGCGCCATCGGCAAGGCGCCGCCGCCGGGACGGAACAGCGCGCGCCGGCGCAGCGCCTCCGTTGCCGCCGGGTCGGTATAGTCGGCGATGGCGGCGGCGCGCGCGGCGCCGCGCGTGACCTCCTGCAGCGTGGTCCACAGATAAACCAGGCGCGTGCATTCCAGCAGGCCGTACATGAACAGCAGGAAAAATGGCAGCGCCAGCGCCAGCTCGACCAGCAGCGCGCCGGCGGCGCGGCGGCGTTCAGTTTTCATAGCGCAGCACCACCACCGCCTGCAGCTCCAGCCCGCCCGAACCCAGCAGCCAGCCGGTCGCCGCGCCCCATTTGGTGGGGTACAGCACCGTCGTGATCCTCACCCTCACCTGCTGCGGCGGATTGACCGAGCCGCAGCTGCCGGTCAGGCAGCCGGCCTCGAAGGTCAGTTCCGACGTGTCGACCCCGGCGCCGGCCAGCGCCGCCATCGCCTGCGTCTCCAGCAGCGCGCGCGCCTGCTGGTAGCTGGCATACTTGGACATCTGCTGGCGCGGCATGGTGGCCAGCTGGCGCGCGCTCTGATAGGCCACCTTCTCCATCACCACGTGCTGGCGCATGGCGTTGCCAAGCACGATCAGGCAGGGCGCGACGATGGCGAGCATCCCCATGACCATGGACAGTTCCAGCGCCATGATGCCGCGCGCCCGGCGGCTGGAGCGCGGCGCCCTCACCGGTACAGCTCCACCGCGCCGGCCAGCGCGCTCTCGTCCACCACGCCGGCGAATTCGCCGCGCACGCCGCCCGCGCCGGCGTGTTCCATCATCAGGAACTGCGCCAGCGCCAGCACCCTGGCCTGGGCGGTCGCGCCGGCCGCCACCGGGCATTCCAGCAGCGGGACCACCAGCATGCGGCGCAGCGCCACGCCGGGCTGGGACGGCGCCAGGAAATAGGCGACGGTGGTCTGCGTGTACGGCGTGCCCGAGGGGTAGGACGACGCGCTGGGCGCCGGGCCGCTCGCCACCGGGTACAGGTAGGTCCAGCGGTTGCGGTTGATGGCGCCGCCGCCCGGCGACAGGCGCGCCGCGCCGTACGCCCACAGCGGGCCATAGGCCTCCGCGTTGGGTGCGCTGACGCGGTCGGCCACCGTGTTGTAGCGCTCGTTCGGGTCCTGGGGCGCGGGATCCGCGCTGGCGCTGTTGGGCGCCCTCGCCATCCAGCTGCCCGCGCTGTTGTACTCGCGCACATTGGTATCCGGCGGCGCGGCCACCGGCGAACAGGCCAGCGCGCCGGTGTCGTACTGGCTGAAGCGGGAATTGAGCTGCGGGGCCAGCGTGAAGCCGGCCGGGCGCCGCAGCTTGAGCATGGCGTCCCTGACGCGCGGCAGCTGCACCGTGCCGCTGCACATGAACGGCGCCAGCACCGCGTCGGCGGTATGGTCCACGGGGCCGGCCGGACCGGCGCCGCCATCCTGGATCGGGTCGACCAGGAAGTACTCCGGCGTGGTGGTGTCCTTGGCGGCGTTCAGCCGGAGCAGGTTGTAGGACACGCCGAAGCGGAAGCCGTACTGCAGCAGTTCCGCAGTGCCGCCGCCGCCGGGATTGTTGCGCACGCCGGTGGGGTCGCCCATGGCGCAAATGGCCAGCGGCGTCACCTTGGTGCCGGCGCGCCCGGCCACGGCGCGGCCGGCGGCGGTGACCGGCCCGGCCCCGCCCACCAGGGCGAGAAAGGCGGTGCCGACCGGCGCCACAGCGAGCTCCCTGGTGTCGACCTTGACGAAGGCCACGCCGGCCGGGGCCGCAGCGGCCTGGCCCGCGTCGAGCCAGTCGGCGTCCGGCGCGTCGGGCGCGGCGCTGAAGCGCAGCGCGGCCGGGTCCCAGGCCAGCGTGGCGCCGAAATGGGTCTGGTCCCCGGCCGCGGTGGCGGCTTTCGCGGCCGCGTCGGTGATGCCGGCCGGCGTGCCGTTCAGCGAGCGCGCGGCGGCCAGCGCCACCGCGTCCGCGAAGTTTTGCAGCTGCACCCGGCGCTGGTACACCATGGCCAGTTCCAGCGACACGCCGGCCGCGCACAGCACCACGGGCAGCAGCAGCGCAGCCAGGATGGTGATCACGCCGCGCTGGCGGACAGCGGCGGCGCGGCGGACGGCGGGCGCGCGGCGTGTCATTTTGCGCCGCTCACGCCGATGATGAAATTGCTCTGCTGAGGCGCGGCTTCGCCAAAGCTCTTCTGGTAGCGCCCCTGCGCCTGGCCGGCGGCGCGGCCGTCCATGCCGGCCGCCTGGCCGTGGCCCTGGGCCTGGGCCTGGCGCGCCGCGTCCGGATTGGCGATCTGCAGCGCCAGCGCGGCGCGGGTGGCGCTGCCGAACGGCGGCACGGCCGGCGCGGGCTGCGCCGCGCGCCCGGCGGCGCAGCCCGACAGCAGCATGGGAACAAGCACGGGCAACAGTACGGATAGCGGCGGGCGCATCATGGTTGTGCTCCTTGCGGGCGGGCGCCCAGAAACAGTTCGCCGCGCTCCGGCGGCGCCATGCTGCCGGTGGGCAGCGGCTGGCCGGGCGGCAAAGGTTTGACCAGGTGGGCGGTGATGACGAACAGCAGCTCGCTGCGGTCATGCTGGAAATCGGTGCTGCGGAACAGCGCGCCCAGCACCGGCAACTCGCCCAGCAGCGGCAGCCCCTTGACGCTGGTGTTCTGGGTATTGCGTATCAGCCCGCCGATGGCGAAGCTCTGGCCGTCGTACAGCTGTACCGTGGTGGTGGCGCGGCGCGTGGCGATCAGCGGCAGGATGGCGGCGCCGTTGAAGCCGTTGGCCGAAATGCCCACGCCCTCGCGCGACAGTTCCGACACTTCCGGCGCCACCTTCAGGTTGATGCGCCCGCCGGCCAGCACGGTGGGCGTGAAACGCAGGCCGACACCGAACTCCTTTTCCTCCAGCGTCACCTTGTCGCGGTCCTGCGCCACCGGGATGAAGATCTTGCCGCCAGCCAGGAAGCTGCCCTCCTGGCCGCTGATCGCCATCACGGTGGGCTCGGCCAGGATGCGCACCAGGCCGTCCTTGTGCTCGGCGTCCAGCGTGATGCGCCGCTTGTCGCCCCGGCTCAGGTCGAGCCGGCCGCCGGCCGTGCCGGTGAGGAAGTTGGACAGCACCGTGGCGGCCCAGCCGCCGCCGGCGTAATGCAGCATCACGCCGGCCTCCAGCTTGTCGAGCAGGGTCTTGGACACCTCGGCGATCTTCACCTCCAGCATCACCTGCTGCGGCGCCGTCACCGACAGCAGATTGACCACCCGGCTCAAGCTCAGGCCCGCCACCGCCGGCACCGCGCCCGACGGCGTGGCCGCCGCCGGGCCGGCCGGGGCCGCCTTGTCCTCCGCGTTGCGCGCGATGGCCAGCGCCTGCACCGGGCGCCGCACATAGGCGTGCGCCAGCTCCAGCACATTCATCAAGGTGACGCCGTCTTCCACGGTGCCGCTAAGCACCAGCGCGTCGGCCGCCGCCGTGACGCGGATGTTTTTTTCGTGCGGCATCAGCTGCGCCAGCGAAGCCTGCAGGCCGGCCACGTCCATGCCCACCACCAGGTCGATCAGGCTGCACTTGCCGCTCTTGCCCTGCACCACCATGTTGGTGCTGCCGATGTCCACCCCGGCCAGGTACAGCGTGTCCGGCGCCACCAGCATCGCTTGCGCCACGGCCGGATTGCCGATGGTGCGGCTGGCCACCGCTTCGGGCAGGCGCAGCAGGGTCGATTTGCCCGGCTGCAGCGCCATGCTGTGCTGCGCCGGGGCCTCGCCCGAGCAGCGCGGTCCGTCGCTGCCGGCGGGGGCGGCGCGTGCGGGGGCGGCTGCCGGCCCGGCGGCGGCGGCTGGCCCGCTGGCCGCAGGCGCGGCAGCCGCGTGCGCGGCCAGGGACGGCTGCGCGCAGCACGCCAGCACGGCAAGGATAGGCAAGGTTTTCATGGGCGCCTCATAAACATTCGCGGCTGCTGTGCAGGCCGTTGATGACGCCGATGCAGTGGCGCGCAGGCGCGGCCGCCAGCTGGGCGCGCGGCGCCGGGCGGGCCGGCTCGGATGCGGGCGGCGGTTCGGCTGGCGGGGCCGGCTCCTGGATGCCCAGCAGCGAGCCCTTGGTGGCGCCGCCGGTCACGCCCGGCCTGGGATCGACCTGGTTGCGCAGCGCCAGCGACAGGCTGCCCACGCTGCGCGCCAGGTCCAGGTGCTCGGCCTGTTCCGGCGTCACCTCCAGCGTCACCGCGTTGACCACGCGCGGCTTGGTATCGTCGCGGCTCACTTCCTGCGCCACCGCCAGCACCAGGATGCGCTCCAGCACAATCTTGGAAATGTCGCGCTCGTGCTGGCGTTCGCCGGCCTGGGTATGCACGATGATGTCGACGAAATTGCCCGGCAGCGTGAAACCGGCCACGCCCACCACGTCGTTGACGCGCACGGTGATGGCGCGCTTGCCCTCGGCGATCAGCGCCGACAGCCCGCCCAGGGTGCCGGCCGGGGCCAGCTTGGCCTCGCTCAACGGCTCGCCGCGCAGCACGCTGGTCTTCAGCACCCGCCCGTTCAGCTTAGCGGGATCGCGCAGCGCGCCCGGCGGCAGCGCGTCGGCCGGCCAGTCGGCCAGCTTGAACATGTCCGGCGCCAGGCGCTGGCCCAGGTTGACGTCGGCCGCCGCCACCACGATGCGGCCGGCCGCGCCGGGCGTCTGCCGCAGCAGCCAGCGCGACGCCAGCAGCACCGCCGCAAGCCCCAGCGCCACCGCCAGCCCCAGCATCAGGTAAGCGCGCCGGTTTTTCATGGCGCCCTCGCCCGCAGCAAGGCCTGCTCGGTCTCGTCCCCGGCCTGGCCGGCCGGGGCCGGGCAGGCGGCGAACATGCTGGACCAGGCCTGGTCCAGCGCCGCCACCGTCAGGCGCGGCGCCTGGCCCGCGTAGCCGGCGAAGTCGGCGATGCGGCCCAGGATCTCGCGCGGATAGCTGGCCAGCAGCGGCTGGCCGCTGCCGCGGTGCAGCTGCTCGATCAGGTAGCGCAGCCCGGCATCGTCGAGCGCCACGCCGGCGGCGCGGCACTGCTGCCGGAACAGCGTGCGGTAGCTCGCTTCGCTCAGCGCGCCGACGTGGATCTTGTAGCCCAGCCGGCGCAGCGCCGAACCGTCCAGCAGCGTCTGCGGCGCCAGGTTGGTGGCGAACACCAGCATGGCGCCGAAGGGCATGGAAAACTTGTGGCCGCCTTGCAGCGACAGCTGGTCCTGGCCCGCGTCCAGCGGCTGGATCAGGCGGTTCAGCAGGGCCGGCGCGGCCATGCGCTGGCGGCCCAGGTCGTCGATGATGAACAGGCCGTGGCTGGCCTTGCAATGCGGCGGCGCCTGGTAGCAGCCGGAGAATGCGTCATGGCGCAGCTCCAGCATGGACTCGTCCAGCTCCGCGCCCAGCTGCACCACGGGGCGCTGGCACAGCACCCAGCGCGCGTCCGTGCTGCGCCGCTCCAGCGGCTGGCGCCCGGCCGCGCCCGGCGGCAGCGCCGGCGGCAGGTGCAGCGCCGGATCGTACAGCTGCACGATCTCCTGGCCCACCGCCACCGCGTGCGGCACCAGCACCGTGCCCTGCAGCAGGCGGCCCAGCTTGCGCGCCAGGGTGCTCTTGCCGCTGCCGGGCGGCCCGTACAGCAGCATCGAGCGGCCGGCGTGCATGGCCGCGCCGATCAGGTTGCGCACCGCCGGCTCCAGGCCGGCCTCGCCGAACACCGCCTCCACGTCTTCGGCGCTGGGCACCGGCAGCCGGGGCGCCTGGCGCGCCGCCATGGCGCGCCAGGCCTCCAGCGTCACCGGCGCCGGGCCCTGGTAGGGCGAACGCTCCAGCCAGCCCGCCGCGCGCTGCTTGCCGGCCGAGGTCAGCTGATACTGCACGTCGATGTCGGCGTCGCCGCGCCAGGCCACCTCGGCCAGCTGCTCGGCCACCATGAAGTCGAGCGCCTCGCGCAGCACATTGATGGACAGCCGCAGCCGTGTGGCCAGGATGGGCAGATGGGTGCGCCCGGCAACGTAGATGGCCTTGGCGGCCAGCTCGACGACGAGCTGCAGCTCCAGCCCGGTCTCGCGCACGGTGCGGGGCTGCTGCGGCAGCAGCGCGCCGTGCTCATCCTCCTCGCTGCGGGTGGCGGGCAATGCGGTGGCAAAGTCCATCATGCGATTCTCCTGACAAGTGGATGAGTGTTGCGGTGAGGAATCGATACTAGCAATGGCTTGCAAAGCGGATATTGAGCTACAACAAGCTTAGGCACGCCAATGCGGCGCCAGCACCACGCCCACGGTGCCCAGCGCCACCGCCACGCCGTAGGGCATGCCGCCCACGCTCTGGCCCGGCAGCAGCGGCACCGGCTGCAGCGGCACGCCGGCCATGCGCAGCAGCAGCGGCAGCAGCATGGCGCGCAAGTTGGCTAGGCCGCGCCGCCACTGGCCGCTGGCGGCCAGCAGCGCCAGGCCCAGCACGCCGCCCGCCGCAAAGCTGAGCAGGGCGATGTCGAGCGCCTGCAGCGGGCCGGTGAAGGCGCCCACCATGGCCATCAGCTTGACGTCGCCGGCGGCCATGCCGCGCAGCAGGTACAACGGCAAAAACAGGGCGAAGCCGGCCAGCATGCCCGCCAGCCACTGCGTCAGCAGCGCCCACGGCGGCCCGGCCAGGCAGTGCAGCGCCAGCGCCAGCAACAGGCCGCTGAGCACCAGCACATTCGGGATCTTGCGCAGCGCCAGGTCGGTGACCGCCGCTTGCAGCACCAGCCACAACAACAACACTTCGGTAGCAGTCCACATCGGGGCCTCCCGGCGAAAATGGCGCGCCGGACCGGAACACCGGCGCGCCGGCCGCGCGTCAGGTGACGGACATGGCGTCGACAATCTCGTCGAAAGCGGCTTCGATGGCGGTCCTGAGCGGACCGAACGCGGCGGCAATCGCACCGGCCATGACCGCCGCGATCAAGCCGTACTCGATTGCGGTGATACCCTCCTCATCCCGGGCGAAATGACGGGCTGCCTGCATAAAGCTGTTCATGATGTACCCCTTGAAAAGAAATCAAAGCTACGCCCTGGCGCGGCCCGGTCTGCAGTCCGGCGGCCATTGAAACCACTATATTCCGGCTAGTTTTTGGGACGTTGATTGAGCGCAAGTTTTCCGCACGGAATTATTCTGGCGTGGGCGGCGCGCCAACTGTGGTATGAACGAAACTGTTTTAAATCAAACTTTCGGGAGATGGCCGCAGTGGCGGGCGCTTGCGCTCGTCATTGGGAGGTAGAATCGTGGCGTTTTAGCAGAAATATCGCAC
The DNA here is from genome assembly GCF_059567845.1 of Massilia sp. BGA-UO-ETr-WB1. NCBI lineage: Bacteria > Pseudomonadati > Pseudomonadota > Betaproteobacteria > Burkholderiales > Oxalobacteraceae > Massilia > Massilia sp. BGA-UO-ETr-WB1. Next base: position 542,349 of record NZ_JCAQOT010000024.1, on the reverse strand, counting down.
GCCGGAATTGCCTATAATACAAAAAGGTATTATTCTACTTAGCTGTCTTTTGGAAAGGCCTCGTGCTTATGAGCACTGTACGCCTTGGTGCCGTGATCAGAGAACGACGATGGATTCCCTACTGAAACACATGGTGGACATGACTGGCCACCGCGATCACACGATGCTGGACGTGTCGGTTATATCCGCCGTCCAGGAGCTGGCTGGCGCGCGACAGACCCGCGTACTGACGCTGACCTCGGTGCGCGGCCAGATCTTCGTGCGTCCGCGCGCCATCATCGTGTGCGGCAGCCCGGCGCGCATGGAAGAGCACGCCGATCCGTCCTGCGCCGGCGAGCCGATCAGCCAGTTCCCCGCGCTGGCCGACTGCATCGCGCGCCACCAGCAGTCCGCCGACCAGGTCGACGCCGACGGCAACCACACGTTGTGGCTGCCGATCTGGCTGGGCGACAAGGCCAACACCTGCCTGGAAATCGTCAACCCCACGCCCTACACCAGCGAGACCATCCACATCGTGGGCGGCATCGTCAGCGTGTACCGCAACTTCCAGAACCTGCTCGACTACAGCGAGCGCGACTCGCTGACCGGCCTGCTCAACCGCAAAACCTTCGACGACCAGCTGGCCAAGATGCTGCAGGCCAGCACCGCCGAGCAGGACGCGCTGGCGCTGCCGCCGGGCGAGCAGGAGCGGCGCCAGCACAACGACCAGGAAAAGCAATGGCTGGCGGTGGTCGACGTGGACCACTTCAAGCACGTCAACGACAAGTTCGGCCACCTGTACGGCGACGAGGTGCTGATCCTGATCGCCAACCTGCTGACCTCCTCCTTCCGCGCCCAGGACCGCGTGTTCCGCTTCGGCGGCGAAGAGTTCGTGGTGCTGCTGCGCTCGACCTCGCAGGACAACGCGCATCGCATCATCGACCGCTTCCGCGCCAACGTGGAAACGCACGAATTCCCGCAGGTGGGCAAGGTGACGGTGAGCATCGGCTATGTCAGCATCAGCGCCTACCAGGCGCCGGTGATCATCCTCGGACAGGCCGACCAGGCGCTGTACTACGCCAAGAGCCACGGCCGCAACCAGGTGTGCCACTACGACGAGCTGGTCAGCGGCGGCCTGCTGCAGGTGATCGAGTCGAACGACGAGGCCGAGTTCTTCTAAGAACCGGCCGCCAGGGTCAGGCCAGGGTCAAGAACCGCATCGGATCGACGTTCCACTTGGCGGGCGACTCGTGGCCGACGATCTTGTCGCCGCCGCCAAAGCCCAGTCCGCGCGCCAGGTCCACCGTTTCCGGCTTGATGTACGCATTGTTCCTGGTGTGGAAAAACACGTTCACCTTGGGCGCCAGCAGATTGGTCTCGTGCGGCTCGACCACCACCCCCAGGCGGCCCGACTCCAGCATCACCATGGTGCCCACCGGATAGATGCCGACGCAGCGCATGAACTCCTGCGCGTACTGCGGATTGAAATGGAACTTGCTCCACTCATAGATCTTGCGCAGCGCGGCGGCCGCCGACATGCCCTTGTGATAGCAGCGATCGGCGGTGATGGCGTCATAAACGTCGACGATGGCGGCCATTTGCGCCAGTTCGCTGATGGCGTCGCCGGACAGCCTGTTCGGATAGCCGCTGCCGTCGCGCCGCTCGTGGTGGTGCAGCGTGATGTCGAGCGCGATATCGCTCACCTCCGGCGACTGGCGCAGGATGTCGAAACCGTCCTGCGGATGCTTGCGGATGACGGCGAACTCCTCGTCCGTCAGCGCGGCCGGCTTGTTCAGCACCGCGTCCGGCACCAGCGCCTTGCCGGTGTCGTGCAGCAGACCGCCCAGGCCCGCCTGGCGGGTGACCTCAGGGTCCATGCCGCGCGAATTGCAGAACGCCACCAGCAGCGCGCACACGCTCACCGAATGCAGAAAGGTGTAGTCGTCCTTGTTCTTGATGCGCAGCAGCCCCACCAGCGCGCCCGGATTGCGCAGGATGGACTCGGTGATGTTCTGCACCACCGGCTGCACCTGGCCGATCTCGATGGCCTTGCCCAGGCGCGCGTCGCGCATCACCGTGCGCACCAGGCTGGACGCCTGGTGGCGGATTTGCGCCGCGCGCGCCAACTCCTCGCCCAGCGACACCCGGGTCACCTGCGCCGGCTTGGCGGCCAGCTCGGTCAGCTCGCGCTCGGTGGCCACGTTGGCCTCCTCCAAGGTGGGCGCGTCCTGGACGTCCAGCCCCTTGGCGCTGTCGATCACCACGTCGTGGATGCCGGCCTTGATGATCTTGCGGATCTCCTCCTCACTGCTGATGACGAAGCGGTTGCGGATGAACGGATGGGTCATCCAGTCGCAACTGAGGTCATGAATGTACATGCCCACTGCCAGCTGGGAAGAATCGACTTTCTTAAGCATACATGGGCCTGCGGACGCGATGGACGATGGGAGAGGTTAGAATCAGTATAACAAATAGTTTCCCACCGGATTTACACTTTTGTCCTGAACAGAGCAGCCACGCCACATGGAATTACGCCAACTCCGCTATTTCGTCGCCATCGTCGACCACGGCTCGCTGTCGCGCGCGGCCACGGTGCTGCACGTGGCGCAGCCGGCGCTGACGCAGCAGCTGCGCCAGCTGGAAGAAGAGCTGGGCGCCCTGCTGCTGCACCGCTCCGCGCAGGGCGTGCTCAGCACGGACGCCGGCAAGGTGTTCTACGAGCACGCGCAAGCCATCCTGAAACAGGTGGCGGACGCCAAATCGGCCGTCACCCAGTCCGCCGAGCGGCCCAGCGGCAGCGTCACGCTGGGCCTGCCGCACAGCATCTCGGGCGCGCTGGCGCTGCCGCTGCTGTCGGCCGCGCGCGCGCAGTTCCCCGAAATCACCCTGCAGCTGACCGAAGAACTGACCGGCAACCTGGCCGAGCAGCTCAAGTCCGGCCGCGTCAACCTGGCCGTGCTGTTCGACGACGGCCAGCTGTCGCCCTTCGTCTGCACCCCGCTGGTGGAAGAAGAACTGCGCTTCATCTGCCGCGCCGGCTCGCCCTGGGCCGAAGGGCGCAGCAAGGTCACGCTGGCGCAGGCGCTGGCGGCCCAGCTGATCCTGCCCGGCGCGCAGCACGGCGTGCGGCCCCGGATCGAAAGCGTGGCGCGCGGCGCCGGGCTGGCCACCGCCAACGTCATTGAAATCAACTCCATCGCCATACTAAAATCGGCCATCCTCGCCGACATGGGCGCCACCATCCTGCCGGTGGCGCCGGTGCTGGCGGAAATCGAGCGCGGCGCCATGGTGGCCCTGCCGATAGAACAGCCGTCGATCTCGCGCACGGTGGTGCTGTGCGGCTCCAAGAACATCCCCCTCACCAACGCCGGCGCCGCCGTCAGCCGCCTGGCCTGCCAGGTGGCGGCCGACCTGTGCCACAGCCACTACTGGCTCGGCGCCCGCCTGCTCTAACAACGCGCCCACCCCGTTTCCCCACCGACAAATGGGGTCAGGGTTAATTTCAGCGCAGTTCCATCATTTTTTCTTATACCCCCATCGGCATTCGGTATTTCCGTATACGTCAACTAAGCCCTACACTGAAACATTGGTAATGCCGCCCACCGGCGGCGTTACGGCTGAACCAGCTTGCGCTTACCCGGCGCGGCGGCGGTACGGCGAACCACCCGAACACCATTTGGAGACATCACCATGGCCGAAAATACGGCGCCAGCCAAGGCAGCTTCACGCCTGACCACCGTCACGCTCGACGACAAATACACCGCCACCTCCGGCAGCATCTTCCTCTCCGGCATCCAGGCCCTGGTGCGCCTGCCGATGATGCAGCAGATCCGCGACGCCGCCGCCGGCCTGAACACCGCCGGTTTCATTTCTGGCTACCGCGGTTCGCCGCTGGGCGGCCTGGACGAGAACCTGTGGAAGGCCAAGCCGCACCTGGAAGCGCACAACGTGCAGTTCGTACCGGGCGTAAACGAGGACCTGGCCGCGACCGCCGTGTGGGGCTCGCAGCAGGTGGACCTGATCGGCGAGAGCAAGTACGACGGCGTGTTCGCCATGTGGTACGGCAAGGGCCCGGGCGTGGACCGCTGCGGCGATGTCTTCAAGCACATGAACCACGCCGGCACCTCCAAGCACGGCGGCGTGCTGCTGGTGGCCGGCGACGACCACGGCGCCTACTCGTCCACCCTGCCGCACCAGTCCGACCACATCTTTTCGGCCTGCATGATCCCGGTGCTGTATCCGTGCAATGTGCAGGAATACCTGGACCTGGGCGTGCACGGCTGGGCCATGTCGCGCTTCTCCGGCTGCGCGGTGGCGTTCAAGGCGCTGGCCGACACGGTGGAATCGTCGGCCTCGATCGATGCCGACCCGTTCCGCGTGGACGTCAAGCTGCCCAAGGAATTCCATATGCCGGAAGGCGGCCTGAACGCCCGCCTGTCGGCCATCCCGCTGGGCCAGCAGGCGCGCAACCAGGAAGCGCTGATGCAGGACTATAAGATCTACGCCGCCCTGGCCTACGCCCGCGAAAACAAGCTGAACCACACCACCATCGATTCGGCCGACGCCAAGCTGGGCATCATCGCCTCCGGCAAGTCCTACCTGGACGTGCTGGAAGCGCTGGAAGAACTGGGCATCGACGAAGCCATGGCCGCCACGGTCGGCCTGCGCCTGTTCAAGGTGGCCATGCCGTGGCCGCTGGAGCCGGACAGCGTGCGCGAATTCGCGCAGGGCCTGGACGAGATCCTGGTGGTGGAAGAAAAACGCCAGTTCGTCGAGTACCAGCTCAAGGAACAGCTGTACAACTGGCGCGACGACGTGCGCCCGCGCGTGATCGGCAAGTTCGACGACAAGGGCGAGTGGGTGGCCCCGCGCGGCGAATGGCTGCTGCCGCCCAAGGCCGACTTCTCCGTGTCGCAGGTGGCGCGCGTGATCGCCTCGCGCATCAAGCAGTACATCACCGACACCAACATCCAGGACCAGATCAAGGCCCGCCTGACCTTCCTGGACGCCAAGGACGCAGTGCTCAAGAAAGCCATCAACACGCCGTTCCGCCCGGCCTTCTACTGCTCCGGCTGCCCGCACAACACCTCCACCAAGGTGCCGGACGGCAGCTTCGCGCTGGCCGGCATCGGCTGCCACGTGATGGCCACCTCGATCTACCCCGAGTACAACAAGCTGACCACCCACATGGGCGGCGAAGGCGCACCGTGGATCGGCCAGGCCGCGTTCTCGAAAGTGCCGCACGTGTTCCAGAACCTGGGCGACGGCACCTACTTCCACTCCGGCTATCTGGCCATCCGCGCCGCCGTGGCGGCCAAGGTCAACATCACCTACAAGATCCTGTACAACGACGCCGTCGCCATGACCGGCGGCCAGCCGGTGGACGGCACCGTGTCGGTGCCGATGATCGCGCAGCAGATGGCCGCCGAAGGCATCAAGCGCATCGCGCTGGTGACCGAAGACCTGAGCCGCTACACCGACCGCTCCGCCCTGCCCTCCATCGTCTCGCTGCACGACCGCAAGGAGATCGACGCGGTGCAGCGCGAACTGCGCGAGATCGAAGGCTGCACGGTGCTGATCTACGACCAGACCTGCGCCGCCGAGAAGCGCCGCCGCCGTAAAAAGGGCGAGTTCCCCGACCCGAACAAGCGCATGGTGATCAACGAGGCCGTGTGCGAAGGCTGCGGCGATTGCGGCGTGCAGTCCAACTGCGTGTCCATCCTGCCGAAGGAAACCGACTTCGGTCGCAAGCGCACCATCGACCAGTCCTCCTGCAACAAGGACTACTCGTGCGTGAAGGGCTTCTGCCCGTCGTTCGTGACGGTGGAAGGCGGCTCGCTGAAGAAATCGAAGACCGGCGTGAGCAAGGACAAAGCGGCCGACGGCTGGGACGAACTGCCCGTGCCGGCGCTGCCTGAATGCGAGCAGCCCTACAACATCCTGATCAACGGCATCGGCGGCACCGGCGTGATCACCGTCGGCGCGCTGATGGGCATGGCCGCGCACCTGGAAGGCAAAGGCGCGTCGGTGCTGGACATGACCGGCATGTCGCAGAAAAACGGCTCGGTCACCTCGCACGTGAAAGTGGCCAAGTCGCCGGCCCACCTGCGCGCGCAGCGCATCGCCACCGGCGAGGCGGACCTGATCCTGGGCTGCGACATGCTGACCGCCGGCGCGGCCGACGCCGTGTCCAAGATGCGTCCGGGCCGCACGCTGGCCGTGATCAACCTGCACGAGCAGCCGCCCGGCACCTTCGCGCAGCAGGCCGACTGGCAGTACCCGGCCGCCGAAGTGCGCGCGCTGATCGAGGAATCCGTGGGCGCGAGCCAATACAACAGCGCCGACTTCATCGACGCCACCAAGCTGGCCACCGCGCTGATGGGCGACTCCATCGCCGCCAACCTGTTCATGCTGGGCTACGCTTGGCAGCGCGGCCGCATCCCGCTGACCGAAGCGTCGCTGCTGCGCGCCATCGAACTCAATGGCGTGGGCGTGGAAGCGAACAAGAAGAGCTTCCTGTGGGGCCGCCGCGCCGCCGTGGACCTGAAGCGCGTGGAGAAGACCGCGATTCCAGCCCAGGTCATCGTGGTGCAGATGCCGCAAAGCCTGGAAGCGGTGATCAAGAAGCGCGTCGAGTTCCTGACCGGCTACCAGAACGCCGGCTACGCCGCGTCGTACGAACAGCTAGTGCAGCAGGTGCGCGCCAAGGATGCGGGCCTAAACCTGGGCAACAAGCTGTCCATGGCCGTGGCCAAGTCGCTGTCCAAGCTGATGGCCTACAAGGACGAGTACGAAGTGGCGCGCCTGTACACCGACGGCCGCTTCGTCGAGCAGCTGCAGTCCCAGTTCGAAGGCAACTTCTCGCTGAAGTTCAACCTGGCGCCGCCGCTGCTGGCCAGGAAGGACGCCAAGGGCCACCTGGTGAAAGCCGAATTCGGCTCGTGGATGTGGAGCGCGTTCAAGCTGCTGGCCAAGCTGAAAGGCCTGCGCGGCGGTGCGTTCGACGTCTTCGGCTACACGGAAGAGCGTAAGATGGAACGCGCGCTGATCGCCGAGTACCGCGAGCTGGTCGGCACCGTGCTGGCGCAGTTGAACGCCGGCAACTACGACACGGCCGTGGCGCTGGTGCAACTGCCGGAGAAGATCCGCGGCTTCGGCCATGTGAAGGAAAGAGCGGTGGCCGAGTTCCGCGCCGAGAAAGCGCGCCTGCTGGCCGCGCTGGGCGGCGGCCACCAGCACGCCGCCTGAGGCATCGCGGCGATTGCGGCGGCTGCGGCCGCCGCGATTTCGCTTGACTTGACGTTAACGTAAACGTCATATAATAAAAATTCTCGCGTTCCAGAACGACAAGGACACCCATGAACGACCTCTCCGCTCCGAAACTCGCCGCCGTGCCCGAGCAGGCCAAGCTGGCCAACAAGGTACGCTTCGTCACCGCCGCCTCGCTATTCGACGGCCACGACGCCTCGATCAACATCATGCGCCGCATCCTGCAATCGAACGGCGTGGAAGTGGTGCACCTGGGCCACAACCGCTCGGTGGACGAAGTGGTGACCGCCGCGCTGGCGGAGGACGTGCAAGGCATCGCCATCTCCAGCTACCAGGGCGGCCACGTCGAATACTTCAAATACATGCTGGACCTGCTGCGCGAACGCGGCGGCGCCCACATCAAGGTGTTCGGCGGCGGCGGCGGCGTGATCGTGCCCGAGGAAATCGCCGACCTGCACGCCTACGGCGTCACCCGCATCTTCAGCCCGGAAGACGGCCAGCGCATGGGCCTGGTGGGCATGATCCAGTGGATGGTGCAGCAGTGCGACATCGACTTGTCGCAGTACTCCCCCACCGCGCTGGCGCCGCTGCAGCAAGGCGAGATCGCCAGCCGCCACCGCCCGCTGGCCCAGCTGATCACCGCGCTGGAAAACGAAAAGGCCACGCCTGAACTGCGCGCCGAACTGCGCGCCGCCGCCGAGCACCTGCCGGTGCCCGCGCTGGGCATCACCGGCACCGGCGGCGCCGGCAAATCCTCGCTGACCGATGAGCTGATACGCCGCATCCGGCTGGACCAGGGCGACGCGCTCAACATCGCCGTCATCTCCATCGACCCGTCGCGCCGCAAATCCGGCGGCGCGCTGCTGGGCGACCGCATCCGCATGAACGCCATCGCGCCCTGGGCCGGGCAGTCGCGCGTGTTCATGCGCTCGCTGGCCACGCGCGAAGCGGGCTCCGAAATCTCGCAGGCGCTGCCGGACGTGATCGCCGCCTGCAAAGTGGCCGGCTTCGACCTGGTGATCGTCGAGACCTCCGGCATCGGCCAGGGCGACGCCGCCATCGTGCCGCACGTCGACGTTTCCATGTACGTGATGACGCCGGAGTTCGGCGCCGCCTCGCAGCTGGAAAAAATCGACATGCTCGATTTCGCCGACTTCATCGCCATCAACAAATTCGACCGCAAGGGCGCGCAGGACGCGCTGCGCGACGTGGCCAAGCAGTACCAGCGCAACCGCGAACTGTGGAGCAAGCGGCCCGAGGAAATGCCGGTGTACGGCACCCAGGCGTCGCGCTTCAACGACGACGGCGTGACCGCGCTGTACCAGGGCCTGGTGGGCAAGCTGGCCGAATTCGGCATGAAGACCGTGCCGGGCGCCCTGCCCAAGTCCGAAGTGCGCTTCAGCAGCGGCAAGCACGTGATCGTGCCGCCGGCGCGCGCGCGCTACCTGGCCGAGATTTCGGACACCGTGCGCGGCTACCACAAGAACACCGCCAAGCAGGTGAAGCTGGCGCGCGAACGCCAGCAACTGCGCGAATCCAAGCGCATGCTGGCCGCCGCCAAGGCCGGCCTGGACCTGGGCGCCCATTTCGACGAACTGATCGCGGACCGCGACAGCGCCATGGAAGCCGGCGCCAAGAAGCTGCTGGCCCAGTGGCCCGACATGCAGGCCGCCTACGCGGGCGACGACTACGTGGTGAAAATCCGCGACAAGGAAATCCGCACGCGCCTGGTCGCGCACACGCTGTCCGGCACCAAGGTGCGCAAAGTGGCGCTGCCGCGCTATGAAGACGACGGCGAAGTGCTGCGCTTCCTGATGTCCGAGAACGTGCCGGGCTCCTTCCCGTTTACGGCCGGCGTGTTCGCCTTCAAGCGCGAGGGCGAAGACCCGACCCGCATGTTCGCCGGCGAAGGCGACGCCTTCCGCACCAACCGCCGCTTCAAGCTGGTTTCCACCGGCATGGACGCCAAGCGGCTGTCCACCGCCTTCGACTCGGTCACGCTGTACGGCGCCGACCCGGCGCTGCGCCCGGACATCTACGGCAAGGTGGGCAACTCGGGCGTGTCGATCGCCACGCTGGACGACATGAAGGTGCTGTACGACGGCTTCAACCTGTGCAGCCCGAGCACTTCGGTATCGATGACCATCAACGGCCCGGCGCCGACCATCCTGGCCATGTTCATGAACACCGCCGTGGACCAGCAGATCGACAAATTCGTCGAAGAGAACAAGCGCCAGCCGAGCGACGACGAAGCGGCCAAGATCAAGGACTGGGTGCTGCAGAACGTGCGCGGCACCGTGCAGGCCGACATCCTGAAGGAAGACCAGGGCCAGAACACCTGCATCTTCTCCACCGAGTTCTCGCTCAAGGTGATGGGCGACATCCAGGAATACTTCGTGCACCACCAGGTGCGCAACTTCTACTCCGTGTCCATCTCCGGCTACCACATCGCCGAGGCGGGCGCGAACCCGATCTCGCAGCTGGCGTTCACGCTGTCGAACGGCTTCACGTTTGTCGAAGCCTACCTGGCGCGCGGCATGCACATCGACGATTTCGCGCCCAACCTGTCGTTCTTCTTCTCCAACGGCATGGACCCGGAATACACGGTGCTGGGCCGCGTGGCGCGCCGCATCTGGGCCGTGGCCATGCGCGACAAGTACGGCGCCAACGACCGCTCGCAGAAGCTGAAGTACCACGTGCAGACCTCGGGCCGCTCGCTGCACGCGCAGGAGATCGACTTCAACGACATCCGCACCACGCTGCAGGCGCTGATCGCCATCTACGACAACTGCAACTCGCTGCACACCAACGCCTACGACGAAGCGATCACCACGCCGACCGACGAATCCGTGCGCCGCGCGCTGGCGATCCAGCTGATCATCAACCGCGAGTGGGGCCTGGCCAAGAACGAGAACCCGAACCAGGGCTCCTTCATCATGGACGAGCTGACCGACATGGTGGAAGAAGCGGTGCTGCAGGAGTTCGAGCGCATCGCCGAGCGCGGCGGCGTGCTGGGCGCGATGGAAACCGGCTACCAGCGCGGCAAGATCCAGGAAGAGTCCATGCTGTACGAGCACAAGAAGCACGACGGCACGCTGCCCATCATCGGCGTGAACACCTTCCGCAATCCGAAGGCGTCCGACGTGCCGGCGCCGATCGAGCTGGCGCGTTCCACCGACGATGAAAAGCAGTCGCAGCTCAAGCGCCTGGAAGAGTTCCACACGCGCCACGCGGCAGCCGCCCCGGCCGCCCTGGCCGCGCTGCAGAAAGCCGCCATCGACAACGAGAACGTGTTCGCCAAGCTGATGGACGCCGTGCGCGTCTGCTCGCTGGGCCAGATCACCGCCGCGCTGTTCGAAGTCGGCGGCCAGTACCGCCGCAATATGTAAAGAAGTACGAAGCGGGAGGCAAATTAACGCCTCCCGTTCCTGCCGGTGCTAGACTGGAGTGAACACTCCATCCGGCGAGGCAGCCATGGCAACAATCACCCTACGCTCCCTGACGAGGGCTGGCCCAAGCCGCAGCCCAACTTGGGTTGCTCAATCCCCCCGCGCTGATCCAACTCCTGCAGACAGAAATCCGGTGCCACGCGCTCGCTGACATCTGCTCAGTTTCCGAGGGTTTATCCGCCGCAGGTTTCGTCCCAATGACGGAAGATGAAATTCAGGCCGAAATTCGCGCAGCCAGGGTGAAAAAGCGTGCGACTTGCTCTTGACACCAACGTCGTGATTTCAGCCATGCTTTGGGGTGGAACTCCCAAGCAGCTACTTTCCGCCGCAGTACGAGGCAAAGCCGAGCTCTAGACTTACGAAGCATTGCTCATTGAACTGCTGACGGTTCTGCAGCGCAAGAAATTTTCCACCCCCGCTAGCACTCATCCATACCGATGCATCGCAACTAAGCAATCATTACGCAGCGTTGCCAGATCGGCGTCCTTGCCCACTCAGATCCCACAAATTTGCAGAGATCTCATGGACGACATCGTGCTTGCTTCCGCGAACGCCGTACACACCGACGCCATCGTAAGTGATGACAAGGACCCGGTGTCGCTTGCGGCATATGGATCGATTCCAATACTTCGCGTAAGCGACGCAATTCTTCGTGTAAGCAACGTCTCCTCACAATTGCATATTGATAGTTATATTAATTTTTTTACAAATATTTAAAATCCATGCAAAACTGCGCTATAGCAACACTTTCCTAGAACAACTCGGAGGCGCAATGGATATGATTGATCAATTGAGGACATTGGCTACGCGCATTGCCGCCACCAAAAGTCTCATTCAAACTGAAGAGGCAACCAAAAACGCAATGGTCATGCCCTTCATCCAGATTCTCGGATATAACGTTTTTGACCCGACAGAAGTAACACCTGAACTCATCGCTGACGTGGGCACCAAAAAAGGAGAGAAAGTCGACTACGCAGTTCTTCGCGATGGCAATCACAGAGCCCTCCTATGCGGAGCGGCGAGCGTCCAGCGCGCTGGACAAATACTCATTGCAGCTATCGGGGTGGCTCAAGGCCGAGACGGTCAAGCCGCGCAAGCAGCGACGCAATTTGAAGCAGATCCACGAGGACCTGAAGGAGCTGGGTTACGAGGGGTCATACGACCGCGTGGCGGCGTTCGCCAGGCAGTGGAAGGCGGGTCAATCGGACAGGGTCAATTCGGCGAGCAAACGAACATCCCCACCACATTTTTTGCACTCGAAGAGCAAGATCGGCTTTACGCTGCTGACAAAGCGAGCCTTTGAGCAGTTGTTAAGCGAACGCATAAATGATCGCCTGAAAGGGGCGATGACGCCCGAACCTGCGCTATCCGAACCTGCACCGGTTCTGACCACCGAGACCCCAGACGAAGCAGGGATAGTCACGACGGCGGAAGAAATTGAAGGCTTCCATATCGTCCAAGCCATTTTGCGCGACATCGTCAGCCCTCGGCGAATCATCATGCGCGATGCTCAAAGCTACTGCGCCATTCTGCTCGACGACAATAATCGTAAGCCTGTATGCCGTCTTAGATTCAACAATGCACAAAAACTGGCGGTCGGCCTGTTCAACAGCAAAAAGGAGGAAGAGCGTCATGCGCTTGAACATATCGACGACCTCTATAAGCACTCCGAGCAGTTGAGGGCGGCCGTCCTGCTACACTTGCCGGCAGACGAAACCAGCAAGGAATAGACCGTGCAACTTTCTCCAGCCATCCCCATCCTGCGCAGTTTTTCCGAGGCCAAGGCCCGGGAGTTTTATGTCGATTTCCTCGGCTTTGCAGTGGAGTGGGAGCACCGCTTCGAGCCGGACGCGCCGCTCTACATAGAGCTGCGGCGCGGGGAGCTGGCGCTGCACTTGAGCGAGCATCACGGCGACGGCTCGCCCGGCATGGCCTTGCTGGTGCATGTGGACGATCTCGACGGGCTGCATGCGGAACTGAACGCCAGGCAATATAGGAATATGCGGCCCGGCATCGAGGAGCGCGACTGGGGACGCGAGATGACGGTGTGGGACCCGTTCGGCAACCGCATCCGCTTCACGGCGTTGTCCGCTTAGGCGGCTAAGTGAGCTCAGCAGGAGAATAATCAATATCGGCGTCCGGCCTTCGCCTATGCTGGGTCAAACCGGAGGGCCCATGACGACCATACACATCTCCTTACCCGACCAGCTGGTGCATGACGCCGGCGAGCTCGGCCTGCTCGATCCAGTCACCCTGGCCGAGCTACTGCAAAACGAAATCCGCCGCCGCACCTTCGCCGACATCTTCGCCGTCTCGCACCGGCTGGCGACCGAATCCGAACCCGAACAAGACCCCGAACCGCCCCCGCGCCGCCGGCGCAAGTAGTGGGTGTACACTTCTAAAAAGGAGAGCACCGCCATGGTTACAGTTCAAATTGCCTTGCCAGACGACTTGGCTAGCGCGGCGTCAGACTTCGGACTGCTGGAACCCAGCGTACTGTGCGCCATCCTGCGTGAAGAAATACGCCTGCGCCGCGTTAGCGCAATGGGACGCGCTATGGCGGCGATGTCTGATGACCGGGATGCAATGACGCCGGAAGAAGTCGAAGACGCATTACGCAAAGCGCGGTCGGCCAGATTCGATGCGGTGGGTACTTGACACGAATGTGGTCGTTTCCGGCGCGCTCTGGAATGGACCACCGCGACGCATCATGCAGGCAGCAATGGCCTCGCAACTTGCAATATTCACCTGCGAAGAACTCATCACGGAGCTCAGCGAAGCGCTTGCCAATCCCAAGTTCGATCTCAGGCTCAAGGACCACGGATTGCAGGCGCTGGAAATCAGCGAGGGCTATGTAGCTCTCGCAAGATTAGTCGGCAATTTGCCGATGATCCCGCCAATCTGCCGTGATCCGGATGACGACGTCGTGCTGGCCTGCGCCTTGGCAGCGCAAGCGGATGTGATCGTCACCGGGGATAAGGACTTGCTCAGCCTTGGGCAATACCAGCAGATCCCGATATTGAACGCGGCCGATGCCTGGGCGCTGCTGGCGCGGCAAACGTATTAGGAGGGGCAGCGGCCGACAGTGGCGCCGGGGAGCAGGACCGGCTGCCACAGCACCTGCAGCTCGCCGGCCGGCGTGCCGGACGACAGGGCCAGCAGCATGTCGATCATCTTGGCGCCGGCGCCCGCCGGGTCGGGCTGGTCTATCGTGGTGACGTTGGCGCCGGCCAGCGTGTCGGCCAGGCTGCCCCACACGATGACGGACATTTCTTTTCCAATCTCCACGCCCGCATCGAGCAGCGCGCGCACCGCGCCCACGCCGGACAAATGGTTGTCGACGATGACGGCGGTGGGCCGCGGCGAGCACGCCAGCAGCTGCTGCATGGCCTGGTGGCCGCTGCGGCGGTCGATGGTGTCCGAAATCAGGTAGCGCGGATCGGCGCCCAGTCCCGCGCCGGACAAGGCGGCCAGGAAGGCGTCCCTGCGCTGGCGGGCGAAGTTCATTTCCAGCGGGGCGCTCAACAGCGCGATGCGCCGGTGCCCTTGCTCCAGCAAGCAGGCCGCCGCCATACGGATGCCGGCCTCGTTGTCGTAGTCGAACCACGCGTACGGCGAGTCCAGCTCGGTGCGGCCGTGCGCCACGAAGGGAAAGCCGGCCTTGCTCAGGAAGGCGATGCGCTCGTCGCGCACCAGGGTGCGGCTCACCACCAGGCCATCCACGCGCCGCCCGCGCACGATCTGCTCGTACGCAGCCAGCTCGTTGTTGGCCGACACGGGACCGATGATGAAGTTCATCTTGCGCGCTTCCAGCGCTTCCGTCATGCCGCCCACGGTGTGCAGGAACATGGCGTCGCCCAGGTCCGCCGGCAGCAGCGGGTAGATGATGCCGAACACATTGGTGCGCCCCACCGCCAGCCCGCGCGCCAGCGGATTGGCCTCGTAACCCGCCTCACGCGCGGCCGCCAGCACACGCTCGCGCGTGTGCACGTTCACTTCGGGATACCCGTTCAGTGCCCGGCTTACGGTGGTTTTGGACATGCCAAGCAGGTTGGCAAGACTCTTCAAATTCATGGCGGAGGCTTCAATGCTGACCGGTGATTATAGCTGAGCCACCATAGCCATCCGCCCCCGCATCCACCGACTTTTTGAAAAAATACAACATTATCAAGATGATAGAGATGGGCGCCAGGGTCAGGTAGAAGGCGAAGTGGCCGCTGAAGTTGCCGAATACATAACCGGTGACCAGCGAGCCGGTGGTGCCGCCCAGCGCCGAGAAGATTACCAGCAGGCCGGTCATGGCCGAGTGCTGGTTCTTCGGCAAAGAGCTCAGCATGACCGAATTGATGCCGGGGTAGATGGGCGCCATGAACAGGCCGATCAGCGGGAACAGGAAGGCCGCCACCGGCGCGGTGGACCAGGTGACGAACGGGTCGTGCGCGATGTCGTGCGTGAGCGGCAGCGCCAGCAGCACCATGGCGCCCATGCCCAGCACGCAGCCGTTCATCACCGGGTACCAGTTCAGCTTGCGCATCAGCACGCCGGCCGAGAGCCGCCCCACCGCCAGGCAGGCCGCGTAGATGCTGGTCACCTGCACGCTCATGGCCGCCGGCAGCTTGAGGATTTCGTTGTTGAAGGTGGGCAGCCAGGTGCCCACGCTCTGTTCGATCAGCACGTACAGGAAGGCGGTGATGACGAACACGCACACCAGCGGCTTGAAGAACAGCTTGAGCATGGCGGCGAAGTCCTGCGCCAGGCTGCGCTCGGGCGGCAGGGCGGCGGTGCTCTCGTCGAACTGCGTGGTGAGCACCAGCGCGAAGGTCATGGCGCACAGCGCGGCCAGCACCCAGTAGACCTGCAGCCAGCTTTGCGATTGCGGATTGTCCGAATCGATGAAGTAGCCGAACACCCAGTAGGCACTGAGCACGCCCACCATGAAGAAGCCTTCCAGCGTGTTCATGATGCTGGCGTGCTGCTTGCGGTCCGCCGCGATCAGCCCCAGCGTGGAATACACCGACACCTTCACCAGCGCGAACGCCACGCCCACGCACAGGAACAGCAGCTTGGTGGTGAGGAAGCCAGGCACCAGCGGCATCGCCATGCAGGCGAAGGTCACCAGCGCCAGCCCGGCCAGCATGGCCTTCTTGTAGCCGATGCGCGGCAGGAAGGACGCCACCAGGAAGGAGACGATGGCGATCGGCAGGTCCTTGAAGCCCTCCAGCACGCTGGCGCCGGACTTGGTCACGCCGTAATTGCCGATCACCTGCAGGATCACCGTGCCCACGCTGTTGAGCAGGATGGCGAATACGAAGTAAATCAAAAACAGGGCGAACAGGATGCGCTGCTTGTTCATGGTGTCTCCGGTATTTTTATGATTGTAGTTTTATTCGGCCGGGCCGAGATCGAGACTGAAGCTGTCCAGGCCCGGTATCACGCGGTCGGCCTGCGTGAGCACCGCCGGGTCGCCGACGCCGAGCGCCGTCATGCCGGCCGCCTTGATCGAGGCCACGCCCGCCACCGCGTCCTCCACGCCCAGGCAGCGCGGCGGCGATACGCCCAGTTCCGACGCGGCTTTCAGGAAAATCTCCGGGTCCGGCTTGCCCCTGGCGATCCTGGCCGCGTCCACCACGTAGTCGAACTTGCGCGTGATGCCAAGCATGGCCAGCACCGCGAAGGCGTTCTTGCTGACCGAGGCCAGGCCTATCTTCAGGCCCGCCGCGCGGCATGCGTCCAGCGCCTCCACCGCGCCGGGCAGCAGGTCGGCCGGCGACATGGTCGAGATCAGTTCCACGTAGTGCTTGTTCTTCTCGTCGGCCAGCGCCAGCTTCTCCTCCTGCGTGTAGCTGCGCCTGGCCGACGCCAGGATCAGCTCCAGGGAACCCATGCGGTCGATCCCTTTCAGGTGCTCGTTGAAGGCTTCGTCGAAATGCACGCCCTGGGTTTCGGCCAGGCGCTTCCAGGCCAGGTAGTGGTAGCGCGCGGTGTCGGTGATGACGCCGTCCAGGTCGAAGATCACGGCGTCGAATTTGTTGGCGGCGCGGCTCATGGCAGTTCCTTTACGTTGGCGGCGGCGCTGAGCGCCACCGGCTGGCCGCGATGGGTGAACGCCAGCGCGTCCCCTTGCAGCAGGGTGTAGGCGGTGCGGCCCGCCTCCACGCGCACCTGCAGCAGGCAGCCCTGCAGGTGCAGCTTGAACTGGTAGTGCTGCCACTGCTTGGGCAGCGTGGGCGCGAAGCGCACCGCCCCGTCCACCACGCGCATGCCGGCGAAGCCGTAGGCCACGCCCATCCAGGTGCCGGCCATGGCGGCGGTGTGCACGCCGTAGTGCGTGTTGCCGTGCGTGTCGTCCAGGTCCAGCCGCGCGGTCTCCATGAAGTAGTCGTAGGCCTTGTCGTGGTAGCCCACTTCCGCCGCGATGATGCTGAAGATGCAGGACGACAGCGAGGAATCGTGCGTGGTCACCTTCTCGTAGTAGTCGAAGTCGCGCCGCTTGTCGTCCTGTTCGAATTCGTCGCTGAGCAGCAGCAGCGCCAGCACCACGTCGGCCTGCTTGCACACCTGGTGGCGGTAGATCACCAGCGGGTGGTAGTTCAGCAGCAGCGGATAGTTTTCCTTCGGCGTGTTGGCGAAATCCCACACCTTCTTGTCGAGGAAGCTGTCGTCCTGCGCGTGGATGCGCAGCGCTTCGTCGTACGGCAGCAGCATCTGCGCGGCGGCGCGGCGCCATTGCGCCGGCTCGTCCGCGTCCAGCTGCACCGCTGCGGCGATGCGCGCGAATTGCGCCGGCTGCTGCGCCGCCAGGCGCTCGGCGATGGAGGCGGCGAAGTTCAGGTGCATGCGCGCCATGGCGTTGGTGTAGTAGTTGTTGTTGACCAGCGCCGTGTACTCGTCCGGCCCGGTCACCTCGTTGATGCAGTAGCGGCCGGCGCGGTCGTAGGCGCCGATGCCCATCCAGATGCGCGCCGTTTCCAGCACGATCTCGGCGCCGTATTGCAGCAGGTAGTCTTCATCGCGCGTCGCCTCCATGTACAGCTTGATGGAATAGGCGATGTCCGCGTTGATGTGATATTGCGCGGTGCCTGCCGGGTAGTAGGCGGAGCATTCCACGCCGGCGATGGTGCGCCACGGGTACAGCGCGCCTTTGGCGTGCGACATCTGGCGCGCCCGCTCGCGCGCCAGCGGCAGGCCGGCGTAGCGGTACTCCAGCAGCTTCTTGGCGATCTCCGGCTTCGAATACAGGAAGAAGGGGAAGATGTAGATTTCCGTGTCCCAGAAATAGTGGCCCTCGTAGCCTTCGCCGGTGACGCCCTTGGCCGAGATATTGGTCTTGCCGTCGCGCCCTGCCGACTGCAGCAGGTGGAACTGGTTGAAGCGCATGCCCTGCTGCAGCGCGTCGTCGCCGCTGATCTCCACGTCGGCGTGCTGCCAGAAGTCGGCCAGGTACTGTTCCTGTTCCTGCGCCAGCGCGCGGAAGCCTTTGGCGGCGGCGGCCGCCAGCGTGGCCCTGGCGCGCGGCAGCAGCTCGGCCTCGGGATAGTCGCGCGAGGTGTGGTAGCTGCCGTACTTGGTGAGCCGCACCGCTTCGCCCTGCATGGCGGCCACGGTGTAGGCCTGCTCCAGGCGCTGGTCGTCCGGGCCGCTCCTGCGCTGCGCCAGCTCGAACACGCCGCGCACGTCGGTCTGCACCGCGCTCACCAGCTTGAAGCCGCTATTGACGGTGCGCTGCGTGAGCGCCGAGAAATGCGGCGCCTGCTCGGCGGCCACCAGCGCCAGCGACTGGCCGCTGATGGCCGAGCCCACGCGCGGATCGTCGCCCGCTTCCAGGTTCTTCACGGCGCCGTCCACGCTGGACACCAGCACCACCTTGCCGGAGAAGTTCAGCGGCGTCACTTCGTATTCAATGGCGAACAGATGCTTGTCCGTCATGCTGACCAGGCGGCGGCTGGCGATGGCCGCGCGGCGGCCCTGCGGCGAGGTCCATTCCAGCGTGCGGCGCAGCACGCCGGTGCGGAAATCCAGCACGCGTTCGTAACTGTCGAGGGTGCCTTGCAGCGGATCGAAGCGTTCGTCCTCCAGCCACAGCGCAATGCCCTTGGCGTTCGGCACGTTCAGCATGAACTGGTTGATCCGGGCCAGGCCGTAGGCCGCTTCCGGATAGTGGATGGCTTCCGATTCGTAGAAGCCGTTCAGATAAGTGCCGTCCAGCGAGGTGCCCTTGGGCCCGGTGTAGCCTTCCTC
Source organism: Massilia sp. BGA-UO-ETr-WB1 (assembly GCF_059567845.1). Lineage (NCBI taxonomy): Bacteria > Pseudomonadati > Pseudomonadota > Betaproteobacteria > Burkholderiales > Oxalobacteraceae > Massilia > Massilia sp. BGA-UO-ETr-WB1. The sequence goes on along the minus strand of NZ_JCAQOT010000024.1, from coordinate 523,414 downwards.
GTGCGTGCCGCGCAGGCCGATGTAGCCGTTGCCCAGCGCGAACAGCGTCTCATCGAGGAAGTGCGACTCGATCTCGAAGGCGGTCTCGCGGATGCACCAGGGTTCCAGCGGATACGTGTGTTTTGGGGCGTCAGGGGGCACGATGCTTCCTTTTCGATGATTCAAACCGGTTTGGAGCCGGGCTTTAAAAAAAACCAGCCCGGGGGCTGGCATTGCATACGTCAGGTTTGCCGCACCATCAGCATGGTCGGCAGCATTTCGGACTGCACCGGCTGGCCCTCGATCAGGCCCAGCATCTTCCTGGCCAGCAGCACGCCGCCGTCGCGCAGGTACTGGTGCACGCTGGTCAGCGGCGGCACGAAGCTGGCGGCGCTCGGCGTGTCGTCGTAGCCGATCACGGACACCGACTCCGGCACCCGCATATTCTTTTCCGCCAGCGCGCGGATGGCGCCCATGGCCAGCGAATCGCTGGCGGCGAACACGCCGTCGAACACCGGCCCCTTCTTCTTCAGCAGCGCCGAGACGCAGTCGAAGCCGGCCTCGAAGGTGAACGCCTTCGGCCGCATGATGTGCACCGTGCCCTGCCCGCCCATGGCGTCGATAAAGCCGGCGCAGCGCTCCTGCACCTCGGCGTGGTCCACGTCGCCCAGGAACACCAGCTTGCGGCGGCCCTGGTCGATAAAGCGTTGCGCGGCGCTGACTCCGCCGGCGCGGTTGTCCGAGCCGACCACGATATAGTCGCCGCCCGGCTCGGGCGCGCCCCACACCACCAGCGGCAGGCCGGTGCGCTGCAGCGCGTGCACCGCCTCGCCGTGCGAGCCCTGGCCCAGCAGGATCATGCCGTCCGCGCCCTGCACCGGCGCCGTGTCCAGCAGCTGCTTGGAGGTCAGCACCACGCTGTAGCCGGCCGTGGTCAATTCCTGCGTGATGCCGCCCAGCAGCTCCAGCGGATACGGGTCCGACATGGGCCGCCCCTTCACGGGCGTCATCTCCACCACCACCGCCACCGAATAGCTGCGGCGCATGCGCAGGTTGCGCGCGCTCACGTTCAGGCGGTAGCCCTGCTCGCTGGCGATCTGGCGCACCTTTTCGCGCGTTTCGGGCGTCACCAGCGGGCTGTCGCGCAGCGCGCGGGACACCGTGATTTTCGACACCCCCGCCAGCTTGGCCAGGTCTTCCATGGTCAGGCCCGCGTCGCTGTTGCGGATTCCAGTCTTAGGTGCAGGCATGCATTTGTCTTTTCGTCAGTTCCGAAACCCATTATGCCAGATTTTTTTCGGATGCAACAGAAAAATGACATCGATAACATTTTGATTGACATCGATATCATTTGTGGATTTAATGACTACACTCTCGCAGCAACGACCTCTGCGAAGCGTGTGGACAGTGGCATCATGTCCAGGAGACAGCACGATTACCTCGATAAGAAAGAGAAGCATATGAACAGCTCGAACAAGTTCCTGTTGTCGTCAGTGACGCTGGCCGTCCTGACGTTGATGAATCAATCGGCGCTGGCGCAGGAAGCCGCCGCCGCGCAGACGGCAGTTCCTGCAGCGCCGGCCGCCCAGCCGGCCCCGGCCAAGGATTCCGTGGCCGCCGAACTGCAGCAAGTGGTGGTGACCGGCGTGGCCGCCTCGCGCGGCGTGCGCAAGCTCGACTCTGCGTTTTCCATCACCACCGCCAATGAAGAGCAGCTGAAACAAGCCTCCCCCAGCAGCACCGCGGACGTGATGAAGCTGGTGCCCGGCGTGTACGCCGAAGCCACCGGCGGCCAGTCCGGCGCCAACATCGAAGTGCGCGGCTTCCCGTCCGGCTCCGATTCGCCGTTCGTGTCGGTGCAAATGCAGGGCAACCCCATCTATCCGGTGCCCACCCTGTCCTTCTTCGAAGGCTCGTCCGCTTTCCGCCTGGACGACACCATCGAGCGCGTGGAAGTGCTGCGCGGCGGCCCGAGCACCATCTTCTCCAGCGGCCAGCCGGGCGCGACCATGAACTTCATCCTGAAAAAAGGCGGCGACACGCCGGAAGGCACGCTGCGCTTCACCGCCGGCACCGGCGAGCTGCGCCGCGTGGACCTGTTCTACGGCGGCAAGATCAGCGACGGCTGGTACGGCAGCGTCGGCGGCTTCTACCGCACCGCGCACGGCGTGCGCGACGCCGGCTTCCCGGCCGACGACGGCCACCAGATCACCGCCACCCTGACCCGCAAGCTGGACCAGGGCGAACTGACCCTGTACGCCCGCAGCACCAGCGACAAGAACGCCTTCTACACCGGCGTGCCGCTGATTTCGGCCAACGAGGGCCGCAGCATCAGCGCCTTCCCCGGCTTCGACCCGCTCAAGGGCACGCTGATGAGCGGCGAAATGCGCCGCTTCACCATCGAAGCGGCGCCCGGCAAGACATTGACCTACGACCTGGGCGACGGCCGCGGCCTGAAAGGCAACGTGTTCGGCGCCGAGTTCGACCAGAGCTTCGGCGGCTGGACCGTGTCCAACAAGTTCAACCGCTTCGACGCGGACATGAACACCATCGCCATGTTCACCGGCAACAATCCGCTCAGCATGGGCGCCTACAACGCGGCCGCCATCGCCTCGGCCAACGGCAACGCGGCGGCGCTGGCGGCGGCGGGACGCCCGGCCACGTCGGCGGCGGCCACCTTCGTCAACGGCGGCGGCGCCGTGGCCGACAGCACGCAGGTGGTGCAGGCCGGCCTGTGGGCGGTGGAGAAAAAACTGAAATCGTTCACGGACGAGCTGCGCATCAGCCGCGAGTGGATGGCCGGCAACACCGTCACCGTGGGCGGCTACTTCGCCAACTACTCGTCGGACGACGTCTGGTACCTGGGCAACAGCCACTTGATGACGGCGGTGCCGAACGCCAGCCTGATCAACGTCAAGCTCAACAACGGCGTGGTGGTGTCCAACAACGGCACCGACGGCAACGTGTTCTACGCGCCGAACGCCTCGTACGACGGCAGCAACACCGCCTTCTATATCACCAACGAGTGGAAGGTGAACGACCGCATCAAGGTCGACGCGGGCGCGCGCCGCGAGCGGCAGAAGATCGACGGCACCATCTCCAACCTGATCGCCGGCGACACCGACAACAACCCGCTGACCGTGTACAACAACGGCACCTCGATGCCGTCCGGCGCGTACACCGCGCTGGGCCGCAAGGACACCGCCAGCTCCTTCACCATCGGCGGCAACTACAAGCTGAGCAAGGACGCCAGCGTGTTCGCGCGCGCCAACACCGGCCACACCTTCATCACCTTCGACGACCTGCGCAACGCCGGCAGCCAGAAGAACGTGGACGACCGCGGCATCCTGCCGACGCCGAAAATCAAGCAGCTGGAAATCGGCTTCAAGACGGTGGGCGAGCTGTACAGCGCCTACATCAACGCCTTCCACACCGAGTTCGACGGCATCGCCTTCCAGCAGATCCTGTCCAACGGCAGCATCCTGAACTCGACCAGCGGCTCCAAGGGCAACGGCCTGGAGTGGGAAGTGTCGCTGCGCCCGGTGCGCAACCTGACCCTGACCCTGACGGGCGACTACCAGAAGTCCGAATACAAGGACAATCCGGCCACCGAAGGCAAGACTGTTCAGCGCCAGCCCAAATTGCAGTTCCGCTTCACGCCGACCTACAAGATCCCGCTGGGCGACGACAACTCGGTCAAGCTGTACGGCACCTTCACCAAGATCGGCGACCGCTGGGCCGACCAGGCCAACCTGCAATATTTGCCGTCTTACAAGACGGTGGACCTGGGCGCGCTGTTCTCGCTGGGCGAGAAGATCGAGATCCGGGTGGCGGCCACCAACGTCAACAACGAGCTGGGCCTGACCGAAGGCAATTCGCGCCTGACCAGCGGCAACAGCGGCCCGGTCAATGCGCGCCCGCTGTTCGGCCGCGCGGTGGAAGGCTCGCTGCTGTACCGCTTCTGACGGCAACAGCGTCCGGCAAAACTGATTACTCCCTGTAGTCTTGGGCAAGGCCGATCCCCTCCGGCCTTGCCCTTTTTTGTAGCCGCGACTATTGCAACTCCGCTACTTTTCGCCTACGCTTGAGATGAGTTCGCTCTGAGGGGTGCACCTTGGCTACCGTCACGTCCGTCGATACGCTGCGCAATGCGGTTGCGATTGCTGAACGCAAAGTTCAGCAGGATCAGACACGCGTGAACCAGGACGCCAGCCGGCTGCAGGACAGCCGCGTGCAGCTGGCCAAAGACCAGGAACAGCTCAGCACCCGGCAGCGGGAAAGCCGCCAGGCCGAAAGCGCCACCGCCTCGGCGCCCGCCCCCGTTCAGCTCGACAAAGCCATCGCCAAGCCCATCCCCGCCAGCCTCGACGCCCTGCCCCGCGCGCCCCAGCTCAACGCCCAGGGCCAGACCGTCGGCCGCCTCATCAACATCATAGTCTGACACTCCCCAGACTCCGCTTACAAGCAAGCTGAGCCGCATTCGGGGCCTGACCCCGAATGCGGCTCAGCTTGCTTACAGGACTTGCTGCCACCATTTGCCGGTGGCGGGGACTTGGCGCAGGTTGAGCTGCTGGCCGATTTCGGGGGTGGCGAGCGCCTGGCCGCGCTGTTCGGCCAGGGCGCTGATGCGGTCGAACGGTTCGTTCCATGCGTGCATGGCCAGGTCGAAGGTGCCGTTGTGGATGGGCATCAGCAGCTTGCCGCGCAGGTCGATGTGGGCTTGCATGGTTTCTTCGGGCTGCATGTGGATGTCCGGCCACTGCGGATCGTAGGCGCCGGTCTCGACCATCGTCAGGTCGAACGGGCCGTATTTGTCGCCGATCTCCTTGAAGCCCTTGAAGTAGCCGGTGTCGCCGCTGAAGAAGATGTGCTGGCCGCCGGCCCGGATCACCCACGATGCCCACAAAGTCTTGTTGCCGTCCGTCAGGCCCCGGCCCGAGAAGTGCTGCGCCGGGGTGGCGGTCAGGCGCACGCCGTCCACGGCGGTGGACTGCCACCAGTCCAGCTGCTGCACCTTGGCGGCCGGCACGCCCCATTTCACCAGGGTGTCGCCCACGCCCAGCGGCGCCAGGAAGTGCTCGGTCTTGGCGGCCAGCGCCAGCACGGCGGCGTGGTCCAGGTGGTCGTAATGGTCGTGCGACAGGATCACGCCCTTGATCGGCGGCAGCTCGGCTATGCTGATCGGCGGCTGGTGGAAGCGCTGCGGGCCTATCCATTGCAGCGGCGAGGCGCGCTCGGAGAACACCGGGTCGGTCAGCCAGAACTGGCCGTCCAGCTTGAGCAATATCGTCGAGTGGCCCAGCCGGAACACGCTGTTGTCCGGCGCCGCCAGCAGCTGCCCGCGCGTGATGGCGTGCACCGGCACCGCCTTGGACGGCGCGGTGTCGGCCGGCTTTTCGAACGCCAGGCGGTAGACGATGCGCATGGCGCCCATGAAGCCGGCCTTGTGCAACTGCACCGGATTGCGGAATTTGCCGTCGCTGTACTGCGGCGAGGCGTGGTCGAGTTCGTGCGCGGACAGGGTGCAGTAAGCCATCGTCAGGGTTCCCAGGAGTAAGGTGAGCAGTGCAAGACGTTTCATCGTCGGCCTTAAAAAGTATACTACACAGTGTAGTTTCAATTTTTGAGAAAGTAAACTACCCGGTGTAAAATACTTGCATGCACACGCCCCCAGCTTCCCGCCTCACCGACCGCAAGCACCAGGCCATCGTGGCCGCCGCCGTGGCCGAATTCCGCGCCAATGGCTTCGACGCCACCAGCATGGACAAGATCGCCACCACCGCCGGCGTCTCCAAGCGCACCGTCTACAACCACTTTCCCAGCAAGGAGGAGCTGTTCGCCCACATCCTGCAGCAGCTGTGGGACAGCAGCGCCGCCCTGCAGGCCTTCCGCTACCGCGCGGACCAGCCGCTGCGCGCGCAGTTGCTGGAGCTGATGGGGACCAAGATGGCGCTGCTGCGCGACGGTTATTTCCTCGACTTGGCGCGGGTGGCCATCGCCGAGGGCATCCACCACCCGGAACGGGCGCAGGAAATGGTGGCCAGGCTGGCCGACAAGGAGGAAGGCGTGACGGCCTGGCTGCGCGCGGCGCAGGCCGACGGCAAGCTCAAGCCCATGGATCCGGTGTTCGCCTCGCACCTGCTGCAAGGCCAGCTGAAGGCGTTCGCGTTCTGGCCGCAGGTGACCATGGGCCAGCCGGTGCTGGAGCCGGCCGCCGAAGCGGCCCTGACCGCGACGGCGGTGGATATGTTCCTGGCCTACTACGCGACGTAGTCAGCTACGCAGTCCGGCGATTCGTCAGCCGAACCGCACCGCGTACACCGGCGGCATAGTGCTGGAGATGGTCTGCCAATAGTCGCCGCCGTTGGCCGACAGCCACACGCCGCCGGTGGTGGACGCCATCAGCAAGGTCTTGCCGTCCTCCGCCACCGCCAGGCCGTGGCGGTACACCAGGTCGTAGCAGTGTTCCTGCGGCAGGCCGTTGCGCTGCGCCGTGAACGTGGCGCCGCCGTCGGTGGTGCGGGTGGTGGCCATGGCCGCGTCCACCGGGATGCGCTGCTGGTCGGCCACGCCGGGCGCGAACCAGGCCGTGTCGCCGTCGCGCGGGTGCACCGCCACCGCGAAGCCGAAACTGGACGGCTGCACGTCCTTCACCTCGGTCCAGCGCGCGCCGTTGTCCACGCTGCGCCAGATGCCGCTGTGGTGCTGGCACCATAATTTGTCGGGCTCGCCTTCGCAGCGCACGATGCGGTGCGGGTCCTGGGCCACGCCGTCTTCGGCCAGCTCGGGCGGCATGTAGCCGGCCACCATGCCGCTGGCGCGCAAGGCCCAGCTGGCGCCGCCGTCGGTGCTGAGCCAGGCGCCGCCGACGGACACGCCGACCAGGATGCTGCGGCTGTCGCGCGGGTCCACGCACACGCTGTGGATGCCGGCCACGTCGTAGCCGCCGCCCATCCATTGGGTGCGCTCGGGCAGGTTCCATAGCGACTCCACCAGCTGCCAGCTGCCGCCCCGGTCGCTGGACTTGAACAGGCCGCCCGGCAGGGTGCCGGCCCACAGCACGCCCGGTTCGTCCTTGCCGCCCGCCTCCAGGCACCAGATCTGGCGCAGCGTCCAGTCGGTCTTGTCCTCGCTGCCCTCCGGCTTGGGCGGGTAGACCGGCACCGCCACTTCGGTCCACGCATCGCTGCCGGCGTCGCGCCGGTGCAGCTTGGCGCCGAAGTGGCCCAGGTTGAGCGCCGCGTACACGGCGCCGTCGCGCTCGTCCGCCAGCACCTGGCTGACCGGCTCGCCAAGAAAATGGTGGCTGTCCAGTTTCCATTCGCCGTTCTTTGCGGCCAGCTCGAACAAGCCCTTGCGGGTTGCGAGATACGCGCGGTCTGCCATGTCAGCCTCCTGAAAGTGCTTGCAAGATATAGATCTGGGAATCGGGGCGCAGCGCGTCGTCCAGCCGCGCGCGGTCGCGGCTGCGCCGGCCGTCGATGAAGACCACCACGTTCTCGCGCAGGCGGCCCTGGTCGTCCAGCACGTAGCCGCGCAGGCGCTGGTTGCCGGCGAAGGCGGCGTCCAGCGCGGCGCGCAGGTCGGCCGCCTGCACCTCGAGCCGGGGCACGGGCAGGAAGCGGGCAAGTTGCTGCGTAAAAATGATGTGCGCCATCGATAGCTCCAACCGTGCTCCTGGACCGGAAATTCTAGCGCGGATCGGATCAGCTTAGGTCTAAAATGCAGTCAGGGCAACCACAGGAGCAACAGATGTCGATCTCGCGTGCGGAACTGGAAGCGCTGATGCTGGAAGTGGAACAGGAAGACCCGATCGATTTCGCCGACCTGCCTTTCGAAGAGCAGGATTTGCGCGCCCTGGTGGCCAGCCACCTGGTGGAAATGGCGGACGCCATGGCGTCCTTCAGCGAGGAGGACCGGCGCCTGACCCTGATGGCGGTGGCGGCCAAGCTGGTGCTGGAAAACCTGGTGCTGCACATCCAGATGCTGCGCCAGCACGGCTTGCCGCTCAGCGGCAGCGCCGACGCGCTGCTGAGCAGGCTGCGCCGGGGCGAGACCGGCGGAGACTAGCCGGGGGCCGGGATTTTGCGCGCGGCCGGCACCGCCAGTTCCAGGTCGGACTGGGCCACGGCCACGCAGGGCAGGATGTAGCCTTCGCGCTTTTCCTCCGCGCTCAGGCCCGGCCACTCGACCAGGTAGCGCACGCTGCCGCTGCCCATGTGGCAGATGCAGGTGCGGCAGGTGCCGTTGCGGCACGAGCTGGGCAGGCGGATGCCAGCCTGCTGCGCCGCCATCAGCAAGGTGCTGCCGTCGGCGGCGTCGAACTCCCAGCCCTGGACGGTCAGGCTGACCCTCATGGCACCCGGCAGGCCGCGCGCGCGTCCGCCATGCGCTCTTCCCTGCGCTTGTCCACGGCGGCCGACTGGCCGTTGTTCATCACTTCGTCGATCTCGGCTTTCGGAATAATGTCCCAATAGGTCCTGGCCACGCACTCGCAGTACTTGGGCGCCAGCTTCAGGTTCTTGGGCGCGCCCGGCCCGGTATTGCCCAGGCGTACGCAGGCATTGCGCTCGATCTGCTTGATGCCGTCCAGGCGCGGATCGGCGGCGGGCGCCGGCGCAGCGGCGGCGAGGTTGAAAGATGAGGTGGCAACTAAGCTGGCAAACAAGGCCAGCAGGACGGTCCGACGCATAAAAATTTCCCCGGTGAATTACTCCGCTATATTACACGGACATGACACCCACTTCACCGGGGAGAACGCGCGTCAGCTCGGGGAGGAGACAAACTCGGTCAGGCCAGCTGGCGCACCTTGGCGCGTACCGGCGCAGGGACTGCGGCAGGCGGGGCGGGCGCGCGGCCGCCGGCCGGGAAGGCCCGCACGGTGCCGGGCGCCGCCGGGGCGCGCTGCGCGGCCCGCTCGCGCAGCTTGAACACCGCCATCGCCTGCGCCACGCACTCGGCCTGCTGCGCCAGGCTGGCGGCGGCCGCTGCCGCCTGTTCCACCAGCGCCGCGTTCTGCTGCGTGATGTCGTCGATATGGATCACCGCCTGGTTCACCTGCACGATGCCGTTGCCCTGCTCCTGGGTGGCGGTGGAAATTTCGTCCATCACGCTGCTGACCCGGCTCACCGACTTGATCACCTCGTTCATGGTGGCGCCCGCGTTCCCGGTCAGCACCGTGCCCGCGTTGACCTTTTCGATCGACAGGTCGATCAGTTGCTTGACCTCCTTGGCCGCGCCGGCCGAGCGGTGCGCCAGGTTGCGCACTTCGCTCGCCACCACCGCGAAGCCCCTGCCCTGCTCGCCGGCGCGGGCCGCTTCCACCGCCGCGTTCAAGGCCAGGATGTTGGTCTGGAAGGCGATGCCGTCGATCAGGCCGATAATGTCGAGGATCTTGCGCGAAGACGTGCTGATGTCGTCCATGGTGGTCACCACCTGCGACACCAGGGCGCCGCCCTGCCCGGCGATCTGCGAGGCGGCCTCGGCCAGCTGATTGGCGCTGGCGACGCTGGTGGCGCTCTGCTGCACATTGGTGGTGAGCTGCTCCATGCTGGCGGCGGTCTGCTGCAGGCTGCTGGCCTGCGACTCGGTGCGCCCGGACAAGTCCTGGTTGCCGCTGGCGATCTCGGTGGTGGCCTGCTTGATCTCGTCGAAATTGCTGCGCACGTCGCCGATGATGCTGTGCAGGTTCACGTTCATCTGGCGCAGCGCCGACAGCAGCTGGCCCATGTCGTCGTCGCGCGGCACGTCGATCACGCCGGTCAGGTCGCCGCCCGCCATCTTGCGCGCGGCCAGGGTGGCGCGCCGCAGCGGACCGACGATGGCGCGGTGCAGGCTGTACCAGAAATACAGCACGATGGCCGCCGCCAGCAGCGCGCCGGCGCCCAGCCAGCCGCCGTGGCGGCTGTCCATGCTCCAGAAGGCCGCCGCGAACACCAGCATGCTGGCGGTGAGCCAGGCGCAGTTGATGCCCAGGTGGCTGGCCACCGACAGCTTGCGCAGTTCGTTGAGCCGGGCCAGCGCGCCGCTGCGCAGCACGCGCCCGTTGCGGATGCGCAGGCCGTTCGGATTGCCGGCCTTGATTTCCCGGTACAGCGCGTCGGCCTGCGCCACCTGCTGGCGGCTGGGCTTGGTGCGCACCGACATATAGCCGACCGGCCTGCCGTTTTCTATCACCGGCGTGACATTGGCCAGCACCCAGTAGAAGTCGCCGTTCTTGCAGCGGTTCTTCACCATGCCGGTCCACGGCATGCCGTCCTTGATGGTGGCCCACAGGTCGGCGAACGCTTGCGCCGGCATGTCCGGATGGCGCAGGATGTTCTGCGGCGCGCCCAGCAGCTCGGCTTCGGTAAAACCGCTCACTTCGACGAAGTAGGGATTGGCGTAATTGATATTGCCCTGCAGGTCCGTGGTCGAGACGATGGTCTTGCCGTCCTCGAGCACGTATTCATTCTGGGTAACGGGGGTATTCTGGCGCATCGCATGTCCTTGTCGGGTAAGGGTTCGATACGCGAGGCGGGGGTGGGGGCTCGCTGGGAAATTCCAGTATAGCCAGCGATTCCCCCCAGATTATCTCCAATTGTTGCAACCGCAAAATTATTTTGCGCCAGCGTCAATCGAGCGGTTGATGATGGGCAGGTCCAGCCTGCGCGGGCCGGCGCGGCGGCCGGACGGCGCCTTGTTGCGGTAAACGACCAGTTCCTTTTCGTAGGCCTTGACGTTGTTGGGCGTGGCAATGCGCGCCACCTCTTCGAACTGGCCCGCGGCCAGCACGCGCTCGAAGCGCTGCATCACCGCCAGGTCGTTCCAGAAGCCGGGCTGCACCACCAGGTAGCTCACGTTCAGGTCGTTGATCTGGCTGAGGATGTCCGCCTCGCTCAAGTCGTGCTCCTTCACGCCCAGCTCGCGCCGCACCGCCACGTTCAGCAGCATCTTGTCGGCCCGCACCACGGTCAGGTCGCGGCGCTCCTCGCGGGTGCGCATGTTGAACACGAAGGAGCCGTCGCGGTAGCCGGAGAACAGCACGCTGCTGTCCTTCGGCGCTTTTTCAGACACCAGCTGCGCCGCTTCGGCGTAGCCGCCCACGTAGGCCACCGGCCGCATCAGCACGGTCTGCAGGGCCACCGCCGCCGTCAGCGCGGCCAGCGCGGCGCCGCGCCGGCGCGGCTGCGGCACGCGCATCAGCAGCAGGGCGGCGGCCAGCACCACCGGCGGCAGGATGTACACGCTGTGGCGCGCTTCCTTCAGGTCGATGGCGGAGAAGAACAGATAGCCGGCCACCAGCCACAGCAGCCAGAACACGGCGTCGGCGCGGCTCAGGCCGCCGATCCCGTCCACGCTGCGGCGGCGCACGGCCGCCACGGCGGCGGCCAGCATGCCGGCAGCGCCGGCCGCCAGCATGGCCCAGCCCAGCTGGCCGGGGAACTGGCGCAGATACCACAACCAGCCGGCCAGCGAGCGGCGCGACACCAGCGAATCGTTGATGCCGGAGGCGGACTGGATGTTGGCCTGGCCGAACTTCACCGTCAGCACCAGCAGCGGGATCAGGCCGATGCAGGCGATCAGCGCGGCCAGCCACACATGGCGGTCCTTCAGCGCCGCGGCGCGGCGCTCGTACAGCAGGGTGCCGGCAAAGGCCAGCGCCAGGAAGCCGGCGGTGAGCTTGGTGTACATGGCCAGCAGCAGCAAGGCGGCGGCGCCGTACAGCAGCAGCGGGCGCGCATGTCCCGCATGGCGGTAGCGCGTAAACAGCGCCGCGCTCCAGATGAAGAAGGCCAGGCTGGGCACTTCCAGCATCACCTGGCGGCCCCAGAAGGCGATCTCGGGCAGCAGCGCCAGCATGGCGGCGGCGGCGGCGGCCGGCCAGGCCGGCAGCCAGCAGCGGAACAGGGCCCACGCGCCCCACGCAAAGGCCACGTAGTGCAGCGCCACCACCAGCAGCGCCGTGCCTTCGGACACGCCGAACAGCGCGTAGAACGGCGCGCTGATGGCGTAGAACAGCGGCGGGTAGAACAGGATGGTGAGCGCGGGATACTGCGCGTAGTAGTCGTAGGCGTAGCGCGACGGGTCGGACCACGGCGCGGCCGCGATCAGATCCTTGACGAACACGCCGTTCAGCGCATGGCGCGGGGCGTCGCTCCACCAGTAGGAACCGTCGGCGTGGGCGCCCAGGAACAGCAGGCCGACCAGCGCCGCCAGCAGCAGGTGGATCAGCCAGAAGGTGCCGCGCGCGGTGCCGGTCTGCAGTGGCGCCGCCGTCATGCGCGCCGCGCGGTGCTGTCGTACACCGCCATGTAGTTGTTGACCATAGCCGCCATGCTGAATTCCTCCACTGCTATCTTGCGCGAGGCTGCGCCGTGCGCGCCGCGCAGTTGCGCGTCGCCGCCGTAGGCCGCCAGCAAGGCCGCCAGGCCGTCCACGTCGCCCGGTCTGAAGTAGCGCCCGCAGGCGCCGTCGCGCACCAGCTCGAGGTTGCCGCCCACGCCGGTGGCCAGCACCGGCAGGCCGCAGGCCATGGCTTCCAGGATGGTGTTGGAAATGCCTTCGGACAGCGAGGGCAGCACGAACACGTCGAGGCTGGCCAGGATGGCGGGCACGTCGTCGCGCGCGCCGGACAGCCACACTTGCCGCTGCACGCCCAGCTCGGCCACCAAGTCATGCAGGGCCTGCTCCAGCGGGCCGCCGCCGACCACCGCCAGGCGCAGGCGCGGCCACAGCCCGGGCTGCGTGTCGCGCAGGCGGGCGAAGGCGCGCAGCAGGGTGGCCTGGTCCTTCACCGGCTGCAGGCGTCCCACGGTGCCGATCAGGATGTCGTCCGGCGCGGCGAAGCCGTCCGGCAAGGCGGGCCGGGGCGCGCCCGCCGCGCGCGGCACGAAGCGCGCGGTGTCCACGCCGTTGTAGACCTGTTTGATGCGCGGCTGCGCCACGCCGACGCGCCGCGCCAGGTAGCGCGCCAGGTCCTGCGAGACGGTGATGTAGCGGTCGATCAGCGGCGCGTGCAGGCGGCGCAGCAGCGCCGGCTTCCACTGGCTGCCGTCCAGGTCGCCCACGTCCCAGCCGTGCTCGCCGTGCACGCAGGCGCGCACGCCGGCCAGGCGCGCCGGCAGCAGCGCGTCCAGCCCGGACATATTGCGCGAGTGGACGATGGCCGGCTTGAGGCGGCGGAACAGGCGCAGCATTTCCAGCCGCATGCGCCAGATGCCGATGCGCGAACGGTGCAGCGCATACACTTCCACGTCCTGGCGCTGGATGCGCAGGCGGAAGTCGTTGTAGTTCTCCACGCACAGGATGGCGTGGCGGTAGCGCTCGGCCGGCATGGTGTTGATCAGGTTGACCAGGCCGTTCTCCAGCCCGCCCATGACGAGGTGGTGGATCACGTGCAGCACCAGCGGGCGCGTGTCGGCCGCCGCCGCGGCCGGCAGGTCGGCGCGCTCCCCGGCCGGCGCGCCGGCGGCCTGCCTGGCCGCATGCATCGCGATCATAGGCACACTCATGGGCGCACTCCGGGGCGCGCGCCGGCCGGCTGCCACACCGGCGTGCTGCGGCCCTGCAGGATGTCGCCGAACAGGCGCAGCTGGCCTTCGGTGGTGGCGTCCCAGCTGAACAGCTCGGCGTAGCGGCGCGTGGCGGCGCGCTCGGGGGGCGCGGCGCGCAGCGCCTTCACCGCGTCCGCCACCCCCAGCGGCGTGCGTTCGCGCATCAGCACGCCCGCCGCCGGGGCCGCCACCACCTCCGGCGTGCCCCACACATTGCTGGCCACCACCGGCGTGCCGCAGGCCATCGCTTCCAGCAGCACGTTGGCCCAGCCTTCGCGGCTGGAGGCCAGCACCATGGCGTCGGCCGCGTTGTAATAGCGCTTCAATTCGGGCTGCGCCACCGGGCCGAGGAACTGCACCCGGTCCGCCACGCCCAGCTGCACCGCCAGCGCCTCCAGCTTGGCGCGGTCCGGGCCGCTGCCGGCGATCAGCAGTTCGGCGTCCGGCAGCGCCGGCAGCGCGGCGATGATCAATTCGTGCCCCTTGCGCTCGATCAGGTAGCCGACCGACAGCAAGGTGTAGCGGTTCAGGCCCAGTTCGCTGCGCACGGCGTCGCGTTCCGGCAACGGTGCAAAGCGTTGCAAATCCACACCGTTGCGCAGCGGCGTCACCCGGTCCGGGTCCACGCCGAGTTGCACCATTTCATCTTTTAGCGCCTGGCACACGGTGATCATGCCCTGGGCGTTGCGCGCAGCCCACAAAATCATGCGCCTAGGCAACGAATATTGCGGAATTAAATTGATGTCCGTGCCGCGCGCGGTGATCACCACCGGCTTGTTGAAGTACTTGCCCAGCATCACGGCGGCCACGCCGTCCGGGTAAAAGTAGTGCGCGTCGATCAGGTCGAAGTCGTAGCCCTCGTCCAGGATGCGGCCGATCTCGCGCTTGGCGGCGCGCGCCAGCAGCAGCGGCGCCACCCGCATGCCGATCTTGGGCAGGCTGATATAGCGCGGATGGCTCACCTGGATGCCGTGCCGCTCCTCGTGGCGCGGCACTTTGGCGTAGCTGGCGTACTCGCCGAAACGGGGGTTGCTCGAGGGGAACCATGGTACTGGAGCAACAACGCGCGAGGTGGCCTTGCCGCTGGCTAACAGATAGCGCAGCCGGGTTTCGACGAAGATGCCATGGCCTGCGTGTTGCTCGTTGGGAAATAAGGTGCTGAAGGTGAGTAGCTTCATTTTCTGAGGTATGGACCGGTGGGCGTTACGCCGCACTGCGGCACGTTTACTGATAATAAAATTGAAAGTACAATTACGCAAGAGCTACGCTTGGACGGCCAAGCGCAATCCGCCTCTCGCCCCTCACGGCATTCAGTCTACAGGCACGAATTATGAATATTTCAGTGATAGGCTCAGGCTACGTCGGTCTCGTGACCGGAGCCTGTTTTGCCGATGTCGGCAACACCGTTTTGTGCCTGGATGTGGACGAGCGCAAGATCGCGCTCCTCAACAGCGGCGGCATTCCCATCCACGAACCCGGCCTCGATACGCTGGTGGCGCGCAACGTGGCCGCCGAGCGGCTGCTGTTCACCACCAGCTACGACGAGGCGGTGGCGCACGCGGACGTGATCTTCCTCGCGGTGGGCACCCCGCCTGACGAAGACGGCAGCGCCGACCTGCAGTACATCCTCGCGGCCGCGCGCAGCATCGGCCAGCGCATCACCAGGCCGGTGGTGGTGGTCGACAAGTCCACCGTGCCGGTCGGCACCGGCGACAAGGTGCGCGCCGCCATCGCCGGCGAGCTGGCCAGGCGCGGCGCCGAGGTGCATTTCGACGTGGTGAGCAATCCCGAATTCCTGAAGGAAGGCGCGGCGCTGGAAGACTTCACGCGCCCGGACCGCATCATCGTCGGCAGCGACAGCCCGTCGGCGATGAAGCTGATGCGCCAGCTGTACGCGCCGTTCAGCCGCCAGCACGAGAAGTTCATCGAGATGGACGTGCGCAGCGCCGAGCTGACCAAGTACGCCGCCAACGCCATGCTGGCCACCCGCATCAGCTTCATGAACGAGCTGGCCAACCTGGCCGAGCTGCTGGGCGCCGACATCGAGGCGGTGCGCCTGGGCATGGGCAAGGACCCGCGCATCGGCCCGCAATTCCTGTATGCCGGCATGGGCTACGGCGGCTCCTGCTTCCCGAAGGACGTGAAGGCGCTGATACGCACCGGGGCCGACTTCGACCAGCCGCTGCGCATCCTGCAGGCCACCGAGGACGTCAACGAGCGCCAGAAGAATGTGCTGTTCGATAAGCTGGTGCGCCATTTCGGCAGCGCCGGCGCGCTGCACGGCAAGACCATCGCGCTGTGGGGCCTGGCCTTCAAGCCGAACACCGACGACATGCGCGAGGCGCCCAGCCTGGTGCTGATCCGCGCGTTGTTCGCGGCCGGCTGCAAGGTGCGCGCCTACGACCCGGTGGCCAGCAAGGAAGCCGAGCGCCTGCTGCTGGCCGAACACGGCCAGGCGCGCTGCCAGGACCTGCTGTTCCTGGCCGCCTCGGCCAAGGAGGCGGCGTTGGATTCGGACGCGTTGGTGCTGGTGACCGAGTGGAAGGAATTCGGCTCGCCGGACTTCCGCTACCTGGCCGCCAACCTGCGCGCCAAGGCGGTGTTCGACGGCCGCAACATCTACGACCTGGAAGCGGTGACCGCTGCCGGCCTGTCCTATGAAGGCATAGGGCGCATCAACCACGCGCCGAATACATGAGCGGCGGCATGGGCGGCGCGTTGCAAAAGGTGCTGGTGACGGGTGCGGCCGGCTTCGTCGGCAGCGCCGTGGCTGCGCGCCTGGCGGCCATGGGCCACGAAGTGGTGGGCTGCGACAATTTCAACGACTATTACGATCCGCGCCTGAAGACCGGCCGTGTGCAGGCGCTGCTGGCGCCTGCCGGCATTGCCTGCCACACGGTGGAACTGGCCGACGGCGCGCAGGTGCAGGCGCTGTTCGAGCGCGAGCAGCCGGCGCTGGTGGTGCACCTGGCGGCGCAAGCCGGGGTGCGCTATTCGATCGACAATCCGGGTGCCTACGTGCAGTCCAACCTGGTGGCGTTCGGCCACATGCTGGAAGCGTGCCGCCACCACAAGGTGCAGCACCTGCTGTACGCCAGCAGCAGCAGCGTGTACGGCGCCAACGCCAGCCTGCCGTTCAGCGAGGACGACAAGACCGACGGTCCGGTGTCGATGTACGCCGCCACCAAGAAGGCCAACGAACTGATGGCGCACTCCTACAGCCACCTGTTCGCCCTGCCCGCCACCGGCCTGCGCTTCTTCACCGTCTATGGACCGTGGGGCCGCCCGGACATGGCCTATTTCAGCTTTGCCGAGAAGATGATGCGCGGCGAGCCGATACCCGTTTTCGCCGAAGGCAAATTGAGCCGCGACTTCACCTATATCGACGACATCGTCGAAGGCGTGGTGCGCCTGCTGCACAAGCCGCAGACGGCCGGCGAAGGCAAGGCGCCGCACGCCGTCTTCAACATCGGCAACCACCAGCCGGTGCGCGTGCTGGAGTTCATCCAGACCCTGGAACGGGTGCTGGGCGTGAACGCGAACATGAATTTCCTGCCGATGCAGCCGGGCGACGTGCCGGCCACGTACGCGGCCATCGACAAGCTGCGCGACTGGGTCGGCTTTACGCCGACCACCACGCTGGAAACCGGCCTGTCCCGTTTCCGCGACTGGTATCTGCCGTGGCGCGCGCCAAACAACTGAAAGGATTGCCGTGAAAATTTCTGTATTCGGACTCGGTTACGTGGGCGCGGTATCGTGCGGCTGCCTGCCTGAACTAGGCCATGAAGTGATCGGTGTCGACACCAATCCGCTCAAGGTGAAGATGATCAACGACGGCCAGTCGCCGGTGGTGGAGGAAGGCATCAACGAGCTGATCTCCAAGGCCGTGGCCGGCGGCAAGCTGCGCGCCACGCACGACGTGGAAGACGCGGTGTTGAACTCGGACGTGTCGCTGATCTCGGTGGCCACGCCGTCCAACCCCAACTACTCGCCCAACCTGACCGCGGTGGACGCGGTGGTGCGCTCCATCGGCGCCACCCTGCGCAAGAAGAAGGGCGCGCACGTCATCGTGCTGCGCAGCACCGTGCCGCCGGGCACCACCGAAGAGCGCATCCTGCCCATCCTGCTGGAGGCGTCCGGCCGCAAGATCGGCGAAGGCCTGTCGCTGGTGTTCAATCCCGAGTTCCTGCGCGAAGGCAGCTCCGTCAAGGACTTCCACAACCCGCCGCAGACCGTGGTCGGCAGCCTGGGCGAGGCCGGCTACCAGGCCATGGAAGAAATGTACCAGGGCCTGCCGGGCAAATTCGAACGCACCACCACGCAGATCGCCGAATCGGTGAAGTACCTGTGCAATGTGTTCCACGCGATGAAGATCGTGTTCGCCAACGAAGCCGGCTCGGTGCTCAAGGCCTGCAACCTGGACGGCCGCGAAGTGATGAAGATCTTCTGCCAGGACACGCAGCTGAACATCTCGCCGGCCTACCTGCGCCCCGGCTTCGCCTTCGGCGGCTCCTGCCTGCCGAAGGAAGTCAAAGGCTTCCTGACCATGGCGCGCGACCTGGACGTGCCGATTCCCACGCTGTCGGCCCTGCTCGACTCGAACGAGGCGCACATCAAGCGCGCCTACGACATGATCGCCAAAAACGGCCGCAAGAAAGTGGCGCTGTTCGGCCTGGCCTTCAAGCCGGGCACCGACGACATGCGCGACTCGCCGCTGGTGGTGCTGGCCGAGCGCATGCTGGGCAAGGGCTTCGAGCTGGCCATCTTCGACCGCTTCGTCAAGATCAGCCGCCTGCTGGGCAAGAACAAGGAATTCATCGAGCAGGAAATCCCGCACCTGGACAAGCTGCTGCGCGACACGCCGGAAGCGGCGCTGCACGACGCCGAGATCATCGTCATCGGCCACGCCGACGCCGAGGCGCGCCAGGCCATCGTCTCGCGCGCCAAGGGCCGCCGCATCATCGACCTGTCCGGCTACGCCGAGCTGCGCGACGCGCCGGGCGCACAGTACGAGGGCATCTGCTGGTGAACGGTTCCAAGCCGAAGCTGGTCTTCATCTCGCCCGTGTTCCTGTTTCCGAACGACGCGGGCGGCAAGATCCGCAGCACCAATATCCTGCGCGGCCTGAAGGGCGGCGCCTTCCACGTGACGCTGCTGAGCGCGGCCACGCCGGAGCAGGCGCGCCGCTGGAGCAAGGAAATTTCCGGCGTGTGCGACGAGTTCGTGCCGTGGCAGCCGGCGCCGCACCGTCCCATGTGGCGGCGCGCCTTCGACCTGCTGGGCAGCCTGCCGGTGAACGTGGCCAACGACAAGACCCGGCCCGGCATGGACGCGGTGCGCCAGCTGGCGCAGCGGCCCGATATCGACCTGATGGTGTTCGACTTCGTGCACTCGGCCGTGCTGCGCCCGGCCGGCCTGCGCGCGCGCAGCACCTGCTTCACGCACAACGTGGAAGCGGAGATTTTCGCGCGCCACGCCAAGCAGGCCAGCGGTCCGCACAAGCGCTGGCTGTGGGGTTCGCAGCACGCCAAGATGGCGCAGTTCGAAGGCGACGCGCTGCGCAGCTTCGACAGCGTGATCGCCGTCTCCGAGCGCGACGCGCGCTTCTTCAAGGACACCTACCAGGTGGCCGAGTCGTACGCCATTCCCACCGGCGTGGACCTGGACTTCTTCTCCTACCAAGACCCGCCCGCGGTGGACGCGGCCACGCTGCCCACCGTGGTGTTTACCGGGTCCATGGACTGGGCCGCGAATATCGACGGCATCCAGTTCTTCCTGGGCCAGGTGTGGCCGAAAGTGCTGGCGGCGCGGCCGGAAGCGCGCTTCGTGATCGTGGGACGCAACCCGCCGGCCTCGCTGCAGGCGCTGGCGCGCGCGACGTCCAACGTGGAGTTCACCGGCTTCGTGGACGACGTGCGCACTTATGTGCACCAGGCGCATGCGTTCGTGATTCCGCTGCTGGTGGGCGGAGGCACGCGCATCAAGGCCTTCGAGGCGATGGCCATGGGCTGCCCGGTGGTGTCGACCGCGATCGGCATCGAGGGGCTGGACGCGGACAAGGACGTGCATTACCTGGAGCGCGACGACCCGGCCGCGATGGCGGACGCGCTGCTGCAGCTGCTGGCCGACGGCGCCCTGCGCGACGGCCTGGCGCGGCGCGCGCGGCAGCTGGTGGAGGAACGCTTCGGCCACGAGAAGGCGGCGCGGGTGTTCGAGGACATCTGCCTGCGCACCCTGGCGCTGCCGGCGGCGACCGAAGCCGCCTGAAACGAAAATGGCCGCCGAAGCGGCCATTTTTTTCGGCCGTTCTTTATGCTGCCATTTCCTTGCGCAGGAAGGCTTCGAACATCAGCAAGGTCCAGATCGGCGCGCTGTAGTCGCGGCGGCCGGACTGGTGGTGCTCCACCAGCTCGTGCAGGAAGGCCTTGTTGAAAATGCCAGTGTCGGCCAGCATCGGCCCCAGCAGCGAATCGCGCACGCGCTGCGCCAGCGGGCCGCGGAACCACGCCGCCAGCGGCACCGCAAAGCCCATCTTCTTGCGGTACAGGATGTCGTGCGGCAGGTGCGCCTCCAGACTCTTCTTGAACACGTACTTGCCCTCCCCGCCGCGCAGCTTCATGTTCGACGGCAGGCCGGAAATCCATTCCACCAGCTTGTGGTCCAGCAGCGGCACCCGCACTTCCAGCGCGTGCGCCATCGACGCGCGGTCCACCTTGGTCAGGATGTCGCCCGGCAGGTAGGTCTTCATGTCGATGTACTGGATCAGCGACAGCGGATCGTCGGTGGGTGACTTGGCGGCATGGCCGCGCATCACGTCGATGGCGCGGTAGCCCTGCAGGCCGGCGCGGAAGCCCGGGCTGAGCAGCTTGTCGCGCATGGCGTCGGACATGATGGTCACGCCGTGGAAATAGCCTTCCACCGCGTCGCGCGCCAGCGCTTCGAAGGTGGTCTTGGCGCGGAACACGCGCGGCGCCCAGTCGGCCTTCGGATACAACCGGCCCAGGGTGCCGAACACCGGCTTGCGCAGGCTGTCCGGAATGCGGCCGCGCACGTTCTGCTCGGCCATGGCGTAGCGGTAGCGGCGGTAGCCGGCCAGGTTCTCGTCGCCGCCGTCGCCCGACAGCGCCACCGTGACGCGCTTGCGCGCCAGCTGGCACACGCGGTAGGTGGGGATCGCCGAGCTGTCGGCGAACGGCTCGTCGTACAGGTGCGCCAGGGTGTCGAGCAGGCCGTAGTCGTCGGTGTCCACGGTCTCGGTGTAGTGGTCGGTCTTGTACTGCGCGGCCACCATGGAGGCGTATTCGGATTCGTCGTAAGCCTTGTCGTTGAAGGCGATCGAGCAGGTGTGCACCGGGCCTTCGTTGAGGCCGGCCATCATCGCCACCACCGCGCTCGAATCGACGCCGCCGGACAGGAAGGCGCCCAGCGGCACCTCGGCCACCAGGCGGATCTTGACCGCCTCGCGGATGCGGGTCAGCAGCTCTTCCTGCGCGTCCTCGTCGGACATGGCGCCGTGCAGCTTGAAGGGCACGTCCCAGTACTGCTTGGGCTGGGCCATCGGCGCGCCGACTTTCTGCAGCAGGGTGAAGCCGGGCGACAGCTTGAGCGCGCCCTTGAAGATGGTCTTCGGTTCCGGCACGTAGCCGTAGGCGAAATAGTCCTCCACCGCCTGCGGATCGATCTCGCGGTTCAGCCCCGGCAGGGTGCGCAGCGCTTTCAGCTCGGAGCTGAAAGCGAAGAAGCCGTCCGGCAGCATGCTGTAGTACAGCGGCTTGACGCCCATGCGGTCGCGGCCCAGGAACATCACCTGCCGGTTGCGGTCCCACAGGCCGAAGGCGAACATGCCGCGGAAGCGGTGCACGCAGTCCTCGCCCCACTCCTCCCACGCGTGCACGATCACTTCGGTGTCGCAGCGGGTACGGAAGGTGTGGCCCAGGCCTTTCAGTTCCTCGGTCAGCTCGCGGTAGTTGTAGATCTCGCCGTTGTAGCAGACCATGACGCTGCCGTCCTCGTTGCCCAGCGGCTGCAGGCCGGCCGCCACGTCGATCACCGACAGGCGGCGGTGGCCGAAGCCCACGCCCGGCTCGATGTACAGGTCGGCCTCGTCCGGGCCGCGATGATGCTGCGTTTCGTTCATGCGCGCCAGCAGCGCACGGTCGATTTCGCGCGTGCCGCGCGTATCAAAAATTCCGACTATTCCACACATGATGTCCCGCGCTTTCCCAGTTTCAGTATTCTGTTTACGCTGCTTATTTGCGTTTGTTCGCGTCCAGGGCGGCATCCACCCGCGCCAGGTTCGCCGCGAGGAACGCGCGCATGGCGGCGCGCGCCGCTTCCGGCTTGTCTTCGAACGGCGAGAAGACCATGACGGCGGCGCCGTCGTCGCTACCGGTGAACACCTTCTGCTTCACCTGCAGCACCTTGCCGAGGTAATCGTTGGCGGTGTAGCGGCCGTCCACCCAGTACCAGTTCCACACCAGCATGCGGCCGCCGGCGCCGGCCAGCGTGCTCTCGCGCACCGCCAGCACGCGGCCGCCCACGTTTTCCTCGCGCAGCGCGGAGGCCACGCTCTGCCAGTTCGGATCTTTTTCCCCCGCCATCCGGTTCACCGAGCTGATCAGCTTGGTGTTGTGGTCCTGCTTGCGGTAGTAGCGCAGGTGCACGCCGACCGGATGGCCGGCGCCGATCGCGTAGTACTGCTGCAGTTCGGCGCTGGCGGCCGGGTAGCTCGGCGTCCATTGCACGAACGGCGTGGTCTGCGGCCAGGCGGCCGCGAAGCCGGACAGTTCGGCCGGCGCGGCCGCGCCTTCGCGCTGCTCCAGCCAGGCCGCATAGGCCGGCCACGCGCCGACGCAGACGGCAATCGCCAGCACGGCGGCGGCGAAGCGGCCGAGCGGCGCGCTGGCGGCCGACGCCGCCGCCTCGGCGGCGCAGCGCGCCGGCGCGCTCTGCTCGTCCGGCGGCGCGTCCTCACGCCACAGGCTGCCCAGCCAGAACAGCAGGAACATCACCAGGCCGAAGAACAGCCAGCCGTAAATCAGGTGGTCGACGCCGACCGCCACCGTCATGCCGCTCAGGTGGCCCAGCATCACGATCATGTAGGCGCGCAGGCCGTTGGCCAGGATGGGCACCAGCACCGAGGCCAGGATGAACAGCGCGCGGCGCCAGGTGCTGCGGAAGGTGAGGTAGGCGTACAGGCAGCCCAGCGTGATCGAGGCGATCAGGTAGCGCACGCCGCTGCACGCTTCCACCACCGACCAGTTGCCGCTAGGGATGGAGAAGTTGGTGCCGTCGCGCAGCACCGGGATGCCGGTGGCGCGCAGCGCCCACACGGTGAAGTCGGCGGTGACGCCGATCAGCGGATTGATGAACACGTCGCCGAAGGGCACGGCGAACAGCAGGAAGGCCAGCGGGAAGGCCAGCGCCCAGGCGATGCGCTTGCCCAGCAGCGCCAGCACCACCAGCGGCAGCATGGCGACGAAGGCGTAGTGGCGCACGATCTGCACGTCGCCGAATTCGGCCAGCAGCCAGCCGGCGCCGCAGGCGGCCAGCGGCAACAGCGCCGGCCAGTACGGCGCGGCGGGCAGCTGCGCGATGACGGCGCGGCGCTGCCACACCAGCCACAGGCTGATCGGCAGGATCACGTAGCCGTGGGTGAAGGTGCCGGAGCTGTCCCAGATCTCGACGATGGAGCGCGCGGTGGCGAAATAGGCCAGGAAGGGCAGCAGCAAGGCCACCACGGTAAGCAGCAGCAGGGCCTTGCGCGCGCCGGGCGCGGGGGCGGCGCTGGCCGCGGCCTTGGCAGCGTCGGCGGCGGCCGAGGGGAGGATACTGGAGGTCATGCTTCTTTCCTTACAGGGCGGCCGGCCTCCAGCAAGGCGCAGACCTGGGCCAGATGGCTGTTCCATCCGTATAAGTGTTCAACGGTGGCGCGCGCGGCGCGGCCGATGGCCGCATCCGGCTGGTCCAGCGCGCCGTTGACTGTGGCGATGAAGGCTTGCGCGTCGGCCGCCAGCAGCAGCTCGCGGCCCGGCTCGGCCTGGATGCCTTCCAGCGCCTGCGGCGACACCACCACCGTGCGCGCCATGGCCATCGCTTCCAGCACCTTGTTCTGGATGCCGCGCGCGATGCGCAGCGGCGCCACGCACAGCGCGGCGTGCGCCACGTAGGGCCGCACGTCCGGCACGGTGCCGGTGACCACCACGCCGGGCAGGCCGGCCAGCTGCTGCACTTCGGACGCGGGACGCGCGCCGACGATGTAGAACACCGCCTGCGGATGGCGCGCGCGCACGGCGGGCAGCACTTCTTCCGCGAACCAGGTGACGGCGTCGATGTTCGGCCAGTAGTCCATGGCGCCGGTGAACACCAGCGCCTGTTCGCCCTGTGCATAGGGATTGGCGTAGCCGCCCTCAGGCGCGAAGTACACCGTGTCCACGCCGTTGCTGAAGTGGCCGGTGCGCGCCGCGCTTTCCGGCGCCAACTTGCGGAACAGCTCCGCCTCCGGCCCGGACACGAACAGCGCCGCGTCGCACTCGCGCGCCACGCGGCGCTCGTAGGCCAGCAGCTGGCGCGCCTCGTGCGCGTACAGCATGCTCATGGGCCAGGCCTTCTTCTCGGCGTACTGGCGCCACTTGTCGGAATCGACGTCGACGAAATCGACCACCCGCGTGGCGTCGGGATAGGCTTCGGCGTATTGCGCCATGGCCGAGGAGAACACCACGATGCGGCTGATGCCTTCGCGCTGCACGGTGTCGGCCACCCAGCGCCGCAGGCCGGCGTCGCGGTAGTAGTCCAGCGACAGCGAACGGTTGCCCAGCAGCGCGCCCAGGCTGCGCACGCGCGCCTTCTTCGGATGCAGCGGCGCGAAGTGCGCGCTGGCGGTCAGCGCTTCCAGGCGCGGCACGTGCTGCCAGTCGTCCTCGTCGTCGACGAAGGTGGCCAGGTGCACGCGGTAATGGTCCGCCAGGTGCTTGAGCAAATGGTAGGAGCGGATCTTGTCGCCCTTGTTCGGCGGGTACGGTATCCGGTGCACCAGCAGGAGCAGGTTGTCCATGGCGCTATCCCAGGCTGCGGACGATATACGGTCCAAGCAGGTTGGCCACCGGCAGCGGCAGCTTCTTCCACAGCTTGATGAACAGCTGGTATTTCGGGTTCAGCGGATTGTTGTCCGGCAGTTCGGTGGCCGCGTGCATCTGGTATTCATAGGCCAGCGGCGTGGCGGTGAAGCCCCAGTTCTTCTTGAAGTCGTAGGCGCCGGTGCCGAGCTTGCTGCGCCCGAAGTCGAACAGCCGCACCCCGCGCTCGACCGACGCTTCCATCAGATTCCAGTACATGAAGTCGTTGCCGGCCACGTCGCGCGCGATGGGCATGCTGCCGCCGTAATACGGCAGCACTTCGTCGCGCCAGAAG
The DNA here is from genome assembly GCF_059567845.1 of Massilia sp. BGA-UO-ETr-WB1. Lineage (NCBI taxonomy): Bacteria > Pseudomonadati > Pseudomonadota > Betaproteobacteria > Burkholderiales > Oxalobacteraceae > Massilia > Massilia sp. BGA-UO-ETr-WB1. The sequence goes on along the minus strand of NZ_JCAQOT010000024.1, from coordinate 498,491 downwards.
AAGCTCATGACGCCGGCCACCGGCTCGCCGTCCTTGACGATGATGCGGATTTCGCACTGCTCGCCGAACAGTTCCTTGATCAGCGCGAAGTACTTCTTCGGGAACACCGGGGTGCCCAGGCGCAGCACGCTGGTGGCGTAGATGTGGAAGAAGCGCTCCACGGTCTGGTCGATTTCCGCCGTGAGGCCGCACTTGATGCCCTTGCGTACCATCGCGCGCTGCTTGCGCGGGATGGCGTTCATGTTTTCCTCGTGGCTGGCGCTGATGGCTTTGCGGAAGGTGACGTACAAGTCCTTCACGTGCCAGCCCGGCTTGCCGGTCGGTTCGATGTTGCGGTATTCCAGGTGGCCGGCGCCCAGTTCGTCCGCCAGCTTGCCGGCGGCCGCGTCCAGCATGGCGCGCGCGTGGTCGTTCAGCGCCACCACGCCGCCGTGCACGCAGAACGGCAGCGAGCTGAGCGAGTGGCCGAACAGGCGGCTCTTGATCTGGCACAGGCCCAGGATGCCCTGGATCTCGCCGTCCTGCTCCACGTAGTAGAACCACGTCTTGTGGCCGTAGCAGCGCTGGATCAGGGTCTGCCACGCGCTCAGGTGGAAAAAGGTGGCTTGCGGCGCGGCGCGCACGAAGGCGTCCCAGCGGCCGTAGTCGGCCGGAGTGAGCAGTTTCAGGGTGGCCACGGCGGGCGCGGCGTCGATCACGGCGCTCATGGCTGGCCCAGGAAGATGCGGTCCATGCGGTCCCACGCGAAGTCGCGCGTGAGCGCCTGGATGCGGCCGTCCATCCTGGCCAGGTTGACGTAGTGGCGGAAGCGCGTCTTCAGGTTGATGCCGTCGGGACGCGGCTGGCCGGGGTCGATCTCCCATGGATGGAAGTAGAAGATGGCGGGCTGGCCGTCCTCCTGGTTCACCTTGCGCATCATCCAGCGCGACAGCGAATACGGCAGCAGGCGGAAATAGCCGCCGCCGCCGGCCGGCAGGTTGCGCGAGCCCATGCGCACGGTGGTGATCGGCACTTCCAGCAGGCCGCCGGCGTTTTCCGGGTGCCAGGCGAAGCGCGGCGCGTCCGGCATGCCGTAGTGGTCGTGCTGCACCGGGTAGATGCTGGAGCTGTAGCGGTAGCCCGCCACCTGCAGCGCGTCCAGCGCCCACAGGTTGCCGTGGCCGATGGAGAAGCTCGGCGCGCGGTAGCCCAGCACCGCCTGGCCGCCCAGGTCTTCCAGGATGGCCTTGCTGCTGCCGATGTCCTGCATGAAGGCGGCGCGGTCCTGGTCGGAGGCGCGCAGGTGGCCGTAGCCGTGGCTGGCCAGCTCGTGGCCGCCGGCCACGATGCGCTTGACCATGGCCGGATAGCGCTCGGCGATCCAGCCCAGCGTGAAGAAGGTGGCGTGCACATTGCCCGCTTCCAGGATGGCCAGGATGCGGTCGATATTGGCTTCCACGCGGCACTCGCGCTCCGGCCAGCTGTCGCGCGCGATATAGGGCGCAAAGGCGGAGACCTGGAAGTAGTCCTCCACGTCGATGGTCATGGCGTTGCGGATCGGGGCCTTGGCGGCGGTGGTGGCGGTGGTCATGATGTTTTGCATCCGTTCTGCATCCACGCTTGCAGCGCGGCGGCGATACGTACGGCGGCCTGGCCGTCCCAGAAGCGCGGCACGCGGCCGGCTTTGCCGCCGCCGGCCATCACGTCGTCGTAAATGGCGAGGATCTTCGCCGGGTCCTGGCCCGCGATGGTGTTGCTGCCCTGCTCCACCGTGATCGGACGCTCGGTGTTGTTGCGCAGGGTGATGCAGGGCACGCCCAGCGCGGTGGTCTCTTCCTGGATGCCGCCGGAATCGGTCAGCACCACGCGCGCCTGCTTCATCAGGCCCAGCATCTCCAGGTAGCCCATGGGCGGCAGCAACAGCACGTCCGGGCCGTCAACCAGGTGGTTCAGGCCGGCCTTCTCTATCATGCCGCGCGTGCGCGGATGCAGCGGGAAGATCACCGGGGTGCGCCGCGCGATGGCGGCCGCCGTTTCCAGCAGCGTGCGCAGCACGGCCGGGTCGTCCACGTTGGACGGGCGGTGCAGCGTCAGCACGGCGTAGCCGCCGGCGCCGTCGGCCAGGCCGGGGCGGCCGGCGCCGGCCACGATGGCCGCAGCCGGCACGGCGCGCGGCAGGTTGCGCACCAGGGTGTCGATCATCACGTTGCCGACGAACTGGATGCGGTGCGCCGCCACGCCTTCGCGCAGCAGGTTCTCCTCGCCGCTTTCCTCGGTGGTAAACAGCAGGTCCGAAATCTGGTCGGTCAGCACGCGGTTGATTTCTTCCGGCATGGCGCGGTCGAAGCTGCGCAGGCCCGCTTCCACGTGGATCACCGGCACGCCCTTCTTGGCCGCCACCAGCGCGCAGGCGATGGTGGAGTTGACGTCGCCCACCACCAGCACGGCGGTCGGCCGCACTTCATCGAGCGCCGGTTCGAACTTCTTCATCACCTCGGCGGTCTGCTGCGCGTGGCTGCCGGAACCGACTTCCAGGTTGATGTCCGGCGACGGGATGCCGAGCGCCTCGAAGTACTGGTGGTTCATGGCCACGTCGTAGTGCTGGCCGGTGTGCACCAGCTTGACCTCGACCTGCGGGCGCAGCGCCGACAGCGCCGCCATGATGGGCGCCATCTTCATGAAATTGGGGCGCGCTCCCACCACGCACAGGATGCGGAAGGCGCTCATTCGTTGTTGTCCTGGGTGGCGGCGCTGGCGCCGGCGCCGCTGCCGGCGCCGGCAGGCGGCGCGGCGACGATTTTCTTCAGGATGTTGAGCACCGAGCCCATCGAGCGCTCCAGCCGCATCATGCGCTCGTCCATGCCGTCCGGGTAGGCCGCGTTGACGACCGCCATGTCGGCCTCGTCGACCTGCACCTTGGCCGGTTCCGGCGGCGCCTGGAATTCGGTGGCGATGTCCTTGATCACGTCTTCCACGTGGGCGCCGGTGAACTCGTGCAGCTCCTCCAGGAAGCCCATCAGCAGCAGGCGGTCGCACAGCGCGTTGGTCATGCGCGGGATGCCGCCGCTATAGGCGTAGATGGCGGCGTGCGCCTCCGTCGTGAAGGCCGGGTCGTTGTTCCAGCCCACCGTGTGCAGGCGGTGCTCGATGTAGGCCTGGGTTTCCTGCGCGTCCATCGGCCCCAGGTGGTAGGTGGCGATCACGCGCTGGCGCAGCTGCTGCATGTCCGGGCTGTGCAGGGTGGCGCGGAACTCGGGCTGGCCCAGCAGGAAGGTTTGCAGCAGCGACTTGTCGTCGGTCTGGAAGTTCGACAGCATGCGCAGCTCTTCCACCGTGCGCGGGGTCAGGTTCTGCGCCTCGTCCACCACCAGCAGCGCGCGGCGGCCCTGCTGGTCGCAGGCGCGCAGGAAGGCTTCCAGCCGCGTCAGCAGGGTGCTCTTGCTGGCGTCCTCACTGGGCAGGCCGAAGGCCGACAGCACCATGCGCAGCGTGTCCTCCGAATTGAGCGCGGTGTTGACGATGTGGGCCGCCACGATCTGCTGCGAGGACAGCGTGTTGAGCATGTTGCGCACCAGCGTGGTCTTGCCGGCGCCCACTTCGCCCGTGATGACGATGAAGCCCTCGCCCTGCGACAGGCCATACTCCAGGTAAGCCATGGCCCGCTTGTGGCCCTTGCTGCCGAAGAAGAAATGCGGGTCCGGCCGCAGCCGGAACGGTTTGGCGCTAAGGCCGTAGTAACTTTCGTACATCCTTGCCAAACTCCACTAGAACTGCTTGCTCACGGACGCCGATATGGCGTTCTCGGTGTAGTCGCGCCCGGCGACTGCGGTTACTCCCTTGACCCGGCGCACTTCCAGGTTGCCGTTCACCTTGCGGGCGAACTGGCGCGTCAGGTTCAGCCGGATGGAGCGGTTGTTGTCGCTGCGCACCTGCGACAGCGATTCGGAACGGTTGACGGTGCCGGTCAGGTTGATGCCGGTGCGCGGCGAGAGGCGCCAGTTGGCCGTGGCGGTGAAGCCGGTCTGGCGCGTATTGTCGTTCAGCGTATTGCTCGAGCCGCCCAGCAGGCCGGCGTCCACGTCCAGCAGCGACAGGCCGTTGCGGCGCGAGTTGACCAGCGCCAGCACCAGCGTGCCGCGCGCGCTGTTGAAGGCGGCGGTGGCCTGCAGCTGCTTCTGCAGCATGTAGCGGTTGCTCAGGTAGTTGATGCTGTTGGCCAGCGACGGCGGCAGGCCGGTCGCCAGGATGTAGGCCGCCACCGCCTGGCGGCGCGCGGCCGCATCGGGAATCTGGGCCATGAACAGCTGGTCCAGCAGCGCGAAGGTGTCGACCGCCGACGGCAGCTGGAACTGCGAGCGGGTGGTGGTCACGGCGTCGCTGTAGTTCAGGGTCCAGACGCTGGTGCGGGTGCGGTGGTTGGCGGCCAGGAAGTAGCTGTCGCCGAAGTAGCGCTTGCCCACGTTGAGCGACACGCTGGTGCGCCCGCTGGGGCGCCAGCTGCCGCCCACCGACCAGTTCTTGCCCTTGGGCTGGCCGCCCAGCGACTGGTAGTCGTACTCGTCGTAGCCGGCCGTCACCGTCAGCGTCAGCTGCGGCGAATACAGGTAGTTCAGCGAGCCCAGCATGCTCTGGCTGCTCGAGCTTTGCGCGATCGAGTCCTCCAGGTTCTGGCGGTTGTAGTACAGGTTCCAGCCGATGGTGCGGTAGGCGGCGCCGCTGGTCAGGTTCAGCGTGATCTGGTCGCTGGTGCTGGTGCCGAAATCGTTGCGGTCGGAACTGACCTTGTCGTGCGCATAGCGCAGTTCGGCGTTGGCCTGCGAGCCGAAGCGGTGCAGCAGATACGGGCTGACGCGCCAGGTCTTGATCTCGCTGCTCAGGCCCGGCGCAAACGGGTTGGCCGGGTTGCCGCCGGCCGACGGGCCGAAGGCCGACACGTTCTGCTCGCTGATGCTGGCGTTGCTGTCGAGGTAAAGCATGTCGCTGATCAGCTTGGCCTTCAGGTCGGCCTGCAGGTTCTGCTGGCCGCTGTTGGCCTCCTGGCCGTTGGGGCCGCTCAGACTCTCGTCGGCGTACTTGTAGAAACGCTTGGTGTAGTTGACGCGGAAATCGAGCCGCGGTCCCTTGTTCTGCAGCACGAAGCCGGGCGACAGCTCGGTGATGAACTGGCTGCGCTCGGCGCCCTCGGCGGCCAGCATCACGTTGTCGGTCCAGGTTTCGCGCAGGTTGACGTTGGGTGCGAAGGTCCAGTCGGCGCGGCTGGGCTGGGCCAGCGACAGCGCCGCCAGGCCCACCGCCGCCGCCAGGCCCTTGCGGCGCGGCTTAACCATAGTGATAGTCATAGGTTTCCGTGCCGGGGAATTCTCGGGTCTTGTTGTAGATCAGGTTGACGTTGTTCAGACCCTCAAGCTGGCTCAGCGCCTCCTTGACCGCGTGCTGCGTGGTGCGCTCGGCTTCCACCACCACCACGATCTGGCCCATGTGGCCGGCCAGCACGTGCGCTTCGCTGGTCAGCAGCAGCGGCGGCGAATCGAAGATGACGATACGGTCCGGATAGCGGTTGGCGATCTCGTAGACCAGCGAGGTCATGGTCTGGCTGGCCAGCAGCTCGGTGGCGCGCGGGTTGCTGGTGCCGGCCGGCAGCAGGGTCAGGGTGTCGACGTTGGTGCGCAGCATGACGTCGGCCATGTCGACCTTGTCGTCCAGCAGCAGGTCCATCAGGCCGCGCTGGACCGGCAGGCCCAGGGTGCGCAGCACCGACGGGCGCGCCACGTCGGCGTCCACCAGCAGCACCGTGTGGTCCAGCTCCATGGCGATGCTCATGGCCAGGTTGATCGAGCAGAAGGTCTTGCCTTCGCCGGGCAGCGAGCTGGTGATCATGATCAGGTTGCCCGGCTTTTCGCCGGCCGGACGCGGACCGAAGGCGCGCTTGATCAGCGGGCGCTTGATGACGCGGAAATCCTCCACCAGCGTGGTGCGGCCGCCGGCGGCGGTGACCAGGCCGATGTCCTGCATGTGCTTGAGGTCCAGCTCCACGCGGCGCGGGGCGCGGCGCGGCGCGGCGTCGGCGGCCGGCGCAGTGGCAGCGGCGGCAGTCGCAGTAGCAGTAGCAGCGGCGGCGGCGTCGGCCACCGGGGCGGCAGGCGCGGCCGCCTGGGCCGCCGGCGCAGTTTCCTGCGGCGCGGCGGCCATGGCGGCGGCGACGGCGGCGGCATGGCCCTCATCGGCGGGGGCGGCGGCCGCGGCGGCCGGAATGGCGCTGTCGGCGCCCGGCGCGTCCGGCGCGTCCTTCTTGTGCTCTATGCGGCTGGCCGCGCGTTCAATAATGCTCATGGGATTCCCGTGGATCTATCAGATAGGTTTCAGCAGCAAAGCCGCCATCACGCCGCCGTAGGCGGTAAACAGCACCGCCACCGCGGCGCTGAAGGCATACAGCCGGCGCCGGCGGCGCACCTTCTGCTGGTCGGTCCAGTTCATGCTGATGGTGCCCAGGATGGGAATGCCGGTGGCGTTGCGCAGCGCCGACTGGCTGACGAAGGTCGGGCGGATCTGGCTCATCAGCAGCGCCACGCCCAGGCCCAGCATCAGCGCCGCGCCGAACACCATGGACATCAGGCGCGGACGGTTGGGGCCGATCGGCGCGGTCGACGCGGTGGGCGGATCGATCACGCGGAAGCTCAGCATGTCGGTGGCCGAGGTCAGGTCGCCGGACAGGCGGGCCGCCTCGCGGCGCTCCACCAGCTTGGTGTAGTTTTCCCGGTTGACCTGGTAGTCGCGGTTCAGCTGCGCCAGCTGCGCCTCCACTTCCGGCGCCGCCGTGCTCTGGCTGCGCAGGCGCGCCAGGCGCGAGCTGTACTCATCCACGCGCGCCTTCAGCGACGCCACCCGCGCCTCCTCCACCGACAGCGCCACGTTCATCTGCTGCATCATGGGGCTGTAGTTGATGCCGGGGTCGGCGCTGCGCACGCGCTTCTTGGCTTCTTCCTTCTTGCGCGCCTGCAGCTGCGCCAGCAGGCGCTTGTTGGAAATGATGTCCGGGTGCTCTTCGGTGTATTGCAGGCGCAGCGCGTCCAGGTTCTTTTCGGTGGCCTGGATGCGGCCGTCGAGTTCGGGGTTGATGCCGTCGTCCAGCTGCTGCGGGGCGGCCTGGGTCAGCGGGGCCGGCTCTTCGCCGCCCATCTGGCGCTTGATGGCGTTGCGGGCCTGCTCGGCCTCGGCCAGCTCCAGGCGCGCCGCGTTCAGCTTGTCGGCCATGTCGGCCAGGGTGCTGCTGTAGTCGGCGCCCTGGCGCGGCAGCAGGCCCATGTTCTGGATCTTGAAGTCCTTCAGCGCGTTCTCGCCGGCCGCCAGCTTTTCCTCGTAGCTCTTGATCTGGTCCTCGATGAATTGCACCGCCTTGTCCGACTCCTGCTTCTTGCCGCCAAAGCTGCCCTCGACGAAGATGGTCAGCAGCGACTGCACGATCTGCTTGCCCAGCTTGGGATTGGGGTTGTTGTAGGAAATGGTGTAGATGTCGTCGCGCTCGGTGCCGCTGACCTTGATCTGCGCGGTCAGCTCGTCGACCAGCTTCTCGTGCTCCTGCACCGACTTGGTCTTGATGTCCAGGTCGACCATGCGCATGACGGTCTCGACGTTGGGACGGCTGATCAGCGTGCGGCGCATGAACTGCACCTGCTGCTCGACGTTGGGCACGCTGGTCATGCCCGAAAGCAAGGGCCGCAAAATGCTTTGCGTGTCGACGTAGACGCGCGCCGAGGCCTGGTAATCGTCCGGCAGCCGGTAGACCACCGCCCAGCCCACGACTGCCACCACCCAGGAAATCGCCACGGCGTACCAGCGGTACTTGCCAATGGCTTTAAGAAAGGTTAAGAGCAGTGCCTGTAATTCCGCCATATCGTCTATCTCGCCTAATGAGTTGGTGCGCGCTTCGTACTTGCTTAAAATGCATCAAATCGCACCTATGATACATGAGTTTGCAAGCCATGTTACTACTAAATGGCGCCGCATCCGCCCCCTGGTGTGGCAGCCGACAGACAGCTTTGCGCATTTAACTCCATGAAATATCTATTTCCAAAGAGGCAAGCATAATTGTGACACAAGCCGCGCTGGAATTGTTGTGCGAAAGACAGCTGATTGCCGCAAAAATCTGCTATCGTTGTTGCGCCATGACTACACTGACCGCCATGCATTTCCGTCCGTCACTACTATTGCTTTTCAGCATCGCCAGCGCCGCGTTGTCCGCCCTGTTGCCGGGCGCCGCGGCGGCTGCCGACCTGTCCGCCGTGATCACCGCCGTCAAGCCCTCGGTGGTGGGGGTGGGCAGCTACCAGCGCCTGCGCAGCCCGGCCACCGTGTTCAACGGCACCGGGGTGGTGCTGGGCGACGGCCTGAGCGTGGTCACCAATGCCCACGTGGTGCCCGAGTTCACCGACAGCGAACAGAAGGAAACGCTGGGCGTGCTGATCGCCGGCGAAGGCACGGCCTTCAGTTTCCGTCCGGCCACCGTGGTGGCGGTGGACAAGGAACACGACCTGGCCCATCTGCGCCTGAGCGGCGCGCCGCTGCCGGCGCTCAAGCTGGGCGACTCGTCAACGCTGCGCGAGGGGCGCGAGCTGGCCTTCACCGGCTTCCCGCTGGGCATGGTGCTGGGCCTGCATCCGGTGACCCACCGCGCCATGCTGTCGGCCATCACGCCCATCATCCTGCCGTCGGCCAATTCGCGCCAGCTTGATGCGCGCGCCGTGGCGGCGCTGCAACGCGCGCCCTTCAATATCCTGCAGCTGGACGGCACCGCCTACCCGGGCAACAGCGGCAGCCCGCTGTACGACCCGGCCGACGGCAGCGTGGTCGGCATCATCAACATGGTGTTCATCAAAGGCTTGAAAGAGACCGCCATTACCAGCCCCAGCGGCATCACCTACGCGATCCCGGCGCGCTATGTGCAGGAACTGTTGCAGCGCAAGGTGCCCTGAGAAAAATATTGGTCCGGCCCCGGCAATCGCTGCAGGGGCTGGTATAGAATAGGCATGCAAAAATACTACATAAAATGCCATGCATATTGCCCTAGAGAATTTACCATCCAAGAAGAGGACATGCACGTGAACACTCCCATGATGAAATGGCTGGCCTGCGGCGCCCTGGCGCTGTCCGCGCTGGCACTCGGCGGCTGCGCCACCAAGCAAGTGCTGCCGCAAGAGGCGCCGCCGGCCACCGACTACCTGATCGGCCCGGGCGACAACCTGAGCATCGTCGTGTGGCGCAATCCGGAAGTGTCGCAAGGCGTGCCGGTGCGTCCGGACGGCAAGATCACCACCCCGCTGGTGGAAGACTTGCAAGCCAGCGGCAAGACCTCGACCGAACTGGCGCGCGACATTGAAAAAGCGCTGTCCAAGTTCATCCAGCAGCCGGTGGTGACGGTCATCGTGACCGGTTTCGTCGGCGTGTACAGCGAGCAGATCAAGGTGATCGGCCAGGCCGCCCGCCCGCAGGCGCTGCCTTACCGCCGCGACATGTCGCTGCTGGACGTGCTGATCGCCGTCGGCGGCGTCACCGACTTTGCCGCCGGCAACCGCGCCATCATCCTGCGCACGGTGGACGGCAAGCAGCAGAAGCTGACCGTGCGCCTGAACGACCTGGTCAAGGACGGCGACATCTCGGCCAACCTGCCGATGCGCCCGGGCGACGTGCTGGTGGTGCCGGAAAGCTACTTCTAAGCCACCCCGGCGCATTGTCGTGAGACAATGTCGAAAATTCTTACAGTTTTTGCGCTAGACTGGTCAGGTGGCCGCGCGGCCTGCGGAAAATTCCGCTAAGCCTTTGATTTTTATCAAGGTCCGCGCCGCGCCCCGGCGTGGGAACGAATATTGCTTTCTTTCTATCCAACACCAGATCATGGCCCGCAGGCCGACCCGCTTACCGAGGATACAGACGTGGCTAACCAAGACCAGCACGACGGGGACACCCCGCAGCTGCCAACCGCAGCCCCCAGCCAGGCCGAGCCGGCCGGCGCCGCCCAGCCGGCGTTTGCCGGCGCCGCGCGCCGCCGCTTCGCCACCAAGGGCGCGGCTGTTGTCGGCGCCATCCTGACCGTGAAAAGCCAGCCCGGCATGGCGTGCACCATCTGCCATTCGCCGTCCGGCTTCGCATCGGGCAACCTGAACAGCCACAACCCGCACGTGGTGGTGTGCCAGGGCCTGTCGCCCGGCTACTGGAAGAACCACACCAGCGCCTGGCATTCGAGCTGCGCGCCGACCATGAAGTTCCAGAAGCGCTTCAACTGCTCGTCGACCAGCGGCTTCTACAACAAGACCATGCTGACCATGCTGACGCACCAGGATTGCGACCTGGACAACGTGGCCATGCACATCGTCGCGGCCTACCAGAACGCGCTCAAGGGCTACACCTCCTTCCTCAAGCCGGACCGCGTGCAAGCGATCTGGAACGAGTACTGGCGCACCGGCGGCTCCGGCCGCGGCTACTACACCCCCATGGCCGGCAAGAAGTGGTACGGCCCGGAAATCGTCGCCTATCTGCGCGGCACCATGGACTGACACGGGCGGCATGCTGACTGAGCCGGTTTCACCATGTGGCGCCTGATGCCGGGCCAGCGGCTGCGCAGCCGCAGCTGGGATGGCGAGGAGTTCGTGCTGTACAACAATCTGTCGGGCGACACCCACCTGCTCGACGCCGCTTCCATTGAAGTGCTGAACGCGCTGCAGCGCGGCGCCGCCGGCAGCGCCGCGCTGGCTGCCGCCTTGCAGCTGGACGCCGCCGAGCCGGCCCAGCTGGAACAGCTGGAAGCGCTGCTGGCCGACCTGCGCGCCCTCAACCTGGTCGACGCGGCCGGCCAGGCGGACCAGCGCGCATGCTGACCCTGTCCTCGCTGGCGTCGGCCGAACTGGCGCGGCGCCTGGCGCACGGCGGCATCGTGCTGCAGACCGGCGCCTACACCACCCACCTCGAAAGCAGCGTGCCCAGCGTGGCGCGCGGCCTGGCCCTGCTGTACGGCGGCTACCCGCTGCACGGCGCGGACGCCTTCGCCGACTTCCACCTGCAAGTGGTGCAGCCGGCCGGGCTGCGCCGCTGGTGGCGGCCGCAGGTCATGCTGATGCACAACGGCGGCTCGATGTTCAAGCCGCTGCCGCTGGCGCAAGCCTTCCCCATGTTCGAATGGGGCTTGAACTGGTGCGTGTCGAGCCGCGCGCACGACTGCCTGATCATCCACGCCGCCGTGCTCGAGCGCAACGGCCGCGCGCTGATCCTGCCGGCCCCGCCCGGCTCGGGAAAAAGCACCTTGTGCGCGGCGCTGGCGCACCGCGGCTGGCGCCTGCTGTCCGACGAGCTGGCCCTGATCCAGCTGGCCGACGGCCTGCTGCAGCCGCTGCCGCGCCCGATCAGCCTGAAGAACGCTTCCATCCCGCTGATGCAGGCCTACCTCGGCGACGCCGTGTTCAGCCCGCCCGTGGCCGACACCGTCAAAGGCACGGTGGCGCATCTGCAGGCGCCGGCCGACAGCGTGGCGCGCGCCGCCGAACGCGCCGCGCCGGGCTGGATCGTGTTCCCACGCTACCAGGCCGGGGCGGAGACCGAACTGGCGCCGCTGCCCAAGGCCGGCACCGTGCTGCGCATGGCGCAGAATTCCTTCAACTACAGCCTGCTGGCCGAGCGCGGCTTCGACGCCATGGCCGACGCGGTGGGCGCCTCGCACTGCTACAGCTTCGTGTACAGCCAGCTGGACCAGGCGGTCGAGCTGTTCGCGCGCCTGGCGGAGCAGCCATGAGCGCGGCGGCCAAGACCGCGCGGCATCCGGCGGTGCCGCTGGCGCTGCAGGCGTTCCGCCAGCCGGCGCTGCTGGCCGGCTACGGCGAGGCCGAGTGGAATGTGCTGCTGCGCCAGTGCGCCAGCGCCAACCTGCAGCCGCGCCTGTACTACCTGCTGCGCGAGCGCGGCGAACTGGAGCGCGTGCCGGCGCCGGCGCGGCGCCACCTGGAGTGGTCGCGCACCGTGGCCGAGCGGCACAGCCAGGCGGTGCGCTGGGAAGTGGCGCAGATCCGCCACGCGCTGGCCGGGCTGGACACGCCGCTGATCCTGCTCAAGGGCGCGGCCTACGCGCTGGCCGGGCTGCCGCCGGCCAGCGGCCGGCTGTTCTCTGACATCGACATCCTGCTGCCCAAGGACAAGCTGGACGACGCCGAAACGGCGCTGATGCTGCACGGCTGGGCCAGCACCCACCTGGACGAATACGACCAGCGCTACTACCGCGAGTGGATGCACGAGCTGCCGCCGATGGAGCACGTCAAGCGCCGCACCGCCATCGACGTGCACCACGCCATCCTGCCGCAGACGGCGCCCGTGCATCCCGATCCGGCCACGCTGCGCGCCGCCGCGCAGGAACTGCCCGGCCAGCCCGGCCAGCCCGGCCTGCGCATCCTGGCGCCGCCCGACCTGGTGCTGCACAGCGCCACCCATCTGTTCTTCGACGGCGAGCTCGAGCATGGCCTGCGCGACCTGGTCGACCTCGACGGCCTGCTGCGCCACTACGGGGCCGAGCCCGGCTTCTGGCCGGCGCTGCAGGAACGCGCCGCCAGGCTGCAGCTGCAGCGCCCGCTGTTCTACGCGCTGCGCTACACGGCCCGGCTGCTGCACACGCCGCTGCCGCCGGCGGCGCTGGCGGCAGCCGAGCCGGGCCGTCCGGGCGCCCTGCTGCTGCGCCTGATGGACGCGCTGTACGGGCGCGCGCTGCTGCCGGCCCACGCCAGCTGCGACGACGCCTTCACGCCGGCCGCCCGCTTCCTGCTGTACCTGCGCGCCAACTGGCTGCGCATGCCGCCGCTGCTGCTGGCGCGCCACTTGTTCCATAAAGCTTTTCTGTCGCCGCGCGACAAAGATCAGGCCGCGCAGCCCTGACTGCTCTACAATCAAGCATAGGCTGTCACCGGAGCGCAGCATGCCCGCACCTTCCACCTACGCCACCAACTTCGGCGCCGCGCTGCTGGCCGGCCTGCTGGGACTGGCCTCGCCGGCCGCCGCCGGCGAGGCGGCCGCTGCCACGGCCGCCCATGGCGCGGGGCCGGCGGGCGTGGCCGAGCTGCTGGCCGCCGCCGCGCGGCTGGAGCACGGCGAAGGCGTGCCGCGCGACATGCCGCAGGCGCTGGCCCTGTACTGCCGCGCCGCCCGCCAGGGCGACGCCCGGGGCCAGTACGCGCTGGGCTGGATGCTGGCCAACGGCCGCGGCGCGGCGCGCGACGACGGCGCCGCCTCGCAGCTGTTCGCGCTGGCCGCCGCGCAAGGCCACCCGCAGGCGCAAGCCATGCTCAACCTGACCAACACCGTGCCCGGCACGCCGCTGCCGGCCTGCATGCTGCCCGACACCCCGTTTTCCCCCATGCCGCCCGAGCCGCGCGCGCTCTACCAGCACGCCGCCAGCAAGCAGATCGGCGCGCTGGTGGAGCTGCTGGCGCCGCAGTTCGAGGTCGACCCCAGGCTGGCCATGGCCATCATCGCCATCGAGTCCGGCTTCAACACGCGCGCGGTGTCGCCCAGGAACGCGCAGGGGCTGATGCAGCTGATCCCGGAGACGGCGCAACGCTTCCGCGTCAAGGACGCCTTCGACGCCGAGCAGAACATCCGCGGCGGACTGGCCTATCTGCGCTGGCTGCTGGGCTACTTCCGCGGCGACGTGCAGCTGGTGGCGGCCGCCTACAACGCCGGCGAGAAGGCGGTCGACCGCTACCAGGGCGTGCCGCCGTATGCGGAAACGCAGGAATACGTCAAGCGCCTGGCGCGCCTGTACCAGCACGCGCTGCATCCCTACCCGGCCGGCGTGGCCGCCAGCGCCGCGCTGAAGAAGCCCTGAGCGGCCCAGGGAGCCCGGAAATGAAAAAACCCGCCGGGTTGCCCGGGCGGGTTTTTTGCGTTGCGGCGCGGCGAACCGCGCGCAGGATCACTGCTGCTTGCGGCGGCGCAGGGCTGCCAGGCCGGCCAGGCCCAGGCCGAAGATGGCCAGCGAGGTTGGCTCTGGAATGGCGTTGCCGGTCACGTGGCCGCTGGCCAGCACGGTCCAGTCGGCGACTTGATTGTTTGCCTTGAAGCCTTGGAAGGTCGAGGTCAGCAGCAGGTCGCGCTGGTTGCCGTTCTCATCGATCAGGGCGTCGGTGTCGAGCTTGGACTGCCAGTTGCCGCCCACCACGTTCAGGTAACCGCCCGAGGCGCCGGTGATGCCGTTCTCGTTGAAGAAGCCGCTGTAGGTGGCGGTGTTGTTGCCGCCCAGAATACCGGTGGCGAATACCGCGTCCAGCAGCAGCGTGCCGCCGGTGATGCCGTTGTAGCCGAACTCGCCAATACGGCCGCCGGTGCCCTGGATGGCGGCGTAGTCGGTGTTGTTTTCAAACATCTTCAGCCAGCCGCCGGCTGCCAGCACCTGGTCGATCACGCCGCCGGCGCCGCCGAGCACGGTACGCTGCACGTCATAGTCGCGCAGGCCGCCGAAGATACCGGTCAGGAACTTGCCGCCCTGGCCAGCCGTGTACGTGATGGCGTTGTCCGATACGCGGGTGATGCTGGCGATCGAGAAGATGCCCCAGCTGTCTTCGTTGTAGGCGCTGATGGCAGCGGCGCCTGGTGCGGTGACGGCGTCGCAACCGGCGGCGTCGGTGCAATTGGCGGTGTAGCGCGAGGTCGCGCTGTCGTAGGCGTTGAAGGTGAACTTCAGGTCGCCGGCGATCAGGTCAACCGCCTGGGCCGAACCCGCTGCGCCGAATGCCAGGGCCACGCCAGCTGCCAGTGCGGAAATTTTCTTGAGATTCATTCTGTTCTCCAGTAATTGGTATGGGCGCTGTCAGCAGCGTCACACCGAGGTATAAAGCAATCGGCATGCCAGCTCACTGGAAAACACCCCGCAAACCGCCAAACGCCTAGGGAACATTGGTGCCGCGTATTTTTTTGCCCGAGCGAACAGTTGTCAATTTTGCCTGCGCTGTAAAGAAATTCGACAGCCCATGTGACATTTATTGCCGGCCGGATATTCCCGGCCGCGCCGCGCCGCCGGCGCCCGGTTTACAGGGAAAAAGCGCGCAGCCGGGGCCCGATCCGTATGAAATACGCCACGCGGCCGGGCCGCGTATGTAAAGAATATCGACAGACCGGCATGATGGGCAGACGAGCGCGCTTGCGCTACTATAGTATTGTCAATCTGTAACGAGCCCAGCCGCCGCAAGCGGCACGTTTCCATCCACCTAATCAGAGGTTTTCCCGCCATGGCTACCGAATTCGACTATGACCGCTTTGTGACCCGCAATGAGGGCTATATAGACAAGGCCACGCAGACCAAGATCAGCGAGACCCGATTGCTGTTCGCCGGCTGCGGACTGGGCAGCCCGGTCGCCATCTGCGCCGCGCGCAGCGGCTTCCAGCATTTCGTGCTGATCGACGGCGACACCATCGACGCCCACAACCTGAACCGGCAGTTCTACGACCAGGACGACGTCGGCCAGCCCAAAGTGGAAGCGCTGAAAAAACACATCCTGCGCATCAATCCGCAAGCCCGCGTGGAAACCCACTACAAGATGCTGGACAAGGACAACGCGGCCGAGCTGGTGGGCAAGGTCGACATCGTGTTCGACACCATCGACTTCGTCGACCTGGAAGCGGTGCTGGCGCTGCACATGGCGGCCACCATGCAGGGCAAGCCCATCTTCACCGCCATCAACGTCGGCTTCGGCGCCGCCGTGCTGTATTTCCCCGCCGGCGCGGCCGAGTCGCTGCCGGCCATCCTGCAACGCGACGTGGAAGCCGCCGCGGCGGAAGGCAATCTGAACTACACCGCCGTGTTCGGGCGCGTGATGGCGCGCATCGGCGCCCACCTGGACGAGCAGGTGGTGCGCGAGGTGGCGCGCGCGCTGACCATCATGGACGACGGCCGCCCCTGCCCGGCTTCGCAGATCGCCGTGGGCACGTTCTCGGTGGCGGCCCTCGCCGTCACCATGATGCACGACATGCTGGCCGGGCTGAAGGTGGAAAGCGCGCCCAATATCGTGGTGCACAGCTTCCGCAACCACGTCACCAAGATGATCCGGATCAGCGCCGAGTAAGCACGGCTCAGGAACGCGGGCGCACCGTGCGCGGATGCTTGCGCGCGGGGTTGCGCTGCCAGGCCAGGCGCGGCAGCAGCGCCTGCGGGCGCTCGTGCAGCCAGGCCGACAGCTTCGGGTTGTCGGCCGCCAGCTTGGCTTCCAGCACGTGCAGGTCGAGCACGTAAGGCACCACGGCGCCGTAGTAGTCGGCCGGCGGGCCGATCGGCTGGAAGCCGAAGCCCATGCGCTGCAGCGACTGCGCCAGCGCGCGCTCCATGGCGGCGTACCAGTAGCGGATGCCGACGTTGCGGCTGTGGCGGTACATTTCGCGGTACATGCCGAACAGCAGCATCGGCGAATCGCGGCGGCGCTCGCCGTGCCGGCGCTCGGCCGCCGGCACCAGCGGCGGCAGGCCGGGCACGCCGTCCAGGCTGTCGGCCCGGCGGCGGCGGTGCTCCTTGCGCACCACCAGGCGGGAAATCTCGCAGGCCAGGTCGCGCGGCGGGTGCTCGTAATGGTCGAACACGGCGCAGTGGCGCTCGAACGGATAGGGCTGCGCGGCGTCCGGCTGCACCAGGCGCACCGTGCCGATCAGTTTTTCATCCATCGAATAGGCGGCGATGTGCACCGCGCGGGTCTCGTACTCGTCGAGCTCCATGCCGCCGGCCTGTTCGGCCTGCGGCAGGAAGGCGCATTCGATGCAATACACGTCGTAGCGCAGCTTGAAGATATCGTGCGGCACCTTGCCGTGCTGGTCGCCGCGGAAGGAACGGAAGATATTGCGGTTGGCGTGGTCCACGGTTTCAAAGTGGGCCTGGTACTCCTGCCGGGAAAGTACGCTGCGGTAGCTGGGTCCTGCAAATACGTGCGCCATACAGCGAATTCTCCTACGGGTTTCATTTCTTCCGGGTACGCCCGATCATGAACGTGGCTATCATGGTTTTCACCACCGTCCAGAAAGGGATAGGCTCGTCATTGAACCAGGCGGCCAGGAAACGGTTTTCCTGCTTCAATCGTTCGTTCAGCTCGTCCAGGTCCACCATATGGGGCGTCACCGGCCCGTAATAGTCGACCTGCGGCCCGATGGGGACGAAGCGGAACCCCATCTTGTCCAGCGATCGCGCCAGCGAGCGCTCCATCGCGGCATACCAGTAACGGATGCCGTGCTTGCGGCTGTAGCGGTACATCTCGCGGTACAGTCCCAGCAGCAACAGCGGACTGTTGGTGCGCTGCTCCTTGCCGCTGGGCGGCTTGATCGCAGCCGGCCCGCCCTTTTGTTCGATAAATTCCTTGGACACGCCTTCCAGCGTATCGCCGCGCCGCCGCCGGTGCGTTTTCTTCACCACCAGGCGCGACACCTCGCCGGCCATCTCGCGCGGCGGCATGGTGAAATCCTCGAACACCGTGCAGTGCGACTCGAAGGGATAAATCTGCCCCTCCTTGGGCTGCACCAGCCGCACCGTGCCCACCATGGCCTGGTCCAGCGTGTAGGCCGCGAAATGGATGGAGCAATCGTCGTACTCGTCCGTTTCCTTGCCTTCGTCAAACTCGGCCGCGTCCAGGTAATGGCACTCCAGGCAATACACCTCGTAGCGCAGGCGATAAATCTCGGCCAGCACGGCCGAATCCATCATGCCTTTCATTACGCTGGCAAAGTCAAAATACGGGATCAGAATGTCGCGCTTGCCGAATAGTCGCTCGAGCAGCATAGTGCGTTCCTTGTCTGCACATCAGTCGGGCGCCCGGCACTGGCTCACGACATGCAAGCCAAAGCTCAGGCGCAAAGATAACCTATTTCCGGCCAGCACGCACAAGCGAATTCAACAGTGCGCGCGCATGCAAGCCGCTGTCCATGCGGCTTGCAGGCCGGTCGGGTGGGGAATCAGAGCTGTTTCAACAGGGCGCGCGCTTCGTCCGCCTGCGGGAAAGTTTTGCCTGTCGCCAACAGCTGTTCCAGCTCTTTGCGCGCGCCGGCCTTGTCGCCCGACCTGCTCAGCGCGGCCGCGTAGTGGTAGCGGATCTCGCCGTTGCCGGCCGCCGCCGCCGCCGCCTTTTGCAGCAGCGGCAGGCCGCGCGCGACGTCGCCCTGCTCGACCAGGATCCAGCCCAGCGTGTCCATGATGGCCGGATGGCCGGGTACCAGCTTGTCGGCCTGCTCGGCCGCCGCCAGCGCGCGCTTGTCCTTGACCTGCGCGTACGCCTGCGCCAGGTTGTTCAGCGCCACCGCGTTCTTCGGATTACTCTTCAGAATAGCTTCGAATTGCTCGATTGCAACCGGGTACTGCTTGGTGACCAGGCTGGTTTCAGCCTGGTACATGGCCATGGCCGGATCGTTCGGATTGTCCTGGCGCCAGCGGGCGATGACCTGGTCGGCTTCCTTGTTCTTGCCGTTGACGCGGTAAGTGTCGGCCAGCTTGATGGCGAAGCCGGGCGCCTTGCCCAGCGCCAGCGCCTTTTCGTACAGTGGCAGCGCCTGCGCCGACTTGCCCTGCGCGCTGAGGATGTCGCCTTCCAGCGCGTAGCCGGCCGGCAATTTGTCGTGCTGCTTTTGCACCAGGCGCGCCACCGCCAGCGCGGCGTCGTGTTTTTTCTGGCGCACCAGCAGGCCGGCCTGCATGGTGTGGGCCTGGATCAGGTCGGGCTGCAGCTGCAGCGCCTTCTTCAGGTCGTCGGCGGCGGCCGCCTCGTTTTTCAGTTCCAGGTGCACTTCGGCCAGGCGCAGCTGCACCCCGGGCGACTTCGGCAGCAGGCCGGCCAGCTTGCTGTACGTCTCCAGCGCGCCGTTGGTGTCCTTGGTGGCCAGCTGGCTTTGCGCCACCAGCTCGAGCACGTCGGTGTTGGCCGGATACGACGGCTGCAGCTTGCGCGCCAGGGTCAGGGCCTGCGCGGCCTTGCCGCTGCGCAGATAATGCACGCCCAGGCGCAGCGCCGGCTGCACCGCGTCCGGATGCTCGGCGCTGGCTTTTTCCAGCCAGCTGGTCACTTCGGCCTGCTGGCCCTGGGAGGCGGCCAGGCCGGCCAGCGCGGTCATCGCGTCCAGGTTCTTCTTGTCCTTCTCCACCAGCGCCAGCAGGCGCTGCTTGGCCGCTTCCGGCTTTTTCTCGTACAGGTCCAGCTGCACCAGCGCCGACACGGCCGGGAAGAAGCCGGCCTGCTGCGTCAGCGCCTTCTCGAAGCTGGCGCGCGCGCCGGCGGCGTCGGCCTTGCCGAGCAGGGCCACGCCAGTCAGCTGCGACACTTCCGGATTGTTCGGCTGGGTCTTGGCCAGCTGCGTGGCCGCCGCCAGCGCCTTGTCGAAATTGCGCAGGCCGATTTCGGCGCGGATCAGCGCGATGCCGGACTGCAGCGACTTGCTGTCGAGCGCGGCAGCCGCTTCCAGGTCGCTGATGCCCTGCACCTTGTCGCCCTTGCCCAGCTTGCTCAAGCCCAGCGAGGTGCGCAGCGAGGCCGTCTTCGGTTCCAGCGCGCTGGCCTTCTCGAAGTACTCGGTGGCCTTGTTGAAGTCGCGCGCCTGCATATACGACTCGCCGGCCAGCGCCAGCAGCTGCACGTCGGGCGTTTCATTGCCCTTGAGCGCGGGCGCCAGCACCGCCAGCGCGTCCGGCGTCTGGCCGCCGCGCAGCAGGGTGGTGGCCAGCATCTTGCGGGCGTACAGATTGTCCGGGTTTTTCTCCAGGTATTTGCGCAGGTGCTGTTCGGCCTGCTGCATGGAACCGAGGTTCAGGTTGACCGCGCCGGCCAGCAGGATGCTGGGCATGTGCTCGGGCGCGGCGCGCAGCACTTTCTGCAGCGATTCCAGCGCCGCCGCGTTCTTGCCCTGGGTAAAGTCCAGCAAGGCCTGGGTGTAGGTCACCATCATGCTGTTGGGGGTGATCTTCCTGGCCGCCGCCAGGTCGGCCTGGGCCAGCTCGTACTTGCCGGAGGAGATTTCCAGGTAGGCTTTCTCGATGTGGGCCGAGCGGTGCGCCGGGTTGGCCACCAGCACCTGCGCGTACGCTTCCAGCGCCTGCTCGGACTTGCTCTGGGCGCGCAGCAGGTCGGCCTTGAACAGCAGCGCCTCGTCGCTCTTGGGCGCCGCCGCGACCGCCTTCTCGGCGTAGCCCATGGCGGCGGCCGGATCGCGCGCCAGGAAAGCCACGCGGCCCAGGCCCACCAGCGCGGGCGCGAAATTGGGCTGGCTTTGCAGCACCGACTCGAACACCGCCTTGGCTTCGTCGCGCTTGCCCAGCGCCAGCATGGCGTCGGCGCGCACGCACAGCAGCTCGGCGCCGCCGGCCTGGGCGGCCGCCTCGGTTTCGTCCAGCGCGTTCTGGAATTTACCCTGCATCAACAGCGTGCGCGCCAGCACCGGCATGGTCTGCGCGTCCGGATACTTCAGGCTGATGGCCTTGCGGATTTCCTTGTCGGCCGCCAGCACGTCGCCGCCGTCGAGCGACAGCTTGGCCAGCAGGTAGCGCGCTTCGGCGTCTTCCGGGCTGGCCGCCAGCGCGTTCTTGAGCTGGATCATGGCGGCAGTGTTGTCGCCTTTTTGCTGGAACTGTTTGGCCTGGGCCACCAGCGTCGCCGCCGATTCCTCCTTCTTGCAGCCACTCAGCACAGACAACAACAAGGCGCTTGCGAGCGCCGCGCCGATCAGGCGATTCGGTTTAATGCCAGCCATGGAAAGAACTTTCTTATGAGGTAACTTGAGAGTCGGGACAAGCCGGCCATTGGCCGACTTTGTTTCCAATAATATACTAATTGATTGCCGCGCCTGCCAGCGTTTACGCGTGTTTACTCAGTGCGCCCGCTGGCGGAACCACTGTTCCAGCATCATCAGCACCCACACCATGGTGCCGTGGTAGCCGGCGTGTTCGGCCAGGTGCTGGTCCATCAGCTTGCCGATGAAGTCGGCGCGCACGATGCCGCGCCGCTTCAGGTCGCTCAAGCTGTCGGCCGCCAGCGCCTGCAGCTGCGGGGTCTGCTGCAGCCACACGCCGAACGGCAGGCCGAAGCCGTGCTTCTGCTTGGTGATGATTTCGTTGGGCAGGAAATCGCGCAGCGCTTCCTTGAAGAAATAGCGCAGCTGGGTGCCGTTCAGCTTCTGCTGCGGCGTCAGGCCGGCCGAGAAGGCCACCATCTGCTCGCTCAGGAAGGGGAACGCCACTTCCATGCCGGCCAGCTCGCAGGCCTTCATCACTTTCGGCAGGTCGTTGTCGGCCAGCGTCACTTTCAGGTCCAGCGCCAGCATGCGGTTGATCAGGCTGGGCGCGTCGCTCAGGCCGTAGGTGGCGCTCAGGCCGGCCAGCGGCTGGCCCACGTCGGCGCCGGCCAGGAAATCGTCGGTGAAGACCTGGGTCGGGCCGTAGCGGCCCAGCAGGTTGTAGGTTTCCAGCCGCGCCGGCATCGGCACCGAGGCCTGCTCGATATAGCTGCGCGCCTTGCGCAGCAGCTTGACGTGCTCGCCGCCGGGGAAGTTGAACACGGCCGGCTCCAGCAGCGCCTTGCGCAGCAGCGAGGGCACGCGCTCGTACAGCGCGAACACGTGCTGCTTGGAATAACGCTCGTTGCCGCCGAACAACTCGTCGCCGCCGTCGCCGCCGAACATGCGCGCCACGCCGTCGGCGCGCGCCATCCTGGCGCAGTAGAAGGCCGGCACCGCCGAGGCGTTGCCGAAGGGCTGGTCGAACACCTGCGCCATCTGCGGGATGGCGTCGGCCACGTCGGCCGGGGTCACATAGTATTCATGGTGCTCGGTGCCGAAATGGCGCGAGGCGATGCGCGCGTATTCCATCTCGTCGTAGCCCTGGGCCTCGAAGCCGATCGAATAGGTCTTGGCCGGCTTGCCGCCCACCTCGCACAGGATGCCGGCCAGGGTCGAGCTGTCGGTGCCGCCGGACAGGAAGGCGCCCACCGGCTGGCTGCCGCAGGCGTCGCGCACGCTGCTGCGCAGCACGTCGCGGAACTGGTCCTTCAGTTCGCCGAACGGGCGGTTGCCGTTTTCCTGGAACTGCATGCGCCAGTAGGTCTGGGTTTCGATGCGGCCCTGGCGGTAGCGCAGATAGGTGCCCGGCAGCAGGCGCTGCTGGCCCTGGTACACGGTACCGGGCGCCGGCACCATGTGGAAATAGACGTAGTTGTACAAGCCTTGCGGGTCCAGCTTGGCGGGGGTGTGCGGATGGCGCACCAGGCTGTCGGCGGAGGAGCCGAACACCAGCGTTTCGCCGGCCAGCTGCCAGGCCAGCGGATGGGTGCCCATGCGGTCGATGGCCAGCAGCGCCTCGCCGGCGCGCTCGTCCAGCACGGCCAGCGCGAAGGCGCCCACCAGGCCATTGCACAGCGCCTCGGCGCCCTGCTTCCACAAGGCCAGCAGGGCCGCGCCCATGCCTTCGGCCGCGGCCTGCCCGCGGCGCGCGGCGTCGCGCAGCTGCACGTCGCCCCACAGCGCGATGGTCACGCCGTCGCGCTGCAGGCTGTGGGCGCAATCGACGCCCGCCGCCACCGCCAGCGCGCTGGCGTTGCCCGCCAGGGCGTGCACGGCGCTGCCGTCGAAGCGCGCCAGCGGCGCCGCCATGGCCTCGATCAGGGCGCGGTTTTCCGCCGCGCCGTGGCCGTGGCCGATCCAACCGCAAATACCGCTCATACACTGTCTCCAACTGGTTGGTCGCTCAGCACATTGCTGCCGACAAGCACTTCCACCGCGCCGGGATGGCTGAGGAAGGCGCCCGGGCTGGCCGTCAGGCCGTAGGCGCCGGACTGGAACACAACCGCCAGGTCGCCGGGGCCGGCCTGCGCCAGCTCCATCTGGTCCGCCAGCAAGTCCAGCGGCGTGCACAGCGGCCCCACCACGGAAGCCGTTTCGCGTTCGCCGCCGCGCACACGGTTGCCGATCACGACCGGATAATTCTTGCGGATCACCTGGCCGAAGTTGCCCGAGGCCGACAGGTGGTGGTGCAGGCCGCCGTCCGTCACCAGGTAGACCTGGCCGCGCGAGACCTTGCGCTCGATCACCTTGCTGACGTAGACGCCGGCTTCGCCCACCAGGTAGCGCCCCAGTTCGATGACGATGTGCGCTTCCGGCAAGGCGCGCTTGACGTCGGGCAGCAGGCGTTTCAGATTCTCGCCCACGGCCGCCAGGTCCAGCCTGCCTTCGCCGGGAAAATAGGGGATGCCGAAGCCGCCGCCGATGTTGAGCATGCGCAGCGGGCGCGGCGCGTGTTCGGCCAGGCGCAGCGCCAGCGCGAAGGTTTTCTCGTGCGCTTCCTGGATCGCTTCGGCCTTCAGGTTCTGCGAGCCGCTGAAGATGTGGAAGCCGTGGAAGTCCAGCGCCAGTTCGCCCAGGCGCGCCAGCAATGCCGGCACCTGCTCGGCGTCCACGCCGAACTGCTTGGGGCCGCCGCCCATCTTCATGCCGGACGATTTCAGCTCGAAATCCGGGTTCACGCGCACTGCCACTTGCGGCCGCACGCCCAGCCGTCCGCCGATGGCGGCGATGCGCTCCATCTCGCCGGCCGATTCCATGTTCAGCACGATGCCGGCCGCCACCGCGCAGGCCAGGTCGGCGTCGCTCTTGCCGGGGCCGGCGAAACTGATGTTGCGCGGCGCCATGGTGGTGTCCAGCGCCACCCGCAGTTCGCCGCCGGAGGCCACGTCGATGCCGTCCACCAGGCCCGCCATGTGCTGCACCACGGCTGGCATGGGGTTGGCCTTCATGGCGTAGTGCAGCTCGATTTCCGGCGGCAGGTGGCGCCGCAGTTCGGCCACGCGGGCCGTCATGGCGGCGCGGTCGTAGGCGTAGAACGGGGTCTGGCCGACGCGCGCGGCCAGCAGGGGCAGCGGCATGCCGCCGATCTGCAGGCAGTCGTCGACCACCGGGAATTGCACCAAAGGCGCATGCTGCGGGCGCACTGCGCTCATTGTGTATTCTCCGTGAAACAGTGTTCGTATTGCAGGCTGAGCAGCTTGCGGTCTATCTTGCCGTTCGGATTGCGCGGCAGGCTGGCCTCGGCGATGATGATGCGCTGCGGCAACATGTAAGCCGGCAGGTGCGGCTTGCAGGCCGCCAGCAGCTCGGCTGCCGTCAGTTCCCGGCCGGGCTTGCACAGCGCCACCACCACGATGGCCTGGCCCAGCGCCGGGTGCGACACCCCCAGCGCGGCGGCCTCGGCCACCTGCTCGCGGGCGTAGATCACTTCCTCCACCTCGCTCGGGCTGACCCGGTAGCCGGAGGTCTTGATCATCTCGTCGTTGCGGCTGATGAAGTAGAGATAGCCTTCCTCGTCCTTGCGCACGGTGTCGCCCGACCACACGGCCATTTCGGCCAGCACGATGCCGGGCTCGGCCTTGTAGGGCTTGAACCTTTCCGCGGTCTTGGCCGGGTCGTTCCAGTAGCCCAGCGACACCAGCGCGCCGCGGTGCACCAGCTCGCCCGGCTCGTGCGGGTCGCATTCAGTGCCGTCCGGGCGCAGCACCATCACTTCCGCGTTGGGGATGGCCTTGCCCATGGAATCGGGGCGCAGGTCGACCTGGTCCGGCGGCAGATAGGTGGAGCGGAACGCCTCGGTCAGGCCGTACATCAGGAAGGGCTTGGCGTTCGGCAGCGCGCGGCGCAGCGCGTCCAAGGTGGGGCGCTGCATGGCGCCGCCGGAATTGGTCAGGTAGCGCAGGGTGCAGTCGGCCGGCCAGTTCAGGCCGGCGATCTGTATCCACAGCGGCGGCACGGCGGCCAGGCCGGTGATGCGCTCGGCCACCACGGCCTTGAGGATGTCGCGCGGCAGCAGGTGGTTGATCAGCACGGCGGTGGCGCCGACCCGGAACGCGGTGCTCAGCTGGCTCAGGCCATAGTCGAAGGACAGCGGCAGCACGGCCAGCAGGCGGTCGGCGGCGGTGTTTTCCAGGTAGGTGGAGACGCTGACGGCGCCGGCCACCATGTTGCGGTGCGACAAAACAACACCTTTCGGCTTGCCGGTGCTGCCCGAGGTGTACAGGATGGCGGCCATGTCGGTCTCGATGGTGCGGTGCGGCTGCATGCCCGGGGGGACGGCAGGGCTGGCAACTACCGCGCTGTCCCAGTCCAGCACGGACACGCCGGCCACCTCGGGCAGCTCCTGCCCGTTGGGGTTGACCGCGAACACCGTGCGCAGGTCCGGGCACAGCGCCAGGCTGGCGGCCAGCAGGCGCAGCCGGTCGGCTGAAGTCACCAGCACCCGCACATTGCAGTCGGCCATGATGTAGGCCACCTGCTCCGGCTTCAGCAGCGGGTTGACCGGCACGAACACCCCGCCGGCGGCGGCCGCGCCGAACATGGCGGCCACGTTCTCCACGTTCTTTTCCATGTAGACGGCGACGCGCTCGCCCCGTCCCAGGCCGGCGGCCAGCAGCGCGTCGGCCGCGCCGCGCACGGCCAGCGCCAGCGCCGCGTAGTCGAGCCGGCGCTGGCCGTACACCAGGGCCTCGGCGGCCGGCGTGCGCGCCGCGCTGGCGAAGATGAATTCGTGGATCAGGTCGCTCATGATTCTCAACAAGTTGTTTGAATTAACAATGTGACACAATGCAGCATGGTACGCGTGGCCCCCGGCCCTGTCTATCGCCGGGTCTGCAACAATCGGGCGCCAAACAATGGCCAAAAGCTTGCCTGGACGGACTAAAATGGCCGAGCCCGGGTTATACTACGTCGATATATAAATGGAAACAAGCAATTGCAGTATTACAACAGTATTTGCCTGATAATGCCACCCCTATTGGACGCTGCATGAGAGATATCGTCATCACGCTGATCGTGTTCGCCTCGTTGCCCTACACTTTCAAGAAACCCTACATCGGGGCGCTGATGTGGATCTGGATCAGCGTCATGAATCCGCACCGCCTGAGCTGGGGCTTCGCTTACGAGTTCCCGTTTGCCGCCATCATCGCCGCCACCACCATGCTGGCCCTGCTGGTCGCGCCCGGCCCGAAGAAGCCGCCGTCCACGCCCGCCGTGCCGGTGCTGATCATGTTTACGATCTGGATGTGCATCAGCACCGTGTTCGCCATCCACCCCGGCGAGTCCAGCGTGATGCTGCAGCGCGTGTTCAAGATCATGCTGATGAATATGGTCGTGATGATGTTGATCCGCAACAAGGAACAGCTGCACCTGATGCTGTGGACCCTGGCCGGCTCGCTGGCCTATTACGGCGTCAAGGGCGGCCTGTTCACCATCGCCACCGGCGGCAGCTTCCGCGTCTGGGGCCCGGAAGGCAGCTTTATCTTCGGCAACAACGAAGTGGCGCTGGCCTTCGTGGTGATTATCCCCATCCTGTATTACCTGCACTTGGTTTCGGTCAACAAGTGGCTCAAATACGGGCTGCTGGGCGCCATCGGCCTGTGCGCGCTGGCCTCGCTGGGCTCGTATTCGCGCGGCGCGCTGCTGGCCCTGGTGGGCATGTGCGGCTTCCTGTGGCTGAAAAGCCCCAAAAAGCTGGCGCTGGGCGCCGCCATGGTGCTGATGCTGCCGCTGCTGATCATGTTCATGCCGGCCCAGTGGACCGAGCGCATGGACACCATCGACAACTACCAGGAGGATGGCTCGGCCATGGGCCGCATCAACGCCTGGCAGATGGCCACCAACCTGGCGCTGGACCGGCCGCTGACCGGCGGCGGCTTTGAAATCTACGACACCTATGTGTTCGGCCGCTACGCGCCGGTGCCGAACGACGTGCACGCCGCCCACAGCATCTATTTCCAGTGCCTGGGCGAGCACGGCTTCATCGGCCTGGGGCTGTACCTGGCGCTGATCATCATCTGCTGGCGGCGCGCCAAGTGGATCATCCGGCAGACCGCCAAGCGGGCCGACCTGAAGTGGGCCGGCCAGCTGGCCGGCATGATACAGGTCAGCATGATAGGCTTCGGCGTCGGCGGCGCCTTCCTCAGCCTGCTGTACTTCGACGTGCCCTATTACCTGATGGGCGCGCTGCTGGTGACCGGCCAGATCGTGCAGGACGCCCTGCAGCAGTCCGAGGCCGACGCCGCCGCCGGCCCCAGCGCCGTTCCCGCCCAACCCACCGCAAAGCAGGCCTGAACCATGAGTGCAACCGCCAACCTGGCCGCCCTGGCGCGCCGCTCCCTGCTGCGCCTGGGCGCGCTGGGCCGCGCCCGCCGCAGCCTGAGCATCCTGATCTACCACCGCGTGCTGCCGCACGCCGACCCGCTGTTCCCGGACGAGGTGGACGCGGCGCGCTTCGACCAGCAGATGGCCTGGCTCAAGCAGGGCTTCCGCGTGATGCCGCTGGCCGAGGCCGCGCAGCGCCTGCGCGACGGCACCCTGCCGCCGCGCGCGGCCTGCGTCACCTTCGACGACGGCTACGCCGACAACGCCGAGATCGCGCTGCCCATCCTGCAGCGCCACGGCCTGGCGGCCACCTTCTTTGTCGCCACCGGCTTCCTGAACGGCGGCCGCATGTGGAACGACACCGTCATCGAGCTGGTGCGCCGCGCGCCCGGCCCGCGCCTGGAGCTGGCGGCGCTGGGCTACGGCAGCCACGCCATCGGCAGCGACGCCGAACGCACGGCCGCCATCCACGCCCTGCTGGGCCAGCTGAAATACCTGGAGCCGGGCGCGCGCCTGGCGGCGGTGGACCAGCTGTGCAGCCACCTCGGCCTGGCGCTGCCGGACGACCTGATGATGAACACGGCGCAGCTGCGCCGGCTGCACGCGGCCGGCATGGAAATCGGCGCGCACACGGTGCACCACCCGATCCTGGCCAGCATGGACGAGCACGGCGCGCGGCAGGAGATCGCGCGCGGCAAGGCGGTGCTGGAAGACATGACCGGCGCGCCGGTGCGCCTGTTCGCTTACCCGAACGGCAAGCCGGGGCGCGACTACCACGCCGCCCACGTGGCGCTGGCGCGCGAGCTGGGCTTCGAGGCCGCGGTGTGCACCTCGTGGGGCGCGGCCGGGCCGGACGCCGACCTGTACCAGCTGCCGCGCTTCACGCCGTGGGACCGCAAACCGCTGGGCTTTACCTTGCGCCTGCTGCACAATCTGTACCGGCCGGGCCAGACAGTGTGATTGTGCGAAATTGTTGCAACAGTTATACTACACGATGTATTAATTGAAACAACCCGAAACAACGCGCAACAACGCGACCCACCGGAGAATCACGGAAATGGCCCAGACCGCAGACCGCGCCCAGCAGCAAGCCCCGGCCCCGGCGTCCCCTGTCGCGCCGCCGGCCGGCCATCCGCCGCCGCTGCCGAACTACCCGCGTGCGCGCATCCCCACCAAGCCGGTGCTGTCGCGCGCCTCGTTCCGCCGCGCCGCCGGCCACACGCCGTCCATCCTCGATGCGCGCGAAGCGCGCCTGGTCACCAGCGGCCGCGTCGCCATCGCGCTGGCGCTGCGCCAGATGGGCGTGGGCGCCGGCGACCGCGTGCTGATGCCGTCCTACCACTGCGCCTCGATGATCGAGCCGGTGGTGTGGCTGGGCGCCACCCCGGTGTTCTACCGCATCCACGGCGACACCCAGGTCAACCTGGAGGACGTGGCCGCCAAGATGGCCGGCGCCAAGGTGCTGCTGGCCACCAATTACTTCGGCTTCCCGCAAAACCTGTCGGCGCTGCGCGCCTTTTGCGACCAGCACGGCCTGCTGCTGCTGGAAGACTGCGCGCACTGCTTCCTCGGCGAGCACCAGGGCCAGCCGGTGGGCTCCTTCGGCGACTACGCCATCGCCAGCACCATGAAATTCTTCCCCATCTACGAGGGCGGCTGCCTGGTGTCGGCGCGCCACTCGCTGGCGCCGGTGCGGCTGGAAGCGGGCGGCTTCAAGTTCGAGGCCAAGATGGCCGTCAACGCGCTCGAGGACGGCTTTGAATACCGCCGCCTGCGCACCCTGCAGCGCCTGCTGGCGCTGCCACTGGGCCTGAAGAATTTCCTGCTGGGCCAGCTCAAGCGGCACAGCCACGGCGCGCCGCCGGCCATGGCGCCGCGCTCGTCCGAGGGCGGCTTCGGCTTCGACCCGGCCTGGCTGCACAAGCGCGGCTCGCTGTTTTCGCGCATGATGCTGCGCCTGGTCTCGCGCGGCCGCATGGGCGCGCTGCGCCGCCAGCACTACCTGCGCCTGCAAGGCGCGCTGGCCGGCCTGCCCGGCTGCCGCCCGCTGCACGCAACGCTGCCGGAACGGGTCTACCCCTGGGTCTTCCCGCTGTACGTGGAGGTGCCCGAAACGGTGTTCACCTCGCTCAAGAACGACGGCGTGCCCATCGTGCGCTTCGCCGAATACCTGTGGCAGGGGGTGGACGCCACGGTCTGCAGCAACAGCGTGGACTTGTCGCGCCATGTGCTGCAGTTCCCCTGCCATCAAGAATTACAGGAACAGGAACTGGACTGGATGATAGACAAGATCAAGGCCGCCTTGCTGGCGGCGCGCGCGCCATGAGCTGGACCCTGCTGCCGGCCAGCGAGTTTCCCGCCCACGCCGCGCGCTGGCACGAACTGAACCATGCCAGCGTCAACTCGCCGCTGCTCGAACCGGCCTTCGTGCAGCCGCTGCTGACCGAATTCGGCGACGGCGGCGAATGGCTGGCGGTGTGCGAGCGGGACGGGCGCACCGTGGCCATGGCGCTGCTGAAGAAAAGCCAGCAGGGCGCCTGGCAAACCTTCCAGCCCTCCCAGCAGCCGCTGGGCATGTGGCTGCAGCTGCCGGACCAGGCGCTGCCGGACCTGATGGACGCGCTGCTGCGCAGCCTGCCCGGCATGCCGCTGGTGCTGGGCCTGACCCAGTTCGACTCCTGGCTGCACCCGCGCCCGGCCGACAGCGCCCAGCTGCGCACCGCCGACTACATCCGCACGGCGCGCATCACCATCGCCGGCACCTTCGACGAATACTGGGCCGCGCGCGGCAAGAATCTGCGCGCCAACCTGAAAAAGCAGCGCGCCAAGCTGGCCAAGGAAGGCATCGTGCCGCGCATGGACGTGCTGCGCGCCCCGGCCGACATGGCGCAGGCCGTGGCCGACTACGGCGCGCTGGAAAGCGCCGGCTGGAAGGCCGAGGGCGGCACCGCGATCCACCCGGACAACGCCCAGGGCCGCTTCTACCGCAGCATGCTGGAAAACTTCGCCCAGCGCGGCGAGGCCAGCGTGTACCGCTACTGGTTCGACCAGCGCCTGGTGGCGATGAACCTGTGCATCGAGGGCGACGGCGCCAAGATCGTGCTGAAAACCACCTACGACGAGAGCCTGAGCAGCCAGTATTCGCCGGCCTTCCTGATGCGCGAGGAGACCTGCCACCAGCTGTTCGAGGACCGCCTGTTCCAGCGCCTGGAGTTTTACGGCAAGGTGATGGAATGGCACCTGCGGTGGACTGACGAGGTGCGCAGCATGTACCATATCACCCACTACCGGTGGCCGGCCCTGAAAAGCCTGCACACCCTGGTCAAGAACCTCAAGGGCGGACGCGCGCCGGCGCAGTCCGCAGCGCAGCCAACGGCACAGCCAACGGCGCAGCCCGTCACCGCCCGCCATACCGAACCATCCACGGAGTAAGCAATGTATCTGCAAGAAGTGAAGAATATCCTGGCCGACGTCCTCGGCCTGGGCGCCGCCGCCGGCACGCTGACCGAGCAATCGGCGCTGCTGGGCGCCATTCCCGAACTCGATTCGATGGCCGTGGTCCAGCTGATCGCCGCCATGGAAGAGCAGTTCGGCTTCAGCGTGGACGACGACGAGATCGACGCCGCCACCTTCGCCAGCGTCGGCAGCCTGACGGCCTTTGTCGAGCGCAAACTGACCGCATGAACTGAGCAATGAGCCTGTTTTCCCCTGCCGCGCACGCCCAGCCCTTCTTCCTGAAGGCCGCTGCGGGGGAGCGCTACTGCCTGTTCCACCCCGCCGTCGGCGCCTGCCGCGGCGGCCTGGTGTATGTCCCGCCGTTCGGCGAGGAAATGAATAAGTCGCGCCGCATGGCCGCGCTGCAGGCGCGCGCGCTGGCCGCGCAAGGCATCGCCGTGCTGCAGATCGACCTGTACGGCACCGGCGAGAGCAGCGGCGACTTCGCCGACGCGCGCTGGGAGCTGTGGCTGGCCGACGTGGCGCTGGGCTGCCAGTGGCTGGCGGCGCGCCTCGGCCGCCCGGTCGGGCTGTGGGGCTTGCGCCTGGGCGCGCTGCTGGCGCTCGATTATGCGCGCGCGCAGCAGGCCCAGGGCGCGCCGGCGCCGCAGCGCATGCTGCTGTGGCAACCGGTGCACAGCGGCAGTTCCTACCTGACCCAGTTCCTGCGCCTGCGCATGGCCAACGACATGCTGGGCGCCGGCGGCGGCCAGAAAACCGGCACCGCCGCGCTGCGTGAACAGCTGCGCGAAGGCCAGGCGCTGGAAGTGGCCGGCTACGAGCTGGCCCCGGAACTGGCCGACGCGCTGGACGCGCTCGAACTGGCCAAGATCGCCCCGCCGCCCTGCCCGCTGCACTGGCTGGACGTGGTGGCGGCCGAAGGCCGGCCGCTGACGCCGGCCTCGGCCAAACTGGTGGCCGCCTGGCAGCAGCAAGGCGCCGAGCTGGACGCGCAGGCGGTGGCCGGCCCGCCATTCTGGGGCACGCAGGAAATCGCCACCTGCCCGGCGCTGCTGGAAGCCAGCAGCGCAGTTTTCAGCAGCAGCGAGGCCGCCCATGCAGTTTGAAGAACGCGCACTGAGTTTCGACTGCGGCGGCGACTGCCTGTTCGGCGTGGCCAGCGTGCCGGCCCGGCCCGCCGAACGCGGCGTGGTGGTGGTGGTCGGCGGCCCGCAATACCGGGGCGGCAGCCACCGCCAGTTCACCTTGCTGGCGCGCCACCTGGCCGCGCAGGGCATCGCCGTGCTGCGCTTCGACTACCGCGGCATGGGCGACGCCGAGGGCGAGCAGCGCGACTTCGAAATGGTCAACGACGACCTGCGCTGCGCCATCGACCGCTTCCAGGCCGCCGTGCCGGCGGTGCGCGAAGTGGTGCTGTGGGGCTTGTGCGACGGCGCCTCGGCCGCGCTGTTCTACGCCCCGCAGGACGCGCGGGTGCAGGGCGTGGTGCTGCTCAACCCCTGGGTGCGCACCGAGGGCGGGCTGGCCAAGGCCACCTTGAAGCACTACTACCGTGAACGCCTGCTGCAGCCCGAACTGTGGAAAAAGATCTTCACCGGGCAATTCAACTACGGCGCCGCGCTGCGCTCCTTCGCCGGCCTGCTGGGCGCCGCGTCCGGCAAGGCCGCGCCGGCGGACGCGGCCGCGCAAAGCATGCCCGCCACGGCGGCGCCGGCGCCCGCCGCGCCCAGCATCAGCGCCGCGCCGGTGCCGCGCCTGGCCGACCCGAACCTGCCGCCGCTGCCCGGACGCATGCACGACAGCCTGGCCGCCTTCCACGGCAAGGTGCTGCTGATCCTCAGCGGCGCCGACCTGACGGCGCAGGAATTCCGCGACGCGGTGCAAGCCTCGCGGCCCTGGCAGAAGCTGCTGGCCGCGCCGCGCGTGACACAACAGGAATTGGCGCAAGCCGACCACACTTTCTCGCGCCGTGCCTGGCGCGACCAAGTAGCAGACTGGACCGGAGAATGGATGCGTTCATGGTAAACAAACGCGTGCTGATGATCGCCTACCACTACCCGCCGATGCGGGGCAGCAGCGGCATCCAGCGCACCCTGAAGTTTTCGCAATACCTGCCGCAGTCGGGCTGGGCGCCGGTGATGCTGTCGGCCCATCCGCGCGCCTACGCCAATCCGGGCGACGACCAGATGGGCGACATCCCGGCCAGCGTGCCGGTCACGCGCGCCTTCGCGCTCGACACCGCGCGCCACCTGGCCATCGGCGGCCGCTACGCCGGCTTCATGGCGCTGCCGGACCGCTGGGCCAGCTGGTGCCTGGGCGCCATCCCGGCCGGCTGGCGGCTGATCCGCCGCCACCGCCCGGCCGTGATCTGGTCGACCTACCCGATCGCCAGCGCGCACCTGATCGGCCTGGTGCTGCGGCGCCTGACCGGCCTGCCCTGGGTGGCCGACCTGCGCGACCCGATGACCGACGTCAGCTACCCGTCCGACCCGCGCACGCGCCGCGTGTTCCAGTGGATAGAACGCAAGACCATCGAGCACTGCACGGTGGCCGTGTGCACCACGCCGGGCGCCATCAAGACCTACGAGAACCGCTTCCCGGCCATCCCGCGCGACCGTTTCCGCCTGATCGAGAACGCCTACGACGAGGAAAACTTCGCCGACGCCGAACGCGGCGGCGCGGCGGCCGCGCCGGGCGCGCACGGCGGCCCGCTGACCCTGGTGCACAGCGGCATCATCTACCCGTCCGAGCGCGACCCGGTGCCGCTGTTCCAGGCGCTGGCCGCGCTCCAGCAGCGCGGCGCCGTCAGCGGCGCCACCCTGCGCGTGGTGCTGCGCGCCACCGCGCACGACGACTACCTGGCCGGCCTGATCGCCGAGCACGGCATTGCCGACATCGTGCAGCTGGCGCCGCACGTGCCCTACCGCACCGCGCTGGCCGAGATGCTGAGCGCGGACGGCCTGCTGATCCTGCAGGCGGCCAACTGCAACCACCAGGTGCCGGCCAAGCTGTACGAATACCTGCGCGCGCGGCGCCCCATCCTGGCGCTGACCGACAGCGACGGCGACACCGCCGCCACCTTGCGCCAGGCCGGCGTCGACAGCATCGCCCCGCTGGACCAAAAAGATGCGATCATCGATGCGCTGCCGCGCTTTTTGGACCAGGTGCGCAGCGGCACCGCGCCGCTGGCGTCGGCCGCCGTGATCGCCGCCCACTCGCGGCGCGCGCGCACCGAACAGCTGGCGCAGCTGCTGGACCAGGTCGCGGCCCACCACGCATGATGGAGAAAGACATGAGCAAAGACATGAGCAAGCTCGCCACGACGCAGCACCCGCGCCAGCGCAGCGCAGCGGCGGCCAGGATGCTGGCCGGCCTGCTGGCCATGGCGGCGGCCGCCACGCCGGCCTTGCCGGCGCACGCGGCCCGCCAGGAGCCGTATTGCGGCAACCTGGACAACGCCTACGGCCCATACGACTACCGCAAGGGCGCCACCGAATTTGCGTTCAACCTGAAGCTGGTGGAAAGCGCCCACTTCACGGCCGATGTGGAAAACGGCGTCAAGGGCAAGAGCAGCACCCTGGCGGGCGACCTCGACTACACCCTGCGCGCCTTCCCCAACCACCCGGCCGCCCTCAACACCGTGATCAGGGTGGCCGCGCGCGATCGCAAGTCGGTCTACATGCCGCACGGCAGCCGTCCGGTGGAATGCTATTTCGACCGCGCGGTGCGCTTCGCGCCGGACGATCCCGCCACCCACACGCTGTACGGCAGCTTCCTGCTGTCGATGGGGCGCGAAGCCGAGGCGCTGCCCAAGTACCAAACCGCGGTCCAGCTGGACCCGGACAATCCGAGCACCAATTACAACCTGGGCCTGGTCTACTACAAGCTCAAGGACATGGCGAATGCCAACAAGTACGCGCAGATCGCGTATGCGCTGGAATTCCCGCTGCAGGGCTTGAAGAACTTGCTGGTGCGGGCCGGAAAATGGGACCCGTCGGTGGCGCCGGCGCCGGAAACGCTGAAGAAGAACGCCAAGAACGGCGCTGCGGCCAAGGACGAGGAGGACCGGCCGGCCGAGGCGGCCAAGCCGGCCGAGGACGGCAAGCAGGCTGAAGCAGGCAAACCGGCCGAACCGGCCAAGAACTAGGCCGGCGCCCCGGCGGCCGGCGGGTGCGCCAGCACCCATTCCTCCACCAGCCACGGCGCGGCCCAGCCCGCGCAGGCCAGCATCACCTGCGTGATGTCGGCCGAGCGGCCCGGCAGGTACAGCTGGGCCCACTCCATCGCGAACATGGCCGCCGCCAGCGCCGCCCCGCCCGCGAGCGCGATCGCATGGTGGCGCGCGGGCGGCGACACCTGCCGCGCCAGCCACGCCATGCCCATGAAGGGCCACAGGAATTCCAGGATGTTGGTGTAGCCCTGCAGGCTGCGCATGTGGCCGCGGAACGGCACCCAGTTGAAGCCGCCGCCGCGCCAGCCGCCGTGCAGCGGCGCCAGTTCGCTGGCCACCATGGCGGCCGCCAGCAGCGCGATGGCCGCCCAAGCCGCCCGCCCGGCCAGCACCGGATGCAGGCCGGGCGTAGCCGGCGCGCCCCGTGTCGCCGCTGTCCCCAGCGCGGCCAGCAGCAAGGCCAGCAGCGGCACCGACAGCGCCGCGCCCGCCACCTCTTCCAGCCGCAGCGCGTGGCCGTCGATCAGCACCTGGCAGGCCAGCACGGCCAGCGCCAGCGCGCCGTGCAGCCGCCACCACGGCTTGCCCGGCTTGATCAGCGCGCGCAGCAGCAAGCCCAGCGCGGTGAAGTTGCAGACCAGGGAAAGCAGCATCGGCAGGTTGAGCGGCATGGCGCCGCGCAGCTGGAAATACAGCGGCGCCAGCGCCTGCTTCCAGCGCCCCAGCCCGAACACCGGCATGAGCGGGCTGGTCTGGGACAGCAGCCACAGCGCCACCACCACCAGGCCGGTGTTGGCGATGGCGCCGCGCGCGAACCAGCCGTCGCGCCAGGCCTGCAGGCGGGCGCCGCTGTGGGTGTCGCGCCGCAGCAGGCCGGCCAGCAGCGCGCCGCACAAGGTGCCCACCAGGTTCATGGCCACGTCGGCCGCCGACGACACCCGGGCGGGCAGCCACAGCTGCACGATCTCGGCGCCCACGCTGAACAGCGTGCCGGCCGCCACCGCCAGCGGCAGCGCGGTCCAGTAGCGGTGGCGGCGCGACCACCACACCGCCAGCAGCAGGCCGAAGGGCATGTAGACCAGCACGTTCTGCACCAGGTCGACCTTGCCCAGGTAGGCGCCGCCCGGATGCAGCAGAAAGTCGAACAGCGGCTCCGTGCGCGCGGCCCACTGGAAGGGATACAGGCTGCCGTAGAACAGCAGGAAAGCGTAGACGACAACTGCCTGGCGCATGGCGCGCCGGTCAGGAGCCGGATTTGATGGCGTGCCGGCTCATCAGGTCATACAGGGTGGGCCGGCTCACGCCCAGCAGTTCGGAGGCCTTGACGATGTTGCCGTCCACCCGCGCCAGCACCTTGACGATGGCCTTGTACTCGGCCTCGTCGCGCACCTGGCGCAGGTTCAGCGGCTCCTCCGGCAGCAGCGCGCCGGACAGGCCCAGGTCCTCGGCCACGATGTGCGGCCCGTCGGCCATGATGACGGCGCGCTTGATGCAGTTCTCCATCTCGCGCACATTGCCCGGCCACGGATAGGCTTCGATCACGTTCATCGCTTCCTGGCTGAAATGCAGCGCGGGGCGCGACTCGGCGGCGCAGAACTTGTTCTTGAAGTGGTGCGCCAGCAGCGCCGCGTCGCCCACCCGGTTGCGCAGCGGCGGGATGGTGACCACGATTTCCGACAGCCGGTAATACAAGTCCTCGCGGAAGCGGCCGGCCGTGGCCAGCTCCTTCAGGTTCTGGTGCGTGGCGCAGACGATGCGCACGTCGACCGGGATTTCCTCGTGGCCGCCGACGCGCTCGATGACGCGCTCCTGCAGGAAGCGCAGCAGCTTGGCCTGCAGCGCCATCGGCAGGTCGCCCACCTCGTCGAGGAAGAAGGTGCCGCCGTGCGCCAGCTCGACCTTGCCCTTGGTCTGCTTGGCCGCGCCGGTGAAGGCGCCCTTCTCGTAGCCGAACAGCTCGGACTCCAGCAGGTTTTCCGGGATCGCCGCGCAGTTGATGGCCATGAAGCGCTCTTTGGAGCGCGGGCTGAGCTGGTGCAGCGCGCGCGCCAGCACTTCCTTGCCGGTGCCGCTCTCGCCCAGCAGCATCACCGAGGCCGAGGTGGGCGCCACTTTTTCGATGCTGCGGCAGATCTTCTGCAAGCCGGCATCGCGGCTGATCACGCCGGCCAGCGGCGAATCGGCTTGCGCCTGCTGCATGCGGCGGTTTTCGCGCTGCAGCGCGTGCAGGTAGAAGGCGCGCTGGACCACCAGGCCCAGCAGGTCGGGATCGGCCGGCTTCTGGTGGAAGTCGTAGGCGCCCAGGCCGATGGCGGCCACCGCGTGCGCGTGGTCCTGGTTGCCGGTCAGCACCACCACCTTGGTTTCCGGCGCCAGCGCCAGGATCTGCTGCAAGGTGGCCAGGCCCTCGGTGGCGCCGTCCGGGTCGGGCGGCAGGCCCAGGTCGGTGATCACCACCTCCGGCTCGTGGCGGCGCACCTGCGCCAGCGCCGCTTCGCGGTCGCCCGCCACCAGCACTTCATAGGCGTCGAAACTCCAGCGCAGCTGCTTTTGCAGGCCCGGGTCGTCTTCGATGATCAACAGCTTGGATTTGCTCACAATATTCCTTTTCTCAGGCAGCGCGTTCCACGGACATCGCGTCCTGATTGTACAGCGGCAGGGTGACCTGGAAGGTCGTGCCCTGCTGCGGGCGGCTGCTCACTTCCAGCGTGCCGCCCAGCTCATGGATGTATTCCCGGCTTTCGAAGGCGCCGATGCCCATGCCGGCCGGCTTGGTCGACTCGAACGGCTTGTACAGCCGGTCGCGGATGAATTCCTCCGTCATGCCGGCGCCGCTGTCGCTGATCTCCACCAGCACGCTGCCGCCGCTGCCGCGCAGTGCGATGGTGACCTGCCCGTCCAGCGGCGTGGCCTCGATCGCGTTCTGGATCAAGTGCCCCAGCACCCGCTCCAGGCGCTCCCAGTCGGCCAGCACGCGCAGCCCGGGGGTTTCCACCTGCAATTGCGGGCGCGGTTCGAACGCTGCCTTCAAGGATACGGCCTGTCGCAACAGTTGGTCAATAAACAATGGTGCGGGACGGGCCGGCGCGTCGTTGCGGCTCAGTTTTTGCAGCATCAGCTTCATCTTCTGCACCGAATGGGTGACGGTGTCGAGCATGTCCTGCTGGAATTCGGGGTTGTTGCGGTGCTTGTGCGCGTTCGGGATCAGCAGCGACAGCTGGGCCACCAGGTTTTTCAGGTCGTGCACCACGAAGGTCGACATGCGGTTGAACGATTCGAACTGGCGCGCCACCATCAGCGCCATGGCGGCGTCCTGCTGGGCCAGGTAGCTGGCGGCCTGGCTGCAGGCGATTTTCAGCAGGTCGATCACTTCCCAGTTCAGCTGGATGGCGCTGCGCGGCAGCTGCAGCAGCATGAAGCCGGACAGGCGGCCCTGCATCACCAGCGGCAGCACCAGCCACACGCGCGGGAAATCGCGCACCCAGGCCGGGATCACGATGTCGTCGTACAGGCTGGGGCTGCGCTCGTATTCCTGCATGTCGATGACCCACTGCTTGCTTTCCAGAAACTGGCACAGCGCCGAGTCGGCCGGCTCGGTCTCGCTCACCAGCGGCATGTGCCACTGCGCCACCGGTTCGAACTGGCCGGACTCGCGCCGCAGCCACAGCGCGCCGCCCGGGCTTTCCACAAGGCCGGCGACGGCCTGGATGGCGCGCTCGGCCAGGTTGGGGCCGTCGGCCGACAGCATGCGGGTAAAGCCCATCCATTCTTCGCGGTAGTCGTAGTTGTAGCTGTAGAAATGCTTGCTGATGAACACCTTCAGCCAGGCGCGGAAGGCGCCGGAAAACAGCACCCCGGCCAGCAGCACCGTGGCGCCGAACAGGAAAGCCACCTGCATCACCGAGCCCCAGCTGCCGCCGAAGAAGCGCAGGTAGTAGCCGGCCGAGCTCATCACCAGCAGGTAGGCCGCCGAGCCGGCCAGCGCGGCCGAGTGGAACAGCACCCGGCGCGACACCGACAGCTCGCTCGACCAGGTCTTGCTGCGCGACACCGCCAGCGCGATCAGCGGCATGGTCAGCGCCTGCACGAAGCCGCGCGCGGCCCAGATGTCCGGGTTGAGCTGGCGGAACAGCATGGTGTCGCTGTACAGGTAGAAGTCGTAGGCGTACATGCCGCCGATGCCCAGGCAGGCGTATTTCAGCGCCCAGCGCTCCTGCAGCGGCTTGTTGCGGTACAGTTGCTCGACCAGGATCATGCCCAGCACGGCCGCGCCGGCGCGCAGCATCACC
Source organism: Massilia sp. BGA-UO-ETr-WB1 (assembly GCF_059567845.1). Lineage (NCBI taxonomy): Bacteria > Pseudomonadati > Pseudomonadota > Betaproteobacteria > Burkholderiales > Oxalobacteraceae > Massilia > Massilia sp. BGA-UO-ETr-WB1. The sequence continues at coordinate 459,464 of NZ_JCAQOT010000024.1, read as the reverse complement.
AGCGGCAGCATGCCGCCCACGCTGGCCAGCAGCGAGGGCGCCCAGTTGGCCAGCGCCTCGGCCAGCAGCAGCAGCGCGTAAAAGCCGGCCACCAGGCGCAGCAGGCGGTTGTGGCGCAGCGCCTGCCAGCCGGCGTTGCGCTGGAAAAAGCCTAGCAGGAACAGCAGGAACACCGACCAGGCCGCGTTGCGGCAGATGTCGAGCGCGTCGTTCCAGTCGGACGGGTGGCTGGCGTAGGCGGCTTCCCAGGCGTTCAGGCCGGCCCACAGCGCGGTGGCCAGCGCCGCCACGGCCAGCACCGGCGCATGGGTGCGGCCGCGCCACACGCTCAGCTGCAGGGCGAACAGCACCGCGAAGGCCAGCGCCGCCGCGCCGTAGCTGAAGACGGCGACACTGCTCAGCATGCCGGCCCCGCCATCAGCGGCCGCTGCCGAACAACACCACCTTGAGGGTATCGATCAGCACCAGCAGGTCCAGGAACAGGCTGTTGTTTTTTACGTAGTAGAGGTCGTACTGCAGCTTTTGCACCGCGTCCTCCACCGAGGCGCCGTAGCCGTAGCGCACCTGGGCCCAGCCGGTGATGCCCGGCTTGATGCTGTGGCGCACGTTGTAATACGGAATGTCGGCGCTCAGCTGCTCGACGAAATACGGCCGCTCCGGGCGCGGGCCGACAAAGCTCATCTCGCCCTTGAACACGTTCCACAGCTGCGGCAGCTCGTCGACGCGCAGCTTGCGGATGATGCCGCCCACGCGCGTCACGCGCGGGTCGTTCTGCGCCGCCCACTGCGGCTTGCCGCCCTTCTCCGCGTCGGTGCCCATGCTGCGGAACTTGAGCACCTTGAAGGTGCGCCCGCCCTTGCCGACCCGCTCCTGGCTGTAGATCAGCGCGCCGCCGTCCTCCAGCTTGATGCACAGCGCGGTAAACACCATGACCGGCAGCGCCAGCAGCAGGATGATGATGGAGACGATGATGTCGAAGGTGCGCTTCATGAAGGTGCGCATGAAGCTCTGGTCGAAGCCGCCGCCGAAGACCAGCCAGCTCGGCTGCAGCGATTCGACCCGGATCTGGCAGGTTTCGCGCTCGAAGAAGGTGGCCGCGTCGGTCACCTTGACGCCGAACAGCTTGCACTCCAGCAATTCGCGGATCGGGAAGGTGCCGCCGCGCCGGTTCTGCACCGACACCACGATTTCGCGCACATTGTATTTTTCCGCCAGCGCCACCAGCGACATGCCCGGCTCCATGGCCAGCACCGAATTGGCCGCCACCCGCGACTCCTCTTCCGGCATGGCCACGTAGCCGGCCACGTCGTACTTGTGGTAGCTGTTCGAATGCAGCGCCAGGTCGCCGCACTCCTTGGCCAGCGCGCCGTTGCCGAGGAAGATGATGCGCGACTCGAGGAAGCGGAACTTGGAGCTGGTGAAGAAGATGGCGCGCGCCACCAGGATGCCGCCGGCCGCGATGGCGAACACCAGCAGCAGGATGCCGCGTCCGAAATACAGGTCCGGCGCCACGTAGAACACCAGCGTCAGGATGCCGAAGCCCATGGCGAAGGACGGCACCAGCTGCAGGAAGAAGGGGTTGCGCAAGCCTTCGCTGAAGTTGAGCTGGTACATGCCCAGCGCGCTCATCGAAAACACGATGGCGGCGGTGAACACGCAGGCCGACAGCAGGAAATGGTCGAGCCGGGGCAGCAGGAAGTCGTCGCCGTCGAAGAAACGGATGGCGGATCCGGCGTAGAAGGCGCCGATCAGGATCAGGATCTCCACAAACAGCAGGCTGAACGCGACCTTGGACACGTAGTGATTGGCAATTTTTAACATGTTATTTTTCCTTCCCCAGTGCGTACTACTCGCGGCGATGGATGACGGGGCAGGCCGTACGCAGGCCTTGCCGTTCTATTGTGCGTTCTGTTGATTTCGCCCGGCTGTCAAACTGCCGACATACCAGTCCATCGCAACGGCCAAGCCTTCTTCTATGCGGTGCGTGGGCGCAAAGCCCAGCAGCTGCGCCGCCTTGCCGATGTCCGCCTGCGAGTGGCGCACATCGCCGGCCCGGAAGCCGGCATATTGCGGCCGGTGCTGGTCCAGATGCGGGCAGCGTTCCCGCAGCAGGGCCACCATCATGCCGTACAGCTGGTTCAAACTGGTGCGCTGGTTCAGCGCCACGTTGTAGACCTGGTTGGCCGCGCCCGGCGCGGCGGCGGTGGCGGCCAGCACATTGGCCTGCACCACGTTGTCGATGAAGCAGAAATCGCGGCTGGTTTCGCCGTCGCCGTTGATGAACACCGGCTCGTTGCGGATCAGCGCCGCCACCCATTGCGGGATCACCGCGGCGTAGGCGCCGTGCGGGTCCTGGCGCGGGCCGAACACGTTGAAATAGCGCAGGCCGACCGTTTCGGTGCCGTAGCAGCGCGCGAACACGCCGGCGTACAGCTCGTTGACGTACTTGGTGACCGCGTAGGGCGACAGCGGATTGCCGATGCGCTCCTCGATCTTGGGCAGGTCCGGGTGGTCGCCGTAGGTGGAACTGGAGGCGGCGTAGACGAAGCGCCGCACCTTGGCGTCGCGCGCGGCGGCCAGCATGTTGAGGAAACCGGTGATGTTGACGTCGTTGGTGGTCTGCGGGTCGGCGATCGAGCGCGACACCGAGCCGAGCGCGGCCTGGTGCAGCACGTAGTCAGCCCCCTCGCAGGCCTGCGCGCAGTCGGCCGGCACGCGGATGTCGCCGCGCAGGAAGCGGAAGCGCCGCCAGGCGTCCTCGCCCACCGCGTCGCGCACCTGGTCCAGGTTGTGCTGGTGGCCGGTGGCGAAATTGTCCAGCCCGGTGACCCGCTGGCCCAGCTTGAGCAGCGCCTCGACCAGGTTGGAGCCGATGAAGCCGGCCGCGCCCGTCACCAGCCAGTGGCGCGGCTGGTCGCGCAGCTGCTGCTGCCGCTCCAGGTAGGCCGCCGGCGCCACGCTCATCACAGCCTCCACACCGCGTGGCCGGACGCGGCGATCGGCGCCAGGTCGAAGGCCGACTTGACGTCGATGAAGCAGCCCAGCGGGGTCAGCTTGGAGCACAGTTCGCCGTGCGGGATGGCCAGCAGTTCGGCGTGCGGCACGGCGGCCACGATGGCGTCGGCGCGCGGCAGGTCGTCCCAGCGCTCCAGCTCGACGCCGTATTCGTGCACCGCCTCGTCCGATTCGGCCACCGGGTCGTGCACGTGCACTTCCACCCCGTAGCTCTTCAGTTCGGTGATGATGTCGGCCACCTTCGAGTTGCGCAGGTCGGGGCAGTTTTCCTTGAACGTCAGGCCCAGCACGATCACGCGCGACCCCTTGACGTGGCAGCCGGCGGCGATCATGGTCTTGACGGTTTTTTCCGCCACGAACTTGGCCATGCCGTCGTTGATGCGGCGCCCGGCCAGGATCACCTGCGGGTGGTAGCCCACCATGTCGGCCTTGTGGGTCAGGTAGTAGGGGTCGACGCCGATGCAGTGGCCACCCACCAGGCCCGGACGGAAGGGCAGGAAATTCCACTTGGTGCCGGCCGCCTGCAGCACTTCCAGCGTGTCGATGCCGATCTTGTCGAAGATCAGGGCCAGCTCGTTCATCAGGGCAATGTTCAGGTCGCGCTGGGTGTTCTCGATCACCTTGGCCGCCTCGGCCACCTTGACGCTGGAGGCGCGGTAGACGCCGGCGGTGACCACGGATTCGTACAGCGCGGCCACCTCGTCCAGGGTGGCGGCGTCGTCGCCGGACACCACTTTCAGGATGGTAGTCAGCGTGTGCAGCTTGTCGCCCGGGTTGATGCGCTCGGGCGAGTAGCCGATGTGGAAGTCCTGCTTCCACTTCAGGCCCGACTCGCGCTCCAGGATGGGCACGCACACCTCTTCGGTGGCGCCCGGGTAGACGGTCGATTCGAACACCACGATGCTGCCCTTTTTCATGTGGCGGCCGACCGTGGCGCTGGCGCCGGCCAGCGGCGAGAAATCGGGATTGTGAGCGTTGTCGACCGGGGTGGGCACGGCCACCACGATGTAGTCGGCCTTGGCCAGCTGGGCCGGATCGGTGGTCACCTGCAGTTGCGTGGCGGCCTGCAGTTCGGCCGGCGACACCTCGCCGGTCGGGTCGCAATGGCGGCGGTAGCTGTCGATCTTGCGTTCGGATAAGTCAAACCCGATGGTGGGCCGCTTCTTGCCGAACTCCACTGCCAGCGGCAACCCCACATAGCCCAGACCGACAACCGCAACTACCTTGGCATTGTTCATTTCAAACCCATACAGAGATAAAATATCTTGCTAAATAATAACAAGTTCGTGATGCGTCGCGCGGGTCAGCCTGGGCGGGCATCCATTTTAGCGCTACTGCGCGGCCATGGATCATGCCGCCGCTGATGCAGGCTGAACTGTTGGGCTTGCGCCACACAGTTTCATGCCGCACAGTTTCAGTCGAGAATTAACAGTTGGAAACTCAACGCGAACCGTGTACTAGAATACAATATCTGTTGCAATTTTCATAGCGATATTTCCTCATCATAGCACCCGTTCCACAATTCCAACAGGAATCTAATAAGAATCCAGCAGGAAACAAATAACGCCTACAGGTACAAAAAGCGCGCCGCCAGCGCCAGCGCCACGATGGCCAGGATGGCGACGCGGCTGCCGCTGTCGCGCACCGCGTAGACCACCGGATCGTCGTGCATTTCGCCGCGCGAGGTCTTGATCCAGAGCCGGCCCAGCCAGTAAATCATGCCGAAGGCGGCCAGCCACAGCAGGTCCGGCGTGTGGTAGCGCGCCTGGGTTTCCGGCGCGCTGATGAACAGGCCCAGCACCACCACCGCGCTCAGCGCCGCGCCCACGCCCAGCGGCCACAGCACCACCAGGTCGTTGACGCGGTAGTCGCGCCCGCGGGTGGCGGTGCGCCCTTCCTGCTGCAGCAGCACCAGCTCGGAGCAGCGCTTGATGAGCGCCAGGCTGAGGAAGACGAACACGGAAAAGGCCAGCAGCCAGGAGCTGGCCGTGATGCCGGTGGCCACCGCGCCGGCGTGGATGCGCAGGGTATACAGCAGCGACAGCATCAGCACGTCGATCAGCATGTATTCCTTGAGCACCCAGGTGTATGAACTGGTGAGCAGCAGATACAGCAGCAGCACCAGCAGGAAACCCGGCGACACCAGCGCGGCCAGCAGCAGCGCCACGGCCAGCGCGCCGCCGGCCACCACCAGGCCCTGCAGGATGGGCAGCTGGGCGCTGGCGAAGGGCCGCATCTTTTTGCGCGGATGGGCGCGGTCCGCTTCCAAATCCCACAAATCGTTGACCACGTAGGTGGCCGAGGCCGCCAGCGAGAAGGCCACGAAGGCCAGCGCCAGGTGGCCCAGCTTGGCCAGGTCGAGGAAGGAGAAGGCGGCGAACAGCGGCACGAACAGCAGCAGGTTCTTCAGCCACTGGTGGGCGCGCAGCGCGCGCAGCCACACTTTCAGCGAGCGGCTGTGGCCGTTGAACTCGCGCTCCACCGGCACCGTGCCGCCGCGCACGATGCCGCTGGTGCGGGCGCTGGCGCCGACCAGGATGGCGCCGCGCGCGCCCTGCCACACCGGCAGGTCGGCCCGGCTGTCGCCGGCGTAGACGAAGTCGGCGCCCACTTCGCGCTGTATCATGCTGAGCTTGGCGGCCCCTTTCAGGTTGTCGCCGGCGCCGGTGGCCAGCACCTGGTCGAACAGGCCGAGGTGGCCGGCCACCTCGTCGGCGATGCTGCTGTGGGCGGCGGTGGCCAGCACGATGCGGCGCCCGCGCGCCTTTTCCGCGCGCAGGTAGTCCAGCAGCGGCTGGTGGTAGGGCAGGCTGTTGGCCGTGATGCCGCAGCGCTCGGCGATGGCGCGCTTGAAGCCGGCGCGCCCGGACAGCAGCCAGAACGGCATGCGCAGCAGCGACGCCGGCGAGCGCCGGATCAGCCTGATCCCGGATTCGACCAGGGTGTCGGTCGGCGTCAGCGTGCCATCCAGGTCCACCACCAGCGGGTGGTTCCCATGTTCCAGCGGGCGGTTTGCATGTTCCATCGGGATTTCCCTGCGCGTATCGTAATTTGTCATTATATTAAAGGAATGGCCGCCGCTCCTACTGCCCGTTGTGACTATTTAACAAAACGCAAAGCGGGCGTTTTGTGTTCTAATACACAACATCAGTTAATCCAATTGCATTATTTTGCCTCTTATTTTGCTTCATAACACTATGTCACCGGCCAAGCAGCCGCCCGCCAGGGGCGCGGCATGAGTGCGCTCGCGCGCGGCGCCGGCCTGATGATGGCGCTGCGCCTGGTCGAGCGCGGCATCGGCCTGGCCAGCACCCTGATCCTGGCGCGCATCCTGACGCCGGGCGACTTCGGCCTGGTGGCCATGGCCATGTCGGTGCTGACCCTGATCGAGCTGATGGGCGCGTTCGGCTTCGACGTCGCGCTGATCCAGCGCCAGGACGCCCAGCGCCACCATTTCGACACGGCCTGGACCTACAACCTGCTGTTCAGCGCCAGCGTGGCCCTGCTGCTGCTGGTGTGCGCGCCGTTCGCCGCCGAGTTCTACCGCGAACCGAAGCTGCAGCTGGTGCTGTCGGTGCTGGCCATCGGCGCGCTGGTGCAGGGCGCCGAGAACATCGGCACCGTCACGTTCCGCAAGCAGATGAATTTCGGCCAGGAATTCCGCTTCCTGCTGTCGAAAAAGCTGATCTCGTTCACGGTGACCATGGTGCTGGCGTTTACATTGCGCAACTACTGGGCGCTGGTGGGCGGCATCATCGTCGGCAAGGTGTGCGCCGTGCTGCTCAGCTACAAGGTGCACCCGTTCCGGCCGCGCTTCTCGCTGGCGGCCAGCCGCGACCTGTTCCATTTTTCCAAGTGGCTGCTGGTGTCCAACCTGATTGTATTTCTCCAGAACAAGTCCGACAGCTTCATCCTGGGCCGCACCGTGGGCGCGCACGACCTCGGCCTGTACAACGTGGCCAGCGAGATCGCCGTGCTGCCGTCGACCGAGCTGATCGCGCCGATCAACCGCGCCGCCTTCCCGGCCTACTCGGCCAACTCGGCCAACCTGGACGCGCTGCGCGCCAAGTTCCTGTCGGTGTTCGGCTTTATCGGCCTGCTGGCCTTCCCCATGTCGGTCGGCCTGGCCTGCGTGGCCGGCCCGGCCGTGGCCGTGCTGCTGGGACCGCAATGGGCGGCCGCCGTGCCGCTGCTGCAGCTGTTTACGGTGTGCGGCCTGACCAGCGCCATCCAGTCCAACCTGATCATGGTGATCGTGGCGCTGGGCAAGCCCAAGGCCAACACCATGCTGTCGGGCGCCATGCTGGTGCTGTACCTGCCGGCGCTGGCCTACGCCAGCCTGCAGTACGGCGCGCTGGGCGCGGCCTGGGTGCACCTGGTGATGTCCTGCGTGGTGCTGGTGCCGCTGCACATCGTGTTCCTGCGGATGACCGGGCTGGGCGCGGCGCGCTACTTCGGCGCGCTGTGGCGCCCGCTGGCCGGCGCCGCCGTGATGGGCGCTGTGGTGCTGCTGCTACAGCGGCAGCTGGCCGGCGCCGCCCAGCCGTGGCCGGCGCTGGCGCAGCTGGCCGTTTGCATCTGTGCCGGCGCCATCAGCTATGTTACGATGGTCTTGACGCTTTGGCATGCTGCGGGACGCCCGGCCGCCAGCGCGGAAGCCACCATGCTGGCCAGCGTGGCTGGCCGCTTCCAGTCAGCGTAACCAGTCTGCATAACCCGTCAGCTTAATCGAACCCCACGCGCCCCATGCCCGACCACTTCCAACACTCGCACGCCCTGGTAGAGACCGAACAGATCGGCGCCGGCACCCGCATCTGGGCCTTCGCCCACGTGCTGCCCGGGGCCGTCATCGGCGCCGACTGCAATATCTGCGACCACGTCTTCATTGAAAACAAGGTGCGCATCGGCGACCGCGTCACCATCAAGTGCGGCGTGCAGCTGTGGGACGGGCTGACGGTGGAGGACGACGTGTTCATCGGCCCCAACGCCACCTTCACCAACGACCGCTACCCGCGCAGCCGGCAGTACGCCGACGAATGGCCGGCCACCGTGATCCACCAGGGCGCCTCGATCGGCGCCAACGCCACCATCCTGCCCGGCCTGAGCATCGGCCGCAACGCCATGGTGGGCGCCGGCGCCGTGGTCACGCGCGACGTGCCGCCCAACGCCATCGTGGTGGGCAACCCGGCCCGCATCACCGGCTACGCCAGCACCTCGCCGCAGGCGGACGCCCAGCCGGCGCCGTCGCGCACCGCACCGCTGCCGGCCGCAGCGCAGGCGTCGCTGCCGCGCGCGCTCAACGTGGCGGGCGCGAAACTGCACGCCATGCCGCTGGTGGAAGACTTGCGCGGCGCGCTGGTGTACGGCGAAATCGACCAGCACCTGCCCTTCCCGCCCAAGCGCTATTTCGTCGTGTTCGACGTCCCCAGCCGCGAAGTGCGGGGCGAGCACGCCCACCTGGAGCTGCATGAATTCCTGGTCTGCCTGCGCGGTTCGTGCTCGGTGGCGCTGGACGACGGCACCTCGCGCGACGAAGTGGTGCTGGACACGCCCACCATCGGCCTGCACGTGCCGCCGCGCCTGTGGCGCGTGCACTACAAGTACAGCCCGGACGCCATCCTGCTGGTGCTGTGCTCGGACGTCTACCAGGGCAGCGACTACGTGCGCGACTACGACCAGTTCCTGGCGCTGGCGCGCGGCGCCGCGCCGGCCGCCTGACCCCCTTCTCCTTTACCGCCACCCACGATACGCCATGATTCCTTTCCTCGACCTGAGCGCGATGCACGCCGAACTGCGTCCACAGCTGGATGACGCCTACCGCCGCGTGCTGGACTCCAGCAACTTCATCCTCGGTCCCGAGACCGCCGCCTTCGAGCGCGAGTTCGCCGACTACTGCGGCGCGCGCCACTGCATCGGCGTGGGCAACGGCCTGGATGCGCTGTTCCTCACGCTCAAGGCCTGGGGCGTCGGTCCCGGCGACGAAGTGATCGTGCCGTCCAACACCTTCATCGCCACCTGGCTGGCGGTGTCCTACACCGGCGCCACGCCGGTGCCGGTGGAGCCGGACCCGCGCACCATGAATATCGACCCGGCCCTGATCGAGGCGGCCGTCACGCCGCGCACGCGCGCCATCATGCCGGTGCACCTGTACGGCCAGCCGGCCGACATGGACCCCATCATGGAACTGGCGGCGCGCCTCGGCCTGAAGGTGCTGGAGGACGCGGCGCAGGCGCACGGCGCGCGCTACAAGGGCCGCCGCACCGGCACCCTGGGCCACGCGGCCGGCTTCAGCTTCTACCCCGGCAAGAACCTGGGCGCGCTGGGCGACGGCGGCGCCATCGTCACCAACGACGACGCGCTGGCCGAGCAGCTGCGCACGCTGCGCAACTACGGCTCCAAGGTCAAGTACTACAACGAAGTGCAGGGCCACAACTCGCGCCTGGATGAACTGCAGGCGGCGCTGCTGCGCACCAAGCTGCCGCTGCTGGACGGCTGGAACGTGCGCCGCCGCGCGCTGGCCGCGCAGTACAGCGCCAGCCTGGAAGGCAGCGGCCTGGCGCCGCAGCACGTGCCGGAGTGGGCCGAGCCGGTGTGGCATCTGTATGTGGTGCGCAGCGCCCGGCGCCAGCAGCTGCAGGAAGGCCTGGCCGCGCGCGGCATCCAGACCATCATCCACTACCCGGTGCCGCCCCATCTGCAGCCGGCCTACGCCGAACTGAATCTGGCGCAGGGCCGTTTCCCGGTTTCGGAAGCCATCCACGCCGAGGTACTGAGCTTGCCGTTCTGGCCGCAAATGCAGGACAGCCAGCAAGCCGAAGTTGCGGCAGCGTGCCGCCAGCTGTGCGCCGGCGCGGGCGCGGACGAAAAAGCGGCATGACCACGCAATCCGCCAGGCCGGCCGTCACCGTCATCGCGCTGTGCTACAACCACGCGCGCTTTCTGCACGCCTGCCTGGACAGCATCCGCGCCCAGACCTGCCAGGACTTCGAGCTGATCGTCACCGACGACTGCTCGCGCGACGACTCGGCCGACCTGATCGCCGCCTGGCTGGCCGAGCACCGGCCGGACGCGCGCTTTACCCGCCACACGAAAAACGCCGGCATCTGCGCCACGCTGAACGAGGCCATCGCCGGCGCGCGCGGCGAATTCATCAGCATGATCGCCACCGACGACATGTGGGCGCCCGACAAGATCGAGCGCCAGCTGGCCGCCATGCGCGCCCAGCCCGCCGGCGTGGCGGTGCTGTACTCGGACGCCTGGCAAATGGACGAGGAAGGCAAGCCGCTGCCGCTGCGCTTCATCGAGCAGCACCGGCCCAATTTCCAGCCGCCGTCCGGCAAGGTGTTTTCCGCGCTGGCCGACGGCAACTTCATCCCCGCCATGGCCACCCTGATACGGCGCCAGGCGCTGGCCGACGCCGGCTACTACGACGAGCGGCTGACGTACGAGGACTACGACATGTGGCTGCGCCTGGCCGCCGCCCACGACTTCGCCTACGAGCCGGGGCCGGTGGCGCACTACCGCATCGTGTCCACCTCCATCGTGCGCACCACCTTCGTGCGCCCGTCCGCCGCGCACTGCTACACGCTGTTCCTGATCCACGACCGCTGGCTGAGCGCCGGCGCGCTCAACGCCGCGCAGCGCGCGCGCTGGGGCGAGGCGCTGTGGTCGGCCGCCTACCAGCTGTATGTGCACGGCGACAGCCGCGCGCGCGCCTGCCTGTGGTCGGCCGCGCGCCACACCCGCAAGCCGCGCGCCGCGCTGCTGGCACTGGCCAGCACGCTCGGCATCCGGCGCGACGGCGCCAAGCGCCTGCTGGCGGCGCTGGGCATGGCAGGCAAATGAGCGCGGCATGAAGATCGGTTTCATCCTGCTGTCCAATTCAGCCCGCCCCATCCCCAGCACGCGGGTGGCGGCGCTGAACATGTTCCCGCTGCTGCGCGCGGCCGGCTGCCAGCCGCACATCGTGTTCGAGCCGGCCACCGCCACCGAAACGCCCAACCTGGACGGGCTGCTGCCGTCCATCGCGGCGGGCGGCTACGACCTGGTCGTGTTCCAGAAAGTGCAGGGACCGAGCGCGGTGGCGCTGGCGCGCCAGTTGGGCGAAGCCGGCATCCGCACCGTGTACTGCGTATGCGACCTGGTCGACGCGCCCATGGCGGCGGCCACCGACGCCACCGTGACCGTCACCGAATTCCTGAAGAGCCTGTATCCGGCCGCGCTGCAGCACAAGATCCACGTGGTGCACGACGGCATCGAGCGGCCCGACGTGCACAAGGGCGACTGGGGCCATCGCCGCGCCACCCCGGCGCACCCGCTGCGCGCGGTGCTGGTCACGTCCGCCCAGCTGGACCGCCTGCCCGTGATCGCCGAGCCGCCGCCGTGGCTGCGCGTGACCATCGTGGGCCGCTACCGCCCGCCCGGCCAGCCCGTGCAGCGCCTGCGCGAAGCCAAGTGGCAGCTGGCGCGCGCCGCCGAGCAGGGGCGCGGCTGGACCTACCTGCGCTTCCTGGCCAACCGCCGCATCCGCTGCGTGGCCTGGCACCCCAGCGGCGTGTACGAGCAGATGCGGCAAGCCGACATCGGCATCATCCCGGTGGACACCGGGCACGGCGCCGGCGCCGGCCAGGCCGCGCCCAGCTGGCAGGTGAAATCGGAGAACCGGCTGAGCATGAAGATGTGCGTGGGCCTGCCCGTCATCGCCACGCCCATCCCCTCCTACGAGCCGCTGATACGGCAAGGCGAAAACGGCTTCCTGGCCTCCAGCGAAGAGGACTGGATGCGCTGCCTGGATGCGCTGCGCGAACCGGCGCTGCGCGCCGCCGTGGGCCGCGCCGCCCGCGCTTCGGTGCAGCAGCGCTATTCGATGGAGGAACAGGCCCGCCTGTTGTTGGGCGTACTAAGCGGCCTCTTGCATTGACTAGCTGAAAGCAGGCAACGCATGAAGCCAGTCCCCAAAAATCAACGCGCAGATATTCAAGCGCTACGCGGACTGGCAGTATTGATGGTGGTGCTGTACCACACCCACATAGGCGGCCTGACCGCGGGCTATCTCGGCGTTGACATCTTTTTCGTCATCTCGGGCTACCTGATCACAACGCTGGTGGCGCGCGCCATCATGAACAATCAATTCAGCCTGGTTGACTTTTATTTCCGCCGCGCGAAGCGCCTGCTGCCGGCGGCCTACACCACGCTGCTCGCAACGGCATTGCTGGCGCCATGGTTCCTGAATCGGCAGGAATTGCAGGACCTGAGCCGCCAGGTACTGGGCGCACTGACCTTCACGGGCAATATCGTCTTGTGGCAGCAAAGCGGCTATTTCGAGGGCGCCAGCGACCTGAAGCCTTTGTTGCACGTCTGGTCGCTGGCAGTGGAAGAGCAATACTACTTCGTGCTGCCCGCCTTGTTGCTGTGGATACGGCCGAAGCGCTGGATGGCGGGGCTGGCGCTGCTCCTGCTGGGCAGCCTGGTGCTGTGCCTGCTAGGGACACATTTCAAACCCGTCGCCACGTTCTATCTGTTGCCGACGCGGGCATGGGAAATGCTCATAGGTTCGCTGGGCGCGCTGTGGGTACTGGCGCCGCTGTCCGACGCGCAGCGCCAGCCTGCGGCGCGCGCCTTGCGCTGGCTGCTGGCGCCAGCTCTGCTGTGTTTGTTTGTCCTCCCCGTGTTCCCATTCGGCGGCAGCCATCCGGGCCTGAATGCGGTCGTGGTGTGTTGCGCCACCCTGGTCGTCATCCTGCGCGACAGCCACGCGGTAGGCAATGCCGCTCCCACGAAGGCGCTGGCAAAGCTTGGCGACATGTCGTATTCGCTGTACCTGGTGCATTGGCCCATCGTCGCATTCATCAGGAACGCATGGGTGGGCAGCGCCCCGGACGTGCCGGCCGCAGCGAGCTGGCTCGCGCTGGGCCTGTCCATGCTGCTGGCCTGGCTGCTGTATCGCCATGTCGAAGAACCGCTGCGCCATTACCCATTCGTGCCGTCGAAAAAATTCGTGGCAGGCACGGTCAGCGCCTCGGCTACCCTGGCGCTGATCTCACCGCTGGCGTTGCAGTCCAGGCCAGCGCTGGATTTCGAAACCGTGCGCCGCCCGAACATCGGCCTGGCCGCGACCTGCGAATACGACGGGGCTTTCGAACCCAGGAAACAATGCCGGACCGGGGATGCTCCCACCATGCTGGTCTGGGGCGACTCCTACGCCATGCATCTTGTGCCCGGCCTGGCGGAGAACTGGGAGCCGCAAGGTATTGCGCAAGCCACCAAGAGCCAGTGCGGCCCGCTGATGGGAATAGCCCCGCGCATGCTGGCGTCGCAGGGGCATTCCAATACGGAAGATCATGCCTGGAGCATAGGCTGCATCCGTTTTAATCGGGACGTGCTGGCCTACTTGCGCGATACGAAATCCATACACACGGTGGTGCTCTCAAGTCCACTGAGCCAGTACCTGGATGCCCGCCATCGCGCGCACCTGATACAAGACGGAGAAGACTATCGGACCGTTCCCACGCAGCCTGCTGCAGCATATGCCGGTCTGCGCCGTACCATCGACGCGGTTCATCAACTCGGCAAACGTGTCGTGCTGGTGGCGCCGCCGCCTTCCGCCGACTTCAACGTTGGCAACTGCCTTGAACGCGAGCTGAGCGGCGCCTTTTCGTTCGGTGGAATGCCAGGCTGCGCTGTCAGCGTCGCCGAATACCACGCGCGCAGGGCGCCGGTACTGGCGCTGCTGAAACGCATGCAGCAGGAAGGCATACCCGTGATCAGCTTTGATGGCTGGCTATGCAATGGCGCTTCGTGCCGCACCATGGTCGATGGCACCATGCTCTACCGCGATAGCGGCCACTTCTCCGTTGACGGGTCCCGCCTTATTGCCCAGCGTGTGCAATTGGCCAGTCAGATCCGGGAAATAGCGCGCTGATTGCGAACAGATGCCGGCGGGCAGATCCGCCGCTCTTCCGTTGTGATATAGTCAACTATCAATGCCACGCGAGGGAATGCCATGAGCGAAGCGCTGCAGTTTCCTGTGTCCTACGCCTGTCCGGTGCACAAGACCGCCCTCACCAGCTGGCGCTGCGAGCAATGCGGCCGCGACTATCCCACCGTGCACGGCATTCCTGTCCTGCTTCACCACAGCAACAGCGTCTTCAGCGAAACCGACTATCTGCCCCAGGATGGCTACGGCGGCTACGACGGCGCCAGCGGTTATTCCGGCACGCTGGACCGCAGCACCGGCCTGCGCCGCCTCTACCATCGCGCGATGATGCGGCTGATGGATGCCGAACCGCCCCGGCGCGATTTCGGCGTGGCCGACGCGCTGGCGGCCATCCTGGCCGAACAGCCGCAGGCGTGCATTCTCGTCATCGGCGCGGGCGAACGCATGCTGGCTGGCAACGTGGTCTACACCGACGTGGCGTTCGGCAAGCACGTCAGCTGCATCGCCGACGCGCACGACCTGCCCTTCGAGGCGCATAGCTTCGACGCCTGCGTGGCCTGCGCCGTGCTGGAACACGTGCTCGACCCCTATCGCTGCGTGGAGGAAATACGCCGCGTGCTCAAGCCGGGCGGCTACGTGTATGCCGAGACACCGTTCATGCAGCCGGTGCACATGCGCGAATATGATTTCACCCGTTTTACCCACTTGGGCCACCGCAGGCTGTTCCGCCATTTCGCGGAGCTGCGCAGCGGCACCACGGCCGGCACCGGCACCAGCGCCGGGCAGATCATGCGCTACGCGCTGGCGGCGCTGTCGGACCGCCCGCGCACGCGGCGCTGGCTCAAGCTGGCCGGCCTGCTCGGCACCTATCCGCTGCGCTGGCTGGACTACCTGGTGCATGCCAACGAAAGCGATTATGACGCCGCTTCCGGCTTCTATTTCTTCGGCCGCCTGCAGGGCGAGCCACTGCCCGACCGCGAACTGCTGCGCGGCTTCCGGGGCTCGCGCTGCTGAAGCGGCTGACGAGGGACTGCTAAGCGGCGGCAGCCGGCGGCGCCAGCCCCCAGTGCGACTTGCCGCGCCGCCTGATCCATTTCCGGCAAGGCTCTTCAATGCAGTGGTATCCGAACGCCGACAGGGCCATCAGCACGGCGAACGCCGCCAGCAGCAGCATGCGGTTGTCCGCCAGCAGCGGCAGGTGGCCGACGATGGCCGCGTGCTGCGATTTCAGCACCAGCAGGAGCACGATCTGGAAGGAATAGAAGGAGTAGCTGATGTGGCCGCACCATACCAGCAGCCGGCTGCCGAGCAGTTTCGCCAGCACGCCGCCCTGCGTCACCGCGTAGATCGTCAAGGCTATCACCGGCAGCACGATCCAGTTGTGCGTGATCCACCCCGGCAGCCTGTTGCCCGCCAGGCCGAGATAAACGACCAGCAGCGCCAGCGCCGGGATGTGCAGCAGCAACGCCAGGCGCGGCGACAGCAAACCGCGGCGCAGTATTTCAAGGGTGCAGACGCCCATGACAAATTCCGGCAGGCGGTAGATCGGCAGGCTGTAGAACACCACCTGGTCGCCGCCCAGCAGGACCAGCACCATGCCCGGCAACAATGCCAGTCCGTATGCAGCCAGCGCCAGGCGGCGCAGTCCCGCATCGCCCAGCACCACCACCCTGGCCAGGATGAAGGGCAGCAGCAGATAGCAAAATACTTCCACTGAAATCGACCAGCTGCCGCCGTTGTTCCACATGTGAAACATCTGCGGGAACCAGGCCTGGATCACCAGCAATTCAGCCAGCACCAGCATGGCGGCAGTGATCACATGACGCAAGGTTCCGTAGGCGGATTCCGCATTGAAGTCGACGCCCATCCAGGGCACCGTCAGCAGCGCGACCACGAGGTACACCGGGTAGATCCGCGCAAACCTGTTGACGATGTAATCCTTGAAACTGTCCTTGCCGCTGTGATAGCGCTTGGCCAGCACAAAGCCCGACAGGATGAAAAACAAGCTCATGCCGATCGCGCCCTGGCCGAGCAGGTTGGTTAGGAATGCCGACTCCGGCGCCAGCGGCCAGCGCAACTGGATATGAAAAATGAACACATAAAGGGCCGCGATAAAACGCAGCCCTGTCAGCGGAAAAATTTCGTCGGTGTCGGCAGACACGCCATTAGTTGTGAACATACTCGGCAAGGAGTGAGTTAACAAGCTCAGTCACAGTGTTGTTCAAACTTTAATGGATTTCAAGGAAAACGCGCGTTCGCTTGGACTGGCCGATAAAAACTGTAGGCAAAAAAACCATAGCAATTTATTATCACGGCTGGAAGCTTCTTACTCTGGAAATGCTATGAAAATACTGGTCACCGGCGGACTGGGCTATATCGGCTCGCACACCTGCGTCGAACTGTTGGCCGCAGGCCACGACATCGTCGTTCTCGACAACCTGAGCAACGCGCAGCCTGCGGTGCAGCAGCGCGTGGAACGCATTGCCGGGCGCAGCTTCCCGCTGGTGCAGGCCGACGTGCGCGACCGCGCCGCGCTGCGCGCCGTGTTCCGCGAGCACGCCATCGGCGCGGTGATCCATTTCGCCGGGCTGAAGGCGGTGGGCGAGTCGGTCAGCAAACCGCTGGAGTACTACGACAACAATGTGGCCGGCAGCCTGGTGCTGTTCGAAATCATGGCCGAATTCAATGTGCGCACCCTGGTGTTCAGCTCGTCGGCCACCGTCTACGGCGACCCGGCCAGCGTGCCCATCACCGAAGACTTCCCGCTGTCGGCCACCAATCCCTACGGGCGCAGCAAGCTGATGATCGAAGAAATGCTGCGCGACCTGTGCCATTCCGATCCGCAATGGCGGGTGGCCTTGCTGCGCTATTTCAACCCGGTGGGCGCGCATGAAAGCGGCCTGATAGGCGAAACGCCGAACGGCATTCCCAACAACCTGCTGCCCTACGTGGCGCAGGTGGCGGCCGGGCAGCGCCCGGTGCTGGCGGTGCACGGCGACGATTACCCGACCCCGGACGGCACCGGCGTGCGCGACTACATCCATGTGACCGACCTGGCGCTGGGCCATGTGCGCACCCTGGCGCGGCTGGCGCAGGCGCCCGGCCTGCTCACCTACAACCTGGGCACCGGGCGCGGCTACAGCGTGCTGGAGATGGTGCAAGCCTTCGCCGCCGCCAGCGGCCGGCCGGTGCCCTACCAGGTCGGCCCGCGCCGTCCCGGCGACGTGGCGCAGTGCTACGCCGACCCGACCCGCGCCGAACGCGAACTGGGCTGGAAGGCCGAGCGCGCCATCGACCAGATGTGCCGCGACGCCTGGCGCTACCAGAGCGCCGGCGCGGCTTAGGGTCGCTTAGGGCGGCTTAATGCAGCCTCAGCCGCCGTAGAACGTCTTGCCCGACGCCGCCATGCCGCGCAACAGCGCCGGCGGCGCAAAGCGCTCGCCGTGGCTGGCGGCCAGGCGTTCGCAGCGCGCCAGGAAGGCCGCCGCGCCATCCTTGTCGACCTCGCTCAGCGGACCGCCGCGGAAGGCCGGGAAGCCCCAGCCGAGGATGGCGCCCACGTCCGCGTCGCGCGCGGTGGTGAGCACGCCCTCCTCCATGCAGCGCACGGTTTCCACCGCCTGCACCGCGATCAGGCGCTCCACCAGTTGCGCCACGCAGGGCTGCGCAGCCACGCGCGGGAAGTGCTCGGCCAATCCAGGCCACAGGCGCTTCTTGCCGCCCTCCGGATAGTCGTAATAACCCTGCCCCGCCTTCCTGCCGATGCGCCCCAGCTGCACCATGCGCGCCGCCACGCCGTGGCCGGGCCGGCTTTGGTAGGCGTCGCCCAGGTCGAGCCGGGTCTGGCGGTCGATCTTGTCGATCAGCTCGCTCGACACTTCATCCGTCAGCGCCAGCGGGCCGACCGGCATGCCGGCCTGCAGGCCGGCGTTCTCGATCAGCGCGGGCGCGATGCCTTCGGCCAGCATGGCCATCCCTTCCAGCACATAGGTGGAGAACACGCGGCTGGTGTAAAAACCGCGCGCGTCGTTGACGACGATGGGCGTCATGCCCAGCGCCTTGACCAGGTCCAGCGAGCGCGCCAGCGTGGCCTCGCTGGTCTGCTTGCCGACGATGACTTCCACCAGCGGCATCTTGTCCACCGGCGAGAAGAAATGCAGGCCGATGAAGTTGGCCGGGCGCGCGCTCGCTTCGGCCAGGCCGCTGATCGGCAAGGTGGACGTGTTGGACGCGAAGATGGCTTCCTGCGCCAGCACCGCTTCCGCCTGCGCCGTGACGGCAGCCTTCAGCGCGCGGTCCTCGAACACCGCTTCGATAACGATGTCGCTGCCCGCCAGCTGCGCGTAGTCGGTGGTGGCGGTGATGCGCGCCAGCAGGGCTTCGGCTTGCTGCGCTGCCTGCTGCGGCGCAGCCTGGCCGCGCGCGGCCTGCTTCTCCAGCAGCGCCTGCGAATAAGCCTTGCCCTTGTCCGCATCGGCTTGCGAGCGGTCGATCAGCACCACCTGCAAACCCGCCCTGGCGGCCACGTAGGCGATGCCGGCGCCCATCATGCCCGCGCCCAGCACGCCGACCTTGCCGTACTTCTGCTGCGGCACGCCGGCCGGGCGCGCGGCCAGTTTATTCGCCTCGCCCATGCTGAAGAACAGGGTGCGTATCATGGCTTTCGCTTCCGGCGACAGCACCGTCTGCGCAAAGTAGCGCGCCTCGGTCATCAGGCCGGTGTCGATGTCCGTGATCAGCCCTTCGTAGACGCAGGACAGGATGTTCATCGGTGCCGGGTAATTGCCCCAGGTCCTGGCGTGCACCATGGCGTTGGCCGCCATGATGGTCTGCTGCACCGCCGGCGCGGCCACCGCGCCGCCCGGCACCTTGTAGCCCTTGGCGTCCCACGGCTGCTGCACGCGTTCGGAGGGCGCGGCCAGCATGGCTTCCCGCAGCCACGCGCGCGCCGCTTCCTGCTCGCCGCCAGGCGCCACCACAGCGTGCAGGATGCCGGCCTTGAGCGCATCGGCCGCCTTCAGGCGCTTGCCCTCCAACAGCAGCGGCAGCGCTTTCTGGATGCCGATCAGGCGCGGCAAACGCTGCGTGCCGCCGCCGCCCGGCAGCAGGCCGAGCGTCACTTCCGGCAGGCCGAAGCGGGCTTTCGGATTGTCCGCCGCCACGCGGTAGTGGCCGGCCAGCGCCACTTCCAGGCCGCCGCCCAGGGCGGAACCGGGCAGCGCCATGGCCACCGGCTTGCCGCAGGCCTCCAGCTTGCGCAGCGCGCGGTGCAGCCGCATCACGCGCTCGAACAGCACGCCCGCGTCGCTGGTGTCCAATAGCCATTCGAGGTCGCCGCCGGCGATGAAGTCCGGCTTGGCGGAGGTCATCAGCAAGGCCTTGACGGCGCCGTCTTCCACCGCCTCGTCGATCAGGTCGCACAGCATCTGGCAGCTTTCCGCATTCAGCACGTTCTGGCTGCGGCCCACCATGTCCCAGCTCAGCGTGGCGATGCCGTCCGCGTCGATTTTCACGTTAATCATGGGTGGGTTATCCTCTATTCTTCAAATGCGTTCAATGATGGTGGCCGTGCCCATGCCGGCGCCCACGCACAGCGTGGCCAGGCCGGTGGATACGCCGCGGCGTTCCATTTCGTCCAGCAGCGTGCCCAGGATCATGGCGCCGGTGGCGCCCAGCGGATGGCCCATGGCGATGGCGCCGCCGTTCACGTTGATCCTGTCGTGCGGCACGGACAGCACTTCCATGAAGCGCAGCACCACCGAGGCGAAGGCTTCGTTCAGTTCCCACAGGCCGATGTCGGAGGCCTTCATGCCGGCGCGCTTGAGCGCCTTCTCGGCCGCGTAGCTCGGGCCGGTGAGCATGATGGACGGTTCGGAGCCGACCGAGGCGAAGGCGCGTATGCGCGCGCGCGGCTTGAGCCCGGCGCGCTCGCCGGCCGCGCGGTTGCCGATCAACACCGCCGCCGCGCCGTCCACGATGCCGGAGCTGTTGCCCGCGTGGTGGATGTGCTGCATCTGCTCGATTTCCGGGTAGCGCTTGCGGATCACGGCGTCGAAGCCGAACTGCTCTCCCATGTCGGCAAAGGCGGGCTTCAGCGCGGCCAGCGAGGCGGCCGTGGTGCCCGGCTTGATGAATTCGTCGCGCGCCAGGATGGTCAGGCCATTGCGGTCGACCACCGGCACCACGCTGCGGTCGAACCAGCCCTGCTGCTGCGCATGGTGCGCGCGGCGCTGGCTCTCGGCGGCGTAGGCGTCCGCGTCGGCGCGGCTGTAGCCGTGGAGGGTGGCGATGGCGTCCGCCGATATCCCCTGCGGCACGAAGTGGGTCTTGAACGCCACTTGCGGGTCCACCGGCCAGGCCCAGCCGCTGGCGCCCATGGGCACGCGCGACATGGCTTCCACGCCGCCGCCAATGGCCATGTCCGACTGGCCGGCCATCACCTGCGCCGCCGCCATGTTGACCGCTTCCAGGCCGGAGGCGCAGAAGCGGTTGATCTGCACGCCCGCCACGCTCTCCGCGTAGTCCGCCGCCAGCACGGCGATGCGGCCGATGCAGGCGCCCTGCTCGCCCACCGGCTCCACGCAGCCCAGCACCACGTCGTCAACCAGCGCGGTGTCGAGCGCGTTGCGCGAGGCGATGGCGCGCAGCGCCGTTTCGGCCAAGCGGATCGGCGTCACGCCGTGCAGCGAACCGTCCTTCTTGCCCTTGCCGCGCGGGGTGCGCACGGCGTCGTAGATGTATGCTTCCATTGTCCGCTCCAAAGTAGGATTCAAGCTGCCGCTTATTGGCTGCTTACAGGCTGCGGCTGATGAGTTCTTTCATGATCTCGCTGGTGCCGCCGTAGACGCGCTGCACGCGGGCGTCGGCCCAGGCGCGCGTGATCGGGTATTCCCACATATAGCCATAGCCGCCGTGCAGCTGCACGCAACGGTCCAGCACCTTGAACTGCATCTCGGTGGCGGCCAGCTTGGCCATCGAGGCGGTGGCCGCGTCCAGCTTTTTCTCCAGCAGCAGCTCGATGCAGCGGTCCACGAACACGCGCATGCAGGTGATCTCGGTCTTGATTTCGGCCAGCGCGTGCGCCACGGTCTGGAACTCGCTCAGCGCGCGCTTGAAGGCCTTGCGTTCGCGCGTGTACTGCAGGGTCCAGTCCAGGCCCGCTTCGGCCGAGGTCACCGCCATGATGGCGATCTGCAGGCGTTCCCACGGCAGCTCCTGCATCAGGTAGGCGAAGCCGCGTCCTTCCTCGCCCAGCAGGTTGGCGGCCGGCACGCGCACATTGTCGAAGAACAGCTCGGAAGTGTCCTGCGCCTTCATGCCGGCCTTCTTCAGGCGCTTGCCTTTCGAGAAGCCGGCCATCGCGGTATCGACCACGAACAGGCTGATGCCCTTGGCGCCGGCCGCCGGGTCGGTCTTGGCCACCACGATCACCGCGTCCGCGTGCCAGCCGTTGGTGATGAAGGTCTTGGAACCGTTCAGGAGGTAATGATCGCCATCGCGGATGGCCGTGGTCTGCACGCCCTGCAGATCCGAACCGGTGCCCGGCTCCGTCATGGCAATGGCGCCCACCATCCCGCCGCTGGCCAGCTTGGGCAGGTAGTGCGACTTCAGGTGCTCGCTGCCGTAATGCAGGATGTAGGGCGCCACGATTTCCGAGTGCAGGCCGAAACCGAGGCCGGTGGCGTTGATGCGCGCCTGTTCCTCGATCAGCACCACGCTGTACAGCTGGTCCGCGCCGGCGCCGCCGTACTGCTCCGGCATGCTGGCGCACAGGAAGCCGGCGGCGCCCGCCTTTTGCCATACCTCGCGGTCCACATAGCCCTGCTCTTCCCAGCGCTCGTGGTGCGGCAGCACTTCGGTTTCCATGAAGCGGCGCGCCGATTCGCGCAGCATGTCGTGTTCTTCGGTGAACAAAGTACGGGGGATCATAGTTGTCTCCTTGTGTTTTTAGGTCATTCGACCTATTATTTATAGGTATGTTGACCTATTTTCTGAAAAAGCGCAATCCGCCATGACCAAGCCACGCAAGGAATCGAACACCACCACCAAGGGCCACGAGCGGGCCGGCGCCATCCTGTCCGTGGCGCGCGAGATACTCGGCACCGAAGGCTATGGCGCGCTGTCGATGCGCAGCGTGGCCTCGCGGGTGGGCGTCAGCCTGTCCACCGTGCAGCACTACTACCCCAGCCGCGAAGTGCTGCTGGAGGCGCTGCTGAACCAGGCCTTCGACGGCTACCAGGCCGGCATCGACCAACGCCTGGCTCAGCGCACCGGCACCGGCAGCGGCAGCGGCAAGGCCGTGTTCCAGGCCATCATCGACTACTTCCTGGACGACTTGCGCGACCAGATTTCCAGCGGCCTGTTTTTCGAGATCGCCGCGCTGGCCAATCGCCATCCCTATGCCTCGAAGATGTTCGACACCATGCTGACGCGCGCGCGCCGCACGCTGCGCAACCTGATGCGCGACATTGCGCCGGAACTGACGCAGCGCCAATGCGAAATCCGCGGCGCGCTGATCGTGTCGCAAATGATAGGCCTGATGATCTTCCTGTCCGACACCCGTCCCAAGCACGACGAACTGGCCGAGCTGCAGCAGGAGGCCACCGCCGCCATCATGCGCACCGCATTCAACTGAGCTGGCAAGCGGTTCCGACAAATAGACACATAGCCCGTTTCATATAGTACCCACCAGGCCCTCCTTTTAGATTCTGTATCGGCATATACCTCTGCCGACATAATTTCTATACGGAGACTTTTATGAAACTAGTAGCAGCAGTGTGCACCGCCGCGCTGGCGGCGGCGTTCCCGGCAATCGCCCAGCAAAATCAGGATCAATACCAGTACCAAAGCACCGCCTACCGCGGCTCCGTGCTGCACTTCGTGGCGGACCCCGCCACCAGCGAGCACCCCTACGAATACTACGAGGACGGCGTGCTGCTGGTGGGCGCGGACGGCAAGGTGAAAGCCGTCGGCCCCGCCGCGCAAGTGCTGAACAACTACCAGCAGGTGAACGTGGTCGACTACTCCGGCAAGCTGATCATGCCCGGCTTCATCGACAGCCACGTGCACTACCCGCAGACGGAAATGATAGGCTCCTTCGGCCAGCAGCTGCTGCAGTGGCTGGAGACCTACACCTTCCCCACCGAGCGGCAGTTCGCCGACAAGACCTACGCCAAGAGCGTGGCCAAGGTGTTCCTGAACGAGCTGGCGCGCAACGGCACCACCACCGCGCTGGTGTTCGGCACCGTGCACCCGCAGTCGGTGGACGCGCTGTTCGAGGAAGCGCAGGCGCGCAATATGCGCATCATCGCCGGCAAGGTGATGATGGACCGCAACGCGCCGTCCTGGCTGCTGGACACGCCCGCCACGTCCTACGCCGACAGCAAGGCGCTGATCCAGCGCTGGCACAACAAGGGCCGCGCCCTGTACGCGGTGACGCCGCGCTTCGCGCCCACCTCCACGCCGGCGCAGCTGACCGAAGCGGGCCGCCTGCTGCAGGAGCACCCGGACGTCTACATGCACACCCACCTGTCCGAGAACAAGGGCGAAGTGGCGTGGGTGCAGGAGCTGTTCCCCGAGTCCAGCGGCTACCTGGACGTGTACAACCGCTACGGCCTGTCGCGCAAGCGCTCGGTGTTCGCGCACGGCGTGCACCTGCGCGACGACGAGTTCGCCTCGCTGGCGCAGACCCAGTCCGCCGTGGCCTTCTGCCCCACCTCCAACTTCTTCCTCGGCAGCGGGCTGTTCGACCTGCAGAAGGCGGAAGCCTACGGCGTGCACGTGGGCCTGGGCACGGACGTAGGCGCCGGCACCAGCTTCTCGGCGCTGCAGACCATGAACGAAGCCTACAAGGCGATCCAGCTGCACAAGGCCTTCAGCGACACGCCGGACCAGCAGCGCCCGCTCACCGCGCTGAAAGCCTACTACCTGGCCACGCTGGGGGCCGCCAGGACGCTCGACCTGGACGGCAGGATCGGCAACTTCAAGACCGGCAACGAGGCCGACTTCATCGTGCTCAACCCCAACGCCACCGACCTGCTGCGCTTCCGCATGCAGCGCGCCGCCAGCATCGAGGACAAGCTGTTCGTGCTGCAAACGCTGGGCGACGACCGCGCCGTGGAGCAGACCTATCTGATGGGCAAGCGCGTGGCCGTCACCACGGGCACGGGCGGCTACGACTACGGCAATAACTAGCGGGCCGGCGGGTTAGCGCGCATGCAATGCGGGCGTAACCCGCCGCAGCCGCAGCAGGCAGGTAATGGCCAGCAGCGCGAAGGCGGCGCCGCTCAGCAAGGTGAGGCGGTAGTCATGTCCCGAGAAATCGAGTATGGGCCCTTGCGCGCTGCTGACCAGGATATTGCCGAACACGACCATCAAGTCCTTGGTGGAGTTGTACTGCACGAAGCGGTCGCGCGGGAACAGCGCCATCGGCATCGACGAGGCGGCCGTGAAGTAGGCCCCGGAAATAATGATGTGCGCCATGTAGAACACGCGGAAGCTGCCTTCGTCGCGCACCGTCAGGTAGCCGGCGGCGGCGGCGCCGCAATACAGGACCATGAAGATGGCCGACATGCGCACCGCGCCGTAGCGGTCCGCCAGCCAGCCCACGCCGAAGGCGGACGCGATGGAGAACATGTAGCCATAGGCCGTCATGCTGCCCAGCGCGGCCTTGGAGATGCCCATCATCTGCGCGTAGTACTGGCAGAAGGTGTTGAACGGGCTGAACGTGACGCAGGCGAACATGAAAGCCGCCACGATCCACAGGTAGGGCCGGTAGCGGAAGCACTCGAGGATGTGGGCGCGCGGCACCAGCAGCGTGCAGCGGCCGCGCGGCGCCATGCCCGCGTCCGGCGGACACACTTCCTTGACGGTGGCGCACATGATGAAGATGGCCAGCGCAAACACCACGCCGATGGCGGCCAGGATCTCGGCCAGGTAGTGGTCGGTGAGCGCGAACACCCAGGTGTGGAAGGCGATGCCCAGGCTGAGCCCGACGATGCGGAAGCCGGCGAAGAAGCGGCCCAGCAGGCCCGGCGGCACCACGTCGTTGACCAGGCCGGTGAACAGCGAGGCGGCGCTGATGGCGGCGCACTCGAACACGGTCCAGAACAGGCAGAACCAGCCCAGGTTGCAGATGCGCGCGCCGGGCGAACTGGCGCCCAGCATGGCGTCGGTCCAGGCGCCCAGCACCGGCGACAAGGCCAGCCCCAGCATGGCGGCGCAGCCGATCGGCGCGATCACCAGCAGGAAGGGACGGCGCCGGCCCCAGGCGCTGCGGAAGCGGTCCGAGTGGTAGCCGATGAAGGGCACCAGCAGCACGCTCAGCACGGCCGGCACGGTGGCCAGCAGCAGCGAAGTGGTGGTGTCGGAGGCGGCGTTGCGGCGCAGCAGCTCAAGCCCGCTGGGCAGGGCCACGCGCTCGCGCATGGCGATGCCCAGGTCGCCCAGCATCAGCCAGCAGCCGACGGCGAACAGGCCGGCGGCGGTCAGCGGCAGCGCCGCGCCACGGCTGCGCCCGGGCGGTGCGGCTGTCAGCGCGGCGCCGTCGGCGGACATCAGGCCGCCAGCGTGACGCCGGGCGCGGGGCCGGTGGAATTGCGCACCACCAGCTCCATCGGGAAGGCCAGCTTCTTCGAGGCGGCGGGCGCGCCCTGGATCATCTCCACCACCTCGCCCACCGCGCGCGCGGCCATTTCCTGCAGCGGCTGGCGCATGGTGCTCAAGGTGGGGAACACGCCGGCGGCGGTGGGGATGTCGTCGAAGCCCATCACCGAGATATTGCCCGGCACCTTCAGGCCCTTGCTGTGGATGGCGTCGATGGCGCCGAAGGCCATTTCGTCGTTGGCGGCGAAAATGGCGGTGGGCAGCTGCTCCAGCGCCAGCAGTCTTTCGGTGGCCGCGTAGCCGCCGGCCTGCACGAAGCGCCCCACCTCCATCAGTTCCGGCAGCACCGGCAGGCCGGCGGCGGTGAGCGCGTCGATATAACCCTTCTCGCGCTGCGCGCTCTGGCCGGTGCCCTTGGAGCCGGCGATGAAGGCGATGCGCTGATGCCCCAGCGAAATCAGGTATTCGACGGCGCTGCGCGCGGCCTGCCGGTTTTCCACCGCCACCACCGGCACGTTCACGTCGCGCGCCTCGAAGCTGAAGAACACGGCCGGGATGCGCTGCTTTTCAATCACGTCCAGGTAGCCGTCGTCGGCGTTGGGCAGCAACAGCACCAGGCCGTCGCACAGCTTGCTCAGCATGTCGCAGGTGGGCGCCCGGCCCGGGCCGTCGAAACGCTCGGCGTTGAAGATCAGGATGTCGTAGCCGATGCGGCGCGCTTCCTGGCTGATGGCCTTGGTGATCTCGTGCAGCACCAGGGAACCGTAGTTGTTGACGAAGATGCCGATCAGGTTGCTCTTGTCGCCGCGCATGCGGCGCGCCAGCATGTCCGGCGTGTAGTTGAGCTGGGCCGCCGCCGCCATCACGCGCGCGCGCGCCGCTTCCGACACATAGCCGGTGCCCCGGATCGCCCGCGAGGCCGTAATCGGCGATACGCCGGCGGCCTTGGCCACTTCGCTCAGTTTGCTCGTCTTACCCATGTTCTCTCACCGCCGGTCTGCAATGTGGTCACGATACCACAAGCCGTAAAATCGATTCAATAAAAAATTCATTATAAAAATCAAACGCTTACTGAAACGATCAAAAAGTTGAGCAAAACGTTGGCCGTAGGACGGCAGCCGAGGTGGTAACGTGACCACATGGTACTGACAACAATATCAAAAGTACCTGGGGAGATGGTCTGACTGTCGTTCACTTGGAGGAGCACATGAATAAGAAGATACTGGCCGCACTGCTGCCGGCCGCCCTGGCCGCCGCGTACGGCGGCGCCGCGCTGGCGCAAGAGGCGGCGCCAGCCGCGCCCGTGGCCGTTCCGGAGGCAAACACCGTGGTGGTTACCGGTTTCCGTTCCAGCCTGCAAAAGGCGCTGAACCTGAAGATGCAGGCCATCGGCGTGCGCGATTCCATCGTGGCCGAAGACATCGGCAAGTTCCCCGAGGCCAATGTGGCGGAATCGCTACAGCGCGTGCCCGGCGTGATCCTGAACCGCGACGAGAGCTCGGCCGAAGGCCAGCGCATATCCATCCGCGGCCTGCCCACCGAATACTCGGTGACCACCTTGAACGGCGCGCCCGTCAACACCACCTCCACCAGCACCATCGGTTCGGCCGCGCGCGGCTTCAACTACGACGTGTTCGCTTCCGAACTGTTCGGCCGGGTGGACTTCTACAAATCGCCGCTGGCCGAGCTGACCGAAGGCGGCCTGGGCGGCATCGTCGACCTGCAGACGCCGCGCCCCTTCGACAATCCGAAGCGCACCGTGCGCTATGCGCTGTCCGAGTCCTACAACACCATGTCCAAGAAGGCCGACCCGAGCGGCTTCGCGCTGTATTCCAACACCTGGAACGACGTCGGCTTCCTGATCGGCGCGGCGCACTCGTCCAGCGTGAACAACCGCTCCGGCTTCGAAGCCACCGGCGGCTACAACAGCTCGGCGCGCGGCAGCCAGAGCCCGGTCAAGGGCAACTTCGCCGTCACGCTGGACTACGACGATCCGCGCGCCAACCTGGGCGGCCTGACGCGCGCCCAGGTGGACAACGCGCTGCTGCCGCGCATCTACCGCTTCTACGGCTCGGCCAACGACCGCACCCGCGACGGCCTGGTGTCGTCCCTGCAATACAAGTCCGGGGGCCTGAACCTGAGCCTGGACACGCTGTACTCCAAGCTGAAGAACACGCGCGACGAAATGTACTTCGGCCTGCTGGTGCGCAACAGCAAGACCACCAACCGCGCCGCGCCGCCCGGCCAGGCCGGCCACAACGGCTTCGTGCCGATCAACGTGAAGGTGGACCCGGACTCGAACCTGCTGACCGGCACCTTCGGCAACACCTCCTACAGCAGCGGCGTGACCTACAGCGAAGACGAAACCAAGTTCGGCTACACCTCGCTGAACGGACGCTGGGCCGCCAGCGACACCTTGGTGCTGAGCGGCCAGCTGAGCGTCAACAACAGCAAGGCGCTGAGCTACCAGGACACGCTGTCCGGCCAGATCTTCGGCGTGACCTCCACCATCGACTACGGCGACGACCACGTGTATCCGTCGCTGTCCTCGACCTCCAGCTACACCGACCTGAACAACTACCAGGGCTTCGACATCGGCACCGGCTGGACCCGCGAGACCGACAAGGCCAAGCAGGGCCGCCTGATCGCCGACTGGGACTACCAGTTGCCGGGCGACTGGAAGGGCCACCTGAAGGCGGGCGTCAGCTACGTGGACACCACCAAGGGCATCAACAAGCGCAACGGCACGTCGGCGGCCAAGGCCAAGATGAACCAGCTGGGCACGGCCGGCATCCGCAGCGGCATGACCACGCAGCTGCCGATCGGCAACCTGGACATGGGCGCCGGCTGGCCAAGCGCATGGGGCACCTTCACGCGCGACTACGCCTATTCCACGTTCGATCCGCTGGCCTACAACGTGGAATCGGCCTTCACCCCGGCGCAGAGCTTCACGGCGGGCGAGAAAGTGACCACCGGCTTCGTGCAGTCCGACTTCGTCGGCAAGGTGATGGAGCACGAGCTGCGCTTCAACGCCGGCGTGCGCTACTCGCGCACCGAAACCGAGATCGACAACTTCAAGCAGCAGGGCGCCAGCCTGACCTATGCGCCGAACCGCGAATCGGGCTCGTACAGCAACCTGCTGCCGGCCTTCAGCGCCGCCTTCGACGTGACGGACAACCTGATGTGGCGCGCCTCGTGGGGCAAGACCATCAGCCGCGCATCGCTGTCCATCATCGCCGCGCAGACCGTGATCCCGAACCCCTTCGACAACACCGCCACCGCCGGCAACCCCGGCCTGCGCCCGCAGCAGTCGAAGAACATGGACACCAGCCTGGAGTGGTACTTCCAGCCGGGCAGCCTGCTGTCGGCCGCCTACTTCAAGAAGGACCTGACCGACGCCACCGTGGCCAACACCAGCAACACCACCTTCGGCGCGCTGGGCTTGCCGGACACGGCGCTGGGCGCGATCTTCCAGAACGCGCAAGGCCGGGTCGACCCCAACCTGCCGATGACGCTGCGCAGCTACACCAACGCCGGCCAGCAGACGCTGAAGGGCTACGAACTGGCTTACCAGCAGGCATTCACCTTCCTGCCGGAACCGTTCAAGGGCTTTGGCGCGCTGGCCAGCTACACCCACATCGACCCGTTCAACAGCGCCAAGTGGATCACCAACGCCGGCAAGGAAATCCAGGTCAACTCGGTGCCGAAGTACGCCTACAGCACCACGGCCTACTACGAGAACGGTCCGCTGGCGGTACGCCTGTCGTACAACTACAAGGGCCGTTCGCTGCACGGCGACAACCCGCGCAACCTGGGCGACGACCTGATCCGCTGGCGCGCGGCGCGCGGCTACCTGGACGGCAACATCAGCTACAAGATCAATGACATGCTGGAACTGCGCATTGACGCGATGAACCTGTCCAACACGCTGAGCTACGACTACTTCGAAGACGCCTCCGGCCAGTTCGGCAGCGGAAAGAAGACCCGCATGGACTACGCCAAGTACGACGGCCGCACCATCAAGATCGGCATTCGCGGCAAGCTGTAAAGAGCAGAAACGGACACCACCCATGACCATGACCGCCCGCCTCGCCACGTTCGCTGCATTGACCTTTGCGGCCGCCCTCGCCCCGGCGCGCGCGGCGGACCAGGTCCGCATCGTCGACGTGGCGCCGGGCTGGGCCGGTAACTCGGTCAATGCGGTGGTGTTCCGTAAAAACGCCCTCGTCACGCACGGCGACACGCAGTACATCGCCTTCTACGACAAGGACGCCTGGGTGGTGCTGGGCAAGCGCAAGCTGGGCGGCGCGGCGTGGGAACTGCAGCGCAGCCAGTACCAGGGCAATGTGCGCGACGCCCACAACAGCATCAGCCTGATGGTGGACGGGGCCGGCTTTCTGCACCTGGCCTGGGACTTGCACAACCAGCCGCTGCGCTACGCGCGCAGCGTGCGCCCCGGCGCGCTGGCATTGACGGACACCATGCCGATGACGGGCGCGCAGGAACAGTCCGTCTCCTACCCCGAGTTCTACCGCCGGCCGGACGGCAAGCTGCTGTTCCTGTACCGCGACGGCGGCTCCGGGCGCGGCGACCTGGTGATGAACCGCTACGACCCGGCCGCGGCCTCCGGTCCCGGCTGGACCCGGCTGCACAGCAAGCTGATCAGCGGCGAAGGCAAGCGCAACGCCTACACCCAGGCCTTCCTCGACCACAAAGGCACGCTGCACCTGTCCTGGGTCTGGCGCGAAACGCCGGACGTGGCCAGCAACCACGACATGGCGTACGCCCGCTCGCGCGACGGCGGCCTGACGTGGGAAAAGTCGAACGGCGAGCGCTACGCGCTGCCGATTACGGCAGCCACCGCCGAGTATGCGGCACGCATCCCGCAAAACAGCGAGCTGATCAACCAAACGTCGATGTCCGCCGACCGGCAGGGCAATCCCTACATCGCCAGCTACTGGCGCGACGCCGCCTCGGCGGTGCCGCAGTACCGCGTGCTCTACCTGCGCGGCGGCGCCTGGCAGCGGCTCGACCTGGACTTCCGCAAACAGCCGTTTTCACTGAGCGGCATGGGCACCAAGGCGATTCCCATCGCGCGGCCGCAGATCATGGTCAACATCCAGCGCGAGCGGCCCTCCGGCCTGCTGATCTTCCGCGACGCCGAACGCGGCAGCAAGGTGTCGGCGGTGCGCATCGCCGACTTCGGCAAGGCGCAGTGGAGCGTGCGCGACCTCGACAGCGCGTCCGTGGGCGCCTGGGAGCCCAGCTTCGACACCGAACTGTGGCGGCGCAGCGGCGAACTGAATTTGTATTTGCAGACCGTGCAGCAGATCGACGGCGAGGGTGTGGCCGACGCCGCGCCTTCCCCGGTGCGCGTGCTGCAATGGACACCGGACTTCTGACTCCCCATCCACGCAAGGATCATGAACATGATGAGAAGACGACTTTGTTTGAAGGCAGCGCTGGCCAGCGTGGCGGCCATCTCCGCCGGCTGCACCCTGGGCGGCGTTGCAAGCACGACCTCCGTGACGAAAGCCGACGCGCTGACCGCGCTGCGCCTGGCCAACGACTACTGGCAACGCAGCAATTCCCCCGCGCTGTGGTCGTTCTGGGACGTGGCCGCCTACCACACCGGCAATATGGAAGCCTATTTCCTCACCGGCGACCAGCGCTACCGCCAATACTCCACCGCCTGGGCCGAACACAACCAGTGGAACTCGGCCCGCTCCGACGTGAAAGCCGCGTGGAAATACACCTACGGTGAAACCAACGAGCACGTGCTGTTCGGCGACTGGCAAGTGTGCTTCCAGACCTATGTCGACCTGTACAACCTGGACCCGGCCAAAGACCCGCGCAAGATCGCCCGCGCGCGCGAAGTGCTGGAATACCAGCTCGGCACGCCCAACAACGACTACTGGTGGTGGGCCGACGGCCTGTACATGGTGATGCCGGTGATGACCAAGCTGTACAAGGTGACCGGCGACCAGCGCTACCTGGACAAGCTGTACGACTACTTCCAGTTCGCCGACCAGCTGATGTACGACGCCGACGCCGGCCTGTACTACCGCGACGCCAAGTACATCTACCCCAAGCACAAGAGCAGCAACGGCGGCAAGGACTTCTGGGCGCGCGGCGACGGCTGGGTGTTCGCCGGCCTGGCCAAAGCGCTGGCCGACCTGCCCGCCGGCCACCGCTGCTACCCGCTGTTCAAGGCGCGCTTCCAGCGCATGGCGCAGGCCCTGAAAGCGGCGCAGCGGCCGGAAGGCTACTGGACCCGCAGCCTGCTCGACCCGGCGCACGCGCCCGGCCCGGAAAGCAGCGGCACCGCCTTCTTCACCTACGCCTACCTGTGGGGCATGAACCACGGCCTGCTGGACCGGGCCGAGTACGCGCCGGTGGTCAGGCGCAGCTGGCACTTCCTGAGCAAGACGGCGCTGCAGGCGGACGGCAAGCTGGGCTATGTGCAGCCGATCGGCGAGCGCGCCATTCCCGGCCAGGTGGTGGACAAGAACTCCACCGCGTCGTTCGGCGTCGGCGCCTTCCTGCTGGCCGCCGCCGAGCTGGCCCGTTTCCTCGACAAGCACACCCTGGATTGATCCATGACGACCAAGTTCTCTCGCCGCCGGCACCTGCAAGGTGCCGCGGTTGCAGCAGCCAGCGCGCTGCTGCCTTTTTCTGCCAGCGCACAGGTCCCCGCTTCCGGGCCTGCCGCGCGCTTCGCCATCGGCCAGGACGACTTCCTGCTCGACGGCAAACCGATCCAGATCCGCTGCGGCGAAATGCATTTCGCCCGCGTGCCGCGCGAATACTGGACGCACCGCCTGCAGGCCATCAAGGCCATGGGGCTGAACACGGTGTGCGCCTACCTGTTCTGGAACTACCATGAATGGCGCGAAGGCAAGTACGACTGGAGCGGCCAGCGCGACGCGGCCGAGTTCTGCCGCCTGGCGCAGCAGGCCGGCCTGTGGGTGATCCTGCGGCCCGGCCCGTACGCCTGCGCCGAGTGGGAAATGGGCGGCCTGCCGTGGTGGCTGCTCAAGCAGCCCGGCGACGCCTTCCTGCGCACCCGCGACGACGCCTACGTGCAGCCGGCGCGGCGCTGGCTGCGCGAAGTGGGCCGCGTGCTGGCGCCGATGCAGGCGACGCAGGGCGGCCCCATCCTGATGGTGCAGGTGGAGAATGAATACGGCTTCTTCGGCGAAGACCTGGACTACATGCGCGTGATGCGCCAGGCGCTGCTGGATGCGCGCTTCGAGGTGCCGCTGTTCCAGTGCAATCCCACCAACGCGGTGGTGAAGTCGCACATCCCCGAGCTGTTCTCGGTGGCCAACTTCGGCAGCGATCCGGCCACCGGCTTCAAGGAGCTGGCCAAGGTGCAGCGCGGCCCGCTGATGTGCGGCGAATACTATTCCGGCTGGTTCGACACCTGGGGCGCGCCGCACCGGCGCGGTTCGGCCGACAAGGCGGTGGCCGACATCCAGGCCATGCTCAAGGCCAACGGTTCCTTCAGCCTGTACATGGCGCACGGCGGCACCACCTTCGGCCTGTGGGGCGGCTGCGACCGCCCCTTCCGCCCCGACACCACCAGCTACGACTACGACGCGCCGATCGGCGAAGCCGGCTGGACCGGCGACAAGTTCAAGGCTTACCGCGACGGCATCACGCCGCTGCTGCCGGCCGGCGAGACGCTGCCGGACGCGCCCGCGCGCATGCCGGTCATCACCATCCCGCCGTTCGCCCTGCAGGAGACGGCCGCCGTGATGGCCAACCTGCCGGCGCGCACCATCAACGACGTGTCGCCCAAGCCGATCGAGCAGTACGACATCAGCCGTGGCCTGGTGGCTTACCGCGTGACCTTGCCGGCCGGGCCGGCGGGCACGCTGGCGGCGGCCAAGGTGCGCGACCTGGCCTGGGTGTTCGTGGACGGCAAGCAGGTCGGCACCATGGACACGCGCCACCGCCGCTTCAAGGTGGCGCTGGCCGCGCGCAGCAAGCCGGTGACGGTGGACATCCTGCTGTACACCATCGCGCGCGTGAACTTCGGCGTGGAGATCCACGACCGCAAGGGCTTGCACGGCCCGGTCACCTTCACGCCCAAGGACGGCGCGGGAGCGGCGCAGGCGGTGGAAAACTGGGCCATCCGCGCCATCGATTTCGACGCCGACGGCACGCTGCCGCCGCTGCAATGGAAGCGCAGCCGCGCGCAGGGCCCGGCCTTCTGGCGCGGCGGGTTCGACGCCGCGCAAACCGGCGACACCTTCCTCGACATGGCCGGCTGGGGCCAGGGCATCGTATGGATCAACGGCCGCTGCCTGGGCCGCTACTGGAGCATCGGCCCGACGCAGACCATGTACCTGCCCGGACCGTGGATCAAGCGCGGCCGCAATGAGGTGGTGGTGCTGGACCTGACCGGCCCGCGCAGCGCGCGCATCGCCGGCCTGGCCATGCCGGTGCTGGACCAGCTGCGCCCCGAACTCGACCTGGCGCGTCCGCCCAGCACCTCCAAGCTGCAGCTGGACGGCGTGGCGCCGGTGCACGCAGCCGAATTCGCGCCCGGCTCCGCCACGCAGGACGTGATGTTCGCCGCGCCCGCCAGCGGCCGCCAGTTCTGCCTGGAATCGCTGAACGCCTTCGACGGCAAGAGCTACGCGGCGGTGGCCGAAATCGCCCTGCTGGACAAGGCGGGCAAGCCGCTCAACCAGTCCAGCTGGACCATCGCCTACGCCAGCAGCGAGGAAGCGCGCAAGGAGGACGGTTCGGCGCTGAACGCCATCAACGGCCAGAACACCGACTACTGGCACACCGCCTACAGCGGCGCGGCCGCCAGCATGCCGCATCCGCACCGTATCATTATCGACCTGGGCAAGGCAATGGAAGTGGCGGGCCTGCGCTACGTGCCGCGCCAGGGCACGGCCGAGGTGACCGGCCGCATCAAGCAATACCGCATCTATATCGGCGACCAGCTCGTCACGGGCAACTAGGAGAACACATGGAACGACGCAACTTCATGCGCACGCTGGCGGCCGGCACGGCTGGTTCGGCGATGAGCGGATTGATCACCGCCAGCGGCACGCTGGCTGCAGGCAGCGCGGCGGCCGCCACGGCTGCGGCTGCGGGCGGCGACCGCGCCTACCTGCTCGGCCTGCTGCAAAAGATGTCCGACCCGGTGCTGTCGGCCATGTCGCAGGGCCAGCTGCACAAAAAATTCGCGCTCGAACTGAGCCCCACCTGGGATGGCCGCGACTCAAAGGTGGCCTACCTGGAATGCTTCGGCCGCCTGATCGCCGGCGTGGCGCCGTGGCTGGCCCTGCCCGCCGACGGCACGCCGGAAGGCCAGTACCGCCGGCGCATGCAGCAGATGGCGCTGCAAAGCTACGTGCATTCGGTCGACCCGGCCAGCCCGGACTGCCTGCTGTGGAAAGGCCCCGGCCAGACGCTGGTGGATTCGGCCTATTACACCAACGCCCTGATGCGCGCGCCCAAGACCTTGTGGGAACCGCTCGACAGCACCACCAAGCAGCGCATCATCGCCGCCATCAAGGGCCTGCGCCGCATCGAGCCGCCCTACATCAACTGGATGCTGTTCGCCGCCATGAACGAAGCGTGGCTGATGTCCATCGGCGAGGAATACGACCCGATGCGCATGAACGTGGCCATCCGCAAGATCAACGAGTGGTACGTGGGCGACGGCTGGATCAAGGACGGCGAAGCGTTCCACTTCGACTACTACAACTCCTACGTGATGTACCCGATGCTGGTGGAGATCCTGGACGTGCTGGCCAAGTTCAAGGGGCCGTTCTGGAACGGCAAGCCGGAGGAATTGCTGGCGCAGGCCGTGAAGCGCATGCAGCGCTACAGCGAGCACCTGGAGCGCTTCATCGCCACCGACGGCAGCTACCCGCCCATCGGCCGCTCGCTCACCTACCGCACCGCCGCCTTCCAGCCGCTGGCCCTGCTGGCCTGGCGCAAGCAGCTGCCGCCGTCGCTGCCCGAAGGCCAGGTGCGCGCCGCGCTGCACGCGGTGCACAAGGCGGTGTGGACCGAGCCGAGCAACTTCACCAGGGACGGCTACCTGACCATCGGCTTCGTCGGCCACCAGCCGGAGCTGGGCGACTGGTACTCCAACAACGGCAGCATGTACATCGCCTCCGCCACGCTGCTGCCGCTGGGCCTGCCCGAAAACGACAGCTACTGGACCGCGCCGGCGCAGGACTGGACGCAGAAAAAGGCCTTCTCGGGTCGCAAGTTCCCCAAGGACTACCACGTCAGCTACTGAAGACGCCTAGTACTGCTCCTTGTTGATGACGAAGTACATGCGGAAGACGGTGTCCAGCACCGTCTTCGCGGTGGCAGCCGCCTCTGCCGCAGGCATGCGCAGCTGGCGTACGTAGTGCTGCGCCAGCGCGCGCTCGGCCGGTGCGTACTGGGCCTGGATGGCTGCGGTGTGCTTCTTGTTCTTCTTGCCCTGCTGCGACCAGGCCAGCAGGTTCTCATCCACTTCCTCGCGCGTGTTGTAGGGGTTGTCCGCCACCCAGGGGCGCAGCGCGGCGTTGGCCCAGGCCTGCTGCACGCTGGCGCGCACCCTGGCGGTGGGCTGCCAGAAGCTCTCGCCCTTGCCGCTGCCCAGGGTCCGGTCCAGCAGCGACGCCAGCTTCTGCACCGGCTGCGGCAGCAGCTGCACGGCGCGGCGGACCTGCGGCCGGAACTGGATCTCGCACGCGGGCTTCAGCTCGCCGCCGGCGGGCACGAACACTTTCCAGTTGCCGGAGAAGCCGCCCGGTTCCGCGATGTACATCATCCACAGCGCGCTGTCGCCGTTTTTCCTGAACACGAAAGGCGCGCGCCAGCCGTCGCTGAACGGCTTGCCCAGGCGGGCGCTGCGCTCGCCGGCGTCGGTGCCGAGATAGTCCCTGGCGGTCATGGCCTGGCCGACCAACCGCACCCGGTGCATGTCGCCCTGCCAGCCGAGCGGCACTTCTTCCACCACCAGGCGCTTGCCGTTGACGGCGTCGGTCTGCCAGTAGATGCTGCGCGGCTTGTATTCGGGGAGGGGGACTTGCGTGAATACTTCGGTATCGAACTCCAGCACGTCGCCGCCGGTCAGGCTGGTGCTCTTGGGGCCGAGCACCAGGTCGCTGCCGAAGTCGTCCGGTATCGCATCGGGGTGCGTCCACGGCAGCACGCTGTTCGATTTGTGGGCCAGCGTGGCCAGCCCCAGGGCGGCCTTGCATTCGGCCAGCTGTTGTCCATTCGTCAGCCTGGGCCAGTCCTGCGCCTGGGCCCCGGCCGGGCCCCAAGCCATAGACAAGGCCAATCCGGCCGCGCAATACAGTTTATCCAGATTCATGGCATTCCATTTGAGTCGACCGCGCGGCAACCGGCCGCGCGATTAACTATTTTACAATGGAATTTTAGGTAGCTGCGTCCGGGAAAGCATTAGTCGTGCGCGCGCCCCACAGCGCGTAGAACAGCACGTACAGTTCGCACGCGGCGGTCAGCAGGAAGGACATCTGCAGGCCGTAGATGTCGGCCAGCCATCCCTGCACCACCACCAGCGCGCCGCCGGCGATGGCCATGATCAGCAGGCCGGCGCCTTCTTCGGTCAGCGGGCCCAGGCCCTTGATGCCCAAGGTGAAAATGGTCGGGAACATGATGGAGTGGAACAGGCCCACCGAGATCAGCGCCCACATGGCGGTCGGGCCGCTGCTGAAGGTGGCCACCAGCATCACCATGCAGGCGCCCACGCTGGCCGCCGCCAGCACGTGCTCGGCGGCGATCGAGCGCATCAGCACGCTGCCGGCGAAGCGGCCCACCATCATGCCGCCCCACAGCAGGAACAGGTAGTGCGAGGCGCGCTCGTGGTTGACGTTGCCGATGTCCGGCTGCGACACGAAATTGATGAACAGGTTGGCCACGCCGATTTCGGCGATCAGGTAGATGAAGATGGCCGGGATGCCGAACACCAGGTTGCGGTGCCGCCACAGCGAATGCGAGGCGCGCTCGGCTTTCGACACGCGGCTGGTGGCCGCGCCCATCTCCGGCAGCGGGAAGCGCGCGATGATCACCGCCAGCACGATCAGCACGCCCGCCACGATCAGGTAAGGCAGCTGCACCGCCTGCGCGTCGGCCAGGCGCTCGGCCTGGGTCAGCACATGGCCGGCGTCCGCCGTGCCGGCGTTGGAGCGGCCCAGGATCAGGTAGCCGCCGAACAGCGGCGCGAACATGGTGCCCAGCGAATTGAAGGCCTGCACCAGGTTCAGGCGCGCGGACGCGGTCTGCGGCGTGCCGACCACCGCCACGTAGGGGTTGGCGGCCACCTGCAGCAGCGTGATGCCGCAGGCGATGACGAACAGCGCCACCAGCGTAACGATGTAGGACGGCAGGCGCGCGGCCGGTATCATCATCAGCGCGCCCAGCGCCATGATGGACAGGCCCACCACCAGCGATTTCTTGTAGCCGATGCGCTCGATCAGGCGCGCCGAGGGGATCGAGGCGACAAAGTAGGCGATGAACCAGACCGATTCGATCAGCGTGGTCTGCGTGTAGTTCAGTTCGAACACGCTGCGCAAATGCGGCAGCAGCGTGTTGTTGATGACGGTGATAAAGCCCCAGGTGAAGAACAGGCTGGCCAGCAGCGACATGGCCGACTTGTAGCTGGCGGTTGCGGGCGCTTGCCCATCGGAAGATGTACTGACAGAAACAATAGGCGCAGCCACGGAAAGTCCCCTGAAAATCTTATTTTGGAGCCTTCCATGCTAGAGCCTTACGTGATCCAATACCAATAACTAAATTGCACGGATCTATACCGGTTTCGATATCGCAGCGCGCGTCAGTTGGGCAGCGCCACGCGCGGCAAGGTGATGGTGAACACGCAGCCCACGCCCGGGAGGTCCCTGACCGCCAGCGTCCCGTCGTTGGCGATGACGGACTGGCGCGCGATGGTCAGGCCGAGGCCGAGTCCGGTGCGGTCCGTGGCGCATTGCATAAACGGAGCGAACATGGATTCGGCCACACCGGGGGCCAGGCCACCGCAGTGATCCCGCACTTCTATCCAAATATGGTTGCCCGAAGCGAACGCGCACAGCGCCACTTCGGAATGGGGATGGGTGAACTTGAACGCGTTTTGCAGCAGGTTGGCCACCGCCGCGAGCAGCAGTTCGCGGTTGCCCCGAATCGCAAGCGTGGCATCCACCTCGGTTGTCATCAAAATGCAGCCCTTGTTCAGGGCCGCCAGTTCGGCGCTGGCGCGCACTTCGCCAATAAACTCGGCGAGCGAGAAAATAGGCATTTCCGCGGCCGCGTGTTTGACGCAGCGGATTTCATCCAGCGACTCGTCTATCAATTTCACCAGGCCGTCCAGGCTGCGCTTCAGGATCGAGCCGGTGGCGCCGTTCAGATTCAGGCCGCCCGTTCGCACCGCAGAATACGCCAGCATGGCCGACCCGAGCATGTTGCGCATTTCGTGCACGAAATGGCCCATGCGTTGATTGGCGTCGCTGGCGTGCTTGCTGGCGATCTCGACATCGCGTTGCTGGCTGAACTCGGTCACCGCGTCGGCTATTGCATTGTCGAGACAGCGGTTCATGGTCCGGAACTCGTCCACCAGGAAAGGGGCGTCGCGCTCCAGGGCCAGGTCGGTAATGGCCTGGCACAGGTCGCCGTAGTCATGGACCACCTCATCCACTGTAAACCCGAGCGCGAGCAGTTCTTTGCCGTGCTGCGCGGCCGATACGCCGATTTCGCTGAGCGACACCGCCCCGCCGGCCGCGCCGGAGATCTTCAGGCTGTCTTCCATGCCGTCGGTTTGCTCGGCTCGCAGCGTGCGGATCAGCTGGTCGAGAAAAAGGGGCACGCCATGGTCCAGCTGCGACGCCGTCACGCCGCTTCCCTGGCGCTTGGCCACCTTGGCCCGGCAGCGTCCCGTCAATTCGGCACGGTTGTTGGATAAAAATTCGTGAAGCACGATGCACCAGCCTTCCTGTCGCGCAAAGTGAGCAGCGCACTTTACAGTATATACATTCGGCAAACTAAGCGAGGTAGGGCACAGATACCGCGGATATATCGGTGCTAAATCAAGAATACAGTATCCGGCCCATTCCGCCGTTCTAATGAGGAGTTTATTTATGTCCAATACTACAACAAAGTCCATCGAGACCCAGCTTGTCTCCGCAACCGACCAAATCGAACTGCTCAATCTGGCGCTAAAGGCCGCGGTCGAATGCCTGGGCAGCCTGTCGGCAATGAACAGCGCGGTGAGCCGTACTGTGTCGGAAAGCACGCAGCAAATAGCGGCCTCGCTGGCGCTCATCAAGCGCATTACGAAAATGGCCAAACTCGACTTCCCATCCGGACAGGCGCTGCTGCAGCACAGCTCGGAATTGCAGTCGATCCTGTTGGCAACGAATGAAGACTTCTCATCCGCCGTGGATTTCAATGCCTGGAAACAAAGGCATGACATCGCAGACCTGGCCGACAGTTTTCTCAACACGAAAAAAAATGAGCCCGTGCCCAGTCCGGGCGATGCGGACGAATTGCAAAAGGGTATCGAAGCTGCCGAGCAGATCATGCTGCAGGAAGGGGGACAGCAGTAATGCAAGTCACTGCCATTTGCCGGCGCGGCGAGATTAAGTGCGCTGGCTGCCGCCGAAGCCTGCTATATTGAACCCATCCCTCCTCCTTGCCACCGGCCTGTTCGTCATCCAGCGCTGTTCGGCGCCAATCTGCGAGCCCGCTCGGCAGTCCCTGTACCGGATTCCACCCTCATGCTGAGCTGCAATTCTTTGGGAAGCGCATATGCATACGACCGGGTTTGGCAGAGGCGACCACGAGCGCTCTGGGCTGTCGCCAGGGACCA
The DNA here is from genome assembly GCF_059567845.1 of Massilia sp. BGA-UO-ETr-WB1. Lineage (NCBI taxonomy): Bacteria > Pseudomonadati > Pseudomonadota > Betaproteobacteria > Burkholderiales > Oxalobacteraceae > Massilia > Massilia sp. BGA-UO-ETr-WB1. Next base: position 419,055 of record NZ_JCAQOT010000024.1, on the reverse strand, counting down.
TCGAGTACAGGCGGCAGGCGAGCCTGCTCAAAACAGGCGCCTTGCAGGATGCTATTTTCAACAGCGCCTACTTCTCCAGCATTGCCACCGACGAGCGCGGCGTGATCCAGATCTTCAACGTGGGCGCGGAACGCATGCTGGGCTACAAGGCGCTGGACGTTCTGAACCGCATCACGCCGGCCGACATCTCGGACCCGCTTGAGCTGATTGCGCGGGCAGCCACGCTGAGCGAGGAACTGGACACGCCGATTGCGCCCGGCTTCGACGCACTGGTATTCAAGGCTTCGCGCGGCATCGAGGACATCTACGAGCTGACTTACATCCGCCAGGACGGCAGCCGCTTTCCGGCCATCGTGTCGGTGACGGCGCTGCGCAATGTGCGCGACGACATCATCGGCTATCTGCTGATCGGCACCGACAACACCACCCGCAAGCGCTTCGAGCGCGCGCTGGAAGACAAGAACATCGAGCTGGAGCACGCCAGCCGCATGAAGTCCGAATTCCTGGCCACCATGTCGCACGAGTTGCGCACGCCCCTGAACGCCATCATCGGCTTTTCCGAAGCGCTCAAGGACGGCCTGATGGGCCCAACCTCGGCGCTGCAGCATGAATCGATCAACGATATTTTCAGCAGCGGCCAGCATCTGCTTTCGCTGATCAACGATATCCTCGACCTCTCCAAAGTCGAGGCCGGCATGATGGCGTTGGAACTGGAGGCGGTCGACCTGCAAAGCCTGCTGCAGAACAGCCTGACCATCGTGCGGGAAAAAGCGGCGGCCCAGCATATCGGACTCGATCTCGAGATAGGCCAGGGCCTGGGCACGGTGCAGCTGGACGTGCGCAAGACCAGGCAGATCGTCTACAACCTGCTGAGCAACGCCGTCAAATTCAGCGCCAGCGGCGGCGAGGTGCAGCTGCGCGCGCGCCGCGTGCAGCGTGCCGAGGTCGGGGTGTTGCGCGGCGATTGGCCGGTGCACCGCTTCCCGCAGGCCGGCAATGAATACAACGAGTTCGTTGAAATTTGCGTCAGCGATTGCGGCATCGGCATCTCGCAGGACGACATGGGGCGGCTGTTCCAGGCCTTCAGCCAGATCGATAGCAGCCTGGCCCGCAAGTTCGAGGGCACCGGCCTCGGCCTGGCCATGGTCAAGCAGCTGGCGGAGCTGCAAGGCGGCTCGGTGGCGGTCGCCAGCGTGGAGCGCAAGGGTTCGCGCTTTGCGGTGTGGCTGCCACTGCGGGCCCCGGCCCACACCGCGCACCAGGCGTAAAGCGAGGAGCCCCCATGGCCAAGGTACTGGTGATAGAGGACAATGCCGCGAATATGAAGCTGGCCTCGCTGCTGCTGCGCCACGCCCGCCACAGCGTGCTGTGCGCGGCAGACGCCGAAGCCGGACTGATGGTGGCCCGCAACGAACTGCCCGATCTGATCCTGATGGATATCCAGCTGCCCGGCATGGACGGCCTGGCCGCCACGGCCATTCTGAAACACGACCGCCTAACCGCCGGCATCCCCGTCATTGCCCTCACCGCCATGGCCATGAAGGAAGACCAGGAAAAGAGCCGCCTGGCCGGGTGCGACGCCTATATCGCCAAACCGCTGGGCTACCGCCAGCTGTACGCCATGATCGACGCCCTGCTGCCCGCCGGGAGCAAGCCATGAGCATCGCCACCCCCACCATCCTGATCGTTGACGACGAAGCGCAGAACCGCCGCCTGCTGGCCGTGCTGCTGCGCCCCGAGGGCTACCACACCGAAAGCGCAGCCAGCGGCGAGGAAGCGCTGAACGCGGTGGCGCATTCGGCGCCCGACCTGATCCTGCTCGACATCATGATGCCCGGCATCGACGGCTACCAGGTCGCCAGCATCCTCAAGGCCAACCCGTCCACCGCGAACATCCCCATCATCATGGTGACCGCGCACGGCGAGCGCAGCGCCCGCCTCGCCGGGCTGGAAGCGGGTGCGGAGGAATTCCTGACCAAGCCGGTCGACCGTACCGAGTTGTGGCTGCGCGTGCGCAACCTGCTGCGCCTGAAGGCCTTCGGCGACCTGCAGGAGCACAGCTTCGTGCTGGAGCAGCAGGTCGCCGCGCGCACCGCCGATCTGCAGCGCTTCCGCACGGCGATGGACGCCACCGCCGACGCCATCATGCTGGTCAGCCGCGACACCATGCGCTTCGTGGAAGTGAACGCCACCAGCTGCAAGATGCTGGGCTACTCGCGCACCGAAATGCTGGCGCTGGGCCCGGTGGCGCTGGGCGCCGTCACGCGCGAGGAACTGGAGCAGATGTACGATACCGTGATCGCCGGTCCCGCCAACAAGAAACTGAGCGAGGCGACCCTGCATTGCAAGGACGGCACGCTGGTCCAGGTGGAGGTGAACCGCCAGGCCATGCCATCCGGGAACGACTGGATCATTGTCAGCGTGGTGCGCGACATCACCGAGCGCAAGCAGGCGCAGCAAAGGCTGCAGCACCAGGCGCATCACGACGCGCTGACCGGCCTGCCTAACCGCAGCTACTTCTACGAGACGCTGGGCAAGACGCTGGCCCTGGCCGGTGGCCACGGCTGGAAGGTGGCCGTGATGTTCATCGATCTCGACCACTTCAAGAACGTCAACGACACGCTGGGCCACGCGGTCGGCGACGAACTGCTGGTCCAGTTCAGCAGCCGCCTGGTGGCTTGCGTGCGCGCGCGCGACACCGTCGGGCGCTTGGGCGGCGACGAGTTTGCCTTGATACTGGTGATGGAGCAAGGCCACCAGGGAGCGGCCCAGGTCGCCACCAAGATCCGCGATGCGCTGCACCTGCCGTTCAATCTGCAGGGCTGCGAAGTGATCATGACCGCCAGCATAGGCATCACGGTGCAGCCGGACGACGGCAATGACCCGGACGTGCTGATCAAATACGCCGACACCGCCATGTACCAGGCCAAGCATGCCGGACGCAATACCTACCGCTTCTTCACGGCGCAGATGAATGTCGACGTGCTGCAGCGCCAGGACCTGGAGAACGCGCTGCGCAAGGCCATCGAGAAGGACGAGTTCGTGCTGTACTACCAGCCCAAAGTGGCGCTGGCCACCGGCTCGGTGGTGGGACTGGAAGCGCTGCTGCGCTGGAACCGGCCCGGGTACGGCCTGGTGGCGCCGGCGCTATTCATTCCCGTGCTGGAGGAGAGCGGCCTGATCGTCCGGGTCGGCACCTGGGTCATCGCCACAGCCTGCCGCCAGATCAGGGAATGGCAACTCGGTGACGTCGGGCCGGTGCAGGTGTCGGTCAACGTCGCGGGCCGCCAGTTCCGCGAGGGCGATCTGGAAGCCGATGTGGCGCGCGCGCTGGCCGACACCGGCATTCCGCCCGGCTTGCTGGAACTGGAGCTGACCGAAACGTCGCTGATGGTGAACACGGAGCGCACCATCGCCTGCCTGCGCAATCTGCGCCAGCGCGGCGTGCAGGTGTCCATCGACGACTTCGGCACAGGGTATTCCAGCCTGGCCTACCTGCGCCGCTTCCCGGTCGACAAGCTGAAGATCGACATCGCATTCGTGCGCGACGTCACCAGCAATCCGGACGATGCGGCCATTGTGCGCGCCATCATCACCATGGCGCACAGCCTGCACCTGGTGGTGATCGCGGAGGGCGTCGAGACGCCGGCGCAGCAAAGCTATCTGCTGCGCCACCGTTGCGACCAGATACAGGGCTATCTGATCAGCCGGCCCTTGCCTGCCGGGCTGATCGCCCAGCTCATGATGCTGCGCAAGGCCCGTAAGCAGCCGGCCGCTGCGCAAGCGGTGTGGCCGGCGCTGCTGATCGTGGATGACGACCCGTTCATGCTGGAACTGCTGGCTGCCCAGCTGGGCGGGGAACCATACCGCTTGCTGCAGGCGGAGTCGGGAGCCCAGGCGTTCGAGGTGCTGGCTCAACACGAAGTCCAGGTCATCCTGTGCGACCAGCGCATGCCCGACATGGAGGGAACGGCGTTCCTGGACAAGGTGAGAGCCATGTATCCAGGCACGTTCAGGATAGTCCTGTCCGGCGAGGCCGACCTGGCAGACATGATGGCGGCAGTCAACCAGGGGGTGATCGACCGCTTCTATACCAAACCTTGGGACCAGGGGACACTGCTGAGCAGCATACGGCAGGCATTCCTGCACGCGAGCCAGCGATCGGCCGGCGCGGGCGTGGAGCTGACGGACGCCTAGCTGCGGGCGCGGGGCTGCGGGGCCTGCTGCGCTAGCGGCGGCAGCCTGGCGTCGAAAAGATCGGTATGGCCGTATCCTTTTGAGTAATCCAGCAGCGAGATCACTTGCGGATCGAGCCGCAAGAAAACCACCCCTCCCCACGGATGGCCTTCGGTGCCGGACAGCGCATGCCGAAAGAGCGGATAGCGCTGCAGCAGCGATTTCGCCGTGCTAGACACCTCTTCCTCTCCCGTGACGAAAGTGGCGATCGCGCCGATCGATAGCGCCTGGACCGGCTCCCCGCTGCGTCCCGGCGGCAGGATGGTAAACGACACCCTGCCATCGGTTTGAATATTGTGCGCCTTCTGGCTATCCAGCCCTATGGCGGCAAACAGCACCAGGCCCTTGCTGGCATAGTTCAGGATGCTTGCCTGCGGAAAGCCGTCAGGCCGGGTGGTGGCCAAGCTCAGTTCCTGGCCCGTGGACATCAACTGCAAAATAAGTTTCAGTTCCTGTTCATTCATCGTTTTCATAGCGCACCTCCTCATCCTGCCTGCCCCAAAACGGCCGGGCTGTCAGACAGTGTGCGCCTCCTGCCAAGAGGCGGCGCACGTCTGCGGCGTGCTTGGCAGCCGATCATGCTAAGATGGTTTTTCTATACGGGAGGATGATATGACCATCTATCGCCCAGAGGGGCGTACGGCGTATCTTGACTTCGCTGCAGCGCTTACCGAGGAACAAGAAGTTGCATACGAACTGAGCCAATGCGTGAAGGTCGAGGTGTACGGACTCATGGCGCAGGACCTGTTCGACCGCATGACGGCGGCGCACGCAAAAACCGCGGCAGCTTTCGCGATCATGCAGTGCTTTCAGTACGATAAGGCATAACAAGCGGCGCCTTTGACGGCGCCGGGTCCAACGTTGCCCTACGACGTTGCCCTACGTGCCCAGCTGTTTCCGGCGCGCCCAGCCCACCAGTCCCAGGCCGGCCAGCAGCATGCCGTAAGTGGCCGGCTCCGGAACCGGCGACAGCAGCGCGCCGGTGCAGAACGTGCCGCCGGTTTGGCACACCTCGGCGGCGATCTGCCCGTTATCGTTAATGTCCGATACCCTCGCCACGCGCCAGCCCGCCGCGCCAACCAGCAGCGTGTCCAGCGCATACTGAACGCCATCCTGGTAGAGGTAGCCGTGCACGCCGTCGAAGCTGCTGCCTGCGCCATTGGTGAAGATGCCGACGACGTCACCGTGATTGTTGATGGCTTCGGCCGTATTGTAGAAGGCAAAGCTGCCCAGCGCTTGCATCTGGCCGTTCTCATAAATGAATGCCTGCTGGTGCCCATCGCTGCCGTAGCTTGAGCTGCCCACTGCCACGCCGGCATCGTTCATGTCATATGCGAAGCTGGTTGACGACGTGCTGGTCGTCGGCAGCAGCCCCAGGTCCACCAGTTGGCCGTTGACCACCAGCTGGGCCCGCGCAGGCCCTTCGTCCGCAGACGAATAGCCGGCCACGTCGCCGCTGGCGTTGATGGCTTCCGCGTAGTCGATCGGCAGCAGCGTGGCGGCGCCGTTCTGCCACAGGAACGAGGTGGCGCCAAAGCTGTTCTCGGTGGTTGCCGCCACCACGCCGGCACTGTTGATGGCCCGCGCCTGCGTGTAATGGAAATTGGGCGACGCGACCACGTCCGGCAGCGTGGTGCTCACGCCGTTTTGGTAGACCACGGCGCGCACCACATCGACGCCGTTTTCAACGGTGGCCAGGCTTGCGCCGACGACTTGTCCTTGCGCCCCGACGCCGCGCGCAAAGCTCATCCCGGGCAACTGGGTGAGCTGCCCCGCCTGCCAGGTGAACGAGCGCTGTCCCTCAGGCGTGTTGTAGACGCCCACCACCTGCGCGGCATTGTTGAGCGCGAGGGGGCTGTAGAACTGGTCCGTGGACAGCAGCGTAACTTTGTAGTTGGGCGCGGCGAAAGCAGTGGGAACACAGGCGGCAAACAGCAGCGCCGACAACAAACGGTTGCGTGCAGGCATGACGATTCTCCAAGGTTGTTTAATTACTACGGGGGGGCCGATGATATACCTGCCCGGCCGTACGCTGGCGCGCACGATACGGTCTGGAAAAAAGATGTCACAAAAGAACGGACTGCCTCGTCTTGAGAGGGAGCGCGGCAAATCTGCCGGTGCCGCCCCCCGCAACCCAAGGAGTCCTCACATGTCAAAGCAAGGCCTGAACCACACCCAGCAATCCCTCCCGAACCCAAGCGCCCCGCATGGCGACCGCGCGTTGAAGCTGCGCAGGGAGCGTGTTTGATGAACGTCCTTATCTTTGGCGCAACTGGATCGACGGGCCGGCTTGTCGTTGAGTCCGCCTTGTCCGCCGGCCACGCAGTCACGGCCTTTGTGCGCGACCCCAAACGCGTCCACCTGACGCATGCGAATCTCCGCGTCGTCCAGGGGGATGCCATGGATCCGGCCGCCGTGGCAGCTGCGGTCCGGGGCGCGGACGCGGTGATCTGCACCTTGGGTGTGATACCTCAGGCGAAACAGGATCTGGGGCGGCGCCAAGTCGGTGTGCCGGTGTGTTCGGTGGGAACCAGGAACATTCTGGCCGCCCTGCCCGGAGGCCGGGGCCGGCTCATCGTCGAGAGTTCGGTGAGTGTCGGCGAGAGCTACCGCACCGGGAGTTTCGGCGCAGGCTTCCTCGTCAAGCTCGCGCTCAAGGAGGTGATGGCAGACAAGGAGCTGCAGGAATCGGCGGTCCGGGAGAGCGGCTGCGACTGGACCATCGTCCGTCCCGCAACACTGACCAACAAGCCAGCCCGCGGCAACCTGAAGTCCGGCACCAATCTGCGATGGAACATCATCTCAACGGCGACGCGCGCGGACGTGGCCGACTACATGGTGGCGATTCTGAACGACGCCACGACCTATAAGCAGGCCATCACGCTGCGCAACTAGCTTTTTTGTGTCCCGGTGAAGCGCCGGATGAACGCCTTACCGATTGACTCATTTGATCTATACTTCCATCTCAAAGGAGACAATCATGCCGCGTTCCAAAGCTCTTGGAAAGCCGGCCCCAGCACGTAAAGCGCCTGCAAAAGCGGCGCCGGCGGCAGCCAGCGGTTCCTTCGTGCAGGCCACCCCCAAAGGGCGCGGGACGGTCACGATTCTTGACACCGATTTCCTCCGTGGCACGAACCTCTATCGAGTTGATCCGCAAGCGCGCATTGCCGCCATACGGAAGGGTATTCCGGCCTCGATGGTCGGCGAGCTTTCGTCGGCGATGGGTATGAGTAAAGAACTACTGCTGGGCAGCCTCGGCCTGTCCCGCGCGACCATCAGCCGCAAGGAAAGGGACGAGACGGTATTGTCGAAAGACGAATCCGAGCGCGTCCTGGGCGTTGCGTCCTTGATCGGCAAAGTGCAAACGATGGTCGAGGAATCCGGCGATCCGACCGGCTTTGACGCGGCACAATGGCTTGCGGACTGGCTGGCCAGACCACTCCCAGCCCTTGGTGGAGCAACGCCGGCGAGCTACATGGACACTTTCGAGGGACAAAAGCTGGTAGCTGAATTGCTGTCCATGAGCCAGAGCGGGACCTACGCGTGACGATGCCCTTGTGGCGCATTGCTGTCGAGACGCCAAGCTATGCAGCCAATGACCTTAGCGGCGCGGGCGCCAAGATGACGGGGGGACGTTGGAACAGCGTTGGCACGCCGCTCATCTATAGCGCCGCTAATATTGCGCTGGCGACGATTGAAACGGTCCTGCACATACGCGGTGGCGGCCTGCCATTCAATCGTTTCCTGGTGCGGATCGATGTTCCTGACGATGTCTGGGCCGCGCGCATAGTGCTGGACCCGCTGCCTGGCGGCTGGGACGCCGTTCCGGCGGGCATGACAAGCCGGTCGACGGGCGACGCCTGGGTGGCGTCGAACAACTCCGCATTACTGCTGGTGCCATCGGTGAGCGTGCCTGATGAATACAATGTGCTGATTAATCCGCAACACCCGGACGTGGCGTCCCTTACCGCGACGACAGTGAAGCGCTGGATTCACGATCCCCGTTTCTGTGCCTAGAACCATAACCTTGCCACGGCCGGAAGCATAACCTTGCCATACAGCGATCTCCCAAAAACGCTTTGCCCGGATGGGTATAGGCAATTTTTGACTCCGCTGATAGCCCCGGAACCATAAGGTTGCCATCGCAAGACTTCGGAACCATATCCTTGCCACAGCTATAATTCCACACTTTTGGCTAACGGCACCAGCACCTAACCCCCCTACAATTCAGAAAAGACATCACCATCATGCAGCAATCGCTCTGACAGAGGTAAACACTGCGAGCCGTCTTTAGGACGGGTTGCAGGTATCCCTGACGCTGGTTATGGGCCAGTTCATGCCGGCGACCGCCAGCTGGTGGTGCCGGCTAATCGACCTGGCACCAGCGCAATGCCAACCCAGCAATCCGACCTGGTCGATGCGCTCCCTGGTCGGCTATGACCGCTGGCTGTATGAGCGCGTCAAGGGAACAACCACCTTCGACCGTCTCTGGGCGATGCTGCGCTCATACAACGGCGGCTTGGGCAATTGGCAGAAGGAGGCCGCCCTGGCCAGCACCACCAAGCGCACCGCCGTTGACGCGCAATGCGGCCGTGCCAGCCGTGCGCCGATCCATTGCACCGAGAACCTGGGCTATCCGCGCCGCATCTTGGTAACGCTCCAGGGTATCTAGGGGAATTGGTGTCCCGGTAGGAGAATAGCTGTCCACTTAGGAGAACAGCTGTCCGGGTAAGAGAAACGGTGTCCGGCAGGCCAATGCGTGGCCTGATCGATTTGCCACTCGGTGTCCAGTTTGGCGGGAGAATCGGTGTCCCAGTTGGGATGAGAATCGGTGTCCGGTCTGATGAGAATACTCAGCGTCAGCGCCGCTATCGCGGCTATTTCCGTCCAACCTCACACCGGTTTCCCAGTAATTCGAGGTACCCATTTATTTCACGGGGCAAACTAACCCTATGTCCATAGGGGGACTTGGCACTGTGCGCGCAAATCGTTTCAACTAACCCGTATTCCGACTTCTTGGCCGACCTGCGCAAGCAGCATCGCCAGACGGGCGGAATCGGGGTTTATCGCTTCTACATCTGCCCTCCCGGTCTGATCCGCCCCGAAGAGTTGCCGGCCCGCTGGGGGCTACTCTATGGTGATGGGAAGCGTGTGACGGAGATTGTCCGGCCCAAGGGCAACGTCTGGCCAGGGCTGAAAACTACAATACCCGGCTGGCTGGATTGGCAGCACGAGGCGGACCAAGACGCGGAACGAAGCGTGCTGTTCTCGATCTCCCGGCGCTTGGCGCTGAGGCAACCGATAATGAAGTGAAGTACAAGGGAAAGCGAAAAACACTTGTATCTCGTAGCGATACGCGATACAATTCTAAGCATGATAAAGACCTTTAGACACAAGGGCCTTCAAAGGTTCTTCGAGACAGGTAGCAAAACCGGTATCCAAGCTGCCCATGCATCGAAATTACGCCTCCAGTTGGCGGCCCTTGACCAGGCAATACGCGCAGAGGATTTGTCAGCCACATCGTGGAGTCTGCATCCAATCAAGGGGGCTTTAAAGGGCCACTGCGCGATCACAGTCAATGGCAACTGGCGAATGATTTTTGCGTTTGAAGGTAGTGACGCGATCCTCGTTGACTATCTCGACTACCACTAACTAAGCGGAGAATTACATGACTCGTATGCACAATCCACCTCATCCTGGGGAAGTATTGAGGGAGTACCTGGGGGACGTTACCGTAACCGATGCGGCCGCCCGGCTCGGAGTAGGTCGGGTCACTCTCCAGCGTGTCGTAACTGGCGCCTCTGGCGTATCCCCTGACATGGCCTATCGCCTGGGCGCTGCTTTTGGTACTAGCCCGGAGCTTTGGGCTGGTATGCAGCTCCAATACGATCTTCACCAAGCTGGCAAGGTCAAAAGACCCGCCATTGAACGTATTGCAGCGTAGGACGGAAAACAAGCATGAGCACAATTGAAATTCTCACGGCACAGCAGCGACCAAGTTCGATAGCTGCTTGATTGCACCGGCCAAATCGCGGTCCAAGACCTGCCTGTTGATTTGCGCCGAAAAATGACCCATCTCCCCTAGTAATTTGCAAACGAATCTGACCCACGTTTGAAGCACAATCCACCTGTCTCATCGGCAGGAGATCGGAGTGATCGACGTGGCATTGCTAGGCATAATTCGACGCTGGCACCTTCGTGACCAGGTCCCCCTCAGGGAGATCGCCAGGCGACTGGGCATCTCGAGGAACACCGTCCGGCGCTATCTGCGTTCGGAAATCACAGAGCCTTCCTATGCGGAACGGCGAGCGTCTAGTGCGCTGGACAAATACTCATTGCAGTTGTCGGGGTGGCTAAAGGCCGAGACGGTCAAGCCGCGAAAGCAGCGACGCAATTTGAAGCAGATCCACGAGGACTTGAAAGAGCTGGGTTACGAGGGATCATACGACCGCGTGGCGGCGTTCGCCAGGCAGTGGAAGGCGGGTCAATCGGACAGGGTCAATTCGGCGAGCAAACGAACATGATCATCACCACCAACTTAGGCTTTTCGGAATGGGGGGCTGTGTTTGGAGACGCTAAAATGACCACAGCGCTTCTCGATCGGCTCACTCATCACTGCCATATCATCGAGACCGGGAACGACAGTTATCGATTTAAACATAGCTCCACCCAGCCCGTCGCGAAAGAGAGGAGGTCAAGGCTAAGCGCGGCCTGAATTTTTAGAAATCAGTGAGGGTCGGAATTCAATGCAAATTCCGGGTCACTGTTCAGTGCAAATAGACAACCTCAGTCGAGGTTCACCACGTAACCTGGGTTAACGTCATCACCGAGCCGTATTCCGTTCACCGCTCGCCATCGGTACGAGAATCGCTCATCCCAGTATTGACTTAAGGTTTGGCCGGTGATGCCTGCTGAAAAAATTTGGGGAAGCGCTGTACGCTCCAACTTGGAAGCATAACTTTGCCACTGCAATTTGGAAGCATATCCTTGCCAAACGGCCAGGTTATGGTTCCAGTTACAGTTTCTTCTGGTGATCGCGTAAATGATGGTGCGGCTGGCGGGGATCGAACCCACAACCCTTGGCTTCGGAGGCCAATACTCTATCCATTGAGCTACAGCCGCGTAGAGGGAACTTCGGAGGTGACAGAAGGATACCGGGTTTCGTCTTGTGCGTCCATGAAAAGTGTCGCTTTTGCACCGTTCTGCATCCACAGGCAATCTTTTGAGACTATAATCGCCCGTTTGGCGAGCAAATGCGCTTCTTCACCTGCATGCAAAACCGATAACGTAACGCCGACGCAAGTTTCGAAATTTGTTATTAAGGAAATCATGAGCGACGCACACAACCACGAATCCGCCATCAGAACGCCCAAGCAGCTCGCAGCAGCAGTGATCGGCTTCTTCCTCATCACCGTGCTGGGCATCGCCCTGCTGGTGCAATTCGTTACCGCCACCAAGCTGACCGGCGCCGGCACCGAAAGCCAGTCGGCCGAAGCCATCAGCACGCGCTTGCAGCCGGTGGCCGATGTGGGCTTTACGCTGAAGGACGCGAACGCGCCCAAGGTGCTGCAGTCGGGCGAAGCCATCTATAGCTCGACCTGCGCGGCTTGCCATGGCGCCGGCGTGGCCGGTGCGCCGAAAGTGGGCGACAACGGCGCCTGGACCGCCCGCCTGGCCCAGGGCTATGACACGATCATGAAACACGCTATCGAAGGCCTGCGCGCCATGCCTGCCAAGGGCGGCAACCCGGATCTGGACGACGTGGAAGTGGTGCGCGCCGTGGTGTTCATGGCGAACAAGTCGGGCGGCAAGCTGAAGGAGCCTGAAGTGCCGGCGGCAGCCCCGGCTGCGGCCCCTGCGGCAGCGCCTGCCGAAGCGCCCAAGGGTTAATCGTTCCCCGATAAAAAAACCGCCCGGTTCAATGAACCGGGCGGTTTTTTTTCATCCGTGCTTACCAGATGATGACGCGCTCTTTCGGCGCCAGGTACATCTTGTCGCCCTGCTTGACCTTGAAGGCGTCGTAGAAGCCCGGCTGGTTGCGCATGGTGCCGTTGGCGCGGAACTGGCCCGGCGAGTGCGGGTCGGTCTTGATGCGGCTGATCATTTCAGGATCGCGCATCTTGCTGCGCCAGACTTGCGCAAAGCCCATGAAGAAGCGCTGGTCGCCGGTCAGGCCGTCGATCACCGGCGCCGGCTTGCCTTTCAGCGACAGCTTGTAGGCCTTGTAGGCGATCGCCACGCCGGAGTTGTCGGCGATGTTCTCGCCCAGGGTCAGCTCGCCGTTCACGTGGTAGCCGGGCAGCGGGCTGAAGGCGCTGTACTGCGCCACCAGGGCCTTGGTCTTGGCTTCGAAGTTCTTGTGGTCGGCCGCAGTCCACCAGTCGCGCAGATTGCCGTCGCCGTCGTACTGGGCGCCCTGGTCGTCGAAGCCGTGGCTGATCTCGTGGCCGATGACCGCGCCGATGCCGCCGTAGTTGACGGCGTCGTCCGCGTTGGCGTCAAAGAACGGCGGCTGCAGGATGGCGGCCGGGAACACGATCTCGTTCATTTCCGGGTTGTAGTAGGCGTTCACGGTCTGCGGCGTCATGCCCCATTCGTCGCGGTCGATCGGCTTGCCCAGCTTGTTGATTTCCTTGTTGTAGTCGGCCTGGCGCGAACGCTGCACGTTGCCCACCAGGTCGTCGCGCGTGACCACCAGCGCGGAGTAGTCGCGCCATTTGTTCGGGTAGCCAATCTTGGTGGTGAACTTGGCCAGCTTGGCTTGCGCCTGCTTCTTGGTGGCCGGGCTCATCCAGTCCAGCTTGTCGATGCTCTCCTTGTACGACACCAGCAGGTTCTTCACCAGCGCTTCCATGCGCGCCTTGCGCTCGGCCGGGAAATGCTGCTCGACGTAGACCTTGCCCACCGCTTCGCCCAGCGCGCCTTCCACCGCCACCACGCCGCGCTTCCAGCGCGGACGCTGCTCCTTGGCGCCGCTCAGCACGGTGCCGTAGAAGGCGAAGTTTTCGTCGACGAAGACTTTCGACAGGTAGGCCGCGTTGGCGCGCACGGCGTGCCATTGGAAGTAGGCTTTCCAGGTGTCCAGCGGGGTGGCCGCCAGCAGTGCACTGAAGCCTTTCAGGTAGCTCGGCTGGCTGACGATGACGTAGTCCACCTTGCCGCTGATTTTCAGCGCGTCCAGGTAGGCGTTCCAGTCGTAGCCCGGGGTCAGTTCGCCCAGCCTGGCGATCTCGACCTTGTTGTAGGCTTTCACCGGGTCGCGCAGTTCCACCTTGCTCCACTGGATCTTGGCCAGTTCGGTTTCCAGCGCAACGATGGCCTTGGCCTTGGCCACGCCGTCCTTGTCGCCCGCCAGGGTCAGCATCCTGGCGATGTGCTGCTCGTACTTGGCCAGCGTGTCGGCCAGCTTGGCGTCGTCCTGCTTCAGGTAGTAGTCGCGGTCCGGCAGGCCGAGGCCGCTTTGCACGAAGTCGACCACGTACTTGGTGGAATCCTTGTTGTCCTGGTGGATGCCCAGGTCGATGGGGGCGGCGGCGCCGGTCTGGTTGTTGTGGGCGATCAGCGCGGGCAGCTGCTTCTTGTCGCTCAGCGCGGCGATGCGGGCCAGTTCGGCGCTCAGCGGCGCGGCGCCCAGCTGTTCCAGCCTGGCTTCATCCATGTAGCTGGCGTAGAAGGCGCCGATGCGCTGCTCGTCCGCGCCGGCGTTCTGCTTGGCGGCGGCGTTCTCGATGATGGCGCGCAGCTGCGGCTGGATGTCGTCGTGCAGCTTGGCGAAGCTGCCCCAGTTGGACTTGTCGGCCGGGATCTCGGTGGTGGCCAGCCATTTGCCGCTCAGGTGCGTGAAAAAGTCGTCCTGCGCGCGCACGGACGGATCGATGTATTCCACGGCGATGCCGGACGTCAGCTTGCCGGCGGCGGGGCTTTTGGCGGCGTCGGCGGCGCCGGCGAAGCCGGTAGCACCAGCCAGCAAGGCCAGGGTCAATGCACTCAACAGATGTCTTTTCACAGGCTACTTCCCTCTCGTTGTATGTCCAGGTTTGTGTCTAGTTATATGCCCGGCTCATGGCCGGGTTTTCACTCTAGCACAGCGCCGCGGCGCCGATAACAAAAAGACCACTTATCGTGGCCTTTTTGATCCTTTCAGTTACCAGATAATCACGCGCTGTTCCGGCGCCAGATACATCGGATCGCCCTCTTTCACGCCGAAGGCGTCGTAGAAGCCGGGCTGGTTCTTCATGGTGCCGTTGGCGCGGAACTGGCCGGGCGAGTGCGGGTCGGTCTTGACCTGCTTGATCTGCGCTTCCTCGCGCATCTTGCTGCGCCATACCTGGCCGAAGCCCATGTAGAAGCGCTGCTCGCCGGTCAGATTGTCGATCACCGGCGCCGGCTTGCCGCCCAGCGACAGCTTGTATGCCTTGTAGGCCACCGCCACGCCGGAGTTGTCGGCAATGTTCTCGCCCAGGGTCAGCGCGCCGTTGACGTAGTAGCCCGGCAGCGGGCTGTAGCCGTCGTACTGCTTGGTCAGCGCGTCGGCCTTGGCCTTGAAGTTGGCGCGGTCGGCGGCGCTCCACCAGTCGCGCAGGTTGCCGTCGCCGTCGGACTGGCTGCCCTTGTCGTCGAAGCCGTGGCTGATCTCGTGGCCGATGACGGCGCCGATGCCGCCGTAGTTCACCGCGTCGTCGGCGCGCGCGTCGAAGAACGGCGGCTGCAGGATGGCGGCCGGGAACACGATCTCATTGGTGGTGGAACGGTAGTAGGCGTTCACGGTCTGCGGCGTCATGCCCCATTCCTCGCGGTCCACCAGCGCGCCCAGCTTGGCCAGGTTGCGCTTGTAGCTGAACTCGGCGGCGCGGCGCATATTGCCGGCCAGGTCGCCCGGCACGACCGTCAGCGCGCTGTAGTCGCGCCACTTGTTCGGGTAGCCGATCTTGGTGGTGAACTTGGCCAGCTTGGCTTGCGCTTCGCGCTTGGTTTCCGGGCTCATCCAGTCCAGGGTGTCGATGCTGTCCTTGTAGGCCGCCATCAGGTTCTTCACCAGCGCTTCCATGCGCGCCTTGCGGTCGGCCGGGAAGTACTGCGCCACGTACAGCTTGCCCAGGCCTTCGCCGATGGCGCCCTCGACCACCCGCACGCCGCTCTTCCAGCGCGGTTCCTGCACCGTCACGCCGTTGATGACGCCGCTGTAGAAGGCGAAGTCGGCGTCCGCGAAGGCCTTGTTCAGGTAGGGCGAGGCGTCGCGCAGCAACTGCCACTCGAAGTAGGCTTTCCAGGTGTCGAGCCCGGTGGCTTCGACGATCCTGGCGAAGCCGGCCAGGTAGCTCGGCTGGTTGACGATGACGGTGTCGGTCTTGGTGGCGATGCCGGCCTTGCCCATGGCGTCTTTCCAGTCATAGCCCGGGGCCAGTTCGGCCAGCTTGGCGATCTCGGTCTTGTTGTAGCGCTTGACCGGGTCGCGGTTGTCCACCTTGGTCCACTGCACTTCGGCCAGCGCGGTTTCCAGCGCCATGATGGCTTTCGCGTCGGCGGCGGCGTTCTTGTGGCCGGCCATGTTCAGCGTGTGCTCGATGTGGGCCACGTATTTGTCGCGCACGGCGGCCAGCTTGGCGTCGTCCTTCTTCAGGTAGTAGTCGCGGTCCGGCAGGCCCAGGCCGCTCTGCGCGATGCTGGCGGCGTGCTGGGTGGAGTTGCGCGCGTCCTGGCTGATGTAGACGCCGTACGGCACCGACACGCCGATGCGGGTCAGGTGCGCGATCATGCCCGGCAGGGCTTTCTTGTCCTTCAGGCCGCGAATGGCGCTCAGCTCGCCGGCCAGCGGCTTGGTGCCCAGCTTTTCCAGCGCCGCCTCGTTCATGTAGCTGGTGTACAGGTCGGCGATCTTCTGCGCCTCGGTGCCCTGCTTGTGCCTGGTTTTCTGGGTGTCTTCGATCAGGCCGCGCAGCTGCGGCAGGGTGTCGTCGCGCAGCTTGGCGAAGGAGCCCCAGCTGGCCTTGTCGTCGGGGATCTTGGTGGCTTTCAGCCAGCCGCCGTTCAGGTGGGTGAAGAAGTCGTCCTGCGCGCGCACGCTGGAGTCGATGTACTGGGTGTCGATGCCGGAAATCGGCGCGGCCGCCGGCGCGGGGTGGTCGCCCTCATGCGCGAATGCCTGGGTTGCCATCAGGCCGATGACCAGGGTGCTCAGCAAAGTACGTTTCAACTGCTCTCTCCTTGTTAGATGTGGTTCCCAGCGGACGGCTTGCAGCTCTTGGTCTGGCTGATGCGCACCTGGTTCCAGCCGCCATTTTAAGCGGGGCGGGCGCCGGCGGGCCGCGCCGGCGGGTGCTTTTTACTTTTCGATACACGGGGCAACAACAGGCTTAGCCACCGCCGCCCCGGCCTCCGCCCATGCCCCCCATGCCGCCGCCCATGCCGCCCTTGCCGCCTTTGTGTTCGCCACGCGGCGCACCGCCCTCTTTCGCCCGGTCCCCACGTTCACCGCGCTGGCCGCCTTCCACGCGCTGCATCTGCTCGGCCAGGAACACCGCCACCTGCTTGCGCTGCGTTTCATCAAGGGCATCGTTGACATCCAGCCACCATGCACGCAGCTGCTTTTCCTCCGCCGCCGACGCGGCCGCCTCGGCATCGACGCCGCCCGCCAGCTCGCGCAATTCGACGTTGCTGCCGTCCAGCGCGGGGCGCAGCGCGGCCTGCATGCGCTCGCGGCGCGATGCGCGTTCGCGCAGCAAGGCCCGGGTGCGGTTTTCGGTCTGCTGCCACAGCGTGGTCTGGTTGGCGTTCAGGTTCAGCTCCTTGCGGAACTCGGCGGCCATGGCCAGCAGGTCTTCGGCGCGCATCTCGCTCACCGGCACGGCGAAGGCGGGCGCGGCGGGCGGCAAGAACGCCAGCGCGCTGGTCAGCAGCAGGCCGCGCGCGCACTTCGAAATCAGCTTACTTGTCATCTGGGCTCCAGGCAAAAAAAAGCCTGCGCGGGCGCGCAGGCGGAAAAAACCACTACAGGGTAGAGAAGAACTACGAATCCAGTGTAGACCCTGATTTTGCAGGCTTCCCGGACTCTTACAATTCCTTACGGTCGTGAACGCAGGCTTTACAGTAGCGACAAAAACGCAATATTGAAGCCCTACCATGCTGTGTGTAAAACGCCGTAAAGTCGAGATAAATTACAGGCGAGCTACGCAGATTGCCGGAAATCAGGTTTATACTGAATTGGCGCGCGGTAGAGTGACTGCGGCAGCTTGACACAGGTGAAACATGGGCAAGAAACTCAAGAATACCGGGCTGGTTGGCCTGGGTGTGGTCGCCGGCATCGCCGTCTCCCTGCAATTCTCCGCGATGGCCCAGCGCCCCGCCGACCCGGCCCTGCCGCTGGAAGAGCTGCGCCAGCTGGCCGACGTGTTCGGCCTCATCAAATCCGATTACGTGGAAGCGGTTGAGGACAAGAAGCTGCTGACGGAAGCCATTTCCGGCATGGTCGCTTCGCTCGATCCGCATTCGGCCTACCTCGATAAAAAAGCCTACGCCGAACTGCGCGAAGGCTCGCAGGGCAAGTTCGTCGGCCTGGGCATCGAGATCGGCCAGAGCGAGGACGGCTACATCAAGATCGTCGCGCCGATCGAAGATTCGCCGGCCTACCGCGCCGGCATCAAGGCGGGGGACCTGATCACCCGCCTCGACTCCACCCCGGTCAAGGGCCTGAGCCTGGACGACTCGGTGAAGAAGATGCGCGGCGAGCCGCACAGCAAGGTGTCGCTGACGGTACTGCGCAAGGACGAGCCGGAACCGCTGGTGTTCCACATCACGCGCGAAGAAATCGTGCAGAAAAGCGTGAAGGCGAAAATCGTCGAACCGGGCTACGCCTGGCTGCGCGTGGCGCAGTTCCAGGAACCCACGGTGGACGACCTGGCCGCCAAGATCACCGAACTGTACAAGCAGGATCCCAATATCAAGGGCCTGGTGCTGGACCTGCGCAACGATCCGGGCGGCGTGCTGCAAGGCGCCATCGGCGTGGCGGCGGCCTTCCTGCCGAAGGACGCGGCCATCGTCTCGACCAACGGCCAGTTGCCGGACTCGCGCCAGACCTTCTACGGCCGTCCCGAATACTACGCGCTGCGCAGCGAGGGCGACGTGCTGGCCAAGCTGCCGGCGGCGGTGAAGAAGGTGCCGATGGCGGTGCTGGTGAACACCGGTTCCGCGTCCGCTTCCGAAATCGTGGCCGGCGCGCTGCAGGACTACAAGCGCGCCACCATCATCGGCAGCCAGACCTTCGGCAAGGGCTCGGTGCAGACCATCCGCCAGCTGACCGCCGACACGGCCGTCAAGCTGACCACGGCGCGCTACTACACGCCGAACGGCCGCTCGATCCAGGCCAAGGGCATCACGCCGGAACTGCTGGTGGATGAAAACGCCGACGGCGACGGCCTGAACGCGCTGCGCATGCGCGAGGCGGACCTGGTCAAGCACCTGTCCAACGACCGCGAGCAGGAGGGCGCCAAGTCCAAGCGCGACGAGGCCGAAGAGCAGCTGCGCATCCTGGCGGCCGAGCGCAAGCGCAAGCCGCTGGAGTACGGCAGCGGCGACGACTTCCAGCTGCAGCAGGCGCTGAACCACCTGAAAGGCCTGCCGGTGCAGCTGGCCAAGCAGGAATCGAAACTGGTGCAGGCGGCCGATCCCGTCGCCAAGGATCCTATGCGAAAATAAAGTCCGTCAAAACGGCATTCCGGCAAGCTGCGGCGCCCTTTGTGGCGCCGTTCTTCATTTTTAGTACGAGCGTTCGTGTAGAATTTCTCCCATAAAAAGGCGACAGCCCTATCCACAAGAGAAAGATTGAAGAATATGAAACAAGTCGTCATCAGCGGCACCGGCCTATTCACGCCAGCGAACTCCATCAGCAACGAAGAGCTGGTGGCCTGCTTTAACACCTATGTGGAGCAGTTCAACGCCGAGAACGCGGCCGCCATCGAAGCGGGCACGGTGACGGCGCTGGAACCGTCCAGCGTGGGCTTCATCGAAAAGGCATCCGGCATCAAGTCGCGCTACGTGATGGAAAAGGAAGGCATCCTGGACCCCAAGCGCATGGTGTCGCGCATTGCCGAACGGGCGGACGACGAACTGTCGCTGCAGGCTGAAATCTGCGTGGCAGCCGCCCAGCAGGCGCTGGACCGCGCCGGCCGCAGCGCCGCCGACATCGACATGGTGCTGGTGGCCTGCTCGAACATGCAGCGCGCCTACCCGGCCATGGCGGTGGAAGTGCAGCAGGCGCTCAACATCGACGGCTACGGCTTCGACATGAACGTGGCCTGCTCGTCGGCCACCTTCGGCATCCAGCAGGCGGTGGCGGCGGTGCAAAGCGGCCAGGCGCGCGCGGTGCTGGTGCTGAACCCGGAGATCACCAGCGGCCACCTGAACTGGCGCGACCGCGACAGCCACTTCATCTTCGGCGACGCCTGCACCGCCATCGTGGTGGAAGCGAAGGACACGGCGGTGTCGAAGCACCAGTGGGAAATCCTGGACACCAAGCTGAAGACCAGCTTCTCCAACAACATCCGCAACAACTTCGGCTTCCTGAACCGCTTCGACGAGGCGGGCGCGGGCCAGCCGGACAAGCTGTTCAAGCAGCAGGGCCGCAAGGTGTTCAAGGACGTGTGCCCGATGGCGGCCGAGATGATCAAGGAGAGCATCGCGCGCGCCGGGCTGGAAGTGCCGCAGGTGAGCCGCTACTGGCTGCACCAGGCCAACCTGAACATGAACCTGCTGATCAGCCGCCTGATCCTGGGCCGCGACGCCGAGCCGGGCGAAGCGCCGGTGATCCTGGACACCTACGCCAACACCTCGTCGGCCGGCTCCATCATCGCCTTCCACAAGCATAACGACGACCTGCCGCAAGGCGCGCTGGGCGTGATCTGCTCCTTCGGCGCCGGCTACTCGATCGGCGCGGTGGTGGTGCGCAAGCTGTAATCCCCTGCCGGATACGGCTTTCTTCTTCGCCGATCCCACCGCGATCTTTACGCAATGGCTGTCAATTCTGCTTTTGACGGCCAGCCTCACCCTGTCGGGCGCGGCGGGTTATACTCGGGTGGTTAGCTTTACAACATACCACCTGAGAGGAACCCCGCACGCATGCCCCATGACATCCCGCTGATCACCACCATCGCCGCCGCGCTCGGATTCGGGCTGATATTCGGCTTTATCGCCACCCGTTTGAAATTGCCCGCGCTGGTGGGTTATCTGGCTGCCGGCATCCTGATCGGCCCCGCAACGCCGGGCTTTGCGGCCGATACCGTGCTGGCCGGGCAGCTGGCGGAGATCGGTGTGATGTTGATGATGTTCGGCGTCGGCCTGCATTTTTCGCTGGACGACCTGTGGGAAGTAAGGCGCATCGCATTGCCGGGCGCGGTGTTGCAGATCGCGGCGGCCACCGGCATGGGCATGGCGCTGGCGCACTGGTGGGGCTGGAGCATAGGCGGCGGGCTGGTATTCGGCCTGGCGCTGTCGGTGGCCAGCACGGTGGTGCTGCTGCGCGCGCTCGAGGAGCGCGGCATCCTCGATTCATTCAACGGCCGCATCGCGGTCGGCTGGCTGGTGGTGGAAGACCTGGTCACCGTGCTGGTGCTGGTGCTGCTGCCGCCGCTGGCGTCCTCGCTGGGCGGCGTAACGCCGCACGACGGCCACGGCGCGGCCGATGCCGCCGCTGCGGCCGCCGTTGCCGCACCGCCGCTGTGGCAGACGCTGGCCATCACCTTCGGCAAGGTGGGCGGCTTCATCGCCTTCATGATGCTGATCGGCCGCAAGCTGTTCCCCTGGCTGCTGTGGCAGGTGGCGCGCACCAATTCGCGCGAGCTGTTCACGCTGTGCGTGATCGCGGCCGCCGTCGGCATCGCCTACGGCGCCACCAAGCTGTTCGGCATCTCGTTCGCCCTGGGCGCCTTTTTCGCCGGCATGGTGCTGCGCGAGTCGGAACTGAGCCACCGCGCGGCCGAGGAGTCGCTGCCGCTGCGCGACGCGTTCGCGGTACTGTTCTTCGTCTCGGTGGGCATGCTGTTCGAACCGTCCATCGTCACCGGGCAGCCATTGAAGCTGCTGGCGGTGGTGGGCATCATCGTGTTCGGCAAGTCGATCGCGGCCTACCTGCTGGTGATCGTGCTGCGCTACCCGCTGCGCACCGCGCTGACGGTGTCGGCCAGCCTGGCGCAGATCGGCGAGTTCTCCTTCATCCTGGCGGCGCTGGGCATTTCACTGAAGCTGATGCCGCACGAGGGCCAGAGCCTGATCCTGGCGGGCGCCATCATTTCCATCGCGCTCAATCCGCTGGTGTTCGCCGCCGTGAAACCGCTGGAGCGCTGGTTCGGCCGCAACGGCGGCCTGGCCGCCAAGTTCGACCGCAGCGCCGATCCGCTGGCCGAGCTGCCGATGACGGTGCCGCAGGAGCATCTGCATGACCATGTGGTGCTGGTGGGCTACGGCCGCGTGGGCCGGCGCATCGCCGCCGCGCTGACCGCGCAGCGCATTCCCTTCGTGGTGGCGGAGCAGAACCGCGAGGTGGTGGACCAGTTGCGCAAGGACGGCATCCCCGCCGTGGCGGGCAACGCGGGCGAGCCGGCGGTGCTGATCCAGGCGCACATCGCGCGCGCCCGCATGCTGGTGATCGCCACGCCGGACACCTTCCACGTGCGCAGCATGGTGGAGACGGCGCGCGCGCTGAACCCCAATATCAAGACGGTGGTGCGCACCCACAGCGAAGAGGAAGCCGAGCTGCTGAGCAATGAGCGGCCCGGCAAGATCTTCATCGGCGAGCATGAACTGGCCAACGGCATGGCCGAATTCGTTCTGGACGATTTCAAGCAGCCGCGCGCGCGCAACGGCCACTGATCCTTTAGCGGTTACAGGCTGACGGCCAGTTCGGCGCCTTCCTTGATGGCGCGCTTGGCGTCCAGCTCGGAGGCCAGCGCGGCGCCGCCGATTTTGTGGAAGCGCGGGGGCCGGCCATCCGGGGTCCGGCCGTCCGGGGCGCCTGCCGCGCTGTCGGCCGGCGGCATCAGCTCGGCCAGGCTGTCCTGGCCGGCGCAGATGATGACGTTGTCCACCGCCAGCAGGCGCTCGCCGCCATTCACGGTGATGTGCAGGCCGTGGTCGTCGATCTTGTTGTACTGCACGCCCGCCAGCATCACCACGCCATTGCGCGCCAGCACCGCGCGGTGCACCCAGCCCGAGGTCTTGCCCAGGCCGGCGCCCAGCTTGGAAGTCTTGCGCTGCAGCAGATACAGCTGGCGCACAGGCTCCTCCGCGTGCGGCGCCACCAGGCCGCCGCCGCTGGTGGCTTTCAGGTCCACGCCCCATTCCCTGGTCCAGGTATCGACCGCCAGCGGCAGCGCGTGGCGCGGGTCGTGCAGCAGGTATTCGCCGACGTCGAAGCCGATGCCACCGGCGCCGATGATGGCCACCCGCTTGCCGACCGGCTTCTTGTGCGCCAGCACGTCCAGGTAGGACAGCACTTTCGGATGCTCGATGCCTTCGATCGGCGGCTTGCGCACCTTGATGCCGGTGGCGACGATCACGTCGTCGTAGCCGCCCGCCAGCAGTTGCTCGCGCGTGACGCGCTGGCCCAGCTGCAGGTTCACGCCGGTCAGTTCCAGCTTGCGCTTGAAGTAGCGGATGGTTTCGGCGAATTCCTCCTTGCCCGGGATCTGCATGGCGACCTTGAATTGGCCGCCCACGCTGTCGCTGGAATCGAACAAAGTCACTTCATGGCCGCACTCGGCGGCCACGGTGGCGGCCGACAGGCCGGCCGGGCCGGCACCCACCACCGCCACTTTGCGGCGCTTGGCGGCCGGCTTGTAGACCAGCTCCGTCTCGTGGCAGGCGCGCGGGTTGACCAGGCAGCTGGCGCGCTTGTTGGAGAAGGTGTGGTCCAGGCAGGCCTGGTTGCAGCCGATGCAGGTGTTGATCTCGTCCACCCGCCCTGCCGCCGCCTTGACCACGAACTCGGGGTCGGCCAGGAAGGGGCGCGCCATCGACACCATGTCGGCGTCGCCGCGCGCGATGATGGCTTCCGCTTCGCCCGGCATGTTGATGCGGTTCGACGCCACCACGGGAATGGTCACTTCGCGCCGCAGGCGTCCCGCCACGCTGGCGAAGGCCGCGCGCGGCACCGAGGTGACGATGGTGGGCACGCGCGCCTCGTGCCAGCCGATGCCGGTGTTGAGGATGGTGACGCCCGCGTGCTGCAGGGCCTTGGCCACGGCCAGCACGTCTTCCCAGGTGTTGCCGCCTTCGACCAGGTCGAGCAGCGAGTGGCGGTACATGATGATGAAGTCCGGCCCCACGGCGGCGCGGATGCGCTTGACGATTTCCACCGGCAGGCGCATGCGGTTCTCGATGCTGCCGCCCCAGCGGTCGGTGCGCAGGTTGGTGCGGGCGCACAGGAACTGGTTCAGCAGGTAGCCTTCGCTGCCCATCACTTCCACGCCGTCGTAGCCGGCCTTCTTGGCCAGCTTGGCGCAGCGCGCGTAGTCGCGGATGGTGGCCTGGATGCCCGCTTCGCTCAGCGCGCGCGGCTTGAACGGCGAGATCGGCGATTTGCGGTCGGAGGCGGAAACCACGAAGGGCTGGTAGCCGTAGCGGCCCGCGTGCAGGATCTGCATCAGGATCTTGCCGCCTTCTTCGTGCACGGCGCTGGTGACCTTGCGGTGGTTCGGCACGTCGCCCAGGAAATTGAGCGTGCCGCCGAAGGGCAGCAGCCAGCCGGAGCGGTTGGGCGAGATGCCGCCGGTGACGATCAGGCCCACGCCGCCCTTGGCGCGCTCCTTGTAGAACGCGGCCAGCTTGCCGTAATTGTAGAAGCGGTCTTCCAGGCCGGTGTGCATCGATCCCATGATGACGCGGTTGCGCAGCGTGGTGAAACCGAGGTCCAGCGGGGCGAGCAGGTGGGGGTAGCTTGGCGTTGTCATTTTGATTATTGGTTGCGTTGGCGGTGGTGACACCTCATTCCGCATTAGAGCCGTTTTCTCTAGACCAATGTTACTAAAATGCCCTTCATGGAGCGTAAGCACTTAATTTGTAAGCGTATTGTGCCGTACTTGTATTCTGACAGTTAATCCCTTACGCTGGACAGATGAAGCGATTGTTTGCCATTTTGTTATTCAGCATTTCTGCGCCGCTACTTGCGCAGGGGCCGAAAATTGAGCTGCCGAAACTGGAAGTTGCGGTGACGCGGGTGACGCAGGACGCGCTGCACCTGTACGAAGTGGACGCCAGCGGCACCGTGCAGGCGCCCCTGGCCACCGTGTGGAAGACGCTCACCACCTACGAGCGCATGAACGAATTCGTGCCGGACATGGCGTCCTGCCGGGTGCTGTCGCGCAACGGCAATGAGGTGATCATCGAACAATTCGGCACCGCGCGCTTCCTGTTCATGTCGAAATCCATCCACCTGGTGGTGCGCGCCACGGAAACGCCGATGCAAAGCATCGATATCGCCCTGATTTCGGGCGACATGAAGCACTACGAAGCGCGCTGGGAATTGTTCCCGCTGCCGGACGGCGGCACGAAGGTGGTCTACACCGGCCGCCTGGTGCCGAATTTCTACGTGCCCGGCCTGCTGGGCACCAATATCATCCGCGGCGACATCGAACGCATGATGGGCGCCGTGCTGGCGCGCATCGACCGGCCGGACGGCACGGCCGCCAGGAACTAGGGCGAAGTGCCGCGCGGCGGCTTACTGCGCCGCGTATTCCGGGCCGCGCAGCTCGGCGAACTGCTCGATGCTGCCGATCTTGATCATCACCGAATT
Organism: Massilia sp. BGA-UO-ETr-WB1; assembly: GCF_059567845.1. Taxonomy (NCBI): domain Bacteria; kingdom Pseudomonadati; phylum Pseudomonadota; class Betaproteobacteria; order Burkholderiales; family Oxalobacteraceae; genus Massilia; species Massilia sp. BGA-UO-ETr-WB1. Next base: position 394,040 of record NZ_JCAQOT010000024.1, on the reverse strand, counting down.
GAGACTGAGGTTGGCCTGCATGGCGCGCCAGGCGAACTGCCATTCGCGTTCCTGCTTCTCGGCGGCGGTCTTGGTGAAGGCCGCGCCCAGTGCGGCGCGGTGGCCGTATTCCACGGCGCCGTCGATGCCGGCCCAGCTGGGCAGCGCGCGCTGCACCGCGCGGTGGATGCGCTCGCCGAATTCTTCGGTGTTGTGGATCACCAGGCAGGCGTCGGCCGTGAACAGGTCGAACAGCTTGCGGTCCCACGCCTTGGAAAAGCTCAGCGTCAGGCAGTTCGAGGCCGGATGCAGGATGAACTGCCCCTGCGTCAGGGCCAGTTCAAGGTCGCTGCGCTCGCCGTAGCGGTACAGGGTCGGGGGGCGTTGGTAGTCGTGCATGAGGCTCTATTTCTTTAAGGGGGGGCGCACGTGGCGGTGCGCGCGCATGGCGGCGGAAGCGATGAAGATCTCCCGCAGCAGGTAAACAAAACTGGCGATCAGGGCCAGCATCGCCACCACGAACAGGCCGGCGATGTACTTGTCCAGCGTGACATTGGTGGTGTCGCCCACGAACAGCATGGCAATCACCAGGCAAATCAGCAGGCCGCAGCCGGTCGAGGAGCCGATCGATACGTTGATCAGGTGCGAACGCCGGTACAGCACGTCCAGCTCATTGAGATAGTTGTCGTTGTAGCCGACATCGAGCCGGTCTTCCAGCACGCGCGAGCGGTCTATGATGCGCGCCAGGCGGTTGGTCAGCACCATCAGGTTGGTGCAGACGCCCGTGAGCAGGAATACCGGCGCAATTGCCAGTTGGATGATGTGTCCTATATCGCCGACTTGAATATTCATTGCTTGTGTACTTTGTGCTTACGCTTGCAAGGGTCCAATACGATAGTGTAACAGGCCGCCCGGCCTTACTCGAAGCGCCGCAGGCGCTTGAACTGCTCGGTGGCCGCCACCAGCGCCGCGGAAATGCCGCGCTCCATGGCGCCGTGGCCGGCGTCCGGGATCATCTTCATCACGGAGCCGGGCCAGGCTTTGTGCAGCTTCCAGGCCGATACCGGCGGGCAGATCACGTCGTAGCGGCCCTGCACGATGACCGCCGGCAGGTGGGCGATCTTGTCCACGTTGCGCAGCAGCTGCTCGTCCTCGAAGAAGCCGAGGTTGGCCATGTAGTGCGATTCGAGGCGGCCCACGCCCAGGTCCATCGCGTCCGACGGCGCTTCCTCGGGCTGCGGCAGCAGGAACACGCGGCGGCCCTCGAAGCGGCTCCAGGCGCGCGCCGCCGGCCAGTACACGGCCGGGTCGTCGCTCATGATGCGCTTGACGTAGGCCTGCAGCAGGTTGCCGCGCTCCTCGGCGGGGATCGGCGCCACGAATTCGTCGTACACGTCCGGGTGGAACCAGCGCGAGCCTTCCAGGAAGAAGTCGATCTCGGGCTGGGTGCACAGGAAGATCCCGCGCAGCACGAAGCCCAGGCAGCGTTCGGGATGCGCCTGGCCGTAAGCCAGCGCCAGCGTGGAGCCCCAGGAGCCGCCGAACACCAGCCATTGCCCGATGCCGAACATGGCGCGCAGGCGCTCGATGTCTTCGATCAGCAGCTGGGTGGTGTTGTTGCGGCACTCGCCCAGCGGGGTGGACTTGCCGGCGCCGCGCTGGTCGAACAAGATCACGCGGTATTGCTGCGGGTCGAAAAAGCGGCGGTGCGCGGGCGACAGGCCGGCGCCGGGGCCGCCGTGCAGGAACAGCACCGGCGTGCCGTTCGGATTGCCCACCTCCTCCCAGTAAATGGTGTGCAGCGCGTCGACTTCCAGCATGCCATGGCGCAGCGGCGCGATGGCGGGGAACAGGGACTGGTTCGAATCAGGCATGTGGTGTCTTTCAAAAGAAGGTGTTGACGGCGTAGCGCACAGTATAAGCATCGTCGGCCACCAGCAGCAGCGGCCATTTGTCGAAGGTGGTGCAGGGGTGCGAGATGCCGCAGCCGACCAGGTCGCCCACTTTCAGCTGCTGGCACAGCGCGTCGCCCTCCGGCAGGCGCAGGTAGGCGTGCTGGTCGTTCATTTTCTCGATGCGGCAGCCGGGCGGCAGGTCGGTCGGCTCGTCGGCCGCATCCGGCCCGGGGCGGTGCGTGTAGAGCGGAATCGGCAGCTCCTGGTCATAGGACGCGTCGCGCTTGCCCATGCTGAGGATGGCCAGCGTGGGCTCGGGCCGCGAGGTGACCATGCTCCACACTTCCAGCGCCGGACGCAGGCCGTCGGCGGCGTGTTCGCGCGTGCGGATGTCGTGCGTCAGGTCCTGGTAGGAGCCGTGGTCGTTGGTCAGGTAGCAGCCGCTGCGCAGCACCGGCAGCACCGGGCGCGACAGGCCCACCAGCCCGGCGAAGCCGTGCGCCACCAGGTCGAAATAGGCCGAGCCGCCGGCCGACAGCAAAATCTGCTCGCCGCCGAACAGCTTCTTGCCGTCCGCCTGGCGCACCAGCGCGGCCAGCTGCGCCACGAAGGCGCGCACCGCCTCCACGCTGGCGGCGCGGTCGTGGCCCTGCAGCAGGCCTTCGTAGCCTTCGATGCCGGCCAGCTGCAGGCCGGGCGCCCGGGCAACTTTCTGCGCCACCGACATCGCCTCGGCGGGCGTGCGGCAGCCGGCGCGCTTGCCGGGCAGGCCCAGCTCCACCAGCAGCGGCAAGGGCCGCGCCAGTTGCGCCTCCGCCGCGGCGCGCGACAGGCGCTGCACGCCTTCCTCGGAATCGACCAGCGCGTAAAACTCGAAGGCGGCATCGTCCTTCAGCAGCGCCAGCATGGCGCGGATATCGGCCGGGGCCACCAGCTGGTTGGCCAGCAGCACCCGGCGCACGCCGAAGCGGTAGGCCACCTGCACCTGGGCGGCGGTGGCCAGGGTCATGCCCCAGGCGCCGTTGGCCAGCTGGGCGCCGAACAGCTGCGGGCTCATGGTGGTTTTACCGTGCGGCGCCAGCACCGCGCCGTAGCGGGCGCAAAAGCGCTTCATCCAGTCCAGGTTGTGCAGCAGCGCCGATTCCTTCAGCACCGCCACCGGATAGCTGGTGTCGCCGCGCAGCACGTTCCAGCGCTGCACGGGTATGGCGCCCTGGCGCATCGGTTCAGTCAGCGGCAGGCCTTTTACCCCGGGCTGCAGCATCTGTTCGGCCAGGCTGTCGAGCGCCAGGCCGCCTTCGGGCAAATGTCGGTCCATGATGGTTCTCCTCTGCCGCATTGTCCTACGCCGCAGGGCAAAAAAAAAGCACCGCGTGCGCGGTGCTTTCATGGATGCTATCACCCGGTCTTAGGACATGTGCTGGCCGCCGTTGATGGCGATGTTGGCGCCGGTGACGAAAGCCGCTTCTTCGGAGGCCAGGTAGGCCACCAGGCCGGCCACTTCTTCCGGCTTGCCCAGGCGGGCCATCGGAATTTGCGGCAGGATTTTCGAATCGAGCACTTCCTGCGGGATTTCCGTCACCATCTTGGTGCCGATGTAGCCCGGCGAGATGGTGTTGACGGTCACGCCCTTGCGCGCCACTTCCAGCGCCAGCGCCTTGGTGAAGCCGTGTACGCCGGCCTTGGCGGCCGAGTAGTTGGTCTGGCCGAAAGCGCCCTTCTGGCCGTTGACGGACGAGATGTTGATGATGCGGCCCCAGCCACGGTCCACCATGCCATCCGCTACCGGCTTGGTCATGTTGAACACGGAGTCCAGGTTGGTGCTCATCACCGCATCCCAGTTCAGCTTGTCCATCTTCTTGAAGGTCATGTCGCGCGTGATGCCGGCATTGTTGACCAGCACGTCGATCGGGCCGATGTCCTTCGTGATGGCCGCCACGCAGGCTTGCGCCGAGTCGTAATCCGCCACGTCGCACGGATAAGCCTTGAAATCAAAGCCCATGTCGCGCGTCGTGGCCAGCCATTCGTCAACTTTCTTGTTGCTCGGGGAATATGTGGTCACGACCTTATAGCCCAGTGCGGCCAGCTTGATGCACACCGCTTCGCCCAGACCACCCATACCACCTGTTACCAATGCAATTCTTGCCATTTGTCATCCCCTCTTATTGTTTCGAACACTAAAAGAACTGAACTGCTTGTTGCTGCTGCTGGTACTGCTTATTGTTATGCGCGCTCGACTGCCAGCGCCACGCCCATGCCGCCGCCGATGCACAGCGATGCCAGGCCCTTCTTGGCGTCGCGGCGCACCATCTCGTGCAGCAGGGTCACCAGGATGCGCGCGCCGGATGCGCCGATCGGGTGGCCGATGGCGATCGCGCCGCCGTTCACGTTGATCTTGCTGGTGTCCCAGCCCATTTCCTTGTTCACGGCCAGCGCCTGGGCGGCGAAGGCTTCGTTGATTTCCATCAGGTCCAGGTCGTCCGGGGTCCAGCCGGCTTTTTTCAGGCACAGCTTGGCGGCCGAGACCGGGCCCATGCCCATGTAGGCCGGGTCGATGCCGGACGAGGCGTAGGCTTTCACCTTGGCCAGCGGGGTCAGGCCCAACTCGCGCGCCTGGGTGGCGGTCATCATGATGACGGCGGCGGCGCCGTCGTTCAGGCCGGAGGCGTTGCCGGCAGTGACGCTGCCTTCCTTGTTGAAGGCGGGACGCAGGCCGGCCAGCGCTTCCAGCGTGGAGCCCGGCTTGATGTATTCGTCGGCGTCGAACAGCACGGTGCCCTTCTTCTGCGCGATCTCCAGCGGAATGATCTCGTCCTTGAACTTGCCTTCCTTCTGCGCCGCTTCGGCCTTCAGCTGCGACTGCAGGGCGAACTCGTCCTGCGCTGCGCGCGAGATGTCGTATTTCTTCGCCACGTTCTCGGCGGTCACGCCCATGTGGTACTGGTTGTACACGTCCCACAGGCCGTCGACGATCATGGTGTCGGTCATCTTCACGTCGCCCATGCGGAAACCGTCGCGCGAGCCGTTCAGCACGTGCGGCGAGGCGCTCATGTTTTCCTGGCCGCCGGCGATGATGATGCTGGCGTCGCCGCACTTGATGGCCTGGGTGGCCAGGTGGGTGGCTTTCAGGCCCGAACCGCACACCTTGTTGATGGTGTAGGCCGGGATGCTGGTCGGCAGGCCGGCCTTGATGACGGCCTGGCGCGCCGGGTTCTGGCCGACGCCGGCGGTCAGCACCTGGCCGAGAATGGCTTCGCTGATCAGGTTGGCGTCCAGGCCGGTCTTGGCCAGCAGGCCCTTGATGACATGGGCGCCCAGTTCGGCTGCCGGGATCTTGGCCAGGCTGCCGCCGAATTTGCCAACTGCGGTGCGGCCGGCCGCTACGATAACTACATCATCCATTTGATTCTCCAGAGTTTCCAACCGAGTGGTCAGGTGATTAAGATTAGCGGTGCATTCATTTTAACGATTTGTTGGGCGCGCGGTTGAATAACCCTTGCATTTGCTCGGTTGCTTCAACAAACAGCACACCCGTGCCATTTAATGCGTTGCACACCAGACGGGAAAAGACTGTGGAGTTGGCGAGCGCAGCATTGACAAAGTCCTGCTGCAAAGCGGCCAGATCGGAGAGACTGCGGAGATGGGCCTCTATCAGGGATAGCGCCTGCGGATACGGTTCGTGGCTAAACATGAATTCCTTATATAGACGCGGTCCTGCGGTGAAAAAAACCCATCTTAGCGGCTCCGAACCGCACCGGTTTTGATATTAATCAAGCTACGACAGCAATTTGATCCCATCCAGCGTGGCTGCACATTGTTCCCGTATCACATTAACGAAGTCGACGACATACGCTTTATCACGTAATGGTTCCGGTACGGAAACAAATAAGTCGCTCCATAAACCTTGCTCGCCCACCGGGCGCGCGCTGACATAATCGTAATCGATATAGTTTTTTATTGCCCAATTCGGCAAAGCCGCCAATCCACGGCGGCTTGCGACTAGCTGCAAAATAGCCACCGTCAATTCCGCGGTGCGGCGGTCGAAGGAAATCCCGGCCGGACCCAGCACTTCGCGGATCAGGTCGATGCGCGATTCGGGCACCGGGTAGGTGATCAGCGTTTCGCCCTCGAAATCGGCCGCGTGCAAGCGGCGCTGCGCCAGCAGCCGGTGCTTCTGCGCCATCACCACCAGGATTTCGAAGCGGAACAGCGGGAAGGTGGCGAACTCGGCGCTGTAATCGGAACCGATGATCAGGTCGGCGCTGCCGACGCGCAGCAGATCGGCCGGTTCGCTGTGGAAGCCCGACACCAGGTCGATTTCCACGTCCGGCCAGCGCTTGCGGAACTCGTCCATCACCGGCATCAGCCAGTCGAAGCAGGTGTGGCATTCCAGCGCCACGCGCAGCTGGCCCTGGTCGCCTTGCGACAGGCGCGCCACGTCGCGCTCGGCCTGTTCGATTTCCGGCAGCAGCGTGTCGGCCAGGCGCAGCAGGCGCGCGCCGGTGGCGGTAAAGCCGATCGGCACCGATTTCCGCTCGAACAGCGGGCTGCCGTAGCGATCTTCCAGCAATTTGATCTGGTGCGACAGGGCGGACTGGGTCAGGTTCAGCAGTTGCGCGGCGCGTACCAGGCTGCCTGCGGAACGCAGGGCGCTGAGGGTGCGAAGGTGGCGGATTTCCAGCATGGCAGTCCTTGTCTTGATTGCTTCATTAATTTATTTCACGTTGAAACGCAAAATCTTTCGTTTTGATTATAAACGCGTTTGCCGCACACTTTACCTCACCAATATTTAATGCGGATGACAACTTTCATGAAACCAATTCAGACACATATTCCCGGCTTTCCACGCATCGGCGCGGCACGCGAACTGAAGTTCGCGCTGGAGAAGCACTGGCGCGGCGAAACCGGCGAAGCCGGGCTGGAAGCGACCGGCGCGGCACTACGCGCGCGGCACTGGGCGCAGCAGCGCGACGCCGGGCTGGACCTGGTGTCGGTGGGCGATTTCGCCTTTTACGACCAGGTGGCCAACCATATCCAGCTGCTGGGCTGCGAGCCGGCGCGCTTCGGCTTCACTGCGGAGCAGAGCCAGCTGGCCCGCTATTTCGCGATGGCGCGCGGCGTGTCGCACGGGCATCACGAGCATGCGGGCTGCAGCCACCCTCATCAGGACGCGCATGCGCTGGAAATGACCAAGTGGTTCGACACCAATTATCACTACCTGGTTCCTGAGTTCTCGCCGGAAACCGAGTTTTCGCTGGCATGCGAGCGCCTGTTTGCTGAAGTGGCGGAAGCGCAGGCGCTGGGCCACGCGGTGAAAGCGGTGCTGATCGGCCCGCTGACCTTCCTGTGGCTGGGCAAGGAGCGCGCGGCCGGCTTCGACCGCTTGAGCCTGCTGGACAAACTGCTGCCGGTGTACGGCGCGGTGCTGGACCGCCTCAAGCGGCAGGGCGTGAGCTGGGTGCAAATCGACGAGCCCATCCTGGGCCTGGACCTGCCGCCGGCGTGGCGCAACGCGTTCGAAAACAGCTACTGGCAACTGGCGCAGGTGGGCGTGCCGCTGCTGCTGGCCACCTACTTCTCGCCGCTGGAGGAGAACGTGAGCCTGGCGTGCCGCCTGCCGGTGGCGGGCCTGCACGTGGACGGCGTGCGCGCCGCGCATGAGCTGACCAGCGTGGCGGACTGGCTGCCGGTGCACAAGGTGCTGTCGGTGGGCATCGTGGACGGGCGCAACATCTGGCGCACCGACCTCGACCTGGCGCTGGCGCAACTGGCGCCCATCGCCGCCAAGCGCGGCGGCAAGCTGTGGCTGTCCAGTTCGTGCTCGCTGCTGCACACGCCGTTCAGCCTGGAGCACGAAACCGCGCTCGACCCGGAAATCAAGAGCTGGCTGGCGTTCGCCGGCGAGAAGCTGGGCGAGCTGGAGCTGCTGAAGGCGGCGCTGCTGCGCACCGCAGCGGACAATCTGGACAATGCGGACGATGCGCACCTCGCCGCCCTCGGCAGCGCGGCCGACAGCGCCGCCTTCGACGCCGCATGGGCCGCGGCGCGCGCCGCGTGCGCCAGCCGCCGCGCCAGCCCGCGCGTGCACAACCCTGCGGTGGCGGCGCGCATCGCCGCGCTGCCGCAGGACGCCGACCGCCGCGCCTCGCCCTTCCCCGCCCGCCAGGCGGAGCAGCGCGCGCGCTTCCAGCTGCCGTCCTTCCCCACCACCACCATCGGCTCCTTCCCGCAAACGGCGGCGATCCGTTCGGCGCGCGCCGGCTTCAAGCGCGGCGAGATCGGCGCGGCGGCCTACCGGCACAGCATGCGCGAGGAAATCGCCTACGCCATTGCGCGCCAGGAGGAGCTGGGCCTGGACGTGCTGGTGCACGGCGAGGCGGAGCGCAACGACATGGTGGAATACTTCGGCGAGCAGCTGGACGGCTTCGCCTTCACGCAACTGGGCTGGGTGCAGTCCTACGGTTCGCGCTGCGTCAAGCCGCCGGTGATCTACGGCGACGTGGCCCGCCCGCAGGCCATGACCGTGGACTGGACCGTGCACGCGCAATCGCTGACCAGCAAACCGGTGAAAGGCATGCTCACCGGTCCGGTCACCATCCTGCAATGGTCCTTCGTGCGCGACGACCAGCCGCGCGCGCAGACCACGCTGCAGATCGCGCTGGCCATCCGCGACGAGGTGGCGGACCTGGAGCAGGCCGGCATCGGCATCATCCAGATCGACGAGCCGGCCGTGCGCGAGGGCTTGCCGCTGCGCCGCAGCCGCTGGGGCGAATACCTGGACTGGGCCACGCGCGCCTTCCGCGTGTCGGCCGGCGTGGCGAAGGATGCCACGCAGATCCACACCCATATGTGCTACGCCGAGTTCAACGACATCCTGCCGCAGATCGCCGCCATGGACGCGGACGTGATCACGATAGAAACCAGCCGCTCGGCCATGGAACTGCTGACCGGCTTCGGCGCGTTCCGCTATCCGAACGAGATCGGCCCGGGCGTGTACGACATCCACTCGCCGCGCGTGCCGGACACGGCCGAGATGGTGCGCCTGCTGAGGAAGGCCAGCGCCGTGATCCCGGCGGCGCAGCTGTGGGTGAATCCGGACTGCGGCCTGAAAACGCGCGGCTGGCCTGAAACCGAGAGCGCGCTGCGCAATATGGTGGCGGCGGCGCGCGAGCTGCGCGCGGCGTAGCCCCGGGGCAACCCGGCCGGCGGCTGCGCCCGCATGCCGCCTGCTTCTCCAGCCGTTTGGTGTCCGGTCCGCGCACACCAAACGGCACTCCCATTTCTGCCATAACCACAGTAAAATGCTTGAGCCTTTGGCAAATCCTGGCCGATGGGCCGCCAAGCCGACTCCTTTACTGATCGTTTTATGTCCAAAAGCTCGTTCCAAAAGCCCATCGAAATCAAGATTTCCACTGTAGTCGCCGTTTCCGCCATCCTGTATACGTCGGACGGCATCGCACTCGACGCCGCGCTCAACGAAATGACCGGCGGCACGCCCGATTTCTTCGAGGGCGACCTGGCCGTGATCGACGTCGGCTCGCTGGCGCCCGGCTGCGAACGCATCGACTGGGCAAGCACGATTGCCCTCCTGAAAAAATACCGCTTGAACCCGGTGGCCGTGCGCAACGCCGCGCCGGACATGGCGGACGAGATCGTGGCCCACGGCCTGTCGCTCGACAGCGGCAAGCGCGAGGAAGCCCCGGCGCCGGCCAAGCCGCCCAAGCCGGCCAAGGTGGAAGCGCCGGTGCCGACCCCGACTGCGGCATCCGGCACCGCCGCGCCGACCATCGCACCCGGCAACGCCCCGGCCGGCACCATGATCGTCGACACCCCGGTGCGCGCCGGCCAGCGCATCTACGCGCGCGGCGGCGACCTGATCGTGACGGCCGTGGTCAACAACGGCGCCGAGATCATCGCCGACGGCAGCATACATGTTTACAACACCCTCAACGGCCGCGCGCTGGCGGGGGCGTCCGGCAATGCCGAGGCGCGCATCTTCGCTATGTCGATGTCGCCGGAGTTGGTGTCGATTGCCGGCGTTTACAGCACTTTTGAAGACGGTTTCCCCGCCGAGCACGCACGCAAACCGACACAAATCAGCCTGGTTGGCGACCGAATCGATATACTATCTGTCAATTCACCTACTCGCGCTTAAAGCTTTAGCTTTGTAAAGGACTCTTTCGTGGCAAGAATTATCGTTGTAACGTCCGGTAAGGGCGGTGTCGGCAAGACCACTTCCAGCGCCAGCTTCTCTTCCGGCCTGGCCCTGCGCGGACACAAAACCGTGGTGATCGACTTCGACGTCGGCCTGCGTAATCTGGACCTGATCATGGGCTGCGAACGCCGCGTGGTGTACGACCTGATCAACGTCATCAATAAAGAAGCGTCGCTGACCCAGGCGCTGATCAAGGACAAGCACTGCGACAACCTGTTCATCCTGCCCGCTTCGCAGACGCGCGACAAAGACGCGCTGTCGGAAGAAGGCGTGGAGGCGGTGCTGCACGAGCTGATCAACATGGGCTTCGAATACATCATCTGCGATTCGCCGGCCGGCATCGAGCACGGCGCGCTGATGGCGCTGACCTTCGCCGACGAGGCGCTGGTGGTGACCAATCCGGAAGTGTCGTCGGTACGCGACTCGGACCGCATCCTGGGCATCATCCAGGCCAAGTCGCGCCGCGCCCAGTCGGGCGGCGAGCCGGTCAAGGAACACCTGCTGATCACCCGCTACTCGCCGAAACGCGTGGAAGCGGACGAGATGCTGTCTTACCAGGACGTGCAGGAAATCCTGCGCATTCCGCTGATCGGCATCATTCCGGAATCGGAATCGGTGCTGCACGCGTCGAACCAGGGCAATCCGGCCATCCACTTCAAGGGCACCGACGTGGCCGACGCCTATGAAGATGTGGTGTCGCGCTTCCTGGGCCAGGACCTGCCGCTGCGCTTTACGACCTACGAAAAGCCTGGCCTGCTGCAGCGTATTTTCGGAGGGAAGTGATATGGCCCTGCTGTCATTCCTGTTCCCGTCCAAGCCCAAGACGGCCACCGCCGCCAAGGAACGCTTGCAAATCATCATCGCGCGCGAACGCAATGGCCGCGCCGGTCCGGATTTCCTGCCCGCCCTGCACAAGGAACTGATCGAAGTGATCTCCAAGTACACCAAGGTGAACGCGGACGACATCAAGATTTCGCTGGACCGCCAGGGCAACCTGGAGGTGCTGGATGTGAACGTGGTGCTGCCGGACGCGTAAGCCCGGCGCTTCTGCACGTTTATTTAGAGAGGCGCGGCCTTCTGCTGCGCCAGCATCACTTCCTGCGCCACCTTGGCGCAGGCTTCCACGTGCTGGTAGCCGATCTGGCGGAAGGCGAAAAAGCCGATCGCCGCCGCCGTGGCCTGGCCGGCCAGCGGTACAAAGCGGGTCGCCTGCCTGGCGATCAGGCCGGCGCCGGCCCGCTGCAGCAGCCGCAGCACCACTTCCTTGGTCACGTATTTGCCCACCATGGTGCCGCCCACGTTGACGGCGGCCTGGTAGGCCAGCAGCCGGAAACGCGGCTGCAGCCGCCCCACCTGTTCCGGCGTGAGGCCGAACTCACGGTTCACGTCCTCGATCAGTTCGGAGAACAGGCGCAAGTCGGACACCACGTCCAGGCCCGGAATCGGCACCGCCGAGATCCCGGCCGACACCGCCGCGCGGCGCTGCACCAGGCGCCGGCAGCGCGCGCGCACCTCTTCCAGCTCCCTGTCGGAGGCTGGAATCAATGTCCATTTGGCATCTTTCTTTGTAAACATAGTGACTTTTCGTGTTACGCAATTGTACCAAAGGACATTGAAAAGCCACTTTTTACCGTGTACCGTGTAATCATAAGACGAGTTTGCATAAGAACATCTGTGATTCTTTCGGGGAAATTTCCCGAAAATCTCAATTTCTGAAGTAATTAACACTCTGTCGCTCAAGCATGACTATAATTTAACTTTAACGGCAGCTGCACTGCCGGCTTCGACCCGCCCTATCATCATGAGAATCGTAGTTCTAGACAACGACCGCAGCCAAGCCGACGTCATCTGCCAGGTGTTGACCTCGGCCGGTCATATCTGCCACGGCTTCCAGACCGGCAAGGACCTGCTCGGCCACTTGCGCAAGGACAGCTATGACATGCTGATCCTGGACTGGCAGGTGGCGGACATGGGCGGCGCCGAAGTGGTGCGCCGCGCCCGCGAAAAAATGCCCGAACAGGCGCCGGTGCTGTTCCTCACCACCGCCTCCGGCGAGGACGACATCGTGGCCGGCCTGGCCGCCGGCAGCGACGACTACATGATCAAGCCGCTGCGCCGCAGCGAACTGGTGGCGCGCGTGCAGGCGCTGCTGCGCCGCGCCTATCCGACCCAGAACGGCGCCGAGCAGCTGCAGTTCGGCCAGTACGTGTTCGAAACCCGCCCGGGCCGCCTGCTGATGGACGGCGCCGTGCTGGACGTGACGCACAAGGAGTTCTACCTGGCGCTGCTGTTTTTCCGCAACATCGGCCGGCCGCTGTCGCGCGCCTACATCCACGAGGCGGTGTGGATACGGGAAACCGCCGTACCCTCGCGCACCATGGACACCCACGTCTCGCGGGTGCGCAACAAGCTGCAGCTGAAGCCGGAAAACGGTTTCCGCCTGGTGCCGGTGTACAGCTACGGTTACCGCCTGGAAAAGCTCGGCGCCTGATTCCGGCAACAGCCATATAGAGGCTATACGGCCCCGGCTGCCGGTGAGGCGGGACACATCACGGTATAATGACCGGTAACGCCCCTATCCCGTCCGCACACTGTCTAAAATGCAACTGCTTGCCGTCGGCCTCAACCACACCACCGCTCCAGTGTCGCTCCGCGAACAGCTGGCGTTCGCCCCTGAGCAATTGGGCCAGGCGGTGACGGCTGCGCGCGCGTGGTTCGAGCGCATCGACCCGGTGGGCAGCGACGAGGCGGCCATCCTGTCGACCTGCAACCGCACCGAGCTGTACGCGGCCAGCCACGTCGCCAATCCGCTCGACGCGGGCGGCCACTTCCTGGCCGACTTCCACAAGCTCAACTACGGCGAACTGCGCCCGCACCTGTACATGCTGCCCCAGCACGACGCGGTGCGCCACACCTTCCGCGTCGCCTCCGGGCTCGATTCGATGGTGCTGGGCGAAACCCAGATCCTGGGCCAGATCAAGGACGCCATCCGCACTGCCGAGGAAGCGGGCGGCCTGGGCACTTATCTGCACCAGCTGTTCCAGCGCAGTTTCTCGGTGGCCAAGGAAGTGCGCAGCACCACCGAAATCGGCGCGCACAGCGTATCCATGGCGGCCGCCGCCGTGCGCCTGTCGCAGCGCATCTTCGACAAGATTTCCGAGCAGAACGTGCTGTTCATCGGCGCCGGCGAAATGATCGAGCTGTGCGCCACGCACTTCGCGGCGCAGAACCCGAAAAGCATCACCATCGCCAACCGCACCATGGAGCGCGGCGAGCTGCTGGCGCACCGCTTCGGCGCCAAGGCCATGCGCCTGGCCGATTTGCAGGACCGCCTGCAGCATTACGACATCGTCATTTCCTGCACCGCCTCGTCGCTGCCGCTGATCGGCCTGGGCATGGTGGAGCGCGCCATCAAGGCGCGCCGCCACAAGCCCATGTTCATGGTGGACCTGGCCGTGCCGCGCGACATCGAACCCGAAGTGGGCCGCCTGAGCGACGTGTTCCTGTACACCGTGGACGACCTCGGCAAAGTGGTGCAGACCGGCATGGAAAACCGCCAGGCGGCGGTGGCCCAGGCCGAAGCCATCATTGAAACCCGGGTGCAGTCCTTCATGCACTGGGTGGACGACCGCGCCGTGGTGCCCGTGATCCAGACCCTGCAGGAAAACGGCGAAGCCATGCGCCAGCTGGAGCTGGAACGCGCGCGCAAGATGCTGGCCAAGGGCGAAGACATCGACGCGGTGCTGGAAGCCCTGTCCAAGGGGCTGACGGCCAAGTTCATGCACGGTCCGCAGCAGGCGCTGCACCGGGCCCAGGGCGAAGAGCGCGCCCAGCTGGCCACCCTGCTGCCCCAGATGTTCCGCGGCCGCCGTTAGCGCAGCCCGCACCCGGCGTCCGCGCCACCTTCCGTTTAGCCGGCGCCTGGCGCCACTCAGCCACTTCCCCACCCGTACTAAAGAGCACCCATGAAACCATCGATGCTGGCCAAGCTGGACCAATTGGCAAACCGACTCGCCGAACTGGACGAACTGCTGATGTCCGAAGGCGCCACCTCCAATATGGACAGCTACCGCAAAATGACGCGCGAGCACGCCGAGCTGGGCCCGCTGGTGGCGCTGTACAAGGATTACCAGGGCGCGCTGGGCGATATCGCCGAGGCGCAGGCCATGCTGGCCGATCCGGAAATGAAGGAGTTCGCGCAGGAGGAAATCGAAGCGGGCAAGGAGCGCCTGGCCGGGCTGGAACTGGAGCTGCAGAAAATGCTGCTGCCCAAGGACGCCAACGACGAGCGCAACATCTTCCTCGAAATCCGCGCCGGCACCGGCGGCGACGAGTCGGCCCTGTTCGCCGGCGACCTGCTGCGCATGTACACCCGCTTCGCCGAGCGCAACCGCTGGCAGGTGGAGATGGTGTCCGAATCGGCGTCCGACCTGGGCGGCTACCGCGAGGTGATCGTGCGCCTGGTGGGCAACGGCGTGTACTCGAAGCTGAAATTCGAATCCGGCGGCCACCGCGTGCAGCGCGTGCCGGCCACCGAGACCCAGGGCCGCATCCACACCTCGGCCTGCACCGTGGCGGTGATGCCGGAGGCGGACGAGGTGGAGGACGTGCACATCAACCCGGCCGACCTGCGCATCGACACCTTCCGTGCCTCGGGCGCGGGCGGCCAGCACATCAACAAGACCGACTCGGCCGTGCGCCTGACCCACTTGCCCACCGGTATCGTGGTGGAGTGCCAGGACGACCGCTCGCAGCACAAGAACAAGGCGCAGGCGCTGAAGGTGCTGGCGGCGCGCATCAAGGACGTGCAGCTGCGCGAGCAGCAGTCCAAGGAAGCGGCCACCCGCAAGAGCCTGATCGGCTCGGGCGACCGCAGCGAGCGCATCCGCACTTACAACTACCCGCAGGGGCGCATGACGGACCACCGCATCAACCTCACCTTGTATAAGCTGGACTTCATCATGGACGGCGACCTCACCGAGCTGACCAACGCGCTGGCCGCCGAACACCAGGCCGAGCTGCTGGCCGCGCTGGGGGATTAATACAGACTTAAGGCGCGGTCATGCCGGTTTGTGCGAGAATTGGCCCGCCTATAATCTTTCCATTTTCATGATGAATCCACGTTCCCTGCTCCTGTCCATCGCCCTCGCCTGTTTCGGCCTGATCGGCGTCGCCCTGTATCTGCAGCACGTGGTGGACCTGCTGCCCTGCCCGCTGTGCGTGATCCAGCGCTACCTGTTCCTGCTGATCGGCTTCGCCTGCCTGGCCGGCTACTTCATGAAGAACACCGCCATCGGCACCGGCATCGGCCTGCTGGGCGCGCTGGGCGGCCTGGGCGTGGCCGGCAAGCACCTGTATGTGCTGGCGCACCCCGGCTTGTCCTGCGGTATCGATCCGATGGAAACCATGCTCAACAAGATCCCCACCGCCACTTACCTGCCCTTCCTGTTCGAAGCGGACGGCCTGTGCGAGAACGCCACCGACGGCATCCTGGGCATGTCGATCCCGCAGTGGGCCTTCGTGTGGTTCGGCCTGTTTGCCGTGGCGCTGGGCTGGTCCCTGCTGCGCCGCGGGGCGCGATGATCGCAGCCGGCACCACCGTCGCCGCACTGCAGGCGCAAAGCCACTACCCGCAGCGCCTGGACCCGCTGGATAACCGCATCCTGATCTGCCACGCGCTGGGCCTGACGCGCGTGGGCCTGATCACCCAATCCGAACGCGCCGTCACCGACGACGAGGCGGCGCGCCTGGGCGCCCTGCTGCAGCGCCGCCTGGACGGCGAACCCATCGCCTACATCGTCGGCCGGCGCGAGTTCTTCGGGCTGCCGTTCAACGTCAGCCCGGCCGTGCTGATCCCGCGCCCGGACACGGAATTGCTGGTGGAACTGGCCATCGAACGCCTGCCGCCGGCCGGCCGCGCGCTGGACATGGGCACCGGCAGCGGCGCCATCGCCGTGGCGCTGGCCCACAGCCGGCGCGACGCCGCCGTCACCGCGCTCGACGTCAGCCCGGCCGCGCTGGAAGTTGCGCGCAGCAACGCCGCCCTGAACCAGGCCGCCGTGCGCTTCCTGGAAAGCGACTGGTACGGCGCCGCCGCCGGCGAACGCTTCGACCTGATCGTCTCCAATCCCCCCTATATCGCCAGCGGCGACCGCCACCTGTCCGAAGGCGATCTGCGCTTCGAGCCGAGCGGCGCGCTGACCGACCACGCGGACGGCCTGAGCGCGCTGCGCACCATCATCGCGGGCGCGCCGCAGCACCTCGAGCCCGGCTGCTGGCTGCTGATGGAACACGGCTACGACCAGGCCGGGCCCGTGCGCGCGCTGCTGGCGGCGCAGGGGTACACTGAGGTGCAAAGCTGGCGCGACCTGGCCGGCATCGAACGGGTCAGCGGCGGTGTTACCGGCGGTAACCGCCCCTGAAACCGCGCCGCCGCGCGCTTCCGGGCGGCCTCCGCGCAGTTTGTTAAAATAGCAATCCGAGCTTTTTGGGCCGTCTCCGACGCGCTTGTCCGATTTCGGTTAATCTCGCACCAATATTAAATTGCTGCACCAGAAAGGAAGCTCAAATTGTCCAACCTATTGACGCGCCGCCTGGCCATACTGGCCGATGAAAAACACCGCGCGGTGCTGGGCGGCGGCTTGCGCGGCATAGAGCGGGAAACCCTGCGCGTGGACCCCACCGGCCACCTGGCGGCAACCCCGCACCCGGCTGAACTGGGCTCGGCGCTCACGCATCCTGAAATCACCACCGATTACGCTGAAACCTTGCTGGAGTTCATCACCCCGGCCGAGCACGACATCGCCCTCACGCTGGACAAGCTGGACGCCATCCACCGCTTCAGCTACAGCAAGCTGGGCAGCGAAATGCTGTGGAGCCAGTCCATGCCGTGCCAGCTGCCGGCCGAGGAAGACATCGAGATCGCCTGGTACGGCAAGTCCAACATGGGCATGCTCAAGCATGTCTACCGGCGCGGCTTGGCGCTGCGCTACGGCAAGGCCATGCAATGCATCGCCGGCATCCACTACAACTACTCGCTGGACGAGCAGCTGTGGCGCCTGCTGGATGAAACCGAGAACACCGAGCGCAAGCAGTCGGCCAAGGCTTACCAGTCGGAAAGCTACTTCGCCACCATCCGCAACTTCCGCCGCTACAGCTGGCTGCTGATGTACTTGTTCGGCGCCTCGCCGGCACTGTCGTCGAGCTTCCTGCGCGGCCGTCCGCACAAGCTGGAACAGCTGTCGGACGACACGCTGTACCTGCCCTACGCCACCAGCCTGCGCATGAGCGACCTGGGCTACCAGAACGACGCCCAGTCCGGCCTGAGCCCGCACGAGAACTGCCTGGACAGCTACGTGGCCACGCTCACCAAGGCGGTGAACCAGCCCTACGCGCCGTACGCCGAAATCGGCACCAAGAAGGACGGCGAATGGGTGCAGCTGTCCACCAACGTGATCCAGATCGAGAACGAGTACTACTCGACGATACGCCCCAAGCGCGTGATCCGCAGCGGCGAACGCCCGATCCAGGCACTGTGCTCGCGCGGCGTGCAGTACATCGAAGTGCGCTGCATGGACGTGGACCCGTTCGAGCCGATCGGCATCAGCCTGGAAACCGGCCGCTTCCTGGATGCGTTCCTGCTGTTCTGCGCGCTGGAGGAAAGCCCGGCGATCTCCGAAGAACAGGGCCGCATCTACACCGAGAACTTTGCGCGCACCGTGAAGGAAGGCCGCCGTCCGGGCCTGACCCTGCAGAACAACGGCGCCGAAGTGGCGCTGCCGGCGTGGGGCCGCGAACTGCTGGAGCGCATCCGCCCGGTGGCCGAGCTGCTGGACCGCCAGCGCGGCGACACGGCGCACGCGGACTCGCTGGCCGTGCAGGCGGCCAAGCTGGACGACCCGGACCGCACGCCGTCGGCCCATGTGCTGCGCGAACTGCGCGCCAACGGCGGCTCCTTCGCCGCCTTCGGCCTGAAGCAGAGCGAGCGCCACGCCGCTTACTTCCGCAGCCATCCGCCCACGGCGCAGGAAACCGCCTACTTCGAAGCGCAGGCCGCCGCCTCGCTGGCCGAGCAGGCCGAGATGGAAGCTGCCAACACCGGCAGCTTCGACGATTTCGTGGCGGCCTACCGCAACAGCAATCTGTGCAAGAACGTCGGTTGAGCGCAGGCCAGCACCGTGCTCACCTTCTACAACGAACTGCACGGCCAGCACCACGGCCGCTTTGAAATCTTCCGTGGCGAGATGGTGCCCTGCTTCGAGAAACCGGAGCGGGCCGATTCCGTGCTGGCCGAACTGGGACGGCGCGGCCTGGGCCAGATCGTCACGCCGCACGGCGTGCCCTTGATGACGCTGGAACGCGTGCACACGCCGCGCTATCTGCACTTCCTGCGCGGCGCATGGAACGAATGGCTGGCGCTCGATCCGGCCAATGCCGGCAAGGACGCCTTCCCCGCCGTGTGGCCGGTGCGCTCGCTGCGTTCGGACGTGGAACCGGACAATTTCTGCGCCAAGCTGGGCCTGTATTCGATGGACAGCGGCACGCCCATCACCGCCGGCACCTGGACCGCCGCCAAGACCGGCGCCGACTGCGCGGTGAACGCGGCGCACGCGCTGCGCCTCGGCGAGCGCAGCACCTTCGCCTTGACGCGCCCGCCGGGCCACCACGCCGGGGCCGACTTCTACGGCGGCTACTGCTTCCTGAACAACGCCGCGCTGGCGGCCCAGCACCTGCTGGACGACGGCGCGCGCAAGGTCGCCATCCTCGACATCGACTACCACCACGGCAACGGCACGCAGAGCATTTTCTACGAGCGCAACGACGTGCTGTTCGTCTCCATCCACGCCGACCCGCGCCAGGAGTATCCGTTCTACCTGGGGCACGCCGACGAAACCGGCGCCGGCGCGGGACTGGGCTTCAACGTCAACCTGCCGCTGGCGCACGGCAGCAGCCCGCAGGCGTGGTTCGCCGCGCTGGAGACGGCCTGTTTGCGCTTGCAGATGTACGCGCCGGAAGCGCTGGTGGTGTCGCTGGGCGTGGACACCTTCGCCGGCGATCCGCTGTCGCATTTCGCACTGCAAAGCGCGGACTACCTGCGCATCGGCGAACGCCTGGCCTGGCTGGGCCTGCCCACCGCTTTCGTGTTCGAAGGCGGCTACGCGGTGAAGGAGCTGGGCGTAAACGTCGTCAATGTGCTGGAAGGCTACGAGACGGCCTTGTAGTCCTTCGCCAGCGGCGCCGCGTCGCCGATAATTACCGAGCTGCCGACCGCGCGGTCCAAGATATGGTCGTGGTGATGGCCACTACCGAATGTTTACCGTGCGGGGCAAAGTCGTGCCTATAATTTATGCATGAAACGCAGACACTACAAAAAACTCGCCAGCGCCATGGCCGTGGCGCTGCCAGGCCTGGCCTACAGTGCCGCCCCCGTCCCGCAATTGGGCTACTACAACGAAGGCAACCCCGCCACGCGGCCGTTCACGCTGGCGGTGCGCGCGGGCGACTACGTCCACCTGTCCGGCCAGATGGGCACCGACGCCAACGGCCTGGTGCCGGGCGGCTTCGAAGCCCAGTCGCGCAAGGCCATGGACAATATCCAGGACATCCTCAAGGGCATGAACCTGAGCATGGACCACATCGTCAAATGCACGGTGATGATCGCGGACATGGGCAAGTGGGGCGACTTCAACAAGATCTACGCCGGCTACTTCAAGCCCGGCCGGCTGCCGGCGCGCAGCGCCTTCGGCGTGAACGCCCTGGCGCTGGGCGGCGAGATCGAAGTCGAATGCCTGGCGTACGCGCCGCTGGCGCCAGCTCCCAAGCGGGGCGCGCGGTGAGCGGCGAGACCGGCGCCCGCCGCGCTTTCCTGCGGCAGGCGGCGGCGCTCGGCTTCGCTGCCAGCCTGCCCGCCTTGGCGGAAGCGGCCCAAGCAGCCGACCCGCGCGCGCGCCGCCCCATCATCATCGACGCGCTGGGTGGCATCAGCAACCCCAACCGTCCGAAAGCGGAACTGGACGACCCGAACGCCATCGGCATCGACGCGCGCTCGCTCGCCGACGCCAGGGCCGCAGGCCTGAGCGCCGTCAACGTCACCATCGGCTTCGTGTTCGGCAAGGACGACCCGTACGAGCAAAGCGTGCGCGAAGCGGCCGCGTGGGACGCCCTCATCCGCCGCAACGACGCGCTGCTGAAAGTACACGGCGCAGCCGACATCCGCCGCGCGCACGAACAGGGCCGCACCGGCGTCATCCTCGGTTTCCAGAACGCCGCCATGATGGGCAAGGACGCGCGCCGCGTGGAAACCTTCGCCAACCTCGGCGTGCGCGTGATCCAGCTCACCTACAACGGCGCCAATCAGCTCGGCGACGGCGCCATGGCGCCGGACAACCGTGGCCTGACGCCGTTCGGCCGCGAGGTGGTGCAAGCGCTGAACCGGCACCGCGTGCTGGTGGACCTGAGCCACAGCGGCGAACACACCTGCCTGGACGCCATCGCCGCCTCCAGCCAGCCGGTCGCCATTACGCACACCGGCTGCCGCGCCGTGGCCGACCTGCCGCGCAACAAGACCGACCGCGAACTGCGCATGGTGGCCGACAAGGGCGGCTTCGTCGGCATCTACTTCATGCCCTTCCTCGCCATCGGCAGGCAGCCCATGGCGGCGGACTTGGTCGCGCACATCGAGCACGCCATCAATGTCTGCGGCGAGGACCACGTGGGCATCGGCACCGACGGCTATGTCAGCGGCATCGACGACATGCCGGCCTACATGCGCGGGCTGGAAAAGGAAGTGGCGCAGCGGCGCGCCAGCGGCATCGGCGCCACCGGCGAACGCGCCGACATCGTGACGTTCCTGCCCGACCTGCAAGGACCGGAGAAGTTCTGGAAGCTGGCGGACCTGCTGGCCAAACGCGGCCACGGCGCCGGCCGCATCGACAAAATCCTGGGCCTCAATTTCCTGCGCACCGCCGGCGGCGTATGGGGCTGATTCTTCTCTAGCAAAGCATCCATGTTCCCGACTATCCGCAAGCCCATCGCCGCCGCAGTCGCCCTGCTGTGCGCAGGCGCCGTCCACGCAGCAGCCACGCAAACCATCTACCGGGGCGCGACGCTGATCGACGGCACCACCGCTGCGCCGCGCACCGGCATGGCGATTGTCGTGGAAGGCGAACGCATCAAAGCCATCCTCCCCGCAGCGCAAGTGCCGGCGGACAGCGGCGCCACCGAGTACGATGCGCAAGGCATGTACGTGGTGCCCGGCCTGATCGACTCGCACGTGCACTACGCCACCAACCCCGACCGGCCCTACGCCGAAGCGGAACTGAAGCGCAATCTGTACGGCGGCGTGACCGGCGTGCGCGACATGGCGGGCGACGCGCGCGAACTGGCTTCGCTGTCGCGCGATGCGCTGCTGAACCGCATTCCCTCGCCGGACATCTACTACTCGGCACTGGTGGCGGGCCCCAGCTTCTTCAAGGACCCGCGCACCGTCGCCGCCGCGCAAGGCACGGTGCCGGGGCAAGTGCCGTGGCTATACTCGGTGGACGACAAGACCGACATCGCGCTGGCCATCGCGCAAGCGCGCGGCACCGGCGCCAGCGGCCTGAAGATCTACGCCAACCTGCCGGGCGCGCTGGTGGCAAAGCTGATCAAGGAAGGCAAGCGCCAGGGCTTCCCGGTGTGGACGCACCAGCAGGTCTATCCGTCCACGCCGTACGACACGCTGGGCGCCACGTCGGTGTCGCATGCGTGCATGGTGGCGCGCTACGTGCGGGAGGCCGGCAAGGCCGCTTATGGCCACAGCGGCGAGCCTTCCTACGCGGGCCTGACGGCGGCCGATCCCGGCATCCGCAAATACATCGCGGCGCTGGCCAGGTCCGGCTCCCTGCTGGACGCCACCCTGAGCGTGTACGCGCCCAAAGGCACGCCGCGCTGCCAGATCGAACTGGCGGGCGACATCACCCGCGCCGCACACCGGGCGGGCGTGAAGATCATCGCCGGCACAGACACCGACGGGCAGGGCGACGATCCCTATCCTATCCTGGACCGGGAGCTGGAGCGGCTGGTGCAGTATGCGGGCCTGACGCCGAACGAAGCCATCATCGCGGCCACCGCCAATGCCGCCATCGCGGTCGGCAAGCAGCGCGACATCGGCACGCTGGAAGCGGGCAAGTTCGCCAACATGGTGTTCCTGAAAAAAGACCCGCTGCAGGACATCGCCAACGTGCGCTCGGTGGTGCTGACCGTGAAACGCGGCCGGCAATTCGCGCGCGAGGACTACAAGTTCGCGCCGATACCAGCACAGAAGGAGTGAGCTAGCGATGCAGCTCACCGGCCCGCTCGGGCTGGTACAGCACATCGAGCACGGTGAGGTTGAAGGAGGCGCCGTCCGGGCGGGTCCAGTCTATGCTGTCGCCGCAGGCCAGGCCGAGCAGCGCGTTGCCCACCGGCGTGAGCACCGAGATGCGATCGTCGCCGGGCTGCATGTCCTTTGGATAGGCCAGCGTCAGCGTGAATTCCTCGGCCGGCTGGTCCAGCGCGAAACGCACGCGCGAATTCATGGTGACGACGTCCGGCGGCATGTCCGCCGGCTCCAGCATTTCGGCGCGCGCCAGTTCTTCCAGCAGCGCGTGCTTGACGGCCGACTGCGCCGCAGGCAGCGAATCGATCAGCGTTTCCAGGCGGTCCATGTCGATGGACGACACAACGATATTGGGTCTCATGAGGTAACTCCACAAATGTCAGGAAAATGGCAAGTCAGTTGGAGAGTGGCCCGGGGGGAGGAAAGACGGCGTCCTCCTGGAATTCCCGCCGGGCCTCAGGAAAGGCCGGCGAGATCACGCGCATGCACGCGCCAGCCTTCGCCACACTGGGGCGAAACGGCGCAATACGGACGGTTACTCGGCAGGATCATGAGGAATGTTGTGTTGGGACTGTCCCGAGTATAGCGCTTTTGCGCGCGCGCCTGGCGGTTCGCAGGCGCCGCCAGGCCAGCACCACGCCGGTGGCGCTCAGCACGGCGCCCAGCAGGCAGAGCGAAACCACCAGCACGTCCCATGCGGGACGCGCGCGGACGGCAGCGGAGAAGTCCAGCTGGTGCAGGCCGTTGAACAGCCAGCGGTTCCATTTGCTGTTGCTGTCGGCGTAGCCCGCCAGCTTGCCCTGCATCGGATCGGCATAGAAGGTGGTAGCATCCGGCAGTGCGAACTGCACGCGCAGCACGGGGAAGGCAGCCGGGTTGTGGTGGCTGTAGTAGTAGTGGTCGCCGGCGGTTAGCATGACAGCTTCCTGCACCGGTGCGGTGGGACGCACCGCCTGCACCGCGCGCAGCAGCGCGTCCGGCGGCAGCGCGCCCACTGCTTCGCCGCAGTGCGCGTCGAGCAGCTGGCGCCCGGAGCGTTCCAGCGCGGCCAGATAGAGCTTGCCGCCCACGCGCCGCCATTCCAGTTCCAGCACGCCGGGGTAGGCGCGCACCGCGTCCGCCACGGCGACCGTGAGATCGTCCCGCGCCAGCGGGCCGCCGGCGAAGGCCAGCTTGTCCTGCGCGGTGATGCCGGGCGAGGACAGCCAGCCGAACGGCGTGACGGACAGCCAGCCGCTGAACAGCCAGGTGAGCGTGAGCGTGCCGAGGCTCAGGCCGAGCCAGTGGTGCCAGGCTTGCCAGCCTCTGTATGGCGAGCGGGCGCCGCTGGCATAGCGGCGGCGCAGGCGCAGGCGCTGGATGCCCAGCACCATGCCGGTCATGGCCAGCAGCAGGGCCACGGCCGAGGTCCACATGACCACCTGCCGCCACGCCTCGCCGTGCTTGCGCAGCGGCGTGACGTAGACCCAGTGGATCACCGAACCGGCCCAGTTCCAGGCGCGCTCGCTGCGCCTGGTGTCGCGCACCAGTTCACCGGTGCGGCCCGACACGTACAGCACGCTGCCGGCCGCGTCGCCCGCGTCCACGCGGTACAGCGGCCGGTGCGCGGCCACGCGGCCGAAAGTCCACTGGTCCAGCTCCATCTGCTGCACGGACGGCATGGGTGCACCGGGCGCCATCGCTGGCGCGGCGGCGGCGATGGCCATGGCGTCTGTCACGCGCAGCACGGCGCCGGTGTCGGCCCATACCGAATGCAAGCCGCGCACGGACTGGAAATGGTAGGCGGGCCGGCCGGCCACGGTGTTCAGGCGCACCGAATCCGGCATGCCCGGCTGCGAGCCTTCCTGCGCGATTGCTTGCCACGCATCCCAGGCGCTGACACGGACCTGGGCGGCATCGATCTGCGCCAGCCACGCCATGCGTTCCTGCTCGGTGAGCGCCGGATACGGCACATACATCATGACGATGCCGGAACCGAACCACAGCAGCACCAGCAGGCCGATGCCTATGCCCAGCCAGCGGTGCCACAGGTGCAGCTGGCGCTTCCAGTTAAGCATGGCCTAGCGGATCAGTAGCGCCACTGCACGGTCAGCTCGGCATGGCGGCGGTCGCCCAGCAGGTACTGGCTGTCGCTGTAGGAGGTGCTGGCGTACAGCTTGTCGGCCAGGTTGCGCAGGTTCAGCTGCACCAGCACGTTGCGGTTGACATTCCAGCCCAGCGTGGCGTCCAGCACGGTGTAGGCGGGCAGCGCCTGGTTGTTGCCGCTGTCGATGTAGCGCTTGCCGACGTAGCGCGCGCCGGCGCCGGCGCGCCAGGCGTCCGCCTTGTAGGTGAGCCACAGGTTGGCCGAGGTCTCGGGCACGTCGGCGGGGCGCTTGCCGGCGCGCGAGACGTTGCCGCCTTCGATCAGGTTGTCGAACTGCGCGTCGGTGTAGGCCAGGTTGGCGTCCACGCGCCATGCCGTGGCCACGCTGGCGCTGGCGCTGAACTCGGCGCCCTGCGACGATTGCGAGCCGCCCTGGACCGACAGTGCCGGGTTGGACGGGTCGCGCGTGATGATGTCGTCCTTGCGGATGCGGTACAGCGCGGCGGTCCACTCGGCCTTGCCGTTGGCCAGCGACTGCTTGACGCCGCCCTCCACCTGGCGCGAGCGGGTCAGCTTGTAGCGGGCATTGGCCAGGTTCAGCGACAACAGGCTGGTGAGCGGATCGCTGCCGGTGCTGAGCTGGCCGTACAGCGACGTCTGCGGCGCCAGCTTCCAGGTGAGGCCCAGGCGCGCGGAATTCGAGATCAGCGTGGAACTGAAGCCGGCGGCGCCCAGCAGGCTGACGCGGTCCACTTCATAGCGGTCGTGCCGCGCACCGGCCAGCAGCAGCAGGCTTTCGTTCAGGCTGTAGGCGTCTTCGATGTAGAACGCGTTGGTGGCGGTGTCGGTGGCGAAGTTCGGGCGCAGCGGATCCGGGCTGTCGAACACGCCCGGGTTGAAGCCGGTGGGCGCCACGCTGGAGCTGCCGCCGTAGGGCGAGTTGTTCGTGTGCAGGAAGTTGATGGTAGCCGCTTCCCAGCCCGCCACCAGCTTGTTGGCGCCCGCGTTCCAGCGTGCCTCGAGACGGTTGGCGGTCTGCTCCTGGTCGTGCTGGATGGCGATGTAGTCGCTGCGCTCAACCACCTTGGCAACCGGGTTGTAGACGTAGTACTCGGCGTTGCGCCAGTTGCGGCGCGCTTTCATGTAGGCCAGCTCGTTGCTGATGGCGAGCGCCGGCGATACGCGCCAGGTGAGGCGCGCGATGGCCTTGTCGTCCACGTATTCGATGTCGGCGTCGCCCACGTTGTAGTTCTCGTTGCGCAGATGGCCGGCCAGCCGGCCGTTCACCAGCGGCGTGCCGAAGTAGCGCTGCGGCTTCTCTTCGGCGTGGTCCAGCTGCGCGTCCAGGTCCAGGTCCGGCGTGAGTGCGTAAGTCAGGCTGGTGAGCAGCTTGCCGTTGCGCGCGTCGCCACGGTCGACGAAGCCGTCGCTGCGGCCGGCGTAGGCGTCGACGCGGAAGGCGCCCTTCTCTCCCAGCGCGCCGGTGCCGCCCAGGCCTGCGCGCAGCGCCTTGCCGCCGCCGATGCCGGCCATGGCTTCGATGGACTGGGCGCGCTGCGGCGCCTTGCGCACTGCGTTGATGGTGGCGCCGGTGCTGCCGCTGCCGTAGACCACGGAGCCGGGGCCGCGCAGCACTTCGATGTACTCATAGCCCCATGGATCGGCCGGGGAAGTGGCGGTGCCCGAGCCCACCAGCAGGCGCTGGCCGTTCTCCAGCATGGCGATGGCGTTGTTGCCGCTGAAGCCGCGCGCGGAATAGGCAATGCCGTTGCCCGGGGAGCTGGTGTCGGTCAGGCCGGTGCTGCGGGTAATGGCGTCCTTCACCTGGAGGTCGCCGCGCGCCTGCATGGCGGCGGCGCTGAGCGACTCGACGCTGGCCGGCATGTCCTGCGCGCTCAGGTTCAGGCGGCTGGCGGTGCCGTTCTCGCGCGCCAGGCCCAGGCCTTCCTGCACGGCTGCGCCAACCACGGTTACGGTGGGCATGGTGTCCGCTTGCTGCGCGCCTGCCGTGGCGGAGCACAGCAATGCGATGGCGGCGGCGATGGGGCGGATGGCGTGGCGTTTCTTATTCTTGTACATCATAAAAGCAGTCTTATTTTTTCTTGGCCGGTTCGATCAGCACCAGCTGACCGGTCTTGGGGTCGCGGAAAACTTCGCCGACGCGGTCGTAGCCGCTGCCGTTCTGGCTCACGCCGTCCGCAGGGCGTTCGATCTGGCGGCCCTTCTCCACCGGCTTGGGCGCCTTCAGCGCGCCCTGCGAACCAGCGATGGCGGCGATCAGGCCGCAGGCGAAGACCAGCATCACGTCGACCAGGTTGACCAGGCTGGCGCGCGGGTCTTCGTCGCTGTCGTCGAAGCGGGCGTCGAGGCGGGAATAGAGGCGCATGCGCTGGCGCGCGGGCTGGGTGCTCATGCTGCTTGCCCCATGGCTGCTTGCCCCATCGATTGCTCCATGGCTTCCAGCGTTTCTTCGTACCAGCGGCGGCGCAGCTTGCCGATCACCAGGCCGCCGATGCCTGCCACCAGGCCGAGCACCGTGGCGTCGAAAGCGACGGTGACGGCGCTTGCCAGCTGGGCGGGGTCGCCTTGTCCGAGCGCGGCCAGGCCGGGCCCGAGGGGGATGATGGTGGCCATCAGGCCCAGCATCGGCGGGATGCGCGCCAGCAGGTCGGCGCGCTCCAGGCGGTGGCGGGCAATGGCCTGCACTTGCGCCAGGTTGCCGCTTGCGGCCAGCTTGGCCAGGCCGTGGAAGCGCTCGCCGGCGGCGATGCCCGCTTCCACCACCGCGATGGCGCAGCCGAGCAGCAGCGTGGCCAGCGCGGGCGCCAGCAGCCAGCTGACCGCGTCATGCAGCCAGGCGTAGGACATGGTTTCGATCATGGGGAACTCCTTACAGGTTGATAGGTTGAGGTACGTTGGGCACGCGACGGCCGCGCCACAGGCCCAGCGAGAACAGGGCGAGCAAGGCGGCCAGTGCGCCGAGCAGCTTGGCAGCGCGCACGGCGGGCGCTTCCGGCGGCACGACTTTCTGGTGCAGTTCGTAGAGGCGCGGGGCCGGCTCGGCGGGCGCCTCGGCGCTGTCGGGCGCTTCGGCGGACTTGGCGGCGCTGTCCTTCACGGCGGCCGGCGGCGTGGCGGCGGCAGCAGCGGTGGCGGCATCGGCCACGCGCGGCTGGCTGGCCGCATCGGGGGGCAGCAGTTCGCCGCGCGCCTTGGCCAGCGTAACGCCCAGCGCGCCCGCGTCGGCACTGTCCAGCTGCGGCGCAAGCCAGTCCCACATGGGATGGTTGGGCGCCGCGTGGCCGCTGCCCGGCAAGCCGTTCTTCGCCACCAGCTGTGCCAGTTCGCCGCCCATCTGCTTGATGGTGGCGGGGTCGGTCTTCCAGTAGCCCTTCTCGGCGGCCACCATGAAAATGGCCAGCATGTGCGCCTTCACGTGCACGTTGTGCTGCCGGCCCAGGAACTGAGGCAGGCCCAGTTTGTGCGCGTCGTCGAAGTACACCGACTTCACTTCGTCCCAGGCCCAGTTCTTCACCAGGTCCGGCCGCGTAACCTGCCAGCCCCACAGGTTCTCCAGGAACTCCTGTCCCATGGTGCGCGCGCCGGCGTAGCCGTGGCCCATCAGCGGCTTGAGCCAGGCCGGGTTCAGGAAGCGCCCCCGCAGCTCGCCCAGCAAGGCCGACGCCAGCGGTTCCACGTCGGCGCGGCCCGGCTGTGCATGCTGCAGGATGAAGGCCTGCGGCACGCGGCCGGTGCGGCCTTCGATGGCCAGCGACAGGCCGCCCAGGTAGTCGAAGGCGTCGTTGTTGTCGAGCAGGCCGTACAGATTGCTGGCGCGGCCATGATAGGTGCGCTCGATGCCGTCCAGCGCCACGTCGAAGGCGGCGTGGGTGGCCTCGCCGCTGGCGTCCAGCCCGTAGGCGTGGCCCATGCGGTTGCGGTAGGCGCGGCCGATTTCCTCGCGCTCGCGCCAGGCGCCG
This sequence comes from Massilia sp. BGA-UO-ETr-WB1, assembly GCF_059567845.1. NCBI lineage: Bacteria > Pseudomonadati > Pseudomonadota > Betaproteobacteria > Burkholderiales > Oxalobacteraceae > Massilia > Massilia sp. BGA-UO-ETr-WB1. The sequence goes on along the minus strand of NZ_JCAQOT010000024.1, from coordinate 365,527 downwards.
GAGCGCTCGGTCAGGCGGTTGACGCCGGTGCCGTATGCGCCGGGCGCGTCGCCGAACACGCGCTGCGCGGCGGCGCGGCCAGCTTCGCTTGCCGGCATGCCGGCGGCGGCCAGCGCGCGCCGGCGCACCAGCCATTCGCGCGCCACGCGGTTCTGCGCCGGGTCTTCGCTGCCCCAGGCCACGCCCGGCACCGGCGCAAGCGCCGCCTGCAAGGCTTCCTTCAGCGCAGGGTCGCGCCCGGCCAGCGTGGCGGCCGATGCGGCCAGCGCCATGCGCCCGGCGCGGTCGATCAGGCGGATCAGGTTCGGATACAGGTCGCGGAACAGGCCGGAGGTGGTCACCAGCGCGTCGCGCCGCACGGCGCCGGGCTTGAGCTTCACGTCGGTGACGATGCCGCGCGCGTTCCACACCGGCTCGGTGCCCATCATGGCCAGTGCGAACGCCACCATCACGCCCTCGTCGCGCACCGCGTCGGAGGCCCACAGGATGATGCCTTCGCTGCCCTTGGTTGAGCTGTCTCCGCCCTTGCCCGCGTTGGCCTTGGCGGCCATGCGTTCGCCCAGCTGGTAGCCCAGGCGGGTCGGCAGGATGTCGCCGTCCACCGCGTGGAAATTGCGGCCGGTGGGCAGCGCCTCGGGCGAGCGCAGCGGGTCGTTGCCCTTGCCCGGTTCGATGTACTCGCCATCCAGCCCGGCCAGCAGCGCCAGCATCTCGCGGCGCGGCGAATCGGCCAGCCTGGCGGCGATGTCCGGGCCATCGATGCCGCCTTTCTTCATCGAATCGAGCATCAGGTCGATCGACTCCTGCTTCCATGGGCGGCCGAAAATATGCAGGCCGTGCGGCATGAACTTCTCCTGCAGCTTGGTCAGGTAGTGGCCCACTTCGTGCGCCAGCAGGTCGTCGTCGGCAGCGTCGAAGCCGATGCCGCGCACGGCCAACACGTCGGCCATGGACGCTTCCAGTTCGGCCTTCAGGTTGAGCGCATTGACGCGCTCGCGCATCAGCGCGGCGGCCTGCGTCTTGAGCGACTCCGAACTGGCGGCCTCGAAGCTCTCCACCACCTGGCGCAAGGCCAGCAGATCGTCGTACAGCGGCGTGGAGGCCAGCGGCGGCGTCAGGTGGTCGACGATGACGGCCAAGCCGCGCCGCTTGGCCTGCGTGCCCTCGCCCACGCCATCGACGATGTAGGGATAGATGCCCGGCAGGTCGCCGGCGATCAGGCTGGGATAGTCGTCGGAACTCAGGCCGACCGCTTTGCCGGGCAAGAACTCGTAGGTGGAATGGCGGCCCACGTGCACCAGCGCGTCTGCCTTGAAGCGGTCGCGCAGCCAGTGGTAGTAGCCGAGGTACTGGTGCGGCGGCGTGATGCTGGTGTTCGCGTGCAGCAGTTCCTCGTCCACTTCCCAGCCGCGCGGCGGCTGCGGGCCGATGAACACATTGCCGAACACCAGGCCGGGCACCAGCAGTTTGCCGCTGTCGACCATGATCTTGCCGGGCGCCGCGCCCCAGCCTTTCAAGCCTTCGATGCCGTAGCCGGACAGCCGCTTGCTGAGCGGCGCCAGCGCGGCGCAGCCGCTTTTCCTCCTGGCGCCGCGCGCGGGGATGGCACCCGCGTCCAGGCAAGCGTGATAGCCCTCGGCCAGCGCGGCCAGGTCGCGGATCGCGGCTTCGCGCTGCGGATGGTCGGCGCCTTCCACCAGGTGCTGCAATTCCTTGATGATGACTTCGGCCTGCTTGCGGCCCAGCGCGCGCTCGCCGGCGGCCTCCGCTTCCAGCACGTCGGCATGCAGGCGGCCCAGCAGGCCGCTGGTCATCTCGCCTTGCACGCGCGGCGGCAAGGCGCCGAACCAGCGCGCATAGTCCGCCGCGCCGACGCTGTTCACCGTGCCGCTCAGCTCCCGCAGCGCGGCGCGGTCTTCCGGCAGGTTCACGCCATGCGCCATGATCATGTCCAGCAGCGCTTGCGGCGATTCGGGCAGCGTGCCCACCGTGTAGCCGGCGTTCTTCATCGCATTCAGCATGTCGAACAGCGAGGCCGGCACGTCCAGGTTGTCGGCGCCGATGTTCTGGCGGCCCGGCGGATGGTTGTAGTAGATCAGCGCCACGCGCTTGTCGCTATTGGCCTTGCTGCGCAGCGCCAGCCAGCGGCTCACGCGCGCGGACAGCCGGTCGGCCTCCTCGGCCAGCACCACCGGCGGGCGGTTCTCGATGCCGGTGCGGCGGTCCAGCTGCGCCTGGCCGAGCGCGGCCACCACGATGGGCTGGCCGATGCCCTGCAGTTCCGGCAGCGCCACGCGGTACTGCACCGAGTCCGGAGGCAGGCCGTCCGGCGACAGGCGCCACTGCACGGCGGTGCGGTCGGACAGGCGGATCGCCTTGAACACCGGCACGTTGAGCCGCTTGAACGCTTCGGTGACGGCTTCGCGCCCCTCGGCGGCGCCCACCACGAAGTCCTGCAGCACCACCAGCGCCGCCGGCTGCGCCGGCGCGATCAGTTCGGGCAGGCGCTCCAGCGCCTCGCGCGAAGCGCCGCCCCAGCGCGTGAGCACCTGCACGCAGGGCTGGCCGCGCTGCTCCACGCGCCGGCACACGGCGGCGGGAACCGCGCTATCCATATTGGACAGATCCAGCACCACCACGGTGGGCTGCGGCTTCAGGCCCAGCTGCGCGGCCTTGCCCCACGCGGCCGCGTCGGTCAGTTCGCGCTGGCCCACGCGCACGCGCAGCGTCGGTTCCGGCCGCGGTCCGGCCAGCGCCACGGATGGATTGAGCAAGTGCGCGAACAGCGCCGCCGTATTGTCGGCGCCGCCCGCCTGCCACACCTGGCGCGCGGCCAGCCAGCGGCTCGCTGCGGGGTTGGCCTGGGCCGCCTTCAGGGCCGCTGCGGGCGGCGCCTCCGACGACAGTTCGCGCAGCGTGTCCGGCGAAAAGTCGTGCAGGCTGGCGCGCGGATCGCGGCTCATGAGACTGAGGCTGGCTTCGCCGTTGAAGGCCAGCACCGGCGTCTGGGCCCGGGCGTGGCGCGGCAGCACTTCCTTCAGGCGGCGCGCCGGATCGCCGAACAGGGACACCGCGAGCACGGTATCGGCCTGCCTGATCCACAAGCCGGCGTCGCGCTCGCTGGCCGCCATCCATTGCGCGGGCGTGCGCAGCACGATGCGGTCGCCGGGATGGCTGGCCAGGTGACGGTGCGCAGCCTCGATGGCCGCCGGCGCGGCGCGCTCGGTGACGATGGCGAACAGGGTGGCGGCCGGTGCGCGCGCGCAAGCGCAGGCGCATAGCAGCGCTGCGGCGAACCGCAGGAGTATGGAGGTGCTCAATTTGAACTTTAACCAGTAGCTGCGCGCCGGGCGCGCAGGAAAACAGGCAAAACCACACCCCGGGTTTTGCGCAATTTTCGTGACTGGCCGGTCTTCTGGCTGGCCTTCATCCTCCTTCGGCCCTGCCTTCCCGTGCAATGCACAGTGGCGTTCGGTCAAAGTCGTCAGGCTTACAGCAGCGGGGGCTGCGCCGGACTGGCGCGGGATGAAAATCCCGCGCGTCACCGGCTTCCCGTTTCACCCTCCAGCCGACAAGCGGGAGGGCACCATTCACGTTAATGCCGCGATTCTACCGTATTGAGCATGGTCATGAAACATGTTCGTTGCGGTGGACGGATGGAGCGGCGGGCGGTTAGTGTTGAATTTCACGGACAAAGGAAGCCCATGGAACCGTCTACTTATGGTGCGCTGGAGCCGCCCGGAATGCGGGTAGCGCCGGCGGCCGATGCACTCGCCGTCGCCGGCGTGGCCGTGGTTTCGGCAACCGTGTTCCAGGCCTACTGGCTGCTGGAGGACGTGCTGCGCTGGTACCCGTCCACCACGCTGCCGGCACTGATCGCCGTAGCGGCGGCCTGCATCGCCGCCTCCGGCGTCAGCTACGCTTGCGTGCCGCGCCCACTCCGCACGCTCATGCGCGGCATGGGCATCGCGTGCGGCGTGTACAGCATGCTGCTCTACCCTTCGGTTCCCGCGATCGCGCACGATTTCAAGGGCTGGAGCCAGTTCATCCTCAACCTTGCATGGCCGATGGCCGGCGTTGCGGCACTGCTGTCCATGCAGCGCCCGGCATGGCTGCTGTACTGCGGCTTCTACATTTACTGGATCAAGCACGCTGCCGGCTATATCACCGGTTTCCCCTTCCACACCCTGCTCGATGTCAATCCGATGATACAGCTGCCGGTCTACCTGTCGCTGTCGGTGGTCGCCCTGGAACTGGCGAAACGGCGCTGGCCTGCCAGTTGGCCGCGCATCGGCGGCACGGCGCCTTACTGGACCATACTCTTCATCGCGATCGCCATGCAGGCGGCGAACTATTTCTATTCGTCGCTTGCCAAGGGCGGCCTGGATGGCGGTGTGCTGGACTGGGCGCTCAACAACGAGAACCGCAACATCTACCACGTCGCGCTGCACAACAAGCAGCTGCTGTGGGGCGACTGGACCGCGCTGACCAGCATGGTGTCGGCGCTGCTGCAGGTGGTGGGCCGGCCGTTCGCGATAGGCGTGTTCCTGATCCAGCTGGCGGCGGTACTGGTGTTCGCCAACCGGCGGCTGCTGCTGGTGCTGTTCGCCCTGTTCGACCTGTTCGACCTGATGCACATCGGGATCTTCGTGCTGGTGGGCGCCAATTTCTGGACCTGGTTCATGGTGAACCTCTCCATCATCGCGGCGGTGTCGCAACTGCCCCGCGGCGCCTTCAACTGGAAGACCGGCGCGGCGGGCGCGCTCGCCATTGTGCTGGCGCCGCTGTTCGCCAACGTCGCCCGGCTGGGCTGGTACGACAGCCTGGCGGTCAACGAAGTCCATTTCGACGTGGAGCTGGAAGACGGCAAAACGGAGCGCATGCCGTCCACCGCGTTCGGCTTCTACTCCTACCCCATCTCCCACATGAGCTTTGGCCTGCCGCCCGGGAGGTACTTGCCCACCGCGACCAACGGCGGCACGTTCTCGTCCGCCATCGTGCGCCAATCCTACCGTTGCGATTTCGCCAGCTCGGCCCCGGCCACCGACGTTGTGTGGGACGGCGCAAGCGTGTCCGCCTTCATCCGGGGTTACCATCGGCAGGTATTGAGCAAAACGGGGGCCGGCGGACGCTGGCCGAACAGCATCTACCCGCACCATTTCTGGAGCGCGCCATCGGTCGAGAAGGCGTTTGCCGGCGTAGACATGCGCCGCGTGCGCGCCTACCGCATGGTGATCGATTCCGTGTGCCTGGACCCGGACACCGGCGCCCTGAAAAGAAAGGTCTACCGCAATGAGTACCGAATCGACCTTGCAGGCTGAGCTCCCCGGCGGCCTGGTGATCGTGTATGACGGCGAGTGCCCGTTCTGCTCGAATTATGTACAGGTGCTCGCGCTGCGCGAGGCGGCCGGGCCGGTCCGCCTGGTCGACGCCCGCAGCGATCCCGCGCTCGCCGCCCGGCTGCGGCGCGGCGGCTACGACCTGAACGAAGGCATGGTGGCGCTGTACGGCGGCGGCGTCTACTACGGCGCAGAATGCGTGCACCTGCTTGCGTTGTTGAGCACGCCTTCCGGCATGTTCAACCGTATCAACAGCGCGGTGTTCCGCTCGCGCACGCTGTCCCGCCTCCTGTATCCCGTACTGCGCTGCGGACGCAACCTCACCCTCAAGCTGCTGGGGCGCCGCAAGCTGCCCTGAAATTTTTTTGAAGATTTTTAAAATATCGCTTGCTATTACATAGCGCACGATATAAAGTACCTACATCGGCGCTGCAAACACAGCGAGACGTAGCAAAAAGTAGGGCACGATTTAATAGATAGCAATCTAACTTAACCCACAGCAAAGGAAACATCATGTCGATCAAACAAGTTCTGTACCGCGCAACTTCCAAAGCAACCGGTGGCCGCGAAGGCCGTGCTGTCTCCTCCGACGGCGTTCTGGACGTCAAACTGACCACCCCGAAAGAACTGGGCGGCGCAGGCGCAGTCGGCACCAATCCTGAACAGCTGTTCGCCGCCGGCTACTCGGCTTGCTTCATCGGCGCCATGAAATTCGTCGGCGGCCGCGACAAGATCGCCGTGCCGGCGGACGTGTCGGTGGAAGCCACCGTAGGTATCGGCGCCATCGAGACCGGCTTCGGCATCGAAGCGGAACTGAAAATCTCGCTGCCGGGCCTGGACCGCGCAACCGCTGAAAAACTGGTCGCCGCAGCGCACATCGTCTGCCCGTACTCGAACGCCACCCGCGGCAACATCGACGTCACGCTGACCATCGTATAAAGCAAGCCTTGCTGCTACCGCCAAGGCGGTGGCAGCAGCCTGAAGGTCCATGAAATAAGTAGTGCACGATCTAATAGACACCAATTTAAACTTAGGAGAAATATCATGAAAGCATCCATCCTGTCCGCCGCCGCCGCCATCCTGACCCTGAGCGCCAGCGCCTACGCCGCCGAACCCGTCAACAGCGGTGAAGGCTACCAGGGCTACACCAGCGCCGTGTCGTCGGTTTCGACCCGCACCCGCGCCGAAGTGAAAGCCGAAACCATCGCCGCCCTGCGCGACGGCCTGATCCTGAACGGTGAAGCCTACCCTGGCAACATCACCGGCCCTGCCAAGGAACCAGGCAAAACCCGCCAGGAAGTGCGTGCGGAACTGGCCCTGGCCATCCAAACCGGCACCCTGCCGCGCTACGAGTAAGACCATCGCTGCAAAGCAGCAGCAAATAAGTAGTTAGCGATCTAATCGAACACAACTTAATTTAGGAGAAATACCATGAAAGCATCCATCCTGTCCGCCGCCGCCGTCGTCATCGCCCTGACCTCGAGCGCCTATGCAGCCGAACCCGTCAACAGCGGCGAAGGCTACCAGGGCTACACCAGCGCGGTGTCGTCGGTCTCGACCCGTACCCGCGCCGAAGTGAAAGCCGAAACCATCGCCGCCCTGCGCGACGGCCTGATCCTGAACGGCGAAGCCTATCCGGCCAGCGTGACCGCCCCTTCCAAGGCGCCAGGCAAAACCCGCCAGGAAGTGCGCGCCGAACTGGCCCAGGCAATCCAGGCCGGCACCCTGCCACGCTATGAGTAAAGCCCCTTACAATGGTTGCTTCTTTCCCGCAGAGGCAACCATGATCGAGTGGCAATGGCTTGAGTTTGAACAGATTCCGCGCGAAGACCTGTATGAAGTGCTGCGCCAGCGGCAAGAGGTCTTCGTGCTGGAACAGAAATGCCTGTATCCCGATATCGACGGATACGACCAGGCGGCGCATCACCTGATGGCTTGGCACATCGTTGACGGCAAACGCCAGCTGGCAGCCTACCTGCGCTGCATCGCTCCCGGTGTGAAATTCCCTGAAATGTCTTTGGGCCGCGTTTTGACGGCATCGTCCGCGCGCGGCAGCGGCATTGGCCGCAAGTTGCTGGAAGAAGGCATCCGCCGCGCAGAAGCGCTGCACCCAGGCCACCGCTTCCGCATCGGCGCCCAGCTTTACCTCGAAAAATTCTACGGCAGCTTCGGCTTCGCGCGCGCCAGCGAACCGTATGACGAAGACGGCATCATGCACATCGACATGCTGCGTTAAAAAAGCGCCGCCTCAAAACGTGATGACGAAGCGCGCGCCGGCGCCCACCGGTTTGGCGTAGCGCACCATGCCGCCGTTGGCGTGCACCAGGTGGCGCACCATGGCCAGGCCGATGCCGCGCCCCTGCTTCTTGGTCGAGAAAAACGGCGTGAACACTTGCGCGGCCAGCTCCTGCGGCACGCCGGGGCCGTTGTCGGCCACCTCGATGCGCAGCCGCCCTCCCCTGCTCAATCGCGCGCTCACCTGCACTTGCGGCTGCGGCGTGGCGGCGGTGGCTTCGGCGGCGTTCTTCAGCAAATTGATCAGGGCCTGCTCCAGCTGGCCGGGGTCCACCATCACGTCCAGCGAGGCCGGCTCCACCGAAAAGCCGGCGCTGCCGCCGCGCGCCAGCCACTGCGGCGCCATCAGCATGGACAGGCGCGCGAACAGTTCGCCCAGGTGCACGCGCTCGGGCTGCGCTTGCGGCACGCTGGACAGGCTGCGGTAGCTGGCCACGAATTCCACCAGGCTGGCGGCGCGGCGCGCGATGGCGTCCAGCGCCGTGCCCAGGTCGCCGCTCACGTCCGGCGCCAGGTCGGCCTTGGCTTCGTCCAGCAGGTCGCAGGCGGTGCGCGACAGCGACGCCACCGGCGTGAGCGAATTCATGATCTCGTGCGTGAGCACCTGCACCAGCTGGCGCCAGGCGTTCATCGCTTCCGCTTCCAGCTCGCTCTCGACCGGCATCATCGCAGCCAGGCGCTGGCCGGCGCCTTGCAATGTCAGCGCAGTGACGGTGGCCAGCGCGCGCTCAATGCCGCGTTCCGATTCAAAGCTCACCAGTTCGCGCCGCTCGGCCGTTTGCGCCGCCAGCAACTGCGCCAGTTGCGCCGGATCGCTGGCGCGCCCGGGGGCGAGCAGGCGGCGCGCGCTGGCGTTCAGCGGCGTCAGCGCACCCGGTCCGCTCAGGTGGGCGATGGCGAACAGCGCGATCGGCGCATGCTCAAGGCGCGCCTCCAGCGCCTGCGCGGCATCGAGCAGCGCGCGCCGGTCCGGCGTGAGTCCCCACGCGCCATCCGTGGCCATGGCCGTGGTCGCGGTGTTGGCCGTAGCCAGTGCCAATGCGGGCGCGAACGCGGGAACAACGCCTGGCGCGACCGGGGCGGCGCGCAGGCGGCGGTGGAGCAGGCAGGCGGGCACGATGGCGGCGAGCCCGCACAGCACTTGCATGCGCGGCGAGCCGGCATAGGCGGCGGCGGCGTAGCTCAGCGCCATCAGCGCGGCGGCACTGCCGTAGGCGGCGGCCCAGCCGGCGAACTTGCGCGGCCGCTCAGATGCCATGCTTGCCCAGCTTGCGGTAGAGCGCGGCGCGGCTGACGCCCAGCATGCGGGCGGTGTGGCTGATGTTGCCGTTGGCGGCGGCCAGCGCCGCGGCGATGGCGTCGCGCTCAAGGGCGCTCAGGGTGAGGTCGTCGCCCGCTGCGGACGGCGCGGCGTCGAGGCGGATGGGGGCGTTGGCGGCAGCGTTGGCGGACGCGCTAACGGAGGCCGGGCCTGTGAGGCCGAAGTCGTCGGCCAGGTATTCGCTGTCGCGGCCAAGGATGACGGCGCGTTCGCAGGCGTGGCGCAGCGCGCGCACATTGCCGGGCCAGGGGTGCGCAGCCAGCCAGGCCTGTGCAGCGGCCGACAGCGCGCGCGCCGGGCGCTGGTACTGGCGCTCGTAGGCATCCAGGTAATGGCGCAGCAGGCCGGGGATGTCTTCGCGCCGTTCGCGCAGCGGCGGCACGCGGATGACGATGGTATTGAGCCGGAACAGCAGGTCGGGCCGGAATTCGGCCGGATCGAACAGCCGCACTTCGTCCAGGTTGGTGGCGCTGATGATGCGCACGTCGATGGCTTCGGGCTTGTCGGCGCCGATCGGGGTCACTTCGCGGCGCTCCAGCACCGTCAGCAGCTTGGCCTGCGCGGCCAGCGGCATGTTGCCGATTTCGTCGAGGAACAGCGAGCCGCCGCGCGCGGCCTGGAAGCGCCCGGCGCGGTCGGCCTTGGCGTCGGTGAAGGAACCTTTGCGGTGGCCGAACAATTCGCTTTCAAAGGTGGATTCGGGCAAGGCGCCCATGTCCACCGCGAGAAAAGTGCCGGCGGCGCGCTGCGAGGACAGGTGGATGGCGCGCGCCACCAGCTCTTTGCCGACGCCGTTTTCGCCCAGCACCATCACGTTGGCGCCGGTGGGGCCGACGCTGGCGATCATCGCCTTCACGCTGTGCATGGCGGGCGAGTCGCCCATCAGGGCGGCGGTGGCGTCGGCGGCGGTGGTAGCGGCGGCGGCGTTGCCGGCCAGCGGCCGTGCGGGCGCCTCGGCGGCGCGGCGCGCCAGCGCGGCATCGACCGCCGCCACCAGGCGCGCGTTGTCCCATGGCTTGGTGATGAAGTCGCAGGCGCCGCGCTTCAACGCTTCCACCGCCAGCGGCACGTCGGCGTAGGCGGTGAGCGCGATCACGGCGCAGCGTTGCGCGCGCAGCGTGTCCAGCAAGGCCAGGCCTTCGGCGCCGTCGATGCGGCCGGGGGTGAAGTTGAAGTCGAGCAGGACCACGTCGGGCACGCCGCGCGCGAGGAAAGCGGGCAGCTGCGCCGAATCGTTCAGGGTGGCGACCGTGCCGTAGCGGCGCCGCAGCAGCATCTGCGCGGCACAGGCCACGTCGGTGTCGTCGTCGAGTATCAGGATGTGTGCTGTGGTGTCGGCCATGTGGCGCATTCTAGCAGCCTGGATCGCCTTGCGGAGCAAGGCTTTCCGCGCAATTTCAGCGTGTTCTCCGGCGCTCGGAGTGGACTGTCCGTTTCCGGACACCCGGCACTGTCCGCATGCGGACAAGAGCCGCCCGCGTGCGCCGCGAAACGGGGCGAATCCGCCATTTCCGGCAGCTGGCACAGGCCTTGCAGATGGAGAGTCCATCGTCATCCGCTTGCGAAAAAAAATGAACACTTCCCAGCCCAAACTCGTCACCGGCGCCGCCATGGACACCATCGTGCCCAGGCGGCGCGGCAAGACGATTGCGCTTGCCGCCGCAGGCACGGTAGCCGTGGCCTGCCTGGCCTTCGCGCTGTGGCACTGGATGCCGCGCGGCCTGCAGGTGACGGCGGGCGAGTTGCGCATCGCCGCCGTGGAGCGCGGCGTGTTCCGCGACGATATCGTGGTGCGGGCCACCGCGCAGCCACTGCAGTCGGTGATGCTCGATTCGGTGGAGTCCGGCCGCATCGAGGAAGTGTATGCGCGCGACGGCGACCTGGTGAAACAGGGCCAGCTGCTGTTCCGCATCTCCAACCCGCAGCGCAACCTGGAGCTGCTGGCGCGCCAGGCGGAACATGCGCAGCAGATTTCCAACCTGTCCAATCTGCGCGTGGCGCAGGAGGCCAGCCGCAGCGACCACCAGCGCCGCCTGGACGATCTCAATTTCGCCATGGAGCAGGCGCAAAAACGCCATGCGCGCGAAGAAAAGCTGGCGGCACAAGGCTTCCTGTCCCCGGTGGCGCTGGAGGAGTCGGCCGACCGCCTGGCGCAGCAGTGGCGCGTGCTGGCGCAGGCGCAGGCCAGCGACGACACCGACCGGCGCGTGCGCGGCACCGCGCTGGCGCAACTGGACAAGGCGCTGGACGGCTTGCAGTCCGGCCTGAAGCTGGTAAGCGCCACGGTGGAGGCGCTGGCGGTGCGCGCCCCCAGCGCCGGCAGGCTGACCGATTTCCGCCTGCAGGTGGGCGAGTCCATCGCCACCGGCAAGCACGTGGGCCGCATCGACGATCCGGCGCGCTTCAAGCTGTCGGCCGAGGTGGACGAGTACTACCTGAAGCGCGTGGCCGTGGGGCGCCACGGCAGCGTGCAGATGGACGGCCGCAGCTACGCGGTGGACGTGTCCACCATCTACCCGCAGATCAAGGAGGGCCGCTTCACCGTGGAGCTGACCTTCAACGCCGCGCAGCCGGAAGCCCTCAGCCCCGGCCAGAGCGTGGACGCCACCATCACGCTGGGCGAGCCGGCGCCCGCGCTGCTGCTGCCGAACGGCGCTTTCCTCAACGACAGCGGCGGCACCTGGGTCTTCGTCGTGACGCAGGACGGCGGCGTGGCCGAACGGCGCGCCATCCGCAGCGGCCGCCGCAACAACGGCCAGCTCGAAGTGCTGTCCGGCCTGGCCGTGGGCGAACGCGTCATCGTGTCCGGCTATACGGCCTATGGCGATTCACCCAGGCTGCAGATTTCCAAGTAAGCTCATCACCAACGAAAAAGGAACCACTATGCTCAAGCTTTCAGGCGTCACCAAAACCCACCTTGCGGGCGAAGTCCAGACCACCGCGCTGGACCGCATCGACCTGCAGATCGACGCCGGCGAGTACGTGGCCATCACCGGCCCCTCCGGCTGCGGCAAGTCCACCTTGCTCAGCCTTCTCGGCTTGCTGGATGTGCCCAGCAGCGGCGAGTACTGGTTCGAGGGGCAGAACGTGGCGGGATGGAGCGAAGGCAGGTTGAACGAACTGCGGCGCGGCCGCATCGGCTTCATCTTCCAGAGCTTCAACCTGATCGAAGAGCTGAGCGTGTTCGAGAACGTGGAACTGGCGCTGGAGTACACCGGCATGGCCAAGGCCGAGCGCAAGGCCAGGGTGACGGCCATGCTGAACAAGCTGGGCGTGCTGCACCGCGCCGGGCACCGCCCGTCGCAGCTGTCCGGCGGCCAGCAGCAGCGCGTGGCGATCGCGCGCGCGCTGGTGTCCGGTCCGGCCCTGCTGCTGGCCGATGAACCGACCGGCAACCTGGACACGGCGCACGGCGACGAGGTGATGCGGCTGCTGCGCAGCATCAACGCCGAGGGCACCACGGTGGTGATGGTGACGCACTCGCCGTCGCACGCCGCGCAGGCTTCTCGCACGCTGAACCTGCTGGACGGCCGCATCATGGTCGACGCGCTGCGCGCAGCATGAAGGCGTCCGACTTCCGCATCGGCTGGCGCCTGCTGCTGCAGGAGCGCGGCTATTCGGCGGTGACCATCCTCGGCCTGGCGCTGGGCTTCGCGGCCTGTTTCCTGCTGATGGCCTACGTACAGTTCAGCTTCAGCTACGACAGCCACGTGCCGCAGGCCGAGCGCGTGTACGTTGCTAAGAACCGCCTCAACATCCTGGAGCGCGGCGGCTGGTTCGAAAACACGCCGATCAACCTGCTGGCCGTGGCCGAAGGCAGCCCGCAGGTGGAGGCGGCGGCCGTGGCGCTGACCGGCTCGGCCACCCTGCGCCAGGACGGCATGCTGGCCAACCTGGACTTCCTGCTGGTGAGCCCCGCCATGCCGAAAGTGCTCGGCCTGCGAGCGCTGGAAGGCGACCTGGATGCCGCGCTGCAGCGGCCGGACAGCCTTGCCCTCACCGAGAGCAAGGCGCGCCAGCTGCTGGGCGCCGCACGCGGCGTGGCGGGCAGGACGCTGGCCATCGAGAACCTGCAGTACAAGGTGGCCGCGATTGTGCCCGATCCGCCTGCCGCCACCACCCTGCCCTACGCGGCGCTGATGGGCACCGCCAGCCAGCTGCTGCCCGAGGCCATGCACAAGCGCCTGGACAAGCACAAGCCGTCCAACTGGGGCGGCATCATGTCGCGGCTGTATGTACGCCTGGCGCCGGGCGCCACGCCGCAGGCCTTGCAGCGCGAAATGCAGGACGCGTCCGACCGCTCGCCGTTCGCCGCCTCGCTGGCGCCGGACATGCTGCAGCGACTGAAAGGGCGCGCGCCATCCGACATCGGCCTGGTCTCGCTGCGCGGCTGGTACTTCGACCCCGACCTGGCAGGCAGCGGCAGCGCCCGCCACGGTGACGCCAAGCTGGTGCTGGGCGTGGCCGCCGTCGGCGCGCTGGTGCTGCTGCTGGCCGCCATCAACTACGTCAACCTGGCCACCGTGCGCGTGATACGGCGGCGCGCCGAAATCGCCATGCGCAAGGTGCTGGGCGCCAGCCATGCGCGGGTGGCAGCCATGCTGATGGCCGAATCGCTGTTGGCCAGCATGCTGGCGGCGGCCATGGGCCTGCTGCTGGCCTGGCTGCTGCTGCCCGGCTGCGCACAGCTGCTGAACCGGCCGCTGGCTACTGTAATGGGACCGGGCGCGGCGCTGGCGGCGCTGGCCGTAGGCCTGGCCACCGGCGTGCTGGCTGGCCTGCATCCCGCCTGGCTGGCGCTGCGCGTGCGGCCGGCCCAGGCATTGGCCGCGCGCGGCGGGCAGGAAACCCATGGCGCCACCTGGATGCGGCGCGCCGTCACCGTCTTCCAGATGACCTGCGCCATGGGCTTGGTGGCCACCACGCTGGCGGTAGCATGGCAGACGCGCTTCGCCAGCAACGCCAACCCGGGCTTCGACCCGCGCCCGCTGCTGGTGCTGGAGCTGCCCTCGCTGATGTGGGAAGGCGACGCGCCGCGCCAGCTGCAAGAGGCCCTGCTCAGGGTGCCCGGCGTGCAGGGCGTTACCTACTCGCCGGTGCCGGCGGGGCGCTACTACCTGGGCCTGAACAACCCGGTTCGCACCGCCGCCGGCGTCTCCGCCACCCTGCAGCAGCGCGCGGTATCGCCCACCTTCTTCCAGGTGTACGGCGTGGCGCCGCTGGCCGGACGCGGCTTCGATCCGCAGCGCGAGCAGGAAAGCAACGACAAGGCCGTGGTGCTGAATGCGGCCGCCGCCAAGGCACTGGGCTTCGCATCGCCGCAGGCGGCCGTGGGCCAAACCGTCACGCTGAAAGGCCGCAAGGGCGATATCCAGCCGGTGGTGATCGGCGTGGTGCCGGACCTGCGCTACCAGTCGCTGCGCGAAACGCCGGCCCCGGTGCTGTACATGAACAACCGCAACGCCTCCGTGCTGACGGTGCGCTACCAGGGCGACATGGCCGAGCTGGAAGGCGCGGCGGATGCGCTGTGGCGGCAGTACTTCCCGGACGCGATCCCGGACATGCATCGCGCCGCCAGCTATTTCGCCGACAACTACGACGACGACGCGCGCCTGGCGGCCATGCTGGCGGCGGGCAGCGCCATGGCCTTGCTGCTGTCGGCCTTCGGCATCTATGTGCTGGCGGCCTACAACGTGCAGCGGCGGGCGCGCGAGATCGTGCTGCGCAAGCTGTACGGCGCGCCGCGCGGCGCCGTGGCGCGCCTGCTGGGCAGGGAGTTCGCCTGGATGGCGGGCTGCGCTGCCTTGCTCGGCCTGCCGCTGGCCGCGCTGGCGATCCAGCGCTACCTGTCCGAGTTCGCCGAGCAGGCGCCCATCGGCGCCTGGACGCTGCTGGCGGCGCTCGGCGCGGTGCTGGCGGTCGCGCTGGGCGCCACCATCCGCCACACGCTGGCCGCCCTGCGCATGTCGCCGGCGCTGGCCCTGCGTACTTAAAGCCGAAGGAACAAACATGCAACTACAAGACTTCCGCATTGGCTGGCGCCTGCTGCTGCAGGAACGCGCCTATTCCGCCGTCTCCATCCTCGGGCTGGCCATCGGCTTCGCGGCCTGCTTCCTGCTGCTCGGCTTCGTGCACTACTGCCTGAGCTACAACAGCCACGTGCCCGACGCGCAGCGCGTGTACTCGGTGAAGCAGCGCATCAACGTCTTCCCGCGCCCGGACTGGGCCGAGTTCGCCGCCCTGCCGCTGCAATCCGCCGCAGCCGCCAGCGGCATGGTGGAAGCGTCCAGCATTGCCAAGCAGCTGGAGCTGCCGCTGTGGCTAGGCGCCCAGCGCCACGCAACGGACCTGCGCATCGTCGATCCGGCCTTCGAGGCGATGTTCGGCCTGCGCGCGCTGGAGGGCGATCTGCAGGCGGCGCTGTCCCTGCCGGACGGCATCGCGCTGACCGCCAGCAAGGCGCGCGCCATCTTCGGGTCCGGCCAGGCGCTGGGCCAGCACCTGCGCTTGCGGCGCGAAACGCTGCAGGTGCGGGCGGTGCTGCCCGACCCGCCGGCGAATTCCACCTTGCGCTACGAGGCGCTGATCGGCAGCGCCAGCAGCGCATGGTCCGAGAAGGAGCGCGGCGACCACGCCACCAACTTCCAGCGGCGCGGCGGCATTTACCTGAAGCTCAAGCCGGGCGCGGACCCGGCGCAATTGCAGCGCCAGCTGCAGGACGCCGTCAACGCCAGCCCGCTCGACACCACCTGGCGCACCGGCCCGATGGGCAAGAAGCTGGACGGCCGCAACGTGACCGACGTGGCCATGGTGGCCATGCCGCAGGTGTATTTCGACGAAGGCCTGGCCGCCGGCCGCAGCGGCGGCGACTACGGCCAGCGCGGCAGCGTGTTCGCGCTGGCCGGCATCGCCCTGCTGATCCTGCTGCTGGCGGCCAGCAACTACGTCAACCTGGCCACCGTGCGCACCCTGCGCCGCCAGCGCGAAATCGGCATGCGCAAGCTGCTGGGCGCCAGCCACGCGCGCCTGGCGGCGCAATTCCTCACCGAGTCGTCGGTGGTGGCGCTGCTGGCCACCGTGCTGGGACTGGGGCTGGCCTGGCTGTGCCTGCCCATGTTCAGCGGCCTGGTGGCGCGCCAGCTGGACAGCCTGTTCTCACCCGCCAGTTGCGCGCTGGCCTTGCTGGGCGGCCTGCTGGCCGGCTTGTGCGCGGGCCTCTACCCGGCGCTGCTGGCCATGCGGGTGCGCCCGGCGGCGGCGCTGGCCGGACGCGGCGACCATGAAACGGCCGGCGGCCTGTGGCTGCGCCGCGTGCTGACGGTGCTGCAGTTCGCCACTGCCATGGCGCTCAGCGGCGCCACGCTGGCCATTGCCTGGCAGGCCGACTACGCCAGCAAGGCCGACCGCGGCTTCAACCCGGCCGGCATGCTGGTGCTGGACCTGCCGCAGGAAACCGGCAAGCCGGCGGCGGACGGCTTCATGCAGGCGCTGGCGCGCATGCCGAACGTGCAGGGCGTGGCCGCCATGTCGGAGGCGCCAGGGCGCGATGGCAACAAGATCGTGGCAACCCTGCCTGGCCGCTCCGGCGACATGGTGAGCATGGAGTACCGCACCGTCAGCCCGGAATTCTTCCAGGTCTATGGTCTGAAGCCACTGCACGGCCGCCTGTTCGATCCGGCCCGCGACGACGGCAACGCGCAGGCGCGCGTGATCAACGCGGCGGCGGCACTGGCGCTGGGCTTTGCCACGCCGGAGGCGGCGGTCGGCCAGTTCCTGACCAATGGCGACCGCACCGTGCACATCATCGGCATCGCGCCGGAAGTGCGTTACCAGAGCCTCAAGCAGCTGGTGCAGCCGATGGTGTACCGCCTGGCGCCTTCCCAGGTGCTGGCGGTGCGCACCAGCGACAGCCTGGCGGCGGCGCACGCCAACATCGCGCCGCTGTTCAAGCAGTACTTCCCGGACGGCGTGCTGGAGCTGCAGACCGCCGGCAGCCTGTTCGGGCTGGCCTATGCGGACGACGTGCGGCTGGCGCGCATGCTGGCCTCGTCCAGCCTGATCGCGGTGGCGCTGGCGGCGTGTGGCATCTACGTGCTGTCGGCCTACAGCGTGCAGCGCAGCCGCAAGGAAATCGTGCTGCGCAAGCTGCACGGCGCCGGGCGAGCCGCCATCGCGCGCCTGGTGGGGCGCGAGTTCGCCGCGCTGATCGCGGCCGGCGCCGTGCTGGGCCTGCCGCTGGCCGCGCTGGCCATCCAGCGCTACCTGGCCGGGTATGTCGAGCATGCGCCGATGGGGGCCTGGCCGCTGCTGGCGGCGCTGGGCCTGGCCGCGCTGGTGGCGCTGCTGGCCACCGCCCGCCACACGCTGGCGGCGCTGCGCATATCGCCGGCGCTGGCGCTGCGGGGCTAGCGCGGGGATGATTGCCTGCAATCCGCTATGTGCGTCCGCGCACATAGCGGGCTCTACGGTGGGAGGATAATGGCTGAGTAGCGAACTCGTCGCTGCCTATGCCGAAGACCGCCACCCCAAGAGAGGTCCACCATGAAGACGCCAGCCCGCTTCCACTCTTCCCCTTGCACCCTGGCTGCCGCCGGGGCAGTGGGCCTCGCCCTGGCCGCCTGCGGCGGCGGTGGCGGCGGCAGTCCAAGCATGCCGCCGGTCACCCTCGGCACGCTGGGCGTGTCGCTGACCGACGCCCCGGCCTGCGGCTTCGACGCCGTCAACGTCACCGTCAGCAAAGTGCGCGTGCACCAGAGCAGCACGGCGGGCGACACCGACAGCGGCTGGAGCGACATCACGCTGTCCCCGGCGCGCAAGATCAACCTGCTGAACCTGGCCAACGGCACGCTGGATGCACTGGGCCAGACCTCGCTGGCGGCCGGCCGCTACACGCAGATCCGCCTGGTACTGGACCCGAACACCGGCGCCGGCCTGGCCAACTCCGTGGTGCCGTCCGGCGGCACGGCCGAAGTCTCGCTGGAGACGCCCAGCGCGGTACAGAGCGGCATCAAGCTGACCAACGAGTTCGACGTGGCCGCCGGCCAGCGCGTGGACCTGGTGCTGGACTTCGACGCCTGCAAGTCCGTGGTCACCCGGGGCAACGGCAAGTACGCGCTGAAACCGGTGGTCAAGGTGATTCCCACCACGCTGAACGGCATCAGCGGCTACGTTGCCACCAGCCTGCTGGGCAGCCGCGTGATGGTCAGCGCGCAGCAGAACGGCGCCATCGTCAGCAGCACCGTACCGAACGCCACCACCGGCGAATTCGCACTCACCCGTCTGCCGCTTGGCAACTACGAGGTGGTGGTGACGGCCGACGGCCGCGCCGCCGCCGTGGTGGGCGCGGTGCCGGTCACCAGCACCAGCGCCATGGTGGCCGTCAGCCAGGCGGCCGCCCCGATCGCGCTGCCGGCCTCGCCCGGCGGCAGCATCAGCGGCGCCGTCACGCTGGCTCCCGCCAGCGCCACCGAGGCGGCATACGTCGCCGCCAAGCAGACCTTTGCCGCCGGCCCGGTGGTGACCATCAAATACCAGGGCGCGGACCTGGCCAGCGGCGCCTACACGCTGGCCGGCCTGCCGCTGGCCGCGCCGCAGTACGCCGCCTACAGCGCCGCGTTGCCGCTGGTGTTCGCCAGCGCCGCCACGGTGCAGCCGGGCGCGGGCAAATACCAGGTGGAGGCCACGGCCGCCGGCTATGCGAGCAAGAGCGTGGCTTCGGTGGACATTACGGCGGCCAACCAGGCCGGCGTCAACTTCACCTTGACGCCGTGAGCGGCGCACCATGAAAAAAGGGCGGCCATCAAGGCCGCCCTTTTTCGTTGCGCATGAAGCTTACTTCATGCTCAGCAGTTCAATGTCGAAGATCAGCGTGGAGCCAGCCGGGATATTGGTCTGGGCGGTGAAGCCGTAGCCCAGTTCAGGCGGGATGATCAGGGTGCGCTTGCCGCCCACCTTCATGCCCACCACGCCGCGCTTCCAGCCTTCGATGACGCTGCTGCTCAGCGTGAACTCGAACGGCACGCCCTTGTCGCGCGAGCTGTCGAATTTGGCGCCATGCTGGTCGGCGGCGGTCTTGTCGTAGATCCAGCCGGTGTAGTGCACGCTCAGCGTCTTGGTGGCGGTCACTTCGGCGCCGGTGCCGATGGTCTGGTCGATGATGGTGACCTGGGCCGACGGCGACGGCTTGGTGATGCCCAGTACCGTGATTTCCATCACCACCGGGGTGTTGGCCGCCACCTTGGCGGTGTAGGCCGGGTTGGAGTAGGTGTACACGCCGTAAGCCAGGTTGGACGGCAGCACCAGCTGCACCGTGCCGCCCTTGCGCATGCCGATCACGCCCTGGTCCGCGCCCGGCAGCCAGCGGCCGGTGCCGATGGCGTACACCGCCGAAGGCGAGCCGTCCACCTGGGCGCCGCGCGAGTTCGGCTTGGTCGAATCGTACAGGAAGGTCGAATACGTCACTTGCACCAGATCGTTGGCCACCACCTGTTCGCCGCTGCCGGCGGCCAGTTCGGTTTTCGCATAGACCGGCTGCGGCGGCAGCTCTTCGGTCTTGGTGGTGCTGGCAGGCGAGCCGCAAGCGGTCAGCGCCGCTACGCAGGCGAGCGACGCGATCAGTTGGAACATCGATTTCATGATTACCTTTGTATTGTTGAACATGTAACTTGCACTGCGCTGGCACTCCATCCGGACGCCGTCGGAGCAGAAGTGTATCAGACTGCAACGGCGCCTTTTCAGGCAGAACATTCAGTTACAAATTCCCTGTCTCAAATTTCCACCTGCGTGCCCAGTTCAATCACCCGGTTGGGTGGAATCTGGTAATAATCCGCCGCCGCGCGCGCGTTGCGCGACATGGCCACGAACAGGCTCTCGCGCCACGACGCCATGCCGGCGCCCGGGGTGGAAATGACGGTCTGGCGCGCGATGAAGAAGGAGGTTTCCATCATCTCGAATTCCAGTCCGTGGCGGCCGCACAGCGTCAGCACGTTCGGGATGTCCGGCTCGTCCTTGAAGCCGTAGTGCACGTTGACCTGGTAGCACTGGTGGCCCAGGTCGACGATCTTGACCTGCTCCTCGGGCGCCACCCATGGCTCCTCCACGATGTGCACGGTGATGAACACCACGCGCTCGTGCAGCACCTTGTTGTGCGACAGGTTGTGCAGCAGCGCGTGCGGCACGCCGTCGCTTTCGCCGCGCAGGAAGATGGCGGTGCCGAACACGCGCACCGGCGGCGCCATGAACAGCGAGGACAGGAAGGCTTCCAGCGGGATGGCGTGCTTTTCCAGGTTCTTGAACACCAGTTCGCGGCCGTCGCGCCAGGTCAGCATCACGGTAAACAGCACGCTGCCCAGCAGCAGCGGGAACCAGCCGCCATGCAGCAGTTTCAGCGAAGACGCCGAGAACAGCATGATGTCGATCAGCAGGAAGAAGCCGGTGGCGCTCCAGCACAGCAGCAGCGGCAGCTTCCAGCGGTAGCGGATCACGAAGAAGGTCAGGACGGTGGTCGACAGCATCGTGGCCGTGACGGCAATGCCGTAGGCGGCGGCCAGGTTTTCCGACGAGCCGAAGCCGACTACCGCCAGCAGCACCACGGCCAGCTGCAGCCAGTTGACCGCCGGGATGTAGATCTGGCCGATCTCGCTCTCCGAGGTGTGGCACACGCGCATGCGCGGCAGCAGGCCCAGGGCGATGGCCTGCTTGGTCATCGAGAAGGTGCCGGAAATGGTGGCTTGCGAGGCGATCACGGTGGCCATGGTCGACAGGACCACCAGCGGGTAGACGCTCCAGGCGCCCAGTTGCTGGTAGAAGGGATTGGAGATGGCTTCCGGATGCACCAGCAGCAGGCCGCCCTGGCCCAGGTAGTTCAGCGCCAGCGCCGGGAAGGCGATGGCGAACCAGGCCACGCGGATCGGCGCCTTGCCGAAGTGGCCCATGTCGGCATACAGCGCCTCGGCGCCGGTGAAGGCCAGCACCACCGCGCCCAGCGCCACGAAAGCGATGAACTGGTTCTCGTACATGAACACCAGCGCGTGCCAGGGATTGAGCGCGGCCAGGATGGCCGGCGCCTGCACGATGTTGACCACGCCCATGGTGGCCAGCGCGCCGAACCAGATCAGCATGATGGGGCCGAACCAGCGGCCGATGCCGGCCGTGCCGTGCGACTGCACCGCGTACAGCGCCACCAGCACGATAATGGTCAGCGGCACCACGTAGGGCTTGAAGGCCGGAGTGGCCACTTCCAGGCCCTCGATGGCCGACAGCACCGAAATGGCGGGGGTGATCACGCTGTCGCCATAGAACAGGGTGGCGCCGAACACGCCCACCAGCATCAGCGGCACATGCCAGCGCGAGGCGCGGCTGACCGAATTGAGCGCCAGCGCCATCAGCGCCATGATGCCGCCTTCGCCGCGGTTGTCGGCGCGCAGCACCAGCGTGACATATTTGAGCGACACGATCACGGTCAGGCCCCAGAAGATCAGGGACACGATGCCGACCAGGTTGGCCGGCGTCAACGCCAGGCCGTGCGCGGGGTCGAAGATGGTTTTAAGGGTATACAGGGGACTGGTGCCGATATCGCCATAGACGATGCCGACGGCAGCTAGCGTCAGTGCGACGAGGCTGCTTTTCTTATGTTCCGACGTCAAGATTGCACCTGAGTTTGTTCTGGTGCGTTGCACAATAGGCCAACTATGGTCAATTTGCAAGTGCATTCTGGCATGGCCGGGCTCCGCTGATTGGGCCGTCCATTCTACCGCCCCCAGCGGAATGCGGCGTTTTCCCGGATAATGGCAGACCGCCGCCGTTTCACCTTCGACTCCCCCTACCGACACCATGAACACAGGCATCCTGTACGCCACGCTCGCGTTTTTCTGCTGGGGCCTGTTCCCGCTGTATTTCCACGCCCTGGGCGAGGTGCCGCCGATCGAAATCCTGGCCCACCGCATGCTGTGGTCGCTGCTCTTCCTGGCGCTGGTGCTGACCGCGCGCGGCCAGTGGCGCTGGCTGCCGGAGGTGCTGCGCAAGCCGCGCGTGGTGGCCAGTTTTGTCGCCAGCGCGGTATTGCTGACGGCGAACTGGTTCGTCTACATCTGGGCCGTCAACAACGGCCACGTGATCGACGCCAGCCTGGGCTATTTCATCAACCCGCTGGTCAATGTACTGCTGGGGCTGCTGGTGCTGAAGGAGAAGATGCGGCGCGGGCAGTGGATCGCCATCGGCATCGCCGCCTGCGGCGTGGCCTGGCTGACCTGGCAGGCCGGCCAGCCGCCGTATATCGCGCTGATCCTGGGCATCACCTTCGGCGGCTACGGCCTGCTGCGCAAGACGGCGGCGCTGGCGGCCCTGGAGGGCTTGTCGTTCGAGACCATCATCCTGTTCCCGCTGGCGCTCGCCTATGTCATCTGGCTGTCGCTGCACGGCCAGAACACCTTCATCAACGCGCCGCACGACAGCACCCGCTGGCTGCTGGCGGCGGCCGGGCCGATCACCGCCATCCCGCTGCTGATGTTCGCCGCCGGCGCGCGCCGCATCCCGATGGGCGTGCTGGGCATGCTGCAATACCTGTCGCCTACCATGCAGATGCTGCTGGGGGTGTGGATCTTCCACGAAGCGTTCTCGCCGGAGCGGCTGGCCGGCTTCGTCGTGATCTGGAGCGCGCTGGGCATCTATATGGCCGAGGGGCTGTGGGCCTCGCGGCGCGCCACGGCGGCGGCCGGCGCCAAGACCGCCGGCTAGCGCCGTTTGGCTAACCAAGCTGGCGGCAGAACGCCGCCGTCTGCGCGTCGGCCGGGAAACAAGCCTCGATGTGCAGCTCGTCGAGCGTGACGTCGCGCGGGGTGCCGAAGGTGGTGATGGTGGAGAAAAAGCTCAGCTGCACGCCATGGCGGTCGAACGAGGTGGTCAGCACCGGGGCCGGCGCGCTGTCCGGTGCGCGGTGGCGCCAGTGCCGGGGCACGCCGGGATAGGCCAGCATTTCGTCCAGCAGCGCCCGCGCCTTGCCGTCCAAAGGCGACGCGGCGGCCTCGTTTTGCAGGTGGCGCAGCAGGTTGCCGGCCAGCTCCTCCCAGTTGGCAAAGGCGGGCCGCAGGTCGTCGGGGTCGAAAATCTGCCGCAGCATGTTGCCGTGTTTGCTGTCCCGCCCGCCCAGCATGAAGCGGTTCAGCTTTTTCGCCGCCTCGTTGGCCATGAGCACGTCCCAGTGCTTGTTGAGCAGAAAGGCGGGATACGGTTCCTGTTGCGCCAGCATGGCTTCCACCGCGTAACGCATTTGCGCCAGCTTGGGGGCGTCCAGCTCGGTTTCCGGATAGACCGGCGCAAAGCCGCCGGCCACCAGCAGCGCATTCCTGTGCCGCAAAGGCACTTCCAGCGACTCGGACAGTCGCGCGATCATGTCGCGGCTGGGCTGGGCCTTGCCGGTTTCAACATAGCTCAGGTGGCGCGCCGAGATGTCGGCCTGCAAAGCCAGGTCGAGCTGGCTCAGGCGCCGCGCGACGCGCCACTCGCGCAACATGGCGCCCACTGCCGCTAACGTTTTGTTTTCCATGCAAGCATTGTAATGAAGGGCGCGGCCAGCTTCCATAACCTCCGAGGTCATGCTTTCATGACGCGGCCGGGAATTGCCGCCCGCCCGCGCCGGCGCGAAGATGCAGCCCTGACCACACAAGGAGCTGACCATGCAACGCAGAAACTTCATCGGACTCACCCTGGCCGCCATGTCGTTGGCGGCCTCCCGCCATGCGGCAGCGGCGACGGCGGCAGAGCGGCCAGCCGCCGCTGCACCCGCCTTGGCCGCGCCCGGGCTACCGCAGGCGCCGGGGCAGTCCGGACCGCCCGCATCGCTGTCGGCCGCCGAGTTTCACGCAACGCGCCGGTTCGCCGCCACCGCTTTCGGCCGCATCGCTTACACCGAGCGCGGCAGCGGCGCGGCAGCGCTGTTCCTGCACGGTTTTCCCCTCAACAGCTTCCAGTGGCGCGGCGTGCTCGGCCCGCTGTCTGCGGTGCGCCGCTGCATCGCCCCGGATTTCCTCGGCCTGGGCTACACCGAACCCGCCGCCGGCCAGGACGTGGGGCCGGACACCCAGGTGGCGATGCTGATCGCCCTGCTCGACAGGCTGGCGGTCGGCCAGGTGGACCTGGTGGCCAACGACAGCGGCGGCGCCGTCGCGCAACTGTTCATGACGCGCCACCCGCAGCGCGTGCGCACCCTGCTGCTCACCAACTGCGACAGCGAAATCGACTGCCCGCCCGAAGCCCTGAAGCCGGTCATCGAGATGGCGCACGCGGGCACCTTCGCCGACACCTGGCTGGCCGCCTGGGTGGCGGACAAGGAACTGGCCCGCTCGCCGCAGGGCCTGGGCGGCCAGTGCTACCAGGACCCGCGCCAGCCCAGCGACGAGGCCATCAACTGCTATCTGCGCCCGCTGGTGGCCACGCCGCAGCGCAAGCGGCTGGTGCATGCCTACGCCATCGCGCTGGAACGCAACGTGCTGGCCGGCGTGGAGGCGGGGCTGAAAGCGTCCGCCATCCCCACCCGCATCCTGTGGGGCAGCAGCGACACCATCTTCTCCCCGGCCGGCGCCAACTACCTGGACCGCACGCTGGGCCGCTCGCAGGGCGTGCGGCGCCTGCCGGGCAGCAAGCTGTTCTGGCCCGAAGAGCGGCCCGACGTCATCATCGCCGAAGCACGCGCACTGTGGACCAGCGGCCGGCCGCCATATAATACGTAGCCCAACAGCCCACACGCAGAAAGCCCATGACCAGCACTCCGCCGTTTGACCCGCCATACAAGACCAGCACCGTCCTCGAGGACGGCAGCGTGAAATGGATGGAAGTCCGCGCCGACGGCTCCATGGTGGAGGCCAGTGCGCCGGCGGCGATGCCGCCCGCCGGGATGCCGGCCGCCGATGCGCCTGCCCCGCGTTCCGGGCAGTCGGCGCGCGCGGTCACGGTGCTGAACGTGCCGTTCGCGGAAAAGGACGAAGCCAAGCAGCTCGGCGCCCGCTGGGACCCCAAGCGCCGCAAATGGTACGTTCCGCCGGGCGTGGATGCGGCCCTGTTTGCCCGCTGGAGCGCATAAAACCGGCCGAAGCCAACCGAAACTAGCTGGAACACGGCGTTTGGCGTATCCTTGTTGACCTTCGTAACATATCGAGAATTTCCTAATGGCAAACTACGTCTATACCATGAACCGCGTGGGCAAAATCGTCCCGCCCAAGCGCCAGATCCTCAAAGATATTTCGCTGTCCTTCTTCCCGGGCGCAAAAATCGGCGTGCTGGGCCTGAACGGCTCCGGTAAATCGACCTTGCTGAAAATTATGGCCGGCATCGACACCGACATCCAGGGCGAAGCGCGCCCGATGCCGGGTCTGAACATTGGCTACCTGCCGCAGGAACCGCAGCTGGATCCTGAAAAAACCGTGCGCCAGGAAGTGGAATCCGGCCTGGGCGAAGCGTTCGAAGCGCAAGCCAAGCTGGACGCCGTGTACGCCGCCTACGCCGAAGAAGACGCGGACTTCGACGCGCTGGCCGCCGAACAGGCGCGCCTGGAAGCGATCATCTCGTCGTCCGACGGCGGCAACCTGAACCTGCAGCTGGAAATGGCCGCCGACGCGCTGCGCCTGCCGCCTTGGGAGCAGAAGATCAGCGTGCTGTCCGGCGGTGAAAAGCGCCGCGTGGCGCTGTGCAAGCTGCTGCTGTCCAAGCCGGACATGCTGCTGCTCGACGAACCGACCAACCACCTGGACGCGGAATCGGTGGAATGGCTGGAGCAGTTCCTGGTGCGCTTCCCGGGCACCGTGGTCGGCATTACCCACGATCGCTACTTCCTGGACAACGCGGCGGAATGGATCCTGGAACTGGACCGCGGCAGCGGCATTCCATGGAAAGGCAACTACAGCTCCTGGCTGGACCAGAAGCAGGCCCGCCTGAAGCAGGAAGAAGCCACCGAATCGGCACGCCAGAAGGCGCTGCAGAAGGAATTGGAGTGGTCGCGCCAGAACCCGAAAGCGCGCCAGGCCAAATCCAAGGCCCGCATGGCCCGCTTCAACGAGCTGAGCGAGCACGAATACCAGAAGCGCAACGAAACCCAGGAGATCTTCATCCCTGTGGCCGAGCGCTTGGGCAATGAAGTGATCGAGTTCAAGAACGTGTCGAAGTCCTTCGGCGACCGCATGCTGATCGACAACCTGAGCTTCACGATTCCGGCCGGCGCCATCGTCGGCATTATCGGCCCCAACGGCGCGGGTAAATCGACGCTGTTCAAGATGATCACCGGCAAAGAAGTACCGGACAGCGGCGAAGTGCTGATCGGCAAAACCGCCAAGGTGTCCATAGTCGACCAGCACCGCGACGCGCTGTCCGATGCGAAGACCGTGTTCGAAGACGTGACCGGCGGCGCCGACATGCTGAGCGTGGGCCGCTTCGAAATGCCGTCGCGCGCCTACCTGGGCCGCTTCAACTTCAAGGGCGGCGATCAGCAAAAGATCGTTGGCAACCTGTCCGGCGGTGAGCGCGGCCGTCTGCACCTGGCGAAAACCCTGCTGATGGGCGGCAACGTCCTGCTGCTGGATGAACCGTCGAACGATCTGGACGTGGAAACCCTGCGCGCGCTGGAAGACGCGCTGCTGGAATTCGCCGGCTCCGTGATGGTGATCTCGCACGATCGCTGGTTCCTGGACCGTATCGCGACCCACATCCTGGCCTTCGAAGGCAACTCGCAAGTGACCTTCTTCGACGGCAACTATCAGGAATACGAAGCCGACAAGAAGAAGCGCCTGGGTGAAGAAGGCGCCAAGCCGAAGCGCATCCGCTACAAGCCGCTGACGACCTAAACGCCGCAAGGCACGGTTTTTTAACCGTGCCTTTTTTTATTCCCGGGAGAGAAAAATGAAAATAGCCCTGACAGCCGTAGCAGTCGCCGCAGCCCTGACCGCCGGCAGCGCCGGCGCCGCACCGCTGAACGCGGACGCCATCGGCCAGCTTGGCTGGCTATCGGGCTGCTGGGCCGCCGCCGACGCGGAAGCCGGCTCCGGCGAGCACTGGATGGCGCCGGCCGGCGGTACCCTGCTCGGCATGAGCCGCACCATCAGGAACGGCCAGACCACGGCCTGGGAATTCGTGCAGATCCGCGAAGTGGATGGCCAGCTGGCCTACGTGGCCAAGCCGCACAACCAGCCGGAAGCGTCGTTCAAGCTGGCCAGCCTGGAAGGCAGCAGCGTGGTATTCGAGAACCCCCGGCATGACTTCCCCCAGCGCATCATCTACAAGCGCGAAGGCGACAAGCTGCAGGCCCGCATCGAAGGCACCATGAACGGCAAGGCGAGGGGAAAAAATTTCCCCTTGCAGCGCGTGAGCTGCGAGGGGAAGTAAAAGGGGAGGAGGAGGAAACAGTTAAAGCAGTTGAAACAGTTGAAACAGGTTTGAAGCAATGTAAAACAGGTTGAAACTGGGAGGCGGGCACAAGGACATAAGCATCGCAAGGATGCCGCTGTCGCGCCCGGCCTCGATCGGCAACTACGCTAAGCGTTCAGGTTAGAAGTTGTAGCGCGCGCCCAGGGTGACTGCGCCTTTTTTGCGGCCCTGGTCGATATCGTTCTTGCCGTAGTGCTCGTACTCGAGCGACAGCGACACTTTCTGGTTGATCGCATACTCGGCGCCTACCGACGCGTACAGGCCGGTGCGGTTGCTGTCGCCCACGGCGTACGGCGCGGCCAGGCCGGTGCCGTGCACTTCATTCTTGTTATAGGCCACACCCAGCTTGCCGAACGCGGACAGCTGCGGGTTGATCGGGTAGCTGCCCTTGCCTGCTACATAGAAGGAATGCGATTTGCTGTCGATGGCGCCGTTGTTGCCGCCGACGGAATACTTGTAGCTGGAGCTGCCGAAGTCGGTGTAGCCGCCTTCAACCGCCCAGGTCGGGTCGATCTGGTAGCCACCGTAGATCTTGCCGGACCATTCATCGCTCTTGCGGTCGCCGCCACTGGTGTCGTTGGACAGGCTGTACTTGTGCTGGCTGGCCACGACGCCGGCGCCGAGATAAGCGGTGCCCGGTTCGGCAGCCTGGGCTGCGGAGATGCCGCCCAGGGCGGTAGCGGAGGTAATCAGTGCGAACAGAATTTTTTTCATGTTAGTGATCTTTCAGCAAAAAGTAAGGGACTTGCTTGGGATCGCAGTTCGTTTTGAAGCGCGATGTAAGGACGATAGCATTGGCAAACCCTCTACGGGTCACTCAATTCCGTAAGAATTGTGAGAAGATGTAATCACCCTTGAAACGCAGAGGATCGCCACAAAATGGCAGAACTTAGCTTAAGAAGCGCTTAAGAAAGCATTTAAGCGAGAATATTGCGGAAGGTGAGGTTGACACGCGGCCCTGACGCTGACTTTTCCTTGTTGATGCCGTGCCGCCAGTGGTGCTGCAAGGCGCCGGCCATTACCAGCAGGCTGCCGTTGCCCAGCGCCAGCTTGACGGTCTTCGGCAAGCGCTTGTGCTTGAGAATGAATGTGCGCGGCGCGCCGAAGCTGACCGAGGCGATCACCGGATTGCGGCCCAGCTCTTTCTCGTCGTCGCTGTGGAAGCCCATGCTGTCCTGGCCGTCGCGGTAGTAATTGAGCAGCACGCTGTTGAAGCGCTGGCCGCTGGCCTGCTCGACGGCATGCTTGATCTCCGATTGCAGCGGCGTGAATGGCTGCGGCTGCAGCGTCATGCCGGAATAGGTGTAGCGCGCCTCGCCGTGCCAGGCGGTCAGGCGCGGCTGCAGCATCTGCTTGCCCCACAGCGTGATCGACTCGGCGCGCCAGTCCGTCTCCGCCACCAGCCGCGCCAGCACGGCGGCGCTGTCCTGCGATAGCGGCAGGCAGGGCATGAAGTACAGCTCGCCGTCTTCAACGGGGATGGCGTCCAGCACGCCGGAGTGCTCGGAAAAAAGGTCCATAACCGCTATGACACCCGTATGAAAAAACGACTCTTCCTCGGCACGCTGGCCGCTGCGGCCACCCTGCCCGCCCTGACTCCCGCCCACGCAGCCGCCCCGGCGCGCGGCCCCGCCCTGCTCACCGTCACTGGCGCGATCAACAAGCCGAACCGCGGCCCGTTCGAGCCGGTGCGCGACCAGATGATGCACAAGCAAAAGCTCAGCTTCGACAAGGCGCACGCCTTCGACTTCGCCGAACTGTCCGCGCTGCCGGCCATCGCCATCAAGCCCACGCTGGAATACGACGGAAAGGTGCACGCGCTGCGCGGCCCGCTGCTGCTGGACGTATTGAAAGCGGCCGGCGCCACTTTGGCGGACAGCAGCAAGATCGTGCTGCGCGCGGTGGATGGCTATGCGGCCGGCATCACGGTGGCGCAGGCGCGCGCGCACCGCTACATCGTGGCGACGCAGATGGACGGCGCGCCGATGGCGCTGGGCGGCCTGGGCCCGCTATGGGCGGTGTACGAGGCGGACAAGGTGCCGGAAATGGCGAGCAAGCCCGTGCAGGACCGTTTCGGTTCCTGCCCATGGGCTCTGTACCACATTGAAGTGCAGGCCTGACAAGTGCAGGCCTGACGGCCTGCCGGGATCAGCGCAGGGGATTTACGCGTAGGCTTCGGCCAGCGACATGACGCGCGGCGCGATGGCGATGCCGACGTCGCTGAAGATCTTGGTGATCTGCGCCATGTTGGCTTCGTTCTCTTCAGGCTTCCAGCCTTTGAACAGGTCGGTGCCGTCTTTCTGGAAATGCAGGTCCAGCACTTTGCCGCGGTCTTTGTGGGTGTAGCCGGAGCTGTGGGTGTTCTGGAACCCGGCTGCGGCCAGCGCGGCCAGCACGTCGGCTGGCGGATTGTCCGGGTCCGTGGCCAGGTAGACGCCGTAAGTCTTGCCTGGCGGTTTGGCGGCGATATCCACTTCGTAGATGCCTGGCGCCTTCGTTACGGACGTACTTTTCAGAAATAACATGGTCTTGCCCCTATCGCTTTGGCCGCCGCGCCATTGGGGCCGGCATGCTCTTGTTTTCCAGTAATTAAGCTTATTGCTTCTGCCGAGGTTTTACAAGGGAATCGGAAGTGTAGAGGAGCAACTCCCGCTATTTGTTGTGCTTTCGGCGCGCCAAGTTCACAGTTGGCGCCACCAGGGCCTGGTAAAGCTCGCCCGTGGCGGCGTCCCATTGCGATACCGCCTGCTGCTGGCGCGCCACGGTGGCCATGTCGCCGCGCGCGATGGGGCCGCTTAACGCAGGCGCCGCGCCCAGGCGGAACACATTGGCCACGGTCTCCGTCACCAGCGGCTGGGCCAGTTCGCGCGCGGTGGCTTCGGGGATGCCGGCGGCCTGGTAGGCGCGCAAGGCGGCGTCCAGCACGGTGGTCAGGTAGTTGCTCGCGAACACGGCGGCGGCGTGGTAGACCGTCTTGGCGGCAGCGTCGATGGCGACCGGGCGCGCGCCGATGGCCAGCAGCGCGGGCTCCAGCACCGCCAGCGCCGGCGCGTCGCCTTCGATGCCGCAGAAGGTGCCCGCAAATGCGGCAGCCACGGCTGCGGGATCGGCAAAGCTGCGGATGGGATGGACGCTGGCCACGTAAGCGCCCGCGCCGCGCGCGGCCTGCAGGCGGCCGGAGGCCAGCGCGCCGCTGCAATGGAACACGATGGCGCCCTTGAGCGGCACGGCCGCCGCCAGCGCGGCGCAGGCCGCCGCAATCTGGTCGTCGCCCACCGATAACATGTAGACATCGGCCGGGCGCAGCGCGGCGTAGCCGTCGGCAGCCGCGCCGGCGCCGATGAAGTCCACCGCGCGCTGCGCCGATGCGGCCGAGCGCGCCAGCACGTCTTGCAGCGCGAACGGCGCGGCCGCGCCGTCCTGCCCGCCGGCTTGCGTGAACAGACGCCCCAGCGCGCGGCCCACGTGGCCGCCGCCGATCACGCTCAGGCTGCGCATCAGAATCCCGATCCCGGCTGCTTGAGAAACTCGGTCTCTTCCGCAGTGGATGCGCGGCCGAGAATGGCGTTGCGGTGCGGGAAGCGGCCGAAGCGGCGGATGATCTCGTAATGGCGCTTGGCGTAATCGAAGGTGCTGTCGAAGCCGCTGGCCGAGGCGCGCAGCATGTCGAACAAGTCCACCGAGCGCAGCTGCATGGACAGGCTTTCCGCGTGCTCGAACGGCAGGTAGGCGAACATGCGCTGCACCGGCGGCAAGGTCTGGTTGGCGCCGGAATTGTCCAGCGCCAGCGCCGCCTCCAGCGCCAGGCTGTCGCCCGCGAACGCCAGCGGCGTGTCGCGGTGGATATTGCGCGTGAACTGGTCGAGCACCACGATGCGCGCCAGCGTGCCTTGCGTGCCCTCATCGTCCCAGTGGCGCAGGCCGCCCTGCAGGGCATGCTCCACCAGCTCGCCGAACTGGGCGCGGATCTGCGCGTCGAAGGCCGCGTCCTTGCGGAACCATTCGGGCCGCTGCGTGTTGTGGCCCTTCACGCCTATCGGCAGGAACCAGAAATCGAGTACGTCTTGTGCAGTCGCTAAAACCATAAAGTAACCTCAGTTGCGCGCGTGGGAAACCTGGAAACCCTCCAGGCCTTCGAACAGCGCCATCTCCGCCGCCAGCTCCGACATCGTCGCGCCGGAGTGCTTGCTCAGCGCAATGGCAACGAAGCGCCATTCCTGCATGCCCTTGTCGCTGGCGATCATCATCGATCCGCCGGCAATTTCGTAGCCGCGCTTGAGCGCGATGTCGCGCAGCGCGGCCTCGTTCGGCACAAAGCCGGCCTTGAAGCGCATGGTCATCGCCACCGCGTGGCGCGACGGCAGCCAGGCTTCCAGCTTGGACAGGTAAATCATCGACATCGAACACAGGAAGGCCAGCCCCATGGCGCCAAGGTAGAAACCGACGCCTATCATCACGCCGATGGCCGACGAGGCCCAGATCGACGCGGCCGTGGTCAGGCCGCTGATATTGAAGCCTTCGCGCATGATGACGCCCGCGCCCAGGAAGCCGATGCCGGTGACGATGCCCTGGATGACGCGGGTGGGATCGGTGGCGATCACGCTGCCGACGTGCGCCATGTGGCCGCCGTACCAGAACGAGGGGTAGCCGGAGATCACCGTCAGCGCGCAGGACGCCATGCACACCAGGCCATAGGTGCGCATGCCGGCCGCCCGGCCGTGATACGAACGCTCATAGCCGACCAGCAGCCCCAGCAGCAGGGCGCCGAAGATGTTCAGCAGCACGATGGCGTTGGTGGCAAGTTCGCTGGCGGACCAATAGGTTTCCAGTAGTGCATTGGCGGGCATGGCCGTCCCCAGGTTATTTTTCGGGTGTCTTTTTAGTCAGCTGCTTTTCAAACGCCACGTCCAGCTTGCTGACGCGCTGGACTTTCTGCGGCCCTTGCGCGTTGACGAAGGCGACGAACTCGTCCAGCTCCATCGGCGCGCACAGCGGCGGCTGGCCGGGGCCGGCGGTGAGGAAGAAATGGCCGCTGCCGGTGCGCGACATGGTGTACAGCTTGTTGCCGCTGCGCTCTTTCAAACGGTCGAGCGCGTTGCTGGCACGGGTGGAACGGGCCGAACTCATACTGCCTCCGTGCGGGTGTGCAGCCAGGCCAGCGCGTCGCCGGACAGGTGCGGGGCCAGGCGCTGGCGCACCGTGGCGTGATAGTCGTTGAGCCAGGCGCGCTCGTCCTCGCGCAGCAGCGCGTGGTCCAGGCAGCGCGTGTCGATCGGGCACAGGGTCAGGGTTTCGAAGCGCAGGAATTCACCGAACCCGCCCCCGCTCTCTCCCATGTCCACCGGCTGGTTCAGCACCAGGTTTTCGATGCGGATGCCCCAGCGGCCGGGCCGGTAGATGCCAGGTTCGATCGACGTGATCATGCCCTCTTCCATGGCGGTGTGCGGTTCCGGCATGGCCGACGGCGAGATCGATTGCGGCCCTTCATGCACGTTCAGGAAAAAGCCCACGCCGTGGCCGGTGCCGTGGCCGAAATCGATGCCCGCCGCCCAGATCGGCGCGCGCGCGATGGCGTCCAGCATCGGCGACTTGGTGCCCTTCGGAAACTTGGTGGCGGACAAAGCGATCATGCCTTTCAGCACCAGCGTGAAATCGCGCCTGTGCTCGGCGGTGATGGCGCCCACCGGCACCACGCGCGTGATGTCGGTGGTGCCGCCCAGGTATTGGCCGCCGGAATCGATCAGCAGCAGTCCGTCGCCCTCGATCACCGCGTGGTTTGCCTCGGTGGCGCGGTAATGCATGATGGCGCCGTTTGAATTAAAGCCTGCGATGGT
Organism: Massilia sp. BGA-UO-ETr-WB1; assembly: GCF_059567845.1. NCBI lineage: Bacteria > Pseudomonadati > Pseudomonadota > Betaproteobacteria > Burkholderiales > Oxalobacteraceae > Massilia > Massilia sp. BGA-UO-ETr-WB1. The sequence continues at coordinate 332,330 of NZ_JCAQOT010000024.1, read as the reverse complement.
GCCGAAACTGGGGCTGACGAAACGCGGCCGGCGCGCGCGGGCGGCCGTGATGCGGGTGTTGATGGCCAGCTCGGTCAGCGGTTCGCGCCGCGGGTCGGCCAGGGTCTGCTCCAGCCAGCAGAAGAACTCGCACAGCGCGGCGCCGTCCTGCTCCATCGTGGCGCGCACGTGCGCGGCTTCGGCGTCGGATTTCCTGGACTTGGCCAGGGTGGTCGGATTGACCGCTTCCACCGCCTTCACGCCGGCGGGCAGCGCCTGGCGCGTGCCGTAAGTGACGCGGCGCGGGTCCAGCAGTACCGGCAGGTCCAGCGGCAGCGCCGCCAGGGCTGCGGTGAAGCCGCCATACGGCGCGAGGTCCACGCCCTGCTCCGCCAGCGCGGCGCGCAGCGCGGCCGGCACCTTGCCTTCGGCCACGAATAATGTGGCGCGTACCGGATCGATGAGGGCGTGTGCCAGGAAAACCGGGTTGTAATTGACGTCCGCGCCGCGCAGGTTGAACAGCCAGGCGATATCGTCCAGCGTGGAAATCACGTGGCGGCCGGCGCCGTGCCGGGCCATCGCCGCGCGCAGGTCGGCCAGTTTTTCGGTGCGGCTGCTGGTGGCGTAAGGCGGCAGCAGCTCGTAGACTTCCGCCGTTGGCAGACTGGGGCGGTCCTGCCAGATGTCGATCAGAAGATCGCGCTCCGTGCGCAGGGTGACATTGTTGGCGGCCAGCGCCTGCTCCAGCAGGCGCGCCACGGCCAGGCCCAGCACCGCGCCATCGACCGCGACTGTCTGGCCCGGCTGCGTATGTTCGGCCAGCCAGTCCACGTACTGCACGCTGGCGCCGGATGAAATTTTCATCAGCTGTACCGTGCTGCCGGCCAGCTCGGACTCGGCCTGGGTCCAGTAGCGCCCGTCGGTCCACACGCCCGCGAAATCGGCGGTGATGATGAAGGTGCCCACCGAGCCGGTGAAGCCCGACAGCCATTCGCGGCCCTGCCAGTGCTGCGGCAAATATTCGGACAGGTGCGGATCGGCGGACGGCACCATGCAGGCGTCGATCTGGCGGTCCCGCATGGCCGCCCGCAAAGCGGCGAGGCGGCCGGCGACGGAAGAAAGTTCTAAGTTTGGCATGAGCAAAGTGATGCAGTCGACTTGGCTCTATCATACCTCGCAGCAAACTTTGATGTAGACCTCAATGCAGGGTGCGGCGCTCGCCGGGATAGGTCGTGCCCGGCTCGAGCTCGGGGGCGCGGCGGCGGTCTTCGCCGGGCCAGCCGGAGTTGCCGCTGCGCTCGGCCGCATCGGACGCCGGCAGCAGGCGCAGCTGCTGCTCGCCTTTCTTGTGCGAGAACAGGTAGTAGCCAGCCAGCGCCGCCAGGCCGGCCACGCCGACCACGCGCATCACCCCCCATCGTGCCACGGCCGACGCTGCGCCGCGCAACACCAACATTTCGCCGATCCGGCGTGCCAGGGTATCCATGCTATGCCCTCCTGCAACAGGTGAGTGATACCCCACAGCTTATACCAACTGCTCACAGCGTAGTGTTATGCCACTAACACACTGCCAGCGGCCCGGAGAACGCAACGCTCGGGACGTTCCGGGCAGCTTTATCAAATGATAAAATTGCTGCATGCAAAGAAAATACGCTCCGTGGATTGTCGGCCTGTTCCTGATTGCTGCGATTGCCGATCTGGTTTCTGGAATTTCCGAGGGAAAGAAGCACGAATTGATCGCCAGCCTGGGATACTTCTCGTTCGCGCTGGCCTACCTGCTCGAGTGGCTGCGGCCGCAAGTGGACGGGCAGACGCCGCCTATGATGCAAAGCAAGCGCGCCGCCATCCTGACCCTGACCGGCGTGGTATTGCTGGCGATCGCCTTCGGCCTCAGGCGCAACTGGTTTTAAGCCTCGGACGTTTCGTAACGCCGCAAGCCTTCCAGGTCGAGGATGCGGATGCCGCCGTAGTCCAGGCGCAGCAGGCCCTGCTTCTCCAGCACCTGCAAGGCCTGGTTGGCGCGCTGGCGCGAAGCCCCCGACAGCAGGCCGATTTCTTCCTGCGAAATCTGCACCAGCTTTTCGATCCCCGGATACAGCAGCGAGTTGAACAGCCCGGCCAGGCAGCGCGCCACGCGCGTGTCGATGTCGAGCAGGCGGTCGTTTTCCACCATGCCGATGAACTGCCCCAGCCGTTCATTGAGCTGCATCAACAAAAAGCGGGTAAACGGTAGACTCGTTTCCAGCAGCCAGTTAAAAGTGTCGGCCGGCATGCGCGCGATGCGGCTGTCGCGCAGCGCCATGGCGTCGTATTTGCGCGGTTCGTTCTTCAGCAGGGAGCCTTCGCCGAACCAGCCTCCGGGCGGCACGCCGGTGAAGGTGACGCTCTTGCCGGACGGCGAGAAATTGTTCATCTTGACCATGCCGGCAATGATGCCCACCCAGTTGTCGACCTCTTCGCCTTTACGGCACACAAAGCCGCCTTTCGGCACGAACGTCTCGTAAGTGTCGGCTTCTACCCGGGCCATTTGCTCGGGCGTGAGCGCCTGCGCCCAGATGGCGGAGCGCAGCGCTTCTTTAAGGGTCGGTTGGTTGTTTGTCATTGTTGCATAGCAACGTCAAAATATGAGTGAATTGTCACCGAAAAGACAACGCGCCGGCGAAACGCGAGCTACTATCATCACACAAAAAAAGCACTGAACCAGACAATAGTATACCCCTCGCTCCCACGAGCCATGAAGGAGACAATGGTGCAGACAGATCTGGAGACATTCCCCCGCCGCTTGCTGCAGCACGGGAAAGTGAGAGCGCACAAGCCCGCGTTCCGCGAAAAGTATTTGGGCATCTGGCAGACCTGGACCTGGGCCCAGGTGAACGAGGAGGTGCGCGCCCTCGCCTGCGGCCTGGCCTCGCTCGGCTTCGAGCGCGGCATGAACCTGGCCATCATCGGCGACAACCGTCCGCGCCTGTACTGGTCCATGCTGGCCGCGCAATGCCTGGGCGGCGTGCCGGTGCCGCTGTACCAGGACGCGCCCGCCGCCGACATGGCCTACGTGCTGGAGAACGCGGAAATCCGCTACGCCATCGTGGAAGACCAGGAGCAGGTCGACAAGCTGCACGAGCTGGCCGAACTCTATCCGCACATCGAGCATATCGCCTACGACGATGAGCGCGGCATGCGCCACTACACGCACAAGGAGCTGATCTCCTTCGCCAAGCTGCAGGAACTGGGCCGCGCCTACGACAAGGCCAACCCCGGCTTCTTCGACGCCGCCGTGCAGGCCGGCCAGGCCGGCGATACCGCCATCATCCTCTACACCTCCGGCACCACCGGCCGCCCGAAAGGCGTGTGCCAGACCCACGCCGCCTTTATCGAGGCCGGCGAAGGCGGCGTCACCTTCGAGAAGCTCACCGACGAAGAAAACGTGCTGTCCTACCTGCCCATGGCCTGGGTCGGCGACTGCCTGTTCTCGGTGGCGCAGGCCATGGTGGCCGGCTTCACCGTGAACTGCCCGGAATCGGGCGACACGGTGATGACGGACATGCGCGAGATCGGCCCCACCTTCTACTTCGCCCCGCCGCGCGTGTTCGAGAACATGCTGACCACGGTGATGATACGGATGGAGGACGCCGGCGCCATCAAGCAGCGCATGTTCCACTACTTTATGGACGTGGCGCGCCGCAGCGGCGCCGACATCCTGGACGGCAAGCCGGTGCCGCTGGGCGACAGCATCAAGTACGCGCTGGGCCGCCTGCTGGTGTACGGCCCGCTGAAGAATGTGCTGGGCATGTCCCGCGTGCGCGTGGCCTACACGGCCGGCGCCGCCATCGGCCCGGACCTGTTCCGCTTCTACCGCTCCATCGGCGTGAACCTGAAGCAGTTCTACGGCTCCACCGAAACCTGCGCCTATATCTGCCTGCAGCCGGACCGCAACATCAAGTTCGACAGCGTGGGCCTGCCTGCCCCGGGCGTGGAAGTGAAGCTGGCCTCGAACGGCGAGGTGCTGGTGAAGTCCGCCTCCACCATGCACTGCTACTACAAGCGCCCCGACGCCACCGCCGAAGCGCTGGACGAGCAAGGCTACTTCCACACCGGCGACGCGGGCGTGTTCGACAGCGAAGGCCACCTGAAGATCATCGACCGCGCGGCCGACGTGGGCAAGATGAAGTGCGGCACCATCTTCGCGCCGAACTACATCGAGAACAAGCTGAAGTTCTTCCCCTTCATCAAAGAGGCGGTGGCCTTCGGCCATGAGCGCGACCAGGTGTGCGCCTTCATCAACATCGATATCGAGGCGGTGGGCAACTGGGCCGAACGGCGCGGCATCGCCTACTCGGGCTACACCGACCTGGCTGGCCTGCCGCAGACTTATGAGCTGGTGCAGGAATGCATCGAGAAGGTCAACGCCGACCTGGCTTCCGAAGCGCTGATGGGCAATACTCAGATCTCGCGCTTCCTGGTGCTGCACAAGGAGCTGGACCCGGACGACGACGAACTGACCCGCACCCGCAAGGTGCGCCGCAAGTTCGTGGCCGAGAAGTACGCGGTGCTGATCGACGCGCTGTACGGCGGCAAGCCATCGCAGTACATCGAGACGCAGGTCAAATTCGAGGACGGCCGCGTCGGCACGGCCGCCGCCGATTTGAAGATCAAGGACAGCAAGACATACCCGGTTGTGGGTAAAGCGGCGTGATCGAGGAGACTTCCATGCAAATGAACGAACCCGACGCGCTGCTGCGCGCCACACGGCGCGTTGGCCCCGTGATCCTGGACCTGAAAAACATCTCGCTGTCCTTCGGCGGCGTGAAGGCGCTGACCGACATCTCCTTCGACGTGCGCCAGCACGAGATCCGCGCCATCATCGGCCCCAACGGCGCGGGCAAGAGCTCGATGCTGAACGTGATCAACGGCGTGTACCGCCCGCAGCAGGGCTCCATCATCCACAAGGGCCAGCAGCGCAAGGGCATGGACTGCTACGCGGCCGCCAAGTCCGGCATTGCGCGCACCTTCCAGAACATCGCGCTGTTCAAGGGCATGACGGTGCTGGACAACATCATGACCGGCCGTAACCTCAAGATGAAGTCCAACTTCCTGATGCAGGCCCTGTACTGGGGCCCGGCGCGGCGCGAGGAAATTGCGCACCGCGTGAAGGCCGAAGAGATCATCGACTTCCTGGAAATCCAGGCCATCCGCAAAACGCCGGTGGGCCGCCTGCCCTACGGCCTGCAAAAGCGCGTGGAGCTGGGCCGGGCGCTGGCCGCCGAGCCGGAGATCCTGCTGCTGGACGAGCCGATGGCCGGCATGAACGTGGAAGAAAAGCAGGACATGTGCCGCTTCATCCTCGACGTGAACGACCAGTTCGGCACCACCATCGTGCTGATCGAACACGACATGGGCGTGGTGATGGATATCTCGGACCGCGTGGTGGTGCTCGACTACGGCAAAAAGATCGGCGACGGCACGCCGGACGAAGTGCGCAGCAACCAGGACGTGATCAACGCTTATCTCGGCACGCATTAAGGGGCGCCACCATGAATATCAGTTTTTTCTTTGAAGTGCTGATCGGCGGCCTGCTTTCCGGCGTGATGTACGCGCTGGTGGCGATCGGCTTCGTGCTGATCTACAAAGCCTCCGGCGTGTTCAACTTCGCCCAGGGCGCCATGGTGTTTTTCGCCGCCCTGACCTGCGTGGGCCTGATGGACAAGTTCGGCTTCTCGCTGTGGCTGGCGATACCGGCCACCGTGGTGGCCATGATCATCCTCGGCCTGGCCATCGAGCGCGTGGTGCTGCGGCCGCTGGTGAACCAGCCGGAGATCACGCTGTTCATGGCCACCATCGGCCTGGCCTTCTTCATCGAAGGCCTGGCGCAGCTGATGTGGGGCTCGCAGGTGCACCGCCTGGAACTGCCCATCGAGGACGTCCCGCTGCAGATCCTGATGGACAAGTTCAACATCATCGTGTCGCAGTTCGACGTGACGGCGGCCGCCGTGTGCGGCGTGATGGTGCTGGTCCTGTCGCTGGTGTTCTCCAAGACCAAGGTGGGCCGCGCGCTGCGCGCCGTGGCCGACGACCACCAGGCCGCGCTGGCGGTGGGCATCCCGCTGCAGCGCATCTGGGGCATCCTGTGGGCGGTGGCGGGCATGGTGGCGCTGGTAGCGGGCCTGCTGTGGGGCGCGCGCAACGGCGTGCAGTTCGCGCTCACCTTCATCGCGCTGAAAGCCTTGCCGGTGCTGATCCTGGGCGGCTTCACCTCGGTGCCTGGCGCGATTGTCGGCGGCCTGATTATCGGCGCCTCCGAGAAGCTGGCGGAAGTCTACATCGGCCCCATGGTGGGCGGCGGCATCGAGGGCTGGTTCCCTTATGTGCTGGCCCTGCTGTTCCTGCTGGTACGGCCCGAAGGCCTGTTCGGCGAAAAAATCATCCGCAGGATTTGAGAGGACTCCACCATGTTCTATCGTGAAGCAGGACAATTCAAAACCCGCTACGAAACCGACGGCCAGATCTTCCCGATCCGCCAGGACCGCATCGCCGTCGTCGCAACGCTGGCGGTGGCGGTGCTGGCGCTGCCGCTGCTGGCATCGCCCTACATGCTGTCGGCCATCCTGATCCCCTTCCTGATCTTTGCGCTGGCCGCGCTCGGGCTCAACATCCTCACCGGCTACGCCGGCCAGCTGTCGCTGGGCACCGCCGCCTTCATGGCGGTGGGAGCCTTCGCCTCCTACAACTTCATCCTGCGCATCCCGGGCATCCCGGTGCTGCTGGCCTTTGTGCTGGGCGGCCTGTGCGCGGCCATGGTGGGCATCGCCTTCGGCCTGCCGTCGCTGCGCATCCGCGGCTTCTACCTGGCCGCGTCCACGCTGGCCACGCAGTTCTTCGTGGTGTGGTGCCTGACCAAGATAGGCTGGCTGACGAATTACAGCTCGTCCGGCGTGATCACCGCGCAGAAAATGGAAATCCTCGGCTACGCTTTCGACACCCCGGCCCGCAAATACCTGCTGGTGCTGCTGGTGGTGTCCATCATGGCGCTGCTGGCCAAGAACATGGTGCGCTCCAACGTGGGCCGCTCCTGGATGGCGATCCGCGACATGGACGTGGCGGCCGAAGTGATCGGCTTCCGCCCGCTGCGCACCAAGCTGATGGCCTTCGCGGTGAGTTCCTTCTACTGCGGCGTGGCCGGCGCGCTGTACGCCTTCGCCTACCTCGGCACGGTGGAGCCGGAAGCGTACAACCTGGACCTGTCGTTCCGCATCCTGTTCATGATCATCATCGGCGGCGTGGGCTCGATCCTGGGCTCCTTCCTGGGCGCGGCCTTCATCGTGCTGCTGCCGGTGTTCCTGAACATCGTGGCGCACGGCCTGGGGCTGCCGACCAGCGTGGCGTCGAATCTCGAGTTGATGGTGTTTGGCGCCCTCATCATCTTTTTCCTGATCGTGGAACCTCACGGTCTGGCGCGTTTGTGGCAAATCGGTAAAGAGAAATTGCGCCTGTGGCCTTTCCCGCACTGAGCGCGGCTTACAACAACGAAGGAGACAAAAATGAAATCGATTAAATCCCTGGTGATAGGCGCTACCCTGCTGGCAACCGTGGGTGGCGCATTCGCCCAGTCCGAACAGTTCATCGCGCTGCCTTCCTACCGCGTCGGCCCTTACGCTGCCGGCGGCTCCGGCTTCTACGGCGGCACCATCGACTACTTCAACCTGGTGAACGCCAACGGCGGCATCAACGGCGTGAAGATCGCGTGGGAAGAATGCGAAACCGAATACAACCCGTCGCGCGGCATCGAATGCTACGAACGACTGAAAACCAAGAACGGCGGCGCCACGCTGGTGGAGCCGCTGTCGACCGGCATCGCCTACGGCATCCTGGACCGCGTGGCCAAGGACAAAGTGCCCATGACCACCCTGGGCTACGGCCGTTCGGACGCCGCCAACGGCAAGGTCTTCCCCTATGTGTTCCCGCTGATTACCAGCTACTGGAACCAGGCCGCCGCCATGATCAAATACCTGGGCGATAAGAACGGCGGCATGGCCAAGCTGAAGGGCAAGAAGATCGTGCACCTGTACCACGACTCGGCCTTCGGCAAGGAACCCTTGCCGGTGCTGGAGGAACTGGCCAAGCAGCACGGCTTTGAACTGATCAAGATCGCCGTGGCGCCGCCGGGCAGCGAGCAGCAGTCGCAGTGGCTGCAGATCCGCCAGGCCAACCCGGACCACGTGATCCTGTGGGGCTGGGGCGTGATGAACTCGGTCGCCATCAAGACCGCGCAGCGCAACGGCTTCCCGCGCGAGAAGATGCTGGGCGTGTGGTGGGCCGGCTCGGAGGAGGACACCATTGCGTCCGGCGACGCGGCCAAGGGCTATACCTCGATGACCTTCAACACGCCGGGCAATTATCCCGTGCTCGATGAACTGCGCAAGAAGGTGTACGCCGCCGGCAAGGGCAACCTGGCCGACCAGAGCCGCATCGGTTCGGTGTACCACATGCGCGGCATGACGGCCGGCATCCTGTACGCGGAGGCGATCCGCACCGCGCAGGAGAAATTCGGCAAGGGCAAAGTGATGACCGGCGACCAGGTGCGCTGGGGCCTGGAGAACATGGACATCAACGAGGCGCGCCAGAAAGCGCTGGGCGCGCTGGGCATGTTCCCGCCGGTGAAAACCACCTGCGACGACCACGAGGGTTCGGGCGCCGTGAAGGTGCAGCAGTGGGACGGCAAGAAGTGGGTCGCCATCACGCCGAACTGGGTGGTGGGCGACAAGGCGCTGACCCGCAAGCTGGTGGAGGAATCGTCCGCCAAGTACGCGGCCGAGAAAGGCATCACGCCGGCCTGCGCGAAGTAACTCCCCGGGGCGGGCCGCCAGCCCGCCCATCGAACCATTTTTGGAAAAGCCGCCATGGATACCGCTACCTCCACCGCTCCGCCGCCCTACCTTTCGGTGAACAACATCGAGGTCATTTACGACCACGTGATCCTGGTGCTGAAAGGCGTTTCGCTGCAAGTCCCGCAAGGGAAGATCGTGGCGCTGCTGGGCGCCAACGGCGCGGGCAAGTCCACCACGCTGAAGACCGTCTCCACGCTGCTGCGCGGCGAACGGGGCGACGTCACCAAGGGCGAAGTCCAGTTCAAGGGCGAGCGCGTGGACCATCTGACGCCGAACGAACTGGTGAAACGCGGCCTGTCGCAAGTGATGGAAGGGCGCCACTGCTTCGGCCACCTGACCATCGAGGAGAACCTGCTGACGGGCGCCTACACGCGCAGCCTGAGCCGCGCCGAGCTGAAGGAGTCGCTGGACAAGGTGTATCACTACTTCCCGCGCCTGAGGGAGCGCCGCTCCAGCCAGGCCGGCTACACCTCGGGCGGCGAGCAGCAGATGTGCGCCATCGGCCGTGCCCTGATGGCCAAGCCTTCCATGATACTGCTCGATGAACCGTCGATGGGCATCGCGCCGCAGATCGTCGACGAAATCTTCGGCATCGTGAAGGACTTGAACCACAAGGAAAACGTGTCCTTCCTGCTGGCCGAGCAGAACACCAACGTGGCGCTGCGCTACGCGGACTTCGGCTACATCCTGGAGAACGGCCGGGTGGTGATGGAAGGCGAAGCGTCCGAACTGGCCAACAACGAGGACGTGAAAGAGTTCTACCTCGGCATGTCCGGCGCCGGCCGCAAGAGCTTCCGCGACATGAAGTTTTACCGCCGCCGCAAGCGCTGGCTGGCTTGAGGCAAGCATGAATATGGAAAAAGCGAAAGCCGTGTGCCGCGCCCTGCCCGGCGCCACCGAAGACATCAAATGGGGCGCCGACCTGGTGTTCTCGGTGGGCGAAAAAATGTTCGCCGTCACCGGCAGCGAAGCGGCCGACGGCATCAGCTTCAAAGTGGACGATGAACGTTTCCTGGAACTGACCGACCGTGCGGGCATCGTCCCCGCGCCCTACCTGGCGCGCGCCAAGTGGGTGAAGATCGAAGACCTGAAAGCGGTGAGCGACGCCGAAGCGGCCCAGCTGCTGAAGCGTTCCTACGACATCATTTTCGGCAAACTGACCAAGAAACTGCAGCGCGAGATCGGAGAAGCGTCGTCATGAACGAAACCCTGAGCGACACCCTGGACAGCCTGGAAACGCGCGCGCCCGAGCAGCGCGAACGCGAGCTGCTGGCGCGCCTGCCCGGCCTGGTAGCGCGCGCGCAAAGCGCGCCGGGCTGGGGCCGCATCCTGGCCGGCGTGGACCCCAACGCCGTCAACAGCCGCGCCGCGCTGGCCGCGCTGCCGGTCACGCGCAAGTCCGAACTGAAAGGGCTGCAGCAGCAGATCAAGCCGTTCGGCGGCCTGAACGCCACCCCGGTGGGCCAGCTGGGACGCCTGTTCATGTCCCCCGGCCCCATCTTCGATCCCGAGGGGCGCGGCGCCGACTGGTGGCGCTTCTCGCGGCCGATGTATGCGGCCGGCGTGCGCGCCGGCGGCCTGCTGCAGAACTGCTTCGCCTACCACTTCACGCCGGCCGCCTTCATGGTGGAAGGCGGCGCGGCCCGCATCGGCTGCGCGGTCATCCCGGCCGGCAGCGGCCAGACCGAGATGCAGGTGCAGGCCATGGAGTCGCTCAAGCCGGACACCTACATCGGCACGCCGTCCTTCCTCAAGATCATCATCGAGAAGGCGCGCGAAATGGGCGCCGACATCAGCAGCGTGAAGCAGGCCATGATGGGCGCCGAAGCGCTGCCCGAGTCGCTGCGCCGCTGGTTCGCCGACAACGGCGTGCCGCACGTGCTGCAAACCTACGCCTCGGCCGACATCGGCAGCATCGCCTACGAAACCCGCAGCGGCGACACGGTCCATCCCGGCATGGTGCTGGACGAGGACGTGCTGCTGGAAATCGTCCGCCCCGGCAGCGGCGAGCCGGTGCCGCCCGGCGAAGTGGGCGAAGTGCTGGTCACCCTGTTCAACCCGGACTATCCGCTGATCCGCTTCGCCACCGGCGACCTGTCGGCCATCCTGACCGACGCCCCGCCCTCGCCCTGCGGCCGCACCAACGTGCGCATCCGCGGCTGGATGGGCCGCGCCGACCAGACCACCAAGGTGCGCGCCATGTTCGTCCACCCTTCGCAGGTGAACGAGATCGCGCGCCGCCACCCGGAAATCCTGAAGGCGCGGCTGGTGGTGTCGGGCAAGATGGCCAACGATGTGATGACTTTGCATTGCGAAGTCGACCATCCCGAGGCTGTACAGGCCAGTTCCATCATAGAAACTATTCGCGACCTGACCAAGCTGCGCGGCGAAGTGGCGTTCGCGGTTAAAGGCAGTTTGCCGAACGATGGCAAGGTGATCGACGACGTACGCGACTATACGTGACATCTGTAGCGCGAATCCAACGCCGGAGCGGGCGCGCGGGATATGGCGGATAATAAAGACCATTCCTACCGATGTCAGAATAAGACCAGATCATGCAAGACTTTCATCACAACCGCGCCCGTGACCTGCTGAAGAACGCAGAAGAAATTTTCGATCAAAAAGCCGTGCAGACCGCCGTTAGCCGCATGGCGGACGAGCTGAACCAACGCTTCGACCGGCCGGAAGACCAGGCCTTCCCGCTGGTGCTGGGCGTGATGGGCGGCGCCGTGGTGTTCACCGGCAACCTGCTGCCGCAGCTGACCTTCCCGCTCGAGTTCGACTACATCCACGTGAGCCGCTACGGCGACGAGGACAAGGGCGGCGCCGTGGTGTGGAAAGTGATCCCGCGCTCCAACGTGGTGGGCCGTACCGTGATCGTGCTGGACGACATCCTGGACGAAGGCGAAACCCTGGCCCACGTGAAGCAGCGCCTGCTGGACATGGGCGCGGCCGAAGTGATCCTGGCCGTGTTCTGCGACAAGGCCATCGGCAAGGTCAAGCCGGTGACGGCGGACATCGTCGGCATCACCATCCCCAACCGCTTCGTGGTCGGCTACGGCATGGACGCCTATGGCTACTGGCGCAACCTGCCGGGCCTGTGGGCCATCAACACCGACGACCTGAACGCCTAGACGCCAGCCCCCGGGGGAACTAAGATACCCAATATGGGTATCTTCGCCGACGTACTATTCACCAAGACGCAGCAGCGCGTGCTGGCCGTGCTCTATGGCCAGCCCAACCGTTCCTTTTACGCCAATGAAATCATCGCGCTGGCCGCCTGCGGCTCCGGCGCGGTGCAGCGCGAGCTGGCCAGCCTGGAAGAATCCGGCCTGGTGCACAGCTGGCGCGCCGGCAACCAGAAGCACTACCAGGTCGACCGCGACGCCACCATCTTCGAGGAATTGCACAGCATCGTCGTCAAAACCTTCGGTGCGGGGGATTTGATACGCGCCGCCCTGCAAGCCCAGTTGCCCCAGCTGGAAGCCGCCTTCATTCACGGCGACGCCGTGGCGGGCACGGTGCATGCCAGCAGCGGCATCGATCTGATGTTGATTGCGCCAACCGCCCCACAGGCTGAACTGCGCCACGCGCTGGGCGGACTGACAGGCGAGCTGGGCCGTGAAGTTCGGCCCGCCTTCTACACGGCCGAAGAATTCGGCCAGCTGTGGCGCAGCGGCGACACCGCGCTGCGCGCCGTGCTGGAACAGCCGAAAATTTTCATCAAAGCGTCGGAAGCCGAACTGATCAAACTGGCTCAGGTCCAGTGATTCGCGGCGGGTTTGCAATACCCAGTGTTCAGTTGGCCGCGCGGCCCAGGTAACGGGCAATTGCCTGTTTGCGCAATGCTTGCAATTGGCCATCGGCCTGCATTTTCTCCAGCACGGCGGTAATGCGCGGTACCAGTGGCGCGTGTTTTTTATGCAAATAGTGGAACAGGTGATGCTTGATCAACGGTGGCTCCAGCACTGTAATGCCCTGCAGGCCGGCCGCCTTCACCTGCCACAGGCCTGACAGTCTGGTCTCGACCACCACATCGACCCGGCCGGCGGCCAGCTTGGCAAACGACTGTTCCACGCTCGGAACGCGTTCGACGTACATACCGGCGGTGCCTTGTTCCGCGAACTTCAATCCTATCCTGGTGCCGACCCGGTAGGGACGCAGGCTCTCCCAGCCCGACACAGGAAAATTCAGCCCCTTGGTGAAAACCACCCCGTCCACCTGGTTGATGGCGACAGGCACGCGTATCAGATTAGGGTAAAGCTTTTCCATCCCCTCGATGCGATTGACCTCGCCATCCATCGTGCCGTCGTTGGACAGCGCCAGTGCGCGCGCGGCCGGCAGCTCTTGGGCGTGGATGGTGATACCCAGCTTGGCGTATGCGACGCGCAGCACGTCCTCGCCGATACGGGTCTCAAGATCGGTGACAGCGGCAAAAGTCAGTGGTTCCTGCGAACGTGCCGGAGCAGCGCAGCTTGCCAGCGCAACGGCACAGGCCAGGATAGGGGCGCGCCATGCTGCCATCTGCCCTCTCGGAATGGGGATGTATCGTCCAGTATGCCGATATGGCTCCGGTTTATCAACCCGCAGCAGATCCGCACCAGCGGCACAAGGATTTTCGATCCTTGTGCCTGCCCCGCATCAGAGGCTCAGGCGCGCACGCGCGGCGGCGTATTCGGCTTGCAGGCGCTCCATCATCTCGGCCACGGTCGGCACGTCGTCCATCAGGCCCACGCCCTGGCCGGCGCCCCAGATGTCGCGCCAGGCTTTGGCGCTGCCGGAGCCGAAGCTCATCTTGCTCTTGTCCGATTCCGGCAGCGCGTCCGGGTCCAGGCCGGCGTTGACGATGGATTTTTTCAGGTAGTTACCGTGCACGCCCGTGAACAAATTGGTGTAGACGATGTCCGCCGCAGCCGATTCCACGATGGCGTCGCGGTACTCGTCGGTCACGTTGGATTCCTGCGTGGCCAGCCAGCGCGAGCCGATGTAGGCGAAGTCGGCGCCCATGGCTTGCGCGGCCAGGATGGCGTCGCCGGTGGCGATCGAGCCGGACAGGGCGATCGGCCCCTTGAAGAATTTCCGCACCTCTCCCACCAGCGCGAACGGCGACAAGGTGCCGGCATGGCCGCCGGCGCCGCTGGCGACCAGGATCAGGCCGTCCACGCCCGCTTCCAGCGCCTTTTGCGCGTGGCGGATGGACACCACGTCGTGCAGCACGATGCCGCCGTAGCTGTGGATGGCGTCCATCATCTCTTTCGGCGGCGCGCGCAGCGAGGAGATGATGATGGGCACCTGGTGCTTGACGCACACTTCCACGTCGTGCGCCAGGCGGTCGTTCGACTGGTGCACGATCTGGTTGACGGCGATGGGGCCGACGCGCTTGCCCGGATTGGCGGCCTGGAATTCGGCCAGCTCCGCTTGCAGCTCGGTCAGCCAGGTGTCCAGCAGCTCGGCCGGGCGCGCGTTCAGGGCCGGGAAGGAGCCGACGATGCCGGCCTTGCACTGCGCCGCCACCAGCTTGGGGCCGCTGGCGATGAACATCGGCGAAGCGATGACGGGAAGGGTCAGGTTTTGCAGCACGGTAGGCAAGGCCATGTCGAACTCCGAATTGAATGATTGAAAACGATCAAACCATTATAAATCGAAAAAAGTACGATCGTGCGCTAAACTTGGCGACGTTGTTCAGCCGTCGTTGAGTAAGTACCCACTCTCAATGCGGGCGCTGCAGGCGCGCACCAGCTGCTTAATGGTCCACTCGGCCGTTTCTTCCGGCGTCTTGTCCAGGTAGCGTTTGGAGGCGGCCTGGATGATGGGCAGCGACGCGAACAGGGCCGGCAGCTCGTCCAGCGCCATGCGCTGGCGCTCCAGCAGCAGGAACTTGAGCAGCACCTTGACGGCGTACTCGGCGTTGCGCACCGGGTTGCCGGACAGGAAGTCGAGACGCGTGCGGGCGCGCTTCAGCGCCGCCGCCACGTCGGTGAACACGGCGCCGTGGCCGGGGATCACCGTGCGCACGTCCAGTGTGGCGATCAGGTCTAGCGTGGCGCGCTCTTCGATGAAGCCGGATTCGCCGTCCAGCTCGGGAAAGATCACGCCGAAGCCGTTCTGCCACAGCGCGTCCGCCGAGATCAGGATGCCTTCCTGCGGACAGTACAGCATCAGCGAGTGCGCGTCGTGGCCGGGCGCACCCAGCACGTGCCATTCCAGGTCGGCCATGGTGAGCTTGTCGCCCGGCGTGAGCACGCCCTCGGCGCTGAAGCGCTGGCATTGCTGGCCGGTGGCTTTGAAGCTCAGCTTGTCCTCGTCCCAGTGGCGCACATTGTCCAGCTCGGACACCGGCACCAGCGTGTCGCTGCCGTAGTGCGCCTGCAGGGTGGCGTTGCCGCCGCAGTGGTCCGAATGCAAATGGGTGTTGACGATGCGGTCCAGGCGGCGGCCCTTGAGCGCGTGGCGCACCAGGTCCAGCGTTTGCGGCGCATGGATCAGGTAGCCGCTATCGACCAGGGTGGTCTCGTGGCGGCCCAGCATCAGCACGTTATTGGACGACAGCCAGCCACGTTCGAAGACGTGGACGTTGTCCGGTAGTACAGCGGGTAAGGCTTTCATTGTTACGTCTATTCAAAATCGATCAGCTGCTCGCGGCGGCGGATGTCGGCCCACACGGTGCGCTTGAAATCGTCATCGGCGCGCGACCATTGCACGATTTCGTCGATGGTGCGCATGCAGCCTTCGCAAAAACCGGTGTCGCGGTTCATTTTGCACAGGCTGACGCAGGGGGATGGCACCGGGGAGGCCAGTTCGGGCGTGCCGGTGGGATTTTCAGTGCTCATTGCGCAGTTCTACGGGAAGAATGTGCGCATTTTACCGCGCCAGGCGTTCGACCAGCTCAATCCGGTTGCCGAAGGGGTCGAAGATGCTGGCGCGCAGGGCGCCCGGCACCGGCTCGTCAAAGCCACCGTCCAGGCCGCGCTCCCTCAATTCGGCGAGGTAGCCGGCCAGGTCGTCGACCAGCAGCGCCGGGTGGGCTTTCTTGGCCGGCTGGAAATTGCTTTCCCCGCCGATGTGGATCTGCTGGCTGCCGGACGCGAACCAGCAGCCGCCGCGCACCGCCAGGTTGGCCGGTTTTTCCAGCTCCTGCATACCGAGAACGTTGCCATAAAACTCACGCGCGATGTCTTCCGCGCCAACCGGGATGGCCACCTGCACGTGGTCGAGTCCAATTATTTTTGCCATGGTTTTACCTATGAGAACACCCCTCAACCATACTCCAAGTGCAGAAAAGGCGCTTGCAATTAGAGGGTTCAACCCTATACTACCATCCATGTGGATGGCGCATAGATGCCAATCGGAAGGAACAGGAGACTATGGCAACGCAAGAACTGAGACTGAAAACGAGCGATTCGGAAAAGATCACGATCAACCTGGGTCCGATCGACCTCGGGCAAATCGATTTGCTGGTGCAGGAAGGCTTTTACGCCAACCGCACCGATCTGATCCGCACCGCGATCCGCAACCAGCTGGCGCAGCATGCCGACGTGGTGAAACAGACCGTGGCGCGCAAGAGCCTGGTGCTGGGCATGCAGCATTACAGCCGGCAGGACCTGGAGCAGTTGCAGGCGGCGGGCGAGCGCTTGCGCATCCATGTGCTGGGGCTGGCGAGCATTGCCAACGACGTGTCGGTGGAACTTGCGCTGGCGACCATAGAATCGATATTCGTGCTGGGTGCACTACACGCCAGCGCGGTATTGAAAACCGCGCTTGCAGGGCGCATTCATTAGCGTGCAGATGGCGCTTGAGGGGCAGGACATGAAATTGAATCATCAGCTATTCAGCCAGATGCGGGCGGCGACGCAGCAGTTGTTCGGTAAAGGACCAGGCAAGGGCGCGGCGGCAGCCACTGCGGCGATCCAGCAGGCGCTGGCCGGGCTGAACCTGGGCGGCCGCCGGCCGCAATCCGCCCCCGGCACGGCGCCGGAAGCCCCGCCGATGCGCGACATCAATTCCCCGCCCGGGGCTGCGCAAGGTGGCGCCGCGCCGCATGCCGGCGCGGCGGCCTTTGCGCGGCAGCCGCATAGCGAGCGGCAGCACGCCGGGGCCACGCAGGAGGGGCAGCGCGCAGCCCCGGGCGGCGCCCATGCGGCGGACCAGGAGGCGGCCCACGGCTGGACGCCGCCGCCCATGCCGCAGGTGCCGCCCAACGCGCAGGCCTTCGTTGAAGACTTGCTGGGCCAGCTGGGAGTCAATGGCGGCAAGCTGCCGCAGGGCCTGGACCTCGGCAATTTCGAGATGCCGAATTTCGACCTGCCCGGCATGAAAGGCGGCAAGCACGTGCCGATACCGGAAGGCGCGCAGTTCATCAGCGGCAGCTACACCAACCACGCCGGCACCCGCGGCTACAAGCTGTACATCCCCAGCACCTACCACGGCCAGGCCATGCCGCTGCTGGTGATGCTGCACGGCTGCACCCAGGACCCCGACGATTTCGCGGCCGGCACCCAGATGAACGCGGTGGCCGAGGAGAAGCAGTGCTTCGTGGTCTACCCGGCGCAGTCGCAGCAGGCCAACAACCACAAGTGCTGGAACTGGTTCAACGCGCTGGACCAGCAGCGCGGCCAGGGCGAGCCCTCCATGATCGCGGGTATTGCGCAGCAGGTGATCGCCGACTATCCGGTCGACGAACGGCAAGTGTATGTGGCCGGCCTGTCGGCGGGCGGCGCGATGGCGGTCATCGTCGGCACGCTGTACCCGGACCTGTTCGCGGCGGTGGGCGTGCATTCGGGCCTGCCGTATGCGTCCGCGCAGGATCTGCCGTCGGCGCTGAGCGCCATGAAGCGCGGCGCGTCGGGCAACGTGAGCAAGGCGGCGCACACCGAGGGCGCCAGCCCGCCCATCATCGTGTTCCATGGCGACCAGGACCGCACCGTCCATCCACGCAACGGCGAGCAGGTGATGGAGCAGAAGCTGCGCGCGCACGGCGTGGTGCAGGCCACGGCTGAAGCCGATGCGGGCAGCGTGCCGAACGGGCACCGCTACACCGTCACCACGCACCGCCACGAGGACGGTACACCGCTGGGCGAGCATTGGGTGGTGCACGGCGCGGGCCACGCGTGGTCCGGCGGCAGCGCGGCGGGCAGCTATACCGACGGCAAGGGACCGGATGCGAGCAGGGAGATGATGCGCTTCTTCCGCACGGTGGCGGGTTAGCGGAAGTTGGTGCGGGCGGCGTGGGCTTCGCGCTCGGCGATGTGCTGCTTCAGGCAGGCAGGGCACCAGCATGTCAGGTCGGAGGCGGGACGGGCGCTGGCGTCCGGCACCGGGACGGCGGGCGGCATGGCGGTGCACCAGCACGGGCTGCCGTCGTTGCCGTCCACCATGGCGCAGCTGAACTCCGCGCCGCAGCGCTTGCACACGCTCACGGTTCGTCCCCGGGGAACGCGCGCATGGCCTTGCGCAAGGTGTCCATCTGGCTGTTGAAGCGCGTGCAGGCGCCGCACACCATCAAGTGCAGCCGCATGCGCGTGCGCTCGACCAGCGACAGCTCCCGGTCCATGCCTTCGGAAACCAGGCGGTGCACTTCCCTGCAAGTTGGTTTCAAGCCGTCCTGACTCATATTCCTCTCCGCTTTATCCCCGTGCGCCGAACCAGTTCAGGTCCAGGCATTCGCGCAGGCGCAAGCGCGCCCGGTACAGCAGCACCCAGGCATTAGCCGAAGTAATCGCCAATTCCTTACAAATTTCTTCCGTCTCCAGCTCCAGCCACTCGCGCATCATGAAAATGCGCGCGGTCTTGGCGGGCAGCTTCTCCAGGCACACTTCCAGCACCTTGAAAAAATCCTTCTGCTCCAGGGTGCGGTCCGGATCGCCCCACTGGCGCGGCATGTTCACGGTGTGGCCGTCGGCGGAAAACAGCGCGTCGATGGCGTCGTCCTCGGACTGGTCTTCGGCGGTGTCGATCTGGCGCTCGCGGGTGGAGGCGCGCAGGTTGTCGATGATTTTGTACTTCAGGATGCCGGTGACATAGGTGCGCAGCGAGGACTGACCCTGGAAGCGCTCCGGCTGTTCCAGCACCGCGATCAGCGTGTCCTGCACCGCGTCTTCCGCCAGCGCCTGATTCCGCAATTGCAACAGTGCGAAGCGGACGAGCTGGGGCCGCATGGCTTCCAGCTGGCTATGGAGTGATTGGGTGGTTGGCGTGGTGGGATCCATTTTGGCCCAGCCTAGCGGAACATCCCGGAAATTACAACCGCAAAAAGCCCTATAATGCGTGCTGGAAGCCAGCTTTTGACTTAAAATCGCTCACCTTTTTACCGGATTCGCCATGACCCAACTCACCAACTTGAACTTGGCCGTACCCTCTGACGACCTGACTGCGGTATCGCCCGCAATCAAGGCACAGATCCTGGCCGAGGCGCTGCCCTACATCCGCAATTTCCATGGCAAGACCATCGTCATCAAATACGGCGGCAACGCGATGACCGACGAACGCCTGAAACACGGCTTCGCGCGCGATGTGATCCTGTTGAAGCTGGTGGGCATGAATCCGGTGGTGGTGCACGGCGGCGGTCCGCAGATCGACAACGCGCTGAAGAAAATCGGCAAGCAGGGCACGTTCGTGCAGGGCATGCGCATCACCGACGAAGAAACCATGGAAGTGGTGGAGTGGGTGCTGGGCGGCGAAGTGCAGCAGGACATCGTGATGCTGATTAACCACTACGGCGGCCAGGCAGTGGGCCTGACGGGCAAGGACGGTGGCTTGATCCGCGCGCGCAAGATGGCCATGCCGGACCGCGAGAATCCGGGCCAGTTCCTGGACATCGGCTTCGTCGGCGAGATCGACGCGATCAACCCGGCGGTGGTGAAAGCGCTGCAGGACGACGCCTTCATTCCGATTATTTCGCCGATCGGCTTCGGCCAGGATGGCCAGGCTTACAACATCAACGCCGACGTGGTGGCGGGCAAGATCGCGGAAATCCTGAAAGCCGAGAAGCTGATCATGATGACCAATATCGCCGGCGTGCAGGACAAGAACGGCAACCTCGTGACCGACCTGTCGGCGCGCGAAATCGACGAGATGTTCGCCGACGGCACCATCTCCGGCGGCATGCTGCCAAAAATTTCGTCAGCGCTGGACGCCGCCAAATCGGGCGTCAACACGGTGCACATTATCGACGGCCGCATCGAGCATTCTTTGTTGCTCGAAGTCTTGACGGAACAGGCTTTTGGCACTATGATCCGGTCTCACTAAAGTTTTGGCGGTGCTGAAAGCCACTTGCACCGCCGATGTGTATGCCCTTGTAGCTCAGTGGTAGAGCACTCCCTTGGTAAGGGAGAGGCCACGTGTTCAATCCACGTCAAGGGCACCATTCTTTCCGCAGCACCTCCGCAGTAAATCCTCCCTTGTAAATCCCCCTTAGTAAATCCGCTCCACCGCCACGCCGCGCCGCTTCAGCAATTCCGGTACGCTGTTCGTTCCCACCAGGTGCAGGATGCCGATCGCCACCAGGCTGTTTTTTTCGCGCGCCAGCAGTTTCACCACATTGTCCGCCAGCGCGGGATTGCGCCCGTCCAGCAGCACCTTCTGCACGAAGCGGCCGGAAAAGCTGTCGTCGGCGGCCGCCTTGCGCGCCAGGGCGTCCAGCGCGGCCGCGTCCGCGTTGCGCCAGGCGTTGGCGATCTCGCGCGCCTGCGCGGCCTGCTCCTGGTCTTCGATAGCCGTAATGCCCTCTTGCAGGAACAGCCCCTGCTCGGCCATGGTCATGCTGTTGAACAGCGCCATCTGGCCCGCCACCGATTCCAGCTCCACCACGCGCAGCTTGCGCGCGCGGGCCTGTTGCGACAGCCATGCGTCCACCGCCAAACCGGCTTGGTAGCCCTGCGCCGCGAATTCGCTCACGGTGAGCAGGCTGGCCAGCATCCACGGCTTCATGGCGGCCACCGATTCGTCGGCAATGGAAAAGCGGCGCAGCAGGCGCTCCAGGCGCGGCCGGTACTGCGCCGGCAGCTCGGCGGAGGCCGGGCCGCGGCCGCGCTGGTACAGGCCGTGCTCGCGCACCGCGTTGCCGATCTTGACCGGGTCGCCCAGCGGATCGACTTCCAGCGCCAGCACGGTGGCGCGCTGCAAGGCCTGCATCACGCGCGGTTCCAGCGGATAGAAATCGGCCGCGCCGACATGGATGGTGCCAAACAGATAAGCTGTATGCCCGCCCTGCTCCAGCTTGAACAGCGCGCCCCGGTTGGGCACAACGCCTGGCGACGCCGGCGCCTCCGCCTGGGCCCATCCGGACGCCAGCAGGAAGAGACTGCAAAACATCACTATAATCTGGCGTCGCATGTTTACCTTTTGTACTGAATTTAGCTGTGAATAATAAACCTTCCACCAGGGCACCTGTGTGGCTGTTTGATCTGGACAATACGCTGCACAACGCGTCGCATGCCATTTTTCCGGCCATTACCGCCAACATGAACGCCTACATTGCGCGCGTGCTGGGCAAGGAAGGCGCGCCGGCCGGCGCGGACGAGGTGAACGCGGCGCGCAAGCTGTACTGGCAGCGCTACGGCGCCACCTTGCTGGGCCTGGTGAAGCACCACGGCGTGCGCTCCGAGCACTTCCTGCACGAGACGCACAACATGCCCGACCTGGCGCGCATGATACGCGCCGAAAAAGGCCTGGGCCGCTTGCTGCGCGCCCTGCCCGGCCGCAAAATCCTGCTGACCAACGCGCCGCACCGCTATTCGGCCATGGTGCTGCGGCACATGGGCTTGCAGCGCCACTTCTCGCACCACATCGCCATCGAATCGATGCGCATCCACCGCCAGCTGCGGCCCAAGCCTTCGCGCCTGATGCTGCGCAACCTGATGCGCAAGCAGGGCGTGGCGCCGGGCCGCTGCATCCTGGTGGAGGACACGCTGGCCAACTTGCGCACCGCGCACGGCCTGGGCATGCGCACGGCCTGGGTGACGCAGTACCTGAAAATGGCCGACCCGATCGGTGCGGCCCATGTGCCGAAAAGACTAATTCGCCCCGCTTGGGTCGATGTCAAAGTAAAATCCGTACTGCATCTGCCTGCGCGCCTGTCCCGGCTGCGCTGACTTTTTTTCATCCCGCTTTTTCACCAACCGTCGAGATCCCATGGCAAGCACACAGCCAGGCCAACGCAGGCAACAAATTCTGGAAGCTCTGGCCGAGATGCTGGAGCAGCCCAAAGGCGACAAGATCACCACCGCCGCGCTGGCCCGCAAACTGGAATTTTCCGAAGCGGCCCTGTACCGCCATTTCGCCAGCAAGGCGCAAATGTTCGAGGGGCTGATCGAGTTCATCGAGGCCACCGTGTTCGGCCTGATCAACCAGATCGCGGAACGCGAGGAAGACGGCATGGCGCAGGCGCGCGGCATCGTCGGCATGCTGCTGCAGTTCGCCAGCAGCAACCCGGGCATGACGCGGGTGCTGATCGGCGACGCGCTGGTGAACGAGGACGAGCGCCTGCAGCAGCGCATGAACCAGTTCTATGACCGCGTGGAGCTGGCGCTGAAGCAGGCCTTGCGCCTGGCCGCCAGCACCGGCCATGGCCACGAGGCCGACGTGGCCGCGCGCGCCGCCATGCTGGTAAGCTATGTGGCGGGCCGCTGGCACCGCTACGCCAAGAGCGGCTTCAAGCTGAACCCCGCGCAGGACGCGGCGGTGCAGATCTCCCTGCTGCTGAACTGAGTAAGGGAACGGGCAAGAACATGAGCGTTGAACCGAGTGTGCAGTGCTTCGCATTGCTGGACGATGCCAGCCCGGACGGCATGGCGACGGCGCGCTCGCGCCTGTACACCAGCCACGCGGTCACGTTGCGCTGCCACGATCTGGCCGGCTGGCACCGCATACTCGAACAGATGGAGACCGCGCTGGGCAACGGCCAGCACGCGGTGACCTTGTGCGCCTACGAACTGGGCGCGCATATCGCGGGCATGCCGGCCGTGGCGCAGCACCAGCAGCACCAGGCCACCGGCGCGCCGCTGGCGCAGATCCTGATCTTCAACCGCTGCGACCTGCTATCGCAAGCAGAAGTGGCGGCCTGGCTGGCGGCGTGCTCGGAAGCCGACGCCACGCCGGCCGGCATCGCCAACGTGCACGCCAATGTCGGCAAGGAGCAATTCACCGGCGCGATCAACCGCATCCGCGACTACATCGCGGCGGGCGACACCTACCAGGTGAACTACACCTACCGCCTGCGCTTCGACGCCTTCGGTTCCATCTTCGGCCTGTACGAGCGCCTGCGCGCGCGCCAGCCGGTGCCGTACGGCGCGCTGGTGGCCCTGGACGACGGCACGGCGGTGCTGTCGCTGTCGCCGGAACTGTTCGTGCGCCACGCGGACGGCGAGCTGACAGCGCGGCCGATGAAGGGCACCGCGCCCGCAGCGGCGGGCGGCGACGAGGCGGAGAACGCGAAACGCGCGGCGGCGCTGGCGGCGGACGCCAAGAACCGCGCCGAGAACCTGATGATCGTGGACCTGCTGCGCAACGACATCGGCCGCATCGCGCAGACCGGCACGGTGGAAGTGCCGGCGCTGTTCGAGGTGCGGCGCTACAGCAGCGTGCTGCAGATGACCTCCACCGTGCGCGCCCGGTTGCGCGACGGCGTCGACATGGCAGGCATCTTCCACGCGCTCTATCCCTGCGGCTCCATCACCGGCGCGCCCAAGCGGCGCACCATGGAGATCATCGCCGAACTGGAGCCGTCGCCGCGCGGCCTGTACACCGGCGCCATCGGCTGGTTCCAGCCGTCCGACCACGGCGTGGGCGACTTCTGCATGTCGGTGCCGATCCGCACGCTGGCGCTGCAAGCGCCTCAGCATGGCGTCCGGGCCGGCGAAATGGGCGTGGGCGCAGGCATCGTCTACGACAGCGAAGCGAACGACGAGTTTGCGGAATGCCAGCTGAAGGCGCGCTTCCTGACCGGGCTGTCCAACGACTTCGAACTGTTCGAAACCATGTACGCCACGCGCGAGCAGGGCGCGCGCAACCTGGAGCGGCACTTGCAGCGCCTGTCCGCGTCGGCGCGCTACTTCGGTTTCGCCTACAACGGCGACGCTGCGCGCGCCTACGTCGCCATGGCCTGCAACATGATGCAGCCCGCCACGCCGATGCGCCTGCGCCTGGCGCTGAACCAGGCCGGCGCCTTCGCCGTGCAGCAAGGCGAGCTGGCGCCGCTGGCCGAGCCGGTGCGCGTGCTGCTGTCCGACGACACCACCGACAGCGGCGACCTGTTCCTGCGCCACAAGACCAACCTGCGCGCCCGCTACGACGCCGCCTGGCGCGCGGCCGAAGCGCAAGGCGCGTTCGACATGCTGTTCTTCAATGAGCGCGGCGAGCTGGCCGAAGGTGGCCGCAGCAGCGTGTTCGTGAAGCTGGATGGCCGCTGGTACACGCCGCCGCTGGCAAGCGGCCTGCTGCCCGGCGTGATGCGCGCCGCCATGCTGGACGATCCGGCCTGGAACGCCAGCGAACGCGTGATCACGCGCACCATGCTGGAACAGGCCGAGGAAATCGTGGTCTGCAACGCGCTGCGCGGCGCCGTGCGCGCGGTCCTGTAAGCATTCCACGCTTCGCCGCAGCCCGAAGCAAGGCTGCGGCCGCCGCCGTACAGTGCCTTCATCGACGACAACGGGCGGCACGCATGGAACTGATACGCTACCTGGAACACACTTATCTTGACGAAGAGCAGTTGCTCGCCGCGAGCGGCCTGGCCGCCGGCGAACTGGCCGGCCTGCAGGAGCGCAGGCTGATGCCGCAGCCGTCCTACACGCTGCGCCTGGACATCGCTTGCGATTCGTATTTCGGCGCCCATGCGGAACAGGCCGGCGCGCGCTACTACGCGCGGGGCTATGTCATGTGGGCAGGCACGGTGCGCGCACTGGCGCATGAGGAGGACGGCTTCCGCATCTTCGCCGAACGCTATCTGGCGCGGCTGGCGGCGTTGGACGCGCAAGGCAGCGAGCCGTACCGGCCGGACCTGCGCGCTGAGTGGCAGCACTTCCTGAGCGGCACCTACGGCCTGTGCACGCGCTCGGGACTGCCGGAAGACATTGCGGCCAAGGAGCTGGCCAGCGCCGCGATCCGCAGCCTGGCGGCGCACGGCGTGGCGGAACTGGACGGCGCGCAGCGCGAGCGGCTGATGGCGGCCATCGACCTGCTGGACCTGGCCAGCTCGCCATTCGCGCCGCATGAACGCGCGCGCAGTTCGCGCCACAGCCTGATCGACACGCTGCGCGCGCAGATGGCAGCTACAAATCGATGATCATCTCGAAGCCGCCCCAGAACATGCGCTTGCCGTCGAACGGCATGCTCTCCGGCTTCATCCAGTCGGCCAGGCGCGGGTCCTTCATCACCTTCTCGTTGACCTCGTCGCGCTTGGCGCGCGACTCGTAAATAATCCACGAGAACACCACCGTCTCGCCCTCCTCCAGCTTCACGGCTTGCGGAAACGAAGTGTGCTCGCCCGGCTTCACATCGTCGCCCACGCACTCGCGGTACTCCAGCGCACCGTACTCGCGCCAGATGGCGCCGCAGGCGGTGGACATTTTCTTGTACGCATCCAGATTCTTCGTGGGAACCGGCAATACAAATCCATCGACATAAGGCATGGCTGTCTCCTTAGCGTCTGTAACGCTTGTTGGTGAGCTTTCCAGATTAGGCCAAGGCCGCGTGCAACACAAGGTGCGCACGATAGATGCGGCGCAGGTCCAGGCAACGGTCAAGCCGGTGGCTAAACAGTG
The DNA here is from genome assembly GCF_059567845.1 of Massilia sp. BGA-UO-ETr-WB1. Taxonomy (NCBI): domain Bacteria; kingdom Pseudomonadati; phylum Pseudomonadota; class Betaproteobacteria; order Burkholderiales; family Oxalobacteraceae; genus Massilia; species Massilia sp. BGA-UO-ETr-WB1. The sequence continues at coordinate 306,712 of NZ_JCAQOT010000024.1, read as the reverse complement.
GCGGCGAAGCGGCGGCGGTAGGCGCCCGGGCTGGTGGCGGCGAGGCGGCGGAAGTGGTGGCGCAGCGATTCTTCGGAACCGAAGCCGGCCCGCTCGGCCACTTGCGCCAGCGGCACGTCGGCCGCTTCCAGCAAGTCCTTGGCGATGGCGATGCGCTCGCGCGTGAGCCACTCCACCGGTCCCATGCCGGTGGCATCCTGGAACTGGCGCTGCAAGGTGCGCGCGCTCATGGCGGCGTGTTCGGCCATCGATTTGACGCTGTGCTGCTCCGCAGGATTGGCGCGCAGCCAGTCCATCAATCGCGACAGGCGGCCTTGCTCGTCGTGCGCCATGGGGCGCGGCAGAAACTGGGCCTGGCCGCCCTCGCGGTGCGGCGCCACCACCAGCCGCTGCGCCACCAGGTTGCCGACGCGCGCGCCGTAGTCGCGCCGCACCAGGTGCAGCAGCATGTCGATGCCGGCGGCGGAGCCGGCCGAGGTGATGATGCGGCCCTGGTCGACGTACAGGTCGTCCGGCTGCACCATCACGCGCGGATGGCGGCGCGCCAGGCGTTCCGTGTAGCGCCAGTGGGTGGTGGCGCGCAGGCCGTCCAGCACCCCGGCGGCGGCCAGCACGAACACGCCGGAGCAGATCGAGCACAGGCGCGCGCCGCGCGCGTGGGCGGCGCGGATGGCGTCCAGCAGCGCCGGCGGCGGCGCTTCGTCGGCGTCGCGCCAGCCGGGGATGACGATGGTGTCGGCCAGCGCCAGCAATTCCGGCTGGTAAGGCGCCTGCACGGTAATGCCGCCCGCCGCGCGGATCGGGCCTGGCTCGACTGCGCACACCTGGAAGTCGTACCAGTCCACGCCCAGCTCGGGGCGTTCCAGCGCGAACAGTTCGACCACGCAGCCGAACTCGAAGGTGCACAGCCGGTCATAGGCCAGCGCGACGACGAGGTGTTTTTTCATGGCGCAATCTTACCGCATATTAGCATGCGCGCCACTGCCGGACGCGGCGGGCAGCTTCGATAATGGCCTTATTGCAACCAACAAGGAGTCCGCCATGTCGTTCGTCACCGAAACCGCCGCCGCCCCCAGCCAGCTCGCCCTGGCGCATTTTGAAGCGCAGTTCACCTTCGAAACCGACTGCTGGGACGTGCACGACGCGCTCAGTACCGGGAAGCAGGATTTCGTGCTGCTGGACGTGCGCGGCAGCGAAAAATACGCGGCCGGCCACGTGCCGGGCGCAGTGGACCTGGCGCACCGCAAGATCATCGGCTCGAAAATGGCGGCCTACCCGGACGGCACCTTGTTCGTGGTCTATTGCGCCGGGCCGCACTGCAACGGCGCCGCCCGCGCCGCCATCCGCCTTGCCAGGCTGGGCCTGCCCGTCAAGCTGATGACCGGGGGCATCACCGGCTGGCTGGACGAAGGCTTTGTGTTGCAAACGTCCACAGCCAAATCGTTATAGCCATGCCAGCAGGTGCTGGCGGACTTGCGGGCAGTCCAGCAGTTCCAAGTGGTTAACGCCGTACACGGTCGCCAGCCGTTCGGCGGGGATGGCGAGGCTGCGCTGCGGGTCGGGATGCTGGCCGAGGGCGCTGGCCAGGGGGACCAGGCCGTCGCCCGCCAGCCGGCCGCTGAGCCGGTCCGCGTCCTTGCCGATGGTGCCGGCCACGGCGTAGCAGGCCACGCCGGATGGCAGCGGCACCGATGCCGGCGGCGCGCTGCCGTGGGCAAAACGGTCGCGGCCCGCCCAGTCATCGTCCAGCAGGCTGCCGTGCCGCAGATCCGTGATGCCGGCGCTGCGCAGCTTGGCCAGCCGGGTGAAGGGTGCGGTGTAGGGCGTGAGTTCGGTCAGCAGGTGCACCCAGTTGCCGCCGCGCTCCAGCGGCGCGCCGTGGTGCGGCGATCCAAGGAAGACCAGCTTGCTCAGCAGCCCCGGCCAGCGGTGGCCGGCTTGCGCGCCGTAATGGCAGGCGCTGCGGGCCACCAGGCCGCCCATGCTGTGGCCGATAATCACCAGCTCTTCCACCGGTACCGGCCAGGCGGCCAGCAGCGCTTCCAGCTTGTGGGCGAAATCGTCGCCGTTTTCGGAGATGTGGCGGCCGGTGTTGTAGTGCAAATAAACCGGCGTGTAGCCGCGTTCGCGCTCCAGCAGCGCGCCGTGGTCGTGGCCGTTGCGCTGCCACTGCAGATCGTTCATGCAGAGGCCGTGCGCCAGCACCAGGACGCGGCCGCTCAACGCGCTGGCGGGCGCGCCTTGACGGTCCGGCAAGGCCAGAGGCATGCCGGCGCGCCGGAATTGCATGGGGATGGCAAGCGGGTTGTTGTCGCGCGCGAGCTGGTCGCCCAGCACGCCGTTCAGCGCCGCCAGGACGGCTTCCCGCCCGGACCAGCCGCTGCGCTCGCCCAGCAGGGGCTGCAGGCGCGCCAGGGCGTGCTCCAGGCCGCCGCCGGCCAGTCCCGCCACGCCGCGCACGCTGCGGTAGACCAGCGAGGTGGCCAGCGCCAGCGGCCGGCCAACTGGCGCGGGGATATTGCCCAGGACGGCCATGTGCAGCGCCTCCGCCAGCTCCGCCACGCCGCCCACCGCGCCCGTCGCCAGGCGCGCTGCGCCGATCAGGTCGGCAACGCGGGAGGGCTTGGCGGCCACGGCGCGGGCCGCTTAGCCGCCCAGCGCTTTTTCCACCGCGCCGACCAGCTGCTTGTCTTCCGGCGTCACCTTGCTCGGGAAGCTTTCCACCACTTTGCCATTGCGGTCGATCAGGTATTTATGGAAATTCCATGCCGGGGTCTTGCCGGTGGCCTTGATCAGGCTGGCGTAGAAGGGATTGGCGGCCGTGCCGGACACCACCGTCTTGGCGAACATCGGGAACTTCACGCCGTAAGTGTTGTAGCACAGGTCGGCGATTTCCTTGGCCGAGCCCGGCTCCTGCTTGCCGAAGTCGTTCGAAGGAAAGCCCAGCACCACCAGGCCCTTGCTGCCATACTTGCCGTACAGCGCTTCCAGCCCTTCGTACTGCTTGGTGTAGCCGCAATAGCTGGCGGTATTCACCACCAGGATCACCTTGCCCGCGTACTGGCACAGGTCCTGCGGCGCCTCGTCCTGCAGGCGGTTGAACGACTGTTTCAGGATGGCCGGGCAGCCGGCGGCCGGCGCTGCAGCGGCGGCTGGGGCAGCCGATTGCGCGCGGGCGGACGGCACGGCGAAGGAGGCCAGCAATCCGAGGGTGGAGACGAAGGCAAGGGCGGCAGTTTTCTTGGACATGGCGGGTGCGCAATCTGATAAAAAAATCCATTCTATGCCAAAGCCATAAGTGCCGCACAATTGATGCAGATTAAACCCCGCCCACCGCCGCGCCAGCAAAATGGCCTCTTACCCCTGCCAACGAAGAGCATTCCCATGCATCACCTTCCTCCCTCCCGCCGCCTGCTGCATGTGCTGGTGCTGCTGGCGCTGATCGGCGCCGCGCTGCTGCTGTTGCCGCTGCGCGCCCAGCTGCCCGGCCTGCCGGCCATGCAGGCGGCCGACGTGTCCGTATCCGGCCTGTCCTCCGGCGGCTACATGGCGGTGCAGTACGGCGTGGCCTATTCCGCCAGCGTGAAAGGCGCCGGCGTGGTGGCGGGCGGCCCCTACAGCTGCGCGCGCGGCAGCGTGGACACCGCCACCACGGTCTGCAGCTGCACCGGCTTCGGCATGTGCCAGGTGCGCGCGGGCGGCACCAACGTGGCCGCGCTGGCCGCACTGACCGAACAGTACGCCGCCGCCCGCAGCATCGACCCGGTAGCCAATATGGCCAGCCAGCGCATCTGGATGTTTTCCGGCACCGCCGACACCGTGGTGCCGCAAGCCGTGATGAACGACCTGCACAGCTACTACCGGCGCTACATGGATAGCGGCAACATCAGCTACCGCAAGGACGTTGCAGCCCAGCACGCCATGCCGACCGACAGCGCCGGCAACGCCTGCTCCAGCCTGGGCTCGCCCTACATCAACAACTGCGGCATCGATGCCGCCGGCCAGCTGCTGCAATGGATTTATCCGGGCCTGGCGCCGCGCAGCGCCAGCGCCCCGGCCGGCCGCCTGCTGGAGTTCGACCAGGGCCAGTACCTGGCCGACCCCACCGCGCACGGCATGGCCGCCAGCGGCTTCCTGTACATGCCGCCCGCCTGCGACGCCGGCGGCGGCCAGGGCTGCAAGCTGCACGTGGCCTTCCACGGCTGCAAGCAGGATGCGCGCAGCATCGGCGACAAATTCATCCGCGACACCGGCTATTTGCGCTGGGCCGACAGCAACCGCATCCTGGTGCTGTTCCCGCAAGCGGCGCCGGTATTCCCCATCGCCAACCCGAACGCCTGCTGGGACTGGTTCAACTACGACGACGCCAATTACGCCCGCCAGGCCGGCCGCCAGATGGCGGCCGTGAAAGCCATGGCGGACCGGCTGACCGGGGGCGGAACCGCGCCGCCGCCGCCCGGCGGCACGGCCTGCTTCACCGCCAGCAATCCCGACCATGTGCTCGCCGGCCGCGCCTACGAGCGTTTCTTTTTCGCGTATGCGCAGGGTTCCGGCCAGAGCATGGGCCTGAACAGCCTGTTCATCCGCACCACGCTGCGGCGCACCGCGCCCAGCCATTTCGTCGTCGGCAGTTGCCCATAGGAGATCGCCATGTTTCCCCTGTTCTGGAATCTATCGCCGCAGTTTTTCCTGCCGTGGAGCGGCAGCGTAAGGCAGGACATTGAACTGGACCGCTTTTTCAATGCGATCCCGCGCTCGGCGGGCGACGGCGAGGTCGAGGAAGCGGCCTTCAAGCGCGCCTCCTACGGCAGCCAGCTGGGCTGGATCACGGAAGTGCTGCTGCAGACGATGAAGGACGTGCCGGCGGACGAGAAAAGTCCGCTCGGCAAGCTGCGCCTGGCCAACGCCGACATCCAGCGCATCAAGCTGCAGCGGCGCGCCCTGGCGCCGGGGGAATTGAACGGCGAACTGATCGCCGATTACCTGCGCACGCTGCGCGTGCAGGACAGCGCGCGTTATGAAGCGCTGAGCCGGCAGCTGCTGCATGTGCTGCAGCCGCCGGCCTCGGCCACACCGGCCACCGTGGCGCCGGACGCTTAAATGCCGCCCAGGCAGATGTACTTGATGACCAGGTAGTCTTCCATGCCGTACACCGACCCTTCGCGGCCCAGGCCCGATTGCTTGACGCCGCCGAAGGGGGCGATTTCGTTGGAAATCAAGCCGGTGTTTACCCCCACCATGCCGGATTCCAGCCCTTCGGCCACGCGCCAGATGCGGCCGATGTCGCGCGAATAGAAGTAGCTGGCCAGGCCGAACTCGGTGCTGTTGGCCAGCGCCACGGCTTCGTCGTCGGTGTGGAAGCGGAACAGCGGCGCCAGCGGGCCGAAGGTTTCCTCGCCGGACACGCGCATGGCCGGCGTCACGTCGGCGATCACGGTCGGCTCGAAGAAGCTGTGGCCCAGCGCATGGCGCTTGCCGCCCAGCAGCAGCCGGCCGCCCTTGGCCAGCGCGTCGGCCACGTGCTCTTCCACCTTCTGCACCGCCTTGCCGTCGATCAGCGGGCCTTGCGTCACGCCCGGCTCGGTGCCATCGCCCACCTTCAGCTTGGACACGGCCGCCACGAACTTCTCGGCGAAGGCTTCGTACACGCCGTCCTGCACGTAGATGCGGTTGGCGCACACGCAAGTCTGGCCCGCGTTGCGGTACTTGGAGGCGATGGCGCCCTCCACCGCCGCGTCCAGGTCGGCGTCGTCGAACACGATGAAGGGCGCGTTGCCGCCCAGCTCCAGCGACAGCTTCTTGATGGTGGGCGCGCACTGCTCCATCAGCAAGCGGCCCACGCCGGTCGAGCCGGTGAAAGTCAGCTTGCGCACGATGGGGTTGCTGGTCATTTCGCCGCCGATTTCGCGCGGCGAACCGGTCACCACGCTGAACACCCCCGGCGGCACGCCCGCGCGCTCGGCCAGCACGGCCAGCGCCAGCGCCGAGAACGGCGTCGCTTCGGCCGGCTTCAGCACCATCGGGCAGCCGGCCGCCAGCGCAGGGCCGGCCTTGCGGGTGATCATGGCGGCAGGGAAATTCCACGGCGTGATGGCGGCGCACACGCCGATCGGCTCCTTGGTCACGATCAGGCGGCGGTCCGGCCATGGCGAGGCCAGGGTGTCGCCGGCGACGCGCTTGCCCTCTTCCGCGAACCATTCGATGAAGGAGGCGCCGAAGATCACCTCGCCCTTGGACTCGGCCAGCGGCTTGCCCTGCTCGGTGGTCATCAGCAGCGCCAGGTCGTCCACGTTTTCCACGATCAGGTCGGCCCATTTGCGCAGCACGGCGGCGCGCTCCTTGGCGGTCTTCTTGCGCCAGGCCGGCCAGGCGGCGTTGGCGGCCTCGATGGCGCGCCGCGTTTCGGCGGCGCCGCAGTCCGGCATGGTTCCGATCTGCTCGCCCGTGGCGGGGTTGTACACGGCGTGGGTCTTGCCGCTGTCGGCATCGGTCCACTCGCCGTTGATGTAGGCTTGCTGACGCAGCAGGGTAGGATCTTTCAATTGCATAGCGGCTCTCCGTGCATAGTGAATATCATTGCCTACTATGCCACAGAGGCCGCGCCCTTGCAGGGCGCGGCCGATTATTTTATTTTTATCGACAGCAGGGCCGGATCGGGCTTGGGCCAGCTTAATTTCAAGCGCTCCAGCGTCTCCAGCAGCAGCGAGGCGATGGCCAGGTTGCGGTGCGGCTTGGAGTCGGCCGGCACCACGTACCAGGGCGCGTGATCGGCGTCGGTGGCCTGCATGGCGTCCTCGTAGGCGCGCTGAAAAGCCTGCCATTTCTTGCGCTTCTCGAAGTCGGCCGGGTCCAGCTTCCACTGCTTGGCCGGGTCGTCCAGGCGCGCCTGCAGCCGCTCGCGCTGCTCGTCCCTGGAGATGTGCAGGAAGACCTTGACGATGGTGGTGCCGGTTTCAGCCAGCATGCGCTCGAAGTCGAGGATATGGGCGTAGCGGCGCTTGCACTCCTTGGCGTCTATCATGCCCTGCACGCGGGTGATCAGCACGTCCTCGTAGTGGCTGCGGTTGAACACCACCATCTCCCCTTTGGCGGGCGTCTGCCGGTGCACACGCCACAGGAAGTCGTGGCTGGCCTCGATCTCGGTCGGCGCCTTGAACGACACGGCGCGCAGGCCGACCGGGTTGATGGCGCTGAACAGGCTGCGGACAGCGCCGTCCTTGCCGGAGGTGTCCATGCCCTGCAGGACCAGCAGCACCTTGTGCTTGGCCTGCGCGTGCAGCATGGGCTGCAGTTCGGCGATGCGCTCCAGCAGGCGCTGGGTGGCTTCCTTGGTCTCCAGCTTGCCGGTATCCAAAGGCTGGCGGGCCGCGTCGCCATCACGCAGCTTCAGATCGGGAGCAAGACGAAAAAGTTCGCGGGCTTTCATGGCTGGGCCTCTTTATGCTGAAGCCGCCAGCCTAGCAGATCGGCGCTCAGGTCCGCGCCGGATAGCGCAGCGCAGCCACTTCGCGCACGGTGGCCAGCATGGCCTCGGCGCCCGGCGAGAGCTGGTGCTGGCGGCGCGTGACGATGCCGTACAAGTCCATGCGCAGGCCCAACTCATACGGCAGCACCACCAGCAGGCCGGCGTCCAGGTAAGGCCGCACCAGCTCCTCCGGCAGGGCCGCCACCATGCGGCTGCCGCTCAGCAGGTTGGTCACCACCGGCAGCGCCAGCGTTTCCACCGTTTCCGACGGCGGCTCCAAGCCCTGCGACAGGAACAGGGCGGTGAGGCGGTCGCGCAGGATGCTGCCGGCCGGCGGCAGCACCCAGCCTTCGCGCGACAAGTCGGCCAGCTGCAGGTCCTTGCGGCCGGCCAGCGGATGGCCGGCGCCGGCGATCACGCTGTGCGGTTCGTCCGTCAGCGGCTCGAAATTCAGTTCGGCGGTCAGCGCCGAATCCAGGATGCGGCCTATCACCAGGTCCAGTTCGCCGGCGCGCAGGCGCTCGGCCAGCACCTTGCTGGTGTCCACCGTGATGGCCACCTGCAGGCGCGCATTGCGGCTCTTGATCAATTTCACGGCGTCCGTCACCAGCCCAGCGGACGGCGTCAGCACGGTGCCCAGCGCCACCCGGCCGCTCAAGCCGGACAGCAGCTCCATCACCTCCTGGTGGGCCGCGTCCATCTCGGCCAGCGCCGCGCTGGCGCGCCGTATCATCACTTCGCCGTACCAGGTCGGCACCACGCCGCGCGGCAGGCGCTCGAACAGCTGCACGTTCAGGGCGTGTTCCAGCTCGCCCAGCAGCTTGGAAGCGGCGGGTTGCGTCAGGTTGGCGGCTTGTGCGGCGTGCAGGATGGAGCCATGCCGGCCCAGTTCTACCAGCAGAACCAGGTGGCGCGTCTTCAGGTGTGAACGGACAAATCGGTCGGAGCGTGGATCGGGCATGCAGGCCTATGGCGGCAAAAAGTCATCAGTCATGATAGATCTGCGACCTGCCACCGTCAATCAGGATGTCCGTAGCGTTGATAAAACGTGCTTCGTCGCTGGCCAGGAACAACGCGGTGTAAGCGACTTCGCGCGGTTCGCCGACACGCCGGCAAGGCAGCAGGGCCGCCTGCCTGGCACGTTCGGCCTGCGGATCGGGGCAGGAATCCAGCCAGGCCTCGACGTTTTCCGTCATGATCAGGCCAGGCGAAATCGAGTTCACGCGGATGCCGCGCGCGGCGTATTCAATGCCCAGCGAGCGGGTAAGGCCGATCAGCGCATGCTTGGCCACCGGGTAGGGGAAGGAGCCGGGGATGATCTTGTGGCCGTGCACCGAGGCGATGTTGACCACGCTGCCGGCGCCCTGGGCCAGCATATGCGGCAGCGCAGCACGGGTGACGTTCCAGGCGCCTTCCAGGTCCACCGCGAAGCAGCGCTGCCACTGGCCGCCGGTCATTTCCAGCGGGTCGGTGAACATATTCATGCCCGCGTTGTTGACGACAATGTCGATGCGGCCGAAGCGGGCCACGGCCTGCCCGGCCAGCGCCTGCATGGCGGCCTTGTCGGACACGTCGCCCTGCACGAACAGCGAACGCGCTGGGTCCAGCTGCGCGCGCATGGCCGCGGCGGCATCGTCGTCGCGGTGGCTGTTGAGCACCACGCAGGCGCCCTCCTGCGCGAACAGGCGCGCCACCGCCGCGCCGATGCCCAGCGTGGAGCCGGTGACGATGGCGACCTTGTCTGCGATTCTGCCTGCCATGGCGCGCCCTTAATCGCGGTGGCCGGCGGCGCCGCGCGTCTTGAGCTGGTCCAGCAGCACGGCGGCCAGCAGGATCAGGCCGCGCACCAGGTACTGGTAGAACGCGTCCACGTTCATCAGGTTCATCACGTTTTCCACGGTGCCCATGATCAGCACGCCCACCAGCACGCCGATGATGCGCGCCTTGCCGCCTTGCAGGGACACGCCGCCCAGCACGCAGGCCGAGATCACGTCCAGCTCGAAGCCCTGCGCCGCGTTCGGCTGGCCGCTGGTGATGCGCGAAGCCAGGATCAGGCCCGCCATCGCGGTGACCAGGCCTTGCAGCAGGAAGATCCAGACGCGCAGCTGCTCCACCTTCACGCCCGCCAGGCGGGCCGCCTCCGGGTTGCCGCCCACCGCCAGCGTGTTGCGGCCGAACACGGTGTGGTTCAGCAGCACGCCGAAGATCACGAAGCAGGCCGCCACCACCAGCACCGGCAGCGGCATGCCGAACACGCGCGCGTCGCCGAAGCTGATGAAGGTTTCGTCGGCGATGCCGACCGCCTGGCCCTGCGAGGCGATGAAGGCCAGGCCGCGCACCATCAGCATGGTGGCCAGCGTGGCGATCAGCGCGTTGATGCGCAGGTAGGCGATCAGCACGCCGTTGCCGGCGCCGATCAGGGCGCCCGCCAGCAGGCCGCCGCCGACCGCGATCACCACGCTGCCGGTGCGTTCCAGCAGCATGGCGCCCAGCACGCCGGAGAAAGCGATGGTGGAGCCGACCGACAGGTCGAAGTCGCGCGAGGCCAGGCACAGCATCATGGTGCAGGCCACCATGCCGATCTGCGCCACCGACAGCATCAGGCCGACCACGTTACCGGCCGAGAAGAAGTTTTCAACCGTCAGCGCCAGCACGGTGAACAGGGCGATGTACAGCAGCGGCATGCTGTAGTCGGCCAGCCAGGCGTGCTTGCGGTGGCTGGCGGCGGGTGCGGAGGCTGCCGGCGTGGAGGCTGCGCCTGCGGGCGCATCCGGCGCGGCGGATGGGGGGGAACTGAGGCTGTTCATTGCAAACTCCGGGAAGGGGTGTTGTCGGTTGTGGCATCCACTGCGTCCGGCAGCGCCAGGCGCAGCACGGCGGTTTCGCTGGCGTCCGCGCGGGACAGTTCGCCGCTGATGCGGCCCTCGCGCATGACCAGCACGCGGTCGGCCACGCCCAGCACTTCCGGCAGGTCGCTGGAGATGACGATGACGCAGCAGCCGCGCTCGGCCACTTCATGGATGATGCGGTAGATCTCGTTGCGCGCGCCGACGTCGATGCCGCGCGTGGGCTCGTCCAGGATCAGCACTTTCAGGTCCGGTTCGGCCAGCCAGCGCGCCAGGATCACCTTCTGCTGGTTGCCGCCCGAGAGCAGGCGGATTTCCTGGTCGCGGTGCGGCGTCTTGATGCGCAGGCGGCGGATGAAATCGTCCGCGCGCGCCGCTTCCTGCTTGTGGCGCAGGAACAGGCCGCCCAGCAGGTTGTTGCGGCGGCAGCTGATGTTGATGTTCTCGGCCACCGAAGCGCGCGCCAGGATGCCCTGCTCCTTGCGGTCCTCCGGGCACAGCACGATGCCGGCCGCGATGGCGGCCGATGGCCCGCTGGCGGAAACGGCTTTCCCGTCCAGCAGCACCTGGCCGGCGCTGCGGCGGTCGGCACCGTACAGGAGGCGCATCAATTCGCTGCGGCCCGCGCCCACCAGGCCGAAGAAGCCCAGCACTTCGCCGCCGCGTACGCTGAAATCGGCCGGGCCGGCCAGCGCCGCGCCGTGCAGGCCGCGCACCGACAGGCGTTCGCCGTGCGCGGGGCGGGTGCGGTAGTCGTAGATGTCGTTCACCTGGCGCCCCACCATGTCGGCGATCAGGCGTTCGCGCGGCACCTCCGCCATCACCGGGTGGGTGACGATCTTGCGGCCGTCGCGGAAGATGGTGCAGGTGTCGCACAGCGCGTACAGCTCTTCCAGGCGGTGCGAAATGTAGATGATGGTGCGGCCGGCCTCGCGCAGTTCGCGCACCAGCCGGAACAGCACTTCGCTTTCGCGGTGCGACAGGCTGCTGGTCGGCTCGTCGAAGGCGATCACCTGGGCGTCCTGCATCAGCGCCTTGCAGATCTCCACCATCTGGCGCTGCGCGATGGACAGGTCGGCCAGGCGCGCGGCCGGGTCCAGATCCACGCCCAGCTCGGCCAAGCGGCTCGTCACCAGCCGCTGCGCGGCCTTGTGGTCCACCAGGCCGAAGCGCGTGGGCAGGCGGCCCAGCAGCACGTTCTCGGCCACCGTCAGCTCCGGCACGTACTGCAGCTCCTGGTGGATCACCGCCACGCCGGCGGCGATCGCGTCCGCCGCCGACGTGAAGTGGCGCTCCTTGCCGGCCACCAGCAGGCGGCCGCCGTCCGGCTTGTACTGGCCGCCGAGGATTTTCAGCAGCGTGGATTTGCCGGCGCCGTTCTCGCCCAGCAGGCCGTGCACCGTGCCGGCGTGGGCTTCGAAGCTCACGCCGTTCAGCGCCTTCACGCCGGGGAAGACTTTGCTGACGTCTTCAAATTGCAGGTAGGCCGACACTTCAGCCTCCGGCTTTCACCAGCTCGGCCTGATTCTTGCGCGTCATCAGCGTGCCCTTGGTCAGCGTCACGGCGGCCGGCGGCTGGTTGGCGGTGATCCACTGGTGCATCAGCAGCGACGTTTCGTAGCCATGGCGCTTGGGGCTGATCTGCACGGTGCCGTAGAAGCCGGTGGCGGCCGGCTTGGCGAACTCGTTCAGCGCGGTCTTGCTGCCGCCGATGCCGATGCCGATCATGGCGTCGGCGCGCAGGCCGCGTCCCTCGGCGGCGCGCACCGCGCCCAGCACCGCCTCGTCGTTCAGGCCGAAGGCCACCCAGCGCTTGAAGCGGGCCTGTTTGGTGAGCGCGATATTGGCGGCGTTGAAGGCGCTTTCGGTGTCGGTGCGGCTTTGCGGCGCATCGACGATGTTCGCCGCCGGGAAGCCGGCTTCCTTGAGCGCGTCCACCGCGCCCTGGGTGCGTTCCTTGGCGGTCGGCAGCTGGTCGTAGGCGATGCGCAGCGCGCCCACTTCCTCCGGCTTCCAGCCGCGCGCCTTCATTTCCTCGGCCAGGCCCTGGCCTACCTGGCGGCCGATCTCGTAGCCGGAAATGCCCATGTGCGGAATGCTGGCGATAGGCTTGCCGGCGCCGTCCACCAGGCGGTCGTCCACCGACATCACTTTCAGGTTCTGGCGCTTGGCCTGGCGCTCGACGGCCGCGCCCAGTTTCACGTCCGGCGCGCAGATGATGAAACCTTGCGCCTTCTGCGCGGCCAGGTTGTCGATCGCGGCCATCATTTTTTCGCCGTTGGGCACGCCGATCTTCACCAGCGTGAAGCCCTTTTCCTTGGCGGCCTGTTCGGCGAAACGCCATTCGTCCTGGAACCACGGTTCCTCGGCCTGCTTGACCAGGAAACCGATCTTGACCGGGTCGGCCGCCTGCACGGTGAGCGCCGGGAAGGCGGCGGCGGCCAGTGTGGCTGTCAGGGCTGCTGCGAGTAGTTTGATCTTCATGCGTGTCTCCAGTTGGTCCGGTTGGGTATGTTTTTGGTTATGTTTTTCTATCGTCAAACAAGGCATCGGGCAAACCACGCGCGCCCCCGCCGTCGATCACGTGCATGCCGCCGGTGGCGCCCACCAGCAGCTGGTTCTTTTCAGGGCCGCCGAAGGCGGGACGGATGGGGTGCGGTGAAGGTAATGATGTGCTACGCAGCGGGTTGCCGTCCGGCGCGTACTGCACCAGGCGGCCGGCGCTGCCGGGAGCGGCCGCCTGCGCGCTCCACACGCAGCCGGCGCTGTCGATGGCGGCGCCGCGCGGCTGGCTGTCGGTCAATTCCGCGAACAGGCGCACATTGGCCACGCGCGCGGCGCCGGCGTCATAGTCGCACTGCTGGATGCGGCGCGTGGCAGCGTCGCTGAAATACATGATGCGCCCGTCCGGGCTGAAGCAGATGCCGTGCGCGGCGGCCACCGTGGGCAGCGCCAGGCGCCGCAGGCCGTGCTGCGAGGAGTACTGGTAGAAACTGCCGATGGCGGTGCCGCCCGCCGTCCGGCCGGCGGCGGCGGTGCCGAACACGAAATTGCCGGCGCGGTCGGTGCTGCCGTCGCTGATGGCGGTACGCGGCTCGGCCGGGTCCACCGCCACGGCGGGCTGCGGCGGACGCCGTCCCAGTCCTTCCAGCGGCGGCGCGGCCAGGTCAGCAAAGCACAGCCATTTGGCCTGCGCCAGCAGCACCCGGCCGGAACGGCAGAAAGCAAAGGCGGTCACCGCATCCGGCAGCCGGCTGCGCAGCGGGGCGCGGGTCTTAGTTCCGGCGCCAGCGCCATCACCGGCGCCGGCGGCCGTCCACAAATACAGCGCGGCGCCGTCCGGGTCGGTCCACCACCAGCGGTCCGCGTGCCAGCGCAGGCCAGCCACGTGGGCGTCAGGCGCGATCGCCTTCGCCACGCCGGCGGCCAGGTCCTGGAGCGCGGCGCTGTCCATCAGCCGCGCCATGCGCGCACAAAGGCGCGGGCACGCTCGCCGACTTCCGCCGCGCCCAGGCCGGGCTGGTACAGCGCGCCGCCCAGGCCGAAGCCCGCCACGCCGGCAGCGCGGTACGGCGCCATGCCTTCCGGCGTGATGCCGCCAACCGGCAGCAGGCGCAGCATGGGCGGCAGCACGGCGCGCATGGCGCGCACCAGCGTGGGGGTGATCAGTTCGGCGGGGAACAGCTTGACCGCGTCCGCGCCCGCGTGCACGGCGGCGAATGCCTCGGTCGGGGTGGCGGCGCCGGGCACGCAAAACATGCCGGCCGCCTTGGCGGCGCGGATCACTTCCGTGTCCGCGTGCGGCATCACGATCAGCTGGCCGCCGGCCTTCTTCACCTCCTGCACCGCCTGCACGCTCAGCACCGTGCCGGCGCCCAGCAGCGCGTCCTGCGGCAGGCTGCGCGACAGCAGTTCGATGGATTCCAGCGGCTGCGGCGAATTGAGCGGCACTTCTATCATGCGGAAGCCCGCTTCATAGAGCACCGCGCCGACCTCTTCGGCCTCCTGCGGGCGCAGGCCGCGCAGGATGGCGACCAGGGGGAGCGCTTCGAAAGCGCTGTCAAATAAAGATGGGGGCAAAGATGGGGTCATGCTGCATTCTCCTTAAGCACCAAGCCGGCGGCTTGCGCCAGGCTGAGCAGGCCCGCAGGCGCGGTGTTGTCCAAAACCAGGGCTTGCACGCCGCTGTAGCGCTGAAGCGCCAGCTGGTAGCGCGCGCACAGCGCCGGGCTGCCGACCAGCGCCAGCGGGGCGTGGTCCAGTTTTGCGTCGGCGCGCCATTCGAGGCCGGCGCGCAGTTCGTGGCCGATCAGCAGGCCGGAAAGATAGTCGGCCAGCGCCGTGGCGGGCATGCGGCCGGTGACGCCCAGGCTGCGCGCGGAGAAGATCTGGTGGCTCATGCCGAGGTGGCCGGCGTCGCGCGCCATTTCCACGCCTTCGCAGTAGGCCGCTGCGTCGAAGCCGCTGCCGTCTTTCGCGTCCTGCATCAGCCGGCCCAGCACCGAATGCTGGCGCAGCACGGCGTACAGTTCGCCCGTCATGTGGGTGGCGAAGCGTTCCACGCGGCCGCCGCGCACCTGCGCCCATTTCGAATGGGTGCCGGGCAAGACGATGCAGGCCTGCTCGCGCAGTTCAGGGCGCAGCTGCAGCGCGCCGACGATTTGCGTTTCTTCGCCGCGCATCAGGTCAGGCGGCAGGCCGTTGCCGTCTTTCAGCAGGCCGGGAATGATCAGGCACGCGCCGTCCGGCGTGCGGCGCATGCCGGACGCCAGCGCCTGCGCGTCCGCCGGGCAAGTGGCGTAAGGCACGTCCACCCAGCCGTACTGGCTGCCGACCATGCCGCAGGCCAGCACCGGCAGCTCGGGACGGGCGCGCATCCAGTCGCCCGCCGCTTCGTCCAGCACCGCCGCGTAAGCCGCCGCCCCGGACAAGGTGGCCGCGCCCTGCGCCGTGGCGCGTTCCACCAGCGCCCGCCCGTCGGCGCCGACCAGGAAGGCGCGCAAACCGGTGCTGCCCCAGTCGATGCCGATCAGGCGCGCCGCCGCCAGCGCGGCGGCGGAGCCGGCGTCGGGCGTGGCCGCGCCTACCATTCCGCCACGCTCCCGTCGAAGTGGCGCCACAGCGGATTGGCCCAGTCGGGGGCGTTCTTGCTCGCTTCGATCACGCGCTGCTCGTCCACCTCAACGCCCAGGCCCGGCTTGGGCAGCGGCTTGATGTAACCTTTTTCGAGGTGGAAGTCCTCTTTGTTGAGCACGTAATCCAGTACCTCGCCGCCCTTGTTGTAGTGGATGCCCATGCTCTGCTCCTGCAGCACGGCGTTGTGCGACACGAAGTCCACCTGCAGGCAGGCCGCCAGCGCGACGGGGCCCAGCGGGCAGTGCGGCGCCAGCGCGATGTCGTAGGCCTCGGCCATGGCCGCGATCTTCACGCATTCGGTGATGCCGCCCGCGTGCGACAGGTCCGGCTGCACGATGGACAGGCCGCCGGCGTGGAACACGTTCTTGAATTCGAAGCGCGAGTACATGCGCTCGCCGGCCGCCAGCGGAATCGAGGTCGACTCGGCCAGGCGCGGATAGTACTCGGCCTGCTCGGCCAGCACCGGCTCTTCGACGAACAGCGGACGGTAAGGCTCCAGCGCGCGCAGCAGCACTTTGGCCATCGGCGCGGCCACGCGGCCGTGGAAGTCGATGCCGAACTCGATCTCGTTGCCGAAGGCGCTGCGGATCTCGGCGATGCGGCCCACCGCGGCATCAACGGCGGCGGCGCTGTCGATGATGCCGAATTCCTCGGTGCCATTCATCTTGAAAGTATCGAAGCCCGCCTTGCGCAGCGCGCGGATGCCTTCGATCACGTCGGACGGGCGGTCGCCGCCCACCCAGCTATAGGTCTTCATGCGGTCGCGCACCAGGCCGCCCAGCAGTTCGTACACCGGCACGCCCAGGGCCTTGCCCTTGATATCCCACAGCGCCTGGTCGATGCCGGCCATGGCGCTCATCAGGATGGCGCCGCCGCGGTAGAAGCCGCCGCGGTACATCACCTGCCACAGGTCGTTGATGCGGCGCGGATCCTGGCCGATCAGGTATTGCGCGTATTCCTGCACGGCCGTCTCGACGGTGCGGGCCTTGCCTTCGATGACGGGTTCGCCCCAGCCTACGATGCCCTCATCGGTCTCGATCTTGAGCAGCATCCAGCGCGGTGGAACACGGTAAGTAGTCAGCTTGGTAATTTTCATGGCGGTCAAAGGTGATGGTTTGACGCCAGTCTAGCGCGGCTAGCTACCGCGGAAATATGTAATGTTTGCGCGAACGTATAGCGATTTGGCATACGTTCGCGCAGGGGGCGGGACCCGGAACTGGCTTAGAACTTGTAAGTCAGGCCCAGGTTGTAGCGGCGGCCGAATTCCGTCACTTCCTGCTGGTACGGGTTGTTGGCGCTGGTGTAAACCACCTTCTGGTTGGTCAGGTTCTCGATGCCGAAGCGCAGCTGCAGCTGCGGCGTGAGCTGCCTGGCCAGGTTCATCGACACAAAGGTCTCGGCCTCGTTCTCGATCAGTTGTCCGGCGTTCCAGGTCGGGTTGCGCACGAAGGCGCTGTGGTAGTTGGCCGACAGGCGCGCCTCGTAGCCGCCGCGCTCGTACCACAGCGTGGCGCCGCCGTTGTGCCGCATCAGGCCCTCGATCGGGAAGCGGTTCCCGGCCGGGAAGTTCTCCTTGATGTCGCTGCTCGTGTACGAGTAGTTGCTGGCGATGCCGAAGCCGTTGGCGAAGGACTGCTGGTAGATCAGCTCCAGCCCGCGCACGTAGCCGCCCTCCCCGTTCACCGAGCGCGTGATGACCGCAGGACGGCCGCCGATGGTGGTGGTGTCGCCGGTAATGCCGATGTAGCGGCTGATCTTCTTGTAGAACAGGCCTGCGGACAGCAGCGAACCCTTTTCAAAGTACCACTGGTAGGCCAGGTCGGCCTGGTTGGCCATCATCGGCTTCAGGCCGGGATTGCCGGAGCTGCCGGTGAGCGGCTGGGCGGGGTTGGAGTCCACGTTCAGGTTGCGCGAGCCGCGCATTTCGTCCAGCGGCGCGCGCGACATGGCGCGGGCCAGGCTGAAACGCACCTGGCGCTCCTGCTTCTCATCCAGGTTGAAGATCAGGTTCAGGCTGGGCAGGAACTCGGTGTAGCTGCTGCCCTCGCTGACGGCGGTGGGCGCGGCGCCATTCAGCGACTGCATGCCGGCGCCGGTCTGGCGCGTGCGCACCACCCGCAGGCCTACATTGCCGCGATAGTTTTCGCCTTCCAGTTCGCCCTGGCCGTACAGCGAGGTGCTGCGTTCGGTGACCTTCCAGCCGGACAGCAGGTCGTTCTGCGTCGGCGAGCGGCCGGCCGGGTCGAAGGCGGCCGCGCCGAACACTTTGGAAGTGGTGCCGAGGAAATCCTTCAGTGCGATGTAGGGCGCAAAGCCGCTCACCGCCACGCGCTCGTAGTCGGCGTCGGCGATGCCGGCGCCGGCGGCCGGCGACAGGTTCCAGGTGGTCTGGCCGTAGCTCTTTTCGCGGTCGGTGGCGCGCGCGCCCAGCTTGATGCGCTTGAGGGGCCCGGCATCGATGTCGCGCGACGCGTTCAGGTGCAGCGCGGTGAGCTTGTCGTCCAGGTGGCCGTCGGTGTCGACGTACAGGGTGGCCGGGCCGAAGGCGGCCGGGTTGCCGGTGTCCTGGCCGAAGGAATAGTCCTGGCGCTCGTTGCCGGTGAAAGCCCAACTGATGGTGCCGGTGCCCTTGCTCACCTGGCGCAGGTCGCGCCACTGGCTGTCGCGGCCGGAGCGGGAGCTGGACAGGTCGCCTTCCAGTTTCCAGGCGCCGGCGTTGAACTTGCCGTTCAGGCCCAGGGCCAGCGTGTCCATGTCCTGCGTCCACAGCGTGTCGTTGGTGGTCAGGCCCACGTCCTTCACGCTGGCGCCGACCACGTAGCCGTCGCGGATGTCCACGTTGCTGTAGTTGGCCTTCTGCCAGCCGTCCCAGTTGCCCACGTCGCCGCTCCAGTGCGACAGGCCCGGTTCGCGGATCTTCGCAGACGAATAGTAGGCATCGGCCGTGATGAAGGCGTCCGGGCTGGCCTTGAATTCAACCTTGCCCAGCACGCTGGAGCGCTTGTCGCTGCCGCGCTTGACGCCGTCCTCGAAGCCCCATGGGGACTTGTCCACCTTGCCGTCGCCATTCAGGTCGCCGGAATGGTCCTCGTTGAAGCCCCAGTGCTTGATGTTCTTCTGCACCGAAGGCTGGTCCTGGTAGCTGAAGGCCAGCGCTACGCCGAGCGTGCGGTCGTTGAACTGGTCGATGTAGACGCCGCCCACGCGCGGCGCGGTCTTGTCGGCGCCGGGAACGTCCTTGGCGATCGGGTAGTACAGCGCGTCGGCGCGCAAGGTGGCCTGGCGGCCGTTGTACTTCAGCGGCTGCACGGTCTGCAGGTCGATGGTGGTGGCCACGCCGCCTTCCACCAGTTCGGCGGACTGCGTCTTGTAGACGGTGGCGCCGCTCAGCGACTCGGACGGGAACTGCTCGAAGCGCACCGCGCGCGCCGGCTCGGAAGAGGCCAGCTCGCGGCCGTTGAGGGTGGCGCCGATGAAGCGCGGGCCCAGGCCGCGCGCCACGATCTGGCTGGCGTTGCCCCGGTCCAGCCCGGACGACAGGCCGGGCAGGCGCGCCAGCGATTCGGCGATGGTGGTGTCCGGCAGCTTGCCGATGTCTTCGGAGGCGATGACTTCGACCATGCTGTTGGACGCTTCCTTGACGGCCAGCGCGTTGCGCACCGAGCTGCGGATGCCCGACACGGTCACTTGCTGGACCGGTTCAGCCGCCTTGGCGTCGGCCGCTGCCTGCGCCATCGCTTCCGTAGAGGCGAGCGGCATCGCGAACAGACTGGCGATCAGCCAGCTGAGCTTCTTTTGTTTCATGGAGATCTCCCTCGATTTTATTTGTGTGCGTTTTTTATGGTTGTACTGCCAGCGTGTAGACCGGCGTGACTTTCACGCCGCGCAGCTTTGCCACCTGCTGCTTGCCGCCGAAATCGGGACGGCCTTCCTTGGGAAGATAGATCGGCGCATCGGCGCGCAGCGGCAGCACGGACAAGGTCAGCGGACCCGTACCGGCATGCGCCGCCGCGTACTGCCAGCCATAGCCGCTGTAGTACCAGTCGTCCAGCATGCGGGTGCCGTTGAACAGGCGGCCGATGTCGCCGACGAAGTCCAGCTCCACCAGCGCGTTCTTCTCGCCCTGCGGCAGGTCGATGCGCCAGGCGGCCGCGTTGCGGAACGATTCCGGTATCGGCTGGATGGCGGCGCGCGCAAGGCCGCCGACCACCACGGGGGCCACGTTTTTGGCTTCGCGCAGCGGCGTGATCTTCGCTTCCGCGCTGCGCTCCGGCAGCTTGGTCTCGAAGGCCTGGAACACACCGTCGGTGCTGGCGCGCAGGGCGGCGCCGGACTTCGCCGCTGTGGACGCTGTAGGTGCCTTCTGCAACGCTGGGTAGACCGCGAAGCGGAAGGCCGGATCGCCGTCCGAACGCATGCGCAGCGCGCCGCCGCCACCGTCAAACCAGGCCTGCTGCGCGCTCAGCACCAGGCGGCGCTGGCCCGCGAACTGCTCCACCGTCATGCTCTCGGCCTGCTGCGGCGTGAGCACGAGCAGCGTGACGGGCGGCTTCTGCGCGCGCTGTATCGTCACGGCCGCGCCGGTGCCGGGCGTGATGCCCTCGATAACCACGTCGCCATCCACGCCGCTGTCCGCCGTCACGATGCGCGCACCCGGCGCCGACAAACGGCCGGCGGCGCCGCCTTCAAACGCCAGCTCCACCGGCACGCCCGCGCTGGCGGCGAACACATAGGTGATGCCGGCCTTGCCGCTGTCCAGCCTCGCCACCGGCTGCGCCGTGGCGTAGGACAGGCGGGTGCCGTCCAGGTCCATATTCACCGGCCAGATGAAGTAGCTGCCGTTGGCCACGTCCACCGGCCGGCGCGGGAAGGTCTTGGTGCCGCCGGGTAGCTGCACCGAAAAACGCAGCTGTTTCTGCGCCGGCATGGCGTACTGGCGCACGTGGTTGCTGACGAACAGGAAAGCGCTGTCGCCCTTGCTGCGCAAGGAGAAACGCGGCGTGGCCAGGTCTTCCGGGCCGCTCGGCGTGACGTCCGGCTTGCGCACCGTCATCGGCGCCAGGCGGTCGCCGAAGTCGCGCATGAACAGGTGGTAGGGGCGCAGCTTGGCCAGCACCGGGCGCTGCTGGCCGTCCGGGCCGAGCGGCGCCTGGAAGTCGTAGCTGATCATCGGCGTGTCGTTGTAGCCGCCGCTGAGCGAGCTTTCCTCCAGCGAGGTCAGGTCCATGGGATTGCGGCCGCCGTGGAACATGTAATAGCCGACCAGATTCACGCCCGAACCCAGCTGCACCGGCAGCATGGACGCGATATCGTCCGGCGACACCACGGTGCGGCGGCGGTACATGAAGGGCAGGCCCGCGCCGTATTCGGCGCCGAGGAATGGCGTGGTTTCCATGTCGGAGTCCGCCGTGCCCTTGCCTTTGGCCTTGGTCTGCGCGCCGAGGTCGCCGCTGACGCGGCTGTCGAAGCGGAAGGCGTAGGTTTCTTTCGGCGGCAGCTCCTTGGTGCTGACCGCCCACGGCTCGTCCGGATAGCCGCCGAACACCGGCGTCACTTCGCCGGACGGATACACCGTCTGGTCCCAGCCGGTGACGGTGTACAGCGGCACGTCCACGCCGGCCTTGCGCGCCAGTTCCTTCAAGGCGCTGATGTGCGCCGCGCCTTCGCCCGGGCCGTCCAGGTTGTATTCGTTCTCCAGCTGCACGCCGACCACCGGGCCGCCGTCCTTCCACAGCAAGCCCTTGATCTGCGCGGCGATCTGCTGGTACAGGCGCTCCGTGTGGCGCATGTATTGCGGGTCGTTGCTGCGGGTCGGCATGGCGTTCACCACCCAGTCGGGAATGCCGCCGTAGCGCACCTCGGCGTGCACCCATGGCCCCATGCGCACCACTACCTCCAGGCCGGCCTTGGCTGCCAGCTGCACGAAGCGGCGCAGGTCGCGCTGGCCTTTCCAGTCGAACTGGCCGTCGCGCGGCTCGTGGTGGTTCCAGATCACGTAGCTGGCGACGATGTCGATGCCGGCCGCCTTCATCTTGCGCAGCTCCGTTTCCCATTCGGCGGCCGGGGTGCGGCTGTAGTGGAACTCGCCCATCACCGGCAGCCATGGCTTGCCGTCGCGCGTCAGGTACTGGCTGTTGGCGCCCAGCTTGACGCCCGACGGCGACACGGACGTGCCCATTTGCAGCCTGTTTTCGAGCGGGGTTTTGGCGGGGGCGCTGGCGTCGATGCGCAGCAGTGTTTCGGCGTTGGCCATGCCTGCGGCCAGCAAGACGCTTAGCGCGTATGCTTTTTTCATTACATTTCTCCGTAAGTCTAGTTATGTTTATTGCCAGTGAGTGTAAGTTCACCAACTAGAACGGAAATATGAATAATGATGAGAGATCTATACAATAATCAGATAGATGATTACTTTGCCGCGAGCTGCGCGGCGCGGCAACCCCACCACGCAGCCTCCTCGAACACCGAAAAGCCCGACAGGTCGGCGTGCGCGAACAGGATGGGGCCATCCAGCTCTCGCAGCGCCTTCAAGCCCGGATTGCTGCGGAAGCCCGGCAACGGCGCCGCCATGGCGTGGCCGCGCAGCGTGATGTCGACGCGCTCCACGCACGACGCGAACTGCGCGCCGTAAGCGGTCTTCAAGTCCGCGCTGGCCAGTTCCAGCAGCTCCTCCGGCTTGGCCGTCACCATCCAGCGGCGCGCGCTGACCGGCGTGCGGTGGGACAACGCGATGTAGGCGCTGAAGACGGTCTTCTCCGGCGGCGTCACGCGGATGTCCTGATGCGTGGACACCACAAAACCAAGCCCGGGCTCCTGGTACACCACGTTATCCCACGACAGCGGCGCATGCGGCAGCTCGCCCGGGAAGCGCTTGAGCAGGAAGTTCGCCACCATCCACGGCGCGTAGACGGGCGTGTCGCGCCGCGGCTCATAGCCCATGCCGCTGATGCCCTCCACCACGCGCTCGGCCACGTACAGCGGCATGGCGCAGATGGCCTTGCGCGCTTTAACCAGGTAGCTGCGCGGCTTGCCGTTCTCAAGCCGGAAGCACAGCGCTTCGATGCGCGCGCCGGCGCCGCTTCCACTGCGCTTCACCGACAGCACGGTGCCGCCCACGCGCTTGACGCCGGACGCGCGCTCCATGCCGGAAGCCAGCGGCTGCAAGCCGCCCGGCCAGGTCAGCCAGGTGCCGCTCTCCGCGTTGGCCGCATGGCCCCAGCGGCTGCAGTAGTAGTGCAGGCCGGCCCATGCCGACACCTGGTCGTAGCGCGCGCCGTAGTCGTCGCGGCAGCAGTAGTTCAGATACCAGTGCAAGGTGGGCGAACGGTAGCCGTTCTGCTCCAGCCACTGCTTCAGCGTGACGCCGTCCAGCTTGCGCCACTCGGGGTCCTCCGAGGACTGCACGGTGGGGAACACGAAAATACGGCGTCCGTCGCTGCCGCGCGCCTGGCGCAGGCGCTCCACTTCGGCGAAGAAACGTTGGTGCTCGGCCAGTTCCCAGGGTTCCACGCCTTCGGTCGGAATAAAGCCCTCCTGCCACTGGCCCTTGTACAGCAGGCGTTCCTCCGGCGCGTGCAGCAGGAAGCGCTCGTCGTAATACGGCTTGTCGCCATAAGGGTCGCGCTGGATCACGCCCAGGTCGGCCAGGATCTCGCGCACGTGCACCGACTCCGGCGACGGCAGCGGCAGGTAGTGGCCGCCGGTCGGATATTCGAGGTCGCCGAAGCGGCCGCCGGCCGCGTTGCCGTAGGGCTGCGGGCCGTCCACCATCAGGAAGTCCTTGTGTCCCAGCTTGTTCAGCTTCCACGCGGCCGACAGGCCGCCGATGCCGGAACCGAGGATGGCGACGTCGGTCTCCAGCACTTCGGACGGCGCCGGCAGCGCGCGGCCGTCGTGCATCAGGTCACGCATGAAGTGACCCTCGTCGCGGCCCGGGAAATGCAGCGTGGGCGTGATCTCCTGCCAGCGCTGGAAGGCCGCCACGCTGCCGGCGGCGGCCAGTCCGCTGGCGCCGGCCCAGGCCAGGAAAGAACGGCGCAGCATCAGCGTATCACCTGCCGCCAGTCCTGCTCGAACTCGTGCACGAGGGACTGCGTGTTCAGCCGGTTGGGCTCCATCTTCAACGGCTTCATATCCGGCGGGAAGATGAACATTTCGCGCGTGGTGTCCGCGTTCAGGTAGCGCATCGGCAGCTTGTAGGTGGTGGGCGGCGTGTATTCCAGCTGCGGCGACGCCAGGATAAAGCCCCACTCGCCGAACGAAGGAACGTAGGCGTGGTAAGGATGCGTTCTCAGCCCCACCTCCTGCAGCGTGGCGTTCACCGTCCAGTATGCGTGCGGCGCGAAGAACGGCGACGTCGACTGCACCACCACCAGCCCGTTGGCCGCCAGGTGCTTCTTCACCAGGCCGTAAAACGGCACCGAGTACAGCTTGCCGAGCGCGAAGCTGGATGGATCGGGAAAGTCGATGATGACGGCGTCGAACATCTCGGTGGAGTTCTGCAGCCAGACCGCCGCGTCGGCATTGATGACGCGGGCGCGCTTGTCGCGGAAAGCGCCGCCGTTCAGCTTCACCAGCTCCTCGCGCGTGGTGAAGGCGCCGGTCATGGCCGGGTCCAGGTCCACCACCGTGGCCTGCTCGATGTTCGGATAGCGCAGGATTTCGCGCAGCGCCAGGCCGTCGCCGCCGCCCAGCACCAGCACCCGCCTGGCCCACGGCAGCGCCTCCATCACCGGGTGCACCAGCGCCTCGTGGTAGCGGTACTCGTCGCGCGAGGAGAATTGCAAATTGCCGTTGATGTACAGGCGCAGGTCGTCCTTCCAGCGCGTGATCACCAGGCGCTGGTAGGGCGTGGTGGTGGAGTAGACGATTTCGTCGCCGAACAGGCCTTGCTCGCCCCAGTGCGTCATGCGGTCGGCCGAGGCGAAGCCGAAGATCAGCACGCACATCACCGCCGAGGCGCGCAGCACGCGGCCGGTGAGGTTGGCCAGCTCGGCGCGGAACACGTAGATGGTCCACAGGCCCACGCCGACATTGAGCATGCCGAACAGGAAACCGGTGCGCACCAGCCCCAGGTAGGGCGCCAGCACCAGCGGGAACAGCAGCGACACGGCCAGCGCGCCCAGGTAGTCGAAGGTCAGCACGCGGCTGACCAGCTCACTGAACTCGGTGTTGCGCTCGTTCAGCGCGCGCATCACCAGCGGCACTTCCATGCCCACCATGCAGCCGATCATGAACACCGTGGTGTACAGCAGCGCGCGGAACGGCGCGGTCATCCAGGTAAAGGTGAGGAACAGCAGCGCGGCCGAGACGCCGCCGATCAGGCCCACCGCCAGCTCGATGTCGACGAAGCGCGCCAGCACGTCCTCGTCCTTCACGTATTTGGACAGGTGCGCGCCCACGCCCATGGCGAACAGATAGCAGCCGATGATGGTGGAGAACTGCAGGATGGAGTCGCCCAGCAGATAGCTGGACAGCGCCCCGGCGATCAATTCGTACGCCAGCCCGCATGAAGCGACCACGAAGACGGACAGGATCAGAATCTTTTTTGTCATGTGGGTGCGAATGTTTTATGATGAACAATTATCAGGATAGCCACTTTAACCGAGGATCGCCGTGCCGCCCATCCTAAACTACGTAATTCACCTGTTCCTGGCCGCAGTGCTGCTGGTGATGTTCTTCATGATCTACACGCGCCTCACGCCGTACAACGAGGTGCTGCTGATCCGCCAGGGGAATAACGCGGCAGCGCTGTCGCTGAGCGGTTCGCTGCTCGGCTTCTCGATGACGATCGCCTCCAGCCTGATGCACACGGCGGACTACCAGCAGTTCTTCCTGTGGGCTTTCGGCGCCATGGTGGTACAGATCCTGGCGTACTTCTGCACCACGCGCGCGCTGCGCATGGCGCAGGACCATATCGAATCGGGCAACACGGCGTTCGGCGGCCTGCTGGGCGCCATTTCGCTGGCGATCGGCGCCATCAACGCCGCCTGCATTTCCTGACACCGCTTTACTTTAAGGACGACTATCATGGGTCTCGGCAGCTTTATCAAGAAGCAGTTTATCGACGTTCTGCAATGGACGGAAGACAAGGAAGGCGTGCTGGCCTGGCGCTTCCCCATGGAGGACATGGAAATCCAGAACGGCGGCGTGCTGGTGGTGCGCGAATCGCAGGTTGCGGTGTTCGTCAACGAGGGCCAGATCGCCGACGTGTTCGGCCCCGGCACCCACACGCTGACCACGCAAACCCTGCCCCTGCTGACCAACCTGAAGAACTGGGACAAGCTGTTCGACTCGCCGTTCAAGTCGGACGTGTACTTCTTCAGCACCCGCGTGCAGACCGGCCGCAAGTGGGGCACGCAGCAGCCCATCACCATCCGCGACAAGGACTTCGACATGATACGGGTGCGCGCCTTCGGCATGTACTCGTACCGCGTGGCCGACCCGCGCAAGTTCTACACCGAATTGAGCGGCACGCGCGAGGAATACACGCGCGAGAACGTGGAAGACCAGCTGCGCGGCATCCTGATGGCCACCATGGCCAGTTCGCTCGGCTCGGCCAACGTGGCCTTCCTCGACATGGCCGCCAACCAGGCGCTGATGGCGCAGGAAGTGCGCGGCGACCTGGCCGACGCCTTCGCGCGCTACGGCATCGGGCTGGACGAGTTCAACGTGGCCAGCGTGAGCCTGCCGGAAGAGCTGCAGGCGGCGCTGGACGAGCGCATCTCGGCCGGCATGAAGGGCGGACTGGGCGCGGACAAGATGAGCGGCTTCACCAAGTTCCAGACCGCCACCGCGATTCCGCTGGCGGCGCAGAACGAAGGCGGCATTGCCGGCATCGGCGCCGGCCTGGGCGCGGGCGTGATGCTGGGCCAGGCCATGGGCCAGGCGGTCGGCTCCACGCTGGCCCCGGCCAGCTCGCATCCGAACGCCCCGCCCGTCCCGGCTGAAGACGGCATCGAAGCGCGCCTGGAAAAGCTGAAAGGCCTGCTCGACAAAGGCCTGATCTCGGCCGCCGACTACGACAGCGCCAAGTCCGAGCTGCTCAAGAAACTGATAGGCTAAGACCGCGTACATGCAAATTGTTTCCTGTCCCAGCTGCGGCGCGGAGGTCAAATTCCGCTCGCACGCGTCGGTCATGGCCGTGTGCGAGTACTGCAACACGCGCGTGCTCAAGGATGCGGACGCGGTCAAGGACCTGGGCAAGATGTCCTCCGTGCTGGAGGACTACTCGCCGCTGCAGATCGGCACCTCCGGCGTGCTGGGGGGACGCGCGTTCAGCGTGATCGGCCGCATCCAGCTGCGCTATTCGGCCGGCATGTGGAACGAGTGGTATCTGCTGTTCGACGACGGCGCCGCGTCCTGGCTGGGCGATTCGTCCGGCCTGTACACCGTCACCGCCGCGCGCGCAACGCAGCCGCCGCTGCCCGCCTTCGACGATCTGCGGGCAGGCGAAATGGTGCGCGTGGGCGGCGAGCGGCTGATGGTGTCCGAAGTGCGCACCGCCGATTGCATCGGCGGCCAGGGCGAGCTGCCGTTCAAGGTGGGCGACGGCTGGCAGGCCAAGGTGGCCGACTTCCGGCGCGGCGGCACCTTCCTCACGCTGGACTACTCGGACGGCCCGGAGCCGGTGGTCTACACCGGCGTATCCGTCACGCTGGAAGCGATGCAATGCCAGCTGCTGCGCGACGACGAGCAGATCGAGCGCAGCGCCGGGCGCTATCGGGGCAAGCTGACCGCGCTGGACTGCCCCTCGTGCGGCGGCGCCATCAACTACCTGCCCGGCCAGACCGCCAACCTGCTGTGCCCTTCCTGCCATGCGCAGATCGACGCGGCCAGTCCCAAGGCGCAGGTGCTGGCGGCCGGCGAGCGGGTGGAAAAGGTGGGCACCACCTTGTCGCTGGGCGCGGAAGCCACCATCAACAAGCAGCGCTACCGCGTGATCGGCTTCATGGTGCGCGAGGACGACGAGGGCGCGCGCTGGACCGAGTACCTGCTGTCCGGCGCCCGTTCCGGCTTCACCTGGCTGGTGGAGACCGACGACGGCTGGTGGCGCGCCAACGTGATGCCGGAGTGGCCGGAGTGGGAAAGGACCAGCGCGGACACGGTCTCGCTGGACAAGGTCATGTACGGCAAGCTGTACGACTACGGCGCCACCGTGGTGTACGCGGCGGGCGCGTTCAACTGGCGGGTGCAGGTGGGCGACCATGTGCACGTCTACGAATTCGAACGCGGCCAGACGCGCCTGGCGGCGGAGCTCACCGCCGAGGAACTGACCTGGTCGCGCTCGACCCGGGTGCCGGCCGACCAGGTCCACCTGTGGTTCGGCGTGCCGGTGAAAAACCTGATGCGCGCGGCGCCGCCGGAAAAAGGCCGCTACGCCAACGCTGCCAAAAAATTCATCATGGTGATGCTGGCGGTGAACGCGATTCCCCTGCTGGTGAACTTCGGCGGCTCGTTCGCCTTCAATCTGCTCGGCGCGCTGGCGATCTTCCTGCCCGCCCTGTTCCTGGACTCCATCGACAAGGGGGATAAGCCTTGAAGCGCTATCTCGTGTATGCGCTGGTGGTGTTCACCATGACAAGCTGCAGCAGCTGGGCACGCATGTTCAATTCACTCGGCCCTTCCAGCGGCGCCGGCTCCGGCTGGAGTTCGCACACCGGCGGCGGCGGCGGCAGCTTCGGCGGCGGTTCCGGCGGCGGAGGCCACAAGTGAGCGAAGCCGAGCGCATTCACTTGCCGGCCGGCAGCCACCTGCTGGCCGACCTGTCCGGCATCGACGCCGGCCGCCTGAGCGGCTGCGGCGAGCTGGAAGCGCTGCTGCGCTCCGCCGCTGCGGCGGCCGGCGCGCGCGTGCTGCACAGCCATTTCCACGGTTTCGGAGAGGGGCTGGGCGTGACCGGCGTGGTGCTGCTGGCCGAATCCCACATTTCCATCCACACCTGGCCGGAAGACGGCTTTGCGGCTGTGGATATCTTCATGTGCGGCGCCAGCCGGCCGCAAACCGCGCTGGACGTGATCCAGGCCTCGCTCGGCCCGCAACATTGTCAGTTAAATACCATACGCCGCGCTGCCGGCGATTGACTGTTTTGACAACCGGTGCGACACTAGCCGCTCCCAACACTTATCCACAGGAGACTAAAAAATGCGCACCTTGGACATTGCCCTCCTGTCGGCTGCCTGATCGCCCGTCTACGCCCCCTGTTCTGACCGAGCTGGTGTCGAGCCGCGCCTGATCGCGCGCCGGCCTATCCCTGACTTTTCGCGCCTCCGCATTTCGCGGATGGCTGTGCTCGCGCGCGCCGCGAGCGGCTCCGAATACAGGAACACCACTCATCATGATCGAATTCAATTTCGAAGTTTTACGCCGCATCGGATTTAAGCAAATCACCGCCAGCCAGTTGCACACGCTGGCACCCGCAGCCGAAGGCGCACGCCTGATGCGATTAACCGAAGTCCAGCGCAGCTGGTTCACGGTCCACGACGGCGCTGCCGAATATAAAGCCCGCGCCCTGCCCCGCTTATTAGCCGATTGCACGCCGGCAGTGGGAGATTGGCTCGTCGTTGAAAAAAACGGCGAAAGAGAACTGTGGATAAGCCAGCTTTTATCCCCAGCCAATCATATTGCCCGCCGCTCAGCGGACGGCCGCCGGCAATCCATCGCCAGCAATATCGATACCGCGCTGCTGGTAATGGGCTTGGACCACGATTTTAATTTGCGCCGGTTGGAGCGCTATATCGCAATGGTGCAGTCTGCAGAAATTTCGCCGGTTATAGTGCTGACCAAGGAGGATATCTGCGACGATATAGGCCAGCATATTAACGATATACGCGGCCGGCTTCCTTCGTATATTCCAATGGTTTGCATTAACGCCCTGAATCCCGGCGCCATTGCTGAATTAAAACCCTGGCTGGGCGACGGGCAGACTTTATGCCTGCTCGGCTCATCCGGCGCCGGCAAATCGACGCTGACCAATACCTTATGCGCGGCGCACCAGGAAACCGGCGGCATCAGAAAAGGCGACGGCCGGGGGCGGCATACCACCACGGCCCGCTCGCTCCATTTATGCCCGGACGGCGCTTGCATTATCGATACACCCGGATTGCGTACCTGGCGGCCGGACGCGGATGAGGAAACGCTGACATCCGTCTTCAGCGATATCGAAATACTGGCGGCGGATTGCCAATTCAGGGACTGCCGCCATGAATCCGAGCCCGGCTGTGCCGTGCGCGGGAATATCCATGCCGACCGGCTATTAAATTATCACAAGCTGATGCGCGATGCGCAGCGCAGCCAGCAAACTCCGCTGGAACGGATTGCGGAAAGGGCGAGATGGAAAGTGCTGCACAAGGCCGGTACCAAGCGCAGCCACGATAAACGGAACTAAGCCTGCGGGAAGGGCTCTTCAGCCCTTCTCCGGCCCGAAATCGGCCCTTTTTATGCCAGTTTTTGGCTTAATCATGCTCGAATCGTGCATAAGCGGTCCGGCACGCTTGAATGCGTGCCGCAAAGAGCCTAGTCTATGAAGGTCAACTCAGCTAAGGAGGTGGAAATGGCGTTATCCAAAATAGGCCAGGTTGCCCTGGCGGTATCCGATGCGGACCAGGCCGAGAAGTTTTATGGCGAGGTCTTGGGAATGCACAAGCTCTACCGCTTTGGCGAGCTGGTGTTTTTTGACTGCGATGGCGTGCGGTTAATGCTGGAAGGAACCAGCAAGCAAATCTATCCCGGGCAAGGGACGTGCATTTATTTTACGGTAAAAGATATCGAGGCCGTGGCCGACCGGTTGAAATCCAAATCGGTGGCATTCGACGGAACGCCGCATTTGGTGACAAAAATGTCGGATCACGAATTATGGATGGCCTTCTTCCGTGACCCCGACGGCCATTTGCTGGCTTTAATGGAAGAGAAGCGCTGATTTCTGATACCATGCGGGTATTCAACTACTAACCGGTAATCCTTATGCGCCGCTACGCGCCTCTTTCCCTGCTGTTCGCCCTGGCCGCTTGCGGCGATAAGTACACCCCCGCCGACTTGTACCAGGCCAAAACACCTGATTGCAAGAACTGGGTGGATGAATCGCGCTTTGATTTACCCGATGGCATTTACGTGACGGCGACGGCGCCTGTTGCTCTGCCGGAAGGCGG
This sequence comes from Massilia sp. BGA-UO-ETr-WB1, assembly GCF_059567845.1. Classification (NCBI taxonomy): domain Bacteria; kingdom Pseudomonadati; phylum Pseudomonadota; class Betaproteobacteria; order Burkholderiales; family Oxalobacteraceae; genus Massilia; species Massilia sp. BGA-UO-ETr-WB1. The sequence goes on along the minus strand of NZ_JCAQOT010000024.1, from coordinate 276,122 downwards.
TGTGGAGATTGGCCTGGTTTATATGCTGCCCCGGAATACCCAGGCCCAATTCACCAGCCGCGCATTCAAAATATATCAGCCTAAAGGCGCGCCGCTGATGAATGCCGAAATCGCCAGCATTTACCAGCGCGGCACCAGCGCGCGGCCCGAAATGGTGGAAGTCATCAAGGAAATGCCTGTATTAATGGTGGCGACTGCCAGGTCAGACGCCACCCAATTCCGCTTCCTCCTTCAATTCAAAGGCAAGCTGCCGGACCGTTTCGATTTCACGCCGCCACCGATGGTGATCAACCGCGACCGTTACCCGGTCCGCACCTTCACGTACCGCTATTTCGAAGACCGCAAAGCCTATGGCATGTGCAGCTGAGCATTCGCCGGCTGCGCTTGAGCCTTTAAGGTTTTAATTGCTGCCGCCATCAGCGGGCGCGCTTCCGCGCAACTGAGTTTGGCGAGTTGCGCCGGGCTGCGGGATTTGCCCAGCTCCTGGGCGATCAGATAACCCAGCATATAGCCGCGCCGCGGCGGCAGACCGCCTTCGCTGCGGCCGTCCATCTGGAACAGACTCGCGAATTGCTGGCGGTCGCCACTGTCCAGCACCTGCTCCAGTTGAGCCAGGCTGGCATACATCCGGCCCCGGATCAGATTGGTGCTGCCTTTGGGCAGGTCGAGCAGCATTTCCTGGTCGCTGGCGCGCGGGTTCATGACTTTCGATATGTAGGTGGCCAGGCCCTCGGTCCACAGGCGGTCCGGCAGCTTGTCGTCGTTGCAGTCCACTGCCTGGGCCGCATGATGGATATGGAACAGCTCGTGATGGAAGAAGGCCGCTTCGTCGCCGGCGCCGTGGTAGCGGACCATGCCGTCCGCACCGAAGATCAGGTAGTTGCGGCCGTTCAGCTCGCGCGTACCGCCGTCCATTTCTCCGAGCGAATGAACGAAGTAGGTGCTCACTGTCGGCTTAAAGTCTGGAAACGCGGCGGTAAAGGTCGCAATGTGCCGCGGCAGATCCGCGTCGAAGCGGGCCACCTTATCCAGGTAAGCTTGCCGCATCGATCCGAAGCTGGCCAGATTGCGGCGTATCAGCTCATCCTGCTCGGCCTGTGTGCGTGTGCCGGCATAGCGTTCAATCCCGTAGAACTCCGGGAAACGCGCACCGATCTGCGTTTTAAACGCCGCCACGCGCTCCGCTTCCGGCATGCCCTGGCTGCCATCCCAGAACGTCACAAACTCCCGCGCCAGGCTGCGCACCTCGATTTTCGGCGGCTGCGCATCGGCCGCGAAGCAGGATAGGGAGGCGACGAGGCCCAGGCAGGCAATCAGAGACTGTTTCATATGCGAATTTCAACCGGGAAATGCGCAGTTTGCCATAAAAACAATATCATGAATACAATTCGGGCAATAAAAAAGGCAGCCGAAGCTGCCTTTTTGGCTCTGCTGCGTGAAGCTTAATGCTTGGCGCGCAGTTTGGCGATGGCGGCCAGTTGGCCGATCGCGGCGGCCAGCTCGGCTTGCGCTTTCGCGTAGTCGATGCTGCCGGTGTTGTTGGCCAGCGCTTCTTCCGCCAGTTTCTTGGCGGCCGAGGCCTTGGCTTCATCCAGGTCTGCACCACGGATCGCGGTGTCAGCCAGTACCGTGACGGCATTCGGCTGCACTTCCAGCAGGCCGCCGGCGACGAAGACGAACTCTTCTTCAGCCTTGCCCGCTACCTTGATGCGTACCGCGCCTGGACGAATACGGGTGATCAGCGGGGTGTGCTTGGGGTAGATACCCAGCTCGCCCTGCTCGCCCGGCAACGCGACGAATTCGGCTTCGCCCGAGAAGATCTGCTCTTCCGCGGAAACCACGTCTACGTGTATGGTATTTGCCATGTGTGTCCTATCGGGATATGACGGCCCCGCCTTGCGGCGGGGCCGAAGCAAACTCAGCGATTAGTTGAGTTTTTTGGCTTTTTCGATTGCTTCTTCGATCGTGCCGACCATGTAGAACGCTTGTTCCGGCAGGTGATCCAGTTCGCCCGAAGCGATCATCTTGAAGCCCTTGATCGTGTCTTTCAGCGAAACGTATTTACCTGGGGAACCGGTGAACACTTCAGCAACGTGGAACGGCTGCGACAGGAAACGCTGCATCTTACGAGCGCGCGCCACCAGCAGCTTGTCTTCCGGCGCCAGTTCGTCCATGCCCAGAATCGCGATAATGTCGCGCAGTTCCTTGTAGCGCTGCAGGGTGCCCTGTACGGCACGCGCGGTGTCGTAGTGGTCCTGGCCAACGACCAGCGGGTCCAGCTGGCGCGAGGTCGAGTCCAGCGGGTCCACCGCAGGGTAGATACCCAGCGAGGCGATGTCACGCGACAGAACCACGGTCGAATCCAGGTGACCGAAGGTGGTCGCTGGCGACGGGTCGGTCAAGTCATCCGCTGGAACGTACACGGCCTGGATCGAGGTGATCGAACCGGTCTTGGTGGACGTGATGCGCTCTTGCAGGCGGCCCATTTCTTCGGCCAGGGTAGGCTGGTAACCCACTGCGGAAGGCATACGGCCCAGCAGTGCGGATACTTCGGTACCGGCCAGGGTGAAGCGGTAGATGTTGTCCACGAAGAACAGAACGTCCTTGCCTTCGTCACGGAACGCTTCCGCCATGGTCAGACCGGTCAGCGCGACGCGCAGACGGTTGCCTGGTGGTTCATTCATCTGACCGTAAACCATCGCCACTTTGGAGTTTTCCGGGTTTTCCAGGTCAACCACCTTGGCATCGGCCATCTCGTGGTAGAAGTCGTTACCTTCGCGGGTACGCTCGCCCACGCCGGCGAACACGGACAGACCCGAGTGCGCTTTGGCGATGTTGTTGATCAGTTCCATCATGTTCACGGTCTTGCCCACACCGGCACCGCCGAACAGACCGACTTTACCGCCTTTGGCGAACGGGCACACCAGGTCGATAACCTTGATGCCGGTTTCCAGCAGGTCTTGCGACGGCGACAGTTCGTCGTACGCAGGGGCCGTGCGGTGGATCGAAGCGATCTGGTCGTGCGCAACTGGACCGCATTCGTCGATCGGGTTGCCCAGCACGTCCATGATGCGGCCCAGCGTGGCTTTGCCCACTGGAACCATGATTGGTTTGCCGGTGTTCTGGATCATCATGCCGCGGCGCAGGCCGTCGGACGAACCCAGAGCAATGGTACGGACCACGCCGTCGCCCAGCTGTTGTTGTACTTCCAGGGTCAGCTCGGAGCCTGCCATTTTCAAGGCATCAAATACCTTGGGCATCGCGTTGCGTGGAAACTCAACGTCCACCACAGCGCCGATACACTGAACGATTTTGCCATCAGCCATGTTCGTTCCTTCAAATATAGTTAAATTCGTTTAAACCGCAGCCGCACCGGCAACGATTTCGGAGAGTTCTTTGGTAATCGCAGCCTGACGCGTCTTGTTATAGATCAGCTTCAGTTCACCGATGACGCTGCCTGCGTTGTCGCTGGCGGCTTTCATCGCCACCATGCGGGCCGATTGCTCGGACGCCAGGTTTTCCGCCACCGCCTGGTATACCAGCGCTTCAATGTAGCGCTCCAGCAGTTCGTCAATCACGGTCGCTGCATCCGGCTCGTAGATGTAGTCCCACTTGAGGCTACCCTTGTCGGCCGTGATGTTGTCCGCCGTCAGCGGCAGCAGCTGCTGCACTTGCGGCTCTTGCTTCATCGTGTTGATGAACTTGGTATAGCACAGGTACACTGCGTCGAGTTTGCCTTCCGTGAACTTCTCGAGCATGACCTTCACAGGCCCGATCAGTTTCTCCAGATGCGGCGTGTCGCCGATCTGCGTCGCTTGCGCAACAACAGGGACGCCCACCCGATTCAAGAACCCCAAACCTTTGTTACCGATGGCTACTGCTTCAACCTTGACGCCGGCCGTTTCCAGCTCGCGCGTTTTCGCCGTCACCATGCGCAGCACGTTGGTGTTCAAGCCACCGCACAGACCCTTGTCGGTCGTGACGATGATGAAACCCACTGCTTTCGCTTCGGTTCCCTGGGCTTGCGCCAGGAACGGGTGCGTGTATTCAGGGTTGGCGGTCGCCAGATTAGCGGCGATATTACGAACCTTGTCACTGTAGGGACGGGCGGCGCGCATGCGATCCTGCGCCTTGCGCATTTTCGATGCGGCGACCATTTCCATCGCCTTGGTGATCTTCTTCGTATTCTCTACGCTTTTGATCTTGCCACGTATCTCTTTGCCTACTGCCATGAGTCCTTACTCCTTCTGCGCTGAGGGCGGTCCGAGGCGTGCGCCTGGACCGCCGAGCCGCTTAAAATGCGCCGGATTTCTTGAAATCAGCAATGGCGGCCGACAGGGCGGCTTCGCCGTCTTTGTCCAGTTGCTTGGTTTCTTCGATCTTGGCCAGCAGAGCAGCTTGCTTGGTCTTCAGGTAGGCGTGCAGGCCGGCTTCGAATGGCAGCACTTTCTTCACTGCCACGTCGTCCAGGAAGCCCTTGTTCACTGCGAACAGGGATGCGCCCATCAGGGAAATCGACAGCGGCGAGTACTGAGCCTGCTTCAGCAGTTCGGTCACGCGGGCACCGCGGTCCAGCTGCTTGCGGGTCGATTCGTCCAGGTCGGAAGCGAACTGCGCGAACGCAGCCAGTTCACGGTACTGCGCCAAGTCGGTACGGATACCGCCGGACAGGTTTTTGATGACCTTGGTCTGGGCGGCGCCACCAACGCGCGACACCGAGATACCCGCGTTGATCGCAGGACGGATACCGGAGTTGAACAGCGAGGTTTCCAGGAAGATCTGGCCGTCGGTAATCGAAATCACGTTGGTTGGCACGAACGCCGAAACGTCGCCAGCCTGGGTTTCAATGATCGGCAGCGCGGTCAGCGAGCCGGTCTTGCCTTTGACTTCACCCTTGGTGAAGGCTTCGACGTAGTCGGCGTTCACGCGTGCTGCGCGTTCCAGCAGGCGGCTGTGCAGGTAGAACACGTCGCCTGGGTACGCTTCGCGGCCTGGTGGGCGGCGCAGCAGCAGCGAGATCTGACGGTAGGCAACTGCTTGCTTGGACAGGTCATCGTACACGATCAGGGCGTCTTCGCCGCGGTCGCGGAAGTATTCGCCCATGGTGCAGCCGGAGTAGGCCGAGATGTACTGCATTGCGGCGGACTCGGAAGCGGTCGCGGCCACAACGATGGTGTACTCCATCGCGCCGTGCGTTTCCAGCGAGCGCACGATGTTCTTGATGGTGGAAGCTTTCTGGCCGATTGCAACGTAGATGCAAGTCATGCCCTGGCCTTTTTGGTTGATGATCGCATCAACCGCTACCGCCGACTTACCGGTCTGGCGGTCGCCGATGATCAGCTCACGCTGGCCACGGCCGATAGGCACCATCGCGTCGATCGACTTCAGGCCGGTCTGCATAGGCTGCGACACGGATTCGCGGGCGATCACGCCCGGTGCGATCTTTTCGATAGGCGAGGTCAGCTTGGCTTCGACCGGACCTTTGCCGTCGATCGGCTGGCCCAGGGCGTTGACCACGCGGCCGCGCAGCTCAGGACCGACCGGCACTTCCAGGATGCGGCCGGTGCACTTGACGGTGTCGCCTTCCGAGATGTGCTCGTAAGCACCCAGAATAACGGCGCCGACCGAGTCGCGCTCCAGGTTCATTGCCAGGCCGAAGGTGTTGCCTGGGAATTCCAGCATCTCGCCTTGCATTACGTCCGACAGACCGTGGATGCGGCAGATACCGTCGGCTACGGAAATAACCGTGCCTTGATTGCGCACTTCAGCGCCGCCATCAATGCCTTGGATCCGGCTCTTGATCAGCTCGCTGATTTCAGATGGGTTGAGTTGCATACTAACTCCTAAATGTAGTTCTCTCCGCTTGCGCGAGGGTATATTTGGTCTGCCGTAGCGGCCAGCGGGTCTTAAGCGACCAGCGCGACGCGCATCTGCTGCAGCCTGGCGCGGACCGAAGTGTCGAGCACTTCGTCACCGACGACCACGCGCACGCCACCGATCAACGATGGGTCTACGGTCACGCTCGGGTTGATCTTGCGGCTGAATTTCTTTTCCAGCGTGGCAACCAGCTCGGAAACCTGGGCGGCGCTCATGTCGAACGCGCTCGTGATCTCGGCATCCGCCGCACCTTCCGCGCTGTTTTTCAACAGCTGGAATTGGGCGCCGATTTCAGGCAGCAATTCGATACGATTGTTGGCGACCAGCATGCCGAGGAAGTTATTGGCTTCCGCGTTCAGCGGCGACTTCACCAGAGACTGAATGGCGGCGGTGACATCGCTTTCCGAAACTTTCGGATTGCGGGCATAGTCCAGCACATCGGCGTTGCCGCCGATCTGGGCCAGTTCGGACACCAGATCGGACCACTGCGCGAGGTTGCCGGCTTGGGCTACGCGGAAGAGGGCTTCCGCGTAGGGACGGGCGACGGTTGCGAGTTCAGCCATGATTACAGCTCAGTCGCGAGGCGGGCCAGCAGGTCGGCGTGGGCCGACGCGGTGACTTCACGCTTCAAGATCTGCTCGGCACCTTTGACCGCCAGGTCGGCCACCTGGGCGCGCAGAGCTTCGCGGGCCTGGGTAACTTGCTGTTCGGCTTCAGCTTTGGCTTGCGCAATGATGCGGTCCGCTTCGGCTTTGGCGTTGGCCTTGATTTCTTCAGCCACCAGTTGCGCACGCTTCTCGGCGTCCGCGACGCGCTGGGCAGCTTCGTCGCGGGCGGAGGACAGGGCTTCGGAAGCACGCTTTTCAGCGATTTCCATCGAGGCCTTGCCCTGGTCGGCCGCAGCCAGACCATCGGCGATACGCTTGGCACGCTCGTCCAGCGTGGAATTCAACGCTGGGAAAACGAATTTCATCGAGAACCAAACGAGCACCGCGAAGGTGATCATCTGGCCGATGAGCGACATATTAATGTCCATACCTTGCTCCTAAAAAGTTTCCCCGGTTGGAGCGGTGATTACTGCGCTACAGCGGCGGTCAGGGCGGTCAGGAACGGGTTGTTGAACGTGAACAGCAGAGCAACACCAACGCCGATCATGGAGATCGCGTCCAGCAGACCGGCGATAACGAACAGTTTGGTTTGCAGTTGTGGCATCAGCTCTGGTTGACGTGCCGAAGCTTCCAGGAACTTGCCACCCAGGATAGCGAAGCCGAGTGCGGTACCGATGGCGCCCAGGCCAATGATGATTGCTACGGCCAGAACGGTCATGCTTTGTACTTGTGCGATCAGAGCTTGCATTAGATTTCTCCTAAATTTAAAAAAAACGAAAGATACTTCAAAAACTAAAAATAAAGTTGCTGATTAATGCTTCTCAACCGCGAGGGAGAGGTACACAACCGTCAACGCCATAAACACAAAAGCTTGCAGAGTTACAATCAGGATGTGGAAGATTGCCCATGGACCACCCAACAGCCACTGCGCCCACCAAGGCAACAACGCGATCAGAATGAAAATCAGCTCGCCGGCGTACATATTGCCGAACAGTCGCAGCGACAGCGAAATTGGTTTGGCCAGCAGTTCCAGCATCTGGAAGATGAAGTTGACCGGCGCCAGGAAGATGGCGGCGATGCCGTGTGCGTGGAACGGCGCGGTGAACAGCTCTTTGCCCCAGCCGCCGACGCCCTTGGCCTTGATCGAGAAGCCGATAATGCACAGCAGTACGCCGATCGACATGCCGAAGGTGTGGTTCACGTCGGCGGTCGGCACCACGCGCAGCTTGTACACGCCGAAGAATTCCAGCACTTTCGGCAGCAGGTCAACCGGCAGGAAGTCCATTGCGTTCATCAGCCATACCCAGACGAAGATGGTGATGGCCAGCGGCGCGATCACGGCGCTCTTGGCGTGGAAAGCGGAATTGACGGTGTCGTTGACCAGTTCCATGATCCATTCGACGAAGTTCTGCAGCTTGCCCGGCACGCCGGGGGTGGCGCGGCGCGCAGCCATGGCGAACACGCCGATAAACACCAGGCCCAGAATGGCCGAAACCCAGAACGTGTCCAGGTTGATGGTGGCGTCCGCACTTTTCAGGTGCGACAAGTGGTGCTGGATGTACTCTGTGGCGTTAGCCGGAGCCGCGTGGCCCCCGTGTTCAGTGGTCATAATGTTTGTCAGATTTTGTTAATTAAACTGCTAGCAGCGCGAACCAGTAAGCCAGGGTCGCTACCGCGAAACCTATGATCAGCCATAACCATGCGGCCGACGAGAACAGTACCAGCGCCGTAATGAACAGCGCTGCCGTTATGAAAACTTTAACCATCTCGGCGCGAAAATGCGTCCGGAATGCTTTCTTGGCGTCATTCGTTTCGCCCGCGACAATCATCGCGTACACCAGGCTCCCGATGACTGCGATCGCTCCGCCTAAAGCGGCAGACCAGCCTCTCTCAACGCTGCCAAAGTAAGCCGTGGCGGCGGAAAAAAACGTGGCGATTGTGAACTGCAAGGCAACTACTTTAAACACCGGAGAGGCAATGCGTTGCGAAAAATCACTCACTTGCCGGGTTCCCAGAGAAAGCGTATACACCTAAAGACACGGGATTATATTAGGAATTGCTTAGTTTGGTCAAACATGGTGCGCCGCAACATGGCCGTTTGGGCAAGAAAGATACGGTTTTGCATCGATTTTAGAGGGGATGCACCAAGATAGCGCACCGTGGGTGCGCTATCACAGTCGCTATCTTTCCGCAACTGTTGGTATCAGACGGTGCGATGCTAGCCGCGCAGGCGGGTCAGCAGGCCATCCAGCACGTCCAGGTCGGCGAAATCGATCACCATCTGGCCGCGGCCCTTGGCGCCCATCTTGAATACCACCGGCGTGGCCAGCAGATCGGCCAGTTCCTCCTCCAGGCGCAGGATGTCGCCGGACTTGTCCTTCTGCTTGCGCTGGGCCTGCTCGGATTGCTCCTCCTGCGCGCGCTGCACCAGCTTTTCCGTCTCGCGCACCGAAAGACGTTTCGCCACGACAACATTCGCCAGGGTGATCTGGGTCGCGGCATCGACCGCCAGCAGGGCGCGGGCGTGGCCCATGTCGATATCGCCCGCCATCAGCATGGTCTGCACCGGCGCCGCCAGGTTGATCAGCCTTAACAGATTGGAAACAGCGCTGCGCGAACGGCCGACGGCGGTGGCCGCCTGCTCGTGGGTGAAGTCGAAGTCCGTGATCAGGCGCTGGATGCCCTGCGCCTCTTCCAGCGGGTTCAGGTCCTCGCGCTGAATGTTCTCGATCAGCGCCATGGCGGCGGCGGTCTTGTCGTCCACCTCGCGCACCAGTACCGGCACGTTTTCCAGGCCGGCCAGCTGCGCCGCGCGGAAACGGCGTTCGCCGGCGATGATTTCATATTTCACAACGCTGCCCTTGGCCGGCGCGATCGGGCGCACCAGGATGGGCTGCATGATGCCCTGGGTCTTGATCGAGGCGGCCAGCTCGGCCAGCCCGCCCTCGTCCATGCGCGTGCGCGGCTGGTATTTGCCGGCCTGCATGTGCGCCACGGCCAGCTCGGTCGGCGCGCTGCCGTTCGCCGCCGGGTTGGATGGATCGCCGTCGCCGCCCAACAGGGCGTCCAGGCCGCGTCCCAGGCCTTTCAGTTTCTTGGTTGCCATAGTTTTATCCTGTTACATCTTCTTGATGCGCTTGACCATCTCCGCGCCGAAGGCGATGTACGCCTGCGCGCCCTTGGAGGCGGGATCGAAGGTCACGCCCGGCATGCCGTACGACGGCGCTTCGGCCAGGCGCACGTTGCGCGGAATGATGGTCTTGAAGACCTTGTCGCCGAAGTGCTGCTCCAGCTGCGCCGACACCTGCTGCGACAGCGTCATGCGCGGATCGAACATCACGCGCAGCAGGCCGATGATCTTCAGGTCCGGGTTCAGGTTGGCGTGCACCTTCTTGATGGTGTTCACCAGGTCGGACAGGCCTTCCAGCGCGTAGTACTCGCACTGCATCGGAATGATCACGCCGTGCGCGGCGCACAGGCCGTTCAGCGTCAGCATCGACAGCGCGGGCGGGCAATCGATCAGGATGAAGTCGTATTCCTTGTCGACGGCGGCCAGCGCATCCTTCAGGCGGCGCTCGCGGTTGTCCAGCTCCACCATCTCCACTTCGGCGCCGGCCAGCTCGCGGTTGGACGGCAGCACGTCGAAGCGCCCTGCTTCCGAACGCTGGCGCGCCGTGGCCACGTCCGACTGGCCCAGCAGCACTTCATAGGTCGATGCCGCCAGCCCGGCCTTGTTGATGCCCGCGCCCATGGTGGCGTTGCCCTGCGGGTCCAGGTCCACCAGCAATACGCGCTGGTTCAGTTTGGCCAGTCCGGCGGAGAGGTTGACCGTGGTGGTTGTCTTGCCCACGCCGCCCTTTTGATTCGCTACACAAAAAATTTTGGCCATGTACTCTTCTTATTAGTTATATCGTTTATACGGTATAAATCGTTTATATGGTTTATTTAGTTTATACGGTATAAATGATTTATACCGTTTATATCGTTACTGCCTGGCGATGAAAACCAGGTGGCGCTCCGCCTCCAGCCCCGGCACTTTCAAGGCCTGCAGCCGTTCCACTTTCCATGGCGCCGGCAGGCGCTCGCGCTCGTCCTGCGGCGCCGTGCCTTTCAGGGCGATAAAGCGGCCGCCCTCGGCCAGCAGGTGCCCGGACCAGTTCACGAAATCGCTCAGGTCCGCGAAGGCGCGCGACGTGATCACGTCGAACGGCTGCTTGACCTCCAGCTCCTGTACCTTCTTGGTGTACACCGTCACGTTGGCCAGGCCCAGCTCCGCCTTCACCTGCGTCAGGAAGGCGGTCTTCTTGTGCACCGTGTCGATCATCGACAGCTTCATGTCCGGCTTCGAGATCGCCAGCACCACGCCCGGCAGCCCGCCGCCCGCGCCCACGTCCAGCACGTTCTGCGCACCCTGGAAGGCCGGCACGGCGGCCAGCGAGTCCAGCAAATGCAGCGTCATCATCTGCATCGGATCGCGCACCGAGGTCAGGTTGTAGACGCTATTCCACTTGTTCAGCAGCGCCAGGTAATCCAGCAGCTGCTCCTGCTGCGCGGCGGACAGCTCCAGCGCCAGTTCCGCCACGCCCTGCTTCAACACTTCGGCCAATGCTGCTCGGTCGAAAAACTTCATTGCACAGCCTCATCTTTCAAGTTCACGAAACCGCCGAAACCGGTCTTTTTCAGGTGCACCAGCAGCAGCGAAATCGCCGCCGGGGTCACGCCCGAGATGCGCGACGCCTGGCCCAGGGTCTCCGGGCGCTGCGCGTTCAGCTTCTGGCGCACCTCCACCGACAGCGCGGTGATGTCCAGGTAGTTGAAACCTTCCGGCAGTTTCAGGTTGTCGTAGTGCTCGTGGCGCTCCACTTCCTTGCTCTGGCGGTCGATATAGCCCGAATATTTGAGCTGGATTTCCACCTGTTCCTGCACCGCCGCGTCGTCCACGCCGGGGCCGGCCAGGGCCTGCCCTTCCATGCCGGACATGGTCATCAGCTTATCGTAGGCCACGCCCGGACGGCGCAGCAGATCGGCCAGCGAGTACTCGCGTTCGATGGCCTGGCCGATCACGCGTTCCGACTCGTCCGCCGCCAGGATGCGCGGGTTCACCCACGTGGAACGCAGGCGCTCCAGCTCCCTGGCCACGGCTTCGCGCTTGCGGTCGAAGGCTTCCCATTGCGCGTCGCCGACCACGCCCAGCTTGCGGCCGATCTCGGTCAGACGCATGTCCGCGTTGTCTTCGCGCAGGCTCAAACGGTACTCGGCGCGGCTGGTGAACATGCGGTACGGCTCCTGCACGCCCTGCGTCACCAGGTCGTCCACCAGCACGCCCAGGTAGGCTTCCGAGCGCGCCGGGGTCCAGGCTTCCTTGCCCTGGGTCTGCAGCGCGGCGTTGATGCCGGCCAGCATGCCCTGCGCGGCCGCCTCTTCATAGCCGGTGGTGCCGTTGATCTGGCCGGCGAAATACAGGCCGCCCACGGCCTTGGTTTCCAGCGACGCCTTCAGGCCGCGCGGGTCGAAATAGTCGTATTCGATGGCGTAGCCGGGCCGCAGGATGTGGGCGTTTTCCATGCCCTTCATCGAGCGCACCAGCTCGATCTGCACGTCGAATGGCAGGCTGGTGGAGATGCCGTTCGGGTAGAACTCGTTGGTGGTCAGGCCTTCCGGTTCCAGGAAAATCTGGTGCGATTCCTTGGACGAGAAGCGGTGGATCTTGTCCTCGATGGACGGGCAGTAGCGCGGGCCGACACCCTCGATCACGCCGGTGTACATCGGGCTGCGGTCCAGGCCGGCGCGGATGATGTCGTGCGTTTTGGTGTTGGTGTGGGTCACCCAGCACGGCATCTGGCGCGGGTGCATGGCGGTGTTGCCCATGACGGAAAACACCGGCACCGGGTCCAGGTCGCCCGGCTGTTCGGTCATGGCGCTCAGGTCGATGCTGCGGCCGTCGATGCGCGGCGGCGTGCCGGTTTTCAGGCGGCCCTGCGGCAGCTTCAGCTCCTTCAGGCGGGCCGACAGCGAGATCGCGGGCGGGTCGCCGGCGCGGCCGGCCGAATAGTTTTGCAGGCCGACGTGGATCTTACCGTCCAGGAAAGTGCCGGCGGTCAGCACCACGGCCGGGGCCAGGAACTTCAAGCCGATCTGGGTGACGGCGCCGACCACGCGGTCGCCCTCCACCATCAGGTCGTCCACGGCCTGCTGGAACAGCCACAGGTTGGGCTGGTTTTCCAGGCGCGAACGGATGGCCTGCTTGTACAGGATGCGGTCGGCCTGGGCGCGGGTGGCGCGCACGGCTGGGCCTTTGGAGGAATTCAGGATGCGGAACTGGATGCCCGACTCGTCGGTGGCAATCGCCATGGCGCCGCCCATCGCGTCGACTTCCTTGACCAGGTGGCCTTTGCCGATACCGCCGATGGAAGGGTTGCACGACATCTGGCCCAGCGTCTCTATGTTGTGCGTCAGCAAGAGCGTCTTCTGGCCCATGCGGGCAGAAGCAAGGGCCGCCTCGGTGCCGGCGTGACCGCCGCCAACGACGATGACGTCGAATTGGGTAGGAAATAACATTTTTGGTATTGGGGTGAATGCGAGGAATGAGATCAGATTATAGAGTCTTTTTGCTGCTGCGACTTTTTTAGGCAGAAATTTAGACATGAAATTTTCTGATTGTTCCACGTGGAACACTGCGATTGGACAACAAGGGACGTAAAAAAGGGCGCCGAAGCGCCCTCATCCACTGTTCCACGTGAAACAATCACTTCAGGAAAGCGTCGTACCCGGTCTTAAAGATGAGCACCGTCACCACCAGCAAGAACAAGCGGCGCACGAAACCGCTGCCGTGCTTCATCGCCAGCTTGGTGCCGAGCAGCGAGCCGGCCACCTGGCAAGCCGCCATCATCAGGCCCAGCTGCCACAGCAAGTGGCCCGAGTAGCCGAACCACATCAGCGCGGCGAAGTTGCAGGCCACGTTCACCACCTTCGCCACGGCGGAAGCCGCCAGGAAGTCGAAGCCGAAGAAGCGCACGAACAGGAACACCAGGAAGCTGCCGGTGCCGGGGCCGAAGAAGCCGTCGTAGAAACCGATCAGCGCGCCGCAGCCGACGGCCATCAGGCGCTCCCTGGCGCCGGTGTGCAGCGGCGCGTGGATGCTGCCGAAGTCCTTGCGCCAGAAGGTGTACACCGCCACGGCGATCAGCACGATGGGCAGCAGGGTGCGCATGAAGTCCGGCGGGATCTTGGTGACGGTGTAGGCGCCGAGGAAGGCGAACACGAAAGCGGCCATCGCGGCCGGCGCCGCCGTGGTCCAGGCGATGCTGACGCGGCGCGCATAGTTGACCGCCGCCGCCGCCGTGCCGAAGATGCCGGCCAGCTTGCTGGTGCCGAGCAGCGTGGCCGGGGCGGTGTTGCCAAACACCGAGAACAGCACCGGGATCTGGATCAGGCCGCCGCCGCCCACTACCGCATCCACCAGCCCGGCCGCAAACGCCGCCACGCCCAACACCAGAATATCAACAACCATAACGCCCCATGAACGCCGCCCGCGCGGCAAGTTAGAAGCTCATCATTGTACGGAAGAAAGTTGCAAGCCGTCCGCCACGAACCGGGCTGAGCCGCATTCGGGGTCAGGCCCCGAATGCGGCTCAGCTCGCTAGATTTTGGTGTAAGCTGGAATGCCAACATTCCACGCCGGCTAGCAGCCGACCTCGCCATGAACGACTTCCCTGCTTTCGCTTTCAGCACCGTTGCCCACATCGTTTCTGAACTGGGCGCGGCCCGGAAACTGGGCGAGCATGTGCGCTCCCGCTTTCCCGCCGCGCGCCGCGCGCTGCTGGTGACCGACCCGGGTTTCCTGAAAACCGGCTTGGTGCAGGCGCCGGCAGACAGCCTGGGCGCCGAAGGGTTCCACGTGAAAATCTATTCGGACGTGGTGGCGGACCCGCCGGAGCAGGTGGTGCTGACGGCAGTGGCCGCCGCGCGCGAGCATGACGCGGATCTGGTCATCGGCCTCGGCGGCGGCAGTTCGATGGATGTGGCCAAGCTGATCGCGGTGCTGGCGGGCGGCGAGCAGCCGCTGTCGGCCATCTACGGCATCGGCAACGTGAAGGGCGCGCGCCTGCCGCTGGTGCAGATTCCCACCACCGCCGGCACCGGCTCCGAGGTCACCAATATCGCCATCGTCACCACCGGCGAGACCACCAAGATGGGCGTGGTGGCGCCGCAGCTGTACGCGGACCTGGCGATCCTGGATGCCGAGCTGACCATGGGCCTGCCCGCCATGGTGACGGCCGCCACCGGCATCGATGCCATGGTGCACGCGATCGAGGCCTACACCAGCCGCCACAAGAAGAACCCGCTGTCGGACATGCTGGCGCGCCAGGCGCTGGGCCTGCTGTCCCGCAACCTGATCCCGGCCTGCGAGAACGGCAAGAACCTGGCCGCGCGCCAAGCCATGCTGCTGGGCGCGATGCTGGCGGGCCAGGCCTTCTCGAACGCGCCGGTGGCGGCGGTGCACGCACTGGCGTACCCGATCGGCGGCATCTTCCACGTGCCGCACGGCTTGTCGAACTCGCTGGTGCTGCCGCACGTGATGCGCTTCAACGCGCCGGCGGCGGCGCCGCTGTATGCAGAACTGGCCGGCATCGTGGTGCCGCATGCGGAGGGCTCGGTGGAGGCGAGGGCCGAAGCGCTCGTTGTTGCAATGCAGCAGATTGCCGTCATCTCGGGGATAGAGCGGACCCTGCAGCAAGTCGGCATCGCAGAGGCCGACCTGGACCGGCTGGCCGATGACGCCATGCTGCAGACCCGCCTGCTGGGCAACAATCCGCGCGAGGTGACGCGGGCGGACGCCAGGGCGATCTACGCCGCCGCGCTGTAGGAACGCAGCGCGCCAGGCGCCTGCGCATCAATCCGATCAACAATAGGCCGACGCCGCCGGGATGCGCAGCGTCAGTTCGGTGCCCTGCCCCGGCGCGCTCGCTATATCCAGTGTTCCGTCCAGCTGCGCCGCCCGTTCGCGCATGCCGGGCAAGCCCCAGTGGCCGGGGCGCGATCCCGCGCCCAGCACGTCCTGCGCGATGCCCACGCCGTCATCCTTGACACTCAGCACCAAGCCGTCCGCCTTGTACGCCAGCACCACGTCCAACGCCGTGGCGCGCGCGTGCGCCGCGACATTGGACAAGGCCTCGCTGCCGATGCGGTAAATATCGTAGACCGCCTCCTCCCGCAACGCGCGCGGCCGGCCCTTAGTCGTCATGCGGAACGTCAGCCCATGTTCCGCCGCCAGCTCGCCGCCAGCCTCCGCCAGCGCCCCTGCTATGCCCTGTTCCAGCAAGACCGGGTGGCGCAGGTCACGCACCCGGTCGCGGCCTTCCGTCAGCACTTGCTCGGCGCGGTCCAGCGCGGAGTCCATCGCCAGCCTTGCGGGTTCGGCGGCGGGCAGGCGCTGCGCCGCCGCGTGGACACGCAGTATCAAGCCCTGGATGCCCTGCAGCAGCGTGTCGTGCAGTTCGCGTGCGATGCGCTCGCGCTCGGCCTGCCGCCCTTCCAGGTGCGCCTGCACCCGCGCCGCCAGCTGGCGCACCCGCATACAGTACAGCAGCCATAGCGACAGACCGCCCAGGCCGCCGCACAGGCCCTTGAACCACAGCGTCTGGTACCACGCGGGCGGCAGGGTGACCGCCATGCCGGGGCCGGCCTGGCCCCAGGCGCCGCCGGCGCTGGACGCCATTACGCGGAAGCGGTAGCTGCCCGGCCCCAAGCCGGTGTAGAACGCCTGGCGCCGCGCGCCCGCCTCCTGCCACTCCTTGTCATAGCCTTCCAGCATGTAGCGGAAGCGCGTGCGCTCCGGCATCGCCAGTTCGGGCGCGCTGTAGTCGAACTGCAGGTTCTGCATGCCCACCGGCAGCGCCGCGGCGCCAAGATTAGGGTACAGCTTGCCGCCCGCGCTCAACGACTGCACCTGCGCCTCCGGTGCCGACAGGTAGCGCGGCAGGTGCAGCGGGTCCAGCCAGAACTGCCCGTTGGACGTGGACACCCACAGCTTGCCGTCGGCGGCCAGCGCCAGCCCGGCAGCGCTGAACTGGCTGCCCCGGCCCTGCAAGCCGTCGGCCTCGTCGAACACGCGCGGGCGCACGATGTGGGCGGGATCGGCCAGCAGGGCGCGCAGGTCTTCCGGGCTGATGCGCAGCAAGCCCGCGCCGGTGAGCAGCCACAGGCTGCCGTCCGGCGCCGCCTGCATCGACGAGGTGCTTTCCAGCAGCGCCGCCGGCTCGGCGCGCACGCGCACAAACCGGTCTTGCCGCGACAGCGGGTCTTGCCGCAACAGCGCCAGGCCCTGCATGCCGCCAGCCCAGATGCGGCCGCCGAATTCGCGCAAGGCGATGACGCGGCCCAGCGCCAGGCCTTCCGCCGCGCCATAGGTGCGCACCGGCGCGGCGCCGTCCAGCATGGCGATGCGGTTGTCGATATAGCCGAACCATTGCCGGCCCTGGCTGTCGCCCAGCATGGAAAACGCGGCATCCGGGATCAGCCTGCTGTCCACGCTCCACAGGCCGCCGCTGTAGCGGAACACGCCGCCGCGCACGATGGAGGCCCAGATGGCGCCGGACTTGTCCTGCATCAGGCTGTGCACGTGCCCCTTGTAGCCCCCCGGCGGATAGGCGACCTCGCGCACGGCGGAGGCGCTGTCCCGCTTGTGTTCCTCGCCCTGCTCCAGCCGGTAGATGCCCGCGCGCCCGCCCAGCCACAGTTCGCCGCCCTGCCCGCGCAGCGCTGCCGATACCGCAACCGGCAGCGCCGGCTGCGCCTGCCAGAAAGTGGCGTCGGGCCGCGCCAGCGTCCAGGGAAAATTCTTGGAGGGCATGGCCAGCCACATGCCGTCGCCGCCGGCCGGCAGCAAGTCCGCGTTGGCCAGGTTCACGCCCGGCTCGGCGGCCGGAACGGCGGTCAGGGCGGCGCGGCGGAAGCGGTCCAGGCCCTTGTCGGTGGCGATCCAGACGGTGCCGCTGTCGTCTTCCAGCATGCTGTGCACCACGCTGCCGCTCAGGCCTTCGCCGTGGCCGTAGGCTTGCGTCTGCGGCGCCAGCATGCGGCCCGGCGCGGCGCGCGCGGTGGCCGGATCGCTCAGCCGGTACAGCCGGTCCTTGCCGTCGAACCATAGCGTGCCGTGGCGGTCGGCCAGCATGCTGCCGCTCTCGCCGGCCGGGTCGCGGTAGACCCAGGCGCTGTCGTCCTCGTAGCGTTCCAGGCTGTCGAGCAGGCGGATGCCGCGCTGCTCCAGGAAATAGATGCGGCCGTCCTTGTCCTGCTGCGGCGGCTGGCGCGTGTCCAGCTTGCCGATCGGCGGGCCGAAGCGGGTGGCGCCCTTGGGCATCAGGAACAAACCCCGCTCGGTGAAAGCGGCCACGGTGCCGTGGCGGTCCACGAACACGGCGGACGCCTTGCGCGCCGTGAAGCCCTGCTGCGGGCCCATCTGCTGCCAGCGCCTGCCGTCGTAGCGGGCCAGTCCGGTCAAGCCGGCGGCCCAGACGCCGCCCTGCTGGTCGAAGGCGAAGCCCCAGATGGTGCCCTTCTGCAGGCCGTCGGCCACGGTGAAATTGCT
This sequence comes from Massilia sp. BGA-UO-ETr-WB1, assembly GCF_059567845.1. Taxonomy (NCBI): domain Bacteria; kingdom Pseudomonadati; phylum Pseudomonadota; class Betaproteobacteria; order Burkholderiales; family Oxalobacteraceae; genus Massilia; species Massilia sp. BGA-UO-ETr-WB1. Next base: position 258,047 of record NZ_JCAQOT010000024.1, on the reverse strand, counting down.
CACCGCGCCGTCGCGCAGAAGGCTCACTCCGCCGATGCTCCAGCCTATCCACAGCCCACCGCCCGGCGCGGCCTTCATCACGTTGACGTCCTTGTCGGGCAGCTGGCCGCGCAGCGGCTGGTACAGCTCGAAGCGGGTGCCGTCGAAGCGCACCAGGCCGCTGTCCGAGCCCATCCAAAGATAGCCGTCGCGGGTCGACGCCAGTGCGCGCAGGTCGCCCGGCACGCCGTCGCGCTGCAGCCACGAGGTGTGGTGCAGCTGCTGCAGCTTCGCATCGGCTTCGATGGCCCAGCCCTTATGCAACGGAGACAGGCAACAGGCCAGGGCCAGTGTGATTGTTAATGCGCGCGTTTTCCCCTTGCCCATGCAGCGGCTTCTTTCAGTTGTTTCGGAGGAAAGATTGTAGCGTGGCCTTTGGCCGGCCGAGGCCGGCCAAAGGCATGCCGCGGAAAATACTTAGTTGGGCACGTCCACCGTGGTGCTGGTGGCGGTGATGGCGTTGGCGCCGGCCGACGCGGCGATCGGCGGCAGGTTGGCCACCGTGATCGGCACCGCGTTGCTGGCGCGCGTGGTGGTGCGCACCAGTTGCGACGGCGGCAGCGGCGCGCCGCTGGGGTTGCGCAGGTTGGCGTACACCGCGTCCAGCGCGCGGAACAGGTACACGTGCAGCGGCACCACGTTGGCCGGCAGCGCATTGCTGAACGAGTCGAAGTGGTTGGCGTTGGTCACCTCGATGTAGCGCAGCTTGCTGGCACTGCCCTCCACGCTGGCGTTCAGGCCGAGATAGGCGCGCGACGCATGGTTGACCGGGATCAGCGCGTCGCTGCGGCCGGACACGATGATGGCCGGCTTGCCTTTCAGGTTGCCGCTGGCCTGCACTTCGGCGATGCCCGCTTTCACGCGCGCGCTCTGCTCGGCCAGCGTGCCGCTCAGCGCCGCGCCCGTGACCGGGTTGCTGCCGGTGGCCAGCGAGCGCAGGCACAGGAAGCCGTCCAGCGACTGGTCGGCCGCATTGGTCGACGGCGACACGCCCAGGTTGTAGGCCTTGGCGCCGCCCACCGAGTTCTCATAGATCACGCTGCCGATGATGCCGTTCTGGGTGGCGAAGCTGGACGCCTTGACGGCGGCCGTCATCACGGCCGGCGCGCCGGCTGCGTCCACCCCCGCAAAGGTGAAGCCGCACACCTTGTCGAGCGCGCTGAACTTGCCGTAGGCGTAGGCGTAGGTCACCGCCACCAGGATGTTGGTGCCGGCGTGCGCGGCCTGCAGCACGTCGGATTCCGCGTTCCAGCCGTAGGCCTTCAGGCGGGCCCTGGCGTCGTTCTGCTGGTCGGCCAGGCTGCTGCCGGTCAGCAGGCCCTTGGCGGCCAGCGCGCCGCAGCGGCCGCCGGCGACGGTTTCGGCCAGGCAGGGCTGGTACAGCGCGGCGAAGGTCGAGTAGTCGAACAGCGGCTTGGCCTGGGACGGCACAGGAACGCCGCCAAGGCGCACCGAGTAGCCGGTGGCTGTCCTGGGCTGGATTTGCGGCTCGGTGGCCGCCACGGCGCTGATAAGGCCCTTGGTGTCCTGCTCGGCAGCCAGCAGGGCGGAGCCGGCGCCGTTCGAGATGCTGGACGCGATCGCCACGCTGTTCTTCGGCGTCAGCCGCACCAGGTGGCTCTTGCCGTCCGACGCCAGCTGGCCGTAGCGCTCGTTCAGCACGTAGTAGGCGAATTCCACCGCCTGCAGGGTGATCTTGCCCCAGTCTTTCTCTGGATTCTGCTGCGAGTGCGCGTGCTTGAAGGCGACCCGGCCCGGGTTGCCTGCCGCGAAGGCGGCGCGCTCGGCCTCGGTGTAGGCCGGCGCGAAGTTGGCGTTCTTGCCGGCCGCCGCGCGCGTGGCGCGCTGGCCGTTCTGCAGGTTCACGCTGTCGTCCTCGAAGGTGTACAGGCCGATGCCGCTGCCCTTGTCGGCATAGGCCACGGCGCAGTTGTTCTTCAGGCCCCACTCCCCGGCGCTGCCGATGGCGCCGTAGATGCCGCGCGAGCCGCTGGAAACGCCGGTGACGATGCAGGGATTGACCGGGTCGAACGTGGCCGGCACCTGCACCAGCAGGGTCACGTTCTGCTTGCCGGTGCCGTCGTCCGCGTAGGCCACGTATTCGGTGCCGGCCACCTTGCCCTCGCCGCTGCCGGCCACGCCGGCCGCGTTCACGTTGGGGCCGTACATGGTGCCGTAGCCGCTGTTGGCGTTGATGTCGAGCACGGCGCGGTAATTGCCGTGGATGGCGTTGCGGCGCAGTTCGGCGGCGGTCGGTTTCAGCGGGTCGGCGTAGGCGGGCGCGGCGGCGGCCAGGCCGGTGCGGCCCAGGCCCGCCGTCAGCAGGTCGTCCGTGTTGCCGTCGTAGCTGGTGCTGGTGACCGCGCCCAGGTAGGACGGCAGCACGTTCAGTTCTTCCGGCGCGTTGCTGCTGTCGCCGCAGGACGCGAGCGTGGCCACGGCGGCGGCCATCGCGGTGAGCTTGGCCATGCGGATATTGTTCTTGTTCATGTCTCCTCCATGCTTGCAGTTGGTTGTAAATCGGAAGTAAAAAAAACGCCGGACGAATCCGGCGTTGTTGCTGGTTCAGGCTGGCTTCTTGTGATCGAAGCGCGCCACGATTTCCCCTATTATTCCGCGCCGGAACAGCAGCACGCAGGCCACGAAGATCAGGCCCGTCACCATGCTGACCGCTTCGCCCAGCGTGTTGAACCACTCCACGCCGGTGAGGCTGGCGAGGAAGGTGCCGATGTCGCCCAGCTTGTTCTCCAGCAGGATGATGATGACCGCGCCCAGCATCGGACCGGCCAGCGTGCCCATGCCGCCCACCAGGGTCATCAGGATCACCAGGCCGGACATGGTCCAGTGCACGTCGGTCAGCGTTTCAAAGCCCAGCACCACGGTCTTGGTGGCGCCGGCCAGGCCGGCCAGCGCGGCCGACAGCACGAAGGCCATCAGCTTGTACTTGTCGACGTCGTAGCCCAGCGAGATGGCGCGCGGCTCGTTTTCCTTGATGGCCTTGAGCACCTGGCCGAACGGCGAATGCACGGTGCGCACGATCAGCGCGAAGCCGGCCACGCAGATGGCCAGCACCACGAAGTACAGCACGGTGTCGTTGGCCAGGTCGAGCGCGCCCAGCAGTTTTCCACGTGGAACGCCCTGCAGGCCGTCCTCGCCGCCGGTGAACGGCGCGCGCAGCGCGCCGAAGTACACCATCTGCGCCAGCGCCAGCGTGATCATGGAGAAGTAGATGCCCTGGCGGCGGATCGCCAGGCCGCCCATCACCAGGCCGATCAGGGCGGCAGCGGCCACGCCGGCCAGCAGGCCCAGCTCGAACGGCCAGCCCATGTCGCGCAGCATGTAGCCGGCCACGTAGCCGGCGCCGCCGAAGAAGGCCGCGTGGCCGAAGGACAGCAGGCCGGTGAAGCCGATCAGCAGGTTGAAGGCGCAGGCGAACAGCGAGAAGCACAGCAGCTTCATCAGGAACACCGGATAGCCGACGAAGGGGGCGGCCAGCGCGATGGCGAAGGCGATGGCATAGCCTATGTTTTTATTCATGGGATGAATTCCTCGGTTCTCTTATTTCTCTTTGCCGAACAGGCCGGCGGGACGCAGCAGCAGCACGATGACCATCACCACGAACACCACCACGGACGAACCCTCCGGATACAGCACGCGGGTCAGGCCCTCGATCACGCCGAGCGCCAGGCCGGTCAGGATGGAGCCCATGATGGAACCCATGCCGCCGATCACCACCACGGCGAACACCACGATGATGAGGTTCGAGCCCATCAGCGGCGAGACCTGGATGATGGGCGCGGCCAGCACCCCGGCGAAGCCCGCCAGCGCCACGCCGAAGCCGTAGGTCAGGGTCACCATCAGCGGCACGTTGATGCCGAACGCTTCCACCAGCTTGGGGTTCTCGGTGCCGGCGCGCAGGTAGGAGCCGAGCTTGGTTTTCTCGATCACGTACCAGGTCGCCAGGCACACGGCCAGCGACGCCACCACCACGAAGGCGCGGTAGTTGGGCAGGAACATGAAGCCGAGGTCGGTGGCGCCCTGCAGCAGCGCCGGCGTCTCGAACGGCTGGCCGGACACGCCGTAGAAGGAGCGGAACACGCCCTCCACCACCAGGGTGATGCCGAAGGTGAGCAGCAGGCCGTACAGGTGGTCCAGCTTGTAGAGCCAGCGCAGCATGGTCTTTTCAATGACGATGCCGAACAGTCCGACCACGATGGGGGCCAGCGCCAGCATGGCCCAGTAATTCAGGCCGAAATAGGTCATGCCCATCCAGGCCAGGAAAGCGCCCATCATGTACAGGGCGCCGTGGGAAAAATTGATGACGTTCAGCAGGCCGAAGATCACGGCCAGGCCGAGCGACAGCATGGCATAAAAGGAACCGTTGACGAGTCCCAGCAACAGCTGGCTCATCCACGCGGACAAGGGGATATCGGTTATAGCCATGGCTCGCGAGATAAAAAATCACCGGGACCGGTGATGTGGTAAAGACATGCCGCCCCCTGCGGGGGCGGCGCGGGTGCAACTAACTTACTTCCAGAGTGCGCACTTGGTTTCGGCCTTGGTCACATAAGCCTGGTCGCCGGGGATGGTGGCCACCACCTTGTAGTAGTCCCAGGGGTATTTCGATTCCGCCGGCTTCTTCACTTCCATCAGATACATGTCGTGCACCATGCGGCCGTCCTGGCGGATCACGCCGCCCTTGGCGAACATGTCGTTGATCGGGGTTTTCTTCAGGTGCGCCATGACCTTGTCCGAGTCGTCCGTGCCGACCGCTTTCACGGCCTTCAGGTAGTTCGCGGTGGCCGAGTAGTCGGCCGCCTGCAGCATCGACGGCTCCTTCTTCATCTTCTCGAAATAGCGCTTGGACCAGGCGCGGGTGTCCGCGTTCAGGTCCCAGTACCAGCCGTCGGTCAGGTACATGCCCTGGGTGGTGCTCAGGCCCAGCGAATGCACGTCGTTGATGAAGATCAGCAGGCCGGCCAGCTTCATCTTCTTGGTGATGCCGAACTCGTTGGCCGCCTTGATGGAGTTGATGGCGTCGCCGCCGGCATTGGCCAGGCCCAGGATCTGCGCGCCGGACGACTGCGCCTGCAGCAGGAAGGACGAGAAGTCCGACGCCGACAGCGGGTGCTTGACGCTGCCCAGCACCTTGCCGCCGGACGCCTTCACCACGTCCGCCGTGTCCTTCTCGAGCGACTGGCCGAAGGCGTAGTCGGCCGTCATGAAGTACCAGTTCTTGCCGCCCTGCTTGGCGATGGCGCCGCCGGTGCCGCGCGCCAGCGCCACGGTGTCGTAGGCGTAGTGCACGGTGTAGGGCGTGCATTCCTCGTTGGTCAGGCGGGCCGAGCCGGCGCCGATGGAAATGAAGATCTTCTTCTTCTCGGAGGCCACCTTGGCCATGGCCAGGTTGGCGCCCGAGTTGGTGCCGCCGATCAGCAGGTCCACGCCCTGCTGGTCGAACCATTCGCGCGCCTTGGAGGCGGCGATGTCGGCCTTGTTCTGGTGGTCGGCGGAGACGAATTCAACTTTCTTGCCGGCGATGACCACGCCGGCATCGGCGATTGCCATCTTGATCGCTTCCGCGCCGCCCAGGCCGTCGATATCGGAATACAGGCCGGACATGTCGGTGATGAAGCCGATCTTGATGGTGTCGCCGGACACCTGGGCTTGCGCGCCGCAGGCCAGGCCCAGGGCGCATGCTGCTGCGGTTGCGGTGGCGATAGTTTTGAGTTTCATTTTTTGTCTCCGTCCTAAGGGTTTTGTAGTGGTACGGTAAAAATTCAGACGCCGAGCAGTTCGGTCAACACCGGCATCTTTGCGCTCAACTCCGATGCAGCAAAAGTCTCGACGATCTGACCATGCTCCATCACGTAAAACCGGTCCGCCAACGGAGCGGCGAAGCGGAAATTCTGTTCCACCATGACGATGGTGTAGCCCTTCGCTTTCAGGGTCAAAATCATGCGCGCCAGGCCCTGCACGATGACCGGCGCCAGGCCTTCCGAAATCTCGTCCAGCAGCAGCAGGCGGGCGCCGGTGCGCAGGATGCGCGCCACGGCCAGCATCTGCTGCTCGCCGCCCGACAGCCGCGTGCCCTGGCTGTGCTTGCGTTCCTCCAGGTTGGGGAACATGGCGTAGATTTCCTCGATCGGCATGCCCTTCTCGCCGGTGGCCAGCTGCGGCGGCAGCAGCAGGTTTTCCTCGGTCGACAGCGACGCGAAAATGCCGCGCTCCTCGGGACAATAGCCGATGCCGAGGTGGGCCACTTTGTGCGTCGGCAAATCGATCGCTTCCACCCCGTTCACCTTGATCGAGCCCTTGCGCGCGCCGGTCAGGCCCATGATGGCGCGCAAGGTGGTGGTGCGGCCGGCGCCGTTACGGCCCAGCAAGGTCACCACTTCGCCCGGCTGCACCGCGATGTTCACGTCGTGCAGGATGTGCGATTCGCCGTACCACGCCTGCAGATTGCTGATTTCCAGTGCGGCCGCCATCAGTGCGCCCCCACCAGTTCGGTTGCTTCCGTGCCCATATATGCTTCCATCACCTGCGGGTTTTTCGACACCTCGGCATAGCTGCCTTCGGCCAGCATGGCGCCGCGCTGCAGCACCGAGATCTTGTCGCAAATGCCAGACACCACGTTCATATTGTGTTCCACCATCAAAATGGTGCGGCCGGCCGATACCTTCTTGATCAGCTCGGTTACGCGGTGCACGTCCTCGTGGCCCATGCCCTGGGTCGGCTCGTCCAGCAGCATCAGCTCCGGCTCCATCGCCAGCGTGGTGGCGATCTCCAGCGCGCGCTTGCGGCCGTAGGGCATGTCCACGGTGATGGTGTCGGCGAACTCGGTCAGGTCCACCTCGGCCAGCAATTGCATGGCGCGCGCGTTCAGCTGGTCCAGCGAGCGCTCGCTCTGCCAGAAGTGGAAGGTGGTGCCCAGCTGGCGCTGCAGGCCGATGCGCACGTTCTGCAGCACCGTGAGGTGGGGAAAGACGGCGGAAATCTGGAAAGAACGTATCACCCCCATGCGCGCGATGTGCGCCGGCTTGGCGGCGGTGATGTCCTTGCCGTTGAACAGGATCTGGCCCGAGGTCGGCACCAGGAACTTGGTCAGCAAGTTGAAGCAGGTGGTCTTGCCGGCGCCGTTAGGGCCTATCAAGGCGTGGATGTGGCCGCGCTGGACCTTCAGATTCACGTCGTTTACAGCAGTGAAACCCTTGAATTCCTTGGTCAAATTTCTTGTTTCCAAGATAAAGTTTGACATCGTATCTCCTGGTTATTCTTTATAAACTGCCAAATTTTCAACCGATCATACACACAAAAAAAATCGTGAACAATACAGTATAAATACCATCAAGCTAGCAAGTTTGGCTACAAAAAGGCAGCTTGATCTGGCTCAAAACAGGAGGGAAAACAAGACCTAGTTCCAGCTGGAATGAATCATCTGGGCGGCTTTCTCGGCGATCATGATGGTCGGCGAATTGGTGTTGCCGGACGTGATAAACGGCATCACCGAGGCATCCACCACCCGTAGTCCAGCTACACCGCGCACGCGCAATTCGCTGTCGACCACGGCGGAAGTGTCGTTTTTTCGCCCCATGCGGCAGGTTCCCACCGGGTGGAAGATGGTGGTGCCGATGGCGCTGGCCGCCGCCGCCAGTTCCTCGTCGGTCTGGAACTCCGGACCGGGCTTGAATTCCTGCGGCATGTACTTGGCCAGCGCAGGCGCGGCGGCGATGCGGCGCGTCAGCTTCAGCGCGTCCGCCGCCACCTGGCGGTCCTCCGGCGTGCTCAAATACATCGGCATGATCTTGGGCGGCGCATAGGAATCCGCGCTGGCGATGCGGATATGGCCGCGCGAGGTGGGGCGCAGATTGCACACGCTGGCGGTGAAGGCCGGGAAAGCGTGCAGCGGATCGCCGAACTTCTCCAGCGACAGCGGCTGCACGTGGTACTGCAGATTCGGCGTCGCCTGGCCCGGGTCCGAGCGGGCGAACGCGCCCAGCTGCGACGGCGCCATCGACATCGGCCCGCTCTGGAACATCGCGTACTCCATGCCGATGCGCATCTTGCCGAACCAGTTGCTGGCCAATACGTTCAGCGTTTTCACGCCGTTCACCTTGAACACCATGCGCAGCTGCAGGTGGTCCTGCAGATTGGCGCCCACGCCGGGCAGATCCGCCACCGGCGCGATGCCCAGCTCGTGCAGCATGCCGGCCGGCCCGATGCCCGACAGCTGCAGCAGCTGCGGCGAGCCCACCGACCCGGCCGCCAGGATGGTTTCGCGCGTGGCCTGCGCCTGCCAGCGCGTGCCGCCGCCGGTGAACGCCACGCCCTTGCAGACGACCCCGGGGTTGCCATCTGCCCCTTGCTCCACCAGCAGCTTTTCCACGTGGCAGCCGGTCATCAGGGTCAGGTTGGGGCGGGTGGTGGCCTGCTTCAAAAACGCCTTGGCCGTATTCCAGCGGATGCCGCGCTTCTGGTTCACCTCGAAATAGGCGCAGCCCAGGTTGTCGCCGCGGTTGAAATCGTCCACTTTCGGGATGCCGGTCTGGTCGGCCGCGTCGCGGAAGGCATCCAGGATCTGCCACGACAGGCGCTGCTTCTCCACCCGCCACTCGCCGCCCGCGCCATGGAAATCGGTGGCGCCGCCGTGGTGGTCCTCGCTCTGGCGGAACAGCGGCAGCACCGCGTCCCAGCGCCAGCTCTGGTCGCCGCATTCATCGGCCCAGCGGTCGTAATCGCCGGCCTGGCCGCGCATGTAAATCATGCCGTTGATGGAAGAACTGCCGCCCAGCACTTTGCCGCGCGGATAAATCAGGCTGCGCCCGCCCAGGCCGGGGTCGGCTTCGGTGCGGTACAGCCAGTCCGTGCGGGGATTGTTGATGCAATGCAGATAGCCCACCGGGATGTGGATCCACAGGTAATCGTCCTTGCCGCCCGCCTCGATCAGCAGGACTTGCACATTTTTATCGCGCGTGAGGCGGTTGGCGAGAACACAGCCGGCAGTGCCGGCGCCGATGATGATGTAGTCGAACTGTCCTGCAGATTCCAAAATCCACTCCTTACGCTAAGGGCTAAATCAGACTGCTTGCATTTCCTTCACCAGCGTTTCCACCAGCCGGGCCGCGGGCATGCCGCGCGCGCGGTCCACGCTGCTGCCGCACCACAGCGACATCCACTCGGTGTCGCCGCGCCGCGCAGCTTCCGCGCGGATGCTGCCGGTGAGCGCGTTTTGCACCGGGTAGGCCGGCACCTCCGGTTCCGCCTCCGCCATCACCAGCATGAAGCGGTTTTCCAGCCCGCGCGCGTAGCGGCCGGAAAAAGCGCGCGTCTGCCGGGTCGGGCGGCTGCCCGCCGTCAGCAAAGCCTGCTTGTACGCCGGGTGGATGCCCGATTCATTGGTCACCAGGAAAGCCGTGCCCATTTGCACCGCCTTGGCGCCGGCAGCCAGCGCGCGCCGGATATCCTTGCCGTCCATGATGCCGCCGGCCGCGATCACCGGGATCCGCACCGCCGCCACCACCGCCGGCAACAGCTCGAAGGTGGTCAGCGTGGCATCCTGCTGCGCGCCGATAAAGGTGCCGCGATGGCCGCCCGCCTCCACCCCGGACGCCACCACCGCGTCCGCGCCCGCCGCCTGCCAGGCCAGCGCCTCGGCGATGGTGGTCACGGTGCCGATCACGGCAATGCCGGCGGCATGCAGCCGGGAAACCTGGTCCGGACTGAGGATGTCGAAGGTAAAACTTGCCACGGCAGGGCGCAATTCCAGCAGCGTTTCAAACTGCGCGGCGAAATCCTCGCACCACTTGGATGGGGTCGGCAGCTGATCCCAGCCCAGCTCCTGGTAAACCGGTTTCAGCAGTTCCTTGGCGCGCTCCAGCACCGCCGCGCTGGGCGCCGGCGTTCCCTGGACGAAGAAATTGAGCAGAAAAGGCCGGTCCGTCAGCGCGCGGATAGCCGCCACCTGGCTGCGCAGCGTGTCCGGCGACAGCAGCGAAGCAGCCAGCGAACCCAGCGCGCCGGCATTCGACACGGCCGCTACCTGCTCGGGCGTATTGGCCCCGCCGGCCATCGGCCCCTGGACGATGGGGTGGGAAAACAGGGACAGCAACTCCATAACAGCCTCCTGGCGCCTGTTGATAACTATCTGGATATCCACAGGCATGGTTTGTGAGTAAGCAAAAGGTAAACCTGGACGCCAAAAATTGTCCAGATACAGTCCTTTTACCGTACACCGTTTCCGCGCCCGCTTGTACAAGACGCAAACGCCTGATTCTAATCCAGTTAACCCGGTTATCCACAGAAAAGTGGCGACGTTAACAACTACTATTATTTTGTATACACAGCTTTAAAGTAAACCAAAGACCGGCGCTGCGTCACTTCCGCAACGAAAGCCACAACAAATGTTGATGACTTGAAAAATCTGATTCTCGTCAACTTCAGCTTTCCCCTATACTGAAATGGCAGCGATCACTCAGCCGGAAGCCGGAGTTGCCGTGGCCATACAGCGCAAAAAAACGGAAATCGTCCGCTCCAAAGCCTACCTGCGCTTTCGCCAGCGTTTGCTGTCCGGCTTGCTGACCATGGCCTTGACCGCCATTGCCATCGTCGCCTGGCAACTGCATACCGCCTACCTCGACCGTGAAGCGGGCCTGCGCCGCCAAACCCTGCACTTCGCGCGCGCCATGGAAGCCCATGTGCTGTACGCCATCCAGTTTGCCGACCTGTCGCTGATCGGTTTTTCCAATGCCATCAAAGTCCTGCCGCCCAACAGCCCGCCCGATTCCATCGCCGCCCTGCTGTCCTCGCGCAGCAGCTCCTTCACCCACGATTTCTGGATCAGCTTTATCGACGCCAACGGCAAAGGCGTCGCCACCTCCAACCATCTGTCCATCAACGGCATCGACTACAGCGACCGCGACTACTTCCGTTTCCACCAGAACAGCGCCTCGCCGCACCAGCTCTTCATCGGCGGCCCCACCCTGGGCAAAGTATCAATGAAGAAATTGTTTTACCTGAGCCGCAGAGTGGAAAGCCATGACGGCCGCTTCCTCGGCGTCATCGTCGCCCCGCTGGACGCCACGCGCTTTGCCACCGTCTTTGAAAACTCCAGGATCACGGAAGACGTCTCCATCACCCTGGTGCACCGCAACGGCCGCATCATCGCGCGCGCGCCGCTATTCGAAGAAGCCTACAACCTGGACCTGTCGGACGGCGTGTTGTTTGCCAACCTGAAAAACAACCCGATCGGCACTTTCCGCACGCCCAGCCAGGTGGACAAAGTCTCCCGCCTGTTCAGCTACCGTGCGCTGGACAATTTACCGCTCATCATTGTTGTCGGTGGTACCGACAAGGATGCCGTCTGGTTCGCCAGTCCCACCTTTATCGTCGCCGGCGGCGGCCTGGCCTTGCTGCTGCTGCTGATACTGCTCAGCGGCATGTTCGCGCTCAAATCCTATGCAAAACTGGAAGAACGCAAGCTGCGCTACCGCCAGCTGTACGGATCGAGCCGCGAAATGGAAGCCAAACTGTCGGCCAGCGAAGAAAGATTGCGCCTGATTGCCGACAATCTGCCCATCCTCATCACCTACGTCGACCGCCAGGAACGCTACACCTTCACCAACCGGCGCTTCGAGGAAGTATTTGAAATCGGCCCGCACGCGGCGCTGGGGCGCAAAGTGGAAGACATCGTGGGGCCGGCTGCCTATGCCCTGTCGCAACCCAAGCTGCATCGCGCCATGGCCGGCGAGGCAGTCCATTTCGAGCGTCCGCTCCAGACCCGCCACGGCTTGCGCTGGGACGCCATCACCTATGTGCCCGATTACGATGCAAACGGACAAGTGCGCGGCCTGTTTGTCATGGCCGAAGACATCACCGCCCGCCGCGCCGCCGACGAAACCATGAAACTGGCCAGCCTGATGTACCAGAACAGCAGCGAAGGCATGATGGTGACGGACGCCGACGGCAAAATCCTGTCCGTCAATCCCGCCTTCTCCCGCCTCAGCGGCTATAGCGAAGACGAAGTGAAGGGCCACTGGGCCTACGAACTGACGTCCGGCCTGCAGGACCAGGAGTTTTTCCGCAAGATGCAGAACGCGCTGCGCCAGACGGGAGAATGGGAAGGCGAAGTCTGGCACCAGAACAAGCAAGGCGAGCACTACCTGGTATCGATGCGTTTCAACGCCGTGTTCGACGAGCACGGCCAGGCCTACCGGCGCGTGGCCCTGTTCTGCGACATCACCAAGAGAAAGGCCTCCGAAGAGCTGATCTGGCGCCAGGCCAACTTCGACGCCCTGACCGGATTGCCCAACCGGCGCATGTTCCAGGAAAGAATGCGGCAGGAAATGAAGAAATCCGACCGCGCCGCCCTGCCGATGGCGCTGGTTTTCATCGACCTGGACGGATTCAAGGCCGTCAACGACACCCTGGGCCATTCCATGGGCGACGTCCTGCTCAAAGAAGTGGCGGACCGGCTCAGCCACTGCGTGCGAGGCACCGACACCGTGTCCCGCCTGGGAGGCGACGAGTTCACCGTCATTCTTGGCGAGCTCAAAGACAGCAACGACGTGCAGCGCGTCGCCCAGGAAATCCTGAACCACTTGGCCGCACCCTTCAAACTGGGGCAGGAAATCGTCCACATTTCCGCCAGCATCGGCATCGCCCTGTATCCGGCAGACGCCACCGACCCGGAAAACCTGCTCAAACAGGCCGACCAGGCCATGTATTCCGCCAAACAGCAGGGCCGCAGCCGCTACCAGTACTATGCCAGCACCTAGCCTGTTGATAAGTGCATGGATATCCACAGGACGAGATGTGGGCAAGGAAGTGGAATGTCCACCGGTCAAAATTTATCCAAGTTTTACCCCGTGACTGGTACAGGCCTTGTCCAGCACCTTATCTTTTCTCTAAACCCATGATTTTTCGGCGGTTAACATAGTTATCCACAGCAAAGTGGACGTTTACTACTACTATCAATTTATATAAAAGCTCTAGTTAACAAACTAAAGAAGCCGCGGATTTGCCCGCAAAGGAGTGCAGATCAAAAAACCAGGAAAAAGCAGGAATGTGGATAAGGTCATGCATATCCACAGGATGACTTGTGCGTAAACCAGCCACTTCTGCACAGCGAAAATCTTGTCCAGAAGTCGTCCTGCGTAGATACAATGCTTGTTCAGGTGCTTGTAAACGCTGTAAACCCCTGATTTTTAGCTTGTTAACAGACTTATCCACAGAAAAACGCTGGTTTACTATCTACTACTATTTTTTATATATATTTTTGTTGTAAACCTATAAAAGAACGCGAAACCAAAAAAACGGAGGAAAAATGCGTCTTGGCATCATCAGCGCACTCGCTGAAGAGCAAAACGGACTGATAGAAGCCATGGAAAGCCCGATCAAGGCCAGCCACGGGATGCGCGACTACACTGCAGGCAAGCTTTGGAACGTGGACACGGTTTGCGTGCTGTCCCGCATAGGCAAAGTAGCCGCAGCCATGACTGCCAGCATCCTTGTGGAAAAGTTCGGAGTTACCCACATCGTCTTCACCGGCGTTGCCGGCAGCGGAGACCTGGGCGTAAGAGTTGGAGATGTCGTGGTCGCAGACAGCCTGGTCCAGCACGACATGGACGCCAGCCCGCTGTTTTCGCGCTTCGAAATCCCGTTAACCGGCCAATCGCACATCGCCAGCGACCGCGAACTGACGCGCCGGTTGGCTATAGCAGCCCGTGAATTCCTGGAAAACCAGTCTGGAAGCCCGCAATTCCACCGCGGCCTGATCGCCAGTGGCGACCAATTCATCAACAAACGCAGCCAGATCGCAGCATTAAAGGACGCGTTGCCCGAATTACTGGCAGTCGAAATGGAAGGAGCAGCGGTCGCCCAAGTGTGTTTCGAGCTGGGCGTGCCGTTCGCCGTCATCCGCACCATCTCCGACAATGCCAACGAAGACGCCGCAGTCGACTTCATGCACTTCGTCCAGACAGTCGCCTCCCGCTACGCCTACGGCATCCTCAAAAACTTCTGTGGACAAGCCTGAACTTATCCCCAACCCTTTCTTGCCCAACAAATGGGGTCAGGGTTAATTATCCCGGGCGCAAGGTCTGCCAGGCAGCAAGATGTCGCACCGCACTTCCGTCAGTTTTTCCACCTTGTGGAGAAAGTCCGGGTTACCCACAGGCTTGTTGTGGTTGAGTGCGTTGCGAATTGCATGCAGAAGATCGTCTCCAAGGCGGCTGCCGAACAAGGACCGATAGGCGGCCAGCCGCTCGGCCCCGGCATTTCCCAAGCCCGTGTAGAGCTCGTGCTGCGCGAGCAAAGGATTCCGTTCGCCCAGTGCATTGGCGCGAAAACTGCTCCAGCGGTAGTTTTCCGGCGCAGCAACCATGCGCGCCCGCACTGGATTGAGCTCGATGTAGCGGTGGCAATTGAACAAGTAATCCTCAACCTGGACCAGCGAGGAGCGGTAGCGGCCTTCCCACAGCGTGCCGGACCTGTCGTACTTTTCGTTGATGTAGCGTACATATCGCCGCCCCAGGGACATAAACAGCCTGGCGACGCTGTCGCGGCGCCCCGGCGTGAGAAGCAGATGGACGTGGTTGCTCATCAGCACATAAGCGTGCAGCGAGCATTCTTGCTCGTCCAGCGCACGGCCCAGGCAGTGCAGATAAAACTCGTAGTCATCGTCGTCGAAAAAGCACGCGGCGCGATTGTGTCCGCGCTGCACCAGGTGCAGGGGAACGCCGTCTAGCTGGATGCGGGGTGGGCGGGACATTCGGCCAGCTTACGCCGGGCCATCATTGGCGTCATGACGTGGCGCAACAATTGCAAAATTAATTAACCCTGACCCCATTTTGGTTTGGGGCAAAAAAAAGCCAGGCGGGGTGCCTGGCTTGGAGGGCGACGCTGGAAATCAGGCGCTGAGGGTCATCAGGCTGGCGTTGCCGCCGGCTGCCGTGGTGTTGACGCACAGGGCGCGTTCGGCTACCAGGCGCCACAGGGGGATGGCTTCGTCCGCCAGCGTGTCGATGACGGCCACCACAGCCCCGTCACGGGCCGCCAGCTGCTCGCGCACACCCGGGGCTAGGCCGGACTCAACCAAGGCCACCTGGAAGCTGCAATCGATGCTGGCGAGGCTCGCAGCTTGCTTGACCTGGTCCAGCACCGCCGCCGGCAGGTCGGCAGGCAGGGATTTGGACACCACCACCGCCTGGTTGCCGGTCGCCAGCACGGCGGCGATCTGGTTCAGCAGCACGTCGGCCGACTCGGCCAGGCACACCACGTTGCCGCGCGGGGCGAAGCGCAGGGTGTTGCGTTCGCCCGTCGGGCCCGGCAGCTCGATGGTGCTGCCCAGCGTGGTGCTGTGGGCGTACTGGTCGGCCAGCGAGACCACGCGCTCGCGGCCCTGGCCCTTGGCCCACACTTCCAGCGCGTCCAGCGCCGGCGTGGCCAGGCGGGCGTGCTGGGCCGGCGTGACGGCGCCGCGCTGCAGGCGCTTGAGGTACAGCGGGCCGCCGGCTTTCGGGCCGGTGCCGGATTTGCCTTCGCCGCCGAAGGGCTGCACGCCCACCACCGCGCCGACGATGTTGCGGTTGATGTAGATGTTGCCGACGTGCGCGCGGGCGGTGATGAAGTCGATCGTTTCGTCGATGCGCGAGTGCACGCCCAGGGTCAGGCCGTAGCCGCTGGCGTTGATCTGTTCCACGATCTTGCCCAGGTCGGCGCGCTTGTAGCGGATCACGTGCATCACGGGGCCGAACACTTCCTTGCTCAGCTCGTCCAGCGAGCGGATTTCCAGCACCGTCGGCGGCACGAAGGTGCCGGCCGAGGCCACCGGCACGTTCAGCGAGAAGTGGTTCACTGCCGACTTTTTCATCGTTTCGATGTGGTTCAGCAGGTTTTGCTGCGCTTCGCTGTCGATCACGGGGCCGATGTCGGTGATCAGCCGGTCCGGGCTGCCGATGTTCAGCTCGCTCATCGCGCCTTTCAGCATTTTGATGGTCTTGTCGGCAATGTCTTCCTGCAGGAACAGCACGCGCAGCGCGGAGCAGCGCTGGCCGGCGCTGTCGAAGGCAGACGAGATCGCGTCCTGCACCACTTGCTCGGGCAGCGCGGAGGAGTCGACGATCATGGCGTTCTGGCCGCCGGTCTCGGCGATCAGCGGGATGTCGGCCCCTTCGGCCGCGGCGCGCTTGGCCAGCGTGCGGTTGATCAGCTGCGCCACTTCGGTGGAGCCGGTGAAGATCACGCCTTTGACGCGCGCATCGTTGCACAGGCCGGCGCCGACCACTTCGCCGCGGCCCGGCAGGAATTGCAGCGCGGCGCGCGGGATGCCGGCTTCGTGCATCAGTTCCACCGCGCGGTGCGCGATCAGCGGGGTCTGCTCGGCCGGCTTGGCCAGCACCACGTTACCGGCCGCCAGCGCGGCGGCAGCCTGGCCGGTAAAGATGGCCAGCGGGAAGTTCCACGGGCTGATGCAAGTCACCGGGCCGAGCGCCGGCGTGTTGACGGACGCAGCCACCTGCTGCGCGTAGTAGCGCAGGAAGTCGACCGCTTCGCGGATCTCGGCGATGGCGTTGGGCAGCGATTTGCCCGCCTCGCGGATGGCCAGGGCCATCAGTTCCAGCATGTTGTTCTCGAACAGGTCGGCCGCGCGCATCAGCGCGCTGGCGCGCTGCGACGGTTCGGTGGCTTGCCAGTCCGCGGCATAGGCGCTGGCGCTGGCCAGCGCGCTGTCGACGTCGGCCGCGGTGGCTTCGGTGACGCTGCCGACCACGTCGCTGCGCTGGGCCGGGTTGACCACGGCTTGCGACGGCTGGCCGATGGTGAGCGCGCCAGCCAGCAGCGGGCTGGCGCTCCAGCTGCGCGGTTCGGCCAGGGTGGCGGCCACCTGACGCAGCACGTCTTCATTGGACAGGTCCAGGCCGGCCGAGTTGCGGCGCTCGGCGCCGAACAGGTCCAGCGGCAGGCGGATGGCCGGATGCGGCTGGCCGCCCTGTTCGCGCGCGGCGTCGATCGGGTTCTTGATCAGCGATTCCACCGGGATGGCTTCGTCGACGATCTGGTTGACGAAGGAGGAGTTGGCGCCGTTTTCCAGCAGGCGGCGCACCAGGTAGGCCAGCAGCGTTTCGTGCGAACCGACCGGGGCATAGATGCGGCAGGCCTTGTCCAGGTTGTCCTTGCCCACCACCTGGTCGTACAGCGATTCGCCCATGCCGTGCAGGCACTGGAATTCGTAGTTGGACACGCCCGCTGCCTTGGCCCAGGTGTAGATGGTGGCCAGGGTCTGCGCGTTGTGGGTGGCGAACTGGGCGAAGATGCGGTCGGTGGCGCCCAGCAGCTTCTGCGCGCACACCAGGTAGGACACGTCGGTGTACACCTTGCGCGTGTAAACCGGGTAGCCGGGCATGCCGTCCACCTGGGCGCGCTTGATCTCGGCGTCCCAGTAAGCGCCTTTCACCAGGCGCACCATGAAGTTGCGGCCGCTGCGCTTGGCCAGGTCGATCAGGTAGTCGATCACGAAGGGGCAGCGCTTCTGGTAGGCCTGCACCACGAAGCCGATGCCGTCGAAGCCTTCCAGCGCCGGGTTGAAGGCCATCGCTTCCATCAGGTCCAGCGACAGTTCCAGGCGGTCGGCTTCCTCGGCGTCGATGTTCAGGCCGATGTTGTATTGCTTGGCCAGCAGCACCAGCGCGGTCAGGCGCGGCAGCAGTTCGCTCATTACGCGGGCGTGCTGGGCGCGCGAGTAGCGCGGGTGCAGCGCCGACAGTTTCACCGAGATGCCGGGGCCGTCCTTGATGCCGCGGCCGTCGGAGGCGCGGCCGATGGCGTGGATGGCGGTTTCGTAGGCGGCGTAGTAGTTGGCCGCGTCCGCTTCGGTCAGCGCCGCTTCGCCCAGCATGTCGTAGGAATAGCGGTAGCCGCGCGCCTCGTTGGGCTGGCCGTTCTTGATGGCTTCGTCGATGGTCTGGCCGGTGACGAACTGGTTGCCCAGCATGCGCATGGCCAGGTCCACGCCCTTGCGGATCAGCGGTTCGCCGCCCTTGGCGATCAGGCGCGTGATGGCCGAGCCCAGGCCCTGCTCGCTGCTCGAGCCGACCAGCTTGCCGGTCACCAGCAAGCCCCAGGTGGCGGCGTTGACGAACATGGACGGCGATTCGCCCAGGTGCTTGCGCCAGTCGCCCTTGCTGATCTTGTCGGCGATCAGGCGGTCGGCGGTGGCGCTGTCGGGGATGCGCAACAGTGCTTCGGCCAGGCACATCAGCGCCACGCCCTCTTCGGACGACAGCGAAAACTCGTGCATCAGCGCGTCCACGCCGGAGGCGCGGGTGCGTTCCTTGCGCACCGACGACACCAGCCGGTGCGCCAGCGCTTGCGCGTCGGCGGTGCCGCTTTCGCGCACCTGGCCCAGCAGCCATTGCACGGCGCCGGCTTCGTCGCGGCGGTAGGCGGCTGTGATGGCGGCGCGCAACGGGCTGGGCTGGCGCAGGATTTCGGCTTGCAGGGTGGAGAACGGGGTGGCCGGAGCCGGGTTGGCTGCTTGCATGAAGAGGCTTTCTACAATGGATTTCCGAGGCACGCGCAGTTAAAAAAACGCCCGTCCGGCACCAGGCTGGGCGAGCGTCATTGTCAGTTCTGCGTCGGTGCTGCTAATGATTCGATTGTAGAGTGAAATCTTCTGGATTAATTCTGGTATTACTAAAGACTAGCAATACATTGTTTTTGGTGAGAGAATTTAACCAAATATAATTTGAGGGGGATAACTCATGCTGGACAAGATCAGTAAGAAGATACTGATGGAGCTTCAGAGCGACGGACGCATCAGCAACGTGGAGCTTGCTGCGCGTGTCAACCTGTCGCCTGCGGCCTGCCTGGAACGGGTGCGCAAGCTGCACGAGTCCGGCTACATCATGGGCTACACCGCCCAGCTCAACCCGCAATTGCTGGATGTGTCGCTGCTGGTGTTCATCGAGGTCGTGCTAGATCGTACCACGCCCGAAGTCTTTGATGCATTCAAACATAGCGTGCAAGTGATCCCGGAAGTGCTCGAATGCCATATGGTGGCCGGCGGCTTCGACTACCTGGTGAAGGCGCGCGTGAAGGACATGGCGGCCTACCGCGAATTCCTGGGCAAGACCCTGCTGCAAAAAGGCGTGCGCGAAACGCATACTTATGCTGTGATGGAGGAAGTAAAAAATACCAGCAAGCTGCCGATTAAATAGTAGATCGGTCGGCTCAAGCCGCTACGGAGACGGAGGTCAGATGAAGTTGCAGCACAAGCAGGTGCGACATATTTTACGGATACTCGGCGCCACGGCGGCAGGCGCTCTTGCAGCATGGCTGGCCCAGAGTGCTGGCGCTGGTGCGCTGTGGCAGGCCACGCTGGCCGGCCTGGTGGCGGCGCTGACGGCGCAGCTGGCCCAGGCGGCGGCCGGCAATGGCGACGACGGCACGCGCCGTTTCGCCCACACAGTGGGCGAGGAAATCGACGCCATCATGATCGGCGCGGCGGAAACCTCCTATTTCGTCGACTCCGTCAAAAAGAAAATCGAAAGCGACGTGCGCACGGCCAGCGAGATCGTGGCCAGCTCCAGCCACAACGCGCGCGCCACCGAGCAGATCGCGGCCAACGCCGAGCGCGCCGCGCAGGTGGCGGCCCGGGTCCGCTCCGAAACCGAGACCGGGCGCGCCGAGGTGGACCAGGGCCTGGCGCGCATCAGCCGCGCCCGCGGCGACGCGCAGCAGGCCGCCGCCACCATGGCCAGCCTGCAGGAAAAGGCCAAGCGCATCTACGGCTTCACGGAGGCCATCACCGAGATCTCGGCGCGCACCAATCTGCTGGCGCTGAACGCCGCCATCGAGGCGGCGCGCGCGGGCGAACAGGGACGCGGCTTTGCCGTGGTGGCGGGCGAAGTGCGCCAGCTGGCGCAGCGCACCAAGGAAGCCACCGACGAGATCAGCGCCATGGTGCGCGCGATTAACGAGCAGGCCGTGTCGGCCACGGCGGGCATGGCTTCGCTGGCCGGCATGGTGAGCGAGGCGGCAGGCAATGTGGAAACGGTGCATGGGCTGCTGAGTAGCATCGAGCGGTCGTCCGGCGTGTCGGAGAAGGAGATCGGGCAGATTGCGCAGGCCTCGCGCGAGCACGTGGAGACCACGCGCGTGATCGCGGACGCCATCACGCAGATCCGCGACAGCATGCTGTCCACCGATGCCGAGCTGCCGCGCGCCGCCGGTTCCGCCATGGCGCTGGCCGAGCGCGCCGAAGTCATCACGGCCGCGCTGGGCCTGTCCGATATCGAAACCGCGCACGATGAAATCCGGGAAGCGGCGCAGACGGCCGCCAGGGAAGTGGGCAAGATTTTCGAAGCGGCCATCGCCGCCGGCAAGATCACGCAGGCGGCGCTGTTCGACCGCCAGTACACGCCGATCCCGAACACCGATCCGCCCAAGCACAACACCAAGTTCGACGCCTTCACCGACCGCGTGCTGCCGGACCTGCAGGAAAGCCTGCTGGCGCGCCTGCCGCACCTGGCGTACGCGGGCGCGGTGGACAACAACGGCTACTTCCCCACCCACAACAAGAAGTTTTCGCAGCCGCTGACGGGCAATTACGACGTCGACATCGTCAACAACCGCACCAAGCGCATCTTCAGCGACCGCACCGGCAAGCGCTGCGGCTCGAACACCAAGCCCTTCCTGCTGCAGACCTACAAGCGCGACACGGGCGAAGTGATGCACGACTTGTCGGCGCCGATCTACGTCAACGGCCAGCACTGGGGCGGTTTCCGCATCGGCTACCGCTCCGCCGCCCATTAACCATTAAACGGGGTCAGGTCCGGCATCGCGTCACGAACTGGGCTGTATTACGCCTGAGCTCGTGACGCGATGCCGGACCTGACCCCAACGGATTAGTAGGTATCGCTGCGCGGGCTGGTGCCCGGCGCGGTGCGCTGGGCTACGCTGTTCATGCCTTCCAGGTTGGAGCGCAGCCATTTGTGCGCCGGGCTGCGCGCGTCGCGCTCGTGCCACAGCATGTCCAGGTGCACCGCCGGCAGCGTGAACGGCAATTCCTTGTGGATCAGCGCGTCCGTCATGCCGGTGGAGGCGATCAGGTGCTTGGGCAGCACGGTGATCAGGTCCGAGTTGGCCACCACGCGGCCTGCCGTGAAGAACTGGTTCACCGTCAGCAGGATGCGCCGCTCGCGCTGGATCTGCGCCAGCGCCTCGTCCACCAGGCCGTGCGCGCGCCCGGAGAAGCTCACCAGCAGGTGGTTGGCCGAGCAGTAGTTCTCCAGCGTCAAATCGCTCTTGGCCAGCGGATGGTCGCGCCGCATCACGCACACATAGTGGCCCGAATACAGGCGCTCGTGGCGGATCGGCGAACTGGTGTCGCTCGACAGCTGCGCCGCCACGCCGGGGAAGAAGCCCACCGCCAGGTCCACGTCGCCGCGCAGCAGCATCGGGCGCGGTTCGCGCGTGGTCAGCGGCACCATGCGCACGTTCACGCCCGGCGCTTCCCGTTCGATCGAACGCATCAGCGACGGCAGCCAGAAGGCGGCGGTGGCGTCGGCCATGGCCAGGCGGAAGGTGGCGTGCGCTTTCGACACGTCGAAGGTTTCCGGCGTCACCGCCGCCTCCAGGCTGGCCAGCGCGCTGCGCACGGACGGCCACAGCGCTTCGGCGCGCGGGGTCGGCTTCACGCCGTAGGCGGTGCGTATCAGCAGTTCGTCGCCCAGGCTTTCGCGCAGGCGCTTGATGGCGTTGGAGACGGCCGGCTGGGTCATCGCCAGGTGGCCGGCGGCGCGGGTGAGGTTTTGCTCGGTCATCACCGCGTCGAATACACGCAGCAAGTTCAAGTCCAGCGTCAGGAAGCTCATAAATACTCGGCTCGGTGGTAAGGACTCTTATTCACATTTCGTATAGTTGATATCGGGAAACGGAATTGGATTTATATGTTGCAGCGCACTATAGTGACACTTGATTGTAATTGCACCTGAACTTCAATGTCTACCTTCATTTCTGCTGTACAAGCTTTAACTACCGGAATTTCTATCATGGATGCGATCCAAATCCTGCTGGGCGCCGTGCTGGCGCTGGCCATGCTGCTGCTGTTCAAGCCCCTGCTGCGCGGCATCGGTCGCGCGCTGCTGCTGGTGGTGAAACCCAAGCTGAGCAAGGAGGAACGCCTGCAGCGCCGCCTGATGAAGGACGCCATGATGCTGAACCGCATGCTGAACTCGATGGAAAGCGCCCCCAGCCACGCCGCCGAACTGCGCGCCATGGCCGCCCGCGCCTAAGTTTCGCTGGTTTCAGGCAGCAGCGCGCGGCAGAGCGCAAGAAAACGTCTGCCGCGCCGCAACAACTTTATTTTTCACCCAGCAGCTGAGGCTTCAGCGAGCTGTCCACCGGCTTGTCGCCCAGCCAGATGCGCAGGATGGCGTTGTAGAACGCCAGGTCCGGCAACACGCCGCCCACGTTCTTGCCGTTCAACATGACCTGCGAGCCCGTTCCGGGCAACCAGTCCACCGTCAGCACGTCGCCCTTCTTCAGCGCGGGGAACATGGCGAACATTTCACCGAATTGCTTGGTCTGCGGCACCAGCTTGGCGCGCTCGGCCGCGTCGGTGTTGTCGTTCAGGCCGGCCATGAAGGCTTTGCCGAACTCTTCCGAGGTCAGCTCGCGCAGCACCACGATTTTCACGCGGCGCGGGCCCTCGGCGGCCAGGATGTCGGCCACGGCGGTTTTCTTTTCGGGGAGATACAGGCCCAGCGCGTAGACCTTGAAGATGACCTTGGTGCGCAGGCCGGCGCCGTTCAGTTTCAGCGTGGCGCCGTTGACGGTGACGGTGTCGTCGAACTTCACGCCGGCCACTTCGGCGGCGAAAGAGGGCAAGCAGGCCAGCGCAAGCACAGCGGCTGCGGCGGCGCTTTTCAGGATGGAACGGCGGGCAAAGGTCATGTTGTCTCCATAAAGGTGTTATGGAGGCAAATATACCATTCCTTTACTTCGCGTCGTCCTTGCCGGCGGTCAGGCGTTCGTATTTCGCCATCAATTGTTCCTTGCTCTCGATCCAGGCCGGATTGAGGGGGATGCATTCCACCGGGCAGATCGCCACGCATTGCGGCTCGTCGAAGTGGCCGACGCATTCGGTGCACTTGTTGGGGTCGATCTCGTAGATCTCGGCGCCCATGTAGATGGCGTCATTCGGGCACTCGGGCTCGCACACGTCGCAGTTGATGCACTCGTCGGTAATCAGTAAAGCCATGGTAAATCCTTAGCCCGCCGCCTGCGCGCCCTTGATCGCTGCAATTTTCTTTTGCAGCCAGCGGTCGACGGAAGGGAATACAAATTTGGACACGTCGCCGCCCAGCATGGCGATTTCGCGCACGATGGTGCCCGAAATGAACTGGTACTGGTCGGACGGGGTCAGGAACAGCGTTTCGACGTCCGGCAGCAGGTAGCGGTTCATGCCCGCCATCTGGAACTCGTACTCGAAGTCGGACACGGCGCGCAGGCCGCGCACGATCACGCGCGCGTCGTGCTGGCGCACGAAATCTTTCAGCAGGCCGGAGAAGCTCTCCACCTTCACGTTCGGATAATGGCCCAGCACCTCGTTGGCGATTTCCAGGCGTTCTTCCAGCGAGAAGAAGGGGTTCTTGTTCTGGCTGTCGGCCACGCCCACCACCAGCGTGTCGAACAGGCCGGACGCGCGGCGCACCAAATCTTCATGTCCGCGGGTCAGCGGATCGAACGTTCCCGGATATACGGCTACTACCATTGCGGCTCCCTTGCGACGCACCATAGAACGCGCATTATGCCTGAAAATCAGGCGCTCCCGCAGGTCCGGGCTGGCTTTGGCCTAGGCCGGGTTAGCCTTGATACTCAAGTAAATGATAGAACACCATCCCGGCCTTGTCAGCGCGGACCACGTTCCAGCCCTGCATCCACTCCGGCGCGCCGCCTTCTTCGAAGGTCAGCGGCAGGCCGGATTCGGCGTACACCAGGCCCTTTTCCTTGAGCAGTTTGCTGCAAAGCGGCAAAACGCGCGCCAAAAAGTCCTGCTGGTAGGGCGGGTCCAGGAAGATCAGGTCGAACTTCTGGCCGCGCACCGCCAGCGACTGGGCGGTGGCCAGCGCGTCGCTGCGCAGCAGCTGCACATTGGCGGCGTTCAGCTTGTTCTTGATCACGTCCAGCTGGCGCACCACGGCGGTGTTGGTGTCGGCCATGACGACATTGGCGGCGCCGCGGCTGGCCGCTTCGAAGCCGAGCGCGCCGCTGCCGGCGAACAAGTCCAGCACCTGGGCGCTGGCCCATTCGCCGTCGCGCAGATGGCTGATCCAATTGAAGGCGGTTTCGCGCACGCGGTCCGGCGTGGGACGCAGGCCCAGCGCTTCCAGCACGGGTAGCGGGGTGCGCTTCCAGGCACCGCCGATAATGCGGACCTGGTTGCTGTGTTTTGGCCCGTGGACGGGCACCTTGGCGGGTTTTTTAACGGGCTTCTTTTGCATGGCGGCACTATAACATGCGGCGCCGGGCCGCTTCCCGGGCTGCGCCTACTTGGCCTGCACCGCCAGCGCGTTCAAATCCTCGATCCAGCCCTGCATGCGCTTGTGCGCGTGCGCCTTCTGTTCCGGGGTGGCGATGCGGATCACCGTCAGCACCAGTTCCATGGTGCCGTTGGCGTAGGCGTCGAAGAAGGGCTTGCGGTCGGACGGCTTTTCGGTGCGCTCGAAGTTTTCCATGATCAGCTCGCGGATCATGGCCTCGGCCGCCGCCGGCGCAGGTTTCTCCTGCTGGATGCGGCGCGCCAGCGCGAGGATGCCCTTCTGGCGCCGCATGCGCTCGTCCAGCCACAGCTCGTTGTCCAGCGGGCGCGCGTCGGACGCCTTGCGGATCACGGCCTCCTGGTCGCGGCTGAAGTCGCCGAACCACAGCTCGAACTGCTCCATGGATTTCTTGTAGCGGAACTTGAGCTGCTCGTCGCGCCCGCCCTTCATGTTCTTTTTACGGAAGTCCTTGTTGTTCTTGTCGAACTTGTGCTCCATCTGCTCGAGCTGCTCCGGCTTCAGCGACAGCGCCAGCTCGGCGATGTCCGGCGCCGCCTTGAGCAGCATGGCCTGGGTGCGCGCGCGCACGTCCTTGTAGTCCGCCTGCAGGTCGGCCAGGCTGGGATTGGCCTGCAACTGCTGCTGGGCGCGCTGCAGCACTTGCGCGTAATCCTGCAGCTGGGTCTTGCGGTGCCAGCGGAAGAAGTCGCCGATGTCGGATTTGACGGGCGGCTTTTGCGCCGAATCCAGGTCCACATAGGCGTCCAGCCACCAGAACAGCAGCGTGTCGCCGTTGTTGTAGGCCAGGCGCAGCGAGCTGCACGCGCCCAGCAGCACCAGAATAACGATGGCGAAAACGTACCGTGCGCCCCGGTTGCGGCTGTCCTGCATGTTAAACTTTTCCATATTCTTAACTTTTTGAGTAGGCCTATGAACGTAGTTATTCTCGCCGCAGGCATGGGCAAACGTATGCAGTCCGCATTGCCCAAAGTGCTGCACCCGCTGGCTGGCAAGCCGCTGTTGTCGCACGTGATCGATACCGCGCGCGGATTGTCCCCGGCCAAATTATGCGTGATTTACGGCCACGGCGGCGCAGCCGTGCTGGAGCAGTTGGAAAAAGAGAAGCAGGTGCCCGGCACCGACATCTCCGCCGCGCTGCAGGAACCGCAGCTGGGCACGGGCCACGCCGTCATGCAGGCGCTGCCGGTGCTGGACGAATCCCACCCCACCCTGATCCTGTACGGCGACGTGCCGCTGACCACGTCCGCCTCGCTGCAGCGCCTGGTGGACGCGGCCGGCGCCGACAAGCTGGGCATTCTCACCGTGGAGCAGGACGATCCCTTCGGCCTGGGCCGCATCGTGCGTGAAGGCGGCAAGATGAGCGGCCAGATCGTCCGCATCGTCGAGGAGAAGGACGCCAGCGCCGAGGAGCGCGCCATCAAGGAAATCAACAGCGGCATCATGGTGGCGCCCACCGCGCGCCTGAAGAAATGGCTGGCCGCGCTGCAGAACAATAACGCGCAGGGCGAGTACTACCTGACCGACATCGTGGCCCAGGCCGTGGCGGACGGCGTGCCGGTGGTGTCGGCCAATCCGGGCGGCGTGTGGGAAGTGGCGGGCGTCAATTCCAAGGTGCAGCTGGCCCAGCTGGAACGCATCCACCAGCTCAACATCGCCCAGGCGCTGCTGGAGCGCGGCGTCACGCTGATGGACCCGGCCCGCATCGACGTGCGCGGCGAACTCATTTGCGGCCGCGACGTCACCATCGACGTCGGCTGCGTATTCGAAGGCAAGGTCGAACTGGCCGACGGCGTCACCGTAGGCGCGCATAGCGTGCTGGTTAACGCCCGCGTCGCGGGGGGCGTGCAGATCAAGCCCTTCTGCCACATCGAAGACGCGGTGGTGGGCGCCAAGTCCATCATCGGACCGTACGCGCGCCTGCGTCCGGGCACCGAGCTGGCGGAAGATGTCCACATCGGCAACTTCGTGGAAATCAAGAACAGCCAGATCGCCGCGCACAGCAAGGCCAACCACCTGGCCTACGTGGGCGACGCCACCGTGGGTTCGCGCGTGAACGTGGGCGCCGGCGTCATCACCTGCAATTACGACGGCGCCAACAAGTTCCGCACCGTGATCGAGGACGACGCCTTTATCGGCAGCGACAGCCAGCTGGTGGCCCCGGTGACCGTGGGCCGCGGCGCCACCATCGGCGCCGGCACCACCCTGACCAAGGACGCGCCGGCCGAGCAGCTGACCATCTCGCGTCCCAAGCAGCTGACCATTCCCGGCTGGAAGCGCCCGGTGAAGATCAAGAAGTAAACTGCCTGATGTTTCTACGACGGCGCCGTGAGGCGCCGTTTTTTTATGCCCGCCGCCTGTGGATAAAGATGTGGGCAAGCTTGAGGAAAACCGTCTGACAAGCGTGGGACAAATAGGGGACAACTTGGTGCTAACCCAAGCGTATCAAGGAGCTATCGCTTGCCGATATTTCTACTGTGTAAACAAACAGGTTTACCGAAAAATGTGGACAACTTTGTGGGTAAGCAGCGGAATAAGGCTTGGAAAAGTGGTGAAAAACCCGGGATAAGTGAGATGGGGCTGTGCATAAAGTTGTGGGCAAGCCTGTTGAAACGCCGGGATAAGTCCGCCTCCGGGCGTCCGGCACCCGGTTGCGCTGCCGGCCGCCGCGCAACCGTGTTGATAAAGCTGTGAAAAACCGTGGGAAAAGCACCGGATAAGCCCGGTATAACCGCGTGGAAAACCGGAGGAAAACCAGTGGATGAGCCGGTACAAGCCTGTATAACTCAGACCGCGATGCGCGTTTCGAACTTGCTGCGCAGGGTGGAAAAGTAGGTTTTCACGTTGCGCACATTGGCGTGCGCGGCAAACAGCCGGTGCGCCAGCGCGTTATAGGCCGGCATGTCCGCCACCTGTATCACCAGCACGAAATCCGGCCCCGGCGACACGCGGTAGCACTGCAGCACCGCCTCGTCGCCCGCCACGTGCTGCTCGAACTCCACCATGCGTTCGGCCGCCTGCACATCCAGCGTAATCTCCACGATGGCAGTCAGGCGCGCCCCCACGCTTTCCGGTGATACGATGGCGACCTGCCGCTGTATCACCCCGCTGTCCGTCAGCTGCTTCACGCGCCGCAAGCAGGTCGGCGGCGACACATGCACCGCCAGCGCCAGCTCCGCATTGGTCAAGGCCGCGTTCTGCTGCAGCAGGTTCAGGATGCGACGGTCCACTTCGTCGAGTTCTGGAATATTCATAAAAAATTCAATGAAAAGTGAAATTTAATTTCATCATCATACACGCATGAAATAATATTTCATGCACGATTGAATTTAGAAAGCTTATTTCAACCCCTCTGCTCTAGTATGGATTCATTAACACTTCATACAGCAAAGAGGTCTTTATGTGCGGCATCGTCGGCGCGGTAGCGCAACGTAACATCACCCCCATCCTGCTCGAAGGCCTGAAGCGCCTCGAATACCGCGGCTACGACTCCTGCGGCGTGGCCCTGCACGTGGACGGCCAATTGCAGCGCTCGCGCAGCACCTCGCGCGTGGCCGACCTGGAAAAGCAGGTCGAAGAAACCGGCCTGAGCGGCTTCACCGGCATCGCCCACACCCGCTGGGCCACGCACGGCGCGCCGGCTTCGCACAACGCCCACCCGCACTTCTCGCCCAGCTCCGAGAACGCGCGCATCGCGCTGGTCCACAACGGCATCATCGAAAACCACGACGAACTGCGCGCCGAACTGACCGCGCTTGGCTATGTGTTCCAGAGCCAGACCGACACGGAAGTGATCGCCCACCTGGTCGACCACATGTACAACGGCGACCTGTTCGACACCGTGCAGCAAGCCGTCAAGCGCCTGCACGGCGCCTACGCCATTGCCGTGTTCTCGCGCGAAGAACCGCACCGCGTGGTGGCCGCCCGCCAGGGCTCGCCGCTGATCGTCGGCATCGGCGAAGGCGAGAACTTCGTCGCCTCGGACGCCATGGCGCTGGCCGGCACCAGCAACCAGATCATCTACCTGGAAGAAGGCGACGTGGTCGACCTGCAGCTGGGCCGCGTGTGGATCGTGGACGTCAACGGCAAGTCCGTCGAGCGCGAAGTGAAAACCGTGCACGCGCACACCGGCGCGGCCGAACTGGGCCCTTACCGCCACTACATGCAGAAAGAGATCTTCGAGCAGCCGCGCGTCATCGGCGACACGCTGGAAGGCATCACCGGCATCATGCCCGAGCTGTTCGGCGACGGCGCCTACAAGGTGTTCAAGGAAATCGACCGCGTGCTGATCCTGGCCTGCGGCACCAGCTACTACGCCGGCTCCACCGCCAAGTACTGGATCGAATCCATCGCCAAGGTGCCGGTCAACGTGGAAATCGCCAGCGAGTACCGCTACCGCGACTCGGTACCCGACCCGCGCACGCTGGTGGTCACCATTTCGCAGTCCGGCGAAACCGCCGACACCCTGGCCGCGCTGAAGCACGCGCGTTCGCTGGGCATGGAGCACACGCTCACCATCTGCAACGTGGCCACCAGCGCAATGGTGCGCGAATGCAAACTGGCCTACATCACCCGCGCCGGCGTGGAAGTGGGCGTGGCCTCCACCAAGGCCTTCACCACCCAGCTGGCCGCGCTGTTCCTGCTCACCTTGACCCTGGCGCAAGTGAACGGCCGCCTCACGGACGAAGAAGAAAGCGCGCACCTGAAAGCCATGCGCCATCTGCCGTCGGCGATCACCTCGGTGCTGGCGCTGGAGCCCCAGATCATCGCCTGGGCCGAAGAATTCGCGCGCAAGGAAAACGCCCTGTTCCTGGGCCGTGGCCTGCACTATCCGATCGCGCTGGAAGGCGCGCTCAAGCTGAAAGAGATTTCGTACATCCACGCCGAGGCCTATCCTGCGGGCGAATTAAAGCACGGCCCGCTGGCGCTGGTGACCGAGGAAATGCCGGTGGTGACCATCGCCCCGAACGACACGCTGATCGAAAAGCTGAAATCGAACATGCAGGAAGTGCGCGCGCGCGGCGGCCAGCTGTTCGTGTTCGCCGACGTCGATTCGCGCATCACCTCCGGCGACGGCGTGCACGTGATCCGCATGCCCGAGCACTACGGCCAGCTGTCGCCTATCCTGCACGTGGTATCGCTGCAGCTGCTGGCCTACCACTCCGCCCTGGCGCGCGGCACCGACGTCGACAAGCCGCGCAACCTGGCCAAGTCGGTGACGGTGGAGTAAAGGTTTGCGGGACTTTTTCCAGGGTGTAAGCGGTAAATAAAAGTATTGGTTTCGTAGCGCTAAGGCTTGGTTTTGGAGGCTTGAATCACCCGGGACGCCCCATGTAGCCTGCTTCTCAACGCATCTATTTACCGTGACATACTCCTGCTACTGCAGGGCCTGGATAGCCCTCCATCCGGACACACATTTTTAGTATGCCGGGTGGCGTTTCCACTCAGCTTCGGGGATGCAGTCTTGCCATCCTTTAACCAGGTCTTTTACTGTATAGCGCGCGCGGGTTGGTGACGTCAAAAACAAAGACGCACATTTCTAGGGCGGGGATGGGCGGAGGAAGTCGTGCGAAGCAGGAGGACCTAGCCGATACCGCCCCAGCGCTGTAGACCGATAGCATCGGCCTCGGAGCGGCCGTACAAAACGTTGCACAGCTGCCTTTGAAGAAGCGGCTTAGGCTTCCCTTAGGTTGTCTTTCCCGACTGTTTGGCTGCGGCCTTGGCGGCCTTCTTTGCATCCCGTTCTGCCTTGGCCTCGTCGACCGCCTTCTGCCTGGCGAACTGGCGCACGCCCTCGGCGATGTTCTTTGGGACGAAAACGTATTTGAGAACCTCATCAATGATCTCGGGATGCATGAAGAACGGCGAGTTGCCTGATTCCCAGCTCGATTGCATCTTTACGCTCTTGCGTCGTGACGGACCGAAGAATAGGTTGTTCCAGATCAGTGCTTCGCGCGCTGGGTGGTCCTTATTTTCGATGATCTTTTCCAGGACGCCTCCCATGACGCATGGACTGACCACGAAGGAGCTCCTGCGGTCGTATTGCGGACGTGGCGTCTGCGAGGGAGTGGTATTAGCGTCGAGTCCTACTCAACACAAGGATGCGACCTGCTACTACGTCCAGACCTTCTCGATACGCTCCATTCGACGTTTGGCGGCCCTTTGAAGGAACTGCATAACGTGCGTGTGAGAGAGCTCATCGAAAGCT
Source organism: Massilia sp. BGA-UO-ETr-WB1 (assembly GCF_059567845.1). Classification (NCBI taxonomy): domain Bacteria; kingdom Pseudomonadati; phylum Pseudomonadota; class Betaproteobacteria; order Burkholderiales; family Oxalobacteraceae; genus Massilia; species Massilia sp. BGA-UO-ETr-WB1. Next base: position 227,240 of record NZ_JCAQOT010000024.1, on the reverse strand, counting down.
CCCGATGACGGCCCGTGCCATCCGTGACACGATTCCGGTCTCCAATTGCGGCGGCAGGACCACAGGCTACGGAACGCTTTTATTTCCTTCCCTTGTTTAGTCCTGCTGGATTGGGTACTTCGCAAGTTAAGAAACGTTGGTTTACCAAAAAATATCCTTAAAAATCAGAGGATTGAGAGGTTTCGCAGCCACGAACCCAATGTTTCTATTTTCCGCCTACAAGGGCAGCGATACCAGCACGGCCGCCAAGGCGTGCATTGAAGCCGGCACGCTGCTCCGCCCCGAGGGTACCCGCCATATTCTGAAGACGGTGCCCAGTTGCGCCGCTGCGGACAGGCGGCCGCTGCTCGTTCTGCTGCATGGCGCCGGCTCCTCCGCAGCGCAAGTGCTCGGGCTGAGCTTCCCGCCGTCGCCCTTGTCGCTGTGGCTGGAGATCGCCGAGCGCGAGCAACTGGTGGTCATCGCGCCGGATGGCAGCAAGCATCGTGGTGAACGCGCCTGGAACGACAGCTACGCCGGCGTGACCGCCAATCCAAAATCCGACGACAGTGCGTTTATCAGCGCCCTGATCGACCGTGCCATCGCCGAAGACAACGTAGACCCGGCACGGGTCTACCTCATGGGCGTGTCCAAGGGCGGCATGATGGCCTACCGCGTTGCGACGGAAATCCCGCACCGGCTGGCGGCATTCTCGGTGGCGCTGGCCTCCATGCCTGTCACCAGCAATTGCGGCCAGCCCGGCACGCCGTTGCCGGTCCTGTTCATCGCGGGAACGGCCGACCCCTTCATCCCCTATACCGGGCGCAAGTTCCTCTACCAGTTCCCCATCTTTTCCTCGCTTGCCGCGCCGATGACGAGCGTGGAGGAATCCGTCGCCGTGTGGCGCGGTCTGGCCGTCTGTTCAAGATAGACGGCGGCGGGCACGCCGAACCCAGCATGGTGAAACGCTATCCCGGCCTGTTCTCCTGGTTCCCCAGCGCCCAGAATGCCGACATCGAGTCGGCTGAAGAGGCGTGGGCGTTCTTCAAGGACAAGCGGGCCGCCATGGGCGATTAGCTCCATTTCATGGACAGCGACGTCGTCGTCGAATGGCAGCGACCACGCCGAGGCCTATCCTGCGGGCGAATTGAAGCACGGCCCGCTGGCGCTGGCGCCCTCTTTGACCTACTCGATAGCGCAGCAGCGCTGAAACATGGACCTGCCCGCCCGCTCGCCTGACCGCCCGCGCCGCTGCGTCGATCACAAAATCGATAAAAATAGCTTGCTATTATTTAGTGCGCTATTTATACTTCTTCACATGGATCGCAACACAAGAAACAAGTAACAAACAAGTAGCGCACTATATATTAGCTAACTAAATAACTCGTTGACGAAAGGATTCACCATGAAAGCCATCAAAAACATCGCCCTCGCCCTGTCGATCATCGGTGCCGCCGCAGCCCCTGCTATGGCAGCGTCCGCAGCGCCAGCAGCCAGCGCCAAGCCGACCGTCATCCTGGTGCACGGCGCCTTTGCCGACGCAACCAGCTGGAACGGCGTCGCGGCCAAGTTGCGCGCAGACGGGTACAACGTGATCGGCGCAGCAAATCCGCTGCGCAGCGTAAAAGGTGATGCAAATGCGGTGGCCAACATCGTGCAAAGCGTGAAAGGTCCGGTTGTGCTGGTGGGCCACTCCTACGGCGGCGCCGTCATCTCGGCAGCAGCGAACGGCCATCCGAACGTCAAGAGCCTGGTGTACGTGGCCGCGTTTGCACCGGAGCAGGGCGAGACCGCGCTTGAGCTGTCCGGCCGCTATCCAGGCGGCACGCTGGGCGGCGCGCTGGCCGAGCCGGTGGCCTTGGCCGACGGCGGCAAAGACTTCTACATCCAGCAAGACAAGTTCCACAAGCAGTTCGCTGCCGACGTGCCGAAGGCACAGGCCGATCTGATGGCGGTTGCGCAGCGTCCCATCGCCGAGGCGGCCTTGACCGAAGCGGCGGGTGCGCCGGCCTGGAAGAACGTGCCGTCCTACTTCGTCTACGGCACTGCAGACAAGAACATTCCGGCTGCAGCACTGGGCTTCATGGCGGAACGCGCCAACTCGCGCAAAACCGTCGCGATTCCAGGCGCCTCCCACGTGGTGATGACCTCGCATCCAGCAGCGGTCGCTAAACTGATCGAAGAAGCGGCGCAGGTCAAGTAAGCGGTTTGGCTGAGGGATGCCGCCGAAGCGGCGGCCGCCCTCGGTGCAGGGCTTGCGGGTGTGCGCAAGTGCAAGCAAATGATAAAGCCGTCTTACCGATTGAGTTCGGTAAGACGGCTTTTTTTATCCACGGCTAGCCATTGCGGCCAGCCCTTAAAGGCGTTCCGTTACTTTGCGTTCTTCTTTGCGCGGCGGCGGACGGCGCCCATCAGGCCCAGACCGGCGATCAGCGTCGCCAGGGTTGCCGGCTCAGGTACTTCGCCGGTTGGCGTGTAGGTGTAGGTGACCAGCACGTTACCGGATGCGGCGGTATTGAACTGGGTCAGCAGGTTGCCGGCTCCGGTACCGCTCGAATTGCCGACGGCGTTCAGGCCGAGGTTGATGGTACCGCCACCCAGGGCCGAGAACAGCGAGAAATCGCTGGCACTGCTGCTGACGAAGAAGTTCGAGCCGTTGGCCGAAACAACGCCGGTGCTGCCGCCGGAGGTGCCGCTGAAGTTGATGACGCCGTCGAAGGCGCTGAAATTGAACACCTGGCTAAACAGCGGGTTGGTCACCACCAGCGTGCTGCCGTCTGGACGGGTCAGGCCCAGCAGCGCACCCAGGCTCAGGGTAACGTCGGAAGCGGCCGCGTCCTGGCTCTCCGCATTGCCCGAACCCTGGACCAAGCCGCTCAGGTCGAACTTGATCGAGGTCAGGGTGCCCAGGCTGGTGTCGAATTTGCCGAAACTGAGGGCGTCGGACCAGTTCGTGGTGGCGATGGATTTGCTGTTGGAGAAGCTGATGGTGGAGGCTTGGGCGCTGGTAAGCGGGGTCAGGGCGGCGGCGATCGCCAATGCGGCAAATATTTTTTTCAAGATAATTCTCTGGCTGAGTAGAAATTGTCGGGATGTGCTACGGCTGTATCGTTATGGAAGCGAAGTCGTCCGGAAATCTAATTCTTAACGAATACATCCGTTACCGAAGAGCACAATTCATGCCAGAATGAAATGTTTGAGTAAAAACAAAGACTTAACTCTATCGCAAGTTATATGACCTCTGCCGATGTAAAATTTGCCGACAGTGCCGCTCCCCCTTTGCCAGGTTTCAGGCAGCCCCAGTGCCGATCGGACCTGAATGGAATGATCCCCCGGGGTACTGCTTGCACATGAATTCCACGAAAGCGCGAACTTTGGGGCTCTGCAGGCGGCGGGACGTGTGCAGGACCCACAGCTCGACTTCGTCGCCCGCAATGCCCCACGACACCAGCTCGCCCTTTTCAAGCTGGCTGCCGATGATGGACTGCGGCAGCATTGCCGCCCCTGCGCCGGCAGCGATGGCGTCGCGCACCATCAGCAGCGATGACAGGCGCAGAACCGGTTGCGGCGCGATGGTGAACTGGCCATTGCGCACCGACCAGACATCGCCGTCGCGATAGCTTGGCGTGACGACGGCGGGTACCCGGAAAGGCTGGTCGCCACTGCCTGTCGGCATCCGGACCGATGGTGCGGCCGCAAGCACCAGGCGGTCTTTGGCAAAACACCTGCCAACCAGCGTGCTGTCCTTGCTGGGATTGATACGGATGGAAACATCGAAGTGCTCGTCAACCAGATTGACCAGACGATCTTCGGCCACGGCCTCGATCTGTACTTCCGGATAACTCGCCAAAAACCCTGCAGCAATCCGTCCGAGCGCCACTTGCGAAAACAGAAGCGGTGCCGCAACCCGCAGACGGCCTCGCGGCGTGGCAAGGCTGTCGCGCGCCGCCGCTACCGCTTCGGCAACTTCGTGCATCGGCCCCTCGGTCCTGCTTAGCAGCAGGCGGCCGGCTTCCGTCAGTTCCAGGCGCTGGGTACCCCGCTCGATGAGCCGGATGCCCAGTGCTTCCTCCAGGTCGGCGACACGCCGCGACAAGGTCGCCTTGGACCTGCCGCTGGCGCGGCTGGCCTTCCCAAAACCGCCGTGAGCGGCGACCAGTTGAAAGTCTTCAAGTGCATTCAGATCCATGGCGTCTCAATTTTGATACAGAGTATCTAGATTTTATAGTCTTTGAATTAGATTTGAAACACCCTATTGTTAGGTCCTACGCAACCCAAACCTTAAAGGTGTTTCTTATGAATACAGTTCGTGCACTTGTACTGGGCGAATATGGCGGCCCCGGCGCCCTCAAGATTTCGTCGATCGAAGCGCCGGTGGCGGGAACGGGCCAGGTGCTGGTCCGCGTCCACGCCGCGGGCGTCAATGGACTGGACTGGAAGGTCCGCGAAGGCAACGTGCGGGATGCGTTTCCGCTGCAATTGCCGGCCGTCCTCGGCATCGAGCTGGCCGGCGTCGTCGAAGCGGTGGGCGCGGGCGTCACCCGGCTGCGCAAGGGCGATCGCGTAATGGGCGCGCCCGGCGTATTGGGCGCCTACGCCGACCTGGTAGCGGTCAACGAGGCCAATCTCAGCCCGATGCCCGGCGCGCTGACTTTCGTGCAAGCGGCAGCGCTGCCCGTGGCCTCGGTGGCCGCCTGGCAAAGCCTGAATTTTGCCGGCCCTGTCCGTGCCGGGCAGCGCATCCTGATCCATGGCGCGGCCGGCGGACTGGGCGGCTTCGCGGTGCAGTACGCCCACCAGGCAGGCGCCGTGGTGTATGCCACCGCCCTGGACAGCCACGCCGGCTATGTCCGCAGCCTCGGTGCGGACCACGTCATCGCGTATGACAAGGAACGGTTCGAAAGCCTGGTGAGCGATATCGACCTGGTGCTCGACTACGTTGGCGGCGAGGTGCTGAGCCGCTCGTGGTCCGTGCTGGCCGAAGATGGCGCCATCGTCAGTACCGCATCGCCCGCCATCCTGGCGGGCACGCCTGCGGGACGGCGCGGTCTCTGGTTCATGAACACGCCCGATGCCGCGCGCCTGCAAGCGATCGCAGAGGACGTGGCGCACGGCCGCCTGCAGTCCAAGGTCGGCGCCGTCGTGCCATTTGAAGAACTGCCGGCGGCAATCGAACGCAACAGAACCCAGCCACAACTCGGCAAGACCGTAGTGGCATTTAATCCCTGAACCAAGGAGCAATGATCATGACCATACTCGTTACCGGATCCACCGGCACTGTCGGCCGCCAGGTTGTTGAACAACTCGTCAAACGCGGCGCCGATGTGCGCGCGCTCGTCCGCGATCCCTCGAAAGCCAACTTCCCGGCTGGCGTCGGCGCCGTCCAGGGCGACATGCTCGACGTCGACTCGCTGCGTAGCGCCTTCTCTGGCGTCTCGACGCTGTTCCTGCTCAACGCCGTGGTGCCAGACGAATTCACCCAGGCGCTGGTCGCGCTGAATACCGCCCGCGAAGCCGGCATCGAGCGGATCGTCTACCTGTCGGTGATGCATAGCGACCGCTACGTGAACGTGCCGCACTTTGCGGGCAAGTTCGCCGTCGAGCGCATGATCGAGCAGATGGGGCTGAATGCCACCATCCTGCGCCCCGCCTACTTCATGAGCAACGATCTCACGATCAAGGACGTGGTGACCGGATACGGCGTCTACCCCATGCCGATCGGCAGCAAGGGCCTTGCCATGGCCGACACGCGCGACATTGCCGAAGTCGCGGCGATTGAACTCATCCGTCGCGAACAGGCTTCGGCCCCCCTCCCGCTCGACAGGATCAACATCGTCGGCCCGGACACGCTCACCGGCGCGGACGTCGCCGCGATCTGGACGGAAGTCCTGGGCCGTCCGATCGCCTATCCGGGCGACGACACCGCCGGGTTCGAGAACAACCTGCGGCAGTTCATGCCGAGCTGGATGGCCTTCGACATGCGCCTGATGAGCGAGCGTTTTCTCACCGAGGGCATGGTCCCTGAAGCTGGCGATACCGCGCGCCTGACCGCGCTCCTGGGCCGTCCTCTCCGCTGCTATCGCGACTTCGTCGCGGATCTGACGCCCGCAGTGAATTGAGCGGGCCCCGGTCAAGCCTGAGCGGCGCGGAGGTAGTCCAGCATGGCCGCGCTGACCCAGGTGCCCGTCAGCAGCGCCGGCTCGCGCTCGTGGGCGATGCGGATCCTGCCCAGCGTGGCGGGGTCGCCGCCGGCACGCAGACGGAATAGCCTCATCCATTCACAGGCCAGCGTCCGCGATGACGCGTCCGTGGCAGCAACGCCGCTGGCCATGTGGCGGTGTACCGTTACGATCAGCCCCATCCACTCGCGGAGATGCTTGCCGCCGTGCTCGCGCATGTGCTGAACTTCGTCGGCATGCAGATACTTCGCATACAGCGCCAGGCGGTGCGCGCCGAACGCTGCGCCCACGTACTGCTTGAGCTCCGGCGTGATGCGCGTGAGCCGCTGCGCCGACGCTTGCGCGATCTGCCGGTTGAGCGCCTCGATCTGCTGCGCGACGATGTCTGCGAACGACGCATCCGGGCTGGCCAGGAAGGCGCCGATATCCGCCAGCGGCATGCCGAATTTGCGCAGCGCCAGGATCTGGTGCAGGCGCGCGGCGTCGTCCCGGTTGTAGAGGCGATGGCCGGAATCGGCGCGCCCCGATGGCCGCAGCAAACCGATGCTGTCGTAGTGGTGCAGCGCGCGCACCGTGAGGCCGCAGCGCGCCGCCAGTTCGGTGCGCATGTCGCGCCGGTCGACGATCATGTCGATGGCACCGCGCTCCAGCAGGAACTCGGGCCGCTGATAGCCTTCCGGCAGCGTGACGCCCAGCGTGCTTTTGATCACGCGCGCGCCGGTAAAGGCAATCAGCGCCTTCGGCTCGGCGATCACCAGGTCGCCCAGAAAACAGAACGAGGCCGAGATGCCGCCGGAGGTCGGATCGGTCAGCACCGACACGAACGGCAGCCCCTTCTCCGCCAGCCTGGCCAGCATGGCGGTGGTCTTCGCCATCTGCATCAGCGACAGCAAGCCTTCCTGCATGCGCGCGCCGCCGCTGGCGGTAATGCAGATAAAGGGCACATGCTGGTCGATCGCCGCTTGCACGCCGCGCACGAAGCGCTCTCCCACCACCGACCCCATCGAGCCGCCCATGAAGTCGAATTCAAAGCAGGCCGCCACCACCGGCACGGACAGCATCGTGCCGCCGATGACGATCATGGCGTCGGTCTCTCCGGTGGCTTCCATTGCCGATTTCAGGCGCTCGGTGTAGCTCCTGCTGCCTTTGAATTTGAGCGTATCGGCCGGCAGCACTTCCTGGCCGATTTCGTAGCGGCCGCCGGCGTCGAGCAAGGCGTCCAGCCGGGCGCGCGCGGCGATCCGCATGTGGTGGCTGCACTTGGGGCAGACGTGCAGGCTGGCTTCCAGGTCCGCGCGGTACAGCACCGCGTCGCACGCCGGGCATTTGAGCCACAGGCCCGCCGGCACCGCCTGGCGCGCGCTGCCGCTCTTGATGCGCGGCGGCAGCAGCTTTTCAATCCAACTCATAGGTTCGCTCGCATGGTTTGGTCATGCAGAGCATCCTAAATCCTCACCTTACGTCAGGTTCAAGCGGAATTTCACTCGCTTGCAGCCTTCGGCCTGTACTGCTTCTGGTATTGCTGGAAAGGGACGGATTCGCGCGTGCGCCGCACGGCGTTCCAGAGCTTGTCGATGGCCGCCCGGTTCTCGGCGTAGTAGGCGGGATGGACGTGCAAGTAGATCGGCGTTGCATCGAACGGCTTGGGCAGCACTTCGATGCGGTCGGCGAAAACCCGGTCGATCAGGGGCTGCGATTCGCCCTCCAGCGCCACCACCGCCTGCACCCTGCCGGCCACCAGCTTTTGCAGGTTCTGTTCGATGGTCTTGGCGCCCTCGTCCACCGTCACGCCGGTCTGGCGCAGTCGCTGGGAGACGGCCAGCCCCACCTGCAGGCCGATAGGACGCTGGTCCAGGCCAGTGAAGGCTGCGCCGTCCCACTGCACCTTGCCGCCCTTCTTCCGGTAGATAACGAACCGCACCACGCTCACCGCGCGGGACGGGTCCGCGACCGCGCCCGCCATCGGAAATGCGCCGTACGCCATGCGTTCCGGCAGGAAGGCCGACAGCAGCGCATCCACCTCCCCAGCCTTGAGCTGGGCAATGCAGCGCAAGCGGGGAGCAAAGCTATTCTCGATGGCGATGCCTTCCTCTTTGCCGGCCTGGCGCAGCAGCTCCTGGGCCTGGCCGCTGCCGTCCGGCATGGTGTGCGGCGGGAATGGGTGGTCGAGGGTGCACATGCGCACCTTGAGTGCGTGGGCATCGCAGGCGGCGGCAAGCAGCAGGGGCAGCAGGAGGCGGCGCATGGCTATCGGTTATTGAGTAATGACAACCATTACTCTACAGCATGGACGATGCCATGGACAAACCGTCGCGGCTGCCCCAGGCCAGCGACGGTTCCGTCGGCGCGCGCCGGCTTACATGCGCGGCACGCCGTCCCTGTTCACGGGAATGTACTCGCCCGGCGCGGAAGCCAGCTGGGTGCGGTGTTCCACGCCCCGGTGCACATAAGTCACGTCCCAGTACTGCGGCGTGGCGTTGGCCACGTTTTCGCAGCGCCGCACGTCCTGGCCGTAGGTGTTGCCGCCGCCGCGTCCGGCGTTCGCGCCGATGGCGCCGCCGGCCAGCGCGCCGCCCACGGTGGCGATGTCGCGGCCCGAACCGCCGCCCACCTGGTGGCCCAGCACGCCGCCCAGGATGGCGCCGGCCAGCATGCCGCCGGCGTTGGGCCGGTTGTCCTGTGTTTGCACCTGCTGGCGCTCAACCCAGCAGCGCTGCTCCGGCGGCCCCACGACGGCACGCACCGATGTCACGCGTGCCTCGTAGATGCGTTCGTTGGGACGCTGGCGGTATTCGTAGCTGGCGCGCGGCTGCGGTGCCGGGGCTTCGTTATCGAAGCGGCGGTTGCCGCGCACCTGGCGCACCGACGAAATGCTGTTGTCCAAGCCCATGCCGGCCAGCGAGTCGTAACTGCCGCGCTTCAGGATGCGGCATTCGCCACGGAAGCCGGCGTCCTCGCACACCTCCCAACGGCCTCTTTCCACCACCGCCGACGAGGCGCGGTCGTTGAAGCCGGCCCGGCGCAAGTCGTCCGCCGTGGTGGAGATGGAGACGGCGCGTCCGCGCCAGCCTTCGCCCTGGTACAGCGTGATCTGAGCCATTGCTTGTCCGCCAAGCAGCATGGTGCATGCCGCGAGCGTTGTTTTTAATGGGAATTTCATGATGGTCTCCAAGTCAGCAGGCTCAACAGCCCGATATCATCAAGCTACCCGATAACAAACAGTTGGTCTGTGCGGCAGCGCTCTCTTGTGTTTGCCGGTGCTGTTGTGTAAAAAGTAAGCATGAGCGCACCGAAATACACATCCGTCGAGGAATACCTGGCTGCGCTGGAGCCGGTCAAGGCCGCGACCATCCGGGCCGTCATCTGTTTCATCCTGGCGGAATTCCCGGAGCTGGAAGCGAAGATTTCCTGGAACGTGCCCAACATTCACCGCAAGGGCCAGTATGTCGCGGGCCTGGCCGCCTACAAGCACCACCTGACCTTTGCCCCCTGGAGCATCTGGGTCGTGGAAGATTTCAAAGACCGGCTGCGCGGTTTCGTGGTGTTCAAGAATTGCTTTCAAATCCCAATCGACTGGGAAATCGACAAGGACCTGGTGCGCGATCTGGTCCGCGCCAGGCTGGCGGAGCTTGGGTAGCTGTATTCAAAGCCGGGTTGCCGGCACCGCCTCCCGGTTTTCCTCTTGACATCGGCCCCGGCGAGCAGCACGACGCCGGCGCGCTATCATTACCGAAAACGACTGAATAACAGCCAGGAGCCATCATCATGCCCAGCACCCGATCGGACTACATCCCCGTCAGCTGCGAGTTCCACGACCGGCTGGAGGACCTTGCCACCCTGCGCAAGCAGGCCGCCGTCAGCTACCTCGACGAAGACGGCGCGCCGCAGCAGCGCAGCGCCGTCATCAAAGATGTATTCGCACGCGAAGGCGCAGACTACCTGACACTGAGTTCGGGCGAAACGCTGCGGCTGGACCGCCTGGTCGAAGTCGACGGCTACAAGCTGGCCGACTTCCCGCCGCACTGCGAGTTGTAGTTGCGGCACGCCGTATTCAGCTCCAATCGCTTGGCGCCTGCCGGCTTGTCGGAGTTTCTGCGCTGGTCGTCCGCGCACTTCGCGCACAGCCGGACGCATTTCAGCGCCGCTTCTCCCCTGCCTTGAACGGTTTGCATCTGGCCGCAGAGGGTGTTTCGCTCGACGGTGAAGAAGCGTCAAGAAAAGGCGCGCGCCGTTTTCTCGGATGGTCGAGTACGGGCCATTGGCTGCTGGAAGATCAATGATGGCTGCAGGTCCGGCCCGCGCGGGGCCGGACGCTGGCTGTTTGCCGAGTGTTACTTCCGCAGCGGACGGAAACCGGCCCGCACTTCCTGCGTGAACAGCGCCGGCTGCTCCCATGCCGCGAAGTGGCCACCCTTGTCGAGCTTGTTGTAGTACACCAGGTTCGGGTACGCGCTCTGGGCCCAGCTCTTCGGCGGCTGGTACAGCTCGTCCGGGAACACGCTTACGGCGGCCGGGATCTTCACGCCCTTGACGGCGAAGAAGGGATGCTTGTTTTCCCAGTAGAAGCGGGACGAGGACACCGCCGTGTTGGTCAGCCAGTACAGCGTGATGTTGTCCAGCACGTCGTCCCGCGTCAGGCCTTCCGTCTTGCCGTTGAACACCCGGCTGATCAGTTCCTGGCTGGGGCCGTCGTGGTCCAGCAGGAAGGCCGCCAGGCCGACCGGCGAGTCCGTCAGGCCGGTCAGGGTCTGGGGACGCGAGCCCATCAGGCGGGCGTAGGCCACGTGGTCGTACACATAGGTCAGCTGGTCGGTCGCGCTTTTTTCCTCGGCGCTCAGGCCGGCCGGGAGAGGGTTGCCGGCCCACAGCGCCTTGTCGATGTCTTTCGGCACCGCGCCGGCCATATTGGTGTGGATGCCGATCAGTCCCGGCGGCGCTTGCACCGCCATCAGGTCGGTCACGATGGCGCCCCAGTCGCCGCCCTGCGCCGCGTATTTCTTGTAGCCCAGGCGCGTCATCAGTTCAGCCCAGGCGCGCGCGGTGCGGTCCGGGCCCCAGCCGGTTTCGGTCGGCTTGCCCGAGTAGCCATGGCCCGGCAGCGACGGGATCACCAGGTCGAACGCGTCCTCCGCCTTGCCGCCGTGCGCAGTCGGGTTGACCAGCGGATCGATGATCTTCAGCTGCTCCACCACCGAGCCCGGCCAGCCGTGCGTGACGATCAGCGGCAGTGCATTCTTGTGCTTGGAGCGCACGTGGATGAAGTGGATGTCCACGCCGTCGATCTTGGTGACGAACTGCGGCAAGGCGTTCAGCCTGGCTTCCACCTTGCGCCAGTCGTAGCCGGTGGCCCAGTAGTCGGCCAGCGCCTGGACGGTGGCCAGCTTCACGCCTTGCGTCGAGTCCGTGACGGTTTCGCGGTCCGGCCAGCGCGTCGCCTTGATGCGCGCGCGCAGGTCGGCCAGTTGCGCTTCCGGCACGTCGATGCGGAAGGGACGGATCTGGCTGACGTCGGCGCTTGCGGCGGCTGGCGCCGCAGCAAGCGCCGCGCCGGCAAAGCCAGGCGCGAAGGTGAAGGCGGCGGCCACGGCGAGGCTGGCGGCGGTCTTGAAGAAGTTGCGGCGGATGCTCATGTTGTTCTCCTGATGGGCGGTGGGCGTCCTGGGCTTACGCGGTAATGACGTTCAGTGCTACGTCGATATTGCCCTTGGTGGCTTTCGAGTAGGGGCAGATGGCGTCGGCGCCGTGGGCGATGGCGGTGGCCACTTCCGGGTCGAGGCCGGGCACGATCAGGTTGATGCGGGCCTGGATGAAGTACTCGTTGCCGCCCAGGCCCAGATCCACGTCCAGCTCCACTGCCGTGTCGGCAGGCAGGGTCACGTTCATTTGCTTGGCGACGATGCCGACCGCGCCGCTGTAGCAGGCCGACCAGGCGCCGGCGAACAGCTGCTCGGCGGTCGGGTGGGCTTCCACGGCGTCGAAGCGGTAGTCGCGCACGCCAGGGGTGCCCGGCGCGGTCAGGTGGATGTCCAGCTTGCCTTCGTGGTTGCCGGAGAAGATGGCGGCGTCGGTGCCGGTGGTGCGGGTTTTGCCGGTGGTCAGGACTGTGGTGATTTTGCTCATGATAATTCCTTTAAATGTGGTTGTTCGATCTGGTTTGATTCGCATGCGTTTGCATCGCATGCGATATGTATGTCAAAGTTTTAGGCGGTCACAACGTTGATTGCCACGTCGATGTTGCCTTTGGTGGCTTTCGAGTAGGGGCAGATGGCATCGGCGGCATGGGCGATTTTGGCGGCCACGTCGGCATCCAGGCCGGGCACGATCAGGTTGATGCGGGCCTGGATGAAGTAGGCGGCGCCGCCCAGGCCCAGGTCCACTTCGATTTCCACTGCGGTGTCGGCCGGCAGCGCCACTTTCAGCTGCTTGGCCGAGATGCCCACAGCCGCGCTGTAGCAGGCCGACCAGGCGCCGGCGAACAGCTGCTCGGCGGTCGGGTGGGCTTCCACGGCGTTGAAGCGGTGTTCCGGGGCGCCTGGGTTGCCCGGCGTGGTCAGGTGGATGTCCAGCTTGCCTTCGTGGTTGCCGGAGAAGATGGCGGCGTCGGTGCCGGTGGTGCGGGTTTTGCCGGTGACCAGGACTTTGGTGATTTTGCTCATGATGTTTCCTCTTCAAATGTGAGTGAGATTTGTATCGTACTCGTTTAGATCGGATGCGATGTGTGTATCTTAGGCGGCGAAACAGCAGCTGTCAACAATTATTTTCGGACCCGATTAAAGCGTTTGCGATTTAAATGCGGGAGGTACGCGGTCAAACGCCTGTCACAATCGGGCGCTACGATGCAAGCCGGCTCAAGAACACGGGCCACTACCAGCGCCACTCGATGGCTGCTCTACCGGCGCCGGCGGTCGGGAAACATACCGGCACCATACATGCTCAAGCCGCGCAGCGGCATCTCCACGCGCGTCGCTGATGCGCACACACCCGTAAAATATTTTCGCGACAATGTCGATTCCCGGCGGCGCCGGCCGTCGTGCCTGTGAAAGCCACCGAAATCCATTGAACCACCTAACCTGGAGACATCATGAACAAGCAAATTTTCGTCAACCTGCCCGTCAAAGACCTGCCCCGCTCGAAAACCTTTTTCGCTGCCCTGGGCTACACCTTCAACCCGCAGTTCACCAACGACCAAGGGGCTTGCATGGTGATCTCGGAAAACATCTACACCATGCTGCTGACGGAAGAGTTCTTCAAGACTTTCATCAACCGTCCGCTGTCGTCGGCGCACGAATCGGCGCAGGTGATCAACTGCCTGTCCTGCGAAAGCCGGGAGGAAGTCGACGCCACTGTCGCCAAGGCCGTCGCCGCCGGCGGCGCCACGCTGCGCGAGCCGCAGGACATGGGCTTCATGTACAGCCACGGCTTCGCCGACCTGGACGGCCACCTGTGGGAACTGGTGTTTATGGACCCATCCGCCGTCCCGCCGCAAGCCTAAGCTTGCAAGCCTAAGCCCGCAGCGCGTCCGCCGCCCGCATGCGCATGGCCAGCCAGGCGTGGCGGGCCACGGCGGCGGCGGCGATGGCCAGCGTGGCGGCCAGCGCCAGCAGCATGGTCCAGCCGCCTATCGGCGCGTGCTCGACGTACCCGGCCAGGTAGTGCCGGATGGCGAATGCGGCCGGCGGCAGGCCGATCAGCGCGGCCAGCAGCGCCAGCACGCCCACTTCCCTCACCACCAGCGCGCCGATGGCGCCGCGGCCCGCGCCGTACAGCTTGCGCAGCACGATCTCGCGCGCGCGCCGCTGCACCGTGTGCGCCGACAGCACATAGGTGCCGAACGCGGCAATGGCGAGCGCGATGCCGGTGGCCAGCGCCAGCAGGCGGGCCATGCGCGCGTCGTCGGCGTAGTTGATGGCCAGGATGTCGGCGGCCGGGCGGGTTTTCAGCATCGCGTCCGGAAAGAATTTGGGCCACAGCGCGCGCACCGCCGGCTCCAGCGCTGCGGCGCCGTTGCCACCTTCTGCGCGCACGCTGAGGGTGATGCCGGCGGTCCACAATTCATACGCCACCGCGCGCGGCGCGGCGCGCAGCGAGTGGAACCGCAACTCGGGCGCGATGCCCACCACGCGCTTGTGGACCACCTTGTTGTCGAAGCCGCTGAACAGCAGGGTTTGCCCGATGGCGGCGGCCGGGTCCGCAAAGCCCAGTTCGCGCGCGGCGATGGCGTTCAGCACCAGCGGCACCGGGTCGTCTTCCTTGTCCAGCTTGGAATCGAACAGGCGGCCCGCCTGCGGCTGGATGCGGTACTGCTCGAAGAAGTTGGCGCTCACCGACTTCATTTCCATGGCGGCGCTGCGGCCGTCCAGCCGCTTCAGGTCGCGGAACCAGGACACGTTGCTGCGCCCTACCGCGTCCTCCGAAATGGCCACGCCGGCCACGCCCGGCTGCGCCTTCAGCGCCGCCACGAAGCTTTGCGCCGTGGCGCTCATGCGCACCGGTTCCGGCAGGTCGACGATCAGCAGCGGCGCCGGATCGAAGCCGGGCGAGGCGCGCATGGCGAACGCGGTTTGCCAGGCGATGGCCACGGCCACGCTGGCCAGGCCCATGGCGGCGGCCACTTGCAGCACGGTCAGCACGCGCCGCGTGCGCAGTCCGCCTGCGGACTCGGTGTCGCCACGGCCCGCCAGCACCTGGCTGGGCCGCACGCGCAGCGCGATCCAGGCCGGGTAGATTGCCGTCAGCACGCCGAGCAGGCCGCCCAGCAGCAGCGCGGCGCCCACGTAGCCCGGCGACAGCACGCTGTCGAGCTTGCGGTTCACCAGCCCGGAGAACAGCGGCTGCGCCAGCCATGCCAGCAGCAGTCCGATGACGGTGGCCAGCATGGCCACCAGCATGGACTCGGCCAGCAGCTGCAGCGCGATGCGGCGCGCGCCGGCGCCCAGCACTTTGCGCATCGCCACCTCGCGCTGGCGGCGCAGCACGCGCACCGCCGCCAGGTTCACGTAGTTGACGGCCGCCAGCGCCAGGATCAGCAGCGCCACGGCGCCCAGCCCGGCAATCGCCGCCGGATGGGCGCGCGGGCCGGACGCTGCGACGAAGTTCTGCGCCACGTCCGTATCGAAATAGGCGTCCTGCAGCGGCGCCAGCGCCACGTCCATCACCTTGCGCTGGCCCAGGCGCTGGCGCACTTCCGGCGGCTGGGCCTGCAGGCCGGGATTGCTGTCCACCGCGCGCTGCAGCGCGTCCGTGACGGCGGGGACGGATGCGCCGGGCTGTACGCGCACCAGCATCTTGCCCCACCAGCCGCGCGAGCCGGTGGCCAGTTCGTCGCGCACCTCCGCTTCCACCAGCACCGAGCGGATGCCGAGCAGGGTTTCGAAGGGGATGGTGCTGCTGGGGGGAGGCGTGCGCAGCACGGCGCCCACGCGCAGCAGCTTGCCTTCGGCCAGCATGGTCTTGCCGAGCGCGCTGGCGCTGCCGAACAGGCGCTGCGCGGCTTCCTCGGTGATGGCGAAGCTGTCCGGGCGCTCCAGCGCGGAGGCCAGGTCGCCCTGCACGGCCTGCAGGCCCAGCATGGCGCCGAAGCCGGGCAGCACGGTCAGGCTGTCGAGCTTGCGCAATTGGCCGTCGATGCGCACCGTCAGGCCCATGCTTTCCGCGCGCGAGGGCAGGTAGCCGGTGGCGGCGGCCACGCCCGGCGTGCCGGCGGCGGCGGCGCGCAGCAGCAGCGGCGCCTGGTCGAACCAGGGCGCCTTGGGATCGACGTTGAAGCGCTGCTTTACCACGTAGACCTGCTCCACGCCGGGGATGTGGCGGTTGTACTGCCAGGAGTGACGCACCAGGCCGAGCAGCAGCAGCGCGGCAGCCAGCCCGACGCCCAGCCCGGCGATGACGACGAAAGAGTAAGCCGGGTCTTGCAGCAAGGTGCGCCAGCCGATACGGAAGTCCCGCAGTGTCATGATGGGAAAGAAGTAGTTGATCCGGGCTCCAAACTGCAACATCCGTGCCACGCGGCGGCGGCGCGCGGCTTTGCGGGCTTGGCGCCTGCCGGCGTTCGGAAGCGGACGATGGTGGTGTGCGTTTCCGGACAGTTCGCAGGCGGCGCCGCTACGGCAGCGGCGTCAGCAGCGGCTGGCCGGCGAAGTGGGCCAGCAGGTTGTCGACCGCCAGCTGGCCCATGGCGTGGCGGGTTTCCACCGTGAGGCTGCCGATATGGGGCGTGAGCACCACGTTGTCCAGCGCGCGCAGTGCGGGAGGCACTTCCGGCTCGTTCTCGAACACGTCCAGCGCGGCCGCGCCCAGGGTGCGGGCCTGCAGCGCGGCAACCAGCGCCGCTTCATCCACCAGCGCGCCGCGCGCGATGTTCACCAGCGTGCCTTCCGGGCCGAGCGCGTCCAGCACGGCGGCGTTCACCGCGTGGCGGGTGGCGGCGTTGGCCGGGGCGCTCAGCACCAGGTAGTCGCTCTCCTGCGCCAGCGCCAGCAGCGATTCGGCGCGCGGCGGCTCAATGCCCTGCACCGTCACGCCCCGCACCGGGCGTGGCTGGAAGTAGTGGATCTGCATGCCGAGCGCGGCCAGCCGGCCGGCAATCGCCTGGCCGATACGGCCGAAGCCGAAGATGCCGGCCACCTTGCCGCGCACGCTGCGCGCCGGCGCCAGCGGCTTGCGCGCGCTCCAGTCGCCGTCCCGCACGTAGCGGTCCATGGCGGGCAGGCGGCGCGCGGCGGACAGCAGCAGCAGCACGGCCAGGTCGGCCACGTCGTCGGTCAGCACGCCGGGCGTGTTGGTCACCGGGATGCCGCGCGCGCGCAGCGCCTCCAGGTCGATCTTGTCGTAGCCCACGCTGTTCAGGCTGACGATTTCCAGCTGCGGCAGGCGCGCGGCCAGCGCGGCGCTCACGCCCAGCGGGCCGGTGGTGACGATGCCGCGCACCCGGGCCGCCACGCTGTCCACGTAAGCCTCCTGTTCGGCGGCGGGGGCGGACCACACGTGGTGGCACTGGAAATGCGCGTCGAGCTGCTGCATGACGGAGGCCGACGGGCTGGGGGCAAATACGAGTATGTCTGGTTTCATGGGGCTTTTCAAAGTCAGGACAGGCCGTACTTGGCCAGGATGCGGCGGCTGGCGCCGTCGGCCGCCATGGCGGCCATGGTGCGCTGGAACTGCTGTGCTTCGTCCGGGCTGAAGTCGAGCGAACCGGCCAGCCAGGCGGTGGTGCTGCGCACCGGTGCGCTGAGCTCGAAATCGGCCTGCTCGCCCCGGTTGCGCAGCGAGGTGCGGATGATGTTGCGCTCGCCGAAGGCGGCGTCGGCGATGCCGGTCAGCAGGAAGCGGTGCACTTCGTCGATCGAGGCCGCCTCCACCAGGTTGCCGTAGCCCATCTCGCGCAGCACGGCGGCCTGGCCGGCGCCGCGCAGCAGGGCAATGCGGCGGGTTTTCATCTGCTGCGGACTGCGCACCTTGAATGCACCCTTGCGCAGCGCCAGGAACACGTAGTGCTCGTCGTACAGCGGCGCCAGCCAGCGGTACTGGGCTTCGCGCTCGGGCAGCCGGGTCAGCGGAAAGATGGCGGTGGCCGGCATGGTGGCGGCCAGGAAGGTGGCGCGCCGCCACGGCACGAACTGCGTCTCCGGCGCCAGCTGCATGCGCTTGCACAGCTCGGCCACCAGCTCCATCAGCGCGCCGGGGCGCTCGCCGCCATGCTCCAGCACCAGCGGCGGCAGATGCGCGGTAACGATGCGTATGTGGCCGGAGGCTGCCGGGCTTGCTGCCGCTGCGGCCCAGGCGCGGGGCGCCATGCCCAGGGCGGCGGCGGCTGCAATCACAAGTCGTCTGTTCATGCGGATAGTTTCACATACTTCGGCTTTTGTAGTATATTTCGATAATCGTTGAAATATCGAATTGGAGCGGAAATGGACACCAAACAAGTCTTGGCGGCGTTGGCGGCGCTGGCGCAGGAATCGCGCCTGGCGGCATTCCGGCTGCTGGTGCAGGCAGGGCCGGACGGCTTGGCGGCCAGCAAGATCGCCGAGCACCTGGACCTGGCGCCCTCCTCGCTGTCCTTCCACCTGAAGGAGCTGGCGCATGCCGGCCTGATCGCGGCGCGCCAGGATGGCCGCTACATCATCTACAGCGCCAGTTTCGACACCATGAACGGCCTGCTGGCCTTCCTCACCGAAAACTGCTGCGGCGGCGTGCCTTGCGCGCCGGACGCCGCCGCCCCGGCCTGCTGCGTGCCGGCCACCACCACCAAGGAAGCGTAAATGAACGTCTTAGTACTATGCACCGGCAATTCCTGCCGCTCCATCCTCGGCGAAGCCACCTTCAACCACCTGGCCCCTGAAGGCTGGCACGCCGTGAGCGCCGGCAGCAAGCCGGCCGGCTACGTCCACCCGCGCTCGCTGGCGCTGCTGGCCCGCGAAGGCATCTCCACCGAGGGCTACCACAGCAAGTCCTGGGACAATCTGCCGGTCACGCCGGACATCGTCATCACCGTCTGCGGCAGCGCCGCCGGCGAGGAATGCCCGGCCTACCTGGGCCCGGTGCTGCGCGCGCACTGGGGCGTGGAAGACCCGGCCCACGCCACCGGCACCGAGGAGGAAATCGACGCCGCCTTCATGCACGCCTACCGCGTGCTGCGCGCGCGCATCGAAGCCTTCTTCGCGCTGCCGCTGGAACAGCTGAAAAACGATCCGGTCCGCCTGAAGGCGGAGCTGGCCAAGATCGGCGCCCTGCTGCCATGACCTTGGCCAAGCGCATCGTGGCCGAAGGCCTGGGCACGGCGCTGCTGCTGGCCGTGGTGGTCGGCTCGGGCATCATGGCCGAGCGCCTGGCCGGCGGCAACGTCGCCATCGCGCTGCTGGCCAACGCGCTGGCCACCGGCGCCGGGCTGGTGGCGCTGATCCTGATGTTCGGCCCCGTCTCCGGCGCGCACTTCAATCCCGTGGTCACGCTGTCGGCCGCCTGGCAGGGCCTGCATGCCCCGCGCGAAGTGCTGCCCTACCTCGCGGTGCAGACGGCGGGCGCCTTCGCCGGCGTGGCCGCCGCGCACGCCATGTTCGGGCTGGAGGCGTTCACCGCGTCGGTCCATGCGCGCACCGGCGCGGCCCAGTGGTGGAGCGAATGCGTGGCCACCTTCGGCCTGCTGGGCGTCATCATCGGCTGCACCCGCAGCCGGCCCGGCGTCACGCCGTTCGCGGTGGCCGCCTACATCACCGCCGCCTACTGGTTCACCGCGTCCACCTCGTTTGCCAACCCGGCCGTCACGCTGGCGCGCAGCGTGACCGACACCTTCGCCGGCATCCGTCCGCTGGACGCGCCCGGCTTCATCGCCGCGCAGCTGCTGGGCGCGGCCGCCGCCACCATCTTGTTCCGCTGGCTGTACGCGGAAAAATAAGGAGCTACCATGAGCATTCCCAACCTGCCCAACATCAAACCCGAGCTGCTGGACATGCCCACCCTCGCCAAGCTGGCGCCGGTGGGCGAGCTGGACCATCCGCCGCGCATCCTCATGCTGTACGGCTCGCTGCGCGAGCGTTCCTTCAGCCGCTTCCTGGTGTACGAGGCGGCCCGCATCCTGGAGCAGTTCGGCGCCGAGGTGAAGATTTTCGATCCGATGGAGTTGCCGATGGCGGGCAGCGTGCCCGAGACCCATCCCAAGGTGGTGGAACTGCGCGAGCTGAGTTTGTGGTCCGAGGGCCAGGTGTGGTGCAGCCCGGAGCGCCACGGCGCCGTCACGGCCGTGATGAAGAACCAGATCGACTGGATCCCGCTGGAACAGGGCGCGCTGCGCCCCAGCCAGGGACGCACCTTGGCGGTGATGCAGGTGTGCGGCGGCTCGCAGTCCTTCAACGTGGTCAACACGCTGCGCCTGCTGGGCCGCTGGATGCGCATGTTCACCATCCCCAACCAGTCCTCGGTGCCGATGGCCTACAAGGAATTCGACGAGGAAGGCCGCATGCGCCCGTCCGCGTACTACGAACGGGTGGTGGACGTGATGGAGGAATTGTTCAAGATGACGCTGCTGCTGCGCGGCCGCACCGGCTATCTGACGGACCGCTACAGCGAGCGCAATGAACGGGCGGTCAAGGCCATCGACCGCCAGATTCAAAAGATCTGATTAGGCTTGGCCGGCCTTGCGGCGGCGCGCGGCCGGCGGGCCGGAGTCGAACGACACGGTCAACGTGTATATCAATGACTTACAGGAAGTTAATGTATTATTTGGCATCAAATATTTTGCTAATGTAAAGTCTTCCGAAGCCTTTCAAAACCCATGACCGTCATCCGTTCCGCCACTGCCGCCGACGCGGCCGCCATCGCCGCCATCTACAACCACTACATCGCCACCACCACCATTTCCTTCGAAGAGCAGCCGGTATCGGCCGAGGAGATGGCGGGCCGCATCGGGACGGTGGGCGCCAAGCTGCCGTGGCTGGTGTACGAGCAGGACGGCGCCGTCATGGGTTACGCCTACGCCACCCCGTGGCGGGTGCGCAGCGCCTACCGCTTTTCGGTGGAAAGCAGCGTCTACGTGTCGCCGGAGCATCCGCGCAAGGGCGTGGGCACGCGCTTGTATCGCGAGCTGCTCGACCAGCTGCGCGCGCGCGGCCTGCACATGGTGATCGGGGGCATCGCCCAGCCGAACGAGGCCAGCGTGGCGCTGCACGAGTCCATGGGCTTCAGGAAGGTGGCGCACTTCGCCGAAGTCGGCATGAAGTTCGGCCGCTGGATCGATGTCGGCTACTGGGAGCTGAAACTGGCCTAGGCTGGTCCCGTTCAGCACAGCGCGGCCAGGCTGGCGAAGGACAGCACGTTTTCCGGCCGCAGCATCGCCAGCCATGCCCAGCCGCACACGGCTGCCAGCACGGCCCACAGCAGCAGGTTGTGCAGCGGCCTCATGCCGGCTCCAGCCCGGCCACGGCGCGGTCGTCGATAGGCCAGTGCAGCAGCGCCGCCGCCAGGCCGATGCCGACCGAGGCGGCCCACACCAGGTCATAGGAGCGGGTGGCGTCGAACACCGCGCCGCCCAGCCACACGCCGAGGAAGCCGCCCAGCTGGTGGCCCACGAATACCAGGCCGAACAGCGTGGAAATGTATTTCACGCCGAACACCTGCGACACCAGTCCGTTGGTCAGCGGCACCGTGCCCAGCCACGTCAGTCCCATCGCGAACGAGAACAGGTAGATGCTGGCCGTGCTGATGGGCGCGGCCACGAACAGCAGCATGGCCGCCGAGCGCGCGCAGTACAGCCAGGCCAGCAGGTGCTTGCGCCGGTAGACGTTGCCCAGCTTGCCGCAGAAATAGGTACCCGCCACGTTGGCCAGCGCCACGATGGCCAGCGCCATCACGCCCGTGTTGGCGGAAAAGCCCTTATCGAGCAGATACGCGGGAAAGTGCCCGGCGATGAAGGCGAGCTGGAAGCCGCAGGCGAAAAAGCCCAGGTTCAGCAGCCAGAAGCCCCGATGCGACAGGGCCTCGGCGATGGCGCGCCGCATGGACTGGCCGGGCGGCTGCGGCGCGCTGGCGGCGGCGCTGTCGTCCATGGGGAAAGCTAGCGGCGCGGCCAGCGCCAGCACGAAGGCCAGCACGGCCAGGGCCGCCATCCAGCCGGCGCCGGCGATCAGCCCTTGCGCGGCCGGCACCATGGCGAACTGGCCCACGCCGCCCACCGCGCCCGCCAGCCCCAGCGCCCAGCTGCGCCGCGCCGGCGGCACGATGCGGCTCAGCGCGCCGTACACGGTGCCGAAGGCGGTGCCGGACAAGGCCATGCCGATCAGCAGGCCGCCGGTGAGCGCCAGCTGCATGCTGCTGGCCGCGTGCGCCATCAGGTACAGGCCGAGCGCGTACAGCAGGCAGGCGCCGGCCAGCACCCGGCGCGAGCCGTAGCGGTCGGCGATCATGCCGGTGAAGGGCTGGGCGATGCCCCAGACCAGGTTCTGCAGGGCGATGGCGAGCGCGAACTCTTCCCTGCCCCACCCGCGCGCCGAGGTCATGGGCAGCATGAACAAGCCCTGCACGTGGCGCACGCCCAGCGCCAGGCCCATGATGATGCCGCCGCACAGCACCGCCGCCAACGGCGTCTTCAGGAATTTCATCGCGTTTCTCCTTGATTGTGCTGCAGTTTGTGCTGCAAGCATAGCCAGACGGGGCTGGGCGCGCCAACGGTAAATCGGCATGCGACCCATGCGCTGAACGCATGGATGGCATGCCGGGATAACGTTTGTCGCCACGCCGCCGCAGGGCAACAATGCAGGCATATTCAAACCAGGGAGAATGTCATGCAAATAACCTTGCACCCAAGGGAAGGCGCCGTCATGGCGCCCGGCTTGCCAGTGCGTATCAGTTGCCTGGCGGGCGTGCTATGGATTACCAGCGAGCGCGACAGCAATGACCGCGTACTGGCGGCGGGCCAGAGCGCCGACTTGCCGGCCACGCATCGCCAGTACCTGTCCAGCGTGGGGCGCCACGAGATGGTGTCGTTCGACGTGAGCGGCGCTGTGGCCAATATCAGCGTGAACAGGAGCGGTGCCGGTGCCGGCGCGGTCAGCCCGGCCCGCACTCTGCGCAAGGGCTGGCGCGCACAGCTGCCCGGTACGCTGCCCGGGGCGTTGCGGCGATGGCTGGATCGCGGCCGCACGTGGTGGAGCCAGGCGCGCCTGGCGAAGGCGTGACGGGCTTGCCCGATGTCCATGTCACGGCCTCTCCCGGCCTAAGCCGCAGACTAAGCCACGGCCTTACGCCACTGCCTCGCAAGCCTGCGCCAGCTCCTGCGCCGTCAGCGCCGCCTGCTGCACCAGCCAGTCGCGGAAGGTGGCCACTTCCGCGCGCTGCGGGCCGGGCGCCTCCATCAGCCAGTAGCGGTAGTCGTCCACTTGCAGGCGCCGGTCCATGCGCGCGGCCAGGCGGCCGTCCTTGAGCATGGGCAGCAGCAGCGGCAGCCGCCCCACCGCCACCCCGTGTCCGCCCAGCGCGGCGTGGATCAACTGGTCGTAGTGGTTGAAGTGCAGCCGCCCTTTCGGCTTGCGCTGTTCCAGCCCTTGCTCCTGCAGCCAGTATTCCCAGTGCAGCCACGGCCCAACCTTGTCGTCCAGGTCCAGCAGCACGTGCTGCAGCAGCGCTTCCGGCTTGCGGAAGGCGCTGGCGGCCACCGCTGGACTGGCCACCGGCGCCACCACTTCGTCGAACAGCAACTGGCCGCCCTGCGTCGCATGCGAGGCGGGGCTGTAGCGGATGGCAAGGTCGATGCCGTCGCGTTCCAGGTCCAGCACGCGGTTGCTGGTGGCCACGCGCACGTCGATGTGCGGATGCGCGCTCTGGAACTCACCCAGCCGGGGCAGCAGCCACAGCGACGCCACGCCCATGCTGGCCGATACCGTCACCGGCCGCACGCGCTGGTGCTGCTGCAGCGACTCGGCCAGATCGAGCAGCCGGTCCATCCACGGCGACGCCAGCTGGAACAGCTGCTCGCCCGCCGCCGTCAGCGCGATGCTGCGGTTGCTGCGCGTGAACAGCGGCGTGCCGAGGCGTTCTTCCAGCGCCTGGATCTGGCGGCTGACGGCCGACTGCGTCAGGCACAAATCGTCCGCCGCAGCGGTAATGCTCATGCGCCGCGCCGCCGCGACAAAGCCGCGCAGCGCGTCCAGCGGCGGCAGGGAAACGAGGCGGTTCTGCATGGCGGCTCCGGCAAGGTGGATGCATGATTCTAGCGCATGGATAAGCTGCGTGCCGCTACGCCGGCGGGAAGGCCTGGTCCACCTCGGGATACAAATTGGGAATCAGGAATTGCAGCGCGTCCAGGGGCAGCGCAAAACGCACCGGCCCCAGCGGCGTATCGCTCGCCAGCAATCCAGCCGACAGCAGGCGCGCCAGCAGCGAACGCGCCGTGCGTTCGCCCAGCCCTGTCATCTGGCTGAATTCGCGCCGTGTAAGCGGACCGGCGGCAAAGGCGTGGTACAGCGGCAGGATGGCTTGCGGGCGGTAGGCCTTGTCCTGTGCCGCGCGGAAGGCGATCAGCGCGGCGATGCGCTGCTTCATACCGTCGAGCGCCAGCATGCCCGCCATGAAGGCGGCCTGGTCCTCGCAGACGCCGAGGAAGAAGCCCGCCCATTCAGCAAGGCCTGCAGCTGTCAGGTTGCCTCTGCCATCGAGGTCGCCGCGCCGGGGTGCGTCGGCGTTTTGCAGGCGGGCGTAGTATTCCAGCCGGGCGCGCGCCAGGCCCCTGCTGGGCGACCACAGCCCTTGCGACAGGGGCAGCAAGGCGCAATGGCTTTGCAGCCGCGTCGCCCGGCCATTGCCGTCGCGGAAGGGATGGACCCAGGCGGCGCGGTGATGCAAGCAGGCGGTATCGATCAGCAACTGTTCCCGTTCATTGGAATGGCCGTAGACCTCGTCCATCCGCGCGAGAAAGCGCGGCAGCGACGGCGCCACCGGGGCCACATGCAGGCCTACCGCAACTGGCTCCTGGCGAAGCTGGCCCGGCGCCACTACATGGCCGTCGCCGGTGCGGCGGTCGGCTTCGGGCAGCCTGCTGTACAGCGCCGCGTGGCAGGCCAGCAGGAAGCGCGAATTCAGCGCAGCGGGGCCGCCGGCACAGTGCTGCTCCAGTTCGATTTCCGCGTCGATATGGGCCAGGGCAATACGCTGCAGCCGGGCAACATCCGGCTGGGCGGAGAAGTCCTGGCGCAGCGCACGTTCGATGTTGCGTGGATGGGTGCCGTGCCCTTCAATCTGATTGCTGTAGTAGGAATTCATGCTGCGCACCAGCTGGCGAATGGCGGAGCGGCTGGTTTCATGCGCACAGCCGCTGAGCCGGATGGATGCGTCGGCCAGGCGCGCCGCCTGCGCCCGCAAGCCTTCATCCCGCGAGGCGGGCAGCAGCGGCTCGAACTGGTGTGTGGCGGAATACATTTGCCGACTTCTTTTCCGGCTTGGTGTCTATCCAAGCATATGATGTAAAAGCCGTTTTTGCAAAGCCGAGCCCCTGCAGCGCGGGCTCGTTTGCCGACTTACAGCGGCGTTTCGTATTGCAGGCGGATGCCGGTGGTGGTGGGCGCGGCGGTGCTGCGCGCGGTGCTGCCGAAGGCGTCCGCGTAGTACTGGGCGCTGCGGCGGTCCGGGTGCAGCGCGTTGGCCACGGACAGGCGCAGCTGGCTGGCTTTGCCGGGCTTCCACAGTGCATACAGGTCCAGGGTGCGTACCGGGCCGGTGTCGCTGCTGAGCATTTGTGTGATACGGGCGGGGCCGCCGCCCAGGTAGTTGAAGTTGAAACCGCTGCTCCACGCCGTGGTTATCCGGTAGTCGAGGCCGAGGTTGGCCGTCAGCGGCGTCTGCTCGGCCAGGCGGTTGTGCGGACCCGGCACGCTGTCCAGGCGCGACCAGTTGCGGCTGGCGTTGGCGCGCAGGTCGATGCCGGGTGCGCCGGCGTACAGCGCGGCCAGCGGGAATTTGGCGTCGAACTCGATGCCGTACGATGCGGCGCGGCCGCCGTTGGCGAAGGTGCTGACCCAGGTGGCGCCGTCCTGGAACAGGCGCTGCACGGTCACGTCGCTGATGCGGCGCGCATAGGCGGACACGCTCGCCACGCCGCCTTTGCCGAAGTAGTTTTCGTAGCCCGCGTCCACGCCCCAGGCCAGTTCCGGCTGCAGCTTCGGATTGCCTTCCACGTCCGGGTTGGTGGGGCCGTTGCCATTGTTGATGGTGTAGCGGCGCGGCACCAGGTTGCGCGTCAGCGGCGCCTTGTAGGTGCGCGACAGGGCGAAGCGCAGCTGGTCGCGCTCGCGCTCCGGGAGCCGCCACAGCATTTGCAGCACCGGGCTCCACACGCTGGAGCGGCTGCGCACCTTGTCCATGGCGCGGCCCACGGTGCCGGTGTCCAGCCCTTCCCAGCGCAGCCCGAGATAGGCTTGCAGGCGCGGCGTCACGTCCCATTCGTCCTGCGCATACAGCGCCAGGCGCTTCACGTCCGCCGTGTAGTCCTGGTCCAGCGCGTACAGCGGCGCGCCTTGCGGCGTACTGTCCTGCTGCAGGCGCGTTTCGCGGCGGCGCGTGAAGCTGCCGTCCCAGCCGGCGCCGAAGCTGTGGCCGGGCCAAAAAGGCGCCAGGTACTTGCCGCTACTGGCGGCGCTGTTGTCGCCGGCGCTGGAAGTCACTTTGCGCACCAGCCGGGGCACGCTGTTCGCGTCCGCGCCGCGGAAGACGTAGTCGATGTCGCGCTGGTTGATGTTGACGCCCGCCTTGACGGTGAGCTTGCCGTCCCCGTCGATCCCGTGCGTCCAGCTGGCGTCGCTGCGCAGCGCGTCGTTGTGGATGCGGGAGCTGTAGTTGCTCACTGGCGAGCGCGTGGCGCCGCCTTGCAGCGTGGTCTCGCGCGAGCCGCCGTGGTTGTCGATGCGCGCCACGTCCAGCAGGCTCTGCCAGGACACGGTGTCGCCGCCGTCCAGCGCCCAGTTCAGGCGCGGCGCCAGGCTGGCCTTGGCGATGCTGCCGAGGTAGCGCTCGTCGAACACGCGGCGCGTGGCGGCCGCGCGCTCGCCACCGTCTGAACCTCCTGATCCCTCCGCGCCGGCCAGCGTTTCGCGTATCTGGGCGCCGTTGTCGTAGCCGGTGCGCGACAGCGTGCCGGCCAGGGAATACGAATAGGCGCCGTCGCGGCCGGACAGCTGCAAGGTGGCGCTGGGGTTCCAGCGCTGGTCATGCCCGGCTTGCAGCTTCAGGTCGCGCTGGGCGCGGCTGGCGCCTTTCCTCAGCACGATGTTGACGCTGCCCGCCACTGCCTGCGCGCTGAACTCCGCCGACGTGGTGCGCAGGATCTCGATGCGTTCGATCAGCTCCGGCGCCAGCGTGTCGACGGCAAAGCCCGGCGGCGCCGGATCGCCATTGATGAGGATTTGCGTGTAGCCCGCGCCCAGCCCGCGCATGCGCACCTCGCTGCCGGAGACGGACAGGCCGGGCAGCCGTTTCAGCACGCCGGACAAGGCGCTGTCGCCATACTGCAGCAGCTCTTCCCGGCCCACCACGATCTTGCCCGCCGTGTCGTTGCGGCGCAGGTTCTCCGCGCCGGGTCCGGTGACCTCCACCCGTGCCATCTCCGCAGGCGCGGTATCGGCCGCGCCGGATGCGCCGGCGTGAAGCGCGCCGGCCAGGGCGCAGAGTTGAAGGCGGCGGAACTTGTTCATGTACGGCGTCTGTGAGGTTAGTCGAGGCTGCGAGTGTAGTGACACCGCTGCCGGCGCGCCTCTGCCATGTGACGAAGCAGCCCAGGCGCGGGACGAATTCCGGGGCATCGCCGCCGTTTTGGCCATGGCTGCAGGTATACTCCCCGCCCATGAATTCCTACCTCCATGCCGCCCGCGTTCTGGCGATTAATGCCGCCCTGTGGACCGCGCTGTGCGCACTGGGCGCCCTCGGCAGCTATAGCGACGGCCTGCGCGAGGGCATGGTGCGCTCCTACATCGTGCCGCTTTGGAACTGGTGCAGCACGCACTTGCTGATGGCGGTGTTCAGCACGGGCATGTATCTGCTGTTTTCACGGCGCACTGCCCTGCTGGGCCACGCCCGCCGCATCGCTGCGGTGTACGCGCTGGTAGTGCTGTTGTTCCTGCCGCTGGAGCTGATGTATGTCGGCGCGGTCTACGCCTTGCGGGCCGGCGCCGAACTGTCGCTCCCGAATGTCGGGGCCGCCGTGCAGCGCCTGCACAATTTCGACCTGTTCATGGAACTGGCTTGGACCAGCTTCACCTTTATCGCCGTGGTCGCCGTGTGCACTTGGCAGCAGGGCCGCGCGCGCGAGCGGGCCTGGCGCCAGGCGCAGACCGATAACCTGTCGCTGCGGCTGGAGCTGGAGCAGCAGCGCTTGCTGGCGCTGCGCAGCCAGCTGGAGCCGCATTTCATCTTCAACGCCTTGAACGCCATCAGTGCGCTGGTGCGCTCGGACGACAAGCGCGTGGCGCTGACCGGCATCAGCCGCCTGAGCGACCTGCTGCGCTACGCGCTTGCCGCAAGTTCGCGCGACTGGGTCAGCGTGGCCGAGGAATTGCAGTTCGTGCGCGATTATCTTGATCTTCAGCGCCTGCGCTATGGCGAACGCCTGCGCGTCAGCATCGAGGGCGGCAACGGCCCGGTGCTGGCTGCCGACTGCCCGCCATTGCTGCTGCAGCCGCTGGTTGAGAACGCGCTGCGCCACGATCTCGATTGCCACGACGGCGCGAGCGATATCCGCCTGGAGCTGGTGCGCGAAGGCGACTTGCTGGTGATCCGCATCAGCAATCCGCTGGCCCATGCGGCGGCGCCCAATCCCGGCCTGGGTCTGGGATTGCGCAGCACGCAGGCACGTTTGCGGATGGCGAGCGGCGGCGCGGCGTCGCTGCATACGCGGCGGGACGCGGGCCGCTTCGTGGCCGAGGTGCGCATGCCGATGGAGCGGGCGGCGTGATGCGGGAGCGTGAGCAGATACGACGCGCGCTGATCGTCGACGACGAGGAACCGGGTCGCATCACCCTGCGCTACGCGCTGGCCGAGCACGCGCAGTGGCAAGTGGCGGGCGAATGCGCCAGCACCGCTGCCGCGCGCACCGCGCTGGCGGAGAACGATATCGACCTGGTGTTCCTGGACATCCAGATGCCGAACGAATCCGGCCTGGCGCTGGCGCGCGAACTGGCGCGGCAGCAGGAGCCGCCGCTGATCGTGTTCGTCACCGCCTACAACGCCTATGCCGTGGAGGCATTCGAAGTGCATGCGCTGGACTATCTGCTCAAGCCCTTCGACGACCAGCGCTTTGCGCAAGCGGTGGAGCGCGCGCAGGCCATGCTGGCGCAGCGGCAGCGCGCCAATTACGGCGCGGCCTTGCGGGCGTATGCGCAGGAGCAGGCGTTGCCGGAGCCCGCGCGGCCGCAGTACTGGCGCCAGCTCAGCGTGCGCTCGGTAGGCCGCATCGAATGCGTGCGGTTGGAGGATGTGCTGTGGATGGAGGCGGCCGGCAATTACGTCGAGCTGCGCATGGCTTCGCGCCGCGTGCTGCACCGGGTGGCGCTGGGCCGCCTGGAGCAGCACCTGGACCCGGCCTGCTACCTGCGCGTGCACCGCAGCGCCATCGTGCGCGTGGAGCAGATCGCCCGGCTGGAAGCCTGTGGCGACGGCGGCTACCAGGCGGTGCTGCGCTGCGGGGATATCGTCCCCGTCAGCGACCGCTACCTGGCAGCCGTCAAGGCGCGCCTGGGCCAGGATGCTCAGGTGGTATAGCGCGCGGCCGGCTTGCTGCGCGAGAGGTTCGGGCCCATCGCCAGGCGCGCGGCCTCGAACTTGTCCCAGTCGGCGCGGTCCGGCAGCGACGGTATCGTCACCACTTCGCCCAGGTCCAGGCCGGCCAGCGCCGCGTCCACCAGGTCGTTCACGTTCATCACGATCTCGCTGGGCAGATGCGCCACCGGCACGCCCGCATGGTCCCAGAACTCGGTGCCGGTGGCGCCCGGCAGCACGGCCTGCACGCGCACGCCCTTGGCGCCCAGTTCGTGCTGCAGCGACTGCGTGAAGGCCAGCACATAGGCCTTGCTGCCGCCATAGGTGCCGTTCAGGACTTCCGGCGCCACCGCCACGATGGAGGCAATGTTGATGATGCTGCCATGCCCCCGCGCGGCGAAGCCCGGCGCCACGGCGCGCGTGAGGCGGGTCAGCGCGTGCACGTTCAGGAAGATCATGCGGTCCAGGTCTTCCTGCTTCGAATCGACCAGCGGCGCGGTGGCGCCCAGGCCGGCGTTATTCACCAGCATGGTGATGCTGGCGTCGTTCGCCAGGCGCTGCTGCACCAGTGCCAGGCCGTCCTCCTGCGTCAGGTCGGCGGGCAGGATTTCCACTTTGCGGCCGGTGGCGGCGGTGACGCCGGCGGCGACGGCCTGCAGGCGTTCGCGGTTGCGCGCCACCAAAATCAGGTCGTAGCCGCGTTCGGCCAGGCGCTGGGCGTAGCGCGCGCCGATGCCGGTGGAGGCGCCGGTGATGAGGGCAATGCCGGGATGTGCTTTGGTGTTCATGGTTGCTGTCCTTGGTTTTGGGTTGACAAGGACAGTGTAGGCGTCTAAATTGAGTCCCGTAAGCCGTATATACCTCGTTTTGGGACATCATCATGACACGCAAGATAGGACTGCTGCTCTTCCCCCGCTTCCAGATCCTGGACCTGGCCGCTACCACCGTGTTCGAAGTGGCGAATGAATTGACGGCGGAAAGCTGCTACCGGGTGGTGCTGCTGTCCGAGCATGGCGGCGCGGTGACCAGTTCCTCCGGCGTTCCGGTGATGACGGAGCCTTTCGGCAGCCATGGGCACAGCTACGACACGGTGCTGGTGGCCGGCGCGATGGAGCAGATCGTGTCCACCTCCGGCTTCATCGATTTCCTGCGTTCGGCCAGCGCGCTGTCGCGCCGCACGGCGAGCATCTGCACCGGCGCCTTCTTCCTTGCCGAAGCGGGCCTGCTGGACGGGCGCCGCGCCACCACGCACTGGTGCCAGGCACGCGCGCTGCAGCACATGTACCCCAAGGTGAAAGTGGAGGAGGACCGCATCTTCATCCACGACGGCCGCGTGTGGACCTCGGCCGGCATGACGGCCTGCATCGACCTGTGCCTGGCGATGGTGGAGGCGGACCACGGCGTGGAGCTGGCGAAGGCGGTGGCGCGCAAGATGGTGGTGTACCACCGCCGCAGCGGCGGCCAGTCGCAGTTCTCGGCGCTGCTGGAGCTGGAGCCGAAGTCGGACCGCATCCAGGTGGCGCTCACCTACGCCAAGAGCAATCTGCGCAAGCCGCTGTCGGTGGACGAGCTGGCGGATGCGGCGAACCTGAGCCGGCGCCAGTTCAGCCGCACCTTCCGCATCGAAACCGGGCAGTCGCCGGCGCGCGCGGTGGAGGTGCTGCGGGTGGAGGCGGCGCGCGCGCTGATCGAGGCGGGCACGCTGTCCATCGACGTGGTGGCGCGCGAGACCGGCTTCGCGGACCCGGAACGCATGCGGCGCGCCTTCCTGCGCGCTTACGGCCAGCCGCCGCAGGCGATCAAGCGCGCCGCGCGGGAGCAGGCATGATGCTCGCGATGCCTTAGCGGTCGGTCCGCTCCAGCCAGTCGGCCGCTTCCCGCAGCGTGGCCTCCAGCACGCCGCGCACTTCAGCGAAGTGGGCCGGCAGCTCGCCGCTGCGTTGCTGCGAGATGGCGCTTTCCGCTTCCAGCGTGACGCGGATCAGGCGCTTGGCGCCCAGTACGCCGATGGCGCCGCGCAGGCCGTGCAATACCTTGGCGGCTTCGCCGGCGCGGCCTTCGGCCAGTGCGCGGTCGGCGTCGTCCATCGGCTGCATGCCGCCGGCCAGCGCGCCGCGCACCATCTTGAACATGACCTGGCGGCCTTTCGGGTCCTTGCCCATCACGCGCATCAGGCTGTCCATGCTGAACAGCGGCTCGGCATCCGCATCGGCTTCGGCGGGGGCCGCTGCCATTACCGCTGCCGATGCCGGCGCCGCAACGGGCGCCGGCACTGCGTCGCCGGCGCGCTTGCCCGGCAGGTGGCGCTGTATCACCGCCATCATTTCCTCCACCACCACCGGCTTCGGGATGAAGTCCGTGATGCCCGCTTCCACGCAGCGGTCGCGTTCCGAGGCCAGCACGCCGGCCGTCATGGCGATAACGGGCAAGGTCAGCTTGAACTCGCGGCGCAGCATGGCGGTGGCGCTGAAGCCGTCCAGCACCGGCATCTGCATGTCCATCAGCACGATGTCGTAGCGGCTGGCGTGCTCGCGCATGATGTCCACCGCCTGCTGGCCGTCGCCCACCACGTCCAGCGTGGCGCCCGCCAGTTCCAGTATGCCGCGCGCCACCGCCTGGTTCAGCAGATTGTCCTCCACCAGCAGGAAGTGCCGGCCTTTCAGCCGGCCGGCGATGCCCTCCGCCTGCGCGGCGCTCTCCTCGCCGCCCTTGGCCACCAGCGCCTGGTGCAGGGCGTCGAACAGGCTGGAGCTGGTGATGGGTTTGACCAGCACCACGTCCGCTTCCGGCGCGCTGGAGATTTCCTCCAGCTGGCTGCGCGCGAAGGCGTTCACCATCACCACGATGGGCTGCGCCTGCGGCCCGGCTTCCTGCCGTATGGCCGCGGCGATGGCCACGCCGTTCATGCCGGGCATGTGCCAGTCGGCCAGCACCACGTCGTACGGCTGGCCGTTGCGCTGCTGCGCGCGGAAGCGCGCAATGGCTTCGGCGCCGGACGCCACCTCGTCCGCCGCCCAGCCCCAGGCGCGTATCAGCTGGCCCACCAGCTTGCGCGTGGTGCCGTTGTCGTCCGCCACCAGCAGGCGCAGGGCGCCCAGCGCGGGCTGGCGCTGGGCCGCCGGCGGCAGTACGGTGAACGGGAGGGTGAACCAGAAGCGGCTGCCTTCGCCTTCCCGGCTGTGCACGGAGATTTTTCCGCCCATGAGTTCTATCAGGCGCCTGGTGATGGCCAGCCCCAGCCCGGTGCCGCCGAAGCGCCGCGTAATGCTCTCGTCCCCTTGCGAGAAGGCGCCGAACAGCTGGCCCAGTTGCGCTTCGCTGATGCCGATGCCGGTGTCGCTGACGTCGAAGCGCAGCATGGCGCGTTCGCCGTGCGCGCTTGCCGCCTGCTCCACGCCGACCCGCACCACCACCTCGCCCTGCTGCGTGAACTTGACGGCATTGCCGGCCAGGTTGACCAGGATCTGCTGCAGCCGCAGCGCGTCGCCGTGCAGCAGGCGCGGCACGTCCGGTTCCACTGCGATGGCCAGCTCCAGCTCCTTGTCGCCGGCGTTCATCGTCATGGTGGTGGCCAGGGTGCTCATCACCTCGTCCAGATCGAAATCGGTGGGCGCCAGCTCCATGCGGCGCGCTTCGATCTTGGAAAAGTCCAGCACGTCGTTCAGGATGGCCAGCAGGGTCCGGCCCGAGGACTGCACCATGGTGAGGAATTTGCGCTGCTGCGCCGTCAGCGGGGTGTTGCCGAGCAGGTAGGCCATGCCCAGCACGGCGTTCATCGGGGTGCGGATTTCATGGCTCATATTGGCCACGAAGTCGCTCTTGGCGCGGTTGGCCGCTTCGGCGCGGTCGCGCGCCTGCTCCAGCTCCGCCGCGCGCGCCTCCACCTCGAGCTGCAGGCGGTGCCGCTCGGTGATGTCGGCGATCATGGCCAGCACCTTGGCGCCTTCGCCGGTCTGGATCGCGCTCAGGTTGACCTCGACCGGGAAGCGGCTGCCGTCCTTGCGCTGGCCGAACAACTGGCGGCCTGCGCCCATGCGCACAGGCTCCGGCGTCAGCTGCGTGGCCGAGAAGCCTTCCCGCAAGCGCACATGCGCGGTGCGTTCCACCGACGGCAGCAGCGTTTCCACCGCTTGTCCCAGCACTTCGCCGCGCTGGTAGCCGAAGTAGCGCTCGGCCTGGCGGTTGAAGGTTTCGATGCGGCCGTCCGCGTCCACCACCACGAAGGCGTTCGGCGCCAGCTCGATCAGGTCCTGCAGGCGCGTGTCGGCCGCCAGGCGGTCCTGCATCAGCGCGTTGAAGGCTGTCGCCAGCGCGCCGATTTCATCCTCGTGCCTGACCGCGATCGGCTGGTAGTCGGCGGCGTTGCCGCGCATGCGCTCGATGGCGCTGCGCAGCTGCGCCAGCGGCGACATCAGCCGCATGGTGAGCCAGCCGATCAGGGCGGCGGCCGCCAGCGAGGCCAGGCAGCTCCACAGCGCCAGCCGCACCAGCATGCCCTCGAAGGGCTCGAACGCCTCCTCCACCGGCAGCGAGGCGGCCAGCACCCAGTCCACCGACTTGAGGGTCTTGAAGCTGTTCAGCGCGCGCAGGCCGCTGCTGTTGGTGCTGATGACGGTGCCCTCGAAGCCTTCGTGGAGGGCGCGCGTGGTGGCCGGGTTGGCGTTGGCCGGGCGCGGCTTCATCAGCCGGTCCAGGTCCGGGTACAGCACGTACAGCGGCACCTCGGCGCGGGTGACGGCGAAGTAGTAGCCGGTGCGGCCCACCTTGGCGGTGCGCAGGTGGCCCAGCACATTGTCTTTGTACAGGCGCAGCACGCCGATCAGCACCGCCTGCACCTCGCCCTTGCGGTCCAGGATGGGCGCGGCCATCTGCACGATGGGCTGCTTGCCGGTGCGGCCGATTACCGGCTCGGCGATCAGCGGCTGGCGCGTGGCCATCACGCGCTTGAAATAGGCACGGTCGCTGGCGTCCACGCCCACGCGGCCGGGCACCACCGGCAGGTCGGAGATCACCCGTCCCTGCGGATCCAGTACCAGCACGTCGTCGAACAGGGACAATACGGCGCGGTCGGCGTAGTAGGCGCGCAGCGCGGCGGGGTCGCCGGCAATCTCCAGCGGCTGGTTTTTGGCCGACAGGGCGATAATCCCCAGCAGCATATTGAGCTTGTCGTCCAGCTCTTCGGCGGTGCGGTTGATCAGGGCGGTTTGCTGGGAGAACAGCACGCGCGTGAAGTCGGCCTCCATGCGCTGCATCTGCACCGCCGTCACGAGCACCACCATCACCACGGACGTGATGCTGGTGGCCAGCGCAACCTTGACTTTGATGCCGAGAGGTTTCATGTCTACCTTGAGAGGGGAGGCTGGGGAATTCTCCTATCAAAGTGGTTTTTTAGCAAGGTGCGCGCGGCCGGGCGCCGCCCAGGTGTCGCCTTTCAGGCCGTCGTGGCTTTTCAGGAAAGGTTGTTGTTCAGTTTATCCAGCCCACTCGCCAGCTGCTCCACGTCCTGGTGGGTGATGGCGCAGGCGTGGGCGAACTGCTGGCTCACGCGCAGGCCGGCCGCCCGCAGTTCCCGGCCCTTGGCGGTCAGGGTCAGCACGCGGTTGCGTTCATCCTGCGGATCGCGCCCGCGCAGCAGATAGCCTTCCGCCTCCAGCCGCTTCACCAGCGGCGTGATGGAGCCCGAGTCCTGCTGCAGGCGTTGGGCGATGTCCTTGATGCCCAGGCCTTCCTGCTCCCATAGCACCACCATCACCAGGTACTGTGGATAAGTGAGATTCAGCTCGGCCAGCAGGGGCTTGTAGTGCTGCGTCATCTTCAGCGATGTCGAATACAGCTTGAAGCACAGGTGCTGGTCCAGCGTAGGGGGCTTGGGATTGTTATTTTTCGCGCTCATGACGCGTAGCCTACCAAAATATTTTTGAATCCGCGAATCCAAACCCGGTTTGCCCGCCTCTTGGTAGACGAGGGACGTCCTCATGATGCAATCTACTGCCAAGGAGAGCAAAATGTTCTATGTTAAAAATGTACCAAACGGCGAGCGCGTGCTGCGCGTGGTGGCTGGCCTGGTGGCGGCGGCTATCAGCCTGATAGCGGTGGGCGGCACGCTGGGCGTGCTGCTGGCGGCATCGGCGGGCGGCATCGTCGCCTCCGGCCTGTTCGGCTTCTGCCCCATGTGCGCCATGGTGGGCCGCCGTCTCGACAAAGCGAAAAAGAATGGCACTCTCTGATCATCACCTGCCGGTGCTGGACGCCGCCCACCGCGGCGATCCGGCGGCGCTGGCCCAGCTGCTGCGCCTGTGCCAGCCCGACATCCGGCGCTACGCCCAGCGTTCCTGCCTGATCAGCGACGTGGACGACGCGGTGCAGGAAGCGCTGCTGGTGCTGTCGCGCCGGCTGGAAGCGGTGCGCATGCTGGCGGCGTTTTCCGGCTGGCTGTTCAAGGTAGTGCAGCGGGAATGCCGCCGCCTCGGCCGCGCCGCGCTCAAGTACGATCCCTACGACGAGGAACGCGCCGAGCAATGGCTGGCCGCGCAGGATACGGCGGGGCTGCGCAGGGACCTGGTCAACACTTTGGAGTCGCTGCCGGCGGAGTACCGCGAGGTGATATTGCTGCGCGACTTCGCGGAGATGAGCATTGCGGAAATCTCGGCGGAGCTGGGTCTGAGCGTGCCCGCAGCCAAGAGCCGCCTGCACCGCGCGCGCCAGATGGCGCGCGAATACCTGATCGCCTGAGTGCGGATTAGGCATCCTGCGGCGGGCTATCGATTACACTGGGGGCATGACTATAGAGCTCCCATCCCTGACCATTCCCGGCATGACGGTGGACGTGCTGCGCGCCAGCTGCGCCACTTGCAGCATGCACCAGCTTTGCCTGCCGATGGGACTGGGCGCCGCCGACATGGACCGCCTGGACGAGATCATCGGCCGCCGCCGCAAGGTGCCGCGCGGCGGAACGCTGTTCCGCATCGGCGACCCGTTCACCAGCCTGTACGCGATCCGCCTGGGGCACTTCAAGACCTACCAGGTGAACCCGGACGGCGTGGAGCAGATCACCGGTTTCCAGATGGCGGGCGAGCTGCTCGGCATGGACGCCATCAGCACCGACCGCCACCATTGCAACGCCATGGCGCTGGAAGACAGCGAGGTGTGCGAGATCCCGTTTGTCAGCCTGCAGCAGCTGCTGGCCGACATGCCGACCCTGCTGCGCCATTTCCACCGGATGATGAGCCAGGAGATCACGCGCGAGCAGAGCGTGATGCTGTTGCTGGGGAATATGCAGGCCACGCAGCGCTTCGCCGCGTTCATCGTCAACCTGTCCTCGCGCTATGAAGCGCGCGGTTACTCGCCGGCGCAGTTCCAGCTGCGCATGTCGCGCGAGGAGATCGGCAATTACCTGGGGCTGACCATCGAGAGCATCAGCCGCTTGCTGTCCAAGTTCAAG
Organism: Massilia sp. BGA-UO-ETr-WB1; assembly: GCF_059567845.1. Taxonomy (NCBI): domain Bacteria; kingdom Pseudomonadati; phylum Pseudomonadota; class Betaproteobacteria; order Burkholderiales; family Oxalobacteraceae; genus Massilia; species Massilia sp. BGA-UO-ETr-WB1. The sequence goes on along the minus strand of NZ_JCAQOT010000024.1, from coordinate 190,415 downwards.
AAGGAAGGGCTGCTCAAGGTCAGCAACCGCGAAATCGAGCTGCTCGATTTGACAAGGCTGAAGGCCATCACGGCCGGCATGGACCGCTGCGCCTGATTTGGCGGGTGCTCAGTCGGCCCGCACGCTCACTTCGCGCTGCGCGGGCCACTGCCAGCTGCCTTCCAGGCGCCAGTCGCGCTGTTCGTTCTCCAGCAGCACCTGCCAGCGGCTGCGCTCCAGCATCGGCAACGCAGCCTCGAAGCTGCCGTCGGCGGCGGGCGTCACTACCAGTTTGATATCCCGCTCCGGCTGCGTGGCGTGCGCCAGGTGCAGCAGCACGCGCTGCGGCACGCCGGCGCGGTCGCCAGTGCCGGCCGCGCCGGCAACGGAGCCGGTGAGCATGCCGCGCGCCACGTCGTAACGCAGCGCTGCCGACAGCCCCAGCGCGCTGGCCGCGCGGTCGCGCCGCAGATCCTGGTTGATGGCCTTGCCCCGCTTGTAGTAGTCGCCCACCACCAGCGAATCGGGCTGCGAGAAGGCCAGCCAGCCGGTGTACAGGCCGGCCAGCAGCACGATGAATGGCCCCAGCATCAGCAGCCATGGCCAGCGCTGCGACCACCACGGCTGGGGCGCGGCGGAGAAAGTAGTCGATTGCATCATGCTTCCCTCAATTTATCAAGTTATCGCGGCACGATGAATACCGCGTCTTCCTTCACCCGCAGCGCGGGATCGTCCAGCGCCGTCAGTTCAATGGCTATCCTGTTCGAGCCTTTGGCGCCGTCGCCATGGGCGGCGCGAAGGCGGATCGGCACCGCGCGCGTTTCGGTGCCCGCCAGCGCCACCTCGCTATCCGTCACCACCGCCAGCGACGGCAGGCCGGACACGCTGATGCGGTAGCGGTGGGCCTGCTCGGAGGTGTTCATGATCTGCAGGCGGTACACATTCTCTATCATGCCGTCCTCCACCTCGCGGCCCATGGCGCCGCGGTCGCGGATCACGTCCATCTTCAGCGGCGTGCGCAGCCACAGCGCCGTGCCGGCCGCGCCGACGATGAACAGCAGGATGGCGCCGTAAATCAGCACGCGCGGCCGCAGCGCATGCTGCCGTATCTGCTGCGGGGTGTAGCGCTCGGCCAGCGCATGGTCGGTGCTGTAGAGCACCAGGCCGCGCGGCTGCCCTATCTTGTCCATCACGCTGTTGCAGGCGTCCACGCAGGCGGCGCAGCCTATGCATTCGTACTGCAGGCCCTTGCGGATGTCGATGCCCACCGGGCACACCTGCACGCACATCGAGCAGTCGATGCAGGCGCCGCCCTTGTTTTTGCTGAGCGGGCCGCGCGGCTCGCCGCGCTTCGCGTCGTAGGTGATGATCAGCGTGTCGCGGTCGAACATCGAACTCTGGAAGCGGGCGTAGGGGCACATGTACTTGCACACCTGCTCGCGCAGCCAGCCCGCGTTGCCGTAAGTGGCCAGGCTGTAGAACAGTACCCAGAACCATTCCCACGGCCCAAAGGTCAAGGTCAGCGCTTCATGCGCCAGCGATTTGATGGGCGTGAAATAGCCCACGAAGGTATAGCCGGTCCACAGCGCCACCGCGCCCCAGGCCAGGTGCTTGCCGCCCTTGCGCCAGGCTTTGTTGAAGGTGGCGCCCTCCTTGGCCAGCCGCATGCGCGCGCTGCGCGTGCCTTCGAACTTGCGTTCTATCCACAGGAAGATCTCGGTGTACACCGTCTGCGGGCAGGCGAAGCCGCACCACACGCGCCCCGCGATGGCGGTGGCCAGGAACAGCATGTAGGCGCAGATGATCAGCAGCGCCGCCAGGTAGATGAAGTCCTGCGGCCACAGCACCAGGCCGAAGATGTAGAACTTGCGCGCCGCCAGGTCGAACAGCAAAGCCTGGCGGCCGTTCCACGTCAGCCACGGCGTGCCGTAAAAGGCCAATTGCGTGAGCCAGACGAAGACCCAGCGCAGGCTGGCATAGCGGCCCGTCGTCTCGCGAGGATAGATCTCCTCGCGGGCGGCGTACATCTTAATGACTTGTTCCGGCGCGTTCATGTTCACTGCCTTCGGCCTTGGCTACGGCGGGTTGGTTCGACAAGCCCCACACGTAGGCGGCCAGCACATGCACCTTGCCTTCGCCGAGGAAGTCCGCGAAGGCCGGCATGGTGTTGCTGCGGCCCTTGCGGATGGTTTCCATGATGGTCTCGGCGCTGCCGCCGTACAGCCAGATCTTGTCCGCCAGGTTGGGCGCGCCCAGCGCCTGGTTGCCGGTGCCGGCGCCGGTGTGGCAGCCCATGCACGCGTTGAACTTGTTCTTGCCGAAGACGACCTTGATCGGATCGGCCGCGCCGCCGGAAAGGCTCAGCACGTAGTGCGCCACGTTTTCCACGTCCTTGTCCGAACCCAGCGCCGCGCCCATGGGCGGCATCACGCCGTGGCGGCCGTTCATGATGGTGGTCTTGATGATGTCCGGCGCGCCGCCGTACAGCCAGTCCTTGTCGGCCAGGTTGGGGAAGCCCTTGTTGCCGCGCGCGTCCGAGCCGTGGCACTGCGCGCAGTAGGTCAGGAACAGGCGTTCGCCGATGGCCTGCGCCTTCGGATCTGCCGCCACCGCCTGCAGGTCCTGCTTCAGGTACTGGCTGAACAGCGGGCCGTACTGGGCCTCGGCCAGCTTCAGCTCCTTGGTGTACTGGCCGCTGGACTGCCATCCCAGCTTGCCGGCGTAGTCGCCCAGGCCGGGGTACAGGAACAGGTAGGCCAGGCCGAACACGATGGTGATGTAGAACAGCCACATCCACCAGCGCGGCATGGGCGTATTCAGTTCGGTCAGGTCCTCGTCCCAGATATGGCCGGTGGTGCCGACCGGCGCATTCACATCCTTCAATGCCTTGACCTTGTGCTTGGACTGCGACCAGAGCAGCACCGCGCAGCCGAACACGCCGAGCAGCGTAAGCGTGACGATGTAGTAGTTCCAGAAGCCGCTGGTGAAGTCAGACATGGTCGTTCTCCTCGTCGGCGAACGGCAGTTGCGCGGCTTGCGCAAAGCCGGCCTGGTTGCGGCGCGCGTAAGCCCACGCAACGATGCCCATGAAGGTGATGAACGAAACCACGGTCATCACGCGGCTGGCGTTGTCAAACAGGTTTTCCATGTCAGTTCCTCGTCTTGATCTGGGTGCCCAGGCCTTGCAGGTAGGCGATCAGGGCGTCTTCCTCGGTCTTGCCTTCCAGTTCGGCCGGCGCGGCGGCGATCTCGGCCTCCGAGTACGGGTCGCCCAGGCGCTGCAGCGCGCGCAGGCGCGGCACGACGTCGGCCGGCTTCAGGGCGGCCTTGGCCAGCCACGGGTAGTTCGGCATATTCGACTCCGGCACCACGTCGCGCGGATTGGCCAGGTGGGTTTTGTGCCACTCGTCGCTATAGCGTCCGCCCACCCGCGCCAGGTCCGGGCCGGTGCGCTTCGAACCCCACTGGAACGGGCGGTCGTAGACGAATTCACCGGCCACCGAGTAGTGGCCATAGCGCTCCGTCTCGGCGCGGAACGGGCGCACCATCTGCGAGTGGCAGTTGTAGCAGCCCTCGCGCACGTACACGTCGCGGCCCATCAGGCGCAGCGGGCTGTATGGCTTCAGGCCAGCCACCGGTTCGGTGGTCGATTTCTGGAAGAACAGCGGCACGATCTCCACCGCTCCGCCAACCGACACCACCAGCGTCACCAGTACGATCAGCAGCCAGGGGTTCTTCTCTATCCATTCATGTGAAAATTTCATTTCTCGGCTCCGTAATTCATGCGGCTTTCAGTTCAGGGATGCGGGCGGTGGCGGTGGCGCGGCCGCGCAGGGTCATCCAGGTGTTGTAGCCCATCAGGCACATGCCGCCCAGGTACAGCAGGCCGCCGCCGAAGCGCACCACGTAGTAGGGATAGGTGGCTTTCACGCTCTCGACGAAGGTGTAGGTCAGCGTGCCGTCGGGGTTCACCGCGCGCCACATCAGGCCCTGCATCACGCCGGCGATCCACATGGCGGCGATGTACAGCACGATGCCGATGGTGGCCACCCAGAAGTGCAGGTCGATCAGCTTGACGCTCCACATTTGCTTCTGGCCCGCGAGGCGCGGCAGCAGGTAGTAGATCGAACCCATGGTGATGAAGCCGACCCAGCCCAGCGCGCCGCCGTGCACGTGGGCGATGCCCCAGTCGGTGTAGTGCGACAGCGAGTTGACGGTCTTGATCGACATCATCGGGCCTTCGAAGGTGGCCATGCCGTAGAACGACAGCGAGACGATCATGAATTTCAGGATAGGGTCGGTGCGCAGCTTGTGCCATGCGCCCGACAGCGTCATCATGCCGTTGATCATGCCGCCCCACGACGGCGCCAGCAGGATCAGGGAGAACACCATGCCCAGCGACTGGGTCCAGTCGGGCAGCGCGGTGTAGTGCAGGTGGTGCGGGCCGGCCCACATATAGGTGAAGATCAGCGCCCAGAAGTGGACGATGGACAGGCGGTAGGAGTACACCGGGCGCTCGGCCTGTTTCGGGATGAAGTAGTACACCATGCCCAGGTAGCCGGCGGTGAGGATGAAGCCCACCGCGTTATGCCCGTACCACCACTGGATCATGGCGTCCTGCACGCCGGTGTACATCGAATAGGACTTGGTCAGCGTTGCCGGCATGCTCATGCCGTTCACCACGTGCAGCAGGGTCACCGCCAGGATGTAGCTGCCGAAGAACCAGTTGGCCACGTAGATGTGCTCCACCTTGCGCTTGATGATGGTGCCGAAGAACACCACGGCGTAGGCGATCCACACCAGCGCGATCAGGATGGTGATGGGCCATTCCAGCTCGGCGTATTCCTTGCCGCGCGTGAGGCCCATCGGCAGCGTCAGCACCGCGCTCAGGATCACGGCTTGCCAGCCCCAGAAGGTGAAGGCGGCCAGCTTGTCCGAGAACAGGCGCACCTGGCAGGTGCGCTGCACCACGTAGTAGGAAGTGGCGAACAGGCCGGAGATGCCGAACGCGAAAATCACGGCGTTGGTGTGCAGCGGGCGCAGGCGCCCGTAGGTGAGCCAGGCGATATCGAAGTTGAGGCTGGGCCAGGCCAGCTGCGCGGCGATGATGACGCCGACCAGCATGCCGACTATGCCCCAGACCACCGTGGCGATCGCGAACTGCTTCACGATCTTGTAGTTGTACTGTGCTTGATCCACTTTGTGTTCTCCCAAGAACGCTTTGATGATATAGGTCAAAGGTTACGTGGGCGGGCACTAAAAAACTTTGATGTGGATCAAAATTGGCCGAACCAGGAAACGCTAGGAGTCGTCGTCCTGCAGCACGCGTAGCGCGGGGCCGACAAGGTCGTCGAACTGGCCGTTGTCGGAGGCTTTGAAGAAGATCCAGATTGCGCCGAAAACCAGGGCGACGCTCAAGGGGACCAGCAGGTATAAGGCTTCCATCGATTTATCCTCTGCGCAAACGGAGCGCGTTGAGCACCACCACGGCGGAACTGAGCGCCATGCCGGCGCCGGACAGCCAGGGATTCAGGTAGCCCAGCGCGGCGGCCGGAATGGCGGTGACGTTGTACAGCGTGGCCCACGCCAGGTTCTGGCGGATGACGGCCATGGTGTGCGCGGCGGCGCGCGCGGTGTCCGCCACGGCGCCAAGCCGGCCGTTCATCAGCACCGTGTCCGCGTGCGCCTGCGCCAGCGCGGCGCCGCTGCCCATGGCAAAGGACACATCGGCTGCGCTGAGCACTGCTGCGTCGTTGATGCCGTCGCCCACCATCGCCACTACTGCGCCTTCCCGCTGCAAGTCCTGCACGAAGGCCAGCTTCTGCTGCGGCAGGAATTCGCCGCTGGCCGCGTGGATGCCGAGGCTGCGCGCCACCTGCTGCGTGAGCGCCTCATTGTCGCCGCTGAGCAGCACCAGCTGCTTGCCTTGCGCGCGGAAGTAGTCGACCGTGTCTTGCGCGTCCGGCCGCAGCGCGTCGCTGAGCAGGAAGCGCGCGATCCATCCGCCGCTGCAGCCCAGGTACACCGGCGTGCCCTGGCTGCCACTGCCTGCGGCGTCCTTGCCGCCGGCAGGCTGCGCCAGGCTGGCCGGTCCCGCGATGCCGGCGACGAAGACGGCGTTGCCGAGGCGGTAGCGCACGCCTTGCACCAGGCCTTCCAGGCCCTGGCCCTGCAGTTCCTGCACCTCGGCCGCGTTCCAGCGCGCCATGACGGCGGCTTCGCCCGCTGCGGCCAGTATCGCGCGGCCTATCGGGTGCGCGCTGCTGGCCTCCAGTGCGGCGGCCACTTGCAGGGCGGCGCTGGCGGCGGTCTGGCCCAGCGGATCGACGCGCTGCACCGTGGGCTTGCCCTGCGTGAGCGTGCCGGTCTTGTCGAATACGATATGGGTGGCGCGGTGCAGCGTTTCCAGCACTTGCGGCCGCACCACCAGGATGCCTTTGCCGAGCAGGCGGTCGGTGGCGGCGGCCAGCGCGGAAGGCGTGGCGAGCGACAGCGCGCAGGGGCAGGACACCACCAGCACGGCGATCGCCACCGGCCAGGCGCGCGCGGCGTCGTGCCAGCTCCACCAGGCGAAGGCCGCCAGTGCGAATAGCAGCAAGGCGGCCACGAAGCGCGAAGCCGCGCGGTCGGCCCACTGCGCGATCTGCGGCTTGTCCGCACCGGCGTTTTCGATCAGCTTGAGCAGGCCGGAGAGCGTGCTGTCGCTGGCGGGCTTGACTACGCGCGCCACCACGGCGCTGCCGGCGTTGATGGCGCCGCCGGGAACGCCGGCGCCTGCGGCCATATGCTGCGGGGCGCTTTCGCCGGTCAGCAGCGACAGGTCGGCCGATGTGTGACCCTCCACTATGCAGCAATCCGCGGCGAAGGTTTCGCCGGGTTTGACCAGGATCACGTGCCCGGCGCGCAGCGCGGCCGCCGGTACGGTGACGGTGGCGCGGTTGAGCGGCCAGTCCGGCATGTGCGAGGCGGACGCGGGCAGGCCGTGCTGCATGCGCTCCAGCGCGGCGCTGGCTTTGCGCCGCGCCGCCAGCTCCAGGTAGCGGCTGCACAGCAGCAGGAAGATGAACATGGTGACGGAGTCGTAGTACACGTCGCCGCGGCCGCGCCAGGTGGCGATGCAGCTGGCCGTGAACGCGGCGGCGATGCCCAGCGCCACCGGCACGTCCATGCCCAGCGCGCGGGCGCGCAGGCTGTTCCAGGCGCCCCGGAAGAAGGGCTGCGCGGAGTAGCACACGGCGGGCAGCGTGAGCAGCAGGCTGGCCCACTGCATCAGCGCCGCCATGCCGGCGTCCAGCGTGCCGTCGTCGGCCAGGTAGGCGGGGGCGACGTACATCATCACCTGCATCATGGACAGGCCCGCAACGAACAGCTGGCGGCCCAGCGCGCGGCCGGCCCGCTGCAGCTGCTTGCCGTGGCGGGCCGCGTCGTAGGGCCAGGCCTGGTAGCCGATGCCGTGCAGCGCGCCGAGGATGTCGGCGGGCCGGCACCGGTCCTTGTTCCAGCGCACTTGCAGGCGCTCGGTGGCCACGTTCATGCTGGCGCGCTGCACGCCGGGCAGTTGCAGCAGGCGGCGTTCGATCAGCCACACGCAGGCGGCGCAGCGGATGCCTTCCACCAGCAGGGTCGCTTCGGCGTCGGCAGGACTGCCGTCGCGCGCATGGAAGCGGGGATCGGCGTTGTCGTACAGGGCCAGTTCGGGCGGCGCCAGTTGCGCTTGCGCGGCGGTGGCGGCGTAGCCGGTGCGGTCCTTGTAGTAGGAGGACTGGCCGGCGTCGGCGATGGCTTGCGCGACGGCGGCGCAGCCGGGGCAGCACATGGCATGTTCGACGCCGTCGATGCGTGCGGACCAGCGTTCGCCGGCGCTGCGCGGCAGCGGCAGGCCGCAATGGTAGCAGTCTTGCTCATGCGCGCTCTTCGCCGCAGCCGCAGCCTGCGGTACGCTGCGCGGGCCTTGCGCGTTGCCGGAACTGGCGTCGTTGCGGGCTGCGGGGGCGGCGTGCTGGCGGTTGTTCACGGCCTCGCTCCGATGCAAAGCGCGTCGAGCCAGCCGTGGGCGGCTGCGGCGTCGGGCAGCCCGAGCGCTTGCAGCAGGGGCGCGGCGGCGCCGCTGGCGCGCAGCAGGCCGAGCAGGCCGAAGGCCAGCACCAGCAGGCCGCAGGCGGTCCGCGCGGATGGCCGTTGCAGCAGTTGCCGCACTTGCGCGCCCAGCGCGCCGAGGGTGGCCAGCATGGGCAGGGTGCCGAGGCCGAAGGCCAGCATGACGGCGGCGCCGCGCGCGGCCGAGCCGCTCAGCGCTGCGGTCAGCAGCACGCTGTAGACCATGGCGCAGGGCACCCAGCCCCACAGGCCGCCCAGGGCCAGCGCCTTGGCCGGGGTGTCCATCGGCAGCAGGGAGCGCAGCAATGGCTGCAAGCGCCTCCACAGCGCGCCGCCGGCAGCTTCCAGGCGGGCCAGGCCGCGCCACGCGTTCATCAGGTACAGGCCGAGCGCCACCAGCATCAGGTTGGCCAGCCAGAATGCCGCGCTTTGCCACAGCGCGATTTTTGCCAGGCTGGCCGCGCCGCCCGCCAGCCCGCCGGCAATGGCGCCCGCCAGCATATAGCTGCCGATGCGCCCCGCGTTGTAGGCCGCCATGCGCAGCGCCGCGTCGCCGGCCACGGCTGGCGCAATCCTGATCACGCGCGCGGCGGGGCCGGCTGCGGCCGGACGCGGGGGGACGGCGGACAGCGCGCCGACGATGCCGCCGCACATGCCGATGCAATGCACGCTGCCGGCCAGGCCAACCAGGAATACCGGCAGCAGATTCACCCCGTCCATGGCAGTCTCAGATCGTCTTCGAGTAGCGCAGCGGCTGCACGCCCGCCGTGGCGGCGCCGCCGTCCGGCGCGCGCGGCAGGCCGAGGTAGCGGTCGAACACCATGCAGATATTGCGCACCAGCAGGCGGCCTTTCAAGGTCACCGACAGCCACTCGCTGTCGATGGTGATCAGCCCGTCCTGCTCCAGCGCGCGCAGCTGCGCCAGTTCGTTGGCGAAGTAGTCGGCGAAGCGCAGCGGGTAGGCCATCTCGATGGAGGAGATCGACAGCTCGAAGCTGCACATCAGCTTTTGGATAATGATCCGCCGCAGCAGGTCGTCGGTATTGAGCTTGATGCCGCGCGCCACCGGCAGCACGCCCTGGTCCAGTTTCTCATAGTAGGCCTCCAGCGTTTTCTCGTTCTGGCTGTAGGTATTGCCCACCGAGCTGATGGCCGACACGCCCACCGCCACCAGGTCCGCTTCCGCATGCGTGGAATAGCCCTGGAAGTTGCGGTGCAGCCGGCCCTGGCGCTGGGCCACGGCCAGGTCGTCTTCCGGCTTGGCGAAATGGTCCATGCCGATGTACACGTAGCCGGCCGCCGTCAGGTCGCGGATGCACAGCGCCAGCATGTCCAGCTTGACATCGGCCGGCGGCAAGTCGGCGTCGAGGATGCGGCGCTGCGGCTTGAACAGGTGCGGCAGGTGCGCGTAGTTGTACAGCGCTATCCGGTCCGGCGCGGCCGCGATCACCTTCGCCATGGTCTGGCGCATGGTGTCCAGGGTCTGCTTCGGCAGGCCGTAGATCAGGTCGATGCTGATGGAGCGGAAACCGGCGTCGCGCGCGGCCTGCATCACGGCCAGCGTTTCCGCTTCCGGCTGGACGCGGTTGACCGCCTTCTGCACCTCGGGATCGAAGTCCTGCACGCCCAGGCTGACGCGGTTGAAGCCCTGCGTGTGCAGCGAATGGACCCGCTCGCGCGACACGGTGCGCGGATCGATCTCGATCGAATACTCGCCCTCCTCGTCCGGCGCGAACTCGAAGTTCCTGCGCAGGTGGGCCATCAGCTCGTCCATCTGGCGGTCGCTCAGATAGGTCGGCGTGCCGCCGCCGAAATGCAGCTGGCCAACCTGGTTCATGCCGGAGAACAGCTTGCCCTGCATGCCGATTTCCTGCTTCAGGTAGCTTAGGTAGGTGGCTGCCTTGCTGCGGTCCCTGGTGACGATCTTGTTGCAGCCGCAGTAGTAGCACACCGTGTCGCAGAATGGCACGTGCACGTACAGCGACAGCGGAGCGCGCCCGCCGCCGCGCATCTTCAGGCCCGCCACCGCTTCCAGGTAGTTGCCGTAGCCGAAGTCCGCGCTGAAGCGGTCGGCGGTCGGGTAGGAGGTGTAGCGCGGGCCGGAAGTGCTCAGGCGGCGGATGGTGGCGGCGTCGAATTGCATGCTGCCTCCGCGCTCACGCGGCCAGGCGCTTGGCGCCGGCGTTTTTACCGTTGCCGCCGCTGCGGATCGGGCTCACCTTGGCGCGTTGCGGCGGCAGCGCGCGCTTGCCGAACTTGAACAGGCTCACCGCCTGCGTCAGGCCGCCCGCTTCCACCGCCAGGCTGTTGGCCGCCGCCGCCGCTTCCTCCACCAGCGCCGCGTTCTGCTGCGTCACCTGGTCCATGTGGGCGATGGCCTGGTTCACCTGGTCCACGCCGATGCTCTGCTCGCGCGAGGCCACCGAGATTTCATGCATGATGGCCGTCACCTGCTTGACCGAGCCAACCACCTGTTCCATGGTGGCGCCGGCGCGGTGCACCTGCGTCATGCCGGCGCTGACCTTGCCGACCGAGACGTCGATCAGGTGTTTGATGTCCTTGGCCGCCACCGACGAGCGCTGCGCCAGGTTGCGCACCTCGCCCGCCACCACGGCGAAGCCGCGCCCCTGTTCGCCGGCGCGGGCCGCCTCGACGGCCGCGTTCAGCGCCAGGATGTTGGTCTGGAAGGCGATGCCCTCGATCAGGCCGATGATGTCGACGATCTTGCGCGAGGACGCGTTGATGTCGTCCATGGTGGCGATCACGTCGGCCACGATCTCGCCGCCTTCCACCGCCACGCTGGACGCGGCCAGCGCCAGTTCGTTGGCCTGCACCGAGTTGTCGGCGTTCTGCTTCACGGTCGAGGCGAATTCCTCGATGCTGGACGCGGTTTGCTCCAGGCTGGCCGCCTGCGCTTCGGTGCGGCCGGACAGGTCGGCGTTGCCGGCGGCGATCTGGCGCGTGGCCACGGCCATGGTTTCCACGTTCACGCGCACGTCGCGGATGGTGGCGATCAGGTTGCTGTTCATTTGCTGCAGGGCGCGCAGCAGCTGGCCCACCTCATCGGTGGCGTCGGTGTCGAAGGAGCCCGACAGGTCGCCCGCGGCGATGGCGCGCGCGCCGTCCAGCGCCTTGCCCAGCGGCTGCAGCACGCTGGTGCGCAGGGTGTACCACAGGAATACATTGGCCAGCAGGCCGATGAAGGTGGCGCCGAAGATGCTGTAGCGGGTCGGCGCCGAGGCGCCGTCGCCGAACAGGCTGGCCAGGCAGACGAACAGCAGCAGCGTGTTGACGCCGCTGGTGGCGGCCCAGATGCGGGTGGCCAGCGAGGAGTGGCCCAGGCGCGCCAGCCAGTTGCCCACGCCGGGGTGGATCAGCTGGCCGTTCTTGATGACGATGCCGGCCGCCTTGCCGCCTTCGCGGATCTGGCGGTAGGCCTGCTCGGCCGCCTGCACCTGCTCGGGCGCGGCCTTGGTGCGCACCGACATATAGCCCAGCGTCTGGCCGTTTTCGCGGATCGGCGTGATGTTGGCCTTGACCCAGTAGTAGTCGCCGTTCTTGCAGCGGTTCTTCACCAGCCCGGTCCACGGCGCGCCGCTGCGGATCGACGCCCACAGGTCGGCGAAGGCCTGCGGCGGCATGTCCGGATGGCGCACGATGTTCTGCGGCGCGCCGATCAGCTCCTGTTCGCTGAAACCGCTGACCTGCACGAAGTAGGGATTGACGTAGACGATGTTGCCATTCAAGTCGGTCTTCGAGACGATGGCCTGGTCTTCCGCAATCTCGACTTCATGGTTGGTGACGGGTAAATTGGTGCGCATCCTGTGTTCTCCTGCTGGCTGGTTTGCTTGCTCTATCGCAAGACATATGGCCAGTGTAAGGAGAGCGGCGGGCAATTTTATTGATGTAGATCAAAAATGCCCGGATTGCGCCCGCTTCATTTCCCGGGGAGCGACTTCAGCAAGTTGTCGCGCAAGGCCACCACGCTTTTCTGCATTTTCGGAAACTCCTGGGCCGACAGGCCGCAGGCCTGGAACAGGTTTTTTCCCTCGGCGGCCTGCTGGCGCAGGCGTTTCCCCGTCTCGGTCAGGCTGACGATCACCTGGCGCTCGTCGGCCGAGTCGCGCCGGCGCGTCAGATAGCCCATCGCTTCCAGTTTCTTCAAAATGGGCGTCAGCGTGTTCGATTCCAGGAACAGCTTCTCGCCCAGGCCGCTGACGGTCTGGTTGTCCTGCTCGGACAGGGCGATCACGGTGATGTACTGGGTATAGGTCAGGCCCAGCTCGTCCAGAATGGGCTTGTAGGCCTTGCCGAACGCCAGGTTGGCCGAATAGATGGCGAAGCACAGGTAGTCGGCCAGCGGCAGGCTGGCGGCGTTGGGCGTGGCGGATTCGGCGGGTGCGGAAGTGTCCATGCGGGACTCCTTTCAAAGAAGTCCCCATTATACATCGGATGCGATCTAATCGCAGCTGCCGGACATGGGGCGCGGCAAGCCGACCGCGTGGCCCTGCGCATAATCCACTCCCAGCCCACGCACCAGGCTGAGCGTTTCGTCGTCCTCCACGTACTCGGCCACGGTCAGCATGCCCATCACGTGGCCCACCTCGTTGATGGCTTTCACCAGCGCGCAATTGATGGCGTTGCTCTTGATGTCGCGGATGAACATGCCGTCGATCTTCAGGTAGTCCACCGGCAAGGCCTTCAGGTAGGCGAACGAGGACAGGCCGCTGCCGAAGTCGTCGAGCGAGAAGCGGCAGCCCAGCGCCTTCAGGCGCGACATGAACACCTGCGCCTTGGGCAGGTTGGCGATGGCGGCCGTTTCCGTGATTTCGAAGCAGATCCGGGCCGGATCGATGCCGAATTCGGCGAACTGCTCCAGGATGTAGTCGTGCAGGCCTTCGTCGTTGAGCGAGGTGCCGGACAGGTTCACCGAGTACAGGGTGCCGTTGGCGCGCTGCGCCAGCCGCTCGCTGCGCACATAGTCGCACACGGCGCGTATTACCCAGCGGTCGATCGCCACCATCAGGTCGTAGCGCTCGGCGGCCGGGATGAAGGCGCCAGGCAGGATCAGGTCGCCCTTGTTGTTCTGGATGCGTATCAGCACCTCGTCGTGCTCCTCGCCGTGCGTGCCCAGGTGCACGATGGGCAGCGCGAACAGGCGGAAGTAGTTGTGCTCGAAGGCCTCGTTCAGGCGCGACACCCACTGCATCTCGCCCTGCCGCTGGGCCAGCTTCAGGTCGGACTCCATGTAGTGGTGCACCCGGTTGCGGCCCTGCTCCTTGGCCAGGTAGCAGGCCTGGTCGGCCGCCATCAGCAGCTCCGTCATCGACTTGCTGTCGTGGTTGATCTCCACCAGGCCGATGCTGGCGCCGATTTCGAAGCTGCGGCTGTCCCACACGAAGCGGAAATTCTTGATCGACAGGCGCAGCTGGTCGGCGATCATCACGGCCTGGTTGGGCGGACAGTGCGGCAGCAGCACGCCCAGCTCGTCGCCGCCCAGCCTGGCCAGCACGTCGCTGTCGCGCATCTGGGCTTGCAGCATCTTGGCCAGCAGCTGCAGCAGCACGTCGCCGGCGCCGTGGCCGCAGGTGTCGTTGACCACCTTGAACTGGTCCAGGTCGATGTACAGCAGCGCATGCGTATGGCCGTCCTGCTTGGAGGTGCGCAGCGCGGCGGCGATCTGGTGCTCGAATTCGCGCCGGTTCATCAGGCCGGTGAGCGTGTCGTGGCTGGCGTACCAGGATAGCTGCTGGGTCAGCTTGCGCTCGTGGCTCACGTCGCGGAACACCACCACCGCGCCCAGCATGTCGCCGGCGCCGGACCAGATCGGCGAGGCCGAATCCTCGATGGCGATGTGGCGCCCGTCGCGGGTGACGAGCTGGGTGCCGTCGCTGGTCGCGATCGACTGGCGCAGGCGCAGGCAGCGCGTGGCCACATGCTCGGCGGCCTGGTCCTGTTCCTCCGCCGACGCTTGCGGCAGCTGGGTGTCGCCCGGCCGCCGCGCCTCGTACACCAGTTTCATGGTTTGCTCGATCGGCAGGCCGCTGGCCAGTTCCTGGGTCCAGCCGGTCAGCTGCTCGGCCACGCGGTTCAGGAAGCGCGTGTTGCCCTGCGCATCGGTGGTGACCACGCCGTCGCCGATCGACGCCAGCGTGACCTCGGCCAGTTCCTTCTGCTCGGCCGTCTCCAGCTCCTGCAGCTTGCGCGCGGTAATGTCCCAGACGATGCCCAGCGTGCGCTCGGCCAAGCCCTGTGCATCGCAGTTGGCGTGGGCCTTGGCGGCCAGCCAGTGCACGCTGCCGTCCTGCCACACCACCCGGTACTCCAGCTCGTAGTCCGCGCAGTGGTTGGCCGCGTGCTGCATGGACTGGAACACGTAGTCGCGGTCGTCCGGATGGACGCACGCCAGAAATGCCCCGAAAGGCTGTTCGCACGGCTGGTCGGGCAGCCCCAGCAGCGCGGCCCCCTCGCCCGACCAGTACACCGTGCCCTCGGCGACTTTTCCGTTGGCCAGTACGGAATCCCAGATTGCCATGTGCGCTGCAGACATCGCCATGTGCAAGCGTTTTTGCAGGTCCGTCATCGCTGTTCTCCGCTACGCTGGTTTAGATGTGACCGTCGTGCTGGCGGAAAGTTCCGCCCCTTGCTAGCATGTTAGGAAATTGGCTTGTTTAGGACAAGGAGGCAGTGTGGCGTCGCAGCAAAGCACGGTGGATTTTTTGGTGGACCAGATGGCGGGGGCGGGCACCTTGTCGGCGCGCAAGATGTTTGGCGAATACGCCATCTACTGCGACGGCAAAATGTTCGCGCTGGTGTGCGACGACCAGCTGTTCATCAAGCCGGTGGCGGCCAGCCGCGCCTGGATAGGCGCGCCGCAGCAGGCGCAGCCTTATCCGCAGGCCAAGCCGTGGTTCGTGATACCGGGGGATGTCTGGGACGACCGCGAGTGGCTGACCGAACTGGCGCGGCGCACGGCGGCCGCTTTGCCGCTGCCGGCGCCCCGCAAGAAAAAGAAGGCTGCGTAGCTTCCGCAGCCGTGCCGGATCAGGCCTCGCCGGACTGCGGCGCGTCCTTGCTGCCGGCGCTGTCGCGCACGTTTTTCTGCACCGCCACCGCCGCAAACAGGCTCAGCACGAAGGACATGGCGTAGAAGCCCTTCTCGCTGGGCGCCAGCGTGGCGTTGAACAGGCCCACCGACAGCAGCAGCAAGGCCAGCAGCAGCGAGATCCAGCACAGGCCGAAATACATATTGGTGACCGGGATGCCTTCCAGCCGGTCGCGCACCGATTTCTGCAGCGACACGGCGGCGAACAGGCCGTAGGCCAGCAAGGTGAAGTAATAGCCCTTCTCGTTGAGCTGCATGGTGGCGTTCCACAGCCCGGTCAGGTAGGTGGCGGCGCCCACCAGCAGGGCCGCCCAGGAGGCACCCACGAAGGCGGCGGTCGGGCGTTGCGGCGTGTTCTTGTTCATGTTCTCTCCACTCTTATGGCCGGGCGCCGGCTGGCGCCCGTTGTGCTATCAGACCAGAAATTTCAATGCGAGCGCTTGAACAAGCGCAAGAAGCGGCCCGCCGCCATCACGCCCACCAGCACCAGGGCGCCGGCGATCACGCCGGCCACCGCGTCCAGCAGCGACGGCGTCACCGCCTGCAGCACGCCGCCCACGCCGGGCGTGGAACCGACGAACTCGGCCGCGTGATGGATCACGTCGTGCGCGGCGGGAATGCCGTGCGTCAGGATGCCGCCACCCACCATGAACATGGCCAGCGTGCCGGCCACCGACAGGAATTTCATCAGCATGGGCGCGGCGGCCAGCAGGAAGCGTCCCAGGCCGCGCTCGAAGGCGCTGGCGCCGGCGCGCTGCGCCAGGTACAGGCCGGCGTCGTCCATCTTGACGATGGCCGCCACCAGGCCGTACACGCCCACCGTCATCGCCACGGCGATGCTGGCCAGCACCGCCACCTGCTGCGAGAACGGCGCGTTGGCCACCGTGCCCAGCGCGATCACGATGATCTCGGCCGACAGGATGAAGTCGGTGCGGATGGCGCCCTTGATCTTGTCCTTCTCCAGCGCCACCATGTCGACGTCGGGATTGGCCACGGCGGCCACCAGCTCGGCGTGGTGCTGCTGGTCCTCGTGCTCGCTGTGCAGGTATTTGTGGGCGATTTTCTCGAAGCCCTCGAAGCACAGGTAGGCGCCGCCTACCATCAGCAGCGGCGTGATGGCCCACGGCGCGAACGCGCTGATGGCCAGCGCGGCAGGCACCAGGATGGCCTTGTTCTTCATCGAGCCGATCGCCACCGCCCACACCACCGGCAGCTCGCGGTCGGCGTTCACGCCGGCCACCTGCTGGGCGTTCAGGGCCAGGTCGTCGCCCAGCACGCCGGCGGTCTTCTTGGCGGCGACTTTGCTCATCGCGGCGACATCATCGAGGATGGTGGTGATGTCGTCGATCAGGGCCAGCAGACTGGTGCCGGCCATCTCAGCGGCCTCCCCGGGCAACGGTGGACAGGCGGGCGGGAACGTGTTTTTTCATGGTGCGTGGGAAATAAGTGGAAGCAGCGCTAATCTTACATCATAAGCAACTGCCTCCCGGCATGAGTTGACGCAACAGCGTGCCGCCCGCGCTACAATGGCCGCTCAAAAAACACGCACCGGAACTCAGCATGGCCTTCAGCACCTGGATCACCTTCGTTATCGCCGCCTCCATCATTGCCGTGTCGCCCGGCTCCGGCGCGGTGCTGTCGATGTCGCACGGGCTGTCCTACGGCGTGCGCAAGGCCAGCGGCACCATCCTCGGCCTGCAGGCCGGCCTGCTGCTGGTGCTGGCCATCGCCGGCGCCGGCGTCGGTTCGCTGCTGCTGGCCTCGGAACTGGCCTTCAACGTGGTGAAGACGGTGGGCGCGCTGTACCTGATCTGGCTCGGCTTCAGCCAGTGGCGCGCCAAGGTGCAGGACGCGCCGGCCGGCGCCGCGGGCGATGCCGGCGGCGCGCCGGCCAAGGCCGAGCTGCCCTCGCTGCAAAAACGCATGCTGACCGGTTTCCTCACCAATGCCACCAACCCAAAGGGCATCATCTTCATGGTGGCCGTGCTGCCGCAGTTCATTTCGCAAGACCACCCGCTGCTGCCGCAGCTGCTGATCCTGGCCGTCACCATGTGCACCATCGACCTGGTGGTGATGCACAGCTATGCCTTCCTGGCCGCCTCCATGCAGCGCTTCTTCCGCGACGCGCGCGCCGTCAGGCGCCAGAACCGGGTCTTCGGCGGCCTGCTGATGGCGGTCGGCGCCGCGCTGTTCTTCGTCAAGCGCGGCGGCGCGCACGCCTGAGAGTCACGTCTGCCGATGTAGCAGCGTTCTACAATGTGAAAAGATTTGTAACCGCCGTCGTCTGAAACCCAAATGCGGCGTTAAATGGTTTCATCACATACCGGAGTGCCGCCATGGGCCGCAAACTTGTTCATATCATCCTGTTGACTGCGCTGGTCGCCGTCAGCTCGCTGGCGCTGGCCGACGACGATCCGCCGGCCCGCGTGGGACGCATTTCCAGCGCCGAGGGCCAGGTGACGGTTGAGGCCGACGGCGAGGAAGCCAGCGGCAGCCTGCTGAACTGGCCGGTGGCCGGCGGCACCCGCATCACCGCCGCGCGCGGATCGCGGCTGGAATTCCGCATCGGCTCGGCGGCCATCCGCATGGACGGCGACTCCAGCCTGGAAGTGGAGGCGCTGGACGACAACAGCCTGCACCTGCGCCTGAACTACGGCACCGCCAGCGTGCGCCTGCGCAGCGGCGAAATGCTGGACGACTTTGAACTGACCACGCCGCAAGCGCGCATCACCCTGCTGGAGCCGGGCCTGGTGCGGGTGGACACCGAGCGCCAGCCGGACACCAGCACGGTCTCGGTGCTGCTGGGCGTGGCCAGCGTGGACGGCGGCGGCACGGCATTGACTTTGCGCGCAGGCAAGCGCGCGGTGGTGCAGGGCGACCGGGTCAGCACCGGCCAGGCGCAGCGCGACCGTTTCGACGAGTGGGTGATGGCGCGCGACCAGCGCGACGAGAATTCCCAGTCGCTGCGCTATGTCACGGCGGACGTCACCGGCTATGAAGAGCTGGACCATTACGGCACCTGGCGCGAGAGCGACGAGTACGGCCCGCTGTGGTCGCCGCGGTCGGTGCCGCTGGGCTGGGCGCCCTACCGCGACGGCCGCTGGACCTGGCTGGACCCGTGGGGCTGGACCTGGGTCGACGACGCGCCGTGGGGCTACGCGCCTTCGCACTATGGCCGCTGGGTGATGCTGGACACGCGCTGGTACTGGGCGCCGGGCCGCTTCAGCTCGCGCCCGGTGTGGGCGCCGGCGCTGGTGGGTTGGGTGGGCGGCAGCAACTGGAGCATCGCCTTCGCCAACCGGCATAACGGCCCCGGCGTGGGCTGGTATCCGCTGACCCCGCGCGACCGCTTCGTGCCCTATTACCGTGTGTCGCCCGAGTATGAGCGGCGCGTGGGCTGGCACCATCAGAACAGCGTGCGCTGGAAGCCGCAGCGCGAAGTGCGCCGCGAAGGCGTGACCGTGTTGCCGCGTGAACAGTTCGATGCGCGCCGCACCGTCAATGTCGGCAAGGCGCCGCGCGTGTCGCTGGCCCCGAACGACGCGCGCAACGTGCCGCTGTCGACCGCGCCGCTGCCGCTGACCCGCATGTCGCCGGGCGCGGTGACGCCGGGCCGCATCATCGAAACGCGGCGCGACCGGCGCGACGGCTTCGAGCGCCAGCCTAGGACCAGCATCAATCAGCCTTCAAATCAGCCCTTCGCCCAGCCGCCGGCCGCCGCGCCGCAGCCGCAGCCGCAGTTTGCCGCGCCGCGCCCGCAGGCCGACCGCAGCGGGGATGACGAACGCCGCATGCGCCAGCTGCGCGAGCGGGAACAGAATGACGAACGGCGTGACGCGGGCCAGCGCTGGAACCGCCAGTCCATCCAGACCCAGCAGCCGCAGGTGCAGCAAATGCCTCAGCAGCCGCAGCCTCCGGCCCAGCATACCTTCGCGCAGCCGGCGCAAGCTGCGCCGCAGCCGGGCGCGCAGTTCCGCCAGCGCGATGAGGGTGCCGAGCAGCGCGGACGCGAACAGCGCGAACGCATCCAGCGCGAGCAGCGGGATCAACGGGATCAACGGGAGCACCGCGAAGCGCCGGCTTTCCGGGCGCCGCCACCCCAGGCCCAGCCGCAAGCGCAGCCACAACCCCAGCCACAACCCCAGCCGCAAGCGCAGCCCGCGCCCCGGCCGCAGATGCAGGCGCCGCAAGCTCAACCGCAGCGCGACGACGGCGGCGGCCGCCGCCATAGGGAAGAACGCAGCAAGGAGCGATGATCAAGTAGCGGGAACGCCCTGCATTTCAGCCCGGGATTTTGCGCGTCCAGGGCGCGATTTATGCAGTTCATCACATTCCGATGGCAGGCTGGCCCCTGTTTTTATACAGTGGACCCAGTCAAAAGTTCCCGACTATTTTTTCTTTTCCCAATTAAAAATAGTGTTCGAGCCGGCCCTCCCAGCCGGCTCTTTTTTTGCCCGCTGTCACTTCCCACCGGCCAGATTTCTAATCCGCGCCCGCCATTCCCCCAGCGCCGACAGCGCGTCATGAAACTCGCGCTCTATCAGATCCGCCTCGGATGGTGTAATCTTGCCATCTAGCAAAGATTGTGAAACGGCCTCGGCCACGTCACCCACCTGGCTCATCACCCGGCACACCGTTTGCGACAGGTCGTCCTTCGCCACTTGCTCGGGCAGCGGCACCACGAAAGCGGCCATGCCGTGCCGTGTCAGCAGGGCGTGCAGGGGCAGCAGAGCGTCCTTCACCCCCGCCTTCTGGCACAGTTCTATGATGGCCGACACCTCCTCGAACGAGGGGTAATGCGAGGCAATCGTGGGTGACAATTTGTTACGCAATACGTTCACGGAAATACCCATGCATTGCGACAATGCCTCTATGCCGCCGGGATAGCCCCGTGCCACCGTGTAGAGCGCGTCGTGTTGATTCATATCAGAGTATTTGCGAGTCATGGTGAAGCGGGTCCTTTTTTACCGATGCATTTATTAAGCATCAACATTATGCTGTTATTTATTCAACTAGAGAGGTTGGGGAAATGAAGAAGTCTCTCCGCACTACGATAGCGCTGGTTCTGTCGATGACGCTGGCCCTGAACGGCGCGTATGCCGATACGCGCCCGGCCAAGAGCTCGGGCTCGTTCAAGAGCGGATTCTCGTCGCAAAAGAGCAGCCCTGCAAGAAGTAACACGTCTACAAGCAGCAAGCCCGACAGCGCGGCCAGCCGCAGCGGCAACACGTCTTTCGGCTCGTTCGGCTCGGCGCGCCGGGCGCCGGACAGCGCCGCCGGCTCGCGCAACCAGTCCGCCATGTCGCAGGACATGACGCGCCGCCAGGCCGAGGAGAACGCGCTGCGCACCATGGACAGCCGGCGCGCGTCCCGCGAAGCGCAGCAGCGCACCCTGCCTCCGCTGGATCCCGTGATGCCGCGCCAGCCGCAGCAGCCGCCGCCGCAGTACGGCCAGCAGGCGCCGCGCTATGACAACCGCGGCTACGACAGCCGTGGTTACGACAACCGGGGTTATGACCGTAGCGGCTACGACAACCGGGGCTACGACAGCCGGGGCTATGACCGCAACGGCCGCCTGGCCACCGCCGGCGCCGCAGCGGCGGGCGTGGTGCTGGGGTCCATCCTGAGCGCCCCGGCCCATGCCAACCGCGCCCCGGCACAGGCCCCGGCGCCGGCGCCAAGCGACGTTCCGGCCGACATCGGCGCGCTGGGCCCGGTGGATCCCGCCCCGGACGGCGCCGCAGCGGGAACCGCCGCCGGCGCCACGGCCACCGGCACCGCCACCAACATGGATGCGGCGGAAGCTGCGCAGCGCGAGGAATCGGGCGGCCTGGGCTGGTTCGGCTGGGCCATGATCCTCGGCCTCGGCTATGTCGGCTGGCGCTTGCTGCGCGGCCGCCTGATGAAGCCGAAAGCCGGCCGTAATTACTCTTTGGGAGATTGAGATGGGTTGGAAAGATGCAATGGATTACGTGCGCGGCGCGGCCAGCAAGCGCGGCCTGGCGGAAGCGCCGGCCGACCAGCAACTGCCGCTGGGCGCGCGCATCGGCAGCGTGGTCAGCCTGCAGCAGTCGCCGCTGCTGCGCGCCAGCGCGGCCGGCTCGCTGATCCGCATGCCGAACGGCAGCGACACGCGCATCCTGGCCGTCTCGCGCATCAAGCTCAACCTGTCCGGCAAGCTGTACCGCTACTACCTGGACAAGGGCGACGACGCCGACGACGAGAAGTTTCTGCAAGTGTATGTGAACGAGCAGGGCCAGGTGGCCGAGATCCTGTACTGCACCCAGCTGGCGCGGGTGATCCCGGAAACCGCCGAGGACCAGGAAGCCTACACCGGCGAAGCCGGCTACGGCCTGGGCGACGCCAGCTACACCCTGTGGCGCGCCCAGCTGGATGGCTACGGTCTGGATGAGCGCGACCTGGACCTGGCCTTCGGCGGCGGGGAAGGCCTGGAATACCTGCGCGACGCCGGCGATCCGGACGCGGAATTCGTGGCGCCGTTCAGCGGCACCGAAACCCGCATCGACGATGCCGGCGGCATGGGCGGCTTGCAGCAGGAAGTGTATTTGATGCCCTATGTGCGCCAGCTGGACGGCGCGGGCAAGGAATTTTTGCTGATCACGACGGAGATCCTCCGCAGCGTGAACGGCGATGCAGGGAAACGCGGTATCCATGTCGATTTTGTCATCGGCATACCGGTTGAGCAGGAACGTCTCGTCATCCAGTGAGGACGGCGGCACGCACAGGCAGTTTCAACTTACTGAAAGGAAGCACAACATGAGCACTTCGAATGGCTGGGGTTTAACCGCGCGTCTGATCACCAAACACTTCGGCGCCCTGGGCGACCGCGTCTCCGAAGCGATTGCCAATTTCGATCCTGAAACGGCGACCGAGGCCGACCGCGACCGCCTGGCCGACACGCTGCGCGCCACGGCCCAGAAGCTGGCCTCCGCCCGTTCCTCCTTCGAAAAGGAGCACGCCGACGTGGTCAAGCTGCAAGAGCTGATCGCCAACGACGAAAAGGCCGCCGAAACGCTGGGCGAGCGCCTGGCCTCGGGCCGCATCTCGGAAGCGACCATCAACCTGTTCTGCGACGAGCTGGAGTCCAACAAGGCGCGCCTGCCGCTGGAAATCCAGGAGCAGGCCGACGCCGAGGAATACATGAACGAGCTGCAGAAGATCGTCGACGCGCTGTCGCAGCAGCTGGCCAACTTCGACGCCGCCGCCAAGAAGGCGCTGCAGGCGCTGGCGCAAGCCAACGCGCAGCGCGACCTGCAGCAAGTGCGCGCCGAGCGCCAGGAGCAGCTCAACGGCCTGAAAGGCCTGCAAGGCAACTCCAGCGCCCTGAACGCGCTGACCCGCCGCGCCCAGTCCGTCAGCAATGAAGCGGCCGGCATGAAGATCGTGGCCGACATCGGCCAGCGCCCGCTCGACCAGGCCGCCGAGCTGGACGCCATCCGCAAGTCCGTCAGCAATCCGGGCGCGGCAGGCGGCGAGTCCGCGCTGGCCCGCCTGCAGCGCCTGTCCGGCAAAACCGCCGCCGCGTAATCCAGCCATGAATGCCGCCGACATTGTGACCGCGTTACAATGTCGGCTGGCATTCATTTTCTGGAATTATCATGGCTACAGCGATCCCACCGGGCGAGTCCCTCATCGAATACCCGAGCGATTTCCCCATCAAGGTGATGGGCCCCACGCATATCGACTTCGCTTCCACCATCCTGGAACTCGTGATCAAGCACGATCCGACCTTCCACAAGGGCAAGATGGAAGAGCGTCCATCGGCCAAGGGCAACTACACCGGCCTGACGGTGACCGTGCGCGCCACCAGCCGTCTGCAGCTGGACGCGCTGTACATCGAGCTGTCGGCGCATCCGATGGTAAAAATCGTGATGTAAGGCGCTTACTTGCAACTTTATACGCGGAGTTGCGCGGTGAACGCCGCCATCTCCGCCAGCATCCACGCGCGGAAGGCCCGCACCTGCGGCTTGGCCGCCGCCCCGGGCGGACTCACAAAGTAATAATCATTCGGGCTGGGCGCGGCGATATCGAACAGCCGCACCAGCTGCCCCGAAGCAATCTCCTGCATCGCCACCACGTGCCGCACCAGCGCCACGCCGTCGCCGTCCACGGCCGAGCGTATCAGCATCGACAAATCCTCGAACATCACCCCGCCGGAAGGCTCGGCCAGCTCCAGCCCGGCCGCGCGGAACCACGGCAGCCATGGCTCGTTGGAGCGCAGCAAGGTGGCCTGCGCCAGTTCGGCCGGCGTGGCCGGCAGCGCGCCGCCCCGGTAATGCGGGCTGACGGCGGGATAGTAAATGTCGCCCATCAGGCGGTCCACCACCATGCCCGGATACTGCCCGCGCCCGAAGCGGATGCCCACGTCGATGGCTTCCCGCTCCAGGTCCTGCATATGGCCGCTGGCCTGCAGCAGCACCTCCACGTTGGGATGGCGTTCGATGAAGTTGCCCAGCCTTGGCGCCAGCCAGCGCGCCGCGAAGGATGGAATGGCCGACACCGTCAGCCGCTGGGTGCCCTGGCCCGGGCGCAACGCATCGGCCCCGGCGGCGATATCGCCGAAGGCCTTGGCCAGCAGCTGCGCGAACTTCAGCGCGTCCGCCGTCACCTTCACATGGCGGCCGTTGCGCGCGAACAGCTGCGTGCCCAGTTCCTGCTCCAGTGCCCGCACCTGGTGGCTGATGGCGCCATGGGTCAGGTGCAGCTCGTCCGCCGCGCGCGAAAAGTTCTCATGCCGGGCCGCCGCCTCGAAAGCGCGCAGTTGCTGGAAGGTGGGCAGGCGCATGGTTTTTTGTGAATGAAATTAGCAAGAACAGTCAAAATATATCGTTATGTGGCCACATGGGCAAGCCTTACCATGTGTGGAAACCCTTACCAAGCCGGAGCGCATCATGAGCCTTACCCTGTACGTCGACAGCCAGTTCACCAGTCCCTACGCCCTGTCCGTGTTCGTCACCCTGAAGGAAAAGGGTTTGCCGTTCGAGCTGAAGACGGTGGACCTGGACGCCGGAGCCCAGCTGCAGCCGCCCTTCCGCGACCTGGCGCTCACCGCGCGCGTGCCCGCGCTGGTGCACGACGGCTTCGTGCTGACCGAGTCCAGCGCCATCAGCGAATACCTGGACGAAGTGTTCCCCGCGCCCGAATACCACGCCGTGCTGCCGCGCAACTCGCAGCGCCGCGCCCAGGCGCGCCAGATCCAGGCTTGGCTGCGCAGCGATCTGATGCCTATCCGGCAAGAGCGCAGCACCATCACCGTGTTCTACGAACCTGCCACGCAGCCGCTGTCGCCCGAGGCGCTGGCGGCCGCCGACAAGCTGATCCGCGCGGCCGGCAAGCTGGTGGACGGGCCCAACCTGTTCACCCGCTGGTGCGTGGCCGACACCGACCTGGCCATCATGCTGCTGCGCCTGATCAGGAGCGGCCACGAAGTGCCGCAGAAACTGAAGGACTACGCCGAGGCCCAGTGGCAGCGCGCGCCGGTGCAGGAGTGGCTGAAACTGCTGCCCAAAAAATAGGCGCGGCAAGAAAGTATTTCATCACTGACTTATAATGGCGGGATGTCTAACGCCCCGGCAATCATCCGCCACCTCGGCCAGGCCGAGTACGAACCCACCTTCGCCGCCATGCGCGCGTTCACCGACGCGCGCACGCCCGATACCCCCGACGAACTGTGGATCGTCGAGCACCCGCCCGTCTTCACGCTGGGCCTGGGGGCCGACCGCGGCCATCTGCTGGCCGGCGCGTCCGCCATCCCGGTGGTGCAGACCGACCGGGGCGGCGAAGTCACCTACCACGGCCCCGGCCAGGTGGTGATCTACCTGATGATGGACCTGCGCCGCAACAAGCCGGGCGGCAAGCTGTACGCCCGCCAGTTCGTCCATAAAATCGAGCAAGCCATCATCAATGTGTTGCAGGCGTATAATCTCGGCGGTGAACGCGTCGAGGGCGCGCCCGGCATCTATATCGCCGGCGGCCCGAAAAAAGGCGCCAAGATCGCCGCGCTCGGCCTGAAAGTGCGCGGCAACGGCTGCACCTACCATGGGGTGTCGCTGAATGTGGGAATGGACCTGGCCCCGTTCACCTGGATTAACCCTTGCGGCTATTCTGGACTGGAAACCATCGACATGCGATCCATGGGGGTTGAAGCGCCGCTTGCCGACGTGCAGCTGGCGCTGGCCAACGAACTGGTGCGGCTGCTGGAAGCAGCCGTCCCCGCCGAAGAAACTACTGTATCAATTTAAGCCTATGACCACCGAGACCCCTTCCAGCACCGCCCCCGCCGCCCCAGCTTACAACGCAAGCGAAAAGCAAAAAGGCGCCAGCAAGACCTCGCGCATTCCGATCAAGATCACGCCCATCGAGCAGATCGAGCGCCTGAAAAAGCCGGACTGGATCCGCGTCAAGGCCGCCTCGGCATCGACCCGCTTCTACGAAATCAAGGACATCCTGCGCGAGAACAAGCTGGTTACCGTGTGCGAAGAGGCGAGCTGCCCGAACATCGGCGAATGCTTCGGCAAGGGTACGGCCACCTTCATGATCATGGGCGACAAGTGCACCCGCCGCTGCCCGTTCTGCGACGTCGGCCACGGCCGCCCGGACCCGCTCGACACCGCCGAGCCGCAAAACCTGGCCAACACCATCGCCAAGCTGCGCCTGAGCTACGTGGTGATCACCTCGGTGGACCGCGACGACCTGCGTGACGGCGGCGCCCAGCACTTCGTCGAGTGCATCACCAAGACCAAGGAACTGTCGCCGAAGACCCAGATCGAAGTGCTGGTGCCGGACTTCCGCGGCCGCCTGCAAAAGGCGCTGGACATCTTCGCCAACGGCCTGCCGGACGTGATGAACCACAACCTGGAAACCGTGCCGCGCCTGTACAAGGAAGCGCGTCCGGGCTCGGACTATATGCACTCGCTGAAGCTGCTCAAGGACTTCAAGGCCATGTACCCGGGCGTGAAGACCAAGTCCGGCATCATGGTGGGCCTGGGCGAGACCGACGAGGAAATCCTGCAGGTGATGCGCGACATGCGCGAGCACGACATCGACATGCTGACCATCGGCCAGTACCTGGCGCCGTCCAACAGCCACTTGCCGGTGCGCCGCTACGTGCACCCGGACGTGTTCAAGATGTTCGAGGAAGAGGCTTACAAGATGGGCTTCAAGCACGCCGCCGTGGGCGCCATGGTGCGTTCCTCGTACCACGCCGACGAGCAGGCGCACAACGTACTGGAAGTGTGAGTAATCAGTAGTTGGTGAGACAATCCAGAAGTTGGTGAGACAATTTCAGAAGCTGATGAGACAATTTATGGTGGTTGCACGGTATTGAATCATAAAAAGTCTTTCATAAACAAAGAGTTGCCTAATATTGCAGCTCTTGCCAAAGGCGAAAATTCTTGGCGTATAGATTGGTTCGGCGATCTGGCTTTCCCGAACCGTCTATTTCGCCGGACACAGCCCTCGCTACTTGTTCATTTATCCAAGATCCTCAACGACAGTTTTCGTCAGGATCCTTCCGTCCTACTCTCCCCTGATTCGACAACGCCAGCCCGCTTCCAACGGAAGGTATGGGTCTCGGCCGGTACGCTGCCACTGCTACGCATCGGCGACGTCTGGCGCGACGGCAAATTAGAAGCGAGTCCCGATTACCAACTCGAACGCTTCATCGACCTGCAGATTGACGACAGCACCGTTCATCTGGTTAAGGCCGGATTGAACTTGGACGACAAAGGCTTCCTGCTGCCGCTGTCGGAACACCCATGGCATTTGAATTGCACACATTCCTATTGCGTGATGGTGGAGCTGCCAGGCGGCCGCCAGCTTCTTATTCCGTGCATCGAGCTGATCCGATTCTATTTTGGGTCGTCAAGTGGGTTGATCACCAAGCTGTTCCTGCCTCCATTGCAGCGTAAAACGCTATATGGCGATTCCCAGTTCGACCCAAGCACGAAGCGCCTCGTCCTCGGTTTAGCAGAAAAAATATCGGGTGCTTCAGCGGCGGATATTGGGAGGATGCATTTGGACCCTGTCGCCTGGCGGGCCGCGATGCATGTTGGCACGTCAGCATTGAAGGCATCGGTTGCCCGGCAGAGTATCTATCCACAGGGATTCTTTCCGTTCGAAGGCAAGACCACCCTGGCGGTCGCCGGAAAATGGTTGAGCTTGGGTGACCAGGCGGAAGCGACGTTTCTCGTCTATAGCCTTCGTTCTTGTTCTCACCCCTTCCCCTTCCGGTCGTTGCGCTACAAAGTGCAAAATGGGTTTGCTCGCGCGACCGGCATGGCTTCTCCGCGCCAAAGCCATACGGTATACCTTGTTGTCATTTGGATCACAGCTGCGTCAATGAAATCGTTGGAGGAGCTTGATGAGTTGGTACCCCTATCATAGGCAGCCCCAGGCGAAATTGTTGTTGATCTGAATCAACTTGATAGCCCATCGCTCGGTAACCTCGTTGTCGCTTTTCCCACATCCTGTAGAGCTGTGGATGATCCAACTCTACGTAGTCGTAAATCAGGATGTCGGTTTTGTTCGCATGGTCGCGATGTAAACGGCCGGCATACTGCTGCAGTGTTCCCGCCCACGAGATTGGCAACGTCAAGATCAAGGTATCCAATGGCGCATGGTCGAAGCCTTCGCCGACCAGTTGTGCACTGGCGAGTAATATGTGAGGAGCGTTTTCCGGCAATTCCGCCAGGGCCTTGATGATCGCTTGGCGCTCTTTGGATTTCATGCGCCCATGTAGCATGAAGCATGGATATTCGACATTCGCAAAATGAGCATGCAGTAGGTCGAGGTGTTCGGTTCGTTTGGTCAGTAACAATACCTTCCTTCCGTTTCTCAACGCACTGATCGCGTCGGCGACGATGCGTGCGTTTCGATCGTTGTCCTCGGCCAGAAGTCGGATGACTTCCTGAATGCTGGCGTGCGGTGAAATCGATGGTGTTCGAAGGTGCCGGACCCGGACCATGAGTTGATCCGGAACATGTGCTGGACTCTTGGCGATATGCCTGACAGGACCGGATTGCATGAAGATGATCGGGTGGTGGCCATTGCTGCGAACAGGCGTGGCACTGAGCCCGAGAACATAGTGTGAGCTAGCTTGCTTCAAGACGGCTTCGAATGTTTCTGCGGCTAAGTGGTGTGCCTCATCGATGATCACCTGCCCGTATTGGCTGAAAAGCTCAGGAAGGTCCTCGCGGCGCGCAAGGCTTTGAATGACCGCGATGTCGAGTAGCCCTGTCGGTTTCTTCTTGCCTGCGCCGATAAGGCCAATTTTTTGGTCATCCAATCGGATGAAACTTCCAAGTCGCTCCTGCCATTGCCGCATCAAGTCGGCGCGGTGGACAATGACCAAGGTACTCACCTTTCTTTTGGCGATAATGGCCGCTGCGGTGACCGTCTTTCCAAATGCGGTCGGCGCAATCAACATGCCGAAATCATGTTTTACGACGGCATCGAGAGCTTCCTGTTGATCCGGACGAAGCACGCCTTGGAACGTTGCGTCCATTGCCTTTCCCATCGAGCGTGCATCGCTCAGACGGAGTTCGATCTTGTTGACGGCGAGCAGAGCCTCAATATCGCTCAGACAGCCTCGCGGCAATGACACGAATTTTTCATGGTTTTCGGCGCGACTGATAATTCGAGGCGTATTCCAAGTGGACCTAAGCGTTGCCTGAAGCTTGTAGAAATCGGGATTTTGAAACGCCGCAATGCGGATCAGCCGGTTCATCAGCGATTGCGGCAGGCCAGCTTTTTCAATGAATAATTGCGCGGCAATTGTCGCCTTGATGGCTTTCGGCATGATGCCACTGAGTTTGACATCAGGCTTGGCAGGGCGGACCCACGGCGCATCGGCATTCTCTTCTGGCACCTCGGCGTAGGCGATGTCCAGCGGGTGGCGGTCGCCAACGAGCTTGGTCAATGCCGTTTCGATGCGGCTTTGCGGGAGGGGCTTAATGTTTTCTAGAAATGCCCATTGGTCCGGGAGTTGCTGCAAGTCCGCGTCGACGAAGACGCTGCGTCCGAGATCGCGAGGCTCCCGTTGTAGCGGTAAGGCTATCAGGTTGCCAAATCCGCCTTTCGGCATGGTGTCCTGGTTTGGGAAGAGACGGTCGTAAGATTTTAGAGTCAACTGCCGGGTGCGTGCGCAGGTCGCGCTAATTAGCGCGGCCCCAAGCCGCCGCACATCCCTTGCTGGGGTCGCGTTCGCAAAGAAAAGCCAAAGATGCGCGCCGGAGCCGGAGCGTGAAATTTCCAATGCTGCAGGGAGATCGTTTTCAACGCAGGTTTTCAGTACCGCGCGCGCGTCCTCACGCCAATCTGCGTCGTCGAAATCGATAGCAAGAAAGTAGCAGCGGTTATCGGGCAGAAGCGGGTAGACACCGGCGGTGATCTCACCCCTGAGATGCCGGAAAACGACGTAGTCGGTGACCGGCGCAAACAAGCTATGGCTGCACTCGCTGCATTTTATTCTTGGCTTTTCACAAACGCCGCGACGCCATTCATTCGCGCAGACGGGTGAGTATCCAGGTTTTTCCGTCGTCTTGCTTATCCAGCGGACCGGGTAGATGTCCTCTCGCCCACGAAAGAGCCGGCGGAAGAGCTTAACCTTAGCCTCGGGCGATAGTGGGCTGGCATCATATGGGATGACTGGCGCGGCGGCCACCATTGCTGGCGGCACCGTAATGCCATGCCTGGCCAGCAGCGCTTTTAGTGCCGCATTTTCAGCGCGTAGCTGGGCGATTTCCGCATCGGTCTTTGACATGCGAGGCTAGTTTTGCGACGATGAACATGGCACGTCCCGTCTAACAATTAAGGTCGACTGGGGGCGCTCTCAGGTGCTGGCACAACATCAAGGAAATTGTCTCACCAACTTCTGATTGTTGTCTCAACAACTTCTGGACAAATATACGCCAAAATGACCAAGTTGTCTCACCAACTACTGACTGTTCACAGGAAGCCGTGTAAGCATGGCGGAGGTGCGCATCGAGCCGTCCTGGAAGCTGCAGCTGCAGGACCAGTTCGAGCAGCCGTACTGGTCCTCGCTGAGCGCTTTCGTGAAGGCAGAGTACGCGGCGGGCCACTGCTGCCCACCGGGCCGCGACATCTTCCGCGCCTTCGACCTGACGCCGTTCGACGACGTCAAGGTGGTCATCCTGGGCCAGGACCCTTACCACACGCCGGGCGCGGCCCAGGGCTTCTGCTTCTCCGTGCCGGATGGCAACCGTCCGCAGCCCAGCCTGCAGAACATCTTCAAGGAGCTGGGCGAGGACGTGGGCGTGGCGCGCAGCCGCACCGACCTGTCGGACTGGGCGGAGCAAGGCGTGTTCCTGCTCAACAGCGTGCTGACGGTGCGCGCCCACGCGGCCGGCTCGCACGCGGGCAAGGGCTGGGAGCAGTTTACCGACAGCGCCATCCGCCGCCTGTCGCAGCAGCGCGAAAACCTGGTGTTCATCCTGTGGGGCAGCTACGCCATCGCCAAGAAGGCCCTGATCGACAGCAGCAAGCACCACATCATCACCTCGCCCCATCCATCACCGCTATCGGCCTACCGTGGCTTCTTCGGCAGCAAGCCCTTCACGCGCGCCAACGGCTACCTGGCCGCCAAGGGCAAAACGCCGGTCAGCTGGGTCTGAACTGGTCTGCCAATGCCATTCGCCTCAATCGAGGCGGGCGGCCGGGACTTTTTTCAATGCGGCGTCGAATTCGGCGGGCGTGTAGCCCCGGATTTTTCTGTCGCCGATCAGCACCATGGGCACGCCGCCGCCGCCCAGTTCGGCGAATTGCCTCGCGGCCGCCGGCGATTTCTCGATGTCCTGCTCGTCGTACCGGATATTATTGTCCGCGAAATACGCGCGCGTTTTCGCGCAGTATCCGCACCAGCTGGTGCTATACAGGACCACCCTGGTTTTTTCATCCGGATAATATGCACTGTAATTGCCGGCCACGTGGCCCGGCTTCAGCCATCCGGGTATGCGCGGCAGTGCGTACCCTATGCCGATACCCGAAACGATAATAGCTGCGTAAAAGAATGTGGAACTGAAGATACGCTTCATCGTCTATGCGGTGTGAATGGTTGCGGCGTGCGCGGCGGGGAATGCGGTAGCGGCAGCCCCGCCGTGCCAGGGATTTACAGCGGGATGTTGTAGATGCGGCACACGCGGCTGAACGTGGTGCAGGCGTTGCTGTCGCCATCCAGGCACGCATCGCGCATTTCTACGCAGGTGTCGTAGTCGGGGATGGCGAAGGCCGAAAACGAAGCGCCCAGACCGAGGCCCAGGCAGGCGGCGAATATTATTTTTTTCAAGCCAGTCATCTTAAAATCACTTTCAATATTGTAGTTAAAGTGAAAAAGCCGGATATCGAACTATTTGAAGGTTGTGCCGACCAATAGCCGAGGCAATAATACCACCAACATTAATATTAAAAGAAAAATATCATAGCTATTAAATGGCTATTTAATAAATCCGGCTAGCCGCGCGCAGCCGCCAGGATGCGGTACATCGCGTCCGCGCCCAGCGCACCTTGGCGGCCCTGCTCCGCGGCAGTGACCAGCTCGGTCATGCGGCGGTTGACGGGCGCGTCCGTGTTCAGCGTGGCGGCCAGCGCGGTGATGGCGCCGTTCAGGTAGTGCACTTCGGTCTTGCGGCCCGCCTGCAAGTCTTCCCACATCGATGAACGCGCTTCCGGGTCTATCTTCAGCATGGACGCCGCCACCCGCGCGAACAGCGCGTCCGGCAGCCGCAGGATCAGCGAGAAGGCGCGCGGGCCGACGCTGACCACCTTGGCCGGCACGATGCCCGCCCTGGCCAGCACGGCGCGGCCCTCGTCCACCATCAGCGCCAGCGAGCGCCGGTAGCCGCGCTGGCGCAGCTGCTGCACCAGCGGCACGCCGGACAGCGCGTTCACGGAGTTGTTCAGGTTGATGAGCAGCTTGCCCCACTGGATGGACGCGAAATCCGCGCATCCGGTGACCGGCAGGTGCGCCGCCGCGAACGCGGCCAGCCATGGCTGCAGCGCGGGCGACGCTTCCGCCATCAGCTCCCCGGCCGTGCCCCGGTGCAGGCGGCCGTCGGGCATCTGCACCACGTTGAACGGCACCATGCCGCCCAGCACCGTCCAGCCGGGCAGGATGCGGCGCAGCGTGTCCGCATTGCCGACGCCGTTCTGCAGGCTGAGCACCAGCGCCGACGGATGGGCATGCGCGCGGATGGCTTCGGCGGCCGCCGCCGTGTCCGCGCTTTTCACCGTCACCAGGATCAGCGCGGCGTCGGCCAGCACGGCGGCCTGTTCCGCCGCCTCGGCATAAGGAACGCGCGCGCCGTCCAGCAGCAGTTCGCGGCCATGCAGGTCGGTCAGGTGCAGACCATGCCCGGCGATGCGCTGGCGCATGCGCGCCCGGCCCAGCAAGGTCACGTCCGCTCCGGCGCCCAGCAGCGCGCCGCCGACATAGGCGCCGATCGAACCGGCGCCGAAGACCGCCACCGCGCCGGGGCGGACCGGAATGGGATTATTCATAGTTACGCAAATCCTGTGGTGAGCCAGGCATCAATATGAACACAATCCGCGCGCGAGACCGTAAAAATAGCGACAATCCTGCCGGGTTTCTCTATGATTCGCCTATGACAAAGACGAATGGAAGACCGCATGGACGCTCCAAAATTTAGCATCGAACAGTTCAACGAACGCAGCCAGGGCAAACTGCCCGGGCACATGGGTATCCACTTCACGGCCATCGCCCCGGGCGAAGCCAGCGCCGAGCTGACCGTGGCGCCCCACCACCTGGCGCCGAACGGCTACCTGCACGCGGGCACCGTGGTCACCCTGGCCGACACCGCCTGCGGCTACGGCTGCATCGCCAGCCTGCCCGAAGGCGCGGTGAATTTCACCACGCTGGAACTGAAGTCCAACCATCTCGGCACCGCGCGCGAAGGCGTGGTCGCCGTCACCGCCAAGGTCGCCCACATGGGCCGCACCACCCAGGTCTGGGACGCCACCGTGGTGCACAAGGACACCGGCAAAACCATCGCCATGTTCCGCTGCACGCAGATGATTTTGTATCCGAAGTAAAGCGCCAAGGACCGCCTATGATCCAAGCCGCCCGCGTTGCGACGCTCGGCCTGCTGCTGGCGTCCTCGCTCGCCTGCGCGCAGACCCCGTACACCGACGATTCCACCTACCGGGGGCTGGGCGGCAAGGAAGGCATCAAGAACATCACCGATACCTTCGTCGCGCTGGTGCTGGCCGACCCCCGCATCAAGGAATCGTTCGACGACTTCGATATCCCGCAGCTGAACCTGCGCCTGCAGGAGCAGTTCTGCGAATTCGCGGGCGGCCCGTGCCGGTACACCGGCAAATACCGCGACAAGACCATGGACGGCGTGGGCACGGTGCGCGACATGAAGTCGGTCCACATCGACCTGAAGATCACCAACGCCCAGTTCAACGCGCTGGCCGAGGACCTGCAGATCGCCATGGAGCGGCACGGCGTGCCCACCGGCGTGTCGAACAAGCTGATCGCCAAGCTGGCGCCCATGCAGCGCGACATCGTGACCTTCTCGCCCGGCGTGCAAGGCAAACCGGACATGGGCAAATTCCTGGCCACCGGCGGCGTGAGCCAGCTGGAAGGAGCGGGCGGCGGCGGCCTCACCCCGTGGGCGCTGATCACCGGCTATGGCTCGCGCGACAGCTGGGGCGCCAACGCCCACTACACGCACGTGAAAACGCAGGACTATTCGCTGGGAACTTACGGCGTGGCGCTTGGCGTGGGCGACCGGCTGGAGTTGTCGCTGGCGCGCCAGGACTTCAAGGGCGGCCTGGCGCCGCTGAACGCGCTGCGCATCCGGCAGGACATCGTCGGGCTGAAGGTGCGCCTGATGGGCGACGCCGTCTACGAGCAGGACTCGTGGCTGCCGCAGGTGGCGGCCGGCATCATGTACAAGAAGAACAAGGGTGTCGGCGGCCTGGGCGCGCTGGGCGTCACCAATGTGACCCAGTTGGGCGCCAGGGACGACAGCGGCTACGATTACTACGTGGCGGCCACCAAGGTGCTGTTCGAGCAGAGCCTGCTGGCCAATGCTACTCTGCGCGCCACCAAGGCCAACCAGATGGGCATCCTCGGCTTCGGCGGCGACCAGGGCGACCACGCGCGGCTGATGCC
This sequence comes from Massilia sp. BGA-UO-ETr-WB1, assembly GCF_059567845.1. Lineage (NCBI taxonomy): Bacteria > Pseudomonadati > Pseudomonadota > Betaproteobacteria > Burkholderiales > Oxalobacteraceae > Massilia > Massilia sp. BGA-UO-ETr-WB1. Next base: position 156,057 of record NZ_JCAQOT010000024.1, on the reverse strand, counting down.
GGAAGCGTCGGTGGCCTACCTGCTCAACCGCAAGCTGGCGCTGGGCGCCGAATACCGCCACAAGCCGCACAACCTGGGCGTGGATCCGGAAAAAGCGTACTGGGACGCCTTCGTGGCCTGGTTCCCTACCCGCAATGTGTCGGTCACGGCGGCCTACGCCAACCTGGGCGAGATCACCGTGTTCAACAAGAAGAAGCAGAAGGGCTGGTACTTGTCGGTGCAAGCCGGCTTCTAAAACGAAAAGGACGCCGCGGCGTCCTTTTTTTATCCCTGCAGCGCTTTCTCAAGCAGCTTGTGCAGCGCCGGGAATTCCGGCTCGCCCACGTAGCGCTTGATGATGCGGCCTTCCTTGTCGATGACGAAGGTGGTGGGCGTCATGGCCACGTTGCCGTAGGCCTTGGCCGCGTCGCCCTTCACGTCCAGCGCCACCTTGAACGGCAACTGCCGCGTTTCCGCGAAGTTCAGCACGTAATTGGGCGGATCTTCCTTCATCGCCACCGCCACGAACTCCAGGCCCTTGTCCTTGTACTTGTTGTACGTGTCCACCATCTGCGGCATTTCCTTCACGCAGGTGACGCAGGACGTGGCCCAGAAGTTCACCATCACCACCTTGCCGCGCAGGCTGGCCGGCGTGATCTGCTCGCCCTTGATGCCCAGGAAGGTCACGTCCGGCGCGCTGCTGTGTTGGTTCAGCGAGAAGTAAGCAGTCACTCCCAGGCCGGCGATAACAGCGGCGGCCAGGGCGGGTTTGATCCAGGCGGTGGAGGAGGACATGATTAGTTGGCGGCAGGTTTAGGCTGGTACTGTTTCCATTCTTCTTCACTAATATACTCGAAAACCTTGACCACCTTGTAGACGCCGCTCACGCCGCGCGCCACGTCGGCCGCGATGGTGCCTTCGCGCTGCGTCACGCGGCCCATCAGGTAGACGTTGCCGCGCTCGGTGACCACCTTGAAGGAGTTGGCCGAGATGTCTTTCATGTCCACCAGGCTGGCTTTCACCTTGGTAGTGATGAGGGCGTCGTTCGAGCGCGAGGTGTAGCTGGCCGGGCCGGCGATTTCCAGTTCGTTGGTCACCGACAGCACGCCTTCGACGGCGCGCACTTCGCGTTCCACGTTGTCCTTCATGGCCTGGTCGCGCACTTCGCCGGTCAGCAGCACGCGGCGGTTGAAGCTGGCCACGTTCACGTGGCCGGCGTCGCCCACCAGGTTGGGCAGCTTGAGCTCGACCTTGACGGCGATGGCCTTGTCCTCGGTTTGCGCGCCGAAGGTGCGGCGGTCGGATGCGGCCAGGGTGCCGCCCACGGCGCCGCCCACCACCAGCGGAACGCAGGCGGACAGCGAGGACAGCAGGACTGCGCCAAATACCACGCGGCGGACTACGGTGCCGGCTTTACTCATTCACATCTCCTCCGAATAGTGCGACGTCGATGCCGTCGCACAAAGCATGTATGGTCACCAGGTGCACTTCCTGGATGCGGGCGGTGCGGTCGGCCGGCACGCAGATGTGCACGTCGGCGTCGGTCAGCATTTTGCCGATGGCGCCGCCGCCCTTGCCGGTCATGGCGATCACGCGCATTTCGCGTTCCAGCGCCGCCTCGATGGCCGCCATCACGTTGGCCGAATTGCCGGACGTGGAGATGGCCAGCAGGATGTCGCCCGCCTGGCCGAAGGCCTGCACCTGTTTCGAGAAGATTTCGCGGTAGCTGTAGTCGTTCGCCACGGCGGTCAGGATGGAAGTGTCGGTGGCCAGTGAAATGGCCGGCAGCGGGAAGCGCTCGCGTTCGAAGCGTCCCACCAGCTCGGCGGCGAAGTGCTGCGCGTCGGCAGCCGAGCCGCCGTTACCGCAGGCCAAGATCTTGTTGCCGTTGGACAAAGCCGAAAACATCAGTTCAATAGCCTGCCCGATCGGCTGCGCCAGCACGGTCGCGGACTGGATCTTGATTTCGGCACTTTCGTGGAAGTGGGAGAGGATGCGTTGAGTATTCATGGTGTGGGATTATAGTGCAGTCGCCCGCCGGACCGGACAAGCGCTGTTAAAAATGCTTACATATCAAGCAGAGGAAGCTGCGTAGCAGCGATCCGATAGCCGGAATCGCCCTGCGATAAGACACAGATCAAGCTGCCGTCTGGGTTCCTGTGCCATTCTGGCCAGCACACGTGCCTTGCGATTATTCGCTTATAAGCTAATATGTACACGGTCCTTCACTATGTGGATGTGCATGGCAAAGACCACTTTCAGGACTGGCTTGATGCGCTACGTGATCGGGAAGCAAAAATAGCAATTATCCGTCGCGTAGCGCGGTTGGCGGCCGGCTTGGCTGGTGATCGTCAGTCTGTACGCGGCGGAATTCAGGAACTCCGTATCGATATCGGCCCGGGTTACAGGGTTTACTTTGCATTTGTTGGTAAAGCCGTCGTCCTCCTGACTTGCGGGGGCACAAAGCGAGCACAGACTCGAGATATCACAGCGGCTATCGACATGCTGCGAGACTGGAAGAATCGAAATGGCTAATACACACCGCTCTCATGATGATGCAACGATAGAGATGTTCCAGAAGGATCCTGGCTTGGCGGCGGACTATCTCAACGACGTGCTCGCGACAGGGGACGAAGTCGATCTGATGATGGCGCTGAGATACTTGAGCAGTGCTTTCGGCGGCGTGCAGGAAGTGGCGCGCCGGGCGGATGCTAATCCCAACACGATGTATCGCACCTTATCCACGCAGGGCAATCCCTCGTTGAAGACCCTGCGTGCGATTTTGAACACGATGGGGCTGCGCTTGGCGGTTCAACGCATCGACTAGCATTATGCAGGTGCGTCTATTACATTCCTTAGCCAGCTTAATTTTCCGGCATCGATGGCCACCAGGTCGAAGCGGCACGGCGGCAGCGGTTTCACGCGCAGCAGGTAGAACTGGGCGGCGTGGATCAGGCGGCGCTGCTTGGCGGGCGTGACGCTGGCCACCGCTCCGCCGAAGCCGCCGCCGGCCCGCTGGCGCACCTCGACGAACACCAGCGCCCCGCCGTCGCGCATGATCAGGTCGATTTCGCCGCCCTTGCAGCGGAAATTGCGCTCCACCAGCACCAGGCCGTGTTGCTGCAAGTGGGCCAGCGCCTCGTCCTCGCCCGCGTTGCCCTGCAATTGCCGCGTGGTGAGGGGCATGGCTCCCGCCCTAGGGTTGCAGCGGCGCCGGCACGCCGTTCTTGTAGACGGCCGGCAGCGCGCGCCGCTCGAAGGCGGCCGGGCCGTCGCCGAAGCGCACCTTCAGCTGCCCGGTCACGCCGTCCAGCTTGAAGTCGGCGCCCTGCTTGCGCTGCGCGTTGCGGGCGATTTCATGCGCGATGCGGAAAGCGTCGATGCCCAGCGCATACAGGCGTTCCATGTCCGCATCCCTGCCCACCGTTTGCGGGTAGACCATCACCGCCGGGTGGTCGCGCTGTATCTGCCAGGGCAAATCCAGCAGGCGCACGCCGTCCAGCTCGGGGCCGGGCAGCTGCTTGGCCTTGCCGGGATTGAGCGACGAGGTGCCGTAGACGGGAATCTCGCCCAGCGGCGGCGCCTGCAGCGCCACGCGCAGCTGGCGCGTCTGGTCCGCATCCAGCGCGGCGAACACCAGGGCCGACGGCTCGCTTTGCAGCCGCGCGCGCAGCGCCACCAGTTCACCGTCGCTCAGGTAGCCGTTCAGCACCATCATTTCCGCTGTCTTGGCGGAGCGGCCCAGGCGCTGCCACTGCGCGGCGAAGGCGTTGGCGCTGCGGCGCTGGTACTGGGCCTGGTTGGACAGGATGTAGGCGATGGCGCCGGGCTGCTCGCGCGCGGCCCAGTCGGCGGCCTGGCGCGCCTCGTCCTCGATCGACAGGCCGATCACCATCATCTGCGGGGGCAGCGTGGTTTCGCCGCGCCCGTCCGGGTGGTTGAGGGCGATGGTGGGTTTCAGCACCAGCGGGCTGGCCGCCACGGCGGTGACCGCCGAACGGGCCAGCGGGCCGACGATCATGTCCTGCTGTTCCAGCGCGCCGGCGTAGGCGGCCAGCACGTCCTGCGCCACGTCGCCGGTTTCGATCACGGTGACGGCGATGCCCGCGCGGTCGCGGTCCCAGGCGGCCAGGAAGCCGTCGCGCACCGCCTCGGCGGCCAGGCGCAGCGGTTCGGAGCGCAGCGGCAGCATCAGGCCGATGCGGTAGCCGGGGGCGGCATCGGCTACGGCGGCAGCGGGCGCGTCCATGCTGGCGCCTGTCGGCAGCAGCGAGGGTGTTTCCATTTGCGTGCCCGGCATCGCCACGGCAAAGGTTTCCACCACGGGCTTGGGTTCCGGCGCGCGTTCCGGCGCCGCCCGGGGCGCGGCGGGCACGGCCTGCGCGTGTTGTGGCATCGGACTTGTAATTGACGTCACAGGCGCGCACAATTTGCCCGGCGCGTCGCAAGGCGTGCTGCAAGCGCTGGTCAGACCGGCTGCCAGGCACAACAGCAGCATTTTCACTCTTATAGGCAGCATCCAACCTCCATGACAGACCAAGCAACCAGCATCGCCACCCTGCCCGTACTGGGCGAGACAGCCAACCAGACCTATCCTATCGCAACATTGTACGTAGTGGCGACCCCGATCGGTAATGTCACTGATATAAGTCTTAGGGCGTTGCATGTTTTGAGCCTTGTGGATGCGGTGGCCTGCGAGGACACCCGCAACACCGCCCAGCTGCTGACCCGCTTCGGCCTGCACAAGCCGCTGATCGCCGCCCACCAGCACAACGAGCGCGAAGCGGCCGAAACGCTGATCGCGCGCCTGCAGGCGGGTGAACGCATCGCCCTGGTGTCGGATGCCGGCACGCCCGCCGTATCCGACCCCGGCGCGCGCATCGTCGACGCGGTGCGCGCGGCCGGCCTGCGCGTGGTGCCGCTGCCCGGCGCGTCGGCGGCCGTGACGGCCATCTCCGCCAGCGGCCTGCTGAATGACCAGTTCCACTTCATCGGCTTCCTGCCGTCCAAGGCCAAGCAGCGCGAAACCACGCTGCTGCAATTGCGCAACGTCACCGCCACCATGGTGTTCTATGAAGCACCGCACCGCATCGTCGAATGCGCGGCGGCGCTGGCGGCGGCGTTCGAGCCCACGCGCCAGGTGGTGTTCGCGCGCGAGCTGACCAAGCTGTTCGAGGAAATCCACCGCTGCCCGCTGTCCGAGGCCGTGGCCTGGCTGGGCGCGGACGCGCACCGCGAAAAGGGCGAATACGTGGTGCTGGTGGAAGGCGCGGCCGAAGCGGAGGATGCGCAGGACGCCGAAGCCGAGCGCATCCTGGCCCTGCTGGTGGCCGAGCTGCCCGTCAAACAGGCAGCCGCGCTTACCGCGCAAATCACCGGCCGCAAGAAAAACGCGCTGTACGAGCGCGCCTTGCAGATGAAAGCCGGCGCCGGCGACGCCTGAGCGCGGAACTTGCCAACGCCGCTACCATTTGCAGCCGTGGTCCTTCTTGTCCATGGCCAGCAATAGCGGCGCCAGCAAGCCGCCCGGGATGCCGTCCTTGCAGTCGGCGCGCGCCGCCCGCGACATCTTGCGCGCCAGCGGCGTCTCGCTGGCCAGCGGCTTTTCAGGAAACTGACCCACCGCCGTTCCCGCCTTGGCAGGATCGCGCTCGTTCGCCACTTTGCGCGCCGAGCGCCGCGCCGCATCCATATCGAACTTTGGCGCCGCCTCGGCCTGTGCCGGCTCTGCGAACGGATCGGCCGGCGCCGATGCGGCCGCAGGAGCAGGGGCGACCCAAGTCATGCCCGGCGCTTCGCTTGCCGGCGCCGGCGTGACGTCCGTGGGAGTTGCCGGCGCTGGTTTGCGCGGCGTGCGTTCCTTGCGGATGTCCTTTTTCGGCGGCGGCGGTTCGGCTTGCACCGTCAGCGGCACGCGCGGCGGCGGCAGTGGCTGCAGGACGGGCGGCGCGACAGGCGCCGGGCGCAGCCAGACCGTGATGGTTTCCTGCTGCGGCAGCGCGGGCGCCGGCGGCGTCAAGCCGAAACGGGACTGATACAGCAAGATCGCATGCAGCACGATGGAAATCGCCACGCCGATGGCAATGCCGCCCGGCCTGCTGGCCGGCGAACCATACCGCTCCACTGCGTAGGAAGTGTGCAGGTGCATGATGTTTTGCTTAATTAGTATGCAGCCAGTGTCCCATATTGAAGAAAAACCTGCATTTCTGAAGTTTTTTCGTTCCTGCCCTTGACCGAAGAAAACCCAGCTTGTATTATCTTGCTTCTTCGGAGTGTAGCGCAGCCCGGTAGCGCACCTGGTTTGGGACCAGGGGGTCCAAGGTTCGAATCCTTGTACTCCGACCAAAATTTAAAAACCCGCTTGATGGCAACATCAAGCGGGTTTTTTCTATTCCGGCCCCCTCAGCCTGCGCGTTTCGCTGCGATGGCGTTGCCGGCGCGGCTGGCGCCTTTGCGGCCCAGCACTTGCGAGATGTACTGGCCCGCGTCCACCACGATGTCGAGGTCGATGCCGGTGTGGATGCCCAGGCCGTTCATCATGTACAGCACGTCTTCCGTGGCCACGTTGCCGGTGGCGCCCTTGGCGTACGGGCAGCCGCCCAGGCCCGATACCGACGAATGGAAGATCGAGATGCCCAGCTCCAGGCTGGCGTAGATGTTGGCCAGCGCCTGGCCGTAGGTGTCGTGGAAGTGGCCGGACAGCCCGTCCAGGCGGAACGCGCCGATGGCCGTTTCCATGACCGCCTGCGTCTTGCGCGGCGTGGCCACGCCGATGGTGTCGGCGATGTCGATTTCGTCGCAGCCCAGGTCGCGCATGCGGCCCACCACGTCCGCCACCGCGTCCAGCGGCACATCGCCCTGGTACGGGCAGCCGAACGAGCAGCTGATCGAACCGCGCAGGCGCAGGCCGTTGTCCTTGGCAGCCTTGGCCACGTCGACGAAGCGCGCGATCGATTCGGCGATGGAACAGTTGATGTTCTTTTGCGAGAACGCTTCCGAGGCCGAGCCGAAGATCACCACCTCGTCCGCTTTGGCCGCCAGCGCCGCTTCGAAGCCCTGCATGTTGGGCGTGAGCGCGGAATAGATGGTGCCCGGCTTGCGCGCGATGGCGGCCATCACTTCCTTGCTGGTGGCCATCTGCGGCACCCACTTGGGCGACACGAAGGACGCCGCTTCGATATTGGCGAAGCCGGCGCTGGTGAGGCGGTTCACCAGCTCGGTCTTCACCTCGGCCGAGATGGTTTCCTTCTCGTTCTGCAGGCCGTCGCGCGGGCCGACTTCAACGATTTTGACTTGCTTGGGCAGTGCGTTCATGTTGGTTCCCTTGTTCAGTATCCATGCAGGCGGTTGATGACGTCGGCCACCGGCTCGCCGCGCTCCATCTGGCGGATCTTGCCGGCGATCTGCTGCACGCTTTCGCGCCGCAGCGTCAGCGCCGAAATGTGCGGCGTGATGGTGATGCGCGGCTCCTGCCAGAACGGGTGCTGCACCGGCAGCGGCTCGTTGCGGAACACGTCCAGCGTGGCCGCCGCGATATGGCCGGACTTCACCAGCGTGAGCAGGTCCGGCTCGGCCAGGTGCGCGCCGCGCCCCACGTTGACCAGGTAGGCGCCTTGCGGCAGCTTGCACATATTGGTGCGGTTGAGGATGTTGGCGGTGTCCTGCGTCAGCGGCAGCAGGCACACGGCCACGCGCGCGCCGCGCAGGAAGGTGTCCAGGCCATCGGCGCCGTGGAAGCACTGCACGCCGTCCATGGTCCTGGCGCTGCGGCTCCAGGCGCGCAGCGGGAATCCGAATTCCTTCAGCGCCTGCAGCACGCGCGCGCCCAGCACGCCCATGCCCAGCACGCCCACCGAGAAGTCTTCGCGGTTGTGCTGCGGCAGCGGCGTCCACTGCCCTGCGCGCGCCTGCGCTTCGTACTCGTCGAAACGGCGGTAGTAGCGCAGCACCGCGTGCGTCACGTACTCTGCCATCTGCACGCCCATGCCGGCGTCGCCGAGGCGCACGATGGGCACGTTGTGCGGAAGCCGCGCATCGAACTTCAAAATGCCGTCGGCGCCGGCGCCGGTCAGGAACACAGCCTTGACTTCGGCCAGGTTGCGCAGCATGGCTTCCGGCGGCGCCCAGGTGACCGCGTAGTCGCAGGGCGGCAGCGCTTCATCCGCCCGCCACACCACCACTTCCGCCTCCGGCAGGTGCCGCGCGAAGTCCTTGATCCAGGGCTCGGTCTGGCCGTCGGCCCTGTGCAGCAAAATTCGCATGCCGGTCTCCTTCTCAGGCGGCCTTGAATGCCAGCAGCGGAGCGCCGTCGGCAACCTGGTCGCCAACAGCATACAGCACGTCTTCCACCAGGCCGTCGTGCGGCGCGGAGATGGTGTGCTCCATCTTCATCGCTTCCATGATGACCAGCGCGTCGCCCTTCTTCACTTGCTTGCCCTTTTCGGCAAGCACCGCCACCACCTTGCCCGGCATCGGCGCGGTCAGGCGGCCGCCATCGGCTTCGGCCTCGCCGGCGTGCGCCATCGGGTCGTTGTAGGCCAGCGCGTAGTGCGCGCCGCCGGTGAAGACGTGGAACATATCCCCGTCGCGGCGCACGCTGCCGTGCCAGGCGGTGTCGCCCAGCTTGATGCTGAAGTCCGTGCCCTGCTGCGACATCAGGCTGAGGCGCTCGGGCTGCGCCTCGGCGCAGCCCGGCAGGTTGAACACCCAGTCCGCGTCGCGGTAGGTGATCTGCACGTTGTAGGCCCTGGACGGCAGCGCCGCCGCGTAGTCGTCCGTGAAGGACAGGCTGCGCGTGTAGGCGTTGTTCATGCGCCAGCCCAGCGCCTGCCCCCACGGGTCGGCCGCATTGGCGCCGGACTGCGCGGCCGATGCGTCCTTCTCCGCTTCGATCAGCGCCACGGCGGCCAGCGCCAGCGCGCCTTCGGCTGCCGGTTGCGCGGCCGGGAACAGCGCGTCGTGGTTGCGTTCAATCAGGCCGGTGTCCAGGTCGGCCGTGGCGAAGGCTTCGCCTTCCACCAGGCGTTTCAGGAAGGCGATGTTGGCCGCCAGGCCCACGATCTGGTACTGCGCCAGCGCCTGCGACATGCGGGCCAGCGCCTGCTTGCGGTCGGCGCCCCAGACGATCAGCTTGGCGATCATCGGGTCGTAGAACGGCGAAATGGCGTCGCCTTCGCGCACGCCGGAATCGATGCGCACGCCGGACGGGTGGCCTGGTATACCGCCCAGTTCGAAGTTGACGGCGCCGGGCGTCTCCAGGTGGCGCAAGGTGCCGATCGACGGCAGGAAGCCCTTCTCCGGGTTTTCGGCGTAGATGCGCGCTTCGATGGCGTGGCCGTGGATGCGCAGCTCGTCCTGTTTCTTCGGCAGCGGCTCGCCTGCGGCAACGCGCAGCTGCCATTCCACCAGGTCGGTGCCGGTGATCATTTCGGTCACCGGGTGCTCCACCTGCAGGCGGGTGTTCATCTCCATGAAGTAGAACGAACCGTCCTGGTTGGCGATGAACTCCACCGTGCCGGCGCCCACGTAGCCCACGGCCTTGGCGGCGGCAACCGCCGCTTCGCCCATGGCGGCGCGGCGTTCGCCGGTCATGTTCGGGGCCGGCGCTTCCTCCAGCACTTTCTGGTGGCGGCGCTGCACCGAGCAGTCGCGCTCGAACAGGTAGATGCAGTTGCCCAGCGTGTCCGCGAACACCTGGATTTCGATGTGGCGCGGGCGCTGCAGGTATTTCTCGGCCAGCACCTTGTCGTCGCCGAAGGAGCTGATCGCTTCGCGTTTGCAGGAAGCCAGCGCCTCCTTGAATGCTTCGGAATTTTCAACCACGCGCATGCCTTTGCCGCCGCCGCCGGCGGAAGCTTTCAGCAGCACGGGGTAGCCGATGCGGTCGGCTTCCCGGTTCAGGAAATCGGCATCCTGATTGTCGCCGTGGTAGCCGGGAACCAGCGGCACGGCGGCCTTTTCCATCAGCGACTTGGCGGCGGACTTGGAGCCCATCGCGCGCATCGCCGAAGCCGGCGGGCCAATGAACACCAGGCCCGCTTCGGCGCATGCGTCCGCGAACTCGGCGTTCTCGGACAGGAAGCCGTAGCCGGGGTGGATGGCCTGCGCGCCGGTGGCTTTCGCCACGGCGATGATCTTGTCGCCGCGCAGATAGCTTTCCTTGGCGGCGGCGGGGCCGATCAGCACCGCTTCGTCGCACACGGCGACGTGCTTGGCGTTGGCATCCGCTTCCGAATAGACAGCGACAGTCTTGATGCCCAGGCGGCGCGCGGTAGCGGCGACGCGGCAGGCAATTTCACCACGGTTGGCAATCAGGATTTTCTTGAACATGTGGTCTCTCTCTATTCAGCTCGTGGCTTTAGATTTTTTGAGTTCGATTGCTGCTGCAGCGGCTGGGAATCAGCAGGCGCAGCTTTCCTTCTGCACCGATTCCAGCGTGTTGGCGCGGGTCGTCAAGCCCAGCTTGGCCAGCAGCGCGCGGTCGTCGTTCGCTTCCGGGTTGTCGGTGGTGAGCAGCTTGTCGCCGTAGAAGATCGAATTGGCGCCGGCCAGGAAGCACATGGCCTGCACCGCTTCGCCCATCTGGCGGCGGCCTGCGGACAGGCGCACGCGCGCTTTCGGCATGGTGATGCGGGCCACGGCGATGGTGCGCACGAATTCGAACGGGTCCAGCGGGTCCATGCCGTGCAGCGGCGTGCCTTCCACCTGCACCAGGTGGTTCACCGGCACCGATTCCGGGTACGGGTTCAGGTTAGCCAGCTGCGCGATCAGGCCGGCGCGCTGCAAGCGCGTTTCGCCCATGCCGACGATGCCGCCGCAGCAGACCTTCAGGCCGGCGTTGCGCACGTGGCCCAGCGTGTCCAGGCGGTCCTGGTATTCGCGGGTGGAGATCACGTTGTTGTAGAACTCGGGCGCGGTGTCCAGGTTGTGGTTGTAGTAGTCCAGGCCGGCGGCCTTCAGGCGTTCTGCCTGCTGCTCTTCCAGCATGCCCAGCGTGGCGCAGGTTTCCAGGCCCAGCGCCTTCACTTCGCGCACCATTTCCTCAACCTTGTCCATGTCGCGCTCCTTCGGGCTGCGCCATGCCGCGCCCATGCAGAAGCGGGTGGCGCCGTTTTCCTTGGCCTGGCGCGCCGCTTCCAGCACGGTGTCGATGCCGAGGATCTTCTTGGCTTCCACGCCGGTGTCGTAGCGCGCGGCCTGCGGGCAGTAGCTGCAGTCTTCCTCGCAGCCGCCGGTCTTGATCGACAGCAGCGTGGCCAGTTCCACGTCGCCCGCCGGGAAGTTGGCGCGGTGGGTTTCCTGGGCGCGGAACATCAGCTCATTGAACGGCAGCTCGAACAGCGCCATCACGTCGTCCAGCGGCCAGGTGGCCGCTTCCGGCAGCTTGATGGCAGGGCTTGGGCGGTGCAGTTCTACGGTCTTTGGTTCTTGCAGGGACATCATGTTTCCTTCACGTTCAGGTATTGTTGCGGCGGGCAGGCCAGTTCGGCAGGCCCGTAAAATCCAGGTGCGCGGCTGCCGCTGCGGCAGTCGGCTGTTCCAGGCGCGGAATGCGGCCCAGCAGCGGCGCGGCAATGCGCTGCTCCAGTGCGGCCACGTTCTCGTCGGCGAAATTCATCTCGGTTTGCAGCTCGTTGGCCACCCAGCCCACCAGTGTCAGGCCGCGCGCTTCGATGGCTTCCACCGTCAGCAGCGCGTGATTGATGCAGCCCAGCCGCAGGCCCACTACCAGGATCACCGGCAGGTCCAGCTGCTGCGCCAGGTCGGCGGTGTCGAAGCTGTCGTTCAGCGGCACGCGGAAGCCGCCCACGCCTTCCACCACCACCGCGTCGGTGGCGGCGGCGATCTCCAGGTAGGCGGCCAGGATGGGCACCGCGTCGATGGTCACGCCTTCCATGGCGGCGGCGATGTGCGGCGCGGCCGGCTCCGTCAGCATGTAGGGCGTGGTCAGCGATTGCAGCATGGTGACGTTGCCGGCGGCGGTCAGCTGGTCGGCATCGTCGTTATGCAGCTCGCCGTCGCGCAGTTCGGCGCCGGCCGCCACCGGCTTCATGCCGCAGGCGCGCACGCGCTGCTTCACCAGCGCGTGCAGCAGCGCCGAGGAAGTGAGGGTCTTGCCGATTTCAGTGTCGGTGCCGGTGACGAAGCAGGCGAAGCGCGGCGGCAAGCCGGCCATGGCCGGCGCCGGCGATGGGCTGGCTTGCGGCGCGGCCGCAGCTGCGGCGGGGGTGGCCACGCCGACGGCAAGATCCGCGTCGGGCGCGGCCACGATCACGTCCGGCGCGTCGGCGGTGGGCGCGATGGTCGAATTTTCAGGGCGCATGGCTGGTCCTTTCCAATGCGTTCAGTGCTGCGATAAGCTGATCCACTTCGGCTGCGGTGTGGCCTGCGGCCAGTGTGACGCGCAGGCGCGAGGTGCCTTGCGGGACCGTGGGCGGGCGGATGCCGCCTACCCACAGGCCTTGTGCATACAGGGCCGCCGCCGCGCGCATGGTTTCCGGGTTCTCGCCGATGATGATGGGTTGCACCGCCGTGTCGGACGGCATGTGCTGCCAGCGCTGCAGCTTCAGGCCTGCGCGCAGCTGTTTCACCAGGCTTTGCACATTGGCGCGGCGCGCGCGGCCCTCTTCGCCGGCGATGATGTCGATGCTGGTCAGCAGCGCGTGCGCCAGCGCGGGCGGCGCGGCGGTGGTGAAGATGTAGGGGCGGGCTTTCTGGATCAGCGTTTCGATCACCACTTCGTGCGCGGCGACGAACGCGCCGCCCACGCCGGCGGCTTTGCCCAGCGTGCCCATGTAGACCAGGTAGGGCGAGCGCAGGTTGAAATGCTCCAGTGCGCCGCGTCCGTTTTCGCCCAGCGTGCCGAAACCGTGCGCGTCATCCACCACCAGCCAGGCGCCATGCTGTTCGCACAGCGCCAGCAGTTCCGGCAGCGGCGCCAGGTCGCCGTCCATGCTGAACACGGAATCGGTGACGACGATCTTGTTGGCGGCGGTGCTGGCGGCCAGCAGGCCGGCCAGCGCTGCCACGTCCGCATGGCCGTACACCTTGATGCTGGTGCGCGACAGGCGCGCGCCGTCGATCAGCGAGGCGTGGTTCAGCGACTCGGAGAAGAACTCGGTGTCCTTGTCGCCCGCCGCCAGGCCGGTCAGCACGCCCAGGTTGGCCATGTAGCCGGTGCAGAAGTACAGCGCGCGCGGCGACTCGATGTACGGCCCCACGAATTCGGCCAGACGTTCCTCCAGCTGCGCGTGCGCGCGGCTATGGCCGCTGATCAGGTGCGATGCGCCGCTGCCGGCGCCGTATAGTGCCACGCCCTCCTGCAGCGCCGCCATCACGCGCGGATGGCTGGCCAGGCTCAGGTAGTCGTTGCTGCTGAAGCACAGCACTTCGCGACCGTCCACCGTCAGGCGCGGACCGGTGGCCGAATCGACGGTGCGGCGCTTGCGTATCAGGCTGCGTTCTTCCAGCACGTTGAGCTGGGACTGGAGTTTGTTCAGCAGTTCCATCATGCCCCCCCTCCGGCCAGCGTTGCTTCGAACACGGACAGCGTGCGGGCGGCCAGGCCGTCGATTTCCTCGTCGTCGAGAATGTACGGCGGCATCAGGTAGATGGTGGGGCCGATGGGGCGCAGCAGCAGTTCCTGGCGCGTGGCTTCGGCGAAGTAGCGGCGCGAGAAGGTGGGGCCGGCATCGATGGCGTCGAAGGCCCAGATCATGCCCTGGTGGCGGGTGTTCTTGATGCGTTCGTGGTTCGCCAGCGGCTCCAGCGCTTTCGTCAGGCGCGCCGCGCGCAGCTTGTTCGCTTCCAGCACGTTGTCCTGCTCGAAGATGTCCAGCGTGGCCAGCGCGGCGCGGCAAGCCAGCGGGTTGCCAGTGTACGAATGCGAGTGCAAGAAGCCGCGCGTCACGTCGGCGCTGTAGAAGGCCTGGTAGATCTCGTCGCGCGACAACACCAGCGACAAGGGCAGGTAGCCGCCGCTGATGCCTTTCGACAGGCACAGGAAGTCCGGCCAGATGCCGGCCTGTTCGCAGGCGAAGAAGGTGCCGGTGCGGCCGCAGCCGACCGCGATTTCGTCCAGGATCAGGTGCACGGAATGCCGGTCGCACAGCGCGCGCACCAGTTGCAGGTAGAGCGGGTCGTGCATCGCCATGCCGGTGGCGCATTGCACCAGCGGCTCGATGATGATGGCGGCGATCTTGTCGCCGCGCTCATTGAACAGCCGCTCCACGTCGGCGGCGGCGCGGCGGGCAACGTCTTGCGCGGTATCGCCTTCGGCAGCCTGGCGCGCGTCCGGCGACATCACCGTCTGCGTGGCGCGCAGCAGCGGGCCGTAGGCATCCTTGAACAGCGCCACGTCGGTCACGGCCAGGGCGCCGATGGTTTCGCCGTGGTAGCTGCCCTTGAGGCAGACGAATTCCTGCTTCTCGGACTGGCCCTTGTTGCGCCAGGAGTGGAAGCTCATCTTCAAAGCGATTTCGACGGCGGAGGCGCCGTCCGATGCGTAGAACGCGTGGCCCAGGTTGTGGCCCGTCAAGGCGGCCAGCCGCTCGGACAGCTCGATCACCGGTTCGTGCGTGAAGCCGGCCAGCATGGCGTGTTCCAGCGTGTCCAGCTGCTCCTTCAGCGCGGCGTTGATGCGCGGGTTGGCATGGCCGAACAGGTTCACCCACCAGGAGCTGATCGCGTCCAGGTAGCGGCGGCCTTCATGGTCGTACAGCCACGCGCCACGGCCGTGCTTCACAGGTATCAGCGGCACAGTCTCATGGTGCTGCATCTGGGTGCACGGATGCCATACACTGCGCAGGCTGCGTGCTACCCAATCATTTTGTAAATTCGATTCCAAACATACTCCATTAGTTTAGCCACGCCGGCTTGCGCTTCTCCAGGAAGGAAGCGACGCCTTCGCGGCCCTGCTCCGATGCGCGGATGTGCGCGATGCGCAGCGCCGTATCGGCCAGCAGCGCGTCGCTGACCGGCTGTCCGGTCACGTCGCGCACCAGCGTCTTGGCTTCCTTCACCGCGTTCGGGCTGTTACCCAGCAGCGCCTTGACGATCTCCGCGACTTTCGCGTCGATCGCCTCCGCCGGCACCACCTCGTGGGCGAAACCGATGCGGTAGGCTTCCGCCGCGCCAAAGCGCTCGGCGGTCAGGAAGTAGCGGCGCGCAGCCTGCTCGCCCATGGCTTTGATCACATAAGGTGAAATGGTGGCCGGGATCAGTCCCAGCTTCACTTCGCTCAGGCAGAAGTTGGCCACATCGGCCGCCACCACCACGTCGCATGCGGCCACCAGGCCCATGCCGCCCGCGTAGCAGTCGCCGTGCACCTTGGCCACCACGGGCTTCGGGCACAGGTAGATGGTGCGCAGCATTTGCGCCAGCTGCATGGCGTCTGCATTGTTCTCGGCGTGCGTGTAGCCCGCCATTGCTTTCATCCAGTTCAAATCGCCGCCGGCGCAGAATGCGGCGCCATTGGCGGCCAGCACGACCGCGTGTACCAGCTCGTTGCGGCCCAGCTCATCGAAAGCCAGGGCCAGCTCGTTGATGGTCTTCTCGTTGAACGCGTTGCGCACGTCCGGGCGGTTCAGTGTAACGGTCGCCAGTTTACCCGCGATTGTCACTTCCAGGGTTTCGTAAGTCATATATGTTCCCCCTTACATGCGGAATACGCCGAACTTGGTGTCCGGGATTTCCGCATTGAGCGCGGCGGACAGGCCCAGGCCCAGCACCATGCGGGTGTCGGCCGGATCGATCACGCCGTCGTCCCACAGGCGCGCGGTGGCGTAGTAGGGGTGGCCCTGGTGCTCGTACTGGTCCTTGATCGGCTGCTTGAAGGCCGCTTCCTCGTCGGCGCTCCACTGGCCGCCCTTGGCTTCGATGCCGTCGCGCTTGACGGTGGCCAGCACGGACGCGGCCTGGTCGCCGCCCATCACCGAGATGCGCGCGTTCGGCCACATCCACATGAAGCGCGGCGAGTAGGCGCGGCCGCACATGCCGTAGTTGCCGGCGCCGAAACTGCCGCCGATGATGACGGTGAACTTCGGCACGGCGGCGGTGGCCACTGCCGTCACCATCTTGGCGCCGTTGCGGGCGATGCCTTCGTTTTCGTACTTGCGGCCCACCATGAAGCCGGTGATATTCTGCAGGAACACCAGCGGTATCTTGCGCTGCGCGCACAGCTCGATGAAGTGCGCGCCCTTCAGCGCGGACTCGGAGAACAGGATGCCGTTGTTGGCGATGATGCCGACCTTCATGCCGTAGATATGGGCGAAGCCGCACACCAGCGTGGCGCCGTAGCGCGCCTTGAATTCATCGAAGTCGCTGCCGTCCACGATGCGCGCGATCACTTCGCGGATATCGAACGGCTTGCGGGTGTCGACCGGGATCACGCCGTACAGTTCCTGGGGCGGATATTTCGGCTCCACGGACTCGCGCAGTGCCATCTGCTGCGGCTTGGTGCGGTTCAGGTTGGAGACGATGGTGCGCGCCAGCGACAGCGCGTGCAAGTCGTTCTGCGCCAGGTGGTCGGCCACGCCGGACAGGCGCGTGTGCACGTCGCCGCCGCCCAGGTCTTCCGCCGTCACCACCTCGCCGGTGGCGGCCTTCACCAGCGGCGGGCCGCCGAGGAAGATGGTGCCCTGTTCCTTGACGATGATGGACTCGTCGCTCATGGCCGGCACATAGGCGCCGCCGGCGGTGCAGGAACCCATCACCACCGCGATCTGCGGGATGCCCTTGGCCGACATATTGGCCTGGTTGTAGAAGATGCGGCCGAAATGGTCGCGGTCGGGGAACACGTCGTCCTGGTTGGGCAGGTTGGCGCCGCCCGAGTCCACCAGGTAAATGCACGGCAGGTTGTTCTGGTCGGCGATCTCCTGCGCGCGCAGGTGCTTCTTCACCGTGACCGGGTAGTAAGTGCCGCCTTTGACGGTGGCGTCGTTGCACACGATGACGCACTCCTGGCCGGACACGCGGCCGATGCCGGTGATGATGCCGGCAGCCGGCGCCGCATCGACGCCCTTGGCGTCCTGGTACATGCCGTAGGCGGCCATTTGCGAGAATTCGAGGAAGGGCGTGCCGGGATCGAGCAGCATCTGCACGCGGTCGCGCGGCAGCAGTTTGCCGCGCGCCACGTGCTTGGCGCTGGCCGCCTCGCCGCCGCCCTGGGCGATCCTGGCCACCTTGTCGCGCAGGTCATCGACCAGGGCTTGCATGGCCGCCGCGTTGGACTTGAAGTCTTCGCTGCGCGGATTGAGTTTGCTTTCGATGTGCGGCATTCGGGTTCCTCTTGTTCTGATCGCGCTGTCTCCGGCGCGTGCTGTCTATTCGGGGAAAGTACCGTCTACGTAAAACCAGCGCAGGCCCTCGGGGGAGGGCTCGCGCAGAAAGCGGCTGACTTCGTGCAGGCGCTGGCCGCGTCCGTTGACGCGAAAGCGTGCCACAAATTCAACAAAATCCTCGTTGTCTGCTTTACGTTGACGTAAACGTAAAGAAGATTTTACCTCAAGTCCCAGCCATTGCAATTTTTCATCGCTGCTGATGATGGGTTCCTGCGGGCGGGTGCTGGCGTGCCAGGTGGCTTGCAGATAAGGCTCAATGCCCAGGCTGTAGGCACTGTAGCGCGAGCGCATCAGCGCCTCCGCCGTGGGCGGCAGGGCCGCGCCCTCAATGTAGGGGCCGCAGCAGGTGGCGAACGACGGCCCGCCGCAGGGGCAGGCTGCTGGAGATTTGGACTTGGACATCCCGCAATTATCCGCCATAACGGCTACTGCGGTACGTCTTGGGGCCGATGTCAGGCGGCGAGTGTCAGGCCGTCGAGGGCGAAGGGGGTGGATTTGCCGCGCATCAGGTCGGCCAGCAGGGCGGCGGTGCCGCAGGCGAAGGTGAAGCCGAGCGGGCCGTGGCCCACGTTGAGCCACAAATTCGGATAGCGCGTGGCGCCGATGATGGGCGAGCTGTTCGGCGTGGCCGGACGCAGGCCGGCCCAGGCTTCGGCGCGGCTGTAGTCGGCCGCGGTCGGCATGGCGGCGCGCGCCAGGCGCTTCAGGCCGGCCACGCGGTCCGCGTCCAGGCTGGTGTCTTCGCCCACCATGTCCACCATGGCGGCGATGCGCAGGCTGCCGCCGATGCGCGCGTACAGCACTTTGCGCTCGAAGTCGGTGACGCTGATTTCCGGCGCGCAGTCCTGTTCCCGGATCGGCGCGGTCAGGCTGTAGCCTTTCAGCGGGTAGATCGGCAGGTAGATGCCGGCGCTGGCGGCCAGGTCGCGGCTCTGGATGCCGGCGGCCAGCACGAACTGGTCCGCCGAAATCCAGCCTTCGCTGGTGTCGATCGCGGAGATGCGGCCATTTTCGGCGAAGATGCCGCGCGCTTCGGCATGGATCACGCCCTGGAAGCGCGGATGCGCGCGCAGGCGCTGTTCCAGCGCCAGGCAGAACGCGTGGCAGTCGGCCACCGCCTCTCCCTTGTTGTAGATGCCGCCCGCCAGTTGCGGACTGAGTTCGGCCAGCGCCGGTTCCACGCGCGCGGTGTCGGCCGCCGTCAGCACCTGGCGGCTGCCTTCCGCGTCGGGCCGCGCCACGGCGGCGTCGAAAATCTTTTGGGAACGGTACACCACCAGCTTGCCGGCGTCGCGCCAGTCGAACTCGGACAGCGGCAGCGCCAGTTCCAGCTGGGCCATGGCGTTGCGGCTCAGCTCGCCCAGCTCCAGCAGCTTGGCGGTGGTGCGGTGGTTGCTGGCGGCGTTGCAGTTGGCCAGGAAGCTGGCCAGCCAGCGCCACTGGCGCAGGTCGGCTTCGGGACGGAAGCGCAGCGGGCCGTCCTGCTGGAACAGCCATTGCAGCGCTTTCAGCGGCACGCCGGCGTCCGCCAGCGGCGCCACGTAGCGGTAGCTGAGCTGGCCGCCGTTGCGGTAGCTCGAGGCGCTGCCCACGGTGGGCGCGCGCTCCAGCAGCGTGACGCGATATCCGGCCTCCAGCAGCCACCAGGCGGATGCCAGCCCAACGACGCCGCCGCCGATGACCACTACCTGCTGTGCGTCTTGCTGTGTACCCTGCTGCATCTGGAGAACCGTTTAATGAAGATGTTTCAGAGTGTGGCGTCAGGCCCCGCTTCTTTCCAATGAATCGTCATGCGCAGGCCATAACCTTGGGTGATGTCTAATCCGCGCAGGCTAGTCCGCCTTGCCCAGCACGGCGCGCCGGTACAGCGCCGTCAGGATCAGCTCTTCGGAACGCACCAGCGCCGAGTACTGGCCGGGGTACTGTTCCGGGTCGGTGCCGAAGCCGCCGATCAGCGATACCAGGCCGTTGCGCCCGGCCATGTCCAGCGCGAAAGTGGACACCAGGCCATAGGCTTCGCCCAGGTGGCCCACGGCGCTGAAGCCGCCGCCCAGCACCAGGCGGTTGCCGCTGCCGGGCGCGTCGGCGAAGCGCTGCGTGCCCAGGCCCCAGCTGTGGTACAGGCCGTGCAAGGTGTCGCCGTTGTTGCCCTCGCTGCTTTCTTTATATGTCCATTGTTCGCTGAACATCAACTGGATCGTGTCCGGCTTGAGGATCTGCTTGCCTTCGTGCTTGCCGTGGTTAATCAGCATCAGCATGATCTTGCCCATGTCCGGCGCCGAGATGCGCATGCCGCCGGTGGGGCTGAACAAGGTGCCGTTGCTGCCGACGACGTAGCCTTCGATGCCGGCCGGGGCGGCGGGCGGCGCCACGCCGTAGTTGTCCACCTGGGCGATCCACGGGCCGGCCGGGTTCCAGATCTCGGTGTCCGTGGTGCGCTTGCGGTACAGCGTGGCCGTGTCCGCCACTTCGGCGGGCAGGAATTCGGAGGTGTTGTAGCCGCCGCGCAAGCCCATCGGCGCCAGCAGCAGCCGCTTCATCAGGCGGTCGAAGCGTTCGCCGCTGACGCGTTCCATGATGGTGCCGATCACGCCCCAGTTCAGGTTGCAGTAGGTGAAGTAGGCGCCGGGCGCCGCGTTGCCGCCTTGCGCCGACATTGGTTGCGCCCACATGGCGCCGCTGCCGTATTTATTGCCGCCGGGCACAAGCACGTCGCTCAGCCTGGTGTCCGTGCCCCAGGAGTAGCCGGCGTCGTCGCGCAGCGAGGAGGTGTGGGTCAGCAGGTGGCGCAGCGTGATGGCCCGGTCCGGGTAGTGCGGATTGCGCAGCGGGAAGCCGAGGTAGGCGGTGACGTCGGTGTCCAGCTCGAGGCGGCCCTCCTCCACCAGCTTCATGAGGCCGAAGGTGGTCATCATCTTGGAGATGGAGGCGATGCGGAACATGGTGGCGGGCGTCACCGCCGCAGTGCCGCCGGTGCCCGTGGTGTCGATGCGGCGCAGGCCGAACTGTTGTTGATACGCTACCTTTCCGTCGCGGATGGCCAGCACCGACAGGCCGGTCAGCGGATGCTGCGGGTCGTTGACGACTGCGGCCAGCTCGCGGTCCAGCTGCGCGGCCGCTGCTGCAGCGGGGGCTGGAGGGGCCGCCGGCGCGGCCGGGGCCGCTGCCATCGCCTGCATCAGTCCGCCGCCCATCAATGCCCATCCCAGCAGTGCGCGCATGCCCAGTTTCATTGCCTGATCCCTGTCGTGTTGTTGTTGGAATAAGCATACGGGGCGGCTTTGGCCGCGCCTAATGAAATCGTTTCATCCGCGCATAACTTGGCGCTATGCGATGCCGGTATATTTTCATGCAACCAAAAATGAGCGCAAATTGGCCATCGCTATTACACTAGAAGCCTTAGGAGATACCGTATGAGCCAGACCAGCGTTGAATTTCAAGCCGATGCAAAAGACAATTCGCCGCTGTATATGCAAATTGCACGCAAGTTGAGCGACGATGTGCGCAATGGACGCTACCAGGTCGACCAGGCGCTGCCGTCCGAACGCACCCTGTCCGAATTGTTGAACGTATCGCGCGTTACCGCCCGCAAGGCTATCGACCAGCTGGTGGAGCAGGGCCTCGTGGTGCGCCGCCGGGGTTCCGGCAACTATATCGCCCCGCGCATCGAACAGCCGCTGTCCAATCTCACCAGTTTTTCAGAGCAGCTGCAGCAGCGCGGCTACAAGCCCGGCTCGCGCTGGCTGAAGCGCGCCATCGTCAGCGCCAGCGCGGACGAGCAGATGAGTTTGGCCCTCTCGCCCAACAGCAAGGTGGCGCGCCTGGAGCGCCTGCGCCTGGCGGACGACGTGGTGATGGCCTACGAGGTCAGCGTGCTGCCGCAAAGCGTGGTGCCGCGCCCGGAAGCGATCGGCGATTCCCTGTATGAATTCCTGGACGCGTCCGGCAAGTCGCCGTCGCGCGCGCTGCAGCATATCCGCGCCATGAACGCCTCGGGCGAACTGGCACGCCAGCTGGACGTGCCGGAAGGCCAGGCCGTGCTGTTCATTACCCGCATCGCCTATCTGGAATCGGGCGAAGCGGTGGAGCTGACCCATTCCTATTGCCGCAGCGACCATTACGATTTCGTCGCTGAAATGCGGCGGGCGCCGGCATAACTCGTTGTATAACTTTTACGCATGCCCGCGCATCGAGCTTTCATGGGTGGGGCATGCAGCGCAGGCGCTGTTTTGGTATTACACTGGTCTGATCGTATCACTACTGACAGATGACGATGTTAAAAACCGAAACACCTAGCCAGCAACACGCGCTGCTGGACCAATACCTGGACATCGAGCTGGTGTCCGCCTTCATCGACGACCAGTTCAACGCCGTGCGCGCCGTGCAGGCGGCCGCGCCGCGCATCGCCGCCGCCGTCGCCGCTGCCGTGCCGCGCATGCAGGCCGGCGGACGCCTGATCTACGCCGGCGCCGGCACTTCGGGCCGGCTCGGCGTGCTCGACAGTGTGGAACTCAATCCCACCTTCTCCTGGCCCAACGAACGCGCGCTGGCCCTGCTGGCCGGCGGCAACGGCGCCATGTTCCAGGCCGTGGAAGGCGCCGAGGACGACCGCGAACAAGGCGCCGCCGACCTGCTGGCGCTGGCGCCCGGCCCCAACGACGTGGTCTTCCTGCTGGCGGCCTCGGGCGGCACGCCCTACGTGCTGGGCGCGCTGCACGCGGCCCGCCAGGCCGGCGCGCTGACCGTGGGCCTGGCCAACAACGCCGACGCCCCGGTCGCGCTGGAAGCCGAAATCGGCATCACACTGGACACCGGCGAGGAAGTCATTTCCGGCAGCACGCGCCTGAAGGCGGGCACTTCGCAAAAGATCGCACTGAATACCATCTCCAGCGCGCTGATGGTGCGTTTGCACAAAGTCTATGGCAACCTGATGGTAGACTTGAAGCCCACTAACGCCAAGCTGGTGCAGCGCTCCGTGCGCCTGACCATGCACGCCACCGGCGTGGAGGAAGCCGCCGCCCGCGCCACGCTGGAGCAGTGCAACTTCCACGTCAAGGTCGCCATCGTCGCGCTGCTCAACCGGCAGACCGTAGCCCAGGCGCGCGCCGCGCTGGAAGTGGCGCACGGCAGTGTGAGGGCGGCGCTGGCAAAATAACACGACACAAAGGACGGAATGAAAGACGCGCATCAACGTAGCCCCTGGTGGTGGATCCCCAGTTTGTATTTCAGCCAGGGCATTCCGTATGTCGTAGTGATGACGCTGTCGGTGGCGATGTACAAGAACACCGGCATTTCCAATACCGATATCGCGCTGTACACCGGCTGGCTGTACCTGCCCTGGGTGATCAAGCCGCTGTGGTCGCCCGTGGTGGAACTGCTGGGCACCAAGCGCATGTGGATCGTGGCGCTGCAGCTGGTGATCGGCGCCTCGCTGGCCATGGTGGCGTTCACCATGCACCTGCCGGACTTCTTCCGCGCCAGCCTGGCCGTGCTGTGGCTGATGGCTTTCAGTTCCGCCACGCACGACATTGCCGCCGACGGCTTCTACATGCTGGGCCTGCGCCAGCAGCAGCAGGCCGCGTTCGTCGGCGTGCGCTCCACCTTCTACCGGCTGGCCATGATCGCCGGCCAGGGCGGCCTACTCTACCTCGCCGGCCAGCTCACCGACCAGCTGGGCGACCCGCGCGTGGCCTGGTCCATTGTGCTGTTCATCCTGGCGGCCCTGTTCGGCGTGCTGTTCGTCTACCATTTCTTCCTGCTGCCCAAGCCGGCCGCCGACGTGCGCGCGCCGGCCGGCGGCGACCTGTTCCGCGAATTCTTCGCCACCTTCGCCTCCTTCTTCCGCAAGGAAGGCATCCTCGTCACGCTGGGCTTCCTGCTGCTGTTCCGACTCGGCGAGGCGCAGCTGCTGAAGCTGGCCGTGCCCTTCCTGCTCGACCCGGCCGACAAGGGCGGGCTGGGCCTGAGCAACCAGGAGGTGGGCCTGGTGTACGGCACCATCGGCATCATCGCGCTGACCCTGGGCGGCTTGGCGGGCGGCGTGGTGATTTCGCGCTTCGGCCTGAAGCGCTGCCTGTGGCCGATGGCCTTCGCGGTGCACGTGCCGGACCTGGTGTTCGTTTACCTGTCCAGCGCGCTGCCCGAGAATATCTATCTGATTTCCGTGCTGATGGCGGCCGAGCAGTTCGGCTACGGCTTCGGTTTCACGTCCTACATGCTGTACATGATCATGGTGTCGGACGGCCCGCACAAGACCGCGCACTACGCCATCTGCACCGGCTTCATGGCGCTGGGCATGATGCTGCCGCAAATGGCTAGCGGCTGGATCCAGCAGATGCTGGGCTACCAGCACTTCTTCATGTGGGTGTGCCTGGCGACAATACCGGGCTTCATCATGACCGCACTGGTGAAGGTGGACCCGGCGTTCGGCCGGGAATGAGGCAGGTACAATACGGCCGCTTCAATTGAATCGAGGATACGGATTTGGCTTTTGACCCGAAAAAGCGGCGCACCCTCGCCGCCGCCGCTACCACCGCCGCCGCCGCCGCAGTGGCGGCTTTCCTGGGCGCCTGCACCAGCACGCCGCTCACGCCCGCAGCGGGCAGCGGCCCGGTGATGCCGTCGGCGCCCGGCGCGGGACCAGCCGTCGGTCCAGGCCCCGGCCCGGGCCTGGTCCCACCGGCCAGCCTGACCGGCCCCGTGCCGCCGCCCGCGCCGCGCGAGTTCCGCGCCGCCTGGGTTTCCACGGTGGCCAATATCGACTGGCCCAGCCGCGCCGGCTTGCCGGTGGTTAAGCAGCAAGCGGAAGCCATCGCCATTTTGGACCGCGCCAAGGCGCTCAACCTGAACGCCATCGTGCTGCAGGTGCGCCCCAGCGCGGACGCGATCTACCCGTCCGAGCTGGAGCCGTGGACCGAGTACCTGACCGGCCAGCAAGGCAAGGCGCCGTCGCCCATGTACGATCCGCTGAAATTCTGGATCGACCAGGCCCATGCGCGCGGCCTGGAGCTGCACGCCTGGTTCAATCCTTACCGGGCGCGCCACGCCACCGCCAAGTCGCCCAACTCGCGCGACCATATTTCCAACACCAAGCCGCAGACGGTGAAAACCTACGGCCGCTACCAGTGGATGGACCCGGGCGAGGCGGAGGCGTCGAAGCACACGCTGGACGTGATCCTGGACGTGGTGAGACGCTACGACATCGACGGCGTGCACATCGACGATTACTTCTATCCCTACCCGATCGAAGCGCCCGGCGCGGCGGGCGAAGCGGCCGCGCTGGAAGCCGGCAACGGCGGCAGCAACGGCGCGCCGCGCCCGGAACTGGAATTCCCCGACCAGCCGGCCTGGCAGCGGTACCAGGCCGGCGGTGGCCAGCTGGACCGCGCGTCCTGGCGCCGCCAGAATGTGAACCAGCTGATCGAAGCGATGTACACCGGCATCCGCCGCGAAAAATCGTGGGTGCGTTTCGGCATCAGCCCATTCGGCATCGGCCGGCCGGACCGCCGCCCGCCCGGCATCCTCGGCTTCAGCCAGTACGACAAGCTGTACGCCGACGCCGAGCTGTGGCTGAAAAACGGCTGGCTGGACTACCTGGCGCCGCAGCTGTACTGGGCCATCTCGCCGCCGCCGCAGGCCTTCGATGTGCTGCTCGATTACTGGCTGCGCGAAAACACGCGCGGCCGCCACGTGTGGCCGGGGCTGTACACCAGCCGCATCGACGGCAGCGGCAAGTCCTTCGAGCCGGAAGAAATCGTCAAGCAGATCGGCGTCACGCGCAGCCGCGCCGGGCGGGGCGTCAACAGCATCGGCCATGTGCACTTCAGCATTGCCGCGCTGATGCAAAACCGCAAAGGCATCAGCGACCAGCTGAAGTCGATCAGCTACCAGAGCGCCGCGCTGATCCCGGCCACGCCGTGGCTGGGTTCGGAGGCGCCGGGTGCGCCGAAAGTGGGCGCGCGGCGCGGCTCCGCCGGGCTGGACCTGAAACTGAGCGCCGGCAAGAGCGCGATCCAGTACGCCATCTGGGCCCGCTATGGGGACGAGTGGCGCTTCACCACCGCCCCCGCCGGGCGCGGCGACGTCACACTGGCCGACGAGGCGGGCGTGCCGGCCGGCGCGGTGGTGGTCAGCGCGGTGGACCGGCTGGGCAACGAGAGCGAGCGGGTGTCGGTGCCGGCGCCCGGGCAGCCCACGGCGCAGCTATAACCTTTGGGCATGGTGTGCGGCCAAGGTTTCATTAAATCCTGGCCGCATTTCAATTTACACTCAGGCACTATGGGTAAATCTGATACAGACACGACGCTGGGCCTGGGCATCGACGCCGGCGGCACGCAGACCCGCTGGGCATTGGCCGGGGCGGACGGCGCCATTGTCGCCGAAGGCAGCGTCGCGGGCTTGTCGGCTTTACAGATGGGCAACGCGGCGGGCCGCAGCGCGGTGCGCGCCACCTTCTCCGCGCTGGCGCAGGACGTGCTGGCCAGCGGGCGCCCGCAGCGCGTGTGCGCCGGGCTGACCGGCTTCGGCGGCGACAGCGAACTGCTGGTCGAATGGCTGGCCGAGCTGCTGGGCATGGACCCGGACACCGTCATCGTTTCCAACGACATCGAAATCGCCTACCTGGACAGCTTCCAGCCGGGCGAAGGCTACCTGGTCTACGCCGGCACCGGCTCCATCGCCGCCTTCATCGACGACAGCGGCGTGTTCCACCGCGCCGGCGGCCGCGGCGTGACGCTGGACGACGGCGGCGGCGGCTTCTGGATCGCGCGCGAGGCGCTGCGCCGCATCTGGCGCCGCGAGGACGAGGAGCCGGGCGCCTGGGAGGATTCGGCCATGGCGCGCACCGTGTTCGATTACGTCGGCGGCAGCGACTGGGCCTTTTCGCGCCAGTTCATTTACGGCCGCGAGCGCGGCGAAGTGGGCAAGCTGGCGCTGGCGGTCGCCGCCAGCGCCGAGCACGACCAGGCCGCCCGGTTGATCCTGCAGCAAGCCGGGCGCGAACTGGCGCGGCTGGCCACGGCCCTGGTGTCGCGCTTCGGCGTGCGCCCCGTGGTGCTGGCGGGCCGCGCCGCCGAGCTGCACCCGCTGATCGCGGAAACCATGCGCGCCACCTTGCCGCCCGAAGTGCCGCTGCGCCGCAAGACCGCCCAGCCCCATTACGCCGCCGCCCGCATGGCCGCGCAACCCAAACACTAGCAGTACATTACTAGCCGTACATTACTCAGCCTCTGGAGACCGTTGTGAAAAAAATCCTGCTCATCATCCTGGCCGCCGTGCTGGCCGGTTGCGCCGCGCCGCCGCCGCGCCTGGACAACAGCCTCAGCGCGCGCAGCCAGAGCAGCCGCGTCAAGTTCATCATCATCCACTACACGGTGGCCGACCTGCCGCGCTCGATCAAGATCCTCACCGAGCAGGAAGTGAGCAGTCACTATCTGCTGACCGACGAAGCCGAGCCGAAGTTCTACACCTTGGTGGACGAAGCGCGCATGTCCAACCACGCCGGCGTGAGCAGCTGGAAGACGTACAGCAACCTCAATCCGATGTCGATCGGCATCGAGATCGTCAACCCGGGCTTCAAGGAAACTCCTCAAGGCCGCGTCTGGTATCCCTTCCCGCAGTCGCAGATGGACCAGCTGATTCCGCTGCTCAAGCAAATCGTCGCCCGCCACAATATTCCGCCGCAGAACATTCTTGGCCACAGCGACATCGCGCCGCAGCGCAAGCAGGACCCGGGCCCTCTGTTCCCGTGGCACCAGCTGGCCGCAGCCGGGCTGATCACCTGGCCGGACGCCGCCCAGGTGGCGGCCCAGCGCGCCGTGTTCGAGAACCAGCTGCCGGACGTGGCCTGGTTCCAAAAGCGCCTGGCCCAGCACGGTTACGCTGTGCCGCAGAATGGCGTGCTGGACGAAGCCACCCGCAACGTGATGTTCGCGTTCCAGTCGAAATACCGCCCGGCCCGCTTTGACGGCAACCCGGACGCCGAATCGGCCGCCATCCTGCAAGTGCTGGCCCCGACGCCCAAGAACGAGATCATCAATCCGGCCGTGCCGCTGCTGCCGGGCTCGCCGGTTGCCGTCCCTGCCGCACCGGCAACGCCGGCGGTGGTTCCAGTGCAGCCAACCGAAAACCACTAAGCGCCATGGCATTGCGCCGCACCCTGCTTTCCCCTATCCTGCACGGATTCCGCAGGGACGGCTCTGCGGCGCTGGATCGAGGATAGAGCAATGCGGCTGCGCCATATAGAAGTGTTCCACGCCATCATGCAGGTCGGCACCATCAGCGGCGCCGCCCAGGTGCTGCACATCTCGCAGCCCGCCGTCACCAAGGTGTTGCAGCACTGCGAATTGCAGCTGGGCATGCCGCTGTTCGAGCGCGTGCGCGGCAAGCTGTATCCCAAGCCAGAAGCGCACCGCCTGTTCGCCGAAACCGAAAAACTGAACCGCGACCTGCAAGGCATCCGCCGCCTGGCGGCCAGCCTCAAGGGCCGCGCGCTGGAAACCATCCGCCTGGTCTCCACGCCCACAGTGGCCATCAGCGTGCTGCCGCAGGCCGTCACCGCCTGGCGCAAGGAATTCCCCGGCGCCCGCTGCGAGCTGGCCACCCACCACACCAGCGAAATCGTCAATACCCTGCGCCTGGGCGAAGCGGACCTGGCCCTGTCGCTGCAGGACCCGCGCCACCCCGGCATCGTCGCCGAGCCGCTGGCGCAAGGCGTCATGACCGTGATCGCCCCCGCCGGCACCTGGAGCGCCGCCGACTGCGCCACGCCGCTGGCCGCGCCCGGCCTGGCGGGCGAGCTGATCGGCCACGCCGACAACGACCCGCTGGGCGAAATGGTGGTGGCCGCGTGCGAAGCGCAGGGTTTGCACCCGGTGTTCCAGACCGTGGTGCAGACTTACCAGATCGCCCGCTCGCTGGTGGAAGCGGGCGGCGGCATGGCCGTGGTCGACCCGTTCACGGCCGCCTCCGCGTCCAGCGCGCTGGTGCAGCGTCGCCCGTGGGCGCCGGCCATCCCCGTGCAACTGTATCTGCTGACGGCAGGCCACGCGCCGCTGTCGCACGGCGCGCGCCAGCTGGCCGGCTGCATCGCCGCCGCCGCGCGCGCCTGCCTGGAAAAGAAAGCGTAACAATGAACACCATCCGCAACGAAGATGTGCCGTCCAGCCCGGACTACCGGCATCTGAGCAGCATCGCCGGCATCGCCATCGACTTGCGCTACGCCACGCCCGACAACTTCGTCGGCCGCGACCTGTATTCCCCGCACGACTGCGCCTGGCTGCACCGCGACGCGGCAGCGGCGCTGGAAAAGGCCGTGGCCTGGCTGGCCGAACGTCGTCCCGGCTGCAAGCTGCTGGTGCTGGACGCGCTGCGGCCGCAGCGCGTCCAGGAAGAGTTATGGGCCGCGCTGCAAGGCACGGAACTGCTCGGCTACCTGGCCGACCCCGCGCGGGGCTCCATCCACTCCTTCGGCATGGCGGTGGACATCACCATCGTGGACGAACAGGGCCGCGAGCTCGACATGGGCACCGGCTTCGACGACCTGACCGAACTGTCCCATCCCGCGCTGGAGCCGCAAATGCTGGCGCGCGGCGCGCTGACCGCCGCGCAGATCGCCAACCGCGAACTGCTGCGCGGCGCCATGTTCCAGGCCGGCTTCGCCGGCATCAACAGCGAATGGTGGCACTTCGACTGCGGCGACCGCGTGCAGGTCCGGGCCAGCTTTACGCGCGTGCTGTAGCGCGCTTGTCCTCGGCCGCGTCCACATACGCCACGAAGGCGTCCACCGCCTCGCCGTAACGCCTGGCTTCCTCCGTATCCAGCGTCACTTCGCCGCAAGCATTGCAGAACTCGCCCGTCACATCGGGAATGGTGGCGGTTTGGCCGTGGTAGTTGTACTGCAGGTTTCTCGTATCGCGAACCAGTCCAGGGCCGCCGCAAACTGGGCATTTCATGGTGGTCTCCTTGAGGTGTGGGATAGCTTGAAGGTAGCCCACTTGCCGGTCCGTGGCAAGCACCCGCGTGTCGCAACAGCGTGGCCAAGGTTGCGAAGGGCGACAGCGGGTGATACCTTGAAAATTCCCCAAGGAGCTATCGTGCCAGTCCCCAAACGGCCTATCCAATCTGCTATCGAAGATGCGTTGAGCAACTCGCACCAGGCACCTATCGTCACGGAGCAATTACAGCGGTTTTTTGCCGAGCATCCTGAACTCATTGCGGATGCCAATGGCAAGATTTGACATCTATGCGCCATCCCCTTGGACGGATGTCGCCGAGCGATCAACTGGCGGCAGAATCCCGTATAGATTTCATGCTGCGCGGATATTGATATTCCTCAGCCGTAGTTAGTGGCCAAACGCGGTGTCACAGGATGCGAACCACCGACACAAGGATTTTCAATCCTGATGCCGGGGAGGTTCTTCACTTTCCGCTCTGTGCCACCCAGTCCAGCAGCGCGTCGATGGCTTTGCGGCCGTTGCCGTTGCCGGTCAGGTCGTGGTTGATCATGGCCACCACGATGCACAGCTCGCCGTTCGCGTCCGGCACGTAGCCGGCGATGGTGACCACGTTTTTCAGCGTGCCGGTTTTCACGCGCGCGCGCGCGGCGGCGGCGCTGTCCTTGAGGCGCCGCTTCATGGTGCCGTCCACTGCCGCGATAGGTAGGCTGGTGAGGAATTCGGGCATCCATAAACTCTTTTGCGCCGCTTGCAGCAGCCCGGCCATTTGCACCGGACGCACGCGCTCCAGGCGCGACAGGCCGGAACCGTTTTCCAGCACCAGGCCGGTGTCGTCGATGCCGTGGCGCTGCATCCACGCGCGGATCACCTGTTCGGCACGGGCGGCGGTCTGCGCCGTATTCGCGGCGGCAGGGACAGCTTCACCGCCGCCTGGAATCATGGCGCCGTCCGGCGCCGGGGCTGCGGCGGGAGCAACGGCGTCGCTGCTCAGGGAGTCGCCGGGCAGTACAGCGGGACTGGCTGTGCGCGCCGCGAGGTGCAGCGCGGGGATGGGACGGCTGCCCAATACCGGGTCCGGCTCCAGCGAGCCCAGGGTCAGGAACAGCGTGCGCGCCAGGCCGTTGTCGGACGGCTTGTTGATGTCGCGCAGCACTTCGGCCAGCGGACGCGAGACATGCTCGGCCAGCAGGCGCGTAGTGGGCGCGGCGGTGGCGTTGGGCGGCGTCGCCGGCACCGCTGAAGTTGCTTCGCGCGCCACGCCGGTGAAGGTGCCGCCCAGGCGCGCCCAAGTGCTGCGGAACAGGCGCTCCGTGTAGTCGTTGCGCTCCAGCACATTGATCACCGTGGTCTTACTGCAATTCTTCGGGAAGGTGCCGTGCAGGCGCACGATGATCTTGCTGCCCTTGCGCGTGTAGTCCGGCAGCTTCCAGCCGTCTTCCCACTTGGCGCATTCGGCGTCCACCAGCGTCATGTCCGATTCGATGGTCACGCGTTCGAGCTGCGGCAGCATGCCCAGCTTGAGCTTGCTGCCGGTGGACGTCATGTCCACGCGCAGCAGATTCATGTTCAGCAGCAGCGCGTCCGGGATGATGTTGTAGTACGCCTCGGGCGACTCGTCGAACGGCGCCGCGCCCAGGTCGGTGCGGGTGGGCTGGAATAGCTGGCGGTCCAGCACCAGGTCGCCCTGGATCTTGCGGATGCCTTGCGTGCGCAGCTTTTCCAGCATGTGCACCAGCACGTCCTCATTGAAGTCCGGGTCGGCGCCGCCGCGCAGGTGGAGGTCGCCCCGCAGCACGCCGTTCACCACGTCCGCGCTGCTGCGCAGCTCGGTGCGCGCCTTGAACACCGGCCCCAGCTGGTCCAGGCCCACCATGGTGGTCACCAGCTTCATGGTCGAGGCGGGCTGCATCGGGCGGTCCGGGTTGTGCGACACCAGCGGCGTGCCGCCGCGCAGCACGATGGCGCCCACCGCGTCCTCGGGGATGCCGGCCGCTTGCAGCACGCGCGACATGGGTTCCGGCAGTTGGGCGTGGACGTTCGTGCTGGCAGCGGCAGCGGCCAGCAGGGAAACCAGGAGCAGGCGACGGAACATGATTAACCTTGGTGGAAGAACACGTAGGAAACGGCGATGGCGGTGATCACGCCGGCCAGGTCGGCGATCAGGCCGCAGGAGATAGCATAGCGCGTCTTGCGGATGCCCACCGAGCCGAAGTACAGCGCCACGATGTAGAAGGTGGTGTCTGCCGAACCCTGGAACACGCAGGCCAGGCGGCCGACGAAGGAATCCACGCCGTAGGTGTTCATGGCGTCGATCATCATGGCTTTCGAACCGCTGCCGCTGAGCGGCTTCATCAGCGCGGTCGGCAGCGCCGGCACGAAGTCGGTGTTCATGCCGAGCGCGGTGAAGATCCAGTTGAAGCCGCCCACCACAAAGCTGAACACGCCCGCGTTGCGGATCACGCTGATGGCCACCAGCATGCCCACCAGGTAGGGGATCACGGTCAGCGAAGTCTGGATGCCGCCCTTGGCGCCCTCGATGAAGGCTTCGTACACGTTCACCTTCTTGCGCAGCGCGCCGACGATAAAGATGGTGATCACCCCGATCAGCACCGCGTTGCTGACCACCTTGGACACGGTGGCGATTTCGGCCTTGCTCAGGTATTGCGTGAAGTACCAGATCAGCGCGACGATGGCGGACGTCATGCCGCCCAGCCAGGACAGCACCACGCTGTCGAACAGGTTGATGCGCTGGCGGATCGACACGGCGATGATGCCGGCCACCGTCGCCACATAGGTCGCGATCATGCAGGGAATGAAAATGTCGGACGGGTCGGCCGCGCCCAGGATGGAGCGCTGCGCCATGATGGCCAGCGGGATCAGGGTCAGGCCCGAGGTGTGCAGCACCAGGAACATGATCTGCGCGTTGGTGGGCTCGTCCTTGTTCGGGTTCAGCGTCTGCAGGCTTTCCATCGCCTTCAGGCCGAACGGGGTGGCCGCGTTGTCCAGGCCCAGCAGGTTGGCCGAGAAATTCATCACCATGTGGCCGTTGGCCGGGTGGTCCTTCGGCACGTCCGGGAAGATGCGCGAGAAGAACGGCGCGATCACTTTCGCCAGCCAGCCCACCACGCCGGCCTTCTCGCCGATGTTCATAATGCCCAGCCACAAGGTCATCACGCCGGCCAGCGGCAGCGCAATGTCCATCACGCCCATCTTGGCCGATTCAAACGTGCCGTCGATCACTTTCTTGAAAATTTCGTTATCGCCCAGGAACAGCCACTGCGCGAAGGCAGCGGCAAAGCCGACCAGGAAGAAGCCAGACCAGATGTAATTGAGCGACATAGGAGGAAATTTCCAATAACAGGGTGACAGAATGATTTTGCAGGCAAAGTATAGAGCCACGGCATTATGCCGCGATGAAAGAATGCAGGCCGCGCATGCAAAAAAGTTATAAGCTGCGGGCCCGATTTCATGGTCGGGCAACGGCGCGATGGCTTATCCTGTGGCGGTTTCGATAGAGCGAGGAAAGAAGATGGCAGGCAACATGGCAAGGAAGTGGAAACTGGCGCTGGGGGCGGCCGTGCTGGCGCTGGCTGCCGCGCAGGTCCCCGTGGCGGCCGCCGCGCCCGGCACTGCCGCCGCGCCGAAGGTGCTGCACGCCTTCCTCTCCACCGGCGAGACCGGCCTCGACCCGGCGGTGGCCTCCGACATCGCCACCCTGGCCCTGCTGGAAAACCTGTACGACCCGCTGCTGCGCTACGACTACCTGGCGCGCCCGGTCAAGCTGCAGCCCAACACGCTGCGCGCCATGCCGCAGGTGGACCAGGCCGGCCTGACTTACACTTTCCACCTCACCCCCGGCATCCGCTTCACGCCCGACCCCGCCTTCAAGGGCAAGCAGCGCGAAGTGACCGCCGAAGACTACGTCTACAGCCTGAAGCGCCTGTACGACCCGGAGCTGAAATCGCCCTGGCTGTTCCTGCTGGAAGGCAAGCTGGCGGGCGACGAGGCCTTGAAAACCAAGTTCAGCCACGCCACCGCCATCCCCGGCCTGCAGGCGGTGGACAAGTATACGCTGCGCATCCGCCTCAGCGCGCCCGACCCCAACTTCCTCTACTACCTGGCCATGCCCGCCACCGCCGTGGTGGCGCGCGAAGTGGCCGAAGCCTACGGCAGCCAGATGGGCAACCACCCGGTCGGCACCGGCCCCTTCATGGTGGGCGAATGGAAGCGCAGCGACAAGATCACGCTGCTGGCCAACCCCGACTTCCGCGCCACCGTGTTCCACGCCGGTGCCGAGGCCGCCGCCAACGCCACGCCCGAAGCGCGCGCCGCCGCCGCCGCGCTGGAAGGCAAGCGCCTGCCGCTGGTGGACCGTATCGAAGTCAAGATCATGGAGGAATACCAGTCGCGCATGCTGGGCTTCCTGAACGGCGAATTCGACTACATCGAGCAGGTGCCCGAGTCGATGAAGGACATGGTGCTGCGCACCGATACCGCCGCGCCCGAGCTCAAGCCCGAGCTGGCCAGGAAAGGCATGCGGCTGTCGCCCTTCCCGGTGCTGCAGACCTACTACATGTGGATGAACATGGAAGACCCGCTGATCGGCGGCTACAGCAAGGACAAGGTGGCGCTGCGGCGCGCCATCGCGCTCAGCTACAACGGCCCGGAGGACGTGGCGCTGCTGAAAAAAGGCCTGGCGCTGCCGGCGCAGTCGCCGCTGCCGCCCAATGTGCTGGGCTACGACCCGGCATACCGCAGCCCCATCGCCTACAACCCGGCGCTGGCGCGCGCGCTGCTGGACCGCTACGGCTACCGTGTCGGCAAGAACGGCTACCGCACCCTGCCCAACGGCCAGCCGCTGCTGCTGACCATGCATTCCGAACCGTCCATGGTGGGGCGCCTGCGCGACGAATTGTGGCGCAAGGGCTTGAACGCCATCGGCCTGCAGGTGCAGTTCAAGAGCGACAAGAAGACCGAGATCATCAAGGCTTCGCGCCTGGGCAAGGTGATGATGTTCGAAACCAACTGGATCGCCGACTTCCCGGATGGCGATAACTACTTGCAATTGTTGTACGGCCCCAACAGCGGCCGTGCGAATTATGCGCGCTTCAACCTGCCGGAGTACAACCGCCGCTACGAGCAGGCCCGCACCTTGGGCGATACGCCAGAGCGCCGCGTGCTGTACCGCGAGATGAACCAGCTGATCCACGCCTACAACCCGTGGGTGCTGCTGACCCACCCGATTTCCGCCGATATCCGGCAACCGTGGCTAAAAAACTACATCCGCCACCCGGTTGAGTTCACAAATTGGCGCTATCTCGATTTGGACGTTGCAGAGCGGAACCAGCTCACTAAAATGGCGCCCTGATTGAAAATCTCCTATTCATTCCTAAAAGTTATGGTTAAGTGAGGTATTTTCATTGGATAGCGTGGAGTGCAAAGCGCTACTCTGAATTTTCCAGGCGGCGCGCAAGACGCCGCGCCCGGTGCCGGGCAGTCAAGAGTTCGTTCAAATCAAGGGAGAGTACGTTGAAGGTTAAAAAACTCGCGCAGATGATTGCGCTGATAGGTGTAGTGGGCCCCGTGATGGCTCAGCAAGCTGCCCCGCAGCAAATCCAGCGGGTGGAAATCACCGGCTCCAGCATCAAGCGCGTGGCCAAGGAAGGCGCGCTGCCGGTGCAAGTGGTGACCTTCGACGCGATCGAAAAAGCCGGCATCACCGACACCGAGCAGCTGCTGCGCACCATTTCCGCCAGCGGCACCGGCGCCGACAATATGACTTCCGGTAATAACGTGTTCGGCGCCGACGCCGACCGCGTGTCCGGCGGCGCTTCCTTCGCCTCGCTGCGCGGCCTGGGCCCGAACGCCACGCTGGTGCTGCTGAACGGCCGCCGCGTGGGCAACCACGGCGCCTCCGGCAAG
This sequence comes from Massilia sp. BGA-UO-ETr-WB1, assembly GCF_059567845.1. Taxonomy (NCBI): domain Bacteria; kingdom Pseudomonadati; phylum Pseudomonadota; class Betaproteobacteria; order Burkholderiales; family Oxalobacteraceae; genus Massilia; species Massilia sp. BGA-UO-ETr-WB1. The sequence goes on along the minus strand of NZ_JCAQOT010000024.1, from coordinate 120,863 downwards.
GCGGTGGACTTGAACTCGATCCCGCTGGGCGCCATCCAGCGCGTGGAAATCCTGAAAGACGGCGCTTCGGCCATCTACGGCACCGACGCCATCGGCGGCGTGGTCAACTTCATCCTGAAGACCGACTACAAGGGCCTGGAGCTGTCCACCACGCTGAACGGCACCGAGGCGGGCGGCGGCATGAACCGCCGCGTGTCGGCGCTGGGCGGCTTGGGCGACCTGCACAACGACGGCTGGAACATCATGGCCTCCGTCACGCACGACAACAACGACAAGCTGAGCTCGAGCCAGCGCGACTTCGCCAACGGCTTCCAGCCCTCGCGCGGCCTGTCGCCGGACACCACCGGCACGCCGTTCGCCAATATCCTGACCGGCGCCGGCACCGCGCTCGGCACCGGCTTCAAAATGCCGGGCGACAACACGACCTATCTGCAGGCCGGCCTGCTGAGCCTGCAAGGCAAGTGCGACACCATCCCCGGCATGTCGCAGTACCAGAGCGATCTGTGGAAGGACGTCACCGCCGTCACCCGCTCGAAATATTCCTGCGCCTACGACTACGGCGCCGACTACGTGATCAGCTTCCCGGTCGAACGCACCAATGCCGTCTCGCGCGGCACGCTGAAGATCAACGACGATCACAAGGTGTTCTTCGAGCTGCTCGGTTCGCGCACCGAAGCCACCGCCTCCTTCACGCCGGTGCAGATCTCCACCAGCCTGGCCAACGGCGCGGCTTACCCGGTCAATGGCCCGTACTACCAGGACCTGTCGCAGTACATCCCGAGCTACGACAAAACCAAGCCCATCATCTACAAATGGCGCAGCACGCCGTGGGGCGACCGCACCCAGAACAACGTGACCGAGAACTACCGCCTGCTGGTGGCCGCTGAAGGCCAGCTGATGGGCCAGTGGGACTACAAGCTGGGCCTGTCGCGCGCGGAAAGCACCACCAAGACCGCGCTGACCGACGGCTACGGCTACACCGACAAGATCTACGCAGCCCTGGGCAGCGGCAAGATCAACCCATGGCTGGCGCCGGGCCAGACCCAGACCGCCGAAGCGATGCAGCTGATCGAATCGACCAAGTACAAGGGCGCCTTCCAGCACGGTAAAACCACCATGACCCAGCTGGACGGCTCGGTCTCGGGAGAAGTGCTGCAGCTGCCGGCCGGCGCCATGTCGATGGCGGCGGGCTTCGACCTGCGCAAGGAAACCTACGGCTTCGCGCAGGACGTGGACGCCACCAAGATCCTGCTGTCGCCGGGCAATGCCGCGCTGAGCGGCGCCTCGCGCAATGTGCGCGCCGTGTACGCCGAGCTGCTGGTGCCGGTGCTGAAGGACCTGGAAGTGCAGCTGGCCGTGCGCCGCGACGATTACAGCCTGATCGGCGCCACCACCAACCCGAAAGTGTCGTTCCGCTACCAGCCGACCAGCAACCTGGTGCTGCGCGGTTCGGCCAACAAGGGCTTCCTGGCGCCAAGCTTCACCCAGCTGTACGCGGGCCGCCTGTCGCAGGAACTGCCGAACGGCATCATCGACCAGGAAGGCTGCGCCAAGAACCCGGGCAACCCGCTGTTCTGCGCCATTCCGCGCCTGAACTACAACACCGGCGGCAACCCGAACCTCAAGCCCGAGACCTCCAAGCAGGGCACGCTGGGCATCGTGGTGGAACCGGTGCGCGGCTTCTCGGCCTCGCTGGACTTCTGGGCCATCAACATCCAGGACCGCATCCTGAACCGTACCCCGCAAGTGGTGCTGGCCAACTGGCAGTTCCTGCCGGAGTACATCGTGCGCGACCCGGCCACCGGCGTCATCGACCACGTGGAAGCGGGCTGGATCAACGCCGCCGGCCTGAAAACCCGCGGCGCCGACCTGGGCCTGCAGGCCGACGGCAAGGTCGAAGGCTACAAGTGGGTCGCCAAGCTGGACGGCACCTACATGAAGAGCTTCAAGTTCGCCGAGTTCGAAGGCCAGCCGTACAAGGAGCAGGTCGGCATCTTCAACAGCCGCGACATCTACCTGCGCTGGAAGCACAACGCCAGCATCAGCGTGGCGAAAGGCGACTGGAGCGCGCTGTTCACGCAGAACTTCTCCACCGGCTACAACGACCAGGTGCCGAACGGTGGCAAGGGCACGCCGCCGGCCGGCTTCGTGCCGCGCGTGAAGCACTACGAGAAGTATGACCTGACCGGCACCTACACCGGCTACAAGAACGCCACCATCACCGTGGGCATTTTGAACCTGTTCGACAAGACCCCGCCGTTCACCGCGCACAACGTGGATGAAGTGGTGGGCGCCGGCTGGGATCCGCGCGTGGCCGACGCGCGCGGCCGTTCGTTGTCCGTCAACCTCAAGTACAAGTTCATGTAAGCGGATAGCGGTGCCGACGTCTTCTCCCCTCAGCCGGCGCCGCTTCGGCGGCCTGGTGGTTTCGGCCGCCGGCGCCGCCCTGGCCGCCGCAGCGCTCCCCGCTGCGGCGGCCGGCCGTCCCAAGCATGCCCCCTCCCAAGGAAACAAAGCCATGAGCAAGCTGCAGCTGACCAAGCCGCCGCGCCTGGAGCCCGGCGACCTGGTCGGCATCATCGCGCCCGGCGGGCACACCAGTCCCAAGTCCATCGAGAAAGCGGTGCGCAACATCGAGTCGCTCGGCCTGCGCGTCAAGCTGGGCGAGCACATCAACGCGGTGCACGGCAATTACGGCGGCACGGTGGCGCAGCGCCTGGAAGACTTGCACGGCATGTTCGCCGACCCGCAAGTGAACGCCATCTGGGCCATCCGCGGCGGCTCCGGCTGCATCTCGCTGCTGCCCCACATCGATTACCAGCTGATCCGCGCCAATCCCAAGGTGCTGATCGGCTATTCCGACATCACCGCCCTGCACCTGGCCATCAACAAGCATGCCGGGCTGGTCACCTTCCACGGGCCGGTGGCTTCGTCCACCTTCTCGGAATACGCGGTGACGCAGCTGAAGAACGTGCTGATGACGCCGCACGAGCGCTATACCATTTCCATGTCGCAGGACAACGCCCACAAGGCGGTGGCCGAGCCGCAGTACACCGTGCGTACCGTGCACGGGGGCCAGTGCACGGGCCACCTCACCGGTGGCAACCTGTGCCTGGTCAGCGCGCTGGAAGGAACGCCGTACGCGGCCGACATCAAGGGCAGCATCCTGTTCCTGGAAGAAGTAAACGAAGCGCCCTACCGCATCGACCGCATGCTGATGCAGCTGCAGCTGAGCCAGGGCTTGAAGAACACCGCCGGCGTGATGCTGGGCATCTTCGAGAACTGCGAAAACCAGGACGACGACATCTCGCTCACCCTGAACGAGACCGTGGACCAGCATTTGCTGCCATTGGAGCAGACCGCCGTGGCCGGCTATTCCTTCGGCCACATCCGCCACCAGTTCACCATCCCCATGGGCGTGCAAGCCACGCTGGACGCCGGGCAGCAGACGCTGACCTTGCTGGAGCCGGCGGTCAGCTAAGCCCCGGGCTGTTGCGCGCCAGCCAACTGGGGCTCTGCGTAGAATGGGCCCATGCGTATGCTCACAAGCAAGGCCGCCGCCTGGGTGGCCAGCCATCCCCTGGACTTCGCGCTGCAGTGCGTCCGCGGCTTCCGGGCCAACCAGGGGCTGCTGCTGGCGGGCGCCGTCGCCTATTACTCACTGCTGTCCATCGTGCCGCTGCTGATGCTGGTGGTGGTGGTGCTGTCGCACTGGGTGGACCCGGCCGAGCTGCTGGGCACCATCGGCCATTACCTCGAATGGCTGGTGCCCGGGCAGTCGAACGCCATCGTGGCCGAGGTGGGCCAGTTCCTGGCCCAGCGCAGCGTGATCGGCTGGCTGCTGGCGCTCACCATGCTGTTCTTCAGTTCGCTCGCCTTCACGGTGCTGGAAAACGCCATGTGCGTCATCTTCATGCACCGGGTGGCGATACGGCGCCGCCATTTCCTGGTCTCGGCCATCCTGCCTTACTGCTATATCCTGTCGCTGGGCATCGGCGTGCTGCTGGTGACGCTGGTGGCCGGCGGCCTGCAGGTGATCGGCGAGGAGGAACTGCAATTCCTCGGCTACCGCTGGTCGCTGCACGGCGTGTCCGGCGTGCTGCTGTATACGCTGGGCGTGCTGGGCGAGGTGCTGATGCTGACCTCGATCTACCTGGTGATGCCGGTGGGCCGGCTGTCGTATGCGCACGCGCTGATCGGCGGCGTGACCGCCACGGTGCTGTGGGAGCTGGCGCGCCACGTGCTGGTCTGGTACTTCAGCACGCTGTCGCAGGTCAACATCGTGTACGGCTCGCTGACCACCGCCATCGTGGTCATGTTCAGCCTGGAGATCGCCGCCGCCCTGCTGCTGTTCGGCGCGCAGGTGATCTCGGAGTTCGAACGCGTGGGGCGCCACGAGCAGGGCCAGGAGGCCCCGCCCCTGCGCACCACTGCGGCCAAATAGGCCTACAGCGCGCGCGCGATCAGCAGCTTCTGGATGTCGCTGGTGCCTTCGTAGATCTGGCACACGCGCACGTCGCGGTAGATGCGCTCGACCGGGAAGTCGGACACGTAGCCGTAGCCGCCGTGCACCTGGATCGCGTCCGAGCACACGCGTTCCGCCATTTCGGACGCGAACAGCTTGGCCATGGCCGCTTCCTTCAGGCAGGGCTGGCCGGCGTCCTTCAGCGAGGCCGCGTGCAGGATCAGCTGGCGCGCCGCTTCGATCTGCGTGGCCATGTCGGCCAGCTTGAACTGCACCGACTGGTGCTCGAAGATGGCCTTGCCGAAGGTTTCGCGCTCGCGCGCGTACTTCAGCGCCGCCTCGTACGCCGCGCGCGCCATGCCCACCGACTGCGAAGCGATGCCGATGCGGCCGCCCTCCAGGCCGGACAGCGCGATCTTGTAGCCCATGCCCTCTTCGCCGATCAGGTTTTCGGCCGGGATGCGGCAATTTTCGAACAGGATCTGCGCCGTGTCCGACGAATGCTGCCCCATCTTCTGCTCCAGGCCCGCCACGACATAACCCGGTGTATTGGTCGGCACCCAGAACGCGCTGATGCCCTTCTTGCCGGCCGCCTTGTCGGTGACGGCCATGACGATGGCCACGTCGGCGTATTTGCCGCTGGTGATGAACTGCTTGACGCCGTTGATCACGTAGCCGTTGCCGTCATCGTCCGTGACCCGCGTGGCGGTGGTGCGCAGCGCGGCCGCGTCCGAGCCGGTGTGCGGTTCGGTCAGGCAGAACGCGCCCAGCATCTCGCCCTGCGCCAGCGGGCGCAGCCACTGCTGCTTCTGCCGCTCGTTGGCGTACATCATGGCGATGCTGCACACCGGGCAGTTGTTCACCGAAATGACGGTGGAGGTGCCGCCGTCGCCTGCCGCGATTTCTTCCAGCACCAGCGCCAGCGACACGTAATCCATGCCGGCCCCGCCCAGTTCCTCCGGCACCGCCACGCCGAACGCGCCCAGCGCGGCCAGCTCCTTCAGTTCTTCCTTGGGGAAGTGGTGTTCCTTGTCCCAGCGCGCCGCGTTGGGCGCCAGGCGTTCCTGCGCAAACGTGCGCAGGGCGTCTCGTATCATTTGGTGTTCTTCGCTCAGTATCATTCTGTGCTTTCAATGCGGGGTTACCAGGCGATGGGGGTGCCATCGTAGTTGCGGAACACGGCCTGGGTGGAGCCGGGCAAGGTGTCCAGCGTGTGGCGGATGCCGCTGGCGCTTTCTTCCACCGTCAGGTCGGCGCCGCCGCCGCCCATCTCGGTGCGCACCCAGCCCGGGTGCAGCGCCACGCAGGTGACGCCCTTGGCGCCGAAGGTGAGCGCGGTGTCGATCAGCACGGAATTGAGCGCGGCCTTGCTGGCGCGGTACAGCGAGCCGCCCGCGTGGCCGCGCTCGCTGAGCGAACCCATGCGCGAGGACAGCACCGCCAGCTTGCCGCCGGCGGGCCGGCCGCGCGTGGCCGCCACCAGCGGCGCCAGGATGGGCAGCAGCCGCATCGCGGCCAGCACGTTGGTGTGCATCACCTGGTCGAAGTCGGTCTGCAGCGGGAAGCCGTCGTGGCGCGGGCCGTACACGCCCGCGTTCAGGATGGCCACGTCCAGCTGCTCGCCGTCCAGCTTCCAGCCCAGGCCGGCCACCGCTTCCACGTCGGTCACGTCCAGCGCGTGCGTTTCCGCACCCATGTCGGCCAGCTCGGCGATGTCGTCCGGCTTGCGCGCGGTGGCGATCACGCGCCAGCCGTCGTGCAGGTACTGGCGCGCCAGCTCGTGCCCGATGCCGCGCGAGGCGCCGATGATGAGTGCGGCCGGCATGCTTACACCAGCTCGATGGCCATGGCGGTGGCTTCGCCGCCGCCGATGCACAGTGCCGCCACGCCGCGCTTGCCGCCGGTGCGCTTGAGCGCGCCGATCAGCGTGACGATGATGCGCGCGCCCGAGGCGCCGATCGGGTGGCCCAGCGCGCAGGCGCCGCCGTGCACGTTCACTTTGCTGTGCGGGATGTCCAGGTCGCGCATGGCGGCCATCGGCACGGCGGCGAACGCTTCGTTGATCTCGAACAGGTCCACGTCCTTGGCGGCCCAGCCGGTTTTCCTGAACAGCTTCTCGATGGCGCCGATCGGCGCCACGGTGAACTGGTCCGGCGCCAGCGCGTTGGTGGCGTGGCCCAGCACCTTGGCGATCGGGGTCAGGCCCTGCGCCTTGGCGGTCGATTCGCGCATCATCACCAGCGCGGCGGCGCCGTCGTTGATGGACGAGGACGAGGCGGCGGTGATGGTGCCGTCCTTCTTGAAGGCGGTGCGCAGGGTCGGGATCTTGTCGATCTTGGCCTTCAGCGGGCCTTCGTCTTTTTCAATCACGGTGTCGCCGGCGCGGCTGGTCACGGTCACCGGCGCCATCTCCCACTTGAACCAGCCCTCGCTGGTGGCGGCCTGCGCGCGCTTGACGGACTCGATGGCGAACCCGTCCTGCTCTTCGCGGGTGAACTGGTACTTGGCCGCGCATTCTTCGGCGAAGGTGCCCATGGAGCGGCCTTCGCCGGTCTTCTCGTTGCGCGAGTAGGCGTCTTCCAGGCCGTCGTACATCATGTGGTCGAACAGCATGCCGTGGCCGATGCGGTAGCCGCCGCGCGCCTTCGGAATGATGTAGGGCGCGTTGGTCATCGATTCCATGCCGCCGGCCACGATCACGTCGGCGCTGCCGGCCGCCAGCGCGTCGTAGGCGTAGATCGCGGCCTGCATGGCCGAGCCGCACATTTTCGACAGCGTTACGGCGCCGGTGGAGGTCGGCAGGCCGGCTTTCAGCAGCGCCTGGCGCGCAGGCGCCTGGCCCTGGCCCGCCATCAGGCAGTTGCCGAAGTAGACGTGCTCGACGGCGGCAGGCGCGACGCCCGAACGCTCGACGGCAGCCTGGATCGCCACGGCGCCCAGGTCGTGCGCGGCCTTGGCCGAGAAGTCGCCCTGGAAGGCGCCCATGGGGGTGCGGGCAGCGCCCACGATAACGATAGGATCATTCATTTTCACTGGTCTCCAAAAGAGTAGGCGCAACATGCGCCGCAGGGGGGATGGCGGGGGTGCCCTGATACGAAAAACGGATGTGCTGCGGATACGGGAACACGTCTTCCACGATGCCGGCCTCGATGCGCTCCTTGCGGCGCTGCCAGAATTCGCGCGTCAGCAGGTCGGCGTGGTGCTGCATGAAATACTTGCGGATCTTCGCGTTGCCCAGCAGGAAGCGGCCGAACTGCTCGGGGAACACGTCGTGCTTGCCGACGTGGTACCACGGCTCGGCCGACATCTCCTCTTCCTCGGTGCGCGCTTCGGGGATGTCGCGGAACACGCAGTCGGTGATGTATTCGATTTCGTCGTAGTCGTAGAACACCACGCGCTTGTGGCGGGTGACGCCGAAGTTCTTGTACAGCATGTCGCCGGGGAAGATGTTGGCCGCCACCAGTTCCTTGATGGCGTTGCCGTATTCCAGCACGCCGTGCTCGATGCGGGCGTCGTCGCCCTGCTGCTCGGCGTTGCTCAGCCAGATATTCAGCGGCACCATGCGGCGCTCGATGTACAGGTGCTTGATGACGATGTTGTCGCCCTCCTCCTCCAGCAGCGAAGGCGCGTAGCGGCGGATCTCGTCGATCAGCTCTTCCTTCATGCGGTGGCGCGGGAAGGCCACGTTGGAATACTCCAGCGTGTCGGCCATGCGGCCCACGCGGTCGTGGTGCTTCACCAGCAGGTACTTTTCCTTCACCAGCGCGCGCGTGGTGTCCTTGGGCGCCGGGAAGAAATCCTTGATCACCTTGAACACATAGGGGAAGGACGGCAGCGCGAACACCAGCATCACCAGGCCGCGGATGCCGGGCGCCACGTCGAACTGGTCGGACGAATGCTTCAGGTGCTGCAGGTAGTCGCGGTAGAACAGCGTCTTGCCCTGCTTCTGCAGGCCGAGGATGGTGTAGATCTCGCTGCGCGGCTTGCGCGGCAGCAGCGTGCGCAGGAACTGCACGTAGGCCGACGGCACTTCCATGTCCACCAGGAAGTAGGCGCGCGTAAACGAGAACAGGATGATGATCTGCTCCTGCTCGAACAGCACCGTGTCCAGCACCAGCTGGCCGTGGCGGTTGTGCAGGATGGGCACCACGAACGGATACTCGCGCGCGCCGTTGATGCCCTTGCCGACGATGTAGGCGCCCTTGTTGCGGAAGAACAGGCTGGACAGCACCTGGATCTGGTGGTTGGGCTCCAGCGTCTCGCCGCCGAACAGCTGGCGCAGGCGCGCCTCGACTTGCTCGACGTCGCGGTCCAGGTTGGCGAAGCTGGTGTTCAGTTGGAAATTGGTGACGATGCGCTTGAGCGTGAAGCGCAGCCCGTCCGTGCCCGGGTAGTACATGCGGTAGGTGGGCGCCGGCTCCTCGGTTTCGATGTACTCGGTGGACACCACCGGCCGCACGAAGATGAACTCGTTGTGGAAGTAGCTGCGGTGCAGGATGTTGCAGCAGACCGAGTTGAAAAACGTTTCCGCCAGCTCCGGCTGCTTGTGGCCGGACAGCAGGCCGATGAAGTGCAGCTTGCATTCGCGCCACACCTCGTCGCTCAAGTCTTCCGGCACGTACTCGTCCTCCAGCATGTGCACGCATTCCTGCACCCGCTTGTCGTAAAAGCCGATGCGCTCGCGCGCCGCCTGCTGCGCCACTTTCCAGTCGCCGCGCTCGAAATGCTCCTTGGCTTGCTGGCTGGTTGCGCGGAACAGGCGGTAATGCTTGTCGAAGCCGTCGCGGATGGTGAGCGCGATGTCGAACGCTATCTGGGAAGACAGCAGTTTGGGGAATGCAGCCTGGTTCATCATGGAAGGGCCGGCATCGCGCTCACGGTGTCGCGGACTGCGCTTACTTGGTTTCCGCGAACAGTTCGCGGCCGATCAGCATGCGGCGGATCTCGCTGGTGCCGGCGCCGATCTCATACAGCTTGGCGTCGCGCCACAGGCGGCCCACCGGGTACTCGTTGATGTAGCCGTTGCCGCCCAGGGTCTGGATCGCCTCGCCGGCCATCCAGGTGGCTTTCTCGGCGCTGTACAGGATGGCGCCGGCGGCGTCCTTGCGCAGCTGGCGCACCGCTTCCGGCGTGGTGGCGCGGTCGCAGGCCTGGCCCACGGCGTAGACGTAGGCCTTGCAGGCCATCATGGTCGAGTACATATCGGCGATCTTGCCCTGCATCAGCTGGAACTCGCCGATCGGCTGGCCGAACTGCTTGCGGTCGTGGATGTAAGGCACCACCGCGTCCATGCACGCCTGCATGATGCCCAGCGGGCCGCCGGACAGCACGGTGCGCTCGAAGTCCAGGCCGGACATCAGCACGTTGACGCCCTTGCCCAGGCCGCCCAGCACGTTCTCGGCCGGCACTTCGCAGTCCTCGAACACCAGCTCGCCGGTGTGCGAACCGCGCATGCCCAGCTTGTCCAGTTTCTGCGCCACCGAGAAGCCCTTGAAGCCTTTTTCGATCAGGAAGGCCGTCATGCCGCGCGGGCCGGCTTCCAGGTCGTTCTTGGCGTACACCACCAGCACGTCCGCGTCGGGGCCGTTGGTGATCCACATCTTGGTGCCGTTCAGCACCCAGCGGTCGCCCTTCCAGTCGGCGCGCAGCTTCATGCTCACCACGTCGGAACCGGCGTTCGGCTCGGACATGGCCAGCGCGCCCACGTGCTCGCCCGAGATCAGCTTGGGCAGGTATTTGTGTTTTTGCTCTTCGGTGCCGTTGCGCTTGATCTGGTTGACGCACAGGTTGGAGTGGGCGCCGTAGGACAGGCCCACCGACGCCGAGGCGCGCGAGATTTCTTCCATCGCCACGATGTGGGCCAGGTAGCCCATGTTGGCGCCGCCGTATTCCTCGCTGACGGTGATGCCCAGCAGGCCCAGGTCGCCCATCTTGCGCCACAGGTCCATCGGGAACTGGTCGCTGCGGTCGATCTCGGCGGCGCGCGGCGCGATCTCGGCGGCGGCGAATTCCTGCACGGCGGAACGGAGGGCGGCGATGTCTTCGCCGTGGTCAAAGGTCAGGCCTGGGAGATGGAGCATGTCGTCCTCATTCTTCTGGTTGGGGTGTTGAAGCCCTCATCATACCGCGATGTGACGTTAACGTAAACGTCAAGTGGCGCTCGTTTGCGGCTCCGCGATCGCCGCCAGCATGCGCTTGCAGTCTTCCTCGTGGGCGGTGATTTCGGCCAGCGTCATGTCGATGTCCTCGCGCTGCTGTTCCAGCATGTCGCGGTGCTGCTGCAGCACGCCGAGGAAGCGGTGCATCTGCGCGCTGGTGTCCTTGGGGGACTCGTACATGTCCACCAGGCCCTTGATTTCGGACAGCGACAGGCCCAGGCGCTTGCCGCGCAGGGTCAGCTTGAGCCGGGTGCGGTCGCGCGGCGTGTAGACGCGGTTGCGGCCGCCGGCGCCTTCGCGCGAGGGACTCAGCAGGCCCTGGTCTTCGTAAAAGCGGATGGCGCGCGCCGTGATGTCGAATTCACGGGCCAGTTCGGTGATGGTATAGGTTGGCATTTTATTAAAATGGGCAGCGGCGTTGGCTTAAGCTTACGCTTAGCTTCCGTTTACGTAACGTTAAATATATTGTAGCCCATGACAGGACGGACAGTTGGTGGCAATTGATGACCACGAATGGCGTATCGTGCGACGGCCTTGCGCGGCGGGCGGCATCATATAGTATTGGCATAAAAGCAGCATGGATCAGCCCGGAGTCCCGCATCTGTCCTGAACGAACGTTCAGTCCAAAAAATTGCCCTCTAAATTCAATTTGCCGTATCATGTCATATCAGAAATAAAATTTGGACGTTATGCGCGCGAAAGCGCGCAGCAATGAGGGAAAAATGTTAAATCTTAAATTCTTGATTGTCACAGTTTGTCTGACACTGCGAGAGACTGACTTTCATTGCATGACATGAAATAGTGCAACTATGAATTCTTCTAACGAACGCGAAAGCTTTAGCCAGCGCTTACAGCAGGCTCTGAAAAACGCCCACTACTCCCCCGATAGCCCGACCCGACTGGCACGCGAATTTAACATTCGTTTCGACGGACGCCCCATAACGGTGCACGCAGCGCGCAAGTGGCTGGTTGGCGAAGCCATTCCCACGCAGGAAAAGCTGCGCATGATCGCTCAATGGCTGGGTGTGCCGGCCGACTGGCTCCGTTTCGGCGGCCCGGAAGCGGCCGCGCCGGCCGGCGAAAGCAGCAACGGCCTGTCCCGTTTCGAGTCGGCCGACGTCAAGCTGATCGCCGATTTGCAGCGCCTGGACGAGCATCACCGCCAGATCGCGCGTGAATTTATTCGCATGCTGGTGCGTGTGAACTACCAAAAGTAACAAAATCGCACGGCCGTTCTTGATACATTGCCAAATATACGAACGGACGTGCCACAAACCCGCCAGGGCGCATGTTTCCGCCGAATGTTCGGCTCCGATAGCAAATTGTCACAGTTCCGAAACGGATTTGGTGCACAATAGGGTTGCGCAATGCACGCGCTATTTCAGGAGTCCGGATTGAGCCGCTTGATGAGAAACAACTACAGCAATGTAGCGCAGCTGAAAGACCTGATGACCGCCCCGCCGATGACGGCAGCCCGCCACGCTGAGCTGATGCGCAAGCGCATCGCGCAGCGCCGCATGCTGGAAGAAGCGAGGGAATTGAAGCGTGCCAGCAGCAGCTTCGAGAAAACCTAGCGGAAGCCGGATGACAGGCTAGTTCAGGCCGTTCCAGCGCGGCGCCAGCTGGTGTTCCAGGCCGAACAGGTCGATCACGCGGGCCACCGTGTGGTCCACCATCTCGGCGATGCTCTGTGGCTGGTGGTAGAAGCTGGGCAGGGGCGGAAAGATGATGCCGCCCATTTCGGTGACGGCTGTCATGTTGCGCAGGTGCGCCAGGTTGAAGGGCGTTTCGCGCACCATCAGCACCAGGCGGCGGCGCTCCTTGAGCACCACGTCGGCCGCGCGCGCGATCAGGTTGTCCGACAGGCCGTGCGCCACGGAGGCCAGCGTCTTCATCGAGCAGGGCGCGATAATCATGCCGTCCGACTGGAACGAGCCGCTGGCGATGGCCGCGCCGATATTGTGCTGCTTGTGCACCACGTCGGCCAGCGCTTCCACTTCCTTGCGCTGCAGGCCGGTTTCCTGGTGCAGCGTGAGCACGGCCGCGTCCGAGACCACCAGATGGGTCTCGGTGGATTGCATTTCTTTCAACACCTGCAGCAGCCGCACCCCATACACCGCGCCCGTGGCGCCGGTGATGGCGATGACGATCCGCTGCGGGCGGTCAGGCATCCAGCAGGGCCTTCAGTTCGCCCGATTCAAACATCTCGTTCATGATGTCCGAGCCGCCGATGAATTCGCCCTTGATGTAGAGCTGGGGAATGGTCGGCCAGTTCGAGTATTCCTTGATGCCCTGGCGGACTTCAGGATCGTCCAGCACGTTCACGGTGGCAATGTTTTCCACGCCGCAGGCCTTCAGGATCTGGATGGCGCGGCCGGAGAAGCCGCACTGCGGGAACTGGGCGGTGCCCTTCATGAACAGGACCACAGGCGTGTTGGTCACGGTTTCTTTGATCCAGGTTTGTACGTCGCTCATTTGCTGCCTCGGGGGAAAAGATGAAAGATGCCGACATTTTATAAGAAAACGCCCGGCGGGGTACTGCCGGCGTTTCCAAGCCACTGCCAATTCATGCGCGTCATGCAGGGTCGGTCTCATGCGGGGTCAGTTCCGGTCTCATGCGGGTCTCGTGCGGGGTCAGTTCCGGCATCGCGACACGGCCTCAGCAGCGTTACTGCAGTGTTCGTGTCGCGATGCCGGAACTGACCCCGCTGTGGGAACTGACCCCGCTGTGTTGCTGATCCCGCTGTGTTAGCCGCGCAGCTTGGCGAAGGCGGCCGCCATCGAGCCGCCCATGGCCGGCTCGCGGGTCTGCGATTTTTGCTGTTGGCCCATGGCGCGGCGGTCGTTACGGTCGGCGCGCTGCTCGGGCTTGCTGCCGGCGGCCGGCGCGCTGTCGCTCAGGCGCATGGTCAGGGCGATGCGCTTGCGCTTGGGGTCGACTTCCAGCACTTTCACCTTTACCACCTGGCCTGCCTTGACCACCGTGTGCGGGTCTTTCACGAAGGTGTTCGACAGCGCCGAGATGTGCACCAGGCCGTCCTGGTGCACGCCGATGTCGACGAAGGCGCCGAAGGCGGCCACGTTGGTCACCACGCCCTCCAGGATCATGTCCGGACGCAGGTCCGAAATTTCCTCCACGCCGTCCTTGAAGGTGGCGGTGGTGAACTCGGGGCGCGGGTCGCGGCCCGGCTTTTCCAGTTCCTTCAGGATGTCGGTCACGGTCGGCACGCCGAACTTGTCGTCGGCGTACTTGGCCGGGTTCAGGGTCTTGATCAGGCCGCTTTCGCCGATCACGCCCTTGATGTCCTTCTTGATGTCGGCCAGGATCTTTTCCACCAGCGGGTAGGATTCCGGGTGCACCGCCGAGGCGTCCAGCGGATTGTCGCCGCCCATCACGCGCAGGAAGCCGGCCGCCTGTTCAAAAGTCTTGTCGCCCAGGCGCGGCACTTGCTTGAGGCCGGCGCGCGAGGTGAACGCGCCCTTGCTGTCGCGGTAGGTGACGATGCTTTGCGCCACGCTGGCCGACAGGCCGGACACGCGCGCCAGCAGCGGCGCCGAGGCGGTGTTGACGTCCACCCCCACCGCGTTCACGCAATCCTCGACCACCGCGTCCAGCGTGCGCGCCAGCTGCGACTGGCTCACGTCGTGCTGGTACTGGCCCACGCCGATCGATTTCGGGTCGATCTTCACCAGCTCGGCCAGCGGGTCCTGCAGGCGGCGCGCGATCGACACGGCGCCGCGGATCGACACGTCCAGGTCCGGCAGTTCGCGCGAGGCGAATTCGGACGCCGAGTACACGGAGGCGCCCGCTTCGGAGACGACGATCTTGGTCAGCTTCTGTTCCGGCAGCATCTTGATCAGATCCTGCGCCAGCTTGTCGGTTTCGCGCGAGGCGGTGCCGTTGCCGATGGAAATCAGCGAAACGTTGTGCTTGGCGGCCAGCTTGGCCAGCGTGTGCAGCGCGCCGTCCCAGTCGTTGCGCGGCTGATGCGGGTAAATGGTGGCGTGTTCGACCACTTTGCCGGTCGGATCGACCACCGCCACTTTCACGCCGGTGCGCAGGCCGGGGTCCAGGCCCATGGTGGCGCGCTGGCCGGCCGGGGCCGCCAGCAGCAGGGCTTTCAGATTGGTGGCGAAGACGTTGATGGCGTCCGTTTCCGCACGCTCGCGCAGCGCGCCCATCAGTTCGCTTTCCAGGTGCATGAAACTTTTCACGCGCCAGGTCCAGCGCGCGGTGTCGGCCAGCCATTTGTCGGCCGGGCGGCCGGCGCTCTTGATGCCGAAACGGGCCGCGATGCGGCTTTCGCACGGGTTGTGCGGCGCGTCCCACTTCGGCTTCTCGGCTTCGGTGTCCAGCCGCAGGGTCACGTCCAGGATGCCTTCGCGGCGGCCGCGCAGCAGCGCCAGGGCGCGGTGCGAGGGCACGGTGCCGATGGTTTCCGAGTAATCGAAGTAATCGGCGAATTTTTCGCCTTCCTCCTGCTTGCCTTCCACCACTTTGGACTCAACTATACCGTGGTCCGTCACGTATTCGCGCAGCGACTGCAGCAGGGTGGCGTCCTCGGCGAAGCGCTCCATCAGGATCTGGCGCGCGCCGTCCAGCGCGGCCTTGGTGTCGGCCACGCCCGGATTGTTGCCGTCCGGGGTGGTGAAGGCTTCGCGCAGATAGGCGGTGGCTTCCGTTTCGGGAGTCAGTTCCGGGTTCGCCAGCAGGGCGTCGGCCAGCGGCATCAGGCCAGCTTCAATCGCGATCTGGGCCTTGGTGCGGCGCTTTTGCTTGTAGGGAAGATACAGGTCTTCCAGGCGGGTCTTGTCCTCGGCGTGCATGACGGCGTCCAGCAGTTCCGGCGTCATCTTGTTCTGCTCGGTGATCGAGGCCACGATGGCGGCGCGGCGGTCTTCCAGCTCGCGCAGGTAGCGCAGGCGCTCCTCCAGCAGGCGCAGCTGGATGTCGTCCAGGCCGCCGGTCGCTTCCTTGCGGTAGCGCGCGATGAATGGCACGGTGGCGCCCTCGTCCAGCAGGGCGACGGCGGCGGCCACCTGGGCCGGTTTGGCGGCCAGTTCGATGGCAAGGCGTTGTTCGATGGTAGGCAGCATGAGCGTGATTTCCGTGGTGACCAGGCCGGAATCATACTCAAACCACGGCAATGCGCCAACTTGCTTCGCCCTATGTTGGAAGAAACACAAACAAGAGTTACGCTAAACCGGATAATATTGCATGTTGCAGTTTTTGAACCGTCTTCAAACCGTCATCGATCAGTAACAAATGCGCAATATGGATTTGACCCGCGACGAAACCCGCGAAACGACCGCGCCGGCCCAGGCACCCGCCCCGGCGTCGGCACCCGCCCCCCAACTGCCCTACGCCGTCGCGACGTGGCTGCAGCGGGTGGACGCTGCTGCGCACCCGAAAGCCAAGCTGCTGGCGGCCGAGCCCGACCCCAAGGCGGCCCAGCCGCAATACAAGCTGATCTACGTGCTGGCGCCCACCAGCGGCGGACGCCACGTGGCGCTGTGCCTGTACAAGGCGCGCCTGCGGCCGAACGGCGACGTGGCCGCCGCCACTCCGGTCAGCGAAGTATTTTCGCTGCTGTCGGCCCCGCCCAGCTTCCTGGCCGCCGGCGACGACGATCTGATCCGTTTCTTCGTGGCCATGCGCAGCGGTCCCAACTCGCAGACCGGCACCGCCACCGAGCCGCGCGGCAAGATCGGCGCGGCCCTGCTGACCATGCTGGCCGAGCAGGACAAGCTGCTGTGGGCCAATTCCTGGGCCGACGTGGGCAACGGCCTGGTCTACCCGATGAAATTCGGTCCCTTGCGCCAGGCCAACCTGGCGTGGCGCGAGGAGGGCAAGGGTTTGCGCCTGGGCTGGGCGGTGGAGCCGCCCGAGGGCGCGCGCCACCACGGCGCCGACCAGATCGACTACATGTTGCCGACCGAACCGCCGTGGTATATCGACAATCTGTCGTGCGGCGAGCTGTTCCTGAACCAGGGCGGCGCCGAGATTCCGCTGGCCGACCTGCAGGCGCTGGTGGCGCAGGCGCCGCTGCTCACCAGCAATGACAAGCTGCGCGTGTCGCAGCTGCTGCTGGCGCACGGCCTGCAGCAGCTGATGCCGCTGCCGCAGCCCTTGCCGCAGCGCATACGCCAGGACGTCAAGCCGCGCCCCATCCTGGTGCTGGACGCGGCCATGCTGGCCGACGGCAGCCTGCAGCGCTGGCACGACTTCGCCGTGCTGTCCTACGACTACGACGGCGAGCGCGTCTCGTTCGATCCCTCGCAGCGCGTGGTGCGCCAGCGCGGCGACGTGACCGAGGTGATACAGCGCGACGAGCAGGCCGAGGCGGACGCGCTGGCCACCCTGGTGGCGCTCGGCTTCCGCAAGCCCGGCGTGCTGCCGCTGTCGAGCGTGCGCGGCGGCCTGCTGCTGGCCGGCCAGGCCGACTGGCTGCGCTTTGCCGCCGACGGCGTGAATGAACTGATCGCGCATGGCTGGCAGGTGGAAAAATCGGCCAAGTACCGCTACGACGTGACGGCCGTGGAAGGCTGGTACGCCGAAGTGGAGCCGGACGACGCCGACGGCGGCAACGCCTGGTTCGACCTGGAGCTGGGCATCACGGTGGAAGGCGAGCGCATCCCGCTGCTGCCGGTGCTGGTGCAGATGATACGCAACGCGCCGCTGGACTTCAGCCCGAAAGCGCTGGCCGCCCACGCCGAGGAAGACCAGATGCTGGCCACCCTGGGCGACGGCACCCGCGTGGCGCTGCCGTGGAACCGGGTCAGGCCCATCCTGGCCACCCTGGGCGAGCTGTACTTCAACGACAAGATCAAGCACGCCGTCCACATGGCCACCCTGGACGCGGCCCGCCTGGACGAGCTGGCCCGCATGGTCGACTTCGACTGGAGCGGCGGCGAGGAATTGCGCGAAATGGGCCGCAAGCTGAACCAGTTCAGCTCGGTGAAGCGGGTGCCCACGCCGCCCGGACTGCGCGCCACCTTGCGCGACTACCAGGCCGACGGCCTGGCGTGGATGCAGTTCCTGCGCGAATACGGCCTGGCCGGCATCCTGGCCGACGACATGGGCCTGGGCAAGACGGTGCAGACCCTGGCCCACATCCTGGTGGAAAAGGAGGCCGGGCGCCTGACGCACCCGGTGCTGGTGATCGCGCCCACCAGCCTGATGGGCAACTGGCAGGACGAGGCCGCCCATTTCGCGCCCGACCTGCGCGTGCTGCTGCTGCAAGGCAAGGACCGCATGCAGCAGTTCGAGCAGATCCAGCAATCCGACCTGGTGCTGACCACCTATGCGCTGCTGCCGCGCGACGAGGAAAAGCTGCGCGAGCAGGAATTCCACATGGTGATCCTGGACGAATCGCATTACATCAAGAACACCCGCTCCAAGGCGGCCCAGAGCGCCGGCCTGCTGAAGGCCAAGCACCGCTTGTGCCTGTCCGGCACGCCGCTGGAAAACCACCTGGGCGAATTGTGGTCGCAGTTCCACTTCCTGCTGCCGGGCCTGCTGGGCGACGAGAAATCCTTCAACGCCCAGTTCCGCCACCCGATCGAGCGCCAGGACGACCCGCAGCGCCGCGCGCTGCTGAACCGCCGCATCAAACCCTTCCTGCTGCGCCGTACCAAGGACAACGTGGCCAAGGAATTGCCGGCCAAGACCGAGATGGTGCGCAAGGTCGAGCTGACCGGCGCCCAGCGCGACCTGTACGAAACCGTGCGCCTGGCCATGGACCAGAAAGTGCGCGAGGAAATCGACCGCAAGGGCGTGGCGCGCAGCCAGATCGTGATCCTGGAAGCGCTGCTCAAGCTGCGCCAGGTGTGCTGCGACCCGCGCCTGGTGAAGTCGCTGCCGTCGAAAAAGCAGACCGCCGGTTCGGCCAAGCTGACCGATTTGATGCAGATGGTGGAGGATTTGCTGGAAGAAGACCGCAAGATCCTGGTGTTTTCGCAGTTCACCTCGATGCTCGAACTGATCGAGGAAGAGCTCGAGCTGCGCGACATCCCCTATGCGCTGCTGACCGGCGAAACCAAGGACCGCAGCGCCCAGGTGGCGGCCTTCCAGCAGGGCGCGGTGCCGATCTTCCTGATCAGCCTGAAAGCCGGCGGCGTCGGCCTGAACCTGACGGCGGCCGACACCGTGATCCATTACGACCCGTGGTGGAACCCGGCGGCCGAGAACCAGGCCACCGACCGCGCCTGGCGCATCGGCCAGGACAAGCCGGTGTTCGTCTACAAGCTGATCGCCAAGGGCACGCTGGAGGAAAAAATCCAGGTGCTGCAGCAGAAGAAATCCGACCTGGCGCAATCCATCCTGGCGGAAGGCGAATCGCAGAAGATGGCGCTGACGCAGGAAGACCTGCAGCAGATCTTTGCCCCGCTGGCGGACTAGCGCATGGACGACACGGACTTCAACCACGCGCTCTACAAGCAGATCCTGGACAACAGCAGCGAGGTGCATTTCCTGCTGGACTGCGAAAGCGGCCGCATCCAGTACCTGAGCCCGGCGGCCGGGCGCCGCTTCGGCTACAACCTGGAGCGGGCCCAGGCGCTGTCGGACGTGCTGGTGGCCGATTTGCCGCAGCGCCTGGAGCGCTTCGCGGCCGGCGAGCGCAGCCGCTTCCGCGTGCGCCGCGAGCTGGAGGTGCCGCACGCCGACGGCCACATGATCCCGGTGGAAATCGAATCGACGCTGGTGCTGAACGATATCGGCACCGCCGTCGCGCTGTCCGGTTCGGTGCGCGACGTCAGCGAGCGCCAGGAATGGCACAAGCAGCAGAAGAAGTTCGCTTCCATGCTGTCGCACGAATTCCGCACCCCGCTGTCGACCATAGACGGCGCCATCCAGCGCCTGGAAATGACCGGCGCCCACCACGACGAAGCCACCCGCAAGCGCTACACCAAGATCCAGACCGCGGTCGACCGCCTGCTGGCCATGCTGGACGAGTACCTGTCGCCCGAGCGCATGGCCAGCATCGGCCGCCGGCGCCAGCCCAACGAGGTGTCGCCGCTGGCGCTGCTGGAGAATGCCGCCGAGCAGGCGCAGGCCCGGCGCGCCGCGGTGCGCGTGGTGGAGGACGGCTTGCCGCAGTGGATGCGCTGCGATCCGGCCGGCATGCGTCTCGTCCTGGACATTTTGCTGGACAATGCCATTAAGTACACAGATGATAGCGACGAGATAACGCTTGTCGGCAAAAAAGCAACAGAAGGCGGGATAGAGTTGTCGGTATCGGACCTGGGGGCTGGCATACCTGCCGATGAAATAGGTAAGCTGTTCGACAGGGGCTTTCGCGGCCGCGCCGCCGCCGGCATTCCGGGTTCCGGCCTGGGCTTGTATATGGCGCGCGCGGTGGTGGAAGTGCACGGCGGCACGCTGACAGTGGAAAATTTTTCTGAAAGCGGCAAGAAATTTCGGATTTGGCTGCCTATACCGGCGTGAGCCGGGAAATACCTTGCGCCGCGCGATTGCAACCGTGATAATTCTCGCACGCAAGCTTCGGCTTGCAACTAATTTGAGATTGGCGCATCAATGACGCAAATACTGATCGTGGAAGACAATCTGGACTATGCCGAAGAAATGGCGGAGTTCCTGACTGAGCTTGAACACGAAGTCCACATCACCAACAATGCCGGCGAAATGTGGTCGGCGCTCAGCCAGGGCAACGTTGGCGTGGTGGTGCTCGACCTGGGCCTGCCCGACGAGGACGGCTTCAACGTCATCCCGCGCATGCGCCAGCTGTATCCGCAGATCGGCCTGCTGGTGCTGACCGGCCGCGTGGCCTTCGACAACCGCATCCTCGGCCTGCGCCTGGGCGCCGACCATTACCTGACCAAGCCCATCAAGTTCCCGGAGCTGGCCGCCCATATCGAGGCGCTGGACCGCCGCGTCGGCCCGCAGGAGCCGGTGCAGCTGCCCAACAAGTGGACCCTGAAAGTGAGCGCCCGCCTGCTGGAACTGTCGGGCCAGGCCATCACCCTGACGGAAAAGGAATGCAACTTCCTGCACCTGCTGACGATTAACACCCGTCCCGTGCCGCGCCAGGTCATCGTGGCCGGCATCGGCGGCGACGACCCGGACGCCGGCCGCCGCGTCGACATGCTGGTGTACCGCCTGCGCAAGAAGGCGCGCAGCGGCCTGGGCGAAGACCTGCCTCTGCGCAGCGCCTACGGCGAGGGCTACAGCCTGTCCGCCAGCTTCAATCTGTCCTGACTTGAGGCCGAGCGCCGCCGCCATGCGTGGCTGGCCCGTTGCGCGCTTGTGACTATTCGATAGTTTACGGCCGCCGCATTTCACCTACTATGGATTTCCAGCGCCGCCCGCAGCGGCGGCGCGTCCACAGCGGGAGAAATGCGATGAAATTCCAGAACTGGAAGATAGGAGCGCGCCTGGGCGCGGGCTTTGGCGTGGTGATGCTGATGATGGCCATGATGGCGGCGGCCGGCATCTGGCGGCTGCAGGCGGTCGGCCAGCTGAGCGAGGAAATGGTCGGCAGCGCCATGCTCAAGGAGCGCCTGACGGCCGAATGGCACGGCCTGATCAGCATCAGCGGCGTGCGCGTGATCGCCTTTGCCCGCAACACCGAGCAGGCTGAATCGCAAGGCGAGGCCGACAAGGCCGCGGCCACCCGCGAGCGCGTCAACGCGATTCAAAAGCAACTGGAATCCCTGCTGGCCGGCGGCGAGGAAAAGCGCCTGTTCGATGCGGTGGCGCCGGTGCGCAAGCAATACGCCGCCACGCGCGACGCGGTGTTCGCCCTGAAGAAGGGCGGCGACGCGGACGGCGCCCGGCGCATGGTGGACGAGAAGCTGGAGCCGCAGTTCGCCGCCTACCAGCAGGCGGTGAACCTGATCGGCGCGCACGAGGCCGGCGTCGGCCGCGCGCTGGCGGCCCAGGTGCAGCAGCAGTACCGCGACGGTCGCTGGTTCCTGCTGGCCATGGCCGGCGGCGCGCTGCTGCTGGGTTCCTGGTTCGCTTACGTGCTGACGCGTTCGATCACGGCGCCGCTGCAGCAGGCGGTGCAGGTGGCGCAGACCGTCGCCGCCGGCGACTTGAGCAGCCGCATCGTGGTTGGCCGCAGCGACGAGGCCGGCCAACTGCTGCAGGCGCTGAAAGACATGAACGCCAGCCTGGTGCGCATAGTCGGCCAGGTGCGCGGCGGCACGGAAACCATCGCCACCGCGTCCAGCGAAATCGCCAGCGGCAATATGAACCTGTCCGCCCGCACCGAGCAGCAGGCCAGCTCGCTGGAGCAGACCGCCGCCTCGATGGAGCAGATGACCGCCACCGTCAAGCAGAACGGCGACAATTCGCGCCAGGCGCACACGCTGGCGCTGTCGGCCTCGGACGTGGCGCAGCGCGGCGGCGCCGTGGTCAGCCAGGTGGTCGACACCATGGGCCAGATCAACGCGTCCGCGCACAAGATTGTCGACATCATCGGCGTCATCGACAGCATCGCCTTCCAGACCAATATCCTGGCGCTGAATGCGGCGGTGGAGGCGGCCCGCGCCGGCGAGCAGGGACGCGGCTTTGCCGTGGTGGCAACCGAGGTGCGCACCCTGGCCCAGCGCAGCGCGGCCGCCGCGCGCGAGATCAAGGTGCTGATCGACGATTCGGTGGAAAAGGTGTCGACCGGCGCCAGGCTGGTTGACCAGGCCGGCGGCACCATGGAGGAAATCGTGCTCAACGTGCGGCGTGTCACCGATATCATCGGCGAGATCACCGCCGCCAGCGCGGAGCAGACCAGCGGCATCGAGCAGATCAACCGCGCCATTTCGCAGATGGACGAGGTCACCCAGCAGAATGCCGCGCTGGTGGAGGAGGCTGCCGCGGCGGCGGCGGCACTGCAGGACCAGAGCCAGGCGCTGGCGCAGGCCGTCAGCGTGTTCCAGCTGGCCAGGCCGGCCGCCGCCGCCAGCGGCGCCCCCGCACTGAGCTACTCCCGGTAAACAGGGACAGAGCCGGGGCGGATTTCATTCCGTGGGAAATAATGAGGGACAGAGTGGCTGAAATGGGTTAGCATCGCGCTTCCAGTCACCCTTTCCGTCCTGCCATGGCCCGCCTTCCCCGCCTTATTGTCCCCTTTCAACCTCACCACGTGGTCCAGCGCGGCCTGAACGGCCAGGCCATGTTCCAGGACGCCGACGATTACACGGCTTTTCTGGGCTGGCTGCGCAGCGCCGCCAAAAACTGGAAAGTGGCCGTGCATGCCTATGTATTAACGCCCGGCCAGCTGCATTTGCTGCTCACGCCCAGCGATGAAGACGGCCTGGGCCTGATGATGCAGTGGATCGGCCGCTACTACGTGCCTTACTTCAACCAGAAATACGGCCGCTCCGGCACCCTGTGGCAGGGCCGCTACAAGACCTCGGTCATCGATGCCGAGTCATATCTGATGAGCAATAGCCGCTATATCGAGTTCCTGCCGGTGCGCAACGGGCTGGCCGGCCAGCCTGAGCAGTACGCCTGGTCCAGCTACGCCCACCACGTCGGCCTGCGCTCCGATCCGGTGGTGACCGACCACGCGCTGTACTGGGCGCTGGGCAACACGCCGTTCCAGCGCGAAGCCGCCTACAAGGAGCTGGCCGGCTCCGACCTGTCGGCCGAGCAGATCGCCACGGTGGAGAAGGCCGTGCTCAAGGGCTGGCCGCTGGGTTCGGAGCGCTTCAAAACCGAGCTGCAAAACCGCGTCCAGCGGCAGGTATTGCCGGCCAAACGGGGCCGCCCGTTCAAGAAAACCGCGCCCGCCGAGCGCGGGGATTGACTGTGTCCCTATTTAAAATTCAAAGCGACAGGAAAAAATTTAATTCGACTCCGACCCTAATTATTCTTGTTGAGTTTTTTTGTGCGTTGCACTACTCTGACTTTTCGATAGTTTTCAGCAGTGGAGAAACGCATGATTGCGCAAGGCTTGTACGACCCAGCTAATGAACATGACGCCTGCGGCGTCGGTTTCGTCGCCCACATCAAGGGCAACAAGAGCCATTCCATCGTGGAGCAGGGTCTGCTGATCCTGAAGAACCTGGACCACCGGGGCGCAGTCGGCGCGGATGCGCTGATGGGCGACGGCGCCGGCATCCTGATCCAGATCCCGGACCAGTACTACCGCGACGAAATGGCCAAGCAGGGCGTGGAACTGCCGCCGCCAGGCGAATACGGCGTGGGCATGGTGTTCCTGCCGAAGGAAAACGCGTCGCGCATCGCCTGCGAACAGGAAATCGAGCGCGCCGTGCGCATCGAAGGCCAGGTCGTGCTGGGCTGGCGCAACGTGCCGGTGGACTACGACATGCCGATGTCGCCCACCGTGCGCGCCAAAGAACCGATCATCCGCCAGATCTTCATCGGCCGCGGCCCGGACATCATGGTGACCGACGCGCTGGAGCGCAAACTGTACGTGATCCGCAAATCGTCGGGCCACGCCATCCAGGCGCTGAAACTGCTGCACGGCAAAGAATTCTTCGTGCCGTCGATGTCGGCCCGCACCGTGGTGTACAAGGGCCTGCTGCTGGCCGACCAGGTCGGCGTCTACTATAAAGACCTGCAGGACCCGCGCTGCATCTCGGCGCTGGCGCTGGTGCACCAGCGTTTCTCCACCAACACCTTCCCCGAGTGGCCGCTGGCCCACCCGTACCGCCTGATCGCCCACAACGGCGAGATCAACACGGTGAAAGGCAACTTCAACTGGATGCGCGCCCGCGAAGGCGTGATGAAGTCGGCCGTGCTGGGCGAGGACCTGCAGAAACTGTTCCCGCTGATCTACGAAGGCCAGTCGGACACCGCCTGCTTCGACAACGCGCTGGAACTGCTGCTGATGGCGGGCTACCCGCTGGCGCAGGCGATGATGATGATGATCCCGGAAGCATGGGAAAACCACACCCTGATGGACGACAACCGCAAGGCGTTCTACGAATACCACGCGGCGATGATGGAGCCATGGGACGGCCCGGCCGCCATGGCCTTCACCGACGGCCGCTACATCGGCGGCACGCTGGACCGCAACGGTCTGCGTCCTGCGCGCTACATCATCACCGACGACGACCTGGTGGTGATGGCGTCCGAATCCGGCGTGCTGCCGATTCCGGAATCGAAGATCATCCAGAAATGGCGCCTGCAGCCGGGCAAGATGTTCCTGATCGACCTGGAAGCGGGCCGCATCATCGACGACAAGGAGCTGAAGGACACCTACGCCAACGCCAAGCCTTATAAAGCCTGGATCAACGCGGTGCGCATCAAGCTCAACGAAATCAAGCTGTCCGAAAGCCAGCAGGCCCACAACCGCATCAAGTACAGCGCCGCGCCGGGCGAAAAAGCCGTGGCGTCGGTGCTGGACCGCCAGCAAGCCTTCGGCTACACCCAGGAAGACCTGCGCTTCCTGATGGCGCCGATGGCCGCCGCCGGCGAGGAAGCCACCGGCTCCATGGGCAACGACTCGCCGCTGGCCGTCATGTCCAACAAACTGAAGCCGCTGTACAACTACTTCAAGCAGCTGTTCGCCCAGGTAACCAACCCGCCGATCGATCCGATCCGCGAAGCGATGGTGATGTCGCTGGTGTCCTTCATCGGCCCGAAACCGAACCTGCTGGACACCAACAACGTCAATCCGCCGATGCGCCTCGAAGTGTCGCAGCCGGTGCTGGGCTTCGACGACATGGCCCGCCTGCGCGGCATCTCGCTGCACACCGGCGGCAAGTTCAAGTCGTACGAGCTGAACATCTGCTACCCGCTGGCCTGGGGCAAGGAAGGCGTGGAAGCCTGCCTGGCTTCGCTGTGCGCGGAAGCCGTCGATGCGGTCAAGTCCGGCCACAACATCCTGATCGTGTCGGACCGTTCCATCGGCCCGGACCGCGTGGCGATCCCGGCGCTGCTGGCCACCTCCACCATCCACCAGCACCTGGTGTCGAAAGGCCTGCGCGCCTCGACCGGCCTGGTGGTGGAAACCGGCTCGGCCCGCGAAACCCACCACTTCGCGCTGCTGGCCGGCTACGGCGCGGAAGCCGTGCACCCCTACCTGGCGATGGAAACGCTGATGGAGCTGGCCCACGAAATGTCGGGCGAGCTGTCCGGCGAACAGGCCATCTACAACTACACCAAGGCCATCGGCAAGGGCTTGATGAAGGTCATGTCCAAGATGGGCATCTCGACCTATATGTCCTACTGCGGCGCGCAGATCTTCGAGGCCATCGGCCTGAACAAGTCGCTGGTGGACAAGTACTTCAAGGGCACCGCCTCCAACGTGGAAGGCATCGGCGTGTTCGAAGTGGCGGAAGAAGCGCTGCGCCTGCACAACCTGGCTTTCGGCAACGATCCGCTGCTCAAGGAAGCGCTGGACGCGGGCGGCGAGTACGCCTTCCGCATCCGCGGCGAAGACCACCTGTGGACGCCGGACGCGATCGCCAAGCTGCAGCACTCGACCCGCGCCAACAACTACTCGACCTATAAAGAGTACGCGCAGATCATCAACGACCAGAGCAAGCGCCACCTGACCCTGCGCGGCCTGTTCGAGTTCAAGCTCGACCCGGCCAAGGCCATCCCGCTGGACGAAGTCGAGCCGGCCAAGGAAATCGTCAAGCGCTTCGCCACCGGCGCCATGTCGCTCGGTTCGATCTCGACCGAAGCGCACGCCACGCTGGCCGTGGCGATGAACCGCATCGGCGGCAAATCGAACACCGGCGAAGGCGGCGAGGATCCGGCCCGCTACAGCATGGAACTGAAGGGCATCCCGATCAAGCAGGGCGACACCATGGCCTCCGTGGTGGGCAAGCAGCAAGTGGTGGTCGACATTCCGCTGCAGGCGGGCGACTCCATGCGTTCGCGCATCAAGCAGGTGGCGTCGGGCCGCTTCGGCGTCACCGCCGAGTACCTGAACTCGGCCGACCAGATCCAGATCAAGATGGCGCAGGGCGCCAAGCCGGGCGAAGGCGGCCAGCTGCCGGGCCATAAAGTGTCCGAATACATCGCCCAGCTGCGCTTCTCGGTGCCGGGCGTGGGCCTGATTTCGCCGCCGCCGCACCACGACATCTACTCGATCGAAGATCTGGCGCAGCTGATCCACGACTTGAAGAACGTCAATCCGCGCGCTTCGATCTCGGTCAAGCTGGTGTCGGAAGTGGGCATCGGCACCGTGGCCGCCGGCGTCACCAAGGCCAAGGCCGACCACGTGGTGGTGGCCGGCCATGACGGCGGCACCGGCGCCTCGCCGCTGTCCTCGGTCAAGCACGCCGGCACCCCATGGGAGCTGGGCCTGGCGGAAACCCAGCAGACGCTGGTGCTGAACGGCCTGCGCAGCCGCATCCGCGTGCAAGCGGACGGCCAGATGCGCACCGGCCGCGACGTGGTCATCGCCGCCATGCTGGGCGCCGACGAGATCGGCTTCGCCACCGCGCCGCTGGTGGTGGAAGGCTGCATCATGATGCGCAAGTGCCACCTGAACACCTGCCCGGTGGGCGTGGCCACGCAGGATCCTGTGCTGCGCGCCAAGTTCCAGGGCAAGCCCGAGTACGTGGTGAACTACTTCTTCTTCGTGGCTGAAGAAGCGCGCCAGCTGATGGCCCAGCTGGGCATCCGCACCTACGACGAGCTGATCGGCCGCGTGGACCTGCTGGACAAGTCCAAAGCCATCACCCACTGGAAGGCGCAGGGCCTGGACTTCAGCAACATCTTCTTCCAGCCGCAAGTGCAGGGCGAGCAAGCCATCCGCCACGTGGAAGACCAGGACCACGGCCTGGACAAGGCGCTGGACCACAAGCTGATCGCGCAGGCCAAGGCCGCGCTGGAGAAGGGCGAACGGGTGTCCTTCATCTCGCCGGTGAAGAACTTGAACCGCACCGTGGGCACCATGCTGTCGGGCGAAGTGGCCAAGCGCTACGGCCACGCCGGCCTGCCGGACGACACCATCCACATCCAGCTGCAAGGCACGGCCGGCCAGTCCGCCGCCGCCTTCCTGGCGCACGGCATCACGCTGGACCTGGTGGGCGAGGGCAACGACTACGTCGGCAAGGGCTTGTCGGGCGGCCGCATCATCGTGCGTCCGAACACCGAGTTCCGCGGCTGGGCCGTGAACAACATCATCATCGGCAACACCGTGCTGTACGGCGCGATTGCCGGCGAAGCCTTCTTCAACGGCGTGGCCGGCGAACGCTTCGCGGTGCGCAACTCGGGCGCCACGGCCATCGTGGAAGGCGTGGGCGACCACGGCTGCGAATACATGACCGGCGGCACCGTGGTGGTGCTGGGCGCCACCGGCCGCAACTTCGCGGCGGGCATGTCGGGCGGCATCGCCTACGTGTACGACCCGGACGGCGATTTCGCGCAGAAGTGCAACCCCGCCATGGTCAGCCTGGAGTCGGTGCTGCCTGCCGCCGAGCAGAAGCTGGATAAGAACACCTGGCACGCGCAGCACCGCGACGGCGAACCGGAGGCCGACGAGGTGATCCTGAAGCGCCTGATCGAGCGCCACTTCAAGCACACCGGCAGCACCCGCGCCCGCCTGTTGCTCGACAACTGGGCCGACGGCCGCGCCAAGTTCGTGAAAGTGTTCCCGAACGAGTACAAGCGCGCCCTGATCGAGATGGCGGACAACGCCGCGCTGGAAATGGAAACCCAGGCCATCGCCGCCTGAACTGGACAAGAATAAGGAATCATCGTGGGTAAAATCACCGGCTTCATGGAATTCAAGCGTCAGGAAGAGAGCTATCTGGCTCCCGAGACGCGCCTGAAAAACTACAAGGAATTCGTCCTGCACCTGAGCAACGACCAGGCCAAGGTGCAAGGCGCGCGCTGCATGGACTGCGGCATCCCGTTCTGCAACAACGGCTGCCCGGTCAACAACATCATCCCGGACTGGAACGACCTGGTCTATCGCGGCAACTACCGCGACGCGCTGGACGTGCTGCACTCGACCAACAACTTCCCCGAGTTCACCGGCCGCATCTGCCCGGCGCCGTGCGAAACGGCCTGCACCCTGGGCATCAGCGACGACCCGGTCGGCATCAAGTCGATCGAGCACAAGATCATCGACGAAGGCTGGGCGCACGGCTGGGTGGTTCCCCAGCCAGCGGACGCCAAGACCGGCAAGAAGGTGGCCGTGGTCGGTTCCGGCCCGGCCGGCCTGGCGGCGGCCCAGCAGCTGGCCCGCGTGGGCCACGACGTGACGGTGTTCGAGAAGAGCGACCGCATCGGCGGCCTGCTGCGCTACGGCATTCCCGACTTCAAGATGGAAAAGTCGCACATCGACCGCCGCGTCGAGCAGATGCAGGCCGAAGGCGTGACCTTCCGCACCAGCGTGCTGATCGGCAAGGACTTCCCGGCCAACGTCAACAACTGGGCCAAGGAAACCATCTTCCCGGAGGACCTGGAGAAGGAATTCGACGCCGTGATCCTGGCCGGCGGCGCCGAGCAGCCGCGCGACCTGCCGGTGCCGGGCCGCGAGCTGAAGGGCGTGCACTTCGCCATGGACTTCCTGCCGCAGCAGAACAAGGTCAACGCCGGCGACAAGGTGAAAGACCAGATCAAGGCCACCGGCAAGCACGTGGTGGTGATCGGCGGCGGCGACACCGGTTCCGACTGCGTCGGCACCTCGAACCGCCAGGGCGCCGCCTCGGTGACCCAGTTCGAACTGATGCCGATGCCGCCGGAACAGGAAAACAAGCCGCTGGTGTGGCCGTACTGGCCGACCAAGCTGCGCACCTCGTCCTCGCACGAGGAAGGCTGCGAGCGCGACTGGGCGGTGGCCACCAAGCGCCTGGAAGGCAAGGGCGGCAAGGTCGAGAAGCTGATCGCCTGCCGCGTAGAGTGGAAGGACGGCAAGATGCAGGAAGTGCCGAACTCCGAATTCGAAATGAAAGCCGACCTGGTGTTCCTGGCCATGGGCTTCGTATCGCCGGTGCAAAACATCCTGGACGCCTTCAGCGTCGACAAGGATGCGCGCGGCAACGCCAAGGCCAGCACCGAAGGCGAGCAGAGCTACAAGACCTCGGTATCGAAAGTATTTGCCGCCGGCGACATGCGCCGTGGCCAGTCCCTCGTGGTCTGGGCCATCCGCGAAGGCCGCCAGTGCGCCCGCGCAGTCGATGAATTCCTGATGGGTTCGTCCGTCCTGCCGCGCTGATTCCCAAGTAGTAGTTTCACTCCCACCGGAGCACGACGGGCGATCCTCGACGGCTCCGGTTTTTTTTACTTGCCGTTGCTGCATCGCAGCAATTAACAAACCTTTCCAGATGTAAATTACTGACTTTCTAGTTATTAATGTTGTATTATTTGCCTCTTGCCTCCCCCTCCCGAGGGGGCTCTCAGCAGAGGTTGGCGTTTCTGCACTACAATACGGGATTCAAAAAAGTGAGCGTGGTCGTGCCGAATCTAGTCGAAATCCGTGATTTACACTTCTCCTATGGAAAAAGGTCCATCCTGTCGGGCCTCCAGATGGACTTCCCGCGCGGGAAGGTAGTGGCGGTCATGGGCGGCTCGGGCAGCGGCAAGACCACGGTGCTGCGCCTGATCGGCGGCCAGATCCGCCCGTCCAAGGGCCACGTGTCGGTGGACGGCCAGATCGTTCACAAATTGAAGACCGATGACCTGTATCTGCTGCGCCGCAAAATGGGCATGCTGTTCCAGCACGGCGCGCTGTTTACCGACCTGTCCGTGTACGAAAACGTGGCGTTTCCGCTGCGCGAGCACACCGACCTGCCGGAAGAACTGATCCGCGACCTGGTGCTGATGAAGCTGCACGCGGTGGGCCTGCGCAACGCCGCCAGAATGAAGCCGGGCGAGATCTCCGGCGGCATGGCGCGCCGGGTGGCCCTGGCGCGCTCGATCGCGCTGGACCCGCAACTGATTATGTACGATGAGCCGTTCGCCGGCCTGGACCCGATATCGATGGGCGTGACCGCCAACCTGATCCGCAACCTGAACGACGCGCTCGGCTCGACCACCATCCTGGTCTCGCACGACGTGAAGGAATCGTTCCACATCGCCGACTACGTCTACTTCCTGTCGCAAGGCAAGGTGGTGGCGCACGGCACGCCGGACGAGATGATGGCCTCGTCCGACCCCTACGTGAAGCAGTTCGTGCACGCCGAGGCCGACGGCCCCGTGCCCTTCCACTACCCGGGCAAGACCCTGGCGGCCGATCTCGGCCTGAAGGAGCGCGCATGATCGCCGGCCTGCTGGAACGCCTGGGCAACTGGGTGCGCGAACACGTCGAAGGCGTGGGCTACAGCACCCGCACCTTCTTCTACCTGCTGGGCGTGTCGCCCGGCTTGCTGCGCCGTCCGCGCCTGATCGTCGAGCAACTGCACTTCATCGGCAATTATTCCATGCTCATCATCACGCTGTCCGGCCTGTTCGTCGGCATGGTGCTGGGCCTGCAGGGTTATTACACCCTGAACAAATACGGCGCCGAGCAGTCGCTCGGCCTGCTGGTGGCGCTGGGCCTGACGCGCGAACTGGGCCCGGTGATCACCGCGCTGCTGTTCGCCGGCCGCGCCGGCACTTCGCTGACGGCGGAAATCGGCCTGATGAAGGCCGGCGAGCAGCTGTCGGCCATGGAAATGATGGCGGTCAACCCGGTGCAGCGCGTGCTGGCGCCGCGCTTCTGGGCCGGCGTGATCGCCGTGCCGGTGCTGGCCTCGATTTTCAGCGCGGTCGGCATCTTCGGCGGCTACCTGGTCGGGGTGCAGCTGATCGGCGTGGACGAGGGCGCGTTCTGGTCGCAGATGCAGGGCGGCGTGGACATCTGGAAAGACGTGTTCAACGGCTTTGCCAAGAGCATCGTGTTCGGCATCGCCATCACCTTTATCGCGCTGTACCAGGGCTATGAAGCCCGCCCCACGCCGGAAGACGTGGCCGGCGCCACCACCCGCACGGTGGTGATCTCGTCGCTGATGATCTGGTGGCTGGACTTCATGTTGACGGCGCTGATGTTCAGCAAGTAACGGCATTGTGCGCCGCAGAAATAAAAACAAGTTAGGATAGTGTCATGCAACGTAAATCTCTGGATCTGTGGGTCGGTTTGTTTGTCGTGCTGGGCGTGGCCGCGCTGGCCTTCCTGGCGCTGAAGGCGGGCAACGCCAGTTCGCTGTCGTTCGCCCCGACCTATGAAGTGACTGCCAAGTTCGACAACATCGGCAGCCTGCGCGAGCAGGCCGCGGTCAAGGCGTCCGGCGTGGTGGTGGGCCGCGTGGCCAAGATCCGCTTCGACGACAAGTCTTATAAGGCGCTGGTAACCCTGAATATGGAAACCAGCTACGCATTCCCGAAAGACAGCTCGGCTAAAATCCTCACGGCTGGCTTGCTGGGCGAGCAATACATCGGCATCGAAGCCGGCGGCGACACCAACAACCTGGTGGCGGGCGACAAGATCGCGCGCACCCAGTCCGCCGCCGTGCTGGAAGACCTGATCAACCAATTCATCTACAGCAAAGCAGCTGAAGGAAAGGATAGCAACTAATGAGTGCATCAATGAAGTTCCGTCACCTGGCCTTGGCTGTAGCGGCTGCCGCCGCATTGACCGGCTGCGCCGGCCCCAACCCGCGCGACCCGTACGAGGGTTTCAACCGCAGCATGTTCAAGTTCAACGACGCGGTCGACCAGGCGGCCCTGAAGCCGGCCGCCACCGCCTACAAGAACGTGCTGCCGACGTTCGTGCAGACCGGCGTGAACAATTTCTTCGGCAACCTGTCGGACGTGTGGAGCGCCGCCAACGGCTTTATGCAGGGCAAGGGCGAGCAGGGCATGTCGGACGTGATGCGCGTGGCGCTGAACTCCACCTTCGGCCTGCTGGGCGTGCTCGACATCGCCTCCGAGGCCGGCTTGCAGAAGCACAACGAGGACTTCGGCCAGACCCTGGGCTACTGGGGCGTGCAATCCGGTCCCTACCTGATGCTGCCGCTGCTGGGCCCGTCCACCGTGCGCGACACCGTGGCGCTGCCGCTGGACATCAAGGCCGACCCATGGGGTTACAAAGATCCTGTCAACGTGCGCAACATCGGCAGCGTTACCCGCATCATCGACAAGCGTGCCGGTCTGCTGGACGCCACCAGCCTGATGGAAGAGGCGGCGCTGGACCGTTACGAGTTCGTGCGCGACAGTTTCCTGCAGGCGCGCGAAAGCAAGGTATTCAATGGCGAGTCGGGCCCGCGCGGCGGCAAGGACGCGGACAAGAAAGAAGAGAAGAAAGAGGCCAAGCCGGCCGCCGCCGATGCCGGCAATGGCAACGATGCGGCCCTGGTGACGGGCGAGGCTATAATGGCGGCACCGGCTGCGGAAAAGAACGCCAGCCTGTAACCCTGAAGCAACTAAAATAAGGTTAAACAGAGATGAAATTGATTAAACAACTTTTCGCTTTCGCCACGGTGGCTTTCGCCTCCGCAGCGATGGCCGCCACCGCCGCACCGGCCCCGGCCGGCAATGAAGCGCCGGACGTGCTGGTCAAGCGCATCAGCCAGGACGTGCTGGACACCGCCAAGGCCGACAAGGAAATCCAGGCCGGCAACCAGAAGCGCGTGATGGACCTGGTGGAAACCAAGATCCTGCCGTACGTCGACTTCCAGCGCATGACGTCGCTGGCGGCCGGCCGCTACTGGCGCGAAGCGAGCCCGGAACAGCAAAAGCAGCTGTCCACCGAGTTCCGTTCGCTGCTGATCTTCACCTACTCGGGCGCGCTGTCCCAGGTGAAAAACGAAACCATCGAATTCAAGCCGCTGCGCGCCGACCCGTCGGACACCGAAGTGGAAGTGCGTTCCCAGGTGAACGTGGCGCGCGGCGAGCCGATTCCGCTGAACTACCGCGTGGCCAAGTCGCCTACCGGCTGGAAGATCTACGACATCAACGTGCTGGGCGCGTGGCTGGTCGAGACCTACAAGGGCACGTTCGCCTCGGAAATCAGCAAGGGCGGCATCGATGGCCTGATCAAGACCTTGTCCGAAAAGAACAAGAAGCTGGCCAGCCGCCCCATCAAGGCAGCTTCCGCCAAGTAATTGCTTAGAAACAATTGATCGAAAAACCATGTCCGCATCCACCGACAATATGCAATCCCTCACGTCCCTGACCGTGTCCAACGCCACTGCGGCGCTGGAGCAGGGCGTGGCGGCGATCGCCGGCGGCCAGTCCGTGTTCGACCTGCGCAACGTGCAGGCGGTGGATTCGGCTGCCGTGTCGGTGATGCTGGCATGGCAGCGCGCCGCGCAGCAGGCGGGCCTGCAGCTCGAGCTGAAGAACCTGCCCGCCAACCTGAAAAGCCTCACCAAGCTGTACGGCGTTTGCTCGCTGGTCTCGCCCTCGCTGGCCGAATGCGGCGAAGCAAGCTCCCCAGCGGCCGCAGCGCCGCAGCAGCATCACCATCATTGACCCCCGCCCCACCCCCGCAGCAGTTTCCGGTCCGGCGTAGCCGAATCAAATTTCCAATATAATTGACCGTTGCCGTTGCCAGAGTGCCACGGCATATCGCACCTCCGGGTCCTGTGCCCTTCCCGCGACGGTCATAGTGCCGTAGCCAACTTAAAGCCAAGCATGACAGCAATCCAAATCAGCAATGTCGAAAAGCGCTACAAGTCGCTCCAGGCACTGGGCGGCGTCTCCCTCACCATCGAGGAGGGCGAATTCTTCGGCCTGCTCGGACCGAACGGTGCCGGAAAAACCACACTCATCTCCATTATCGCGGGCCTGATCCGGCCGGACGCGGGCAAGGTCAGCATCCACGGCCACGACGTCACGGGCGACTTCCGCGCCGCGCGCCGCAAGCTCGGCGTGGTGCCGCAGGAACTGGTGTTCGACCCCTTCTTCACGGTGCGCGAAACGCTGCGCCTGCAGTCCGGCTATTTCGGCCTGCCGAACAACGACAAGTGGATCGACGAGGTGATGGAAAACCTCGACCTGACCAACAAGGCCGACGTCAACATGCGCGCGCTGTCGGGCGGCATGAAGCGCCGCGTGCTGGTGGCGCAGGCGCTGGTGCACAAGCCGCCCGTGATCGTGCTCGACGAGCCGACCGCCGGGGTGGACGTGGAACTGCGCCAGACGCTGTGGAAATTCATCTCGCGCCTGAACCGCGAAGGCCACACCGTGGTGCTCACCACCCACTACCTGGAAGAGGCGCAGGCCATGTGCAAGCGCGTGGCCATGCTCAAACTGGGCCAGGTGGTGGCGCTGGACACCATGTCCCAGCTGATCCGCCGCATTTCCGGCTCGCAGCTGATCCTGCACCTGAAGCAGGGCGCGCTGCCGGAGGACCTGCGCCACCTGGTCACGCACCCGGAAGAGGCGGCGCAGGGCAAGTACAGCCTGCGCATCAACGAGTACTCGGAAGTGGAGCAGATCCTGGCGCGCGTGCGCGCGAGCGGCGCCGTCATCGACGAGATGCAGCTGCAGCAGGCCGACCTGGAAGACATCTTCCTGCAGATCATGGACAAGGGGGCAATATGATATCGACCGGCTTCCGCACCCTGGTCTACAAAGAGACGCTGCGCTTCTACAAAGTGGCCACCCAGACCGTGGCCGCGCCCATCCTCACCGCCATGCTGTACCTGCTGATCTTCGGCCACGTGCTGGAAGGCCGCGTGCAGGTGTATCCGGGCGTGACCTACACCGCCTTCCTGATCCCCGGCCTGGTGATGATGAGCGTGCTGCAGAACGCCTTCGCCAACTCCTCGTCCTCGCTGATCCAGTCCAAGATCACCGGCAACCTGGTGTTCGTGCTGCTCACGCCGCTGTCGCACTGGGAGATCTTCTCGGCCTACGTGATCGCCGCCATGGTGCGCGGCGTGGTGGTGGGCGCGGGCGTGTTCGTCGTCACCGCCTGGTTCGCCGACATGAGCTTCGTGGCGCCGCTGTGGATACTGGTGTTCGCGCTGCTGGGCGCCGCCATCCTCGGCACCATGGGCCTGATCGCCGGCATCTGGGCCGAGAAATTCGACCAGCTGGCCGCGTTCCAGAACTTCCTGATCATGCCGCTGACTTTCCTGTCCGGCGTGTTCTACTCGATCCACTCGCTGCCGCCGTTCTGGCTCACCGTGTCGCACCTGAACCCGTTCTTCTACATGATCGACGGCTTCCGCCACGGCTTCTTCGGCCAGAGCGACGTCAACCCCTTCATCAGCCTCGGCATCGTCGGCGCCTTCCTGGCCGTGCTGTCGCTGCTGGCCATACGTTTATTGAGCAGCGGTTATCGTCTGCGCCACTGATAGGAACTACCATGACCACTACCCCTGAAGCGATCCACGGCTACATTTCCGCCGGCCTCGAATGCACCCACCTGGAAGTGGAGGGCGACGGCCAGCATTTCCAGGCCGTGATCGTTTCGCCGGCGTTTGCCGGCAAGCGCCCGATCCAGCGCCACCAGCTGGTGTACGCGGCATTGGGCGACCGCATGCGCGAGGAAATCCACGCGCTGTCGATGAAAACGCTGACCCCAGAAGAATACAAAGGCTAAGGACACACACCATGGACAAACTCCTCATCACGGGCGGCAAGCGCCTGGTCGGCGACGTCACCATCTCCGGCGCCAAGAACGCGGCGCTGCCCATCCTGTGCGCCGGCCTGCTGACGGCGGGCGACGTGGTGCTGGACAATGTGCCGCACCTGCACGACGTGGCCACCATGCTGAAACTGCTGGGCCAGACCGGCCTGAAAGTGACGCAGGAGGGCGACAAGGTGGTTCTGAACGGCAGCGCCATCGACAAGCTGGAAGCGCCGTACGAGCTGGTGAAGACCATGCGCGCCTCGATCCTGGTACTGGGCCCGCTGCTGGCGCGCTTCGGCGAAGCGAAGGTATCGCTGCCGGGCGGCTGCGCCATCGGCTCGCGCCCGGTGGACCAGCACATCAAGGGCCTGCAGGCGCTGGGCGCCGAGATCAGCATCGACGCCGGCTACATCTACGCCAAGTGCAAAAAACTGAAGGGCGCCCGCATCGTCACCGACATGATCACGGTGACCGGCACCGAGAACCTGCTGATGGCGGCCACCCTGGCCGAAGGCGAAACCATCCTGGAAAACGCCGCGCGCGAGCCGGAAGTGACCGACCTGGCCAACCTGCTGGTGGCCATGGGCGCCAGGATCCAGGGCATCGGCACCGACCGCCTGGTGATCCAGGGCGTGCCTGAACTGCATGGCGCCTCGCACGCCGTGATCTCGGACCGCATCGAAGCGGCCACCTTCCTGTGCGCCGTGGCAGCCACCGGCGGCGACATCACGCTGCGCAACACCCGCACCGACATCATGGACGCCGCGCTCGACAAGCTGCGCGAGATCGGCCTGCAAATGACCATCGGCAAAGACACCATCCGCGCGCAAATGGATGCGCGTCCGAACCCGGTGACTTTCCGTACCACCGAATACCCTGGCTTCCCGACCGATATGCAGGCCCAATTCATGGCGGTGAACACCATCGCCAATGGCGCCAGCCGCGTGACCGAAACCATTTTCGAGAACCGCTTCATGCACGTCCAGGAGATGAACCGCCTGGGTGCAGCAATTGAAACCGACGGCAACACGGCCTTTATCAAAGGCGTGGACCAGCTGATAGGCGCGCCCGTGATGGCGACCGATCTGCGCGCTTCGGCTTCGCTGGTGATCGCAGGCCTGGCCGCCAAGGGCGAAACGCTGATCGACCGCATCTACCACCTCGACCGCGGCTACGACCGCATGGAAGTGAAGCTGCAGGCGATCGGCGCCAACATCAGCCGAATCAAGTAAAGAGACCATCATGAGCGGATTTAACAGCGACGCCAATTCCCAGCTGATCCTTGCGCTGTCGAAGGGCCGTATTTTCGAAGACACCTTGCCGCTGCTGGAAGCAGCCGGCATCACCGTCACCGAGAATCCGGAAACTTCGCGCAAGCTGATCCTGGCCACCAACGACCCCAATGTGCGCGTGCTGATTGTGCGCGCCACCGACGTGCCGACCTATGTGCAGCACGGCGCGGCGGACTTCGGCGTGGCCGGCAAGGACGTGCTGATCGAGCACGGCGGCGAGGGCCTGTACCAGCCCGTGGATTTGAACATCGCGCAGTGCCGCATGTCGGTCGCTGTGAAATCCGGCTTCGACTACGAAGCGGCCGTGCGCCAGGGCGCGCGCCTGCGCGTGGCCACCAAGTTCACCACCACCGCGCGCGAGCACTTCGCCGCCAAGGGCGTGCACGTGGACCTGATCAAGCTGTACGGCTCGATGGAGCTGGCGCCGCTGGTCGGCCTGTCGGACGCCATCGTCGACCTGGTGTCGACCGGCAGCACGCTGCGCGCCAACAACCTGGTCGAAGTCGAAGAGATCATGGACATCTCCTCGCGCCTGGTGGTCAACCAGGCGGCGCTCAAGCTCAAGCGCCAGCGTCTGCAACCGATTATCGAGGCCTTTGAGCGCGCTTCGAAAAAGGTGAAGTAATGGCGATCCAGATCCGCAAACTCGATTCCTCCGCCGCAGACTTCAAGCCGGCTTTGGACGCGCTGCTGGCCTTCGAGGCGTCCACCGACGACGCCATCGAAACCGCCGTGGCCAAGATCCTGGCCGACGTGAAAGCGCGCGGCAACGCCGCCGTGCTGGAATACACCAACCGCTTCGACCGCCTGCCGGACGGCGGCGCCGCCTCGGTGGACACGCTGGACCTGCCGCAGGCCGAACTGCAAGCCGCGCTGGACGCGCTGCCGGCAACCCAGCGCGCCGCGCTGCAGGTGGCGGCCGACCGCATCCGCGTGTTCCACGAGCGCCAGAAGCAGGAGCTGCAAGGTTTCACCTACACCGAACCCGACGGCACCGTGCTGGGCCAGCGCATCACGCCGCTGGACCGCGTCGGCATCTACGTCCCGGGCGGCAAGGCCGCCTATCCCTCGTCGGTGCTGATGAACGCGATTCCCGCGCAGGTGGCGGGCGTGGCCGAGATCATCATGGTGGTGCCGACCCCGGACGGCGTAAAGAACCAGATGGTGCTGGCCGCCGCCGCGCTGGCCGGCGTCACCCGCGTCGTCACCATCGGCGGCGCGCAGGCGGTCGGCGCGCTGGCCTACGGCACCGAGACCATCGCCGCCGTCGACAAGATCGTCGGCCCCGGCAACGCCTACGTGGCCGCCGCCAAGCGCCGCGTGTTCGGCACCGTCGGCATCGACATGATCGCCGGCCCGTCCGAGATCCTGATCGTGTGCGACGGCACCACGGACCCGGACTGGGTGGCCATGGACCTGTTCTCGCAGGCCGAGCACGACGAGCTGGCGCAAGCCATCCTGCTGTGCCCGGACGCGGACTACATCGCGCAGGTGGAAGCGAGCATCAACAAGCTGCTGCCCACGATGCCGCGCCAGGAAGTGATCCGCACCTCGCTCAACGACCGCGGCGCGCTGGTCAAGGTGCGCGACATGGACGAGGCCTGCGCCATCGCCAACAGCATCGCCGCCGAGCACCTGGAGATCTCCGCGCTCGAACCGCAGCAGTGGGCCGACAAGATCCGCCACGCGGGCGCCATGTTCCTGGGCCGCTACTCGTCCGAATCGCTGGGCGACTACTGCTGCGGCCCGAACCACGTGCTGCCGACCTCGCGCACCGCGCGCTTCTCGTCGCCGCTGGGCGTGTACGACTTCCAGAAGCGCTCGTCCATCATCTTCGTGTCCGAAGCGGGCGCGCAGACCCTGGGCAAGGTGGCGGCCGAACTGGCCTACGGCGAAGGCCTGCAGGCGCACGCCCGCAGCGCCGAGCTGCGCATCAAGGCCGGCGGAAGCAACTGATGAGCGACTGGCTGAACCAGGTCTTCTGCGAGGATGCGCTGTCCGGACTGGCGCGCATCCCGGACGGCTCCGTCGATCTGATCCTGACCGATCCGCCCTACAACCTGGGCAAGGACTACGGCAATGCATCGGACCAGCAAACGGTGGAGGAATACCTGCGCTGGACCGAGCAGTGGATAGACGCGGCGCTGCCCAAGCTGAAACCGAACGGCAGCCTGTACATCTTTTTGACCTGGCGCTTTTCGCCGGAAATCTTCGTCATGCTGAAACAGCGCATGACGATGATGAACGAGATCATCTGGGACCGCCGCGTGCCGTCCATGGGCGGCAGCGTGCGCAGCTACTCGTCGGTGCACGACACGGTGGGCTTCTTCGTCGGCCGCAAGGATTACTACTTCGACCTGGACGCCGTGCGCATCCCCTACGACGCCGAGACCAAGAAAGCGCGCTCGCGCTCCATCTTCATCGGCGCCAAGTGGCTGGAAGTGGGCTACAACCCGAAGGACGTGTGGAGCGTGTCGCGCCTGCACCGCGAGCACCCGGAACGCGCCAACCACCCGACCCAGAAGCCGCTCGAGATCATCGAGCGCATGGTCAAGGCCTCGTGCCCGCCGGGCGGCGTGGTGCTGGACCTGTTCATGGGCAGCGGCACCACCGCGCTGGCCGCGCGCCGCTGCGGGCGCCAGTTCGTCGGCTTCGAGCTGAACCCGGAATATTGCGCCATCATCAACGAGCGCCTGGCCGCGCTGGAAACCATCGAAGCCTTGGCGATTGCCGCAGCGCCGGATGCGCCGGCCCGGCCGGCCAGGGCCAAGACCAAAGCGAAAGCCGCGCCGAAGGCCAAGCCCAAGGCTGCCGTGAAAGCCGCCGCGCCGAACAAGAAGACCGCAACAAAGAAAACCGCCGCCGCCCCCAAGGCAGCCGCGCCCAAGCGATCACGGGCCGTGAAAAAGGCGCCCCCCGAAGAAGTTACCATTTGACTTAAGGAGTGCAGCAAGATGTCCATCGACAGTCTCATCCGCAACACCATCCGTTCCGACGTACTGGCCGTTCCCGGCTACCACGTGGCAGATGCAAGCGGTTTTATCAAACTGGACGCGATGGAAAATCCTTACCCGCTGCCCGCGCATCTGGCCACCGAGCTGGCCGGCCGCCTGGCCGCCGTGGCGCTGAACCGCTATCCGGTGGCCTCCTACGCCAGCGTCAAGGAACGCATCTGCAGGCAGCTCGGCGTGCCGGCCGGCTACGACGTCCTGCTGGGCAACGGCTCCGATGAGCTGATCTCCATCCTGGACATGGCCTGCGCCCGCCAGGACCGCCGCGCCGTGGTGCTGGCGCCGGTGCCCACCTTCGTCATGTACGCCCGCTCGGCGCAGTTCGCCGGCATGGACTTCGTCGGCGTGCCGCTGAAGGACGACCTGACGCTGGACCTGCCGGCCATGCTGGCCGCCATCGCCCAGCACAAGCCGGCGCTGGTCTACCTGTCGTATCCCAACAACCCCACCGGCAACCTGTTCGATGCGGACGACATCGTCGCCATCATCCGGGCGCTGGGCGACACCGGCATTGCCGTGGTGGACGAGGCCTACGAGCCCTTCGCCCAGCAGAGCTTCATGAGCCGCCTGCCGGAATTCGACAACCTGGTGGTGATGCGCACCGTGTCGAAACTGGGCCTGGCCGGCATCCGCCTCGGCTACATGTCGGCGGCGCCGAAACTGCTCGAGCAGCTGGACAAGGTCCGTCCGCCGTATAATGTGAACGTGCTGACGCAAGTCGCCGCCGAATTCGCACTCGACAACCTCGACGTGCTCAACCAACAAGCCGCCATTCTGCGCGAACAACGCGCACTGCTGGCAGAGGCCTTGGCCGCCGTACCCGGCGTGCAAGTGTTCCCCTCCGCCGCCAATTTCATCCTCGCCCGGGTGCCCGACGCCGACGCCGCCAATACCTATCTGCTGTCCCGTAAGGTACTGGTGAAAAATGTGGGTAAAATGCACAGTGTACTGGCCAATTGTCTGCGTATCACGGTCAGCACTCCGGAAGAGAACGCCGCTTTCCTCGAAGCATTTAAAGCCTCGCAGGCAGCCTAAGACCAACGTAGAGCTTTCCATGAACCGCACCGCAGAAATCACCCGCAACACCAACGAGACCCAGATCCGTGTCGCCATCAACCTGGACGGCACCGGCGTGCAGAAGCTGAACACGGGCGTCCCTTTCCTGGACCACATGCTGGACCAGATCGCCCGCCACGGCCTGTTCGACCTGGAGGTGGAAGCCACCGGCGACATCCATATCGATAACCACCACACGGTGGAAGACGTGGGCATCACGCTGGGCATGGCGTTCGCCAAGGCCATCGGCGACAAGAAGGGCATCGTGCGCTACGGCCACTCCTACGTGCCGCTGGACGAGGCGCTGTCGCGCGTGGTGATCGATTTTTCCGGCCGCCCAGGCATCGAGTACCACATCCCGTTCACCCGCGCCATGATAGGCGGCTTCGACGTCGACCTGACGCTGGAATTCTTCCGCGGTTTCGTCAACCATGCGCTGGTGACCTTGCATATCGACAACTTGCGCGGCACCAATGCGCACCACCAGTGCGAAACCGTGTTCAAGGCCTTCGGCCGCGCGCTGCGCATGGCCACCACGCTGGACGAACGCGCCGCCGGCACCATACCGTCGACCAAAGGTAGCTTGTAATCAATCGCAGCGCGGATAGCCCTTGCGGGGGACGCGCTGTCTCTGCTTGAATGGCACTATGAAGAAAATTGTTGTTGTGGATTACGGCATGGGCAACCTGCGCTCGGTGGCGCAAGCCCTGCGCGCCGTGGCGCCGGAAGCCGATATCGTCATTTCCGGGCAAGTGGCCGACATCGAGCATGCCGACCGCATCGTGCTGCCCGGCCAGGGCGCCATGCCGGACTGCATGCGCAGCCTGCGCGAGTCCGGCGTGCAGGACGCGCTGCTGCGCGCGGCGGAAAGCAAGCCGCTGATGGGCGTGTGCATCGGCGAACAGATGCTGTTCGACTCGTCGGAAGAGGGCGGCGCGCTGGGCCTGGGCTTGTTGCCGGGCAAGGTGGTGCGCTTCCAGCTGGACGGCCAGCTGCAGGAAGACGGTTCGCGCTTCAAGGTGCCGCAGATGGGCTGGAACCAGGTGCGCCAGCGCGCGTCCCACCCCATGTGGGCCGGCATTCCGGACAACAGTTATTTTTATTTTGTGCACAGCTACTACGTGCAG
This sequence comes from Massilia sp. BGA-UO-ETr-WB1, assembly GCF_059567845.1. Taxonomy (NCBI): domain Bacteria; kingdom Pseudomonadati; phylum Pseudomonadota; class Betaproteobacteria; order Burkholderiales; family Oxalobacteraceae; genus Massilia; species Massilia sp. BGA-UO-ETr-WB1. Next base: position 78,297 of record NZ_JCAQOT010000024.1, on the reverse strand, counting down.
CCGGGCGACCCAGCGCACAGCGTGGGCGAAACCGTGTACGGCACGCCGTTCTGCTGCGCCGTGGCGCGCGACAACGTGTTCGCCACCCAGTTCCACCCGGAGAAGAGCGCCGCCGTGGGCCTGCAGCTGTACAAGAATTTCGTGCATTGGCAACCGTAAGCAAAGTCATCCTGTCATCTTCGGCAACCCTAAACTTTCAACTCAAACCTACTATGCTGCTCATTCCTGCCATCGACCTGAAAGACGGTCACTGCGTACGCCTGAAGCAAGGCGATATGGAACTTGCCACCGTATTCTCCGAAGACCCGGCCGACATGGCCCTGCACTGGCTGAAGCAGGGCGCGCGCCGCCTGCACCTGGTGGACCTGAACGGCGCTTTCGCCGGCAAGCCGAAAAACGAAGGCGCCATCAAGGCCATCCTGAAAGCCGTGCAGGACTTCGCCGAGGAAAACGACATCGACGAGATCCCCGTGCAGCTGGGCGGCGGCATCCGCGATCTCGACACCATCGAGCGCTACCTGGACGCCGGCATCACCTACGTCATCATCGGCACCGCCGCCGTGAAGAGCCCGGGCTTCCTGCACGACGCCTGCGGCGCCTTCCCCGGCCACATCATCGTCGGCCTGGACGCCAAGGACGGCAAGGTCGCCACCGACGGCTGGAGCAAGATGTCGGGCCACGAGGTGATCGACCTGGCGCAGAAATTCGAAGCCTACGGCGTGGAAGCTATCATCTACACCGACATCGGCCGCGACGGCATGATGGGCGGCGTGAACATCGAAGCGACCGTGAAACTGGCGCAGGCGGTGAAAATCCCTGTGATCGCCTCCGGCGGCCTGCACAACATTTCCGACGTGGAAGCGCTGTGCGCGGTGCAGGACGAAGGCATCGAAGGCGTGATCTGCGGCCGCTCGATCTACGAAGGCACGCTCGACCTGAACGAGGCGCAACTGCGCGCCGACGAACTGACGGAAGGCAGTCTGGAAGACTGATCCCACCATGCTTGCAAAACGCATCATCCCTTGCCTGGACGTGACCGACGGCCGCGTCGTCAAAGGCGTCAACTTCACCGAGCTGCGCGACGCCGGCGACCCGGTGGAAATCGCCCGCCGCTACGACGAGCAGGGCGCCGACGAACTGACCTTCCTCGACATCACCGCGTCCTCCGACAACCGCGGCCTGATCCTCGACATCATCGAGGCGGTGGCGTCGCAGGTCTTCATTCCGCTGACCGTGGGCGGCGGCGTGCGCGAGGTGGCCGATGTGCGCCGCCTGCTCAACGCCGGCGCCGACAAGGTCAGCATGAACACCTCGGCCGTGACCAATCCGCAACTGGTGTTCGACGCCTCGCAGAAGCACGGTTCGCAGTGCATCGTGGTGGCGATCGACGCCAAGCAGGTGCAGCCGGGCCGCTGGGAAGTGTTCACGCACGGCGGCCGCAAGGCCACCGGCCTGGACGCGGTCGAGTGGGCCAGGAAAATGGAATCGCTGGGCGCCGGCGAACTGCTGCTCACCAGCATGGACCGCGACGGCACCAAGTCCGGCTTCGACCTGGGCCTGACCCGCGCCGTCTCGGACGCGGTGGGCATCCCGGTGATCGCCTCGGGCGGCGTGGGCGGCCTGCAGGACCTGGCGGACGGCATCAAGCTGGGCCGCGCGGACGCGGTGCTGGCGGCCAGCATTTTCCACTATGGCCAGCATACCGTGCAGGAAGCCAAGCGTTTCATGGCGCAGCAGGGCATTCCGATGCGCCTGACCTGAAGCCTGTGTCCAGAACATAAGGAACCTATCATGATGCCGACCCAGACGCCCAGCGTGGCGAAGGCCAAGTGGCTGAACAAGATCAAGTGGGACGAACACGGCCTGGTGCCGGTGATCGCGCAGGAGGCGGGCAGCAACGACGTGCTGATGTTCGCCTGGATGAACCGCGACGCCCTGTATAAAACGGTGGAGCTGGGCGAGGCGGTGTACTGGAGCCGCTCGCGCAAGAAGCTGTGGCACAAGGGCGAGGAATCGGGCCACGTGCAGAAGGTGCTGGAAATCCGCCTCGACTGCGACGAGGACGTGGTGCTGCTGAAGATCGAACAGGCCGGCGGCATCGCCTGCCACACCGGCCGCCATTCCTGCTTCTTCAACAAGTTCGACGGCGACGCCAAGGAAGGCGACTGGCAGGCCCGTGAGCCGGTGCTGAAAGACCCGGACACGATTTATACGGAAGCGAAAAGCAAATGAGCACCATCCTGGACCGCGTGGCGGCCACCATCGAGTCGCGCAAGCCCGCCAACGGCGGCGACCCGGCCACGTCTTACGTGGCCAAGCTGTTCGCCAAGGGCGACGACGCCATCCTGAAAAAGGTCGGCGAGGAGGCCACCGAGTTCGTGATGGCCTCGAAAGACGCGCGCCACGGCGGCGATACCTCCAAAGTACTGTACGAATGCGCCGACTTGTGGTTCCATTCGATGGTGATGCTGGCCCAGTTCGGTTTAACGCCGCAACAGGTGCTGGACGAGCTGGGCCGGCGCGAAGGCGTTTCCGGCATCGAGGAAAAAGCGTCCCGTAAAGAATAATCTACTGGAGTTGTTGTGGAAAACTGCCTGTTCTGCAAAATTGCGAAGAAACAAATTCCATCGACCATTGTCTACGAAGACGAGGAATTGCTTGCCTTCAAGGACATCCACCCGCATGCGCCCGTGCACCTGCTGGTGATCCCCAAGATCCACATCGGCACCCTGTCGGACTGCAGCGCCGGCCACGCGCCGTTGCTGGGCAAGATGCTGGCGCTGGCCCCCCGCCTGGCCGAAGAGCACGGCGTGGCCGTGGCCTACGACGAGGACGGCGCGCCGCTGCGCGGCTACAAGACCGTGATCAACAGCGGCCCGGATGGCGGCCAGGAAATCTACCACCTGCACCTGCACGTGATCGGCGGCCCGCACCCGTGGCGCCACGAGCGCTGATCCGGTCGGCAACGAGCTGTTACGGTAGCAATAAATCTTGCTACTACTTCATGACAAGCACATGACAGGCGCGCTTCGCGTATACTGTCCGCACTAACCGCAATTTTTTGGGGCGCGTTGCGTTCCGCAAGGGGAATATGATGGGTTCGATGAGCATCTGGCACTGGCTGGTGGTACTGGTAATTATCATGCTGGTCTTCGGCACCAAAAAACTGGGCAATATCGGCTCGGACGTGGGCAAGGCCGTCAAAGGCTTCAAGGATGGCGTGAAGGGCGGCGAAGAAGAGAACAAGGCTGCCCCGGGCACGCCGGCCAGCACCCAGCAGGTGGCCGACAAGTCCACCATCGACGTGGAAGCCAAAGAGAAAAACAAGCTGTAATGCGTTGCAGCTAAGGCGCTTATGATCGATCTCGGTCTCTCCAAACTTGCCATCATCGGCGTGGTCGCGCTGATCGTCATCGGTCCGGAAAAGCTGCCCAAGGTGGCGCGCATGGTCGGGACGCTGTACGGTCGCGCCCAGCGTTACCTGCATGATGTGAAATCCGAAGTCAGCCGCGAAATCGAACTGGAGGAGTTGCGCAACCTGCAGAAGGAAGTGCAGGAGACCGCGCAGTCGATCAAGCAGGGCGTGGAGCAGTCCATCTCGGACAGTGTGGCCGAGGTGCAGAACGCCTGGCAGGACAGTCCAAGCCACGATTACGCGCAAGTGCCGCCCAGCACCGAGCACCTGGCGCGCAAGGCCAAGGAATTCCGCCGCAAGCGCCTGGTGCGCACCTCGGCGCTGCCGGCCTGGTACAAGCAGCAGCACGGCACGCGCATGCATGTCACGTCCGGCGCCGCGCGGGTCGCGCGCTTCCGCCCCAGCAGCAAACCTCCTGCATCGTTTTACTAATGAGTGAACAAACCCCGGTCGAGGAGACTTTCATCTCCCACCTGATCGAGTTGCGCGACCGCCTGGTCAAAGCCTCGATCGGTATCGCCATCGTGTGCGCCGCGCTGATGTTCTGGCCGGGCCCGGCGGCCATCTACGACATCATCGCCGCGCCCATGCTCGCTTCGCTGCCCACCGGCTCGAAGATGATCGCCACCGGCGTGATTTCGCCCTTCCTGGTGCCGATGAAGGTGACCTTGCTGCTGGCCTTCATCCTGTCCTTGCCGTGGGTGCTGTACCAGCTGTGGGCCTTTATCGCGCCGGGCTTGTACGCGCACGAGAAACGCCTGATCGCGCCGCTGGTGATCTCGTCCTCGCTGCTGTTCGCGGCCGGCGTGGCGTTCTGTTACTTCTTCGTGTTCGGCCGCGTGTTCCACTTCATTTCCGACTTTTCGCCGTCGTCGATCGCGGTGACGCCGGATATCGAGAACTATCTCGATTTCGTCATGTCCATGTGCCTGGCCTTCGGCGCCACCTTCGAGGTGCCGGTGGTGGTGGTGGTGCTGGTGCGCATGGGGATCGTCTCGGTGGCCAAGCTGAAGGAAGTGCGGCCCTACGTGATCGTGGGCGCCTTCGTGATTGCCGCCATCGTCACGCCGCCGGACGTGGTCAGCCAGTTCTCGCTGGCGATCCCGATGTGGCTGCTGTTCGAGCTGGGCCTGCTGGTGGCGCCGATCTTCGTCAAGGCGACGCAGGCGCCGGAAGAACCGGTTTAAGCAAAGAGCTTGAACAGGATCACGGCATCCACCACGAACTGGATGCCGAACAGCAGATATAATCTGGTTTCGAGGCCGGCTATCCTCCGCTCCAGGGCATCAAGCCTCAGCTCCAAGGCATCGATCCTGCTGTAAATTTCTTGCTTGAGCAGGTCCATCTTGCCGTAAATTTCCTGCTTGAGCAGGTCCATCTTGCCGTAAATTTCCTGCTTGAGCAGATCCATTCGGTCAAAGACTTCCTGCTTGAGCAGATCCATTCGGTCGTAAAGTTCCTGTTTCAACAGGTCCATCCGGGCCAGCAGGTCGCTGCGTTGGATCACGAGGTCGGACTCGACGGCGACGTGGCATTCGTTGAGCACGGTGCCGAGCGCCTCGGCTTGCAGCTCAGCCTGCTCTGCGGACAAACCACTTTCCTTCAGCAACTGCGCATATTTCAGGGTGTCAATCCGGATAGGCATGGTCATGATCGCTCCCAGGTTCATAGTAGCAGAACGGGGGCAAAGCCCCCGTCCCCATCGTACCCGGTCGCGCACGCAGCCCCTTGAGGCCGCGCAAAGAGCTTACTGCGTCATCAGTTCGCGGATCACGCGCACCGGCGCGCTGCCGTAGCTGAGGAACTTCTCGTTGAACTCCTTCAGCACGAACTTGCTGCCCAGCGCCTGTTTGCGCTCTTCGCGCAATTCCATGATCTCGCTGTAGCCGCTGAAATAGCTGGCCAGCTGCACCGACGACAGCTGCGCCCGGCGCCATTTCTCGGCCGCTTCGCGCTGCGTCTGGAAGGCCTGCCGCGTCAGCAGATCGATCGCCTCGGCTTCCTGCATGCCCAGCACGTGGACGCTGTAGTCGAGGATGGTGTTGGTCACGCTGCGCAGGTTCCACTTCGAGTACATCAGCCACATCTCCGGCGCGTTGTCGCCGTAGCCGGACTCCAGCATCATGCGCTCGCCGTACACCGCCCAGCCCTCCACCATGGCGCCGTTGCCGAAGATCGACTTCACGATCGACGGCGACTTGTTGGCATACACCAGCTGCGCGTAGTGGCCCGGAATCGCCTCGTGGATGTTGAGGATCTGCAGGATCCAGTGGTTGTACTCGCGCAGGCTGCTCTCGGCCTGCTCGGCCGATACGCCGTCCAGCGGCGTCACGTTGTAGTAGGTGCGATCCTGCGGACGGTACGGCCCCGGCGCCTCGATGCTGGCGCCTGCCACGCCGCGCTGGTAGGCCGGCGTTTCGCGCACCTGCAGCGGCTTGTTCGGGTCCAGCGTCAGCAGGTTCTTCTGGATCACCCAGTCCTGCAGCACCGGAATCTGGCGCCGGATCTCGGGGAAGAAATCCTCACGCTTCACGTGGTTGGCCGACAGCGTATCGATCATCAGGCCGATCTTCGCGGTGCGGTCGGCCGGCTTGGCGGTGCCGCTCATGTATTTCGGCCACAGCTCGTCGGACAGCCGGTCCATATTCGCCAGCAGCTGCTCGCGCGCCGCCAGCGCCTTGTGGTAAGTCTGCTCGCCGCTGCTGCCGGCCTGGATGTCGAAGGCGAACTTGGCCTCGTACAGCTCCTTGCCGATGCGGAAGGAGCGCCCGCCGCCGTTCTGCGCCATGGTCTTGTCCAGCTCACCCAGCCAGGCGGCATAGCCGTCCACCGCCATTTTCGCCTGGCTCACGCGCTGCGCGAACAGCTGCTTTTCCATCGGCGACAGGATCGACGCCTGCGCTTCCTTGTCCAGGTCCGCCAGCAGTCCGATCACGCCCGGCGCTTGCGCGATGGCCAGCTGCGTGTGCTCGCGCGTCGGGTTGCTGATGTTGGCGCGCGCCGCGTCGTAATAGGCCGGCACGCCGGCGATGCGCTTGAGCAGGGTGCGCAGGCGCTGCGGCTTGGCCGCGTATTCCGTGTTGAGGATGAAGTCGATCGGGCTGGCGATGTTGTACAGCGCCGGATTCCATTCGAATTCGCGGAAGGTGGTCAGGTACCAGCGGTCCGAATTGAGCTTGTTGACCAGCAGCTCCAGGTCGGTGCGCTGCTTGGCGGACAGCTGGCGCGCGTCGGTCTTGGCGAAGCGGCCCAGCCAGTCGTCGATGAAGGCCAGCTGGCTGGCGCGGGTGGCCGCGTCCGGGATGGTCATGCTGGCGGCGGTGTCGTATTTGCCCACCGAGATCGCGGTCTCGGGATCGATTTTCCACAGCGCGCCCAGGAACTGGGTGGACAGCGCGTCCATGCGGCGGTCCTGGCTGCGCTCGGACGGCGCCTGCTTGATCATCGGCGTGGCGGCGGCTGCGGCGGCCGCACCCTTGCCGGACTTCTTGGCGGCGCTTTTGCTGCTTTTTCCGCCGGACTTGGGGCCGGACTTGGACTTGGACGACTTGACGGTCTTGCTGGACTTGGCCTTCTGCGGCGCGTTGGCGGCGCTGGCCGGCGTCAGCGCGAGGCAGGCCAGGACTGCGGCCAGCGCGATTTTGGTTCTGATCATGTGAATTTCAACCCTCAAAGTAATGCGGGCGCCCGGCCAGACAGGCCCGGCGCACAGATGCAGCGTGGGAGATTATCACTATTCAGGCTGCTTGCGCAGCCTGTTACATGCCGCTACACGTCAGTTGACCGCGTTGTTGCGGATCAGTTCCTGGTGGCGGGCGTTCAGTTTGGCCACCGCGTCCTTGCCGTTGGCCATGCGCGTCAGCAGGATCTCGCTGCCCTTGGTGTAGCGGTGGCCGATGCGGATCGAATAGGAGCGGAACAGCCAGCTGAAGAAGGATTGCACAAACGTGGCCTCGTCCATGTCGCGCCATTTCACGCCCTGCACGCCCTTGGACCAGGGCAGGATGCCGGAGTACAGCCACACGCCCACGTCGTCGTAGTACAGCTGCACGCTGCGGATCGCCAGGATGCGGTAGCCCACCACCACCACCGCGAACACCATCACGCCGGCGGCAATCAGCTCGCTGTAGCGGAACGCCAGCGGCAGCGCGAAGCCGAACAGCAGCAGCGCGAGCAGGATGGTGTTCAGGTAGGCGGTCCAGGATTTCACGCACAGCAGCGTGCCGTGGCCTTCCGGGCGGGATGCGTTGTCTTCTTCCATGTTCTTGTCCTTAAAGTTTGAGGCCTTCCTGCAGCATCGCCAGCATCTCGCCGGCCGACATGCGGGCCGCCATGTCGCTGCCGTCGAGCAGGCTGTCGGCCAGGTCGCGCTTGTGCTGGTGCAGGTCGACGATGCCCTCTTCGATAGTATGGCGGGCCACCAGGCGGTAGATGGTCACCGGGCGCAGCTGGCCCATGCGGTGCGCGCGGTCCGAGGCCTGGTCTTCCACCGCCGGGTTCCACCACGGGTCCATGTGGATCACGTAGTCGGCCGCCGTCAGGTTGATGCCCATGCCGCCCGCCTTCAGGCTGATGAGGAAGACATCGCCCTCGCCGGCCTGGAAGGCGTCCACGCGCTGCTTGCGCGCGGCCATGGGCGTGCTGCCGTCCAGGTACTGGTAGGCCACGCCCTCGCGCTCCAGGTGCTCGCGGATCAGCGTCAGGTGGTCCACGAACTGGCTGAACACCAGCACCTTGTGGCGGTTTTCCAGCAGGCCGGACAGCAGGTGGGCGAACGCGGCCAGCTTGCTGCTCGGCAGCTTCAGGCCCGGCGCCACCAGGTTCGGGTTGCAGCACGCGCGGCGCAGCTTCATGATCTCGGCCAGGATCTGGATCGACTTCTTCTCGGCCGGGCCTTCCACCGTCGCCAGGTTCTCCAGCGCCTCGCGCCGCAGCGATTCGTACAGCGCCGTCTCTTCCTGCGACAGGTCCACTTCCAGCACGATCTCGGTGCGCGGCGGCAGCTCGGTCAGCACCTGGGTCTTGGTGCGGCGCAGGATGAAGGGGCCGATCAGGCGCCGCAGGCGGTTGCGCGCGCCCACTTCGGCGCGGTGGTCCTGCGGCTTCTCGATCGGCCCCGCGAAGCGCAGGCTGAACTGCTCGATGCTGCCCAGCAGGCCCGGATTGATGAAGCGGAACAGGTTCCACAGCTCGCCCAGGTGGTTTTCCAGCGGCGTGCCGGTGGCCACCATGCGGAACTCGCCTTTCAGCGCCATCACGGCCTGCGAGCGCTTGGTGGCGCCGTTCTTGATGGCCTGCGCCTCGTCCAGCACGATGGTGTGCCACTGCTTCGCGGCGAAGCGCTCGGCCTCCTGCTGCAGCAGGCCGTAGCTGCACACCACCAGGTCGAAGGCGCCCGCCTCCGATATCATCCCGGCCCGGTCGCCGCTGCCGAATACCTTCACGTTCAGCGTGGGCGCGAAGCGCGCCGCCTCGCTCACCCAGTTCAGGCACACCGAGGTCGGCGCGATCACCAGGGTCGGCCCCTGCGGCGCGCGCGACAGGATCAGCGCCAGCGCCTGCAGCGTTTTGCCCAGGCCCATATCGTCGGCCAGGCAGGCGCCCACGCCCCAATGCGCCAGGCGCGCCAGCCAGTCGTAGCCGTCGCGCTGGTAGTCGCGCAGCTCGGCCTGCAGGGTGCTCGGCACCTGCGGCGTGAACGCGGTGCTGGCCTCCATGCGTTTCAAATGGTCGCGCCAGGCCGGGTCGGCATCGACTTCGCCCGCTTCCGCCGCCAGGTCCTCCAGCGCGAACGCGGCCAGCGGATGGATGCGGATGCCGTCCGCGCTGATGTCGCCATAGGCCTGCAGCTCGTGCAGGCGGCGGTGCAGCTCCTCGGTCAGCGCCAGGTACTGGTTGTTCCCCAGCTCCACGAAGCGGCTCTTGTTGGCCTGCATCATCTCCAGCAGCGCGCGCAAATCCATCACCTGGTTCTCGTCCACCTGCAGCTGGCCGCTGGCCGCGAACCAGTCCTTCTCGGTCTTGATATTCAGGCGGAATTGCTTGCCGCCGATGCGCTGGGTGACGCGGAATTTCTCGCCCTCCGGCCACGCCACCACCACGAATTCCGGCGCCAGTTCCTGCAGTTCCGACAGCAGCTGCAGGCACAGCGCGGGCTGGCCCAGCAGCCATTCGCCGTGCTCCTGCTCGGCCTGTTCCAGCACCAGGCACTTGCCGACCAGGCGCCGCTCCGCGTCGCGTTCGCCGCTCAGGCTGCGGCGCGTCTGCACCGGCTTGCCGTCCACTTCCGCGCTCATGCTCTCGGCGCCGCTGCCCGGCGTGTAATAGGCGCCGCCCGCCAGCGGGCGCACCATGATCTGCATTTTGAGGCCCTGCTGGTAGGGCAGCAGGTGCACGTGCAGACGCGTGTCCGCCTCCACCTGCTCCGCGTTGCCGGTGCTGCCGCCGATGTCCGACTGCACCGTCACCAGCGAGGACACCGCGCCGATGGCCTGCAGCACCTGCTCCTCCGCGCTGGCCGGCACTTCCAGGCCGTCGCCGACGATGGCGGCGATGCGCCGGTGCTCGTCTTCGATGCTCACCACGCGCAGGCGGGTCGGCGTTTCGCGCACCACCATCACGCTGGCGTTGAGGTCGGTCAGCGCCGGCTGCAGGGTCAGGCGCAGGTCGCCGCGCGGGTCGCTGCTCTTTTTGCGTATCAGCAGCTCCGGCGTGCCGGCCAGCAGTTCCACGCGCGTGTCCGGCGCTTCCAGCCAGTAGGCGTGCGGATGGCCAACCAGCGCGAGCGCGGCCTGTTCATGGTCGATGTCGTAGCGCAGGCCGGACGAATAAGCCTGGCGCGAAGGCGAGATGGTGCTGCTGATGCGGATGTCCTGCGGCGTCAGGAACTCCATCTGCGCCGCGTCCTCGCGCAAACGCTTCAACGCCAGCGGACGCCCCTTGCCCCAGGCGCCCTTGGCGTCGCGCTTCTGCTCGCGCGGTTCGATCTCGGTGATGCCGTGGCGCGCATCGAACGTGATCATCCACACCAGCCGCGCTTCGCCGCTGGCCGTTTCCGGCACGCCCTGCTGCAGGTTGATCAGGGCGGAGAGCTGGCGCTGCCAGGCTTCCTGCCGCTCGAACCAGCTGCTCATGTCGACGAAGCCGCCGCGCTCGCGCAGCGCGGCGGCGTGGGTAGCCATGTCGGCGTCGCCGTGGTGGCCCAGCAGGCTGGCGGTCTGCGCGGCGATGAATTTATAGCCCAGCGTTTCGGCTTGCTGCACCAGCGCGTGCAGCTGTTCGCGCTTGCCCTCCAGCTGCGGCAGCGCCAGCCAGAACCACAGCAGCGCCTGGAACATCTGCGGCTGCATTGCCGTTTCCCATGTGCGCGACAGCACCACGTCGGTCTGCATGGTGCCGGCGCGGATCTGGCGCAGCATGCTCAGTTGCGCGTACACCGCGCTGTCCGGGTTGGCCTGCGCGTGGATGGCCAGCTCCAGGTAGCTCTCGGCCGCCTTCTGCATTTTCGGATCGGCGCTGCGCAGCATGGCCAGCACGTACAGGTGGCCGCCCATGCCCTGGAACAGCAGCTTGCGCTTGCCCGACTCGCGCCGCAGCGATTTCAACGCCGCTTCGAATCCCTGCAGCGATTTATCCAGTTCGCCGCGCAGCAGCAGGATCACGCTCAGCAGGAATTGCGGCAGCGCGCCGTCCAGGCCCTCCAGGTAGACCACGGCCTGCTTCAGCTCCCCGCACAGGATGGCGTCTTCGGCCAGCGCCATGCGGAAGGTTTCTGTGATGTATTCGTTCTTGGCCAGGCGGCGCTGCACGTGGCGCCCGGTCAGGCCGCGCACCGTGGGCGCCAGCGACGGGTCGCGCTGGCAGTGCTGCAGCAGCAAGGTGAACACGTCGTCCACCAGCAGCGGGTGCACCAGGATCAGCATGCCCGCTTCCAGCGGCCTGGTGAAAATGTCCACCACCGGATGCAGCTGCGCCGCTTCGTAGCACACCATGCAGGCCTGCAGCAGCGGCAGCACCTGCTGCGGCGCCTGGCCACGCAGCAGCGCCATGCGCAGCCGTGCCACGGCCTGGCGGTAGCTGCGCGCTTCCAGCGCGCCGTTCCAGCCCTGGCGCATCGGGTTCAGCGTTTCGTAGGCGGTGCACAGGTCGCCCAGCAGGTGCGCGCCGATGGCCGCGCGGATCGCCGGCCAGCGCAGCTTGGCGTTGCAGATGTAGCCGCGCGCGGTGACCACGGTGGTGAAGGCCAGGCGTTCCAGCTTGCGCAGCGGCTCGTCCAGCGTGTCCACGTTGAACATGAAGCCGCGCGCGTCGCGCACGCCGGCCTTGTTCATCAGGTCCAGGATGGCCGTGCGGCCGGTGGCGTCGCCGATCAGGGCGAGCAGCGCCAGTATCATTTTTTCGTCGAGGCTGAGCGCCTCGAATTCCGCGAGCAGTTGCTGGTCCGTCATCGTGCTTTACAGGTTGTGGATCTCGAGCGCGGCTTGCGCATCGGCCGATGGCAGGCCGAACATGCGCTGGTAGAAGGCCAGTTCCGCCTCCAGCGTGCGGATGATGTTTTCGGCCTTGCGGAAGCCGTGGCCTTCGCCCTCCAGCGGCACGTAGGCCACCGGCACGCCGCGTTCCTTCAGCGCCTGCACCATCGCTTCGGACTGTTGCGGCGGCACCACCTTGTCGTCCAGGCCCTGGAAGAAGATCATGGGGCGCGCCAGGCGGTCCGTGTGGTTGATGGGCGAGCGCGCCTGGTACAGGGCTTCCGCATGCGGCGCCGGGGCGATCAGGTATTCGTTGTAGTGCGATTCGAACTTGTGCGAGTCCTGGTCCAGGCCCTTCAGGTCGGACACGCCGTAGTAGCTGGCGCCGAGCTTGAACACGTCGTGGAAGGTGAGGGCGCACAAGGTCGTCAGGCCGCCGGCGCTGCCGCCCCGGATGATCAGGCGTTCGCCGTCGGCCATGCCGTGCCGGACCAGGTACTGCGCGCCGGCGATGCAGTCTTCCACGTCGACGATGCCCCACTGGCCCTTGAGCGTGTCGCGGTAGGCGCGGCCGAAGCCGGTGCTGCCGCCGTAGTTCACGTCCAGCACGCCGAAGCCGCGGCTGGTCCAGTACTGCGTGGCCAGCTTGAGCGTATTGACCGTCAAGCCGGTAGGGCCGCCGTGGCTGATGACGATGACCGGCGGCTTTGCGCCGGGGTTGCCGTCGCCCTGCGCCTGCATGTCTTTATTGGCTGGCGGGTAGAAGAAGGCGTGCGCGGTGCGGCCGCCCGCGCTGGCGTAGCTGATGCTTTGAGGGACGGACAGATAGCCCAGGTCCGGCGTGTCGGAAATCGAATGCGCCAGCACTTCCAGTTCGCCGCTGGACAGGTCGATGCGCGCCAGCTCCAGCGGGATGGTCGGACCGCCGCCCAGCAGCGCAAGGAAGCCTGCGCCCCGGCCCGGCCACACGCGCAGTTCGCGGATTTCCTCGTAGGGATTGTCGATGGCGGCCAGCCTGCCGCTGGCGATATCGAGCCGCGCCAGGCGGCTCACGCCCTTGTCGATATAGGTGCAGACGATTTCTCCGGCGCTGGCAAAGCCGTACATCGCATTGCCGAAGGTCCAGTGCGGCGACCCGAATTCGGCTTCCATCGGGCACACCGCGTGCGCCGCGCCGCCATCGCCGTGGCGGTACAGGTTCCAGAAGCCGCTGCGGTCGGACACGAAGTACAGCCGCCCGTCCGGCGCCCACTCGGGCTGGCAGATGGATTCGTCCGGGCCGCCCGCGATGCACAGCGGCGTGCCCAGCGTGCCGTCCGCCAGCACGGCGGCCAGCCACAGCTCGGTGCCCTGCCACGGCATGCGCGGATGGTCCCAGGTCAGCCAGGCCAGCATGCGGCCGTCCGGCGACAGGCGCGGCGACGAGTAGAAGTCGTGGCCGGAAGCCAGCACGGTCTCGGCGCCGGGTGCAGCGCCGCCCGGCAGGCCCACCGCGCACAGCGTGTTGACGGGCTGCGCGTGAGAGTCCGGATCGTCCGCATGCAGCTCGCGCACCGCGATCAGGCGCGCGCGCCCCGCGTCCACCACGAAATCGGCGAAACGCTGGCGGCCCGCCGCCGTGAAGGGCTCAGCGGCGGGTGACGCAGCGTCCCCGCCGCTGCGGCGATACAGCCGGTTGTCGGCAAAATGCGAAAAATAGACGGTATCGCCATGCACCGCGTAGGCGCCGCCGCCGTATTCGTGTACGCGGGTGCGCACGTTCAGCGGCAGCGGCGTGAGCTCGTCCGTGCGCGCGCCGTGGCGGCGCTGCAAGGTCTGGCGCCCCGCCTCGCTGGCGCGCCCCGCCAGCCAATAGATGTCGCCGTCCGCGCCCAGGGTCAAAGAGGACAGCGGCGTGGCGCCGGCCGCCACCAGGGCGGCACTGATCGGGGACGCCCATGCGCCGTACGGCGCCGGGCTGGCAGGGGACTGCGGCGTGGTGGACATAGCTTTGCTCCGTAAATATCTGCCGAATGATACAGACAGGCGTATGGCCTGCGCAAAAAAGGCGGCAGGGGATGCGATAATAGCCCCTTTCCTTCGCTTTTTGATTGCATTCCATGCCACAATTTGCCCCGCTGAAGAACGACACCTTCCTGCGCGCGCTGCTGCGCCAGCCCACCGAGTACACCCCCGTGTGGCTGATGCGCCAGGCCGGCCGCTACCTGCCGGAATACCGCGCCACGCGCGCCAAGGGCGGCTCCTTCATGGGCCTGGCCACCAATCCCGACCTGGCCACCGAGGTCACGCTGCAGCCGATCGACCGCTACCCGCTGGACGCGGCGATCCTGTTCTCGGACATCCTGACCGTGCCGGACGCCATGGGCCTGGGCCTGCATTTCGTGGAAAACGAAGGTCCGAAGTTCGAACGCCCGCTGAAAACCGAGGCCGACGTGCTGGCGCTGCGCGCGCCGGAACCGGGTTCGCTGGACTACGTGTTCAAGGCCGTCACCCAGATCCGCACCGAACTGAATGGCCGCGTGCCGCTGATCGGCTTCTCCGGCAGCCCATGGACGCTGGCCTGCTACATGGTGGAAGGCCAGGGCTCGCGCGAGTTCCACACCATTAAGAAAATGCTGTACGGCCGTCCCGACCTGATGCACCGCATTCTGAGCATCAACGCCCGGTCGGTGGCCGATTACCTGAACGCCCAGATCGACGCCGGCGCGCAAGCCGTGATGGTGTTCGACTCCTGGGGCGGCGCGCTGGCCGACGGCGCCTTCCAGGAATTCTCGCTGCAATACATGCAGCAGGTTGTTTCCCTGCTGAAACGGGAAAAGGACGGCGTGAAGATCCCCGCCATCGTCTTCACCAAGGGCGGCGGCCACTGGGCCGAGGAAATCGCCGCCATCGGCGCCGACGCCATCGGCCTGGACTGGACCGCCAACCTGGGCAAGATCCGCGCCCTGGTGGGCGATAAGGTGGCGCTGCAGGGCAACCTGGACCCGGCCATCCTGTTCGCCGGCCCGGAGCAGATCCGCGCCGAGGTGGTGAAGGTGCTGAACGCCTACGGCAGGCACGATACCGGCCACGTGTTCAACCTGGGTCATGGCATCTCGCAATTCACGCCGCCGGAGTCGGTTGCCGCCATGGTCGATGCTGTACATGCGCATAGCCGCACGCTGCGCAGCGCCTGATGTAGTTTCATGACAAAGGGCGCGTTTCCTGCGGGGCGCGCCCTTTTTTCATGTCTGCACGCACCAAAGCAGAGCGACTTATGCACAATTTTTTTTGCTGCGGAAATAACAGGCAGTGAATTTCGGCCACCTTGGAAGCCACTCCCAAGTAACTGATTTAAAACACTTTATTTTCAGTGTCCCAGAGGGGGCAAGAGGCCAAAGTAAACTTTATCCCAAGGCAAAAGTGGTCTTATCGGCGCATTCTCCACAAAGTTATCCACAAAAACTGTGGATAAAAACGAAAAGTACTTAGTAAACCGTGACTTAGTCACATTACCAAGATTTCCGAGCAAGAAATGTTGCGCTGCATGATATTTAGATAAGTTTTTCTTGCCTCAAATACATTGCGTTTCCACAAACTCCAGCATGCCAGAATGTGTAGAATGCGCCGGTCCCTGCGCGCGGCTTGCATGCTGTACTGCACAAGGGGGCGGCCGGCCTGACCGGTCCGCAAAAAGTACTTGATTTCAGCAAAAAAGTCGGCCCTAAATACTTCACTTATGCACAGCAAGAGGAAAAGTGGTATGGTTTTCCGGCCCTCTGGGAAGGGGTTTGCAAGCCGTTGATTTTAAAGGTTAAAAAAGATCGAACTTCACGGCGGTTAGGTGAATTTCCCACTGCCGGTTATCGGTTTCCTGAAATTAAGTATCCGTTGTTCACAAAGTTATCCACAAACCGGTGGATAGATTATCTGGTCCGAAAACTGCAGCATATTCGGGCCGTTTTTGACCAAGTTAGGACCAGATGGCGCAGTGCATACTGAAAATCGCGCTCGACACCCCGTTGAACGCTGTCTTCGACTACCGCTGGCAGTACCAGGATGGCGAGGGCGGCGGGGACGGCGCGCATGCCGCGCGTCCCCAGGTCGGCCAGCTGGCGCTGGTGCCGTTCGCGCGCCGTGAAGTGATGGGCCTGATCGTCGGCCTGGCCGAGCACAGCGACGTGCCGGCGGAAAAACTCAAGGACGCGCTGGCCGTGCGCCACCAGCTGGCGCCGCTGTCCGCGCAATGGCTGGCGCTGGCCGGCTTCGCGGCCGACTACTACCAGCGTCCGCTGGGCGAGGTGGCGCTGCCCGGCCTGCCGAAGAACCTGCGGGTGCTGACCACGGTGGCGCTGGACCGCGCCATCAAGAAGCTGGGCAAGCTGGAAGACAGCCACGACCACACGCCGCTGAACATGCCCCGGCTCAACCCGGAGCAGCAGGCGGCGGCCGACTTCATCGGCGGCGCGCAGGGCTACCAGCCGGCGCTGCTGTACGGCGTCACCGGCAGCGGCAAGACCGAGGTCTACCTGCAAGCCTGCGCCCAGGTGCTGGAGCGCGAGCCGCAGGGCCAGATCCTCATCATGGTGCCGGAGATCAACCTCACGCCCCAGCTGGAAGGCAATATCCGCGCGCGCTTCCCCGGCGTGATGCTGGCCACCTTGCACAGCAGCCTGTCCGAAGGCGAGCGCATGCTGCACTGGCTGGCCGCGCACCAGGGCCAGGCCCGCATCGTGCTCGGCACGCGGCTGGCCATCCTGTCCTCGCTGCCGAAGCTGAAGCTGATCGTCATCGACGAGGAGCACGACCCGTCCTACAAGCAGCAGGAAGGCCTGCGCTACTCCGCGCGCGACCTGGCCGTGTGGCGCGCCTGGCAATTGAAGATCCCGATCGTGCTCGGTTCGGCCACGCCGTCGCTGGAAAGCTGGCACCACGCGCAGGGCGGGCGCTACCAGCTGCTGGAGCTGCGCGAGCGCGCCGTGAAGGCCGCCGTGCTGCCGGCGGTCAAGCTGGTCGACATGGAGCGCGACAAGCCGCGCGACGGCCTTACCGGCGCCCTGGTGGCCGCCCTGAAGCTGCGCATGGAACGCGGCGAGCAGTCGCTGCTGTTTTTGAACCGGCGCGGCTATGCGCCCGTGATCTGCTGCGAATCGTGCGGCTGGATCAGCGACTGCACCCGCTGCACCTCCTTCATGGTGCTGCACAAGCCCGAGCACCGGCTGCGCTGCCACCACTGCAGCCTGGAGATGCGCATCCCGCACCATTGCCCGACCTGCGGCAACGTCGACCTGCAGCCGGTGGGGCGCGGCACGCAGCGGGTGGAAGAGGGCTTGCAGGCGCTGTTCCCCGAAGCGCGCATCCTGCGCATCGACGCCGACAGCACGCGCAAGAAGGGCAGCGCGCAGGAAGCGTTCGACACCGTGCACCGGGGCGAGGTGGACATCCTGATCGGCACGCAGATGGTGGCCAAGGGGCACGACTTCAAAAAGCTCACGCTGGTCGGCATCATGAACCCGGACACGGCGCTGTTCTCGCAGGACTACCGCGCCAGCGAGCGCCTGTTCGCCCAGCTGATGCAGGTGGCCGGCCGGGCCGGGCGCGCCGCGCAGACCGAAGGCGGCAGCGCGGCCGAAGTGCTGATCCAGACCCGCTACACGCAGCATCCGCTGTACTCGGCCGTGGTGAACCACGACTACGACCATTTCGCCTCCGCGCTGCTGGACGAGCGCAAGCAGGCCGGCCTGCCGCCCTACCTGTTCCAGGCCCTGCTGCGCGCCGAAGCGCCCGAGCTGGCCACGGCGATCGAATTCCTGGAAATCGCGCGCGACTGCGTGCTACACCCCGGCATCACCATCAACGACCCGATACCGATGACGATGACGCGCATCCACAACGTCGACCGCGCCCAGCTGCTGGTCGAATGCGCCTCGCGCCCCAACCTGCAAGTGTTCCTGAAGGAATGGATGGACACCCTGCGCAGCCTGAAAACCCGCGTCAAATGGTCGCTAGAAGTCGACCCCCTCGACATCTAGCCCAAGCAGCCTGAGCCGCATTCGGGGTCAGACCCCGAATGCGGCTCAGGCTGCTTGTAGGGATAGGACTATAGTTGTAGGAGGTAGCGGCGGGCGCTGGTGATGATTTGCTCGGCCAGCGCGCGCGTGAACGGGGTGTCGAGGTTCCACGCGTGCCAGTCGAGCGGCACGTCCAGCACGCGGCCGGGCGCGACATCGACCAGGCGCTCGCTGTCGATGGCGCCCGCCACGTGCAGCTGCGGCAGCAGGCCGTAGGCCAGGCCGCCGTCGATGCATTCGTACAGCGCCGGCGACACCGGCAGCGTGTGGTGCGGGAAGCCGCCCTGCTGGCCCACGGCGCCGGCCAGGAAGCGCGCCATGGCGGCCCGCTCGCTGACCACCGCCGGCGCCAGCTGCACCGCTTCGGCCGAGAAGCCGTCGCCGAACCAGTGGCCGGCGAACACCGGCGTGGCCACGCACACATAGCGCATCACCCCCAGCGGCGTGCTGGCGGGGCCGTTCAGCGGCGCCGCGCCGCCATCGTCCCTGCGCGCGGCAATGGCGCCGAACACGCTGCCTTCCTGCACCATGTGCAGCGCCTGTTCGCGCCCGGCCTGGTGCACGTCGAGCTGGCAGCGCGGCGGCGTCAGCAGCGGCGGCAGGGCCAGCGGAAACCAGGTGGCCAGGCTGGCGGCGTCCACCGCGAGCGAAATTTCCGGCATGCTGACCCGGTTGCCCAGGTCGATGTCCAGCGACGCTTCCATCAGCCGCACGTTGCGATGATGGGAAATCAGGCGCTGGCCCAGGCCGGTGGGCACGCAGGGCACGCCGCGCACGATCAGCAGGCGGCCGCTGCTGTCCTCCAGCGCCTTGATGCGCTGGGACACGGCGGACTGGCTGATGCCCAGCGCGCTTGCGGCCTTCTCGAAGCTGCCATGGCTGGCCACGGCGTCCAGCACCGCCAGCGCCTTGTAATCCAGAGTTGCCATAAGTTGTATTAGCGGCGCTTATAGAAATTTAAAATGATAAGCAATACTAATGTGTTTTCTCCTGTTCATGCTTGAAATTTCGCAAGAGAGTAGTATTTCCCGATAAAAATGATTGGAGTGTGCACATGAAGACCATCCGTACCGATGTGGCCGTGATCGGCGCCGGCAGCGCCGGACTGAGCGCCTACCGCGCCGCGCGCGCCGGCGGCAAGCGGGCCGTGCTGATCGAAAGCGGTCCCTACGGCACCACCTGCGCCCGTGTCGGCTGCATGCCCAGCAAGCTGCTGATCGCGGCGGCCGAGGCGGCCCACGCGCTAGCCGCCGCGCCCGCTTTCGGCGTGCATCCGGGCCAAGTCCGCATCGACGGCCAGGCCGTGATGGCGCGCGTGCGCAGCGAACGCGACCGTTTTGTCGGCTTCGTGCTGGAAGGCATGGAGCACATCCCCGAGGAAGACAAGCTGCGCGGCCACGCCCGTTTCACCGGCCCGCGCGAGCTGCAGCTGGACGAGCACACCGTGGTGCAGGCCGAGCGCATCGTCATCGCCACCGGTTCCAGCCCCATGGTGCCGCAGGAATGGCAAAAGGCCGGCGAGCGCGTCATCAGCAGCGACGCGGTGTTCGACTGGACCGACCTGCCGGCATCGGTGGCGGTGGTGGGCACCGGCGTCATCGGCCTTGAGCTGGGCCAGGCGCTGCACCGGCTGGGCGTGCGCGTGGCCATCTTCGCGCGCGGCGGCAGCGTGGCGCAGCTGGGCGACCCGCAAGTGCTGGCCGAGGCCGCCCGCGTGCTGGGCGCCGAGCTGGACATCCGTTTCCAGACCCAGGTGGCGGCGGTCGAACGCGACGGCGACGAACTGCTGCTCACCAGCCGCGACGCCACCGGCCAGGAGCGCCAGGAGCGCTACCAGTATGTGCTGTCGGCCATCGGCCGCAAGCCCAACGTCCACGCGCTGAACCTGGAGTTGGCGCAGATCGCGCTGGACCGGCGCGGCATCCCGTTGTACGACCGCCACACCATGCAGTGCGGCAGCAGCGCCATCTTCATCGCCGGCGACGCGGACGACGAACTGCCGCTGCTGGGCGAGGCGGCCGACCAGGGCAAGATCGCCGGCGCCAACGCGGCGCGCTTCCCGGCCGTGCAGCCCGGCCTGCGCCGCACGCCGCTGACGGTGGCCTTCTGCGAGCCGCAGATCGCCACGCTGGGCGCCGGCTACCAGGCCTTGTGCGCCAGCCACAGCGGTCGTTTCGCGGTCGGCATGGTGTCGTTCAGCAACCAGGGCCGCAGCCGCGTGATGCTGCAAAACCACGGTATGCTGCGGGTCTACGGCGAATTCGGCAGCGGCCGCTTCCTGGGCGCCGAGATGATAGGCCCGCGCGCCGAGCACCTCGGCCATTTGCTGTCCTGGGCCTGCCAGGCCGGGCTGACGGTGGACGCCATGCTGGACATGCCCTTCTACCACCCGGTGGTGGAGGAGGGCGTGCGCACCGCGCTGCGCGACCTGGCCCAGCAGCTGGCCAAGGAGCCGCCGGCGCCGCAGCCTTGCCCGGACTGCACGCCAGGAACCTGACCTGCTTTGATCCGACTTGATGTACGGCAACAATGTAAAATGAGCGCCACGTAGTTAATAGCAGGCGGAGACCAGCAGTGAAGATTCGGAAGATCAGCCCTGGCGAACTGCAGGTCGGCCAGCTGCTGCCCTGGGACGTGTACGGGGACGGCGGCGGCCTGATGGCGCGCAAAGGCCATCCGGTCGCCAACCGCAGCCAGCTCGACAGCCTGACCGAGCGCGGCGTGGTCGAAGACTGGAGCGAGGCGCTGCCGCAGTCGCGCGCGCCGCTGTCGGCGCTGCGCCTGCTCAACGGCGCGCAGCTGGAATTGCAGAACGTGCTGCAGCAGATCGCCACCGGCGTGCCCTTCGGCAATGCGCAGCGCATGCTGGAAGACATCGCCGCGCTGGTCGCCTCGGCTGTGCAGCTGAACGCGGACGTGGCGGTGGCCGGCATCCTGCACAGCCATTCCAGCGTGCCGTATTCGGTGCGCCACTGCGTGGACACGGCGGTGGTGGCGCAACTGATGGCCCACGCCCTGAAGAAGCCGGACGATGATATCCAGACCGTCACCCTGGCCGCGCTGACCATGAACGTCGGCATGCTGGGCGCGCAGGACCGGCTGCAGCAGTCCAGCGCGCCGCTCTGCGAGGCCGATCACCGCCTGGTCCAGTTCCATCCGCAGGCCGGCGTGGTGCGGCTGCGCCAGGCCGGCATCGAGCATGCGGGCTGGCTGGCCTGCGTGCTGGCGCACCACGAGAATGAAGACGGCACCGGCTATCCGGGCGGCAAGCCCGGTCCCTATGTGCCGGAGTCGGCCAAGCTGGTCGCCTTGGCGGACCGCTACTGCGCCCGCCTGGCGCCGCGCCGCTACCGCAAGAGCATGACGCCCAACGCCGCCCTGCGCGACCTGCTGCTCGATGCGCGCAGCACGCTGGACAGCCTGCTGCCTGCGGTGCTGATACGCGAACTGGGGATTTATCCGATCGGCACTTGCGTGCGGCTGCTGAACGGGGAAGTGGGCGTGGTGTCGCGCAAGGGCTTGAGCGCCACCACGCCGTGGGTGACGTCGCTGCTGGGGCCGGACGGCGTGCCGCTGGCGGCGCCGCTGCAGCGCGATACGCGCAGCGAACTCAGCTCCATCCGCGAGGTGCTGGACGTGCGCGAACTGGAGCCAGCCGGGCTGCACTTGCGCATGGAACAGGTGTGGGGCCGCGCCGCGGCGCAATAGGCGGGCCGGCCCCCTCAGTTCAGCAGCGAATCGAGCCGGCCCTGCTCGGCCAGGTCGCGCAGCACGCGGATGGTGTCGATGTCCGATTCCTGGTAGGCCGACTTGCGGAATTCGTCGTACATGGCGTTGGCCTGGTCGGTGGCCGCGTCGTGGCCGTCGTCGTACTCGAAGCGCACCCACAGCGTGCCCGGCTGCGGCGTTTCGATGGTCATGGTCAGGCTGGACGCGCTGATATCTTGCTGGGGTGCAACCTCGTAGCGCACGCGGCGCATCGGGTCCAGCAGCACCTTGTCGGTGATCACCAGTTCGCCGTAGCGCAGCTTGCGGCTGAAGCTGTTTTCCCGGCGGTCGTCGATCTGGCAGTCATCCAGGTGCGGCACGAACAGCTTGGGCGATTCGGCGCGCAGCACCAGGCCGCGCCACAGCTGTTCGTGGCTCAATTCGTCGATCAGCGGGTTCAGCGGATCGTTGATTTCAATCAGGTGTTCAAATTTCATGATGCTGCCTAAAAAGGGAAGGTCTGATGACACTATATTCTGCCGCAGCGTGAATTATCAATGCTTGCGCTGCTACAATGACCGGCTTGTTTCGCCCCTCCCGCCTGGAAATCATGTCTAACGCACCACAGTTCGGTCTCAACGCTCCGCAAAGCGAAGCCGTGCTCTACCTGGACGGCCCCTGCCTGGTGCTGGCCGGCGCGGGCTCGGGCAAGACCCGCGTCATCACGCAGAAAATCACCCACCTGGTCGAGGACCGGGGCTACGACCCGCGCACCATTGCCGCGCTGACCTTCACCAACAAGGCCGCGCTGGAAATGCAGGAGCGGGTCGCCAAGCTGCTCAAGCAGCCGCGCCAGGCCAAGCTGCTCACCGTATCCACCTTCCACTCGCTGGGCGTGAAAATCCTGCGCCAGGAAGCCAACCACCTGGGCCTGAAGGACCGCTTCTCCATCATGGACAGCGACGACTGCTACTCGCTGGTGCAGGACCTGGCCATCACCACCGACAAGCAGATCATCCGCGGCATCCAGAACGATATTTCGCTGTGGAAAAACGGCCTGGTGGAGCCGGCCGAGGCGTTGCGCAACGCCAAGGACGAGGACGAGGCGCAGTCGGCCCGCATCTACGGCAGCTACGTGTCCACCCTGGCGGCCTACCAGGCGGTCGATTTCGACGATTTGATCCGCCTGCCGGTGGAACTGTTCCGCGAGAACGGCGCCGTGCGCGACAAGTGGCAGCGCCGCCTGCGCTACCTGCTGGTGGACGAATACCAGGACACCAACACCTGCCAGTACGAGCTGGTCAAGCTGATGGTCACCGGCATCGGCAAGAAGCCCATGTTCACCGCCGTGGGCGACGACGACCAGGCCATCTACGCCTGGCGCGGCGCCACGGTGGAAAACCTGGCCAACCTGAAGGTGGACTTCCCGGACCTGAAGCTGATCAAGCTGGAACAGAACTACCGCTCCACCACGCGCATCCTGCAGGCCGCCAACGCGGTGATCGGCAACAACCCGAAGCTGTTCGAGAAATCGCTGTGGTCCGAGCACGGCCTGGGCGAGCCGATCAAGGTGCACGCCATGCCGAACGACGAGCAGGAGGCCGAGCAGGTGGCCATCATGATCTCGGCCGACCACTTCGAACGCAAGAACCAGTGGACCGATTACGCCATCCTGTACCGGGGCAACCACCAGGCCCGCATCATCGAGCAGGCGCTGCGCAACCAGCGCATCCCGTACACGATCTCCGGCGGCCAGAGTTTCTTCGACAAGGCCGAGATCAAGGACATCATCGCCTACCTGCGCCTGCTGGCCAACCAGGACGACGACCCGGCCTTCATCCGCGCCGTCACCACGCCGCGCCGGGGTATCGGCCAGTCCACGCTGGAAGTGCTGGGCGCGTTCTCTGGCCAGTGGCAGTGCTCGCTGTTCGAGGCGGTGTTCAAGGGCGGCATCGAAGCCAAGCTGCCGGACCGCCAGCTGCTGCCGCTGCGCGAGTTCTGCAACTTCATCAACAACCTCGAAGCGCGCGCCAGCCGCCCCGGCGCGGCCGGCTCCGGCGACAACGCCGCGCAGGTGCTGGACGACCTGATGGAAGCCATCCACTACGAGTCTTACCTGTACGACAGCTTCGAAGAGCGCGCCGCGCAGGGCAAGTTCCAGAACGTGATGGAATTCGTCAACTGGCTGAAGGACCGCGGCCGTGGCGGCAAAGACCGCGAAGGCGAAGAAAAGAACGTGCTGGAGCTGACCCAGATGGTGGCCCTGATGACCATGCTGGAAGGCAAGGACGAAGAGCCGGACGCGATCCGCATGTCCACCCTGCACGCCTCGAAGGGGCTGGAGTATCCGCACGTGTTCCTGGTCGGCTGCGAAGAAGGCATCCTGCCGCACAAGGGCGACCCGGACGCGCCGGTGGAAACGCTGGCGCAGCGCATCGAGGAAGAGCGGCGCCTGATGTACGTCGGCATCACGCGCGCCAAGCGCACCTTGCAGATCACCTGGTGCAAGAAGCGCAAGCGCGCCGGCGAGCAGGTGCATTGCGACCAGTCGCGCTTTATCAAGGAGATGGAACTCGACGTGGGCGACGCGGTGCCGAAGGAATCCGAAATCATCAGCCCGCGCGAACGCCTGGCGCGCATGAAAGAATTGCTGGCCACGCCGAAAACGCCGGTGGCCTAACGTTAATCAAGGAAGCAAGTGAGCACTACCGAAGACCGTTTCGTCGATATCGAAATCAAGATCGCCCACCAGGAAGACCTGGTGGAGTCGCTGAACCAGCGCATCTACGAGCAGCAAAAGCAGATCGACAAGCTGGAGCAGATGCTGCACGCCCTGGCGCAGCACCTGCGCGACAATCCGCAAGGCGGGCAGGGGCCGCTCAACGAGCGTCCGCCCCACTACTGACACCGCCGGCGCCGCCGGCATCCACCGCCAGGCCGGACGCGGCGATCAGCATCGGCATGCCTTGCTGGCGCTGGCCGGCCGCCGCGCCGCCGGCGAGATGCTGCCCCAGGCGCTGGCCCAGGCATAGCAGCGTGAGCGTGGGCGGCAAGCCCCACGGCCCCGGCAGCACCGACGCGTCGCACACGTACAGGCCCGGCGTGGCCGTGCGCAGATCGCTGTCCACGCCCTGGCCGATGCGCACGCTGCCGCCGGGATGGGCGGCGAAGTGCCAGCTCCTGAACACGTGTTTCGCGCCGGCCGCCGCTAGGATGCCGCGCGCGATGTGCTCGCCCCGATTCAGTTTTTCCTTGTCCGCCGGCTGCAGCCGCTTGTCCACCCAGTGCGGGCCGATGCCGCCGCCGATCTGGTCGCGTATCTTCACCATGATGCTCAGCGTGCGCGCATGCGCCGCCACGCGGCCGAAGCGGCCCACCTGCAGGGCGAAGGCCTGGTACATGGGCTTGGGCAAGGTCAGGTCGGCCAGCGCGATGCCGTCTTCGTGCAGATGCATGCCGGCCGCCATCGGCACTTCGGCGCCGGCGCTGGGCGCATCCAGGTCGTCCACGCTTCCCATCACCGCCACCACCGGGTCGCTGAAGAAAGGCGCGCTGCGCGGCGCCAGGCCCGAGCTGTGCAGCAGGCGCGGGCTGCCGATGCCGCCGCTGGCCAGCACCACCGTGCCGGCCAGCAGCGTGCGCAGCTCGCCGCCCACCACCGCTTCCACGCCGGCCGCGCGGCCGTCGCGCAGCAGCACCCGCGTCACACGCGCATCGTCCACCAGCGTCGCGCCATGGGTGCAGGCCTGGTCGAGAAAATCGCGCGCCGTCCACTTGGCGCCGTAGGGGCAGCCGTACACGCAACGCCAGCAGCCGCTGCGGCAAGTCTGCGGGCGTATCATCTTGTCGAGTTTGTGCCAGTCCAGGCCCAGCGAGCGCGCCGCCTGCATGATGCGCGCCGCCATCGGGCCCACCAGCGTGTCCGGCAGCGGCGCCAGCGGCAGCTCGGCGCGCAAGGCGGCCAGCTGCGGTTCCAGGTCGATGCCGTGCGCGGCGAACATGGCTTGCGGCGGCGGCGCGGCGGTGGCGAAATTGATGGCCGAACTGCCGCCCGCCACCAGCCCGCGCACCAGCAGCGAGGCGTCGCTGTGGATGAAGGCCCCCTTGCCGGGAATGGCCGCGATGGCCGCCATCTGGCCCAGCGTGCCCGCCAGCGGCGCAGCGCTGCCCTGTTCCAGTATCAGCACGCGCATGCCCCGCAGCGCCATGGCGCGCGCCACGCTGGCGCCGCCGGGGCCGCTGCCTGCCACGATGGCGTCGTACCGGATAAGGGAAGAATTGGCCATGCGGCGATGGTAGCACGCGGCTTGCGCCGTTTTAGCGCCGCTTTGGCCCCGTTTCGTCGCATGCCGGTTGCCGCCCTGGCCATTTTGCTCTATCGTCAAGCCATCTTGAACATGGGGCGACGCGATGACTATCCTGGTGCTGGGCTTGCTGATTTTCCTTGGTATCCACTCGGTGCGCATCGTGGCCGACCCGTGGCGCAGCGCCATGCGCGCGCGGCTGGGCGAGAACGCGTGGAAAGGCCTCTACTCGTCGCTGGCGCTGGCCGGCTTCGCGCTGCTGGTGTGGGGCTATGGCCTGGCGCGCCAGGCGCCGGTGGTGCTGTGGACGCCGCCGGCGGGCATGCGCCACCTGGCCGCGCTGCTCACCGTATTCGCCTTCATCTTCCTGGCCGCTGCCTACGTGCCGCGCAACGCCATCAAAGCGCGGCTGCGCCACCCCATGCTGCTGGGCGTGAAAACCTGGGCGCTGGCCCACCTGCTGGCCAACGGCACCCTGGCGGACCTGCTGCTGTTCGGCGCCTTCCTGGCGTGGGCCATCGTCTGCTTCGCCTCCTCGCGCCGCCGCGACCGCGCCGCCGGCACCGTCTACCCGCCCGGCACCGCAGCCGGCACCGCCATCACGGTGGCGGCCGGCCTCGCCGCCTGGTTTGCCTTCGCTTTCTGGCTGCACGGTCCGCTGATCGGCGTGCGCCCGTTCGGCTAAGGCTTGCCTCTCTCCGAAGACCGGCTGGGACATGCACGCGTTGTTTGCTAATATGAGATGACTATCTGGATAGTCATGAGGTTGCCATGCATACATTCACAGTGGCCGAGGCCAAAGCCCAGTTGAGCCGCCTGATTGCGATGGTCGAAGCGGGCGAGGACGTGACCATTACGAAGCGCGGCCAGGCCGTGGCACGGCTGGTGCGCAGTACGCCGCCTCGTCAACAAATGCCCAGCCTGGCCGAACTGCGGGCGAGGTTGCCGCAGCAATCCGAGCCGGCCGGGGAATTCATGCGCAAGCTGCGGGACAGCGACCGCTACTGATGCGCTACGTCGACACCAGCGTGCTGATCGCGTATCTGATGCCTGAGCCAGCCAGCGCGGCAGCGGAGCAATTCATGCTGAGCGCCGGCGCGCCACTGGCTATCAGCAGCTGGACCGAGGCCGAACTGTTATCGGCGCTTGGCATCAAACTGAGGACAGGCAAGCTGGACATGGCTGCAGCCGGCGATGTCATCGACACCTACAGCCGCCTGGTGGCGCCCAACTTTACGCGGCTGGCCATCGACGAAGCGGACCATCGCCAAGCCATCGTATTGCTGGAAGGCTGGCGCGCGTCGCTGCGGGCCGGGGATGGATTGCATCTGGCGATTGCGGCGGCGCATGGAGCGACTGTCTGCACATTGGACCGGGGAATGGCGGCTGCGGGCAAAACGCTGGGCATTCCGGTGACTTTGCTGTGACAATGCAGCGCGTAGCGACTTAATCAACTTGGAATCAGTCAGGATAGCAAATGGGCAAGGGCAGGCTGGAAGCATTTAGCGATGGCGTGATCGCCATCATCATCACCATCATGGTGCTGGAACTGAAGGTGCCGCATGGGGCGACGTGGGACACGCTGCTGCCGCTGGCGCCGGTGATGCTGAGCCATGTGCTGAGCTTTGTCTATGTCGGCATCTATTGGAACAACCACCACCACATGATGCACGCCGTCAGCAAGGTCAACGGCAGCGTGCTGTGGGCCAATCTGCACCTGCTGTTCTGGCTGTCGCTGATCCCCTTCGTCACCGGCTGGATGGGCGAGAACCATTTCAGCACCATCCCGGTGGCCATCTACGGCGTGGTGCTGACCATGAGCGCGCTGGCCTACATGCTGCTGGAGAAAGTGCTGATCAGGCTGCACGGCGCCAATTCCGCGCTGGCGCTGGCGGTGGGCAAGGAGCGCAAGCTGTGGCTGTCGATCGCAATGTATGTGCTCGGCATCGCGGTGGCGGCGCTGCATCCCTGGCTCAGCGTGAGCCTGTACGCGGCGGTGGCGATCGTGTGGTTCATCCCCGACCGCCGCATCGAAGCCCGGCTCTCTCCCTAAAGTCCTAGTCCTTCTGCAACGCGCCCCGGCGGCTTCAAATGGCTTTATGCTAACGGCGCACGCTGTGCTGGCGCGTGCCTGATTAGTCATCCCACATGGAGAAAGCTATGTCGAAGGTACTTGTTCTGTATTACTCGTCGTACGGCCATATCGAGTCGATGGCCGAAGCTATGGCGGACGGTGCGCGCGCCGAAGGCGCCACGGTGGACATCAAACGCGTGCCGGAAACCGTGCCGGACGAAGTGGCCACCAAGTCGCATTTCAAGCTGCAGCAAAGCGCGCCGGTGGCCACCGTGGCCGAGCTGGCCAACTACGACGCCATCATCGTCGGCGCGCCGACCCGTTTCGGCCGCATGCCGTCTCAGATGGCGGCTTTCCTGGACCAGGCCGGCGGCCTGTGGATGAGCGGCGCGCTGAACGGCAAGGTGGGCGGCGCGTTTACGTCCACCGCCACGCAGCATGGCGGGCAGGAAGTGACGCTGTTCTCCATCATTACCAACCTGATGCACTTCGGCATGACGATCGTCGGGCTGCCATATAGCTACCAGGCGCAGATGACGCTGGATGAGATCGTGGGCGGCAGCCCGTATGGCGCCACCACCATAGCCGGCGGCCAGGGACAGCGGCAGCCGAGCCAGCTGGAGCTGGACGGCGCGCGCTTTCAGGGCGGGTTGATCGCGAAGACGGCCAACAAGCTGTTCGGCTGACCGTCCCGCTTGCTTCAGGCTGCTACGCGGCCTGGGGCGGCAGTCCTGGACGCTTTGGCGTCCAGGCTGTAGGCGCCGGCGCCGAAGGCCACCACTTGCAGCAGGCCGCCGGCCATGGCCAGGTTTTTCATCAAATGGATCATCTGGTTCTGGTCGCCGACGGCGCTGTGGAAGACCAGGCCGGTCACTACCGAGAACGCGGCCAGCACCAGCGCCACCAGGCGGGTCTTGTAGCCCAGGGCCAGCAGCAGGCCGCCGCCCAGTTCCACCACGATGGCGGCCACCAGTCCGGCGCTGGCCAGCGGCAGCCCCATGGCCTGGATGTAACCGATGGTGGCGGCCGGCGCCATCAGCTTGCCGACGCCGCTCATGACGAAAATGGCAGCCAGCAGGATGCGGCCGACGACAGGTACAGCGGAAGTATTGTGGTTGATGTTCATGGCGATTCCTTTCAAAGTTAAATTAAACCTGCGGTGCGCAACTGGCTGCCGATGCGGCTGATCTCGTTCTCGCCCTGCACCAGGGCGGCCGCGCTGGTGTGCACCGAATACATGCCCGTCACCAGCGGATAGGGATGCTTCGTGGCCGAGCCAAGCACGAATTCCGTGTCGCCGCGCGCCGTGAACAGCAGCGCGCCGCCGCCTTCATCGAACACCGCCACTTCGCTCTCCAGCAGCGCGTCGTCCACCGCCAGTGCGCCCTTGCCTACCGCTGCCCAGGCCACGTCGTGCCCGGCCGGCGGCGTATAAGTCCACTGTTCGCCGTCGCGCAGTTTCACGTGCAGATAGGTGACCGGTGCGCGCGGCTGGATCAGGCTGGCCACGCCTTCGTAGTTGCCGAGGATGACGCGCGCCGGGCCGCTGGCCTGCACTTGCTCCGGCGCCAGGTACTGGCTGTGCGCCGGGCCGTTCTCGTCTTCCGCAGGCAGCGCCAGCCACATCTGGAAGCCCGCCACGCCGGCGTCGCCGTGCGGGCTGCCGCCGTGCCAGACGCCGCCGCCGGCGTTCATGAATTCCACGCCGCCTGCGCTCAGCACGCCTTGCTGGCCGGTGGTCTCGCGGTATTCGATCGCGCCTTCCATCACCACGGTCACGGTGGCGATGCCCGAGTGCGGGTGCATGCCCATGCCGCCCATGCCGTGGCTGGCGCCCATGCGGAACAGGTCCAGGAACACAAAGGGTTTGATCAGCTCGCCCAGGTCGCCGGGGCTGACGAGGCGGGTAATGCCGCGATGCCCACGGCCCTGGGTGCGGGCCACGATGTCGCGCTGGACGGCCGGGGCCGGTTGCGCTGGCTGGATTGCCTGGTTCATCTGCTGCTCCTTGAATATGCGGTTGGTATGGATGCATCTTAGGCCCGGCCTATCCATCGTGGAAGCCTATATAATTGGATGGATACTATCTAGGGAGTGGATGGATGCTTGATGCAATGTCGCTGGACCAGCTGCGCACCTTTATCGCCGCAGCGGACGAAGGCAGCTTTTCGGCGGCCGGCCGCAAGCTGCGCCGCGCGCAGTCGGTGGTCAGCACCACCCTGGCCAACCTGGAACTGCAGGTGGGCTTTGCTCTGTTCGACCGCAGCGGCCGCTACCCGAAGCTGACCGAGGAGGGCAGGGCGCTGCTGGACCAGGCCCGTTCGGCCGTGCTCGGCATGGACGCCTTCAAGGCCAAGGCGCGCACCCTGGCGGAAGGGCTGGAGCCGGAACTGGCGGTGGCGGTGGACGTGATGTATCCGATCGCCACGCTGACGGCGGCGGTGCAGGCGTTCCACCGGCAATTCCCCGGCACGCCGCTGCGGCTGTTCGTGGAAGCGCTTGGGGCAGTGGTGCAGCCGCTGCTGACGGGGCAGTGCCGCATCGCCGTGATCGGTTCGCTGCCCGAAGTGCCGGCCGGCTGCGCCTCGCAATTCCTGCTCAGCGTGCCCGCCGTGACGGTGGCGGCGCCGGCGCATCCGCTGGCGGCCATCGAGGGCATGGTGCTGCGCTCGGACGCCGCCCGCCACGTGCAGCTGGTGCTGACCGACCGCTCGCCGCTGACCGAAGGCCGCAACTTTGGCGTGCTGGCGGCGCAGGCGTGGCGGCTGGCGGACATGGGCGCCAAGCACGCTTTCCTGAAAGCCGGCCTGGGCTGGGGCCATATGCCGCTGCACATGGTGCAGGACGATCTGGACGCCGGCCGGCTGGTGCGCATTGCGCTGGAAGGCATGACCGGCCTGGGCGCCGGCTTTTCCATGCACGCCATCCACCTGCGCGACCACCCGCCGGGCCCGGCCGGGCGCTGGTTCGTCGAGCACCTGAAGCACGGCGCCAGGGGCGATTAGCGCAAGTTCGGGGCGCCCTGGCGCGGCGCCGGCCCGGGCGGCAGCGCGTAGGGGCTGTTGCTGAACAGCTCCATCATCCATGCCACGAAGGCGCGGGTGCGCGCGCTCAGGTGGCGGTTGGCGGGATAGACGATGTGGATGGGGATCGGCGGCGCACTCCACTCTTCCAGTAGCGGCTGCAGCATGCCGGCCGCCGTCTGCGGCCCGGTGATGAAGGCCGGGGCGTGCAGCACGCCGAGGCCGGCCATCGCGGCGGCCAGCAAGGCGTTGCTGTCGTTCAGGCCAAGGAAGTAATGGCCGCTCACGGTGACCGGGCTGGCCGGGTCGGAAGGATGCGCCAGCACCACCGGCGACTGGCGGGTCGAGCCGGCGTAGAAATGGCGTATCAGCGTGTGGCCGGCGGCCAGATCGGACGGGTGCCGCGGCA
This sequence comes from Massilia sp. BGA-UO-ETr-WB1, assembly GCF_059567845.1. Classification (NCBI taxonomy): domain Bacteria; kingdom Pseudomonadati; phylum Pseudomonadota; class Betaproteobacteria; order Burkholderiales; family Oxalobacteraceae; genus Massilia; species Massilia sp. BGA-UO-ETr-WB1. The sequence continues at coordinate 46,843 of NZ_JCAQOT010000024.1, read as the reverse complement.
CGCCGTGGCGCGCCAGGTAAGCGGGCGCGGCGCAGGTGGCCAGCGGCAGGCTGCCGATATGGCGCGCGATCAGCGACGGGTCGCTGACGGCGCCGGCGCGCACCACGCAATCGATGCCTTCGCTGACCAGGTCGGCCGGGCGGTCGCTTACGCCGAAGTCGAGCTGCATGTCCGGATAGCGGTCGCGGAATCCGGCCAGCGACGGTATCACCAGCAGCGCCGCGAGCGCCGTGCTCATGTCCACCCGCAGCCGGCCGCGCGGCGCGTTGCGCGCCTGCGCCACCTCGGCTTCGGCCTCCTGCCACTCGTCCAGCAGGCGCGACATGCGCTGGAAATAGGCCGCGCCGTCGTTGGTGGGCGACACCCTGCGCGTGGTCCGGTGCAGCAGCTTGACTTGCAGGTGCGCTTCCAGTGCCTGCACCAGCTTGGTGACCGTGTTGCGCGGGCACTGCAGCGTATCGGCCGCCCGGGCGAAGCTGCCCGCCTCCACGACCCGCACAAAGGCCCGCACTGCGGTGAAATAGTCCACTGTTGCCCCTTTCGTTCAGTTTGCAGGATTGTAGCGTGCGGTGCAGCATGTGCATTGCACCATCAATAGCAAGTGACGTTGTATAGACTGCCTGCTATCATCATTGGCTTCCGTCCTGCCGCCGGTTTGCAGCTTGTTGCAGGGTAGTCCTTGGCCCACTTAGAAAGATGCTATGTCCCGTCCTCAGATGCTCGTACTCGCAGCCAGCCTCGGCCTGGCGCTGACCCCGTTCGCTTACGCCGCGCAAAGCGCCGCCGCCCCTGCGGCCGCGGCCGCAGGGACTGCCGCAGCAGCCCAGGCCGGCAATCCTTTCTTCAAGCTCAGCCCGCTGCCCTTCCACTATCCACAGTTCGACCTGATCAAGGACGAGCACTTCCTGCCCGCGTTTGCCGAAGGCATGGCGCAGAACCTGAAGGAAATCGAGGCCATCGCCAGTAACGCCAAGCCCGCTACCTTCGACAACACCGTCGTCGCCATGGAGCGTTCCGGCCAGCTGCTGACCCGCGTGTACACCACCTTCAGCAACCTGCAGGGCGCCAACACCAATCCCCAGCTGGATGCGATCGACACCGAGATGTCGCCCAAGCTGGCCGCGCACAACGACGCGATCTACCTGAACGCCAAGCTGTACGCGCGCGTGAAAGCGCTGTACGACAAGCGCGCCAAGCTGGGCCTGGACGCCGAATCGAAGCACCTGCTGGAGCGCTACCACACCGACTTCGTGCGCGCCGGCGCCAGGCTGTCCGCCGCCGACAAGGAAAAACTGAAAGTGCTGAACGGCGAGCTGGCCACGCTGCAAACCGCCTTCCAGCAGAACGTGCTGAAGGAAATCAACGCCAGCGCGCTGGTGGTCGACACCCGCGCCGAACTGGCCGGCATGTCCGAAGCGGCCATCGACGCGGCCGCCGCCGCCGCCAAGGCGCGCGGCCAGGACGGCAAGTTCGCCGTCGCGCTGACCAACACCACCGGCCAGGCGCCGCTGGCCGTGCTGACCAATCCCGCCACCCGCAAGCGCATGATGGAGCTGTCGCTGGCGCGCGGCAGCCACGGCGGGGAGTTCGACAACCGCGCCAACGTGCTGAAGATCGCCAAGCTGCGCGCCGACAAGGCCGTGCTGCTGGGCTACCCGAACTACGCGGCCTACTCGCTGGAAGACCAGACCGCCAAGTCCACCAGCGCCGTCAACACGCTGCTGGCCGAGCTGGCCAAGCCGGCCGTCACCAACGCGCGCAAGGAGGCGGCCGACCTGCAAGCGGTGGCCGACGCGGAAAAAGCCGGCCTGCAGATCGGCGCGGCCGACTGGTCCTACTACACCGACAAGGTGCGCGCCCAGCGCTTCAGCTTCGACGGCAACCAGCTCAAGCCGTACTTCGAGCTGACCAATGTGCTGGAGAAGGGCGTGTTCTTCGCCGCCAGCAAGCTGTACGGCCTGTCGTTCAAGGAACGCAAGGACCTGCCGGTCTACCATCCGGACGTCAAGGTGTACGACGTGTTCGACGCCGACGGCAAGCAGCTGGCCATCTTCCTGGCCGACATGTACGCCCGCCCATCGAAGCAGGGCGGCGCATGGATGAACGAATACGTGTCGCAATCGGCGCTGATGGGCACCAGGTCGGTGGTGGCCAACCACCTGAACATTCCCAAGCCGCCGGCCGGCGAACCCACGCTGCTGACGGTGGACGAGGTGAAGACCACCTTCCACGAATTCGGCCACGCGCTGCACGGCATGTTCTCCAACGTGAAGTACCCGCGCTTCTCCGGCACCAGCGTGCCGCGCGACTTCGTCGAGTACCCGTCGCAAGTGAACGAAATGTGGATGGTGCAGCCGGAAGTGCTGGCCAACTACGCGCGCCACTACAAGACCGGCGAGCCGATGCCGAAAGAGCTGCTGGAAAAAGTGGCCGCGTCGAAGAAATTCAACCAGGGCTTCGCCACCACCGAATACCTGGCCTCGTCGCTGGTGGACCAGCGCTGGCACCAGCTGACCGCCGCGCAGATCCCGAGCGACGTGCTGGCCTTCGAAGCGGCCGCGCTGAAGGACGCCGGCATCGACTACGCGCCGGTGCCGCCGCGCTACCGCACCACCTATTTCTCGCACACCTTCTCGGGCGGCTACGCGGCCGGCTACTACGCCTACCTGTGGAGCGAAAAGCTGGACGCCGACACCGTGGAATGGTTCAAGGAAAACGGCGGCCTGCAGCGCAAGAACGGCGACTGGTTCCGCAAGACGCTGCTGTCGCGCGGCGGCACGGCGGACGCGTTGGACCTGTTCCGCAACTTCCGCGGCCGCGACGCGAAGATCGAGCCGCTGCTGGACCGCCGCGGCCTGAGCGGCAAGTAAGCCGGCATTACCCGGCCCTGCCCGGCGCTGAGCCGGGCTGGGCAGAGGTATCATGTTGCTATGCGCACTTTCGGAGAGACATGATGGAGCAACTGCTGGAGAAACTGGCGCAGGCGATGAACCAGCTGGACCACCTGGACCAGGAGGCCTTCGTCGGCCTGGTCGGCGAGGCGCTGGAAGCGTATCCGGACCTGGGCTGGGTGCTGGCGCCGGACCCGGCCGACAGCGCGCTGCTGCGCCTGAGCCTGGCCGTGCGCAACGCGCCCGAGTTCCGCGAGCGCGCCGCCGCGTCGGGGCTGTTGCCGCTGGCCGGCGACGGCTGGGAAATCGGCCTGGGCGTGCCGCCGCGCGACGGGCCGATCTACCTGGAAGCGCAGGCCGGCGACGAGGTGCTGGCCATCGACGGCGAGCTGATGGGCTGGCAGATGCGGGCCGCCGACGGCATGGTGGACCTGGTGCTCGGCATCGCGCCGGGGCCGCTGCGCCAGCTGGGCCAGGCCGAACTGGAAGAGCTGGCCGACATCTTCACGCTGAGCGAGCTGGGCGAGCTGAACATGATGGACCACGTCAATTCCGTCAGCGTCGAGCAGATCGACGGCCTGTCGCGCGACTGGCCGTCGCTGGCCACGCTGCGCGCCGGCTTTGCCGACGCTTTTCCCTCCTGCGAGTACGCCGAATGGCTGCGTAGCGCCAGATCATAGCTGGCCGCGGCAATTGGGTGTATAAATCCGGTATAGCGATCACTAAGGGGACGGGACTATGGACAGCAATCTGAAGGCATCGTTGAAGACCCTGCACACGGAACTGGCCAGCGCGCCCGGCCCGGTGGATGAGGAGCTGCTGGACTTGCTGGCGCAGCTGGACGGCGATATCAAGCAATTGCTGGAGCGCCGGGTGGCGCAGCAGGAGGCGGGCATGGGCGGCGAGGACACCACCACCTACGGCCTGGCCGAGCGCACGCAGGAAATCTCGGCGAAATTCGCTGTCAAGCATCCCACGCTGGAGCCGGCGCTGCGCGAACTGGGCCGCATCCTGGGCAATATGGGCATATAGGGAGTGGACCCGGGGCCGCCGGCCTTGCTAGGACCGGCTCCCGGGCAGCCGGCGTTACGGAAACGCCAGCATAGGCGGTTCAATACCGCCAAAGCTGATTTCGGGATGACGCTTGGCGATCATCTCCTCGATCTCCTGCACGCGCCGGGGCGGCACGTCCACGATCATCAATACCTGCCCGCGCTCGATGGCCGGCGCGAACTTTTCCAGTTTCTTGTTCGGCACGGCCGCCGCGTTCATGCCGGAGGCCCACGCGCCGAACAAGGCGCCGCCCAGCGCCACCAGCAGGATGGCCGCGGTGCGCAGGGTCACGCCGTCGAACGAGACCATGGTCAGGAAAATGCCCGCTGCCAGGCCCACGATGCCGCCGATGATCATGCCCAGCTGCGCGCCGTGGACCAGGTCGGTGCGCTGCAGGAAGCTGCAGTCCGGCATGTCGTCGGGCAGCGTGCCTTCCTTGGCCATGAATTTCATGTGACGCTCTTCGATCCGGGCCAGCAGCATTTCATCCAGCATGGCGCGGGCGCTGGGAACATCGGGAAGCATGAAGTAGAGGCGGCGGCGCATGGTGTTCTCCTGGAGGGTTGTTCTTCTCTTTATAGCAAAAATGACAGCAAAGGCAATGTCGCCGCCGTAATATTTGTCTCGGCGACAGCTTTGCCCGTCGTTCACAAGTTATTGAAAATTAAAAGATTTTCCAATTGATTGTGCCTATCGCTTGAGCAGAGGGCGCGCATTTCCGGTACAATCCCGTCCCTATGACCCCCACCAATTTATTTGCGACCGTCCCCAAGCGGTCTGCCCGCGCTGCCACTGCGCCCTTCCTGCCCATGTCCCGCGCCGAAATGGACGCCTTGGGCTGGGAGCAGTGCGACGTCATCCTCGTCACGGGCGACGCCTATATCGACCATCCGAGTTTCGGCATGGCCCTGGTCGGCCGCCTGCTGGAAGCGCAGGGCTACAAGGTCGGCATCATCAGCCAGCCGGACTGGCATTCGGCCGACGCCTTCCGCGCGCTGGGCAAGCCGCGCCTGTACTGGGGCATCACGGCGGGCAATATGGATTCCATGGTCAACCGCTACACCTCGGACCGCAAGATCCGCTCGGACGACGCCTATACCGCGAACGCCGAGCCCAACAAGCGCCCGGACCGCGCCGTCACCGTGTACTCGCAGCGCGCCCGCGAAGCCTATCCGGACGTGCCGGTGGTGATCGGCAGCATCGAGGCTTCGCTGCGCCGCATCGCCCATTACGACTACTGGTCGGACAAGGTGCGCCGCTCGGTGCTGCCGGATTCCAAGGCCGACCTGCTGATCTTCGGCAACGCCGAACGCGCGCTGGTGGACCTGACGCACCGCCTCAACGCGGGCGAGCACATCAAGGACATCAAGGACTTGCGCGGCACCGCCTTCATGGTGCCGCTGGGCTGGCTGCCGGGCGACGACTGGGGCGTGCAGAACAGCAGCCGCGTGGACGTGCCCGGCAAGGTGGACGCCCACCCGGACCCGTACGCCATGGCCAAGGAAGACAAGGCCGCCTGCGCCACGGATAACGCGGCCAGCGCCCTGGAAGTGGTCAAGCCGATCCGCATCATGACGCGCGAAGAGCGCCAGCAGATGCTGCGCGAGCAGCACATGCGCACCGTGGTGCGCCTGCCGGCCTACGAGGTGGTGAAGGACGACCCGGTGATGTACGCGCACGCCTCGCGCGTGTTCCACCTGGAATCGAACCCCGGCAACGCGCGCGCGCTGGTGCAGGCGCACGGCGAGCGCGACGTGTGGATCAATCCGCCGCCGCTGCCGCTGGCCATGGACGAGATGGACGGCGTGTACGACATGAACTACGCGCGCGCCCCGCACCCGAGCTACGGCAAGGCCCACATCCCGGCCTGGGAAATGATACGGTTCTCGGTCAACATCATGCGCGGCTGCTTCGGCGGCTGCACCTTCTGCTCGATCACCGAGCACGAGGGCCGCATCATCCAGAGCCGCTCCGAGCCGTCCATCCTGCGCGAGATCGAGCACATCCGCGACAAGACCAAGGGCTTCACCGGCACCATCTCGGACCTGGGCGGCCCCACCGCGAATATGTACCGCCTGGCCTGCAAGGACAAGAAGATCGAGGAATCGTGCCGCCGCCTGTCGTGCGTGTACCCGTCGATCTGCGTCAACCTGGGCACCGACCACAGCAAGCTGATCCAGCTGTACCGCAAGGCGCGCGCGATTCCCGGCGTGAAGAAGATCCTGATCGGTTCCGGCCTGCGCTACGACCTGGCGGTGCGCTCGCCCGAATACGTCAAGGAACTGGTGACCCACCACGTGGGCGGCCTGCTGAAGATCGCCCCCGAGCACACCGAATCGAACGTGCTGTCCAAGATGATGAAGCCGGGCATCGGCGCCTATGACGAGTTCAAGGCCATGTTCGAGAAGTTCTCGCTGGAAGCGGGCAAGAAGCAGTACCTGATCCCCTACTTCATCGCGGCCCACCCCGGCACCACCGACGAGGACATGCTGAACCTGGCGCTGTGGCTGAAGAAGAACAACTTCAAGCTGGACCAGGTGCAGACCTTCATGCCGACCCCGATGGCCATGGCGACCACCATGTACCACTCGCGCAAGAACCCGCTGAAGAAGGTCACCGAGGATTCGGAAGTGGTGGAGACCGCGCGCAGCGGCAAGGTGCGCAAGGCGCACAAGGCCTTCCTGCGCTACTACGACCCGGAAAACTGGCCCATCCTGCGCGAAGCGCTGGTGAAGATGGGACGCGGCGACCTGATCGGCAACGGCGAGAAGCATCTGATCCCCGCATGGACCGCCGGCGAGGAAAACCTGAAGGCGGCGCCGGATGGCAAGCGCGCCATGCCGATGGCCGCGCCGGGCGCCAAGCCGCGCGGCGCGGGTTCCGGTATGCCAGGCGTGCCGGGCACGCGCGGCGGCCGGGCCGCCGTGGCGGCGCCGGTGGGCCGTGGCGGCCGCGCCAACGCGCTGACCGGCTCGCTCACCGCGCGCGACACCGTGGAAACCAAGGTGCGCGCCTCCATCCTTGACACTATCAAGGTGAAAGCCAAGCCGTCCGCCGCGCCCGTCAAGGGCGCCCGCCCGGCCGGCGCCGCGCCGCGCGGCCGCAAGTAAGATGCAAATAAGCTGCAAATAAGCGCCGCTCGCCACGCGTTTCCCGGCGCTCACGACACCGCCCACTGGGCGGTGTTGTTGTTTTCTTTGCTCATCTTTCTTAAAAGCATGATAATTCATCCTAGTTCCCTGGATCGCGGAGCGCGGGTTGCGGCTACACTAGTGGCTGACTCGCGCCTTGCGTTCGCGACATCGACTGGATGAAAATGAAAATGACCCTGAGCTTGAAATCCCTGTTCCTGGTGCCGGTGCTGGCGCTGCTGGCCGCTTGCGGCGGCGGCGGCGACGACGCCCCCGCTCCGACCACCCCCACCACGCCGGCCGCGCCGACCGTGGTCTCCATCGCGGTAACGCCCGCCAACCCGGTCCTGTCCATCGGCGGCACCCAGAAAATGGTGGCCACCGGTACCTATTCGGACGGCAAAGTGAGCGCCATTACCACCGGCCTGACCTGGACCGTCAAGGGCCCGGCCCTGAGCGTGGCCGCAGACGGCACCATCACCGCCAAGACCCTGGGCACCGACACCGTGACCGCCGCGGTCGGCACCGTCACCGGCAGCGCCAACGTGACGGTCAAAGGCCAGTGGGCGGCCATGGCCGCCGGCGGACGGCACAGCGTGGCGCGCCACCTGGACGGCAACCTGTACGCCTGGGGCAGCAACCTGCAAGGCCAGCTGGGCTTCAACACCACCATCGCCAGCAACAAGCCGTCCGTGGTGTCCGGCGCCAACACCACCTGGCGCCAGATCGCCACCGGCGAGTTCCACACCCTGGCGCTGCGCGCCGACGGCACGCTGTGGGCCTGGGGCTTCAACCAGAACGGCCAGCTGGGCGACGGCACCTCGGTCGACAAGCTGGTGCCGACCAAGATCGGCACCGGCAAGTGGCTCTATGTGGCGGCCGGCAAGGCGCACAGCATCGGCATCGACGACAAGGGCGCGCTGTGGGCCTGGGGCCGCAACTTCAACGGCCAGCTGGGCGACGGCACCGTGCTGCCGCGCCTGGCGCCGGTGAAGATCACCGTAGCCGGCACCGCTACCTGGACCGCCGTGGCGGCCGGCGATACCCATTCGCTGGGCCGCCGCAGCGACGGCACGCTGTGGGCCTGGGGCGGCAACGCCAGCGGCCAGCTCGGCAACGGCGACGCCACCGGCGCCGACGTCAACGCGCCGGTCCAGATCGGCACGCAGAGCTGGGCCAGCATCTCGGCCGGCGGCAGCCATTCGGCCGCCATCCGCACCGAAGGCACGCTGTGGACCTGGGGCGACAACGCCAGCGGCCAGCTGGGCCTGAGCAGCACCACCAAGTCGGCCGAGCCGGCGCAAGTGGTGCTGGCGGGCAGCGCCAACAACTGGTCCGTCGTGTCGGCCGGCCTGAAGCACACCGTGGCCATCCGCACGGACGGCACGCTGTGGACCTGGGGCTCCAACAGCAACGGCCAGATCGGCAACAACACGCTGCTCGACCAGACCGCGCCGGTGCAGATCGGCACCTCCACCGGCTGGACCTCGGTGGCGGCCGGCGGCCAGCACAGCATCGGCATGATGCTCGACAACACGCTGTGGACCTGGGGCCTGAACGCCGACGGCCAGCTGGGCAACAGCCAGAACACCGACCAGCGCGTGCCCGTGCTGGTGGTGCAGTAAGGTTACGGCGTACCGGACCGGAGCCGCCTTGCCGCGCCTGTCGTCCTGCTTGCTGCTTGCACTGCTGGCCTGGCTGGCTGCGGCCCTGGCCTGCGGGCCGGCGCTGGCGCAGGACAAGGTGGTGCTGCAGCTCAAGCATAGCCACCAGTTCCAGTTCGCCGGCTACTACGCGGCGCTGGAGCAGGGCTATTACCGCGAGGCCGGGCTGGAGGTGCGCATCCTGGAGGGCATGGACGGCAAAGAGCCCGAGCGCAACGTGCTGGCCGGCAAGGCCCAGTACGGGGTGGGCGACAGCAGCCTGCTGCTGGCGCGCCTGAAGGGCAAGCCGCTGGTGGTGCTGGGCGTGGTGTTCCAGCATTCGCCCTATGCGCTGGTGATGGCGCAAGCCGCGGGCGCGCCGGACGTGCACCGCGTGGCCGGCAAGCGCGTGATGATAGGCCCGCTGTCGGACGACCTGAGCCAGGGCGACGAGCTGATCGCCTACCTGCGCAAGGAGGGCATCGCGCCGTCCAGCCTGCAGCGCCTGGAACACAGCTACAACCCGGACGACCTGGTCACCGGCAAGGTGGACGCCATGGCCGTCTTCACCACCAACGAACCGGACCTGCTGGACCGGGCAGGCTTCCCCTACGACATCTACACCCCGCGCAACGCCGGCATTGACTTTTACGGCGACAACCTGTTTACCAGCGAGCAGGAAATCAGCAGCCACCCGGAGCGGGTCAAAGCCTTCCGCGCCGCCAGCATGCGCGGCTGGCAGTACGCGATGAGCCACCAGGAGGAAATCGCCGACCTGATCCTGAACAAGTATTCGCGCCGCAACGACCGCCGCCACCTGCTGTACGAGGCGCGCGCCATGGTGCCGCTGGTGCAGCCGGTGCTGGTGGAAGTGGGCTATATGAACCCGGACCGCTGGCAGCACATCGCCGACGTGTATGCCGACTTGGGCATGGTGCCGCGCGGGGCCAGCTTCGACGGCTTCCTGTACCAGGCCGACGGCGGCCGCGCGCTGGCCTGGCTGTACCGCGCGCTGGCGGCCGGCGGCGTGCTGCTGGTGCTGGGCGCTGGCGTGCACGTGGCCCTGCTGGCGCGCGAGCGCCGCCGCGCGCAGGAAGCCATCCGCAAGGGCGAGGCGCGCTTCCGCACCATGTTCGAGGCGGCGCCCATGGGCATCGCGCTGATCGACACGGCCAGCGGCCAGTTCCGCGACATCAACCCGCGCTACCTGGAGATCGCCGGCCGCACGCTGGCCGAGATGAAGGCCAGCAGCTGGCGCGACATCAGCCACCCGGACGACGTGGACGCCGAGCAGGAGCAGGTGGCGCGGCTGCAGGAGCAGCAGGTCGCCGGCTTCAAGCTGGCCAAGCGCCTGCTGCGCCCGGACGGCTCGGTGGTGTGGGTGGACGCCTCCATCACCGCGATCGACGCGGGCAGCAAGGCGCACCACCTGTGCATGATCGAGGACATCACCGACAAGAAGCAGACCGAGGCGCTGGTGTGGCAGCAAGCCAATTTCGACACCCTGACCCAGCTGCCGAACCGGCGCATGTTCCAGAACCGGCTCGATCAGGCCATCGTCAAGAGCCGGCGCGACGGCAGCCGGGTGGCCATCCTGTTCATCGACCTGGACCACTTCAAGGAAGTCAACGACACCCTCGGCCACCACCAGGGCGACGTGCTGCTGGTGGACGCGGCGCACCGCATCGGCGCCTGCGTGCGCGAGTGCGACACCGTGGCGCGCCTGGGCGGCGACGAATTCACCGTCATCCTCAGCGAGCTGGACGCGACTGGCCTGGGCCGCGTCGACACCATCGCCCAGACCATCCTCGACAGCCTGCGCGCGCCCTTCCCGCTGGGGCAGGAGCAGGCTTTCGTGTCGGCCAGCATCGGCATCACGCTGTACCCGGACGACGCCGCCTCCATCGAAGACCTGCTCAAGCACGCCGACCAGGCCATGTACGCCGCCAAGGACGCCGGCCGCAACCGCTTCAGCTATTTCACGCCGGCGCTGCAGGTGGCCGCGCTGAACCGCATGCGCCTGACCAACGACCTGCGCGGCGCCGTCAAGGGCCAGCAGCTGGAACTGTACTTCCAGCCCATCGTGCACCTGCAGAGCGGCCGCATCCACAAGGCCGAGGCGCTGGTGCGCTGGCGCCACCCGGTGCGCGGCCTGGTCAGCCCGATGGAATTCATCCCGCTGGCCGAAGCGAGCGGGCTGATCATTGAAATCGGCGCCTGGGTGTTCCGCGAAGCGGTGCGCTGGCTGCGGCGCTGGCGCAGCGAGGTGGATCCCGCGTTCCAGCTCAGCGTCAACCAGTCGCCGCTGGAATTCCAGCGCGAGGGCGGCTACCGGAGCTGGCTGGCGCTGCTGGACGAGCTGGGCCTGCCCGGCCAGGCGGTGGTCATCGAGATCACCGAAGGCCTGCTGCTGGACGCCAGCAACAGCGTCGCCGACCAGCTGCTGCAGCTGCGCGACGGCGGCATCCAGGTGGCGCTGGACGACTTCGGCACCGGCTATTGCTCGCTGTCTTACCTGAAGAAATTCGACATCGACTACCTGAAGATAGACCGCAGCTTCACCCGCAACCTGGCGCCGGAGTCGAGCGACATGGCGCTGTCGGACGCCATCATCGTCATGGCCCACAAGCTGGGCCTGCACGTCATCGCCGAAGGCGTGGAAACCCCCGAGCAGCGCGACCTGCTGGCCGCTGCCGGCTGCGACTACGGCCAGGGCTACCTGTTCGCCCGCCCCATGCCGGCCACCGAATTCGACGCGCTGCTGCGCAGCAGTGCCGATACGGCAATCGTAACCAGTCAATAACGCTCCGGCCCCGGAACGGGGATAATAGGGGTTCGGCGCAGTCTGCCGATAGTCAAAGCCAATTGAAACAATTGGAACAATCAATTTTTCAAATGGTTGCAAAAGCTCTACACTGGCATCTCATTGATACACAACCTCACGAGGAAACCACAATGTCTCTCATTAACACCCAAGTAAAACCATTCAAGGCAACCGCTTACCACAATGGCAAGTTCATTGACCTGAGCGAAGAATCGCTGAAGGGCAAGTGGTCCGTCTTCATGTTCTACCCAGCCGACTTCACCTTCGTGTGCCCAACCGAACTGGAAGACCTGGCCGACTTCCAGCCTGAATTCGCCAAGCTGGGCGTGGACGTGTACGGCATTTCGACCGACACCCACTTCGCCCACAAAGCATGGCACGACACCTCGGACGCGATCAAGAAAGTGAACTACCCGCTGATCGGCGACCCAACCGGCACCCTGTCGCGCAACTTCGAAGTGATGATCGAAGAAGAAGGCCTGGCACTGCGCGGCACCTTCGTCATCAATCCTGAAGGCCAGATCAAAGTGATGGAAGTGCACGACAACGGCATCGGCCGCGACGCTTCCGAGCTGCTGCGCAAAGTCAAAGCCGCCAAGTACGTGGCCGAGCACCCAGGCCAGGTTTGCCCAGCCAAGTGGACCGAAGGCGCAGCCACGCTGACCCCTTCGCTGGACCTGGTAGGCAAGATCTAAGCATTAGCTAAGCATTGAGTAGTAAGGCGCCGGCGCATTTGCCCGGCGCCAACCGAAAAAAAGGAAAACACCATGTTGGACGCAACCCTCAAAACCCAGTTGAAAACCTATTTGGAAAAGGTCGTGCAGCCGATTGAGATCGTTGCTACGCTGGATGATTCCGCCAAAGCCCGCGAAATGCAGGCCCTGCTCGCCGACATCGTCGTGCTGAGCGACAAGATTACCCTGGTCGAAAAGACCGAAGGCGACGTGCGCAAACCGTCGTTCGCCATTACCCGCCCCGGGACCGATATCGCCGTGACCTTCGCCGGCATCCCGATGGGCCATGAATTCACGTCGCTGGTGCTGGCGCTGCTGCAAGTGGGCGGCCACACCATCAAGTTCGACGACGCCGTGATCGAGCAGATCCGCAACCTCGACGGCGAATTCCACTTCGAGACCTTCATCTCGCTCACCTGCCACAACTGCCCCGAGGTGGTGCAGGCGCTGAACGCGATGTCCGTCATCAACCCGCGCATCAAGGTCACCACCATCGACGGCGGCGTGTTCCCGAAAGAAGTCGAGGAACGCCAGATCATGGCCGTGCCGATGATGTTCCTGAACGGCGAGCACTTCGGCCAGGGCCGCAGCAGCGTGGAAGAGATCCTCGCCAAGCTGGACACCAACGCCGGCGCCCGCCAGGCGGCCGAGCTGAGCAAGAAGGACGTGTTCGACGTGCTGATCGTCGGCGGCGGCCCCGCCGGCGCGGCAGCGGCCATCTACGCGGCCCGCAAAGGCATCAAGACCGGCGTGGTGTCGGAGCGCTTCGGCGGCCAGGTGCTCGACACGCTGGCGATCGAGAACTTCATCTCGGTCACCGAAACGGACGGCCCGAAATTCGCCGTGGCGCTGGAGCAGCACGTGAAAGCCTACGACGTCGACATCATGAACACCCAGCGCGCCGCCCAGCTGACGCCGGGCAAGCTGGTGGAAGTGACCACCGCCAGCGGCGCGGTACTGAAGAGCAAGACCGTGATCCTGGCCACCGGCGCCCGCTGGCGCGAGATCAACGTGCCGGGCGAGAAGGAATACCGCAACCACGGCGTGGCCTACTGCCCGCACTGCGACGGCCCGCTGTTCAAGGGCAAGCGCGTGGCGGTGATCGGCGGCGGCAACTCCGGCGTGGAAGCGGCGATCGACCTGGCCGGCCTGGTCAAACACGTGACCTTGATCGAGTTCGGCGCCGAACTGCGCGCCGACGCGGTGCTGCAGCGCAAGCTGCGCAGCCTGCCGAACGTGACCGTGATCGTCTCGGCGCAAACCACCGAGATCCACGGCGACGGCAAGATCGTCAACGGCCTGAGCTACAACGACCGCGTCAGCGGCGAAGCGAAGAAGGTGGAGCTGGAAGGCGTGTTCGTGCAGATCGGCCTGGTGCCCAACACCGAGTGGCTGAAGGGCACGGTCAGCCTGTCCAAGCACGGCGAGATCGAAGTCGATGCGCGCGGCCAGACCTCGATCCCCGGCGTGTTCGCCGCCGGCGACGTGACCACCGTGCCGTACAAGCAGATCATCATCGCCACCGGCGAAGGCGCGAAGGCGGCCCTGTCGGCCTTCGACCACCTGATCCGTTCGGGCGACGAGGAAGAAGTGGTGGCGGCGCCGGTCGCCGTCGCAGCCTGAAGCGCCGTAATGCCCAAGGCCGGCGTCAGACCGCCAGGTCTGCGCTGGCCTGTTTCTCGCGCAGCGCCTTGGCGTTGCGGTGGCGGGCGCGCAAACGCGGGTTGGTGATCAGCCGGCCCAGCGTTTCGCCCACCACCATTACCACGCCCAGCAAGGGCAGCACCAGCATCAGCCCCGCCACCCCGGCCACCGAGCCGCCGATAAAAATCATCAGCACCGTGATCAATGGATGCATGTGCAGGCTGCGCCCCAGGGTCAGCGGCATGAACACGAAATCGTCCAGCAGCCGCACCAGGATGAACACGCCGATCGCGCTGTAGGCCACCAGCGGCGCGCCCGGCGCGTCGGTCGAGGCCACCATCACCACCATGCAGCAGCCGACGATGGAGCCCACGTAGGGCACCCACGCCAGCACGGCGGCGATCAGCCCCAGCAGCACCGGCGAGGACACGCCGATGGCCCACAGGCCGAAGGCCAGCACCGCCGTGTCCAGCACGGTCAGCTTGAGCATGCCCTGGAAGTAGGCGTGCGCGGTCTGGTCCACCTCGTGCAGCAGGCACAGCGTCCTTTCAAAGAAGGCGTTCGGCACCGCGCGCGCCAGGAATTTCTTGAACAGGTGGCCGTCGCGCAGGAAGAAGAAGGTCAGGAACGGCGCCAGCAGCAGGGCCGGCAGCCAGCCCGCCACCGACACCACGATGGCCGTCAGGTGGCTTTGCATGAAGTCTTCCATGTAGGCGGCGAACTGGGCGTCGACCACCTGGCTCAGGTGCATGTCGCGCAGCAGCGGAAACTTGTCTTCCAGCCCGCGCAGCAGGCCGCGCACGAAGTCCAGGCCGCCGCCCACGTAGCGCGCCAGCATGTCCTGCCACGACTCGGACGGCGCCGGCAGCCACAGGTTCAGCGCCAGCGCGCCCAGCGCCACCGCCACGGTGAAGCAGCCGCCCACCAGCAGCGCGGCCGCGCCCTGGCTCATGCCCAGGCGCAGCAGGCGCTGCATGGGCGGCAGCAGCAGGTAGTACAGGATGATGGCCAGCAGGAAGGGAATCGCCAGCCACAGCATGTGCTGCAGCACCAGCAGCAGGCCGCAGGTGGCCGCGATGATGCCGCTCCATACCACCGGCCCGGACGCCTGCTGCGGGCCGCCGCCGTAATGGTTCATCACAGCGCCTCGATCTGCGGCCGGCCCGACATCCACTCGCGCAGCCGGTGCGCAATGTGGCGCGCCAGCGCGAGCGAAATCTTGTAGCCGACCACGGCGTCGGTTTCCATCAGCCCCATGAAGTCGGCGCGGAAGAACACCGCCACCTCGCAATTGTCGAGCGCGCGCGCCTGGGCGTTGCGCGGCGAGTTGTCGAGCAGGGCCAGGTCGCCGAAGAAGGAACCGGGGCCGACCTCGGCCACCACTTCGGTGCTGTTGTCGAGCGCGCGCGTGATGATCACGCGGCCGGCCGTCACCAGGTACAGCGCCTGGCCTTCCTCGCCCTGGTCGAAGATGATTTCGCCGGACAGGTAGCGCCGTTCATGCAGCATGCCGTCGACGATCTTCAGCTCCAGCGGGGTGAGCGAGGAGAACAGCGCCGACTGCTTCAGCCGGTGCAGGCGCGGGGACATGGTGTGCGTTTTGAGGAAGCCGAACATCGGGGAGTGCTCCGTGGAGGTTTGTGCAAAGCAACATCATTGTCGCCGGTTTCCCGGCCGGCGGCGCGTTCCTTACTGCCGCGCGCCGCGCGCCTGTTGCTAGGGAATCACAACTCGACCGTTTGCGCCAGCGGCAGGCCGGGTTCCAGGTGGCTGGTCAGCACGATGCACTGGCGCGCGCGGCGCGCCGGATCGGTCAGCTGCGCGCGCAGGTAATCGACGGCGGCGGCGTCCAGGCCGTTGAAGGGCTCGTCGATCAGCAGCAGCGACACGGGCAGCGCCAGGGCCAGGCTCAGCTGCATCTTCTTGTGCTGGCCCAGCGACAGCGTGGTCACCGGCTGCTCCAGCGCGGCGAGCAGGCGGAAGGCGCGCAGTTCGGTCTCCAGCAGGGCCGCGTCGGTGGCCGGGTAGAGCGCCACGTGCAGGTCCAGCAGTTCGCGCACGGTGAGCCAGGGCAGCTGGGGCGTGTCGCCGCCGCAGTAATAGCTTTGCAGGCGGTAGGCCAGCGGCTGGGCCGCGCTGCCGATGCCGGCGCCGCTGCCCGGCGGCGCCAGGGAAATCGTGCCCGCGTGCGGCTGCAGCGCGCCTGCGGCCAGTTTCAGCAGGGTGGTCTTGCCGGCGCCGTTTTCGCCCCGCAGCCAGGTGATGCCGGCGCCGAAACGCAGGCTCAGCCGGCGGAACAGGGGGCGGGTGGCGTATTCGAAGTCCAGGCTTTCAATGTGCAGCATCAGAATTCGCTTCCTATGGCGGTCAGGATCAGGATGGACAACACCACCAGCACCACGCGGCCGCGCGGTCCCAGGTTGAGCGCCACGATGGCGCCGCAGGCCGTGCCGGCCGTGGCTAGCCACACCAGCGCGGCTTTGGGGCTGGGGCCGGCTGCCGCTGCGGCTGTTGCTGCATCGGTGGCTGCATCAGTTGCTGTGGCTGCGCCCGGCGCGCCGAAGGCCAGCGCGGCAAAGGCGGCCAGCACGGCCGTCGCCGGCAGCAGGGCGAACAGGCGGGCGCACAGCAGCAGGGGCGCGGCGTCCAGCGGCCACAGCGCCAGCACCGGGCGCAGCAGGGCGGCTTGTTCGCGCACCGCCTTGTCGCCGCGGTCGGTCAGCAGGACCAGCATGGCCGAGGCGAGGCCGCCCATGGCCGCGCCGGGCAGCGGCAGCCCCAAGCCAGGCCCCTGCAGCCACGCGGCGGTGCAGCCCAGCGCGCTTGCCAGCAGCAGGCATTGCTGCACGCCGACCCGGTTTTCGGCGCGCCAGAACGGCAGCCAGAACAGCCGGTGCCACAGCGCGGGCAGCAGCGGCCGCAAGGTGCGTGGCGCGTAGCCGGCCGCAGTCGTCCCGGTGCCGGCATGCGCCGTCCCGGCGCTGCCTGTTGCAGCAGCGGCTGGGCCGGCAGGCAGGGCGGCGGCGCGGAATGGGAAAAACGGGGCGGCGAGGGCAGGACGCAGGCGACGGCGGGCCAGCGCCAGGGTGGCGAGCGCCCAGCCCAGCAGCAGCGACAGCACGGTGGCGGCAATGGCCTGCGGTGCCACCGGGCGCAGCCAGTCCGGCCACTGGTAGAGCCAGATGCAGGCGGACACCGCGTACAGTCCGGTCAGCGGTCCGGCGATCAGGCCTGCGGCCAGCGCGTCCGCGGCCCAGCCCAGCGCGGGCGGCACCGGCAGCGGGCGGGCCCAGGCCACCGCGTCGGCCGGATGCAGGCGCTGGCGCAGCAGCACGGCCGGCAGCGCGGCGAACAGGGCCTGCGCGGCCAGGATGGCCAGCATGGCCGGCCGGTCCAGCGTGACGGCCAGCATGCCGGGCAGCGCAATCGCAGCGGCCAGGCCGAGCAGCACCGGGCCGAAGCCGAGCAGGGTGATTTCAAGGGAATTGGCCAGGCTGGCAAGGAATTGCCGCAAGCCGTGGCGCGCCATGCGCAGGCGGAATTGCAAATAGGGATGAACCATGTTTTGCTTCCGAAATAGAAAAAGGCCTGACGAATCAGGCCTTTCTCAGTATAGCTGGCGGAGCGGACGGGACTCGAACCCGCGACCCCCGGCGTGACAGGCCGGTATTCTAACCAACTGAACTACCGCTCCGTTGCTTGCGCAACTGGTGGTGCATGTCCGGGATGGTGGGCGCTGAGAGGCTCGAACTCCCGACCTAAGCCTTGTAAGGGCTCCGCTCTACCAACTGAGCTAAGCGCCCATCTGGACCATGCTCGATATGTGTCAGCATATCGTTTTACTACTCAAACTGGCGGAGCGGACGGGACTCGAACCCGCGACCCCCGGCGTGACAGGCCGGTATTCTAACCAACTGAACTACCGCTCCGTGCTTTCGCAACTGGGCTTCATTTATCCGTGTTCTGTAGATGGTGGGCGCTGAGAGGCTCGAACTCCCGACCTAAGCCTTGTAAGGGCTCCGCTCTACCAACTGAGCTAAGCGCCCATCTGGAACACTTCGACGTGTGTCACTACGTCTGAAGGAGGCCGAATTATAGACGCCCCATTCTTGTTGCGCAAGAATTTTTTACATCCTCACTGCGTGATGCCCCATTGCGACAGCATCCAGGCCTGCAGGAAGGCGGTTTCGCCGATGGCGTTGTAGCGCCCGGAAGCGCCGCCGTGGCCCGCGCCCATATTGGTCTTGAGCAGCAGCGGGTTGGCGTCGGTCTTGTGCGCGCGCAGCTTGGCCACGTATTTGGCCGGCTCCCAGTACATCACCTGGCTGTCGTTCAGGGCGGTGGTCACCAGGATGGACGGGTAGGCCTTGCGCTCGATGTTGTCGTACGGCGAGTAGCTGCGCATGTAGTCGTAG
This sequence comes from Massilia sp. BGA-UO-ETr-WB1, assembly GCF_059567845.1. NCBI lineage: Bacteria > Pseudomonadati > Pseudomonadota > Betaproteobacteria > Burkholderiales > Oxalobacteraceae > Massilia > Massilia sp. BGA-UO-ETr-WB1. The sequence continues at coordinate 28,508 of NZ_JCAQOT010000024.1, read as the reverse complement.
GCCGCCTTCTGGTTCGGGTCGCCCCATTCCAGGTATTCGCCGGTGGTCAGCGGCAGGCTGGCGTCCATCATGGTGTTCATCACGTCGACGAAGGGCACGCCCACGTGGGCCGCGCGGAACAGTTCCGGGCGCATGTTGAGCACCGCGCCCATCAGCAGGCCGCCGGCGCTGCGGCCGTCGATCACCAGGCGTTCCGGGCTGGTCCATTTTTCGCGCACCAGGTAGTCGGCGCTGTCGATGAAGTCGGTGAAGGTGTTCTTCTTCTTCATCAGCATGCCGTCCTTATGCCATGCCTCGCCCATGTCGTTGCCGCCGCGAATCTGCGCGCCGACGTAGACCACGCCCCGTTCGAGCAGGCTCAGGCGCGCCAGCGAGAAGCGCGCGTCGTTCGGCGCGCCGTAGGAGCCGTAGCCGTACAGCAGCAGCGGCGCCTTGCCGTCCAGCGGCGTGCCCTTCTTGTAGACGATCCACAGCGGCACCTGCACGCCGTCGCGCGCCGGCGCCCACAGGCGGCGGCTTTCGTACTGGCTGAAGTCGAAGCCGCCCACCACTTCCTGCTGCTTGAGCAGGGTGCGCTTGCCGCTGTTCATGTCCACGTCCAGCACTTGCGGCGGCGTCAGCGGCGACTGGTAGGACAGGCGGAACTGGCCGGCCGTGTATTCCGGCGTGCCGGCGCCCTCGGCGGCGTACACGGCGTCCTGGAACTGCACGGTTTTCCACGTTTTGGCGGCGAAGCTGTACAGGCGGACGCGGTTCAGCGCGCGCGTTTTTTCGGTCACCACCAGGTGGGTCTTGAACACATCGGCCGAGCTGACCAGCACGTCCTTGTCGTGCGCCACCAGTTCGACCCAGTTCTTCGGCTGCGGCGCCGCCAGCGGGGCCGTCACGATGCGGAAATTCTTGGCGTCCTTGTCGGTGCGGATGTAGAGCAGGCCGTCGCGGTGCGTGACGCCGTAGCGGTGGCCCTTCTCGCGCGGCAGCACGGCGCGGAAGGCGCCGTTCGGCTTGGCCGCGTCCAGCAGGCGCACTTCGCTGGTGTCGGTGGCGCGCATGGTCAGCAGCAGGTGCTTGCCGTCGCGGTCGCGGTGCACGTTGATCGCGAACTGCTCCACCGGCTCGTGGTAGCGCTGCACCGGCGCACCGCCCGCGGCGGCCAGGCTGAACAGGCGGTCGGAGCGCTTGGTGGTGGCGTCTTCCTGGGTCACGAACAGCGTCTTGTTGTCGCTGGCCCAGGCCATGGAGGTGACGCGCGGCATGCTGGCCGGCAGCAGCTTGCCGGTCTTCAGGTCCTTCACATGCATCTGGTACTGGCGGAAGCCGGTCTCGTCCGTGGCGTAGGCCATCAGGCGCTCGTCCGGGCTGACCACCATGGCGCCGACCGCGAAGAACTTCTTACCCTGCGCCATCTCGTTCTGGTCCAGCAGGATCTCTTCCGGCGCCTGGTCGTCGTAGGCCAGGTTGGCGCCGGCGCGGCGGCGGCAGTTGAGCGGGTACTGCTTGCCCGCTTCGGTGCGCGAATAGTAGTAGTAATTGCCGCGCCGCGTGGGCACCGACAGGTCCACGTCCTGCATCCTGCCTTTGATCTCTGCGTACAGCTTGTCCGTCAGCGGCTTGCTGGCGGCGGTGGCCGCTTCGGTGTAGCCGTTTTCGGCGTTCAGGTAGGCGATAACGGCCGGGTCTTCCTTCTTTTGCAGCCAGCGGTAGTCGTCGGTCACGACTTCGCCGTGGCGCGTTTCCTGCCATTGGGTTTTGGCGGCAACGGGGGCCACGTCTGCTGCAAAGGCCGGGCTGGCGGCGAGCGCGCAGGCCGGCAGGATGCGGGACAATTTCAAGGTCACTCCTTTGTGGTTATTTGTGCAAGGATTCTACACGGGCCGGGAGGTCCTGCGTAATCCGTACAGCAGGCCCAGCCCGGCCAAGAGCATCGGGATGCCGTCCGGCTCCGGAATCGGGCTGAGTAGTACGCCGAAGCACGCGGAGGAGTTCCGCTCGCACGCCGAGCCGACGATCTGGCCGCTGTCGTTGATGTCGCTGACGCTGGTCAGGCGGTAACCGGAATCGCGCGGTATCAGCGTGGCAAGGTCGTAGGTGACACCGTCCGCATACAGGAAGGTGTCGCTGTAGTCGCCGACGCCGATCACTTGCCCGGCATTGTTGATGTCCACCGCCATGCTGTGCTCGTATTCGCCGAACTCGCCAAGCGGGGCGGCCGTGCCGTTCTGGAAGATGGCTGCGCGGTAGCGGCCCACCGAGGTGAGCCAGGAATGGCCCACGGCCACCCCGAAATCATTGACGGCTTCCGCCGCCGCGCTGCCTGACGGGTCCAGCGTGCCCAGGTCCACCATGGCGCCGCCGGTGTACAGGAAGGCGTGCGCCTTGCCGCTTGCCGGCGCCGACTCGCCCACCACCATGCCGGCCTCGTTCATCCCCCTGGCGAAGCTGTGGTTGCCGCCCAGCGTGCCCAGCGCGGTGCTGACGCCGTTATGCGCGATGTAGGCCATGCTGTGGCCGTTGATAGATTGGCTGCCGGCCACCATGCCTGCGCTGTTGATGCCCGCCGCATAGCCGTTCATCGGCGTGCCTTGCAGCGGCGGCAGGAAGGTCGTGGCGCCGTCGGCGTAGAACGCCGGCCGGGTCTGGAAGTCCTCGGCGTTGAAGTTGGAGATATTGCCGGCGATTTTGCCGTCCGCGCTGATGGCCTGGACCTGGTTGATGGGCGTATCGAGCAGGGTCTGGGCGCCGTTCTGCCACAGATAAGCGCGCATGGCGCCGCTGGACGGGTCGAGCGTCATGCCGGCCACCTGGCCGGCGTTGTTGATCACGTTGGCGAAACCGCCGGCCGCGCTCAGTCTCGTAATGCTGTAGCGGGGTCCCTCGGCCAGCGCGGGCGCGGCCAGCAGCGGACAAAGCAATAACGTCAGCAAGCATGTTGATGGTTGCATGGTATGCCTCTCGGGGCCGATGTCAGATGGCCGCATGGCGGGACTGCGCGGAGGCCGGCCGCAGCGGTTTGCGCAAGCGGTACAGCAGGCCCAGTCCGGCTAGCAGCATCAGGCCCGTGCCAGGCTCGGGTACCGGGCTGAGCAGCATGCCGAAGCAGCCCTGGCCGGCTCCGCAGACGGTGCCGGTGATCTGGGCGCTGTCGTTGATGTCGTAGACCGCGTCCACGTAAAGGCCGCTGTTGGCCGGCAGCAGGTGGTTCAGGTTGTAGGTGACACCGTCGCTGACCAGGAAGCTGAAACTGCCGTTGCCGATCACTTGTCCCTGGTTGTTGATGGCCATCGCCCAGCTGTCCACGCCCGGCGCGAACGTGCCCAGGGGCTGCATCACGCCGTCCTTGTAAATAACGGCGCGTTGACGTGTGGACGCATCTTCGCCCGTCAGGTCGGAACCGACCACCACGCCGGCGTCGTTGATGTCATTGGCTGCGGCAAAGCGGCCGTCGCTGAGGACGCCCAGGTCCACCATGCCGCTGCCGTCGTGGCGGAACATGTGGAAGTCGCCGTCGGCGGTTTGCGCCGAGCCCACCACCACGCCGGCTTCGTTCATCCCGCCGAGGTAACTGTGGGTGCCGCCCAGCGCGCCCAGCAGCGTGCTGACGCCGTTGACCGATGTGTAGGCGTAGCCTTCGCCGTTAAAGTACTGGGTACCCGCCACCTTGCCGGCGTTGTTGATGCCGCTCAGGTAGTTGTATTTGCTCGGCGGCGTGATCGGCGACGGCACCATGGTGGTCACGCCGTTGGCGTACACCGCCGGCTGCGCCATGTAGGTTTCGTACCTGAAGTCGATCAACTCACCGGCGATTTTTCCATCGGCGCTGATGGCCCCCACGCGGTTGATGGGCGTGTCGAGCATGGTGTGGACGCCGTCCTTCCACTGGTAGGCGCGCAGCGCGCTGCTGACCGGATCCACCAGCACGCCGACCACCAGGCCGTCGTTGCTGATGCGGGTGTTGATGGCGTTGACGGTGTTGGCTTTGCCGAGCAGCGTCAGCTTGTATTGCGGCGCGGCGGCCAGGGCTGGCGCGGAAAACAATGGGCAAAGCAGTAGCAGTAGCAATCCTTTTGGTAGTTGCATGGTAAGCCTCGAGGCGAATGGGGTTGGCGCCGGACGGACGCCCGGCCTTCCGATGCTAGCCGCGAATCCGGCGCCGCAGCGCCACGCTGACCTAACGCAACCGTGCGGAATCGATACCGTTTTGCAAGGCCTCTACACGGACTGCGCGGTCCGGCGCAAGCGGTACAGCAGGCCCAGTCCGGCCAGCAGCATCAGGCCTGTGCCCGGCTCGGGAACCGGGCTGAGCAGCATGCCGAAGCAGCCGGCGCCCACGGCGCAGGCGGTGCCGGTGATCTGGCCGCTGTCGTTGATGTCGTGCACCGCGTCGATGCGGAAACCGTAGTTGGCCGTCAGCAGGTCGCTCAGCTTGTAGGTCACGCCGTCGCTCACCAGGAAGCTGTAAGTGCCGTTGCCGATGACCTGTCCCTGGTTGTTGATGGCCGTCGCAGTGCTGTTCTCGCCCGGCGCGAATGTGCCTAGGGGCTGCAGCACGCCGCCCAGGTAAATCAGGGCACGGGAGTAGCCGTTCGAGTCGGGGCCCGCCAGATCGCCCCCGACCACCACGCCGGCGTCGTTGATGTCATTGGCGGCGATGTAGCGCCCGTCGCTGAGGGCGCCCAGGTCCACCATGCCGCTGCCGTCGTGGCGGAACATATGCCAGTCACCGTTGGCGATTTCCGCCGCGCCCACCACCACGCCGGCCTCGTTCATCCCGCCGACGAAGCTATGGGTGCCGCCCAGCGCGCCCAGCGGCGTGCTGACGCCGTTGAACGAGGTGTAGGCGTAAGCCTGGTAGTCGATGTACTGGGTGCCCGCCACCTTGCCGGCGCTGTTGATGCCGCTCAGGGAGTAGCTTGGCTCCGCTTGCGCGATTGGCGGCGGCACCATGGTGGTGGTGCCGTTCGCATAGATTGCCGCCCGCGCCAGACGGTTTTCGGAACCGTAGTCGATCACCTCGCCGGCGATTTTGCCGTCGGCGCTGATCGCGCCGACGTGGTTGATGGACGTGTCGAGCATGGTGTAGACGCCGTCTTTCCACAGGTAGGCGCGCAGCGCGCTGGTGACCGGATCCTGCCGCACGCCGGCCACCAGGCCGTCGTTGTTGATGCGGGTGTCGATGAAGTAGCTGGTGTCGCTGGTGTTGCCGGTGCCTAGCAGCGTCATTTGGTATAGCGGTGCGGCGGCCAGTGCAGGGCCGGTGAACAGCGGGCAAAGCAGTAGCAGTAGCAATCCTTTTGGTAGTTGCATGATAAGCCTCGTGGCGGAAGGAGTTGACGCCGGACGGAGGCCCGGCACCATCGATGCTAATCCTGAACACGGCGCTTCAGCGCCACGCTGCCTTAACGCAACCGTATGGAGTGTGCCATCATTGCGCATGGATAAAATCGCCCCCGACACCCTGTACGGCAAGGTCAGCCTTCGCCTGGTTCCCTTCCTGTTCCTGTGCTACGTGGCCGCCTACCTGGACCGGGTGAACGTGGGTTTCGCCAAGCTCGGCATGCAGGCCGACCTGCAGTATTCGGACACCGTGTACGGCCTGGGCGCCGGCATTTTCTTCATCGGCTATTTCCTGTTCGAGGTGCCGTCCAACCTGCTGATGGCCAAGGTCGGCGCGCGCGTGTGGATCGCCCGCATCATGATCAGTTGGGGCCTGATTTCGGCCGCGCTGATGTTCGCCACCACCCCGGCCAGCTTCTACGTGCTGCGCTTCCTGCTGGGCGTGGCGGAGGCCGGCTTCTTCCCCGGCATCATCCTGTACCTGACCTACTGGTATCCGGCCGAACGCCGCGCCCGCATCGTGGCGCTGTTCATGAGCGGGGTGGCGGTGGCGGGGGTGGTGGGCGGCCCGCTGTCGGGCTGGATCATGCGCGCCTTCGACGGCGACCTCGGCCTGCAAGGCTGGCAGTGGCTGTTTCTGCTGGAAGGCATCCCGTCCGTGCTGCTGGGCGCGTGGACGCTGTTCTACCTGGACGACGGCATCCGCAGCGCGCGCTGGCTCAGCGAGGACGAGAAGCAGTACCTGGAGCGCGCCATCAGCGCGGAGGCCAGCGGCAAGCAGCGCTTGCCGCTGGGCCAACTGTTCGCCAGCGGCAAGGTGTGGCTGCTGGCGCTGGTCTACTTCCTGTTCGTGATGGGCTTGTACGGCGTGAGCTTCTGGCTGCCGCAGCTGGTGCGCAACACCGGCGTGCAGGACGTGTTCCAGGTCGGCCTGCTGACGGCCATCCCCTACGGCGTGGCGGCGCTGGCCATGGTGCTGGCGGCGCGCCACTCGGGCCGCAGCGGCGAGCGGCGCTGGCACGCCGCCATCGCCGCCTTTCTGGGCGCGGCCGGCCTCACAGCGTGCACCTGGTACGGCCACGACACCCTGCTGGCCATGCTGGCGCTGAGCTTGGCCACGGCCGGCATCCTGTCCACTTTTCCCATCTTCTGGAGCCTGCCGACCGGCATGCTGGGCGGCACGGCGGCGGCGGCCGGCATCGCGCTGATCAACTCGGTGGGCAACCTGGCCGGCTTCGTCAGCCCCTACCTGGTGGGCGCGGTGAAGGACGCCACCGGCAGTCCCGCCATCGGCATCTACCTGGTGGCGGCCAGCCTGGCGCTGGGCGGGGTGGTGGTGCTGGCCGGCGTTAAACGGGCTTGACTGCGGACTTGATTACCTGGGACGTAATCGCCGCGCGGCGCCGCTTTCGGGAGAATGGTTCTGTCGATAACGACATAACCCACAGGAGAGCATCATGCACAACGCTACGCACATCGCCGAACAATACCTGTCCGCCTGGAACGAGCGCGACCCTTCCGCCCGCCGCGCCAAGGTGGCCTGCGCCTTCACGCTGGACGCCAGCTACCTCGATCCGATGATGCGCGGCGACGGCCACACCGGCATCGACGCCATGATAGGCGCGGCGCAAGGCCATTTCCCAGGCATGCAGTTCGTGTTGGACGGTACGCCTGACGGCCACAACGACGTGGTGCGCTTCTCCTGGTCGCTGGGCTTGCCCGGTGCCGAGCCGGTGGCGCGCGGCACCGACGTGGCCACCGTCAGCAACGATGGCCGGTTGGTGAAAGTCACCGGCTTCCTGAACCAGGCCTGAGCCCGCAGACAAGACCAGGAGACGATCATGAGCAACGCCAACGCCGCCCACATCGTCATCGCGGAGCCCGCATGAGCGCCGCCGCACCCGGCCAGTACTTCAGCGATTTCGCGGCCGCGCTGCGCTACTGGCGCGGCAAGCGCGGCCATAGCCAGCTGCGGCTGTCCATTGAAAGCGGCATTTCGCAGCGCCACATCAGTTTCCTGGAAAGCGGGCGCTCGCAGCCCAGCCGCGAGCTGATCCTGAAGCTGGGCGTGGTGCTCGACATCCCGCTGCGCGAGCGCAACGTGATGCTGCTGGCGGCAGGTTACGCGCCGGCCTACCAGGAGCGCAAGATGGACGACCCGGAACTGCGCGCCGTCAAGCAGGCGCTCGATTTCATGCTGGCCCAGCAGGCGCCGTACCCGGCGCTGGTAGTGGACCGGCTGTGGAACCTGGTGATGAGCAACGAGCCGGCCAACCGTTTCTTCAAATGGCTGCTCGGCATGCCGGACGACGCGCCGATCCCGCGCGACGGCAGCATCAACGTGCTCAAGCTGACCCTGGCGCCGGACGGCCTGCGGCCCTGGCTGCAGAACTGGGAAGAGGTCGGCGCCGACCTGCTGCACTGGATACAGCGCGAAGCCATGAGCGACGGTCCCGGCAGCGAGGCCAGCGCGCTGCTGTCCGAGCTGCGCGCGCTGGCGGGCATGCCGGGCGCCGGCGCCGGGCCGGCCGGGCTGGTCCCCAACCTCGACCGCCGCACCTTGCCCTTCCTGCCGCTGACCGTGCGCAAGGACGGCGTGGAGCTGAACCTGTTCACCACCATCACCACGCTGGGCACGCCGCACGACGTCACCGTGCACGAACTGCGGCTTGAAGCCTTCTTCCCGGCCGATGAGGCGAGCGCAGCCTGGTTCCGCGCGCGCCATGGTTGAGCTTGGTTGAAAGTTTATTGTCGGCTGGTCTGCCGTTTTTCATCGTGGTACTGCCACAGCACGTTGATGATTTTCCACTCGCTGCGCTGGTTCTTGTACAGGTGCATATAGTCGATCCACTCGTCGGCCGTCAGTTTCACCGTCGCCACGCGCTTGTCGATGTCCAGGATCTTGATGTCCACGCGCGGGGACGGCGGAAACTTGTTGCCGTTCTTGTTGTAAGTCCTGGCCACTTTCAGCATGGTCTCGTAGTCCGTCTGCATGACGAATTCGGTCCCGTCCGCCGCTTGCCAGTAAGTCCGCTTGGCCAGCTGCCGGTCCAATCCCCGCTCCATCAGCGCGGGGTCCGCCTTGTGCTGCGATTCGATATAGTCCAGCACGGCCCGTTCGATCGCCTGCTGGTCCGCAGCATCCGCAGCGTGGGACAGGAGGGGCAAGAGCGCCAAGGTCAACAGCATCAGAACACGTTTCATAAGGTCCGGCCCTTCTTGAATAGTTGGCAAGAGAGCCCCATGAGAACACGAACCCGGCCATCGTGGCAATGGCGCCGGATACTGTATATAATTACAGTATCACAATTTTTGCCCCGCCCAGTCACGCCATGGCCGAAACGCACCGCATTGCCCACCTCGACATGGATGCGTTCTACGCGTCCGTGGAGTTGCTGCGCTACCCGGAACTGCGCGGCCAGCCGGTGGTGATCGGCGGCGGTTCGCGCCACCAGCCGGTGCTGCAGCCGGACGGCACCCGCAAGTTCTCCCGCCTGCGCGACTACGTGGGCCGGGGCGTGGTCACCACCTCCACCTACGAGGCGCGCGCGCTGGGCGTGTTCTCCGCCATGGGCACCATGAAAGCGGCCGCGCTGGCGCCGGACGCCGTGCTGCTGCCCACCGACTTCGACTCCTACCGCCGCCTGTCGCGCCAGTTCAAGGCCGCCGTGGCCGAGATCGCGCCCCATATCGAAGACCGCGGCATCGATGAAATCTACATCGACCTGAGTGAACATGAAGAGGACACGCGCGCGCTGGCGCTGCGCATCAAGCAGGCCGTCAAGGACGCCACCGGCCTGTCCTGCTCGATCGGCATCGCGCCCAACAAGCTGCTGGCCAAGATCTGCTCCGACCTGGACAAGCCCAACGGCCTGACCATCGTCTCGCACGACGACGTGCCCACCCGCATCTGGCCGCTGGCGGTGCGCAAGGTCAACGGCATCGGCCCCAAGGCGGACGCCAAGCTGGCCGCGCTCGGCATCGAGACCGTGGGCCAGGTGGCCGCCGCCGACGAGGCGCTGCTGCAGGAGCACTTCGGCCTGAACTACGCCAGCTGGCTCAAGCGCGTCGCGCACGGGCTGGACGAGCGCGCCGTGGTCACCAGCCACGAGCCTAAATCCATCAGCCGCGAAACCACCTTCGAGCGCGACCTGCACGCCAGGCACGACCGCGAAGCGCTGTCGGACATCTTCACCCGGCTGTGCCAGCGCCTGGGTGAGGACCTTGAGCGCAAGCGCTATGTCGGCCGCACGGTGGGCATCAAGCTGCGCTACTCGGACTTCAGCAGGGTGACGCGCGACGTCACCCTGCCGGCCCCCACGGCGGACGCGGCCGTCATCCGGCGCGCCGCCGGCGAATGCCTGCGGCGGGTCCCGCTGGACCAGCGTCTGCGCCTGCTGGGCGTGAAAATCAGCGCCCTGTCCAGCATGGACGATCCCGGCCTGCTCCAATCCGCAACACGCAAGCCGCAGCAGGGCGATCTTTTCGCGGACCTGTAACGCGCGCGTGTAAAATGTCGTTCCCCCAGAATTTAGTTGAACAAAGGCAAACTCAAATATGTGGTTCAAGAATCTGCAAATCTACCGTCTGCCCGCGCCCTGGGCATTTACTCCAGAACAACTCGAAGCAGCGCTGAGCACCAATGCGTTCTCGCCGGCCAGCAGCAATGAATTGCTGCGCCAGGGTTGGGACAAGCCGCGTCCGAACGGCGGCCTGGTGCACGTGGTCAACAATCAGATGCTGATCCTCCTGGGCACCGAGAAAAAACTGCTGCCGGCCACCGTCATCAACCAGGTGGCCAAGGCCCGCGCGGCCGAGATGGAAGAAGCGCAAGGTTTCGCTCCCGGCAAGAAAGCCATGAAGGAACTGAAGGAACGCGTGGCCGACGAGCTGCTGCCGCGCGCCTTCTCGATCCGCGGCAACGTGTGGACCTGGATCGACCCGGTCAACGGCTGGCTGGTGGTGGACGCCGCCAGCCCGGCCAAGGCCGACGAAGTGATCAAGCTGCTGCTGAAAGCGGTCGACCGCATGCCGCTGGAAAGCCTGCGCGTGCAGCGCTCGCCGGTGGGCGTGATGACCGAATGGCTGCAGGCGGACGATTCGCCGGTGGGCTTCACGGTGGATATGGACACCGAGCTGCGCGCCACTGGCGAGAGCAAGGCCGCCGTGCGCTATGTGCGCCACACGCTGGAAGCGGACGAAGTGCGCCGCCACATCGCCGCCGGCAAGCAGTGCACCCGCCTGGCCATGACGTGGGAAAGCAAGATCTCCTTCACCCTGACCGAGTCGCTGGCGCTGAAAGGCATCAAGCCGCTGGACGTGCTGAAGGAAACCGAATCGAGCACCCGCAACGACGACGAGCGTTTCGACGGCGACTTCATGCTGATGACCGGCGAACTGAGCAAGATGATGGCCGACGTGGTCGAAGCCCTGGGCGGCGAAGCGAAAGCCTAAAAAAATAAACCCGCGCAAGCGGGTTTATTTTTGGGGTTGGTATTTTTAAGCGGCGATGCCCATGCCCAGCAGGATGGGCAGGGTGTACTCGGCGAAATTGTCGGCCAGGCGGCGCAGTTCGGCCAGCTGCGCCTCCGGTTCCATCGGCCGGCCCTCCTTCTGCAAGCGCTGGTTCTGGCTCAGCAGCACGTCATTGGCGTACGCCACCCATTCGCCCGGCTCGGTCTTGCCCTGCTGGCGCGCCAGCAGGAACAGCTGGCCGAAGCGGTCCACCGCAAAGCCGCCGCCCGTCACGGGCGAGGCCAGGAAGCTGACGTCGGTGCCGGTCACTGCGGTCTGGCACAGGTGGCGGTTCAGGCGTTCGGCTTGCGGCCGCGCGCCGGCAATGGCGACCTCGTCCTGCACCGCTTGCACGTAGCCGTAGGCCGCCAGGATGAACACGGCCTGGATGATCTTCCCGGTATTCAAGCCCTGGTCCGCGCACGCGGCTTCGATGTCGGCAATCGAGTGCGGCAGATGGTCGGCCAGCGCGTCCAGCACCGGCACGTACACGGCGTCCTGCAGGGTGATGTCGCCCAGCGGGCCCTTCACTTTCAGTACCGCGTCCTTGCGCGGCACGGCCAGCAGCACCTGCTGCTGGCGCAGCAGGCCGATGCGGGCCGGGTCGCTCAGGCGGCGCGGCCCGCGCACCCAGTAGTCGCGCCGGAACTGCTGGTTGACCATGAAGTCGCGCACGGTTTCGCGGAACACGGCATCGGGGATGTCGTTCAGCAGGGCCTGCTGCTCGGCGGTCAGGCTGAGCATGTCCATGTGGTCAAGGTAGTGCGCCGAGCAGGCGAAACTGAGCTTGGCCTCTTCCAGCTGCTGCGCCATGGCGGCAAACGACATCGGCACCCAGTCGCGGTTGAAATACTCGTGCGCCACGTAGTTGCGGTTCATGCCCTTCAGGCGCTCGATGCGGTCGGCCACGCCGGGATTTTGCTGCAGGAAGGCGGGCTGGGTGGCGAACAGTTTCTCCACGAACGCGATCGACTCGTCGATGCGCGGCACGATGCCCTTGCCCAGGCTGCCCATTACGTGGCTGTGCTCGGTGAGCAGGTCGCGTACCGGCGCCATCGCGGCCCAGCCCGGCTGGGTGTTGTAGCTGATGTAAAGCACGCCGCCCGGCTTGAGCTTGCGGCGCACGAAGTCGACGATGACAGCGCGGTTGGCGTCGGAGATCCAGCTCCAGATGCCGTGCAGGCCGATGAAGTCGAAGTCGGGCAGGCCGGGGCGGTTGCAGAATTCGGCGAAGGACTGGTCGTGCAGCTGGGCGTGCGCGTCGGAGGCGGTGGCCAGCTCCTGCGCGAAGGCGGCCTGCGACGGGTTGAAGTCGGTGCCGTGCCACTCGGTCACGGAAGCGGCGGCATGCATGTTGATACTGACGCCCTGGCCGAAGCCCAGTTCGCAAGCGGTGCCCACTTCCGGGAACGCCAGGCCGGCGTTGAGGAAGGCCAGCTTGATGCGCAGCGGATTCAGTTCCGAATACAGGCCATAGGTATAGCCGATGTTGGACACATAGCCGGAAGACCATTCAGACATTGCGGTTCCTATCGTGAGAGTAATGAAGCTTATTTTACAGAGGCTGGAACACGCCGGCCGCACGGTTCTTCTGCACGTTGTCCCAGCTGAAAATGCGGCCGTTCATGGCCACGTACACGCCGGCCGGCAGGGTCTGCGCCACGCCGCAGGCGAAGCCCAGGTTGAACAGCGCGTCCGAATTGGCGATTTCGTAGGGAATCATGGCGCCGGTCAGTACGATGGTCTGGCCGAGCGCGGCCGCGCCCAGCACGGCGGCGGTTTCCTTCATGGTGTCGGTGCCGTGCACGATGACGATGGCCTTTTCCTCGGCCGCGCGGCAGGATTCCAGCACGCGTTCGCGGTCGGCGTCCTGCATGTCCAGCGAGTCCAGCAGCGGCAGCAGCTCCAGTGCGGCGCCGACCGTCATGCGCGACCGCGCGATGGCTTGAGGCAGATGGCTGTCGGCGAAGGCCAGCGTGCCGTTCAGTTCGTTGTAGTGCTTGTCGAAAGTGCCGCCGGTGGCGATGATGCGCAAGGTCATGATGGATCCGTGATAGGGAATGAGCAAGAGAATGGCGCATGATAACTTGATCGACACTCATCTGGAAACTTCGGCATACTGCGACTACACTGGTTTCTTTTGTTCGGCAGGCATCCATGAAAGCGCTCGCACCCGGTACTGTTATTTTCCACCGCCATCGCGGCTATGGCGTGATCACGGCCGTCAATTTGCTGACCGGCTGGATCGCCGCGCGCTTTGGCAGCGAGTCGCGCACGCTGGACCTGAACCTGTCCACCGACGAAGTGCAGTTTGCCGACGGCGAGGCCATCCTGTTCCGGCGCGCGCCGCCGGACCGCATGCCGCACGCGCGGCTGATGGCCATGGTGCGCGAGCTGCACCGGGCCGGCTATCAAAAGCTGTACCTGTACTCCTGGCCCAAGCCGTCCGGCCTGCACTGGCGCTGGCACTTGTTCACCGGCCCGCGCGACTGGATGCAGCGTTCCTGGCGCGAAGGCTGGTACGGTTCGGGCGCCGACTACAACGTCAACCCGGTGATGGGCTGGGGCGACACGCCGGGCGCCGGCACCAGCGAGCTGATCGACGCGCTGGCCCGTTTCGACCCGCAAGGCCTGGCGCAGGCGCTGGGCCGCGACGAAGACCACGCCGCCTGGTTCGCCCACGTCTGCGACAAGCTGCTGCCGGGCTATATGTACAGCCTGGACATGGCGCGACCCGACGGCGGCCCGCTGACGGACATGCCGCCGGTGCCGGTGATCCCGGTGCGCGCCACGCTGCCGCCGTACAGCGGCCCCGACCTCGCCTGGCCGCCCGGCTGGGCCGGCCTGTGGACCAAGGTCCACGCCATGCCCATGCCCCGTCCCAACCTCACCGGCATCCCCGAAACCTGAGAGCCGTCAGCTGTTCCCGATTAGGCGAACTGAGCCGCATTCGGGGTCTGACGGGGACGCCGAGTCCCCGAATGCGGCTCAGTTCGCTTGGCGGGGATGGGCGGCGTAGGCGGGGTTGAGGATGGTCTTGCAGTTGCCGTTGGTGAAGTCGAGCAGGTTCTGGAAGGCGTGCTGGAAGTACAGCTCGTAGCTGTCCTTTTCCACGTAGCCGAGGTGGGGCGTGGCCAGCACGTTGGGCATGCGCAGCAGCACGTTGTCCTGCGGCAGCGGTTCGTCCACGTAGACGTCCAGCGCGGCGGCGCCCGGCGCGCCCAGCTTCAGCGCCGCTTCCAGCGCGCCGTCGGCCACCAGCTCGGCGCGGCTGGTGTTGACGAACAGCGCGCCCGGCTTCATGCGCGCCAGGTCTTCCGCCGTGACGATGCCGCGCGTGCCGTCGGCCAGCCGCAGGTGCAGGCTGAGCACGTCCGCCTCGGCGAAGAATTGCTCGCGCGACGCGGCCGCCGTGTAGCCGTCCGCCACCGCCGCGTCGCGGCTGGCCTGCCCGCCCCAGACCATCACTTTCATGCCGAAAGCCTTGCCGTAGCCGGCGATCAGCTTGCCGATCTTGCCGTAGCTCCAGATCGCCAGCGTGCGGCCCTTGAGCACCGTGCCCACCGTGTTGTATTCCGGCAGGTTGGACACGGTCTGCCACAGCCCGGCCCGCAGGTTGGCCGCGTACGGCACGATCTTGCGCTGCGCCGCCATGATCAGCGCCCACGTCAGCTCGGCCGGCGCGGTGGGCGAGCCGACGCCTTCGGCGATGGCAATGCCCAGCTCGGTGGCGGCGGCCACGTCGATGTGGCCGCTGACCTTGCCGGTCTGCGAAATCAGCTTCAGATTGGGCAGCTTGGACAGCAGCGCGCGGGAGAATTCGGTGCGCTCGCGTATCAGCACCAGCGCCTCGAACGGCGCCAGCCGGGCCGCCAGCTGGCCCACGCCGCGGCTGGAATTGTTGAATATTTTGACATCATGGCCGTCCAGCAAACGGAAGCAGTCCAGGCTGCGCGCGGCGTCCTGGTAGTCGTCGAGAATTGCTATCTTCATAATTGTGCAAGGGTTTTTGACAGGGTTTCGTAGCGAAATAACGGGTTTGATAATTTCCAGAATAGCTTACTACTTCAGTCAACCAATTTTCCTACAAATTTGGCTGAATCGCGGGGGCCCGGGTGTACAATCCCCAGCAATTTGGAGCCCGACAGTGGGTTCCCGCAATACGTTCCATCAGCACTGTTACATAATTGGTGCTGCGCGCCCGGTGAGGGCGCACCGACATGACCGCCGTACCGCCGAAGCATTAAAGAATGCCTTTCCGAGCGCAAGCCACAAGCTGACGACGATCTGCCGTGCCGGGACAAGACAAGAATTCTTTATTGGCATTGGAGGTACTATGAATCAGCCCGTTATGACTGGCGTTGCAGCACTGAACGTCCCAGCTTACATCAAACACCAGAAACTCATCGACTGGGTGGCCGAAGTGGCCGCGCTGACCCGTCCGGCCCGCATCTACTGGTGCGACGGCTCGCAGGAAGAGTATGACCGCCTGTGCGGCGAAATGGTGGCCGCCGGCACGATGAAAAAGCTGAACCAGGAACTGCGTCCGAATTCCTACGTGGCCTGCTCGGACCCCACCGACGTGGCGCGCGTGGAAGACCGCACCTTCATCTGCTCGAAAACCAAGGAAGAGGCCGGCCCCACCAACAACTGGATGGCCCCGGCCGAAATGCGCACCACCCTGAACGGCCTGTTCGACGGCTGCATGGCCGGCCGCACGCTGTACGTGGTGCCGTTCTCGATGGGCCCGCTGGGCTCGCCGATCGCCCACATCGGCGTCGAGCTGTCCGATTCGCCCTACGTGGCCGTCAACATGCGCATCATGACGCGCATGGGCAAGGCCGTGTACGACGTGCTGGGTACGGACGGCGACTTCGTGCCTGCCATCCACACCGTGGGCGCGCCGCTGGCCGAAGGCCAGAAGGACGTCGCGTGGCCATGCAACGCCACCAAGTACATCGTGCATTTCCCGGAAACCCGCGAAATCTGGTCCTACGGTTCCGGCTACGGCGGCAACGCGCTGCTGGGCAAGAAATGCTTCGCGCTGCGCATCGCGTCGAACATGGGCTTCCAGGAAGCGCAGTCCGGCAACAGCGCCGGCTGGCTGGCCGAGCACATGCTGATCCTGGGCGTGGAGTCGCCGGAAGGCAAGAAGCACTACGTGGCTGCCGCCTTCCCGTCGGCCTGCGGCAAGACCAACTTCGCCATGCTGATCCCGCCTGCCAGCTTCAACGGCTGGAAAGTGACCACCATCGGCGACGACATCGCCTGGATCAAGCCGGGCGCGGACGGCCGCCTGTACGCCATCAACCCGGAAGCGGGCTACTTCGGCGTGGCCCCCGGCACCAACACCAAGACCAACTCGAACTGCATGGCCTGCCTGGGCGAGAACACCATCTTCACCAACGTCGCGCTGACCGACGAAGGCGACGTGTGGTGGGAAGGCCTGACCAAGGAAGCGCCTGCGCACCTGGTCGACTGGCAGGGCAAGGACTGGACCCCGGCCTCCGGCACCAAGGCCGCCCACCCGAACGCGCGCTTCACCGTGGCCGCCACCCAGAACCCGGTCATCGACCCGGCCTGGGACGACCCGGCCGGCGTGCCGATCTCGGCCTTCATCTTCGGCGGCCGCCGCTCCACCACCGTGCCGCTGGTGACCGAAGCGCGCAGCTGGGTGGAAGGCGTGTACATGGCAGCGACCATGGGTTCCGAAACCACCGCCGCCGCCGCCGGCCAGATGGGCGTGGTGCGCCGCGACCCGTTCGCCATGCTGCCGTTCATCGGCTACAACATGAGCGACTACTTCCAGCACTGGCTGAACCTGGGCCGGAAGGTCGGCGCCAACGCACCGAAGATCTACTGCGTGAACTGGTTCCGCACTGACGCCGACGGCAAGTTCGTCTGGCCCGGCTTCGGCGACAATATGCGCGTCCTGAAGTGGATGCTGGAACGCATCGACGGCCAGGCCAGCGGCGTGGAAAACGTGTTCGGCGTGACCCCCGAGTTCAAGGACCTGAACTGGGACGGCCTGAACTTCACGCAGGAGCAGTTCGACCAGATCACCTCGATCGACAAGAACGCCTGGACCGAAGAACTGAAGCTGCACGCCGAGCTGTTCGAGAAGCTGGCCTACCACCTGCCGCAGGAACTGGTGGCCACCAAGGCTGAAATCGAGAAGCGCCTGGCCAACTAAGCAGGCAGCATCCCGAAAAATGGCGCGTCTTCGGACGCGCCATTTTTTTTGCTTATTTTGTTTACATTTCGCACAGGTGTGCTAAAGTTTGGGCATGAACACTCTTTCCAGCAAAAGCGAAGCCACTTACACCACCATCCTGGGCACCGCCTACCAGATGGCGGCGGCCGACGGCATCGGCAAGCTGTCGCTGGGCGAGGTGGCCAAGCGCACCGGCATCAGCAAGAGCGGCGTGTTTTCCCGCGTCGGCTCGCTGGAAGCCTTGCAGGGCGACGTGCTGGACGAGTACGACCGCCGCTTCGCCGAGGATGTGTTCATGCCCTCGCTCAAGCTGGCGCCCGGCTTGCCGCGCCTGGTGGCGCAGGTGGAGCGCTGGATCATGCGCTGCCGCGACACCGGCCCGGGCTCCGGCTGCCTGTACACGGCGGGCGCGTTCGAGTTCGACGACCTGGACGGCGCGCTGCGCGACCGCCTGCAGCAAGGCGTGGAACGCTGGCGCGCCTCGCTGCGCAAGACCGTGCGGCAGGCCATGGAACTGGGCCATCTGCGGCCCGATACCGATGCGGAACAGCTGGTGTTCGAGATTTCCTGCCTGATCGTGGGCTTGCTGCACGATACCCGCTTCATGCGCGACCCGGCCGCGCCGGACCGCATGATGCTGGCGTTCAGCCGCCTGATTTCAACGTATAAAAGCTTCACCTACCACGGATGACGGCCGCAGCCGACAACGCGGTGGCCGGTTGCGCCGCCGTTTTTTTTCAACTAGTTTCGCACACCCGTGCGAAAAAGGAGAGCATCATGACCAAAGCCATCTTCCTCACCGTCGTCGCCTGCTGCCTGCTGTTCAGCCCCCGGCTGGTGGATGCGCTGCGTGCGCTGCCGGACAGTAACGACGAATTCGGCCTGTGCTGAGAGGGCCGCCATGGAACCGATAGATTTCTACTTCGACTTCGGCTCGCCCTACGGCTACTTCGCCGCCACCTGCATCGATGAGCTGGCGGCGCGCCACCGGCGCGAAGTGCGCTGGCATCCCATCATGATGGCGGCGGTGTTCGAGACCACCGGCGGCATGCCCTTGCCGATGGTGCCCATCAAGGGCAACTACGTGCAGCACGACATGGACCGCACCGCGCGCCAGCACGGCATCGTCTACCGCCAGCCGGCCACCTTCCCGCAGCTGCTGCTGGGCGCGCCGCGCGCCATGCTGTGGATACGGCAGGAATTCGGCGATGAACTGGCGGTGCGCTTTGCCAAGCGCTGCCTGCAGGCCTATTTCGCCGACCGCGTGGACGTGGCGGACGACGAGGGGCTGGGCGGTATCGCGGCCGGCCTGGGCGTGCCTGCCCAGGCCTTGCTGGCCGCCATCCGCACGCGCGAAGTGAAGGAGCTGCTGAAGCAGGAAACCGCCGCCGCCATGGCGCGCGGCGTGTTCGGCTCGCCCTTCGTCATCGCCGACAAGGAGCCGTTCTGGGGCTTCGACCGTTTCGGCCAGCTGGAAGCGTGGCTGGCCGGCGGCGGCGTGTCGTGGAGCTATTGGGCGCGCAAGCCCAAGGTGGTCTCCAGCCTTGGTCACCGCACCGCGCCGCGCGTGCAGGCTTAGCGGCCTAGGCGTACAGGTCAGGCGTGCAGGTCAGGCGTATTGCGAGGCCTCGCCCAGGATGGCCTTCGGCTCCAGGTAGGAGTCCAGCCCGTACGGCCCGAACTCGCGGCCGATGCCGGACTGCTTGAAGCCGCCGAACGGCGCGATCAGGTCGTCGTGCACGCCGTTGATGTGCACCCGCCCCGCCACCAGCTGCGCCGCCACGCGGCCGGCGCGCGCCAGGTCGGTGGAGCTGACGTAGGCTTGCAGGCCGTAAGGCGTGTCGTTGGCCATGGCGATGGCCTGCTCCTCGGTGTCGTAGGTGAGGATGGACAGCACCGGCCCGAAGATCTCCTCGCGCGCAATCGTCATGTCCGGCGTCACGTTGGCGAACACGGTGGGCTTGACGAACCAGCCTTGCTCCAGGCCCGCAGGCTGGCCCGGGCCGCCCGTGAGCAGCTCGGCGCCTTGCTCGATGCCGCTGCGGATGTAGTGCTGCACGCGCTCGAACTGCTTGCGCGTGACCATCGGCCCCAATGTGACGGCAGGATCGCGCGGATCGCCCACCACCACCGCTTCGGCGGCGGCGATGGCCAGCTGCTTCACCTGTTGCAGGCGGTGCGCGGGCACCAGCAGGCGCGAACCGGCGATGCAGGCCTGGCCGTTGTTCATATAGCAGGCCTGGATCGCCGTAGGCACCGCCTTGTCGAAGTCGGCGTCGTCCAGCAGCACGTTGGCGCTTTTGCCGCCCAGTTCCAGCGTCACGCGCTTCATGCTGTCCACCGCGGCGCGCGCGATGGCCTTGCCCACGGCGGTGGAGCCGGTGAAGGAAATCTTGCTGATGTCCGGGTGCGCGCTGAGCTCCGCGCCCACCACGTCGCCGCGCCCGTTGACGATGTTGAACACGCCCGGCGGCAGGCCGGCCTGGTGCAGGCATTCGGCCAGGATCTGCGTCTGCCGGGCGCTCAGTTCACTGGGCTTGATCACCAGCGTGCAGCCGGCGGCAATCGCCGTGGCCAGCTTGTTGGCCACGAACCACGCGCTGGAATTCCACGGCGTGATCACGCCCACCACGCCCACCGGCTCCAGCACCACGGTGGCTTTGCCCACGGTTTTCACGAACGCGTGTTCTTCCATCACCCGCTTCACGTCCAGGAACATCTTCGCCGTGTACTGCGAGCGGCCGATGCTGCTGGCGCAGGTGCCGCCGTATTCCTCCATCAGCGCGGCGGCCGCTTCGTCCGCGCGCGCCAGCACCGCGTCGTGCAGGCGCTGCAAATACTCGCCGCGCTGCGCGATGCTGCTGCGGGAGAACGAGGGGAATGCCGCTTTGGCGGCGGCGATGGCGCGCCGCGCATCCTCCGCGTCGCCCAGCCGGACCCGGCCCGCCAACTGGCCGGTGCTGGGATTGACCAGGTCTGCCAGCTCTGTGCCGTGCGGGGTGGTGAACTGGCCGTTGATGTAGATTTTGTCGATGATGCGCATGCTGTCCGCTCCTGTTGAATGTCGTGCAGCCATTCTAGGAAGCGCAGGCCGCGTGCGGCAGTGCCATTCCTGCCGCATGTTTGCCTGATTCTGCCGGTCCCGCCATTGTGCAATCCATGCCTTTGTTTTAACGTTTCGTCACAAACCGCCCGCTGCCGGCGGTTTGTGCATTTACAGTGCACGCTCACCCTTTTTTTCGTAGGCCACCATGACCAAAATGAACCGCCTCGGCGCCGCCAGCGCGCTGCTGTTTTCCCTCATCCTCGGCCCGGTCCACGCCCAGGCGCCCGACCTGGAAAACCGCCGCGCCGCGCTCAACAGCCTGATCAAGGAGCAGTGGGAATACACCATGCGCAACAGCCCGGAGTGGGCCTCGCTGCTGGGCGACAAACGCTACAACGACAAGTGGTCCGATTTTTCGCAAGCCGGCATCGAAGCCGACACCAGGGCCACGCTGGAATTCCTGAAGCGCTTCGAAGCCATCGACAGTTCCGGTTTTCCGCTGCAGGAGAAGCTCAATCATGAGTTGATGCTGCGCCAGTTGCGGGAGAGTGCCGAGGGCGCGCGCTTCAAGGACTGGCAAATGCCGCTGGCGCAGAACTCCGGCGTGCACATCGATCTGCCGCAGATCGTTTCCGCGCTGCCGTTCGAGACCGTGAAGGATTACGAGGACTACATCAAGCGCCTGCGCACGCTGCCGGCCCTGTTCGAGCAGACCCGCGTGCAGATGGAGAACGGCGTGCGCGAGGGCCTGATGCCGCCCAAGTTCCTGATCCCGAAAATCGTCAAGCAGTGCGAAACCGTGGCCGCCATGAAGGCTGGCGCTTCGCCGTTCGCCGAGCCGCTGAAGAAATTCCCGAAAGACTTCTCCGCCGCCGACAAGGCGCGCCTGAGCAAGGAGATCCTGGCCGCGATCCAGAAGGACGTGGCGCCTTCCTACAAGAAGCTGGCCGTGTACGTGAAGACCAAGTACCAGCCGCATGGCCGCACCGAGGTGGGCATGTGGTCGCTGCCGGACGGCGCTGCGCGCTACAGCTTCAAGGCCAAGTCCTCCACCACCACCGACATGGCGCCGGAAGAGATCCACCAGCTCGGCCTGGCCGAGGTGGCGCGCATCGAGGCGCAGATGCTGGGCGTGGCGCAGAAGCTGGGTTTCAAGGATCTGAAGAGTTTCAACAAGGCGCTGGCCGCCAATCCCAAGCTGCATCCGAAATCGCGCCAGGAGATCGTCGACCTGTACCAGAAATACACGGATCAGATGTACACCCAGCTGCCGCAGCAGTTCGGCATCCTGCCCAAGGGTAAGGTCGAGATCCGCCGGGTAGAGGAGTTCCGCGAGAAGGGCGAAGCCGCCGCTTCCTATATGCCCGGTTCGCCGGACGGCAAGCGCGCCGGCCGCGTGATGGTCAACACCGGCGACTTCGCCAAGCGCTCCACCATCGGCATCGAGACCACGGCGCTGCACGAGGGCGTGCCGGGCCACCATATGCAGATCGCCATCGCGCAGGAAATCGAAGCGCTGCCGAGCTTCCGCCAGCAGGGCAACTACACCGCCTACGCCGAAGGCTGGGCGCTGTATTCGGAGCGCCTGGGCCAGGAGCTGGGCTTCTTCAAGGATCCCTATAGCTACTACGGCCACCTGCAGGACGAAATGCTGCGCGCGATCCGCCTGGTGGTGGACACCGGCCTGCATTACAAGAAGTGGAGCCGGCAGCAGGTGGTGGACTTCTTCCACGACCATTCCGGCATCGAGGAAGTGGACGTGCAGAGCGAGACCGACCGCTATATCGTCTGGCCGGGCCAGGCGCTGGGCTATAAGATCGGCCAGCTGAAAATCCTGTCGCTGCGCGACTACGCAAAGAAGGAACTGGGCGGCCAGTTCGACATCCGCAAGTTCCACGACCAGGTGCTGGGCGCGGGCGCCTTGCCGATGGACGTGCTGGAGTCGCACATCAAGGAGTGGGTGGAGACGGAGAAGAAAGGCGCCACGCGCATTACCGCGCAATAACCCGCCATCACACCGCCGAGCGCAGCCTCTTCACATCCTGCATCGGCGGCGCCCCGAACAGGCGCCGGTACTCGCGGCTGAACTGGGACTGGCTCTCGTAGCCCACCTGGTAGGCCGCCGTGGCGGCGTCGGTGTCGCCGTTCAGCAGCAGGCTGCGCGCCTGCTGCAGGCGCAGCTGCTTCTGGTACTGCATCGGCCCCATGGTGGTTACCGCCTTGAAGCGGTGGTGCAGGGTGGAGACGCTCATATTGGTGGCCTGCGCCAGCTCCTCCACCAGCACCGGCTGGTTGTAGCGCTCCTTCAGCCAGGCGATGGCCTTGCTGATGCCGCGGTCCTGCTGGTCCAACACCACGTTCTGATACAGCTGGCGGCCGTGCGGACCGGTCAGCAGGCGGTAGATGATTTCCCGTTTCAGGCCCACCGCCAGGAAGGCCGCTTCCTGCGGCGGGGCGTCCTGCGCGTCCAGCAGGCACACCAGCTTGCACAAGGCGTCCTGCAAGGCCGCGTCGCAGGTGCCGACGAAAGCGCCGCGCACCGGCTGCGCGCCGTCGTGCATGTCGATGCGCGCTTCCAGCACCACGGCGGCGATTTCCGCCGGGTCGAATTCGATATTCATTAACAGGTAGGGCTGCTGCGGCGTGGCGCTGACCACGTGGCCGGAAGCGGGCAGGTCGACCGACACGGCCAGGTACTGGCCCGGGCCGTAGTCCAGCACTTCGCTGGCCAGGTGCACCCGCTTGTGCCCTTGCAGGATCACGCAGCACGAGGGCTTGAGCACGCCGCGCGTGACGGGCGTGGGCTGGGAGGAGCGCAGCAGCGACAGGAAGGGCACCGCCGTTTCGGCGCGGCCGTCGTGCGGCAGCAGCCGCGCCACGACGGCGATCATGCGATCGAGCAGTGGCGCGGCGCTTCCTTCCATGGCTTTACTTCTTCCTGGCCGGCTTGAGCAGCGGGATCAGGTATTTGCCCGTCACGCTGTCCGGATTGGCCGCCACGTCTTCCGGCGAACCGGCGGCGATGATCTGGCCGCCGCCGGCGCCGCCTTCCGGCCCCAGGTCCACGATCCAGTCCGCCGTCTTGATGACGTCCAGGTTGTGCTCGATGATGGCCAGCGTGTTGCCCTGGTCGCGCAGGCGGTGGATCACCTTCAGCAGCAGGTCGATATCGTGGAAGTGCAGGCCGGTGGTCGGCTCGTCCAGGATGTACAGCGTGCGGCCGGTGTCGCGCTTGGACAGCTCCAGCGACAGCTTGACGCGCTGCGCCTCGCCGCCGGACAGCGTGGTGGCGCTCTGCCCCAGTTTGATGTAGCCCAGGCCCACGTCCAGCAAGGTGTGCAGCTTGCGCGCGATGACCGGCACCGGCTTGAAGAACTCGTGCGCGTCCTCCACCGTCATGTCCAGCACTTCGGTGATGTTCTTGCCCTTGTAATGCACCTCCAGCGTTTCGCGGTTGTAGCGCTTGCCGTGGCAGACGTCGCACGGCACGTACACGTCCGGCAGGAAGTGCATCTCCACCTTGATCACGCCGTCGCCCTGGCACGCTTCGCAGCGGCCGCCTTTGACGTTGAAGGAGAAGCGCCCGGCGCTGTAGCCGCGCTCCTTGGCGGTCGGCACGGTGGCGAACAGGTCGCGGATCGGCGTGAACAGGCCGGTGTAGGTGGCCGGGTTCGAGCGCGGCGTGCGGCCGATCGGCGCCTGGTCCACCGCGATCACCTTGTCGAAGTGTTCCAGGCCGCTGATCGAATCGTGCGGCGAGGGTTCGGTCTGCGAACCGTACAGGTGGCGCGACAGGGCGGGGTAGAGCGTGTCGTTGATCAGCGAGGACTTGCCCGAGCCGGACACGCCGGTGATGCAGGTCATCAGGCCGACCGGCAGCTGCAGGGTCACCTTCTTCAGGTTGTTGCCGGTGGCGCCGGTGATCACCAGCTGGCGCTCCTCGTCGAACGGGTGGCGCTTCTTCGGCACTTCGATTTTCTTCGCGCCGCTCAGGTACTGCGAGGTCAGCGAGTCCTTGTTCTTCAGGATGTCCTTCAGCGAGCCGGAGGCGATCACGTCGCCGCCGTGCACGCCGGCGCCCTTGCCCATGTCGACGATGTAGTCGGCGGTGCGGATCGCGTCCTCGTCGTGCTCCACCACCAGCACGCTGTTGCCGATGTCGCGCAGGTGCTTCAGCGTGTCGATCAGGCGGTCGTTGTCGCGCTGGTGCAGGCCGATGGACGGCTCGTCCAGCACGTACATCACGCCGGTCAGGCCGGAACCGATCTGCGAGGCCAGGCGGATGCGCTGCGCTTCGCCGCCGGACAGGGTGTCGGCGCTGCGGTCCAGCGACAGGTAGTCCAGGCCCACGTTGTTGAGGAACTTCAGGCGCGAGATGATCTCCTTGACCACGCGGTCGGCGATCTCGCGCTTGGCGCCGGTCAGCTTCAGCGTTTCGAAGTATTCCAGCGAATCGCGCAGCGGCTTGCGCGACAGCTCGAAGATGGCGCGCTGCTGCTTGCCGGTGCCCACCTTCACGTAGCGCGCTTCGGTGCGCAGGCGCGCGCCGGCGCAGGACGGGCACTCCTTCTCGTTGATGAACTTGGCCAGTTCCTCTTTCACCGCCATCGAATCGGTTTCGCGGTAGCGGCGCGACAGGTTGTTCACCACGCCCTCGAAGGTGTGCTCCTTGACCACCGTGCGGCCGCGCTCATTGATATAGGCGAACGGAATGGACTGCTTGCCGGAGCCGTGCAGCACGGCTTCCTGCGCATTCTTCGGCAATTGCTCGAACGGCGTGTCCAGGTCGAACTCGTAGTAGGCCGCCAGCGCGGTCAGCATCTGGAAGTAGAACTGGTTGCGGCGGTCCCAGCCCTTGACGGCGCCCGAAGCCAGGGACAGGTTGGGGAAGGCCACGATGCGCTTCGGATCGAAGAACTCGATATGGCCCAGGCCATCGCACTCGGGGCAGGCGCCCATCGGGTTGTTGAACGAGAACAGGCGCGGTTCCAGCTCCTGCAGCGAGTAGCCGCACTCGGTGCAGGCAAACTTGTTGGAATAGACATGCTCCTGCGCAGTGTCCATTTCATAGGCCACGGCGCGGCCGTCGGCCAGGCGCAGCGCGGTCTCGAAGCTCTCGGCCAGGCGTTGCTTGATTTCCGGCGTCACCTTGACGCGGTCGATCACCACGTCGATGGTGTGCTTTTCGGTCTTCTTCAGCTTGGGCAGGTCGTCCACTTCGTAGATTTTTGCGTCATGCGTACCGCTTTGCACCCGGAACCTGACGAAACCCTGGGCCTGCATCTGCTCGAACAGGTCCACATGCTCGCCCTTGCGGTTGGCCACCACCGGCGCCAGGATCATCAGCTTGGTGCCCTCGGGCATGGCCAGCACCGCGTCCACCATTTGCGACACGGTCTGCGCGGCCAGCGCGTGGGTCGGGTGGTTGATGCAGTAGGGCGTGCCCACGCGCGCGAACAGCAGGCGCAGATAATCGTGGATCTCGGTCACGGTGCCCACCGTCGAGCGCGGGTTGTGCGAGGTGGCCTTCTGTTCGATGGAGATGGCCGGCGACAGGCCCTCGATCAAGTCCACGTCCGGCTTTTCCATCAGTTGCAGGAACTGGCGCGCGTAGGCCGACAGCGATTCAACATAGCGGCGCTGGCCCTCGGCGTACAGGGTGTCGAACGCCAGCGAGGACTTGCCGGAACCGGACAGCCCGGTAATCACGATCAGCTTGTTGCGCGGCAGATCGAGGTTGATGTTCTTGAGGTTGTGCGTACGTGCGCCGCGGATGCGGATCTGTTCCATTGTCTGAGCCTTGGGTAAAGGTAGCTAACTGCAGGGGCAAGCGGGTGAACCCGTTACTATAGCGGGGTTTGGTCCGCGCCGCCTTGCGCTGTTTGACGCAGGTCAAGGCCGCCGGACATTTATACTGTATATAATACCAGTATTCTGAAAAAATGGGCGCGGGTGGGGCCCTGCCTTGGCTTATAATCATCCTTTAGGTCAACGTCAGCCCGCTACGTGCGGCCGCAGTTCAACAGGAGTTATACATGGCATCAGTCAACAAAGTCATCATCGTCGGCAATCTGGGCCGCGATCCGGAAATTCGCTACATGCCTAGCGGTGATGCGATCGCCAACATTGCCGTTGCGACCTCGTACAAGTCGAAAGACCGCAACACCGGCGAGCAAAAAGAGCAAACCGAGTGGCACCGTATTTCCTTCTTCGGCCGCCTGGCTGAAATCGTCGGCCAGTACCTGAAAAAAGGTTCCTCTGTCTACGTCGAAGGCCGCCTGCAGACCCGCAAGTACACCGACAAGGACGGCGTCGAGAAATACGCCACCGACATCATCGCCGAGCAGATGCAAATGCTGGGCGGCCGCCAGGGCATGGGCGGCGACGCCGGCATGGACGACGGCGGCAGCTACGACGCCCCGGCCCCGCGCCAGGCGCCAGCACCACGTCCGGCACCAGCCCCGGCTCCGGCCCCGCGCCCGGCTCCGCGTCCTGCGCCGAACTTCTCGGACATGGACGACGACATCCCGTTCTAAGATCCCCAGTCCCGCCCGCTGCTGCGGGCAACATGTCAAAAACCCCATAACGTATTGAAGTTATGGGGTTTTTGCTTTTTGGTCAGCATTTTTGTGCCCACAAACAACACTTGGCGCGCGCCCTGCGCACGGGCCGCCATTGCGCATTGTGATATGCGTCCGGTTTACCCCTGTACTTTCCCCATGAGAGCCTCTTCAAGCTGCTTACTATGCTGTCTACAAGCAATTTTAATCTTGTCTTTTGAACACATGAAATGCGTTTGAGATAGCGAAAATAAGTGCAGCAGGGAAATTAAGTACGATATACTTGCCGGTGAGAATCGTAATTCCTAGGCTGGCCCGCAGACTGGCGACGGAAAAAATACCAGTCTGCAGACGCCTCAAGTGGTTTTTGCCTCACCCCGCAAAGTTTACTTAACGAAACAGTGTTTAAGGTCGCTTTGCACATAAGCCTGCTGAAATTGTCTGCCCGGATGGGGCGGCGGATAAAGCCGGCGAGCACTAAAGGTTTCGCCCAAAGTTGACGTTAAGAACGTAAACATGGGCACTTGCCGTCAAGGCTGGTAGGGCGCGAGGCGCTTGGCACCGGCTGGTAGTAGCAGTACCAACTTAGCTTGAGCTGCCCCCGACGTACTGGTCACGGTGCTGCTTTCATAAATTTTTTGCTGTCTGTAGTTCCAAGGAGAATGGAAAATGTCCAACATCGGTCTTTTAGACTCATCGCAGATTCGCGCCCTGTCGACTGAATATATTGCGGGGTTGACTACTGATGACGTCCGGACATTGACGTCCGATCAGATCTCCTGGCTCACCACGCAGCAAGTTGCGGTCCTGACCACCGCCAACATCAATGTGGCGCTGACGACCAACCAGATCCCTTCGCTGACCAGCTCGCAAGCGGCTGTGCTGAGTTCCAGCCAGCTGGCGGCCATGACCACCGCCAACCTGTCGGTCCTGGAAACGAAAGATTTCGCGGCCCTGAAGACCTCCGCCATCGGCGGCCTGAGCACGGCTCAGTTCACCAACCTGACTTCCAGCCAGGTTGGCGCCATGACGTCCGGCCAGTTGGGCGCCCTCACCACCAGCGTCATCGCCAGCGCGCTGACCACCACCCAGGTGCTGGGCCTGACCAGCAGCCAGGTCGCTGGCCTGACCTCGGCGCAAGTCGGCGCCTTCACCACGGCCAACCTGGCCGCCATGGAAACGGTTGACTTCCAGGCTCTGAAGACCAATGCCATCGCCGGCCTGAGCACCAGCCAGTTCGCTGCGCTGACCACCACCCAGATCGGCGCGCTGACCAGCTCGCAGATGGGCGCGCTGAGCACCAACGTCATCGCCAACGGCCTGACCACCGCGCAAGTGGTGGCCCTGAGCAGCACCCAGGCCGCCGGCCTGACCTCGCGCCAGATCGCCGCCCTGTCGACCGCCAACCTGGCCGCCATGGAAACGGTGGACGTGGCCGCGCTGAAGACGGGCACTATTGCCGCGCTGACCTCGTCGCAGATGGCCGCGCTGACCTCGGCGCAGGTGATCGGCCTGACCACCGCCCAAGCCGGCGCCCTGACTTCCGGCCAGCTGGCCGGCATGGAAACGGTGGATCTGGCAGCGATGGAAACGGCGGACTTCGTGTCCCTGAAGACCAGCGCCATCGCCGGCCTGAGCACCAGCCAGTTCGCCGGGCTGACCACCACCCAGATCGCCGCGCTGACCAGCTCGCAGATGGGCGCGCTGAGCACCAACGTTATCGCCAACGGCCTGACCACCACCCAGATCGTCGCCCTGAGCAGCACCCAGGCGTCCGGCCTGACCTCGCGCCAGATCGCCGCCCTGTCGACCGCCAACCTGGCCGCCATGGAAACGGTGG